>NZ_SWDB01000007.1 GCF_005116735.1 Thalassotalea mangrovi | reverse complement strand
GGCTTCAAAACCCTTCCTGGTTAGTCGTTGACTTGTGCCGTGGAAGTGGATGCGCATTTTAGGGATTTTCTGGTCGCCGTCAACACCCAAATCAACAAAAAACACAAAAAAACGATCGTTTGCTCAAAAACAGAACAAACCGAACAAAAAGAGTACAAAAATAAGCAGAATTCCGGCTAAAGTTGGCTAAAACGATCGTTAGAACTATCTTTTAATCAGAGTAACATTCATAAAAATCCTTATTGTATTTAAGGTTTTTCATTAATGTTATTGCCATTTGTTAAGGTATTGTTAACATAGGATTGGATTAGAACATTACAAGTACAATAATAATCAGGTAATAATCATGAAAGCTCCATTAGTCCTCACATCTACCCTCATTGCGACAGGGTGCGCATTGGTTGGTTATTTCATCGGCTCTGCGGTTGACAACGTAGACGCCATTTCCTTAACGATAGGTTTATTCGTTGGTGCTGTTGTTTCGCCATTCATTGCCAAGCTGTTATCGAGTGAACAACAAACCCAGGAGATCAAAACGTTATACGTGGGTAATTTACCCTATCGTGCAAATGAAGCCGCGGTTAGAAGTTTATTTGCATCCCATGGTGAAGTTCACTCAGTGCGACTGATGAAGGACAAGCAAACCGGCAAACGTCGTGGGTTTGGTTTTGTTGAAATGGCAGCCAGTGATGCAGACGGAGCGATCGAATCGTTAAATGACACAGAGTTTCAACAACGAACATTAAAAGTCCGGGAAGCGAAAGAGCGACCTGAACCAGGTCAGAACAACGATTAAGTTATAAGTCGGTAAACACTTCAGGCTTTAAATAAAAAAGGGTCCTTGCGGACCCTTTTTTAGTTTTATCAGTATTTATGCTTCACGGGCTATCGCACGATAAGCAATATCTGTTCTGTAAATCATACCCTGCCAACTGATTTCCTCTACCAGCTGATAGGCAGATTTTTGTGCTTCGGTCACTGAGTTACCCAATGCCGTTGCGCATAAAACTCGACCTCCGGCGGTAACGACCTTATCATCCTGCATAGCAGTACCGGCGTGAAACGTTTTTCTATCTGTTGATGAATTGGTATTCAAACCCGAAATAACATCGCCTTTCGGATAACTTGCCGGATAACCATTAGCCGCCAATACCACGCCTACAGCTGCACGCGGATCAAATTCTGCTGTTGCCTTATCAAGGTTACCTGCACAGGCTTCAAGACATAACTGCACTAAATCCGACTGTAACCGCATCATAATGGGTTGTGTTTCCGGATCACCAAAACGACAATTGTACTCGATCACTTTCGGAGTGCCATCTGCGGTAATCATCAGGCCGGCATATAAAAATCCGGTATACGGCGCATCTTCTTTCGCCATGCCTTCAACCGTAGGGATAACCACTTCGTTCATAATTCGATCATGAATTTGTGGGGTCACAACCGGAGCCGGAGAATAAGCTCCCATACCACCTGTGTTAGGTCCCTGGTCACCGTTCAGTGCACGTTTGTGATCCTGGCTGGTGGCCATTGGCAAAATATTTTTGCCATCTACCATGACGATAAAGCTGGCTTCTTCGCCCTCCAGGAACTCTTCGATTACAACACGATGACCAGCATCGCCAAAGGCATTACCAGCGAGCATGTCTTTGATAGCATCTTCTGCTTCTGCCAGGGTCATCGCCACGATTACCCCTTTACCTGCTGCCAGGCCATCGGCTTTTACAACGATCGGCGCCCCCATTTTTCGGACGTATTCGATTGCCGGTTCAATTTCGGTAAAGTTCGCGTAATCTGCCGTTGGGATCTTATGGCGAGCCAAGAAGTCTTTGGTAAATGCTTTTGAGCCTTCCAACTGAGCGGCTTTCGCCGACGGGCCAAAAATCGTCAAGCCCGCTTGTTGAAACGCATCCACGACGCCATCAACCAGAGGTTGTTCCGGACCAACAATGGTCAATTCGATTTTTTCCTGTTGAGCAAACTCAACTAAAGCCGGAATGTCACCAACGGCAATGGCGACATTCTCTAACTTAGCTTCGGTAGCAGTACCCGCGTTGCCAGGGGCAACAAAAACCTTGTCTACATTGGCCGACTGCGACGCTTTCCATGCCAACGCATGTTCGCGCCCACCACTACCTATCACTAAAATTTTCATTACTACTTATTCCTAAAACAGGCCGACTTATTTAGCCGGCTTTACAAATTTCAATGTCATGCGATCGCTTTCCCCGATAGCAAGATACTTTTCACGGTCCTGCTCACCCAGACGTAATGAAGGTGGTAAAGTCCAGACACCTTTAGGATGTTGTGCGTTATCTTTCGGGTTAGCATTTATTTCACTGGTTGCTGCCAATTCAAACCCTGCCGCTTTTGCCTGCTCAATGGCAAGGGCCTGCGAGTAATAGCCGTCAGACTTCTCGAGGTTTTCTGGCAGTCTATGCTCTACTACCCCAAGAACACCACCAGGCTTTAATGCGTTAAATGCATCGGCAAATACCTGTTTTACGCCCGCTTCACCCCAATTGTGAAGGTTGCGAAACGTTAACACCATATCGGCGCTACCTGCCGGAGCTAACTCACTGCCCTCTTTCGGAGTAAAATCGGTCAGTTTTACCTCACTAAATACTGGATCTGAGGCAAGCTTTTTCTCAAGGGATTGACGAGAGCGGCTGTAATAATCATCCTTTCCCGTATCCGGATAGTGCGCACCATAGAGGACACCACTACCTTTTAAGGCCGGAGCCAGGATCTCTGTGTACCAGCCACCGCCCGGGGCAATCTCAACAACGGTCATATCATCTTTGAATCCGAAGAATTCCAGTGTTTGTTTCGGGTGACGATATTCATCACGTGCTTTATTTTTTTCTGAACGATGGTCACCAGCAATGGCCGCATCCAATTTATCAAAGGCGAATGCCGCATTGGAGAGTGTACCCATCAAGGCAACAGATAACAGAGAAGCTTTTACTACGGATTTGATTATTGTCATATTTTTCTTCCACATTTGTTAAATTTCAGATCGTTACGCGAACTAGTATATAGCATAAACAACGTGGAAAAGTAACAAGGCCGCAACCAATCCTGGCAACGACCCTGAATAACACTATGGTTAATGACGGAAATGACGCATTCCGGTAAACACCATGGCCATACCGTGTTCGTCGGCTGCGGCAATGACTTCTTCATCACGCATTGAACCACCCGGTTGGATAACGGCGGTAATACCCGCTTCTGCAGCGGCATCGATACCATCACGGAATGGGAAGAAGGCGTCAGATGCCATGACTGAACCCGGGACTTCCAAGCCTTCATCGGCAGCTTTAATACCAGCGATTTTAGCCGAATATACACGGCTCATTTGGCCGGCACCGACACCAACTGTCATTTGATTTTTCACATATACGATAGCATTAGATTTAACGAACTTGGCGACTTTCCAGCTGAACAACAGGTCTTTTAATTCTTCTTCGCTCGGCTGACGTTTACTCACAACTTTTAAATCATCCAGGGTTACCATACCCTGATCACGATCCTGAACTAACAGGCCACCATTTACACGCTTAAGCTCATAACCATCGGTTTGAGTCTCCCACTGACCACACTCAAGCAGACGTACATTGGGTTTCGCAGAAACAATCTGTGCAGCGCCACTAGAAACTGAAGGCGCAATAATCACTTCGACAAACTGGCGGGAAACAATTGCTTCTGCCGTATCGGCATCCAGTTCACGGTTAAAGGCGATAATGCCACCAAACGCGGACGTTGGGTCAGTTTTGAATGCTGCATCATACGCTGCCTGAATATTGTCACCAATGGCAACACCACAAGGGTTGGCATGCTTCACGATCACACAGGCAGGTTCGGCGAATTCTTTAACACATTCAAGCGCAGCATCCGTATCAGCGATATTGTTGTATGAAAGGGCTTTACCCTGAAGTTGAGTAGCCGTAGAAACTGACGCTTCTTGTGGTTCTGCTTCTACATAGAAAGCTGCTTGCTGATGCGAGTTTTCACCGTAACGCAGATCCTGCTTCTTGATAAACTGACTGTTGAAGGTACGAGGGAATTTGGTCGCTTCAGCATCTTCGACATTGTGAGCTGGCAGCATCTTACCGAAGTAATTAGCAATCATGCCGTCGTAGCTAGCCGTGTGCTCATAAGCTGCAATCGCTAAATCGAAACGCGTTTGATAGGTTAACGAACCATTATTGGCGTTCATTTCTGCCAATACGCGATCGTAATCTTTAGCGTTAACAACGATAGTCACATCTTTGTGGTTCTTCGCCGCCGCACGCACCATGGTCGGGCCGCCAATATCAATATTCTCGATAGCGTCTTCCAGACTGCAATCATCGTTTGCAACCGTTTTTGCAAACGGGTAAAGGTTCACCACAACCATATCGATGGGCTGGATGTTGTTTTCACTCATTACCGCTTCATCAAGATCACGACGACCAAGGATGCCGCCATGGACTTTCGGGTGCAGGGTTTTTACACGACCGTCCATGATCTCTGGGTGGCCGGTGTAATCTGAAACTTCAGTTACCTGAATGCCGTTGTCTGCTAACAACTTGGCTGTGCCACCCGTAGATAAGATATCTACACCTTGTTGCGCCAGATTGCGCGCGAACTCAACGATGCCAGTTTTATCAGAAACACTTAACAGAGCGCGTCTTATTGGGCGAGGAGTATCCATAATAATCTTGTTTACCTTTTACCGTGATTACAGGTTGATTAATGTGTGTATAGTTTACTTCATTGCCTGCAAAGTATTGCAGGCTTCAAAAAATATACCCGTACCGCGTCCTGCTATCCGGGCATACATACATCCATGTAATAAAAAAGCACCCGAAGGTGCTTTTAATGCAGGCGAACCTGCGCGATATTAGTTCATGCCGTACTTTTTAAGTTTCTTGCGCAAAGTACCGCGGTTGATGCCTAGTAAGTTTGCAGCGCGCGTTTGATTACCGCGAGTATATTGCATTACTTCTTCTAACATCGGTGCTTCGATTTCAGAGAGTACTAATTCGTACATATCGTCAACGTCGTTGCCATTTAATTGCGACAAGTAGTTTTTAATCGCGATTTTAGCTTGAGAGCGCAAAGGTGATGCCTTGGTCTGAGTTTGCTGGTCACCGATCACAAATGGAGAAGAAATATTTTGTTCAAACATAAAGTTCAGACTCTTATTTAAGTTAATTGGTCAAAAAACATATTTAATGCGTTTAGTTGCTCTTCCGGCAACTCAAGAGCATTAAATATAGGCCGAAATTCTTTAGCCTGGTCATGCGCCTGCAGATACCAGGATACGTGCTTACGAGCAATCCTTACTCCCATAAACTCACCATAAAACTTGTGCAATTCCTTAACATGCCCGAGCAAAATTGCTTTCACTTCCCCGACATCAGGAGGCGATAACGTTTCACCTGTTGCCAGATAATGATTTATTTCTCGAAATATCCACGGGCGTCCCTGAGCTGCGCGGCCAATCATGACTGCATCAGCACCAGTATATTCCAACACCTGCAGGGCTTTTTCCGCAGAAGTCACATCACCATTGGCAACTACCGGAATAGTTACGGCTCGTTTTATGGCTTTTATCGTATCGTACTCCGCGTTACCTTTATAAAAATCACATCGGGTACGACCGTGCACTGCCAGTGCCTGAATTCCATTTCTTTGAGCTATTTTTGCTATCTCAACACCGTTACGGGTGTTTTCACACCAACCGGTACGGATTTTCAACGTCACCGGAACATCCACAGCAGCAACAACCGCTTTCACGATTTGTTCTACCTGCTTCGGTTCTTTTAACAATGCTGAGCCAGCGAGCTTTTTATTTACCTTTTTCGCAGGGCATCCCATATTGATATCAATAATCTGTGCACCATTGTCGACATTGACCTGAGCGGCATAAGCCATTTCCTCAGGATCAGAGCCTGCAATCTGTACAGAGCGGATCCCTACTTCATCACCGTGTTGCATTCGCAATCGGGATTTGTCTGACTTCCAAACTTTAGGATTAGAAGACAACATTTCAGACACAGCCAAACCAGCCCCTAATCGACAGCAAAGTTGTCGAAAAGGACGATCGGTAATCCCCGCCATCGGCGCCAGGATCACATTATTTTCTAACTGATAAGGACCAATGTTCACGTTGATGGTTTTTTGAGCTCATGTTCAAAAGGGCGCTAAGTTTACGTGTTTTTAGCGCCGATGAAAAGCCTATAAAATGTACGAATGGCTATTTTTTTGTACTTTTTATAGTTGACATTTTGGCAAACAGGTTAGACCTGAATTGATGGGCTGAAATAGCTGCGAAACTGTTGCATTTTTGTACAAAAATACAATTCATTAAATTTCTTGAAATCAGACAGTTAGCGACGGATACCGTCCAACCTTACCCACTCCTCCTGAACCGTCATCGGATTCATCTGGCAATATTGGTCATAGACCTGGCTAAGTGACTCCCCCTGCTCTTCAAGAATGCCGGATAACGCCAACAGGCCACCGGGCTTAACAAAACTGGTTATCACCTGTGATAACTCTTTTAGCGGCCCGGCAAGAATATTCGCCACGACAATATCGGCTTTTAGTTCTGGTTGCTCATCTGGCAGGTACAAAAACAAGCGATCGGCGACATTGTTTCTCTCGGCATTGGCTTTGCTCGCCTGTAACGCCTGCGGGTCAATGTCGATACCTATCACCCGCTCGGCACCAAGTTTCAGCGCCGCCAGGGATAGGATCCCGGAACCGCAACCAAAATCAACAACCGTTTTGCCAGCCAGGTCTAAACCATCAAGCCAGGTCAGGCATAACGCGGTAGTCGGATGGGTACCGGTACCGAAAGCGAGGCCTGGGTCTAGCATCACATTCACCGCATCCGGCTCAGGTACCTCGCGCCAACTTGGGCAAATCCACAATCGTTGGCCAAATTTCATTGGATGAAAGTTATCCATCCACTCACGTTCCCAATCCTTATCTTCGAGCTGCTCCAGCTTATATTGCATGTCCTTTTTATCCGGGTGAATCGATTGCAGGTAGGTAATGACCTTTTCCATATCATGGCTGGCATCATATAGACCCATAACCACAGTATTGCTCCAGTAAGTGACTTCATCTCCCGGTAAGGGTTCATAAATAGGAGTATCTTTGGCATCAATAAAAGTAACCGCCTGCGCACCACATGCGGATAACCAGTCAGAATATTTTTCAGCAGTTTCTTCGTTCGCTGCCAGTCTTAATTGAATCCAGGGCATATTCGCTCTCTAATTGACTTGATGGGTATAGTTTATCACGGCTAACTGCGATCTGGTGCGGTTTCCACCTGGCATTACAGGTTTCATCGCCGACAGGCCAATTGAGTCACGAATCCTATAACTGTCACTCCGACCATTATATTGGCTGACGGGCCGCGAGCTATGATATGCAATCCGGTTATTTGCCGAAACGAAAAAATCTGCGAAGATAGGCTATCTCATCGTTGATAATCATGGACGCAGCATGCAATATTTCCCCATTTTCCTGGATGCTGAAAAGCTTAATGTCGTCATTGTCGGCGGCGGCAGCGTCGCTGCCAGAAAAATTGAACTTATTAGCAAGACGCCGGCACGGGTCACAATTGTATCGCCGCACGTGAATGCAACTGTCGCCGCACTTATTGAACGACATAACATTGCCTGGCAGGCTGGTTCTTATCACCGCGCCGCGCTCGAACAGGCGAACCTGGTTATTGCCGCGACTAATAATGCAACGGTCAATGCCGCTGTCTACAGTGACGCCAGTGCTTCTAATATATTGGTGAACGTTGTCGATTCTCCTCAGCAGTGTACATATATTACCCCAGCCATTATCGATAGAGCCCCTATGCTCGTAGCCTTATCCAGCTCAGGCAGCGCTCCTATTCTATTGCAAATGCTGAAGAGCCAGATAGAGCAGACATTACCCAGTCACTACGGCCAGCTTGCCGAGTTTTGCCGCAGTCGTCGTCACCGGGTACATCAATGCATTGAAGATTTTGCTGCCCGAAAAGCGTTTTGGCAGGAGGTTTTGTCCGGAGAAATAGCGAAGCTTATTGTCAGCGGCAAACAGCAAGGTGCTGAACAACAATTTGAGCAGCGCTTGCAACACATCGCCCAGGATAAACATTCGCAACGGCAAGCTCCCGGCAGCCTTACGCTCGTCGTTGCCAGTGACAATAACCCTGACCTGCTGACATTATCGGCGTATCAGGCCATGCAGGTCGCCGATGTAGTCTATCGGGATCCCCTGTTATCGGAACGATTTTACGAATTTGCCAGGCGCGATAGTGAAAAACCGCCCGAGTTTGAATCGTCACGAATACTTGCTGATGTGCAAGCGGGTCGCAGAGTTGTAGTCATTACTACGACACTTGAAACGTTACAGGTGTCGGATCTAACAGACATCCGAATCTATTACAGCGGCAAATCTAATTGAGCGGCAAAGCCTGCTGAATTTCGAGCATCATTGTTTCAGCTTAACGTATTGTCCCTGGCTTAACTGTGTCCTTGCTCAACTTCTGCAGCCTCCAGGTACTGCCATATTTGCTCTGCCTGACTGAGGCAATCCTCACATTCCTGTGGATGCCCGTTCAGCATGGCCTGTTCGGCTCTTTGCGTAAGTTGTAAATGCTCGGCGACCAATTGTTCAATCAAATCATGCTCCAGGGCCATGACAACCTCCTATAAGACTCACTATTGGCATAGTTGGCACAGATGAGCACGGATAACTCACCTTGCAATAAATTCAGTATAACTGATCAGGCGTAGTTCAATTGAGAAGTTGGTTAACGATTGCTTCCCCGACGCCGGAAGCGGATGCTGGATTTTGCCCGGTGATCAGCCGTCCATCGACCACCACATTTTCCGTCCAGGGCGCGCGCTTGATGTATTTACGGGCACTGCGTGTCAAAGACTCTTCCAACAAGAATGGGATTTTCTCAATCGTGCCAAATTCAACTTCTTCTTCCCGGGTAAAGCCAGTGACCATGTGCTTGCTCAGCAACGATTCGCCATTGCCTAGCTGCACTGGAAGCAGCCCCGCCGGACCATGACAAACAGCACCAATCACACCTCCGTTCTCATAATAGTCAGCGAGCAAACCTGCGGTTTTCTTATGAGTGGCTAAATCTGACAATAACCCAAAGCCTCCCGGATAAAAAATTGCAGCGTAATCGGCAAGATTGAGTTGTTCAACGACCAGAGTGTTTGCCAGCTTTTTCTTAACATCATCTCTGGACAGGATCATTGAATTAATCGCATCCCCTTCGGTATCTTCGCCGTAGATGGGAGCAACCCCTCCTTTGATTGAGGCGATATCAAAGCCAAATCCTGCGGCAAAAAATTTCTCCAGGGCGTGGGTCAGCTCAGGCGCATAGGTTCCATTTGCTTCGTTAGTATCACCCAAAGTGCCATGATTGGTTGCCACCACTAAAATTTTCTTCATAACTCTCTCTCATCGCGCATCGATTCTGCAATTATAGTTAGATACGTTAAAGATTGTTCGAATCAAAACAGTGATCAGATCACTTCCAGGAAAGCTCCGTTCTTCCAACCAGCGATGATAATTTCAATATCCGCGCAGGTAAAAAAATAATTCTCTGCTAAATTAACAAAGTAAGTGAAAAAAGCGGTTTCATGTCATTTCATCGGAAGTCATAACATGCAAAGGAGCAAACATGACATCTTCAAACGGTGGTGAGTTGTGGGATTGGCGTTCAGCGATGCCGGAATTGGCCGCGATTTCCAGTAAGCCTCAATCACGCCCCAATATCACAACTGAAGAATTTGCCGATCATTACAAGGTTATCGCAAAGTTCCCAGGTAGTTTGCGCGATAACGTCCACGTCCAGATTTTTAACAAGTCACTGCAACTTTCAACCTCGCGGATGCGAAATCAATTGCACTCCCGGCAAAACCTGCCGCCAGTTAATGAGAGAATATCGGCCTCCAGACCTACACAACTAGGTTGTGATTATTTTATTGAATTTTCCTGTCGGGTAAGCAGTAAACTGGTCCACCGCCATTTTCATAATGGCGTGCTTATCCTGATTCTGGCCAAGCGTTAGTGACCGCTGATACACGACCTAACCAGTTAAAAATAAGAGGGTTTATTGCAACCAAACACCTGCTTGTTACAATCAAATCAAACACTTGTGATGCGATGAAAAACTACTATGAAATTTTTACAAGCTAAAACATTACTTCTAACCGTGCTGCTCTGCGTCGGCCAGTCGATTTCACTACCGGCAGCGGCGGCTAAAGCTAACAACAGTTACCAACCTGAACCCTATGTGAAACTGCAACACCCCGACTGGATTCGCAATGCCACGATTTACGAAGTAAATATTCGTCAATATACAGAACAAGGGACATTCAATGCTTTCGCTGAGCACTTGCCGCGACTGAAACGTTTAGGTGTTGATATCCTCTGGCTGATGCCAATCCATCCCATTGGCGAGAAGAATCGCAAAGGCAGTATCGGTAGCTACTATTCCGTAAAAGACTATCGTGCAGTAAACCCGGATTTTGGCACGATGGACGATTTCAAAGCGCTGGTTGAAAAGGCCCACGATATGGGTATGTATGTGATTCTCGATTGGGTCGCAAACCACTCAGCCTGGGATAACCCATTAACGGAATCAAACCCAGACTGGTACAGTAAAGATCATAATGGCAATTTTCAGCCAACCCCCTGGTGGGATTGGTCGGATATTATTGATTTTGATTTTGACAACCCGCACATGCGGCAGTACATGGCCGAGTCGATGGAGTTTTGGGTGAAAGAGGCCAATATCGATGGATATCGCGCAGACGTTGCCGGGTTTATCCCGATTGATTTTTGGGAGCATGTCCGGAAAAAACTCGATGCCATCAAACCGGTGTTTATGCTGGCCGAGTGGGAATCCAGGGATTTACACCAACATGCTTTTGATATGAGTTATGCCTGGCAGTTACATGACACCCTGCATGAAGTGGCCATGGGCAAAAAGGATGCGTCCGCCATTTATAACTATTTTGCAAAAACGCTCAACGCCTGGGACCGTGATGCTATTAAGATGAACTTTGTCGACAATCATGACAAAAACTCCTGGGAGCAAACCATGTACGATAGGTTTGGCGATTACCTACCGGCCAGCATCGTCCTGACCGCTACTGCTGAGGGCATGCCATTGATTTACAGTGGCCAGGAAGCCGGATTGGACAAAGTCTTAGCATTTTTCGAGAAAGACCTGATTGTCTGGAAAGAAGATCCGATCGGCGACTTATATCAGACTCTCTTTACCTTAAAACACAAAAACAAAGCTCTGTGGAATGGTAACTGGGGTGGTGCCATGATCCCGGTTCCAAATAATGCCAGTAAATCGGTGATCTCGTTTGTCAGAGAGCAGGACATAGATAAAGTATTCGTGGTAATAAACTTTTCAGACAAAGAACAATCAGTGAGTTTCGAAGAAAACATTCAGCTAGGCGACTACCGGGAATTATTTAGCCAAAAACCATTTACGATAAAGAAGGATAGTCGACTGCAACTACCCGCTTTTAGTTATAAAGTTTTTGTGAAGTAATAATTTAATGTGATTGGTATAAATGTAAGCCTTGATGACAGAAATTCCCATCAAGGCTTAACTGGGCCATTTTTAAATATTATCGTTCAGCTGTACCCAGGCTTGCGTCGCGTGGCTTTGTTGAACCGCTTCAATCAGCCTCATGATCGCCTCGGCATCATCAAGCCCATAGGGCACCGGTTGAGCTGTTAAAATTGCCTGAGAAAAATCATCTATCTGGCTTAAATAATGATCGTTATAAGGCACCGAAATTTTCTTAGCTGGCAATTGGCCGTTGTCATACAACAAGATTTCAGTATCACCTGAATCGAGTGCAAACGGGTCATCAATCCTTAGTCTGCCGCGTTCACATTGTATTTCCAGGTACTGACCAGCCGCCAACTGGGTCGAACAATTGAAACTCACCTGAGCCGCACCAAAATCAATAAGCCCACTGGTCATTTTGTCGATGTTAAAATCTGCGTCAATCTGTTGACTGGCCAGCAGCCGTTGTGGCTCCCGCGCCAGCAATAAACGCGACACAGCCAGACAATAACAACCGATATCATAAAGGGCGCCACCACCTATGTCGGCCTGATTTCGAACATTTCCAGGATCGCGATTAAAGTAGGTAAATGACACATGCATAAAGCCTATTTCCCCTAAATTTTCACGCTCGATCAGGTCCAGGAGCATCTGCCAGCGCGGGTGGTGACGATACATAAATGCTTCCATTACGCAAAGGTGTGGATACTTCGCCGCAGCAATCGTCAGTTCTGCTAATTGCTGGCTAGACAAGGCAATGGGTTTTTCACATAACACGTGCTTACCTGCCTCAAGTGCAGCAATGGTCATCGGCACATGCAAATGATTCGGCAACGGGTTGTAAATAACATCAATGTCTGGATCTTCTAGCAGAGTCTGGTAATCACCACTGCAGGCACGAATATTTAAATCCGATGCCCACTGTAAAGCACTTTCCGGGGTTCTGGAAGCCATGGTAATCGTTCCTGTCATGTCCGATTTTTGTAGCGCTGGAATGACTTTCTGGCGTGCAATTTTCGCACTGCTCAATATGCCCCAGTTCAACTTATTGTTGTCTTTTTGCAATGATTCATCCTTCCCTTTCTAGGTAATGTTGTGAGTACTAGGTTAGCACATTGATGACACGTTAAAATATCAACTTAACATAACAAAAAGTAAATTAAACTTGACATTGCAATCATATTGACCCATAAATTAGTCAAGCTTAATTTACTTAATGACAAAGGAGATAGACAAATGAATGCCACGACACCATCTTCTAGCTGGCAAAACCGTAATAAAAAGCGTACTCGAAACCTGGCACTATGGACCTTGGCCTGGGTACTGACCATGGCTCTGGCGACGCTCGGCCCGGCATTGCTTTGGCAGGAAGATAAACTATTCAGCATGTTAGCCATTGGTCTGAATGTCCTACTCGGTTTCGGGATGATTTACGCCAATGTTATCCACCTCAGGGGGCTGGATGAAATGCAGCAAAAAGTGCAGTTACAGTCGATGGGAATTACGTTAGGTATAGGCATGGTGTTGGGTTTTGCCTATTCCAACTTAGACATTGCCAACGTGATTGCGACTGACGCCGAAATATCTCATCTAATGATGATAATGGCCATTACCTATATGATTTCATTGGTTATCGGGTTAAAAAGATTGTCATGAAAAACAAATTAAAAGTACTGCGCGCCGAACGCAACTGGACTCAGGCCGATCTGGCAAACCAACTGGAAGTGTCAAGGCAGACCATAAATGCGATTGAGAAAGGAAAGTTTGATCCAAGTTTGCCCCTGGCGTTTAAAACTGCACGTTTATTCAGTCTGAAAATCGAAGAAATATTTGAAGAGGAAACGGACTAGTCTTTTTCCAGATAAAGCCGGACCGCCTGCCGGTCCACTTTTTTTAAACTCGCTACGACCAAATCGAAAGAGCTATCTATCATTCTTTCAATTTCTCCAATGGGCACCGAACCATCAAGAATGACGGTATTCCAGAGTCTTTTATTCATGTGATAACCGGGAATGATCGACCTAAAAATATCACGGAGCATTATTGCCTCGTCTGGATCACATTTGAGATTCATCCACCAATAAGCATCATCACCTCCTCCTCCCTTGCCCAGTTTCCCTAGCGAAAGAGTGGCAAACATTTTTCCCTTTACTTTGTAGACTTCAACGCCTTCTCCAAATGGATATTGCATTTCAGTAAAAGGTCTATTTAACAGATAGTTGCGTATATGTTCCGGCATCTGAGATCTCATAAAAAAATGGCACATCATCTAGTTAAAAATAAAGGAGCCGAAGCTCCTTTATGTGTACAGGTGTATTTCGAGAAATCTCTTTCTAGAAAACTACGTTTACATCGGCGGAACAGGTTGCTGTACCTTGCTCACAAACCTTGTAAGTGTAGCTTCCGCCACCTTTAACACCGATATTATCGGTGTAGGCTCCAGTATCAGAACCGCTGAAAATGACTGAATTATCACGGTACACATCAACATTGGCAGCAGCGGTACCTTGCCAGGTCAAATCGACAACCTGAAGACCACGGCTCTTATAGCCATTAGCGCTCAGGGTAATGTCACCGCCGCCAGGACCACCAGTATCTCCACATGCGTTTGCTTGCAGGTAATCAGAAGCAGCCTTGGCTTTAACTATGCCATAACCGAAGTAAACATCATTACCTGCTGCACCAGCATCTTCTGCCGTTGCTTTCAATGCTGCACGAATTTCTTCACCGCTACATTCAGGATGATTTGACCAGACCAACGCAGCCAAGCCTGCAACAGCAGGCGTTGCCATGGATGTACCACTCATATAACCATAGTCTGTGGCAAAAACCTCTACATCAGCATTCGCTGCCGCCAGAATTGCATCCCGGTCTTCCAGAGCCGTACCGACAACAGGAATCGTTGTGGCATTGGTTTCACCCAAGGTTCCGTATAACATACCAGGCTCATTGTTGATAACGATTGCACCGATACCACCCGAGTCCTCACAGTTCTTCGTCTTGTCATGAAAACTGATGTTTCCGCGGTCAATTAAACAAACTTTGCCGTCAGCACCGGCATCGATTGTTTCCGCTGTGCCCATAAAGTAAGTCGCACCTGATGCACTACCAAAGTTTTCCATACCAGCAGAACTGTATGTACTTCCATCAAGTGATACGTTACTGGCAGCCGCAGAACCGGCCGGATAGGTAGATAGCGTATCAACCCCACCTGCGGTTACCTCAACACAGATAGTTTCATCAGTAACTACGTTTTTGCCACGACCAGACTCACAGCTTGGGAACTGAGAAAAATCAGCAATATTATTATCGGCATCATTCGCACCAATCATCATTACTGAAGGATAACCAGCAGGATAGGAGCGAACGGAATTACCATCATTACCAGCGGCTGCAACGACTAAACCACCGTTGGCAACAAAGTTCTCAAAGGCGTTCGATTCTGCAGTACTGGTACCGCCGCCACCAAGACTCATATTAATAATGTTAGCGCCTGCCTGAGCACAAAGATCCGTTGCATGAGCTAAATCTGATGAGTATCCCCAACCACCTTCATTGAATACTTTGATGATATGCATGGGTACACCCGGGGCCATACCAACAACCCCAAAGTTGTTGTCCGCCGCACCAACGGTTCCGGCGACATGAGTACCATGGGCACCGCCGGCATCAAACCAGTTGCCCGTGCCTGAGTCATTATCACCGGTGATATCGGCCCAGTTGAAATCATTATTGCCAATATCCAGACCGGAATCGATTACACATACCTTCATACCAGCAGATGCATCGAAAGCCACCTGATCAGCCTGTGACTGATAAACTGCATATGGGGTTAATTGCTGTGTTTCCGGATTACCGGCATCATCATTGTATGCGGCATACAGCTTGCGCTTTTGATCCACTTCTACCAATTTTACATGCGGATTATTCATTAAACCGCGAATTTCAGATGCATCCTTACCAGCAAAATCTGCGGCGATAAAGTTTTTACCGTCGACTTTAATGTCACCACCAAGTTGCTTGGCCAGCGCTTTGACCACGCCTTTGTTGGTATTATCTACATGCACTATCACACGTTCCGCGTGTGCCGTAGTGCTTATTGCCGTTAATACCGACAAACCAATTGCTGACATCGTAAATTTTTTAAACATGACGACTGTTCCTATGAATTATTAAATTGTTATTGTTTGAGGGGCTAACTTTGAAAACAACGTGTTCATGCCAAAGTAAATCCACAATAGCTCAAAAAACGAACAAACTAAACTAAGATAAATAAAACAATAAGTTATAACTTACAGACAGAAATCAGCAATTATTCATAAGGGAGATAAATCAAGGGATAGGAAGCTTGGGTTTTCTTTTTTCATAACCTGATAAGAAAGAAAAAAGATTTTCAGTTAAAAAATCACTGCTTGTATGAATCAAAAATCAGATACAAAAAACGCGAATGACAGAGCTGTTAATCCACCATCCGCGATCTTCAAAAAGAATATGTAAATTAGCTGTTGGTATTGGCGTTAACGGTTGATAACTCACGCTCTAACCAGGCAATGGCCTTGCCCCGGCCCATATCAAGGCCGTGGAATTCTTTCAGGTTAAGGTTATCTATTTTACGCTGCTGCAGCAATTTCGCGACTTCATCACTGTCATGATTGTTATAAGAAACAACGCCAATAGCAACCAAGTCCTGATGAGATGCAATATGCAGGCGAGTTTCATAACTCATTTTGTAATTGTGAATACGGTTCACTAACACCGCATAAGGTCCATGGAAGTGGCTATGCAAAAACTCATCATACTCCTCGCACATTTCCAGGCTCATTTCCACGCCTTCGTCCACCAGAACTTCTGCGATATTGTCATTGATAATATTGATATAACCAAAACTCAGGGTATATTTCATGAATACTCCATTGGGTATTATTTTTATGGGGACTTTTAGAAAACGTTTTGCACAAAATTACAATAAATTGTTCATTAGAGGAACAAGATAATGCCGTAAAATTTTCACTTTGTGAATAAATAATTTCTCAAACTGGCTGAATCATATTGTTTTTATTCAGGCAGTTAAGTGTAGAAATGGATAGCGCTACATTGCCCCTCACCAACCTTTGACCGACAATAATCGAAATGATTCCATGGCCGCAAAGATATTTGTCAATTAGTGCAACATTCTCAACTTTGCAGGCCTGAATAAGCATGGCACAATAGCTGAAACAGTCAGAAAGGAAGAAGAATGCGAGTCGTCGTTCTATTGTTAGCTTTCATCGCTGCTGGCGTTAGCCAGGCCAATGAAAACGCAGAGCAAATTTTTGCGGATTTAGCGCCAGCCCTATATCAAATCCGCATTATCGACCAAGCCACCGGTGAGAAATCAGGTATAGGCAGTGGCTTTCAAATTGGTGAAAATGGCTATATCGCTACCAATTATCATGTGATTTCCGGATATGCCCAGCACCCGGAAAAGTACATTATTGAATATGAAGATCATCAGGGACAAACCGGCCAGCTTAGCCTGCAAACGGTAGACGTTGTTAACGACCTGGCGATTGTCCTGCATGAAAATGATCCTCAACCTCTGCATTTTATTGTTGCCGAGCAAACGCCGAAAAAGGGCGAGCAATTATACTCACTCGGTAATCCTCACGACCTTGGTATGATTGTCGTTCCAGGCACATACAACGGACTTAAAAAAGAAGCTTTTAATGACCGAATTCATTTTACCGGGTCAGTCAATCCCGGTATGAGTGGCGGTCCGGTTGTCAATGCCTACGGGGAAGTGGTCGGTGTAAATGTGGCCACATCAGGCAATCAGATAGGATTCTTAATTCCTCATGAAAAACTTGCCCAGTTAATCAATCAATTTGATGTGCAGGTGGAAAAAACGATCAACCAGCAAATCACTGAGCAACTCGATGAAAATCAACGTCGCCTGATCACCACCATTCTTGATAACCCGTGGCAAAGTAAGACATTCGCGAAAGCGAGTATTCCGCAAATGGGAGTCGATTTCATCCGCTGCTGGGGCAATTCCAACACCGACCGCCCCGACGATTTACTGTTCCAGGCCATTACCCAGTGTCAAATGGAAGAAAGCGTCTACATTTCCGATAGCTTTAACACCGGCAAAGTGTCGATGGAGTTTCACTTCTTTGAGGGCGAGGACATCAGTGACTGGCGCTTTTATCAGAATTACAAATCATCTATCACCCAGGCGGGTGCCGATAACCAGGCGGGTAAAGAAGATGTGACCGAATTTGAATGCCAACATGACATTACCCGAACACAGGACAGTTCGATGACCAGTAAGTCAATTATGTGTGTGCGGGCATACAAGAAGTACCAGGGGCTATTCGATATCATGTTTTTGGCCGCATCCGTTGATAAGGGTAATCAGGCACTGGTCAGCCACTTCACTCTCGCTGGTGTCAATGAATCCCTGGCACAATCCTTCACCCAACGCTTTATGGAGGCCAGTCGATGGAACTAATCATTGAAGAAATCAGTCGTGGTAACAAGTTGATCGGCCGTCATAAGTACCAGGGTGACTCCTTACAGATTGGCCGCGGCTATCAGAATGATTTGATTCTCTCTGATCCTCATGTCTGTGCAGAACATTTGCAATTACGTTTTGATAACGAGCAACAGCTATGGTTTGTCAAAGATATGCAGACTTTAAATGGCAGCATTAATGGCTCCGGCAAACGCATGGACGTTGAGCAGGTGTTGAAGTCTGGTGATGTGATTCGTGTAGGTAAAAGCCAATTGCGGTTTCTGTTGCCGGATCACCCGGTAGCCGACAGCGTTAAATTCTCTAAGATGGAGCATTTCGTTGAATTTAGCGCCCAGTGGTGGGTAATTTTAACCGTCATTACCGCATTTACGCTAATCAATGCGCTGTTTGCCTATCTCAATACAGACATCCGGGAAATTTCTTATTCGAAAGTCTTTACCGACGCGCTATTGACCTCTCTGGTGGTTTTTATCTGGCCTCTGGTTTGTGCATTTATTGCCTTTATCAACAAACACGAAGCAAGGCTCAGAAATCAGATTGGGGTCACCTTTATCATTATCAGCTTGTTCTGGATCGCCGATTTCAGCGAAGCCATCCTCGGCTTTAATACGTCCAGCGCTATATCTGTTGAATGGATAACTGCGGCATTGGGTATTGCCATTACATTCTGTCTGTTCTGGTTTAACTTTTATATCGCCCTGCATCAGGAGCCAAAACGCAGACTGAAATTTGCCGGAGGCTTAACTGCCTTGATTTATGGCGCCGTATTATTGATTGATGCGGGCAACAAGCCAGAATTTAATCCGTTCCCGCAATACAATTCACAGATTATGACACCAGGCTTTTTGCTGGTAACCGGGGAGAGTAGTGGGCAGTTTGTAGAAAACAGCAGTGAATTATTCACTACTGCACGGCAAGCTGCGAAGAAAAAAACGCAGTAAAACTGCCATGGTATCGATGGAATTTGTGCAGCCACCTGTGTTCAGCAGGTGGCTTTAAGGTTTTTGCATTGGTCGGTTAAGGGCGAGCGATAAAGCCTACCGCGTCATATACCTTGCTTAGTACACCGGAAGCCTGCGCCGATGCTTTTTCCGCACCCGTTTTCATCACCTCATCAAGAAACGCCTGATCCTGTCGATATTGCTGGAATCTTTCCTGAATAGGCGTCAGCATCGCTACCACCGCTTCGGCGACATCGCCTTTTAAATGGCCATACATTTTATCTTCATATTCAGGGACTAACTGCTCCACCGTTTTACCCGTCGCGCAGGATAATAATGACAACAGGTTAGAGACACCGGGTTTTTCCTGAATATCAAAATAAATGCGAGCCTGCTCGTCGGAATCAGTTACAGCACGTTTAATTTTCTTAGTGATTTTTTTAGGATCTTCCAACAGGCCAATGAAGTTACCCGGGTTAGTGTCCGATTTGGACATTTTTTTGGTGGGTTCTTGCAGGCTCATGACCCGAGCACCAAACTCTGGAATATACGGGTCAGGTACGGTGAACGTGTCACCATAAATGTTATTGAAACGGTTTGCGATGTCGCGCGCCAATTCCAGATGTTGTTTTTGATCATCACCTACCGGCACCCGCTCAGCCTGATAGAGAAGAATATCCGCAGCCATTAATACCGGATAAGTGAACAAGCCCGCATTCATATTCGCTTCCGCTTTTTGCGACTTGTCCTTGTACTGGGTCATTCGGTTTAATTCACCCATTTGTGTATAACAGTTTAACACCCAGGCTAACTGTGAATGTTCCGGAACATGCGACTGTACGAAAATCGTACTCTTTTGATGATCGACTCCACAGGCAAGGTACAGTGCCAGGCCATCCAGGCAGGCATTGCGCAGTGCTTTAGGGTCCTGGCGCACGGTAATGGCGTGAAGGTCTACCAACGAATAAAAACACTGATGGTCTTCCTGCATCGCCACCCATTGGCGTAATGCACCAAGGTAGTTACCAATCGTTAATTCACCTGATGGCTGACAGCCACTTAAAACAACAGGTTTTGACATAATTTTCCTTTCTAAAGCACCAGATTGTGCTGTTCAATAAATTTATTTTGATTCTGCCTGCGCTAATTGTGCACGCATCTGCGACAAGGTCGCTTGATAATCGTCACTGGCAAATATGGCTGAACCGGCGACAAACATATCAGCACCAGCGCGAGCGATCTCAGCAATATTATCCAGGTTTATCCCGCCATCAACTTGCAAACGTGTTGGCAATTGTTTTTCATCCAACAACGCCCTTGCCTGGCGAATTTTAGTCAACGTTTGCGGGATAAAGGATTGTCCACCAAAACCCGGATTCACCGACATTAACAAAAGTACATCCAGCTCTTCGATATGGGGTAAAGCAACGTCTAATGGCGTTTCTGGATTTAATACCAGGCCAGCTTTGCAACCTTGTTGCTTGATCAGCGCCAGGGTTCTGGCAACATCATCACTGGCTTCTGGATGGAAGGTAATGATATCCGCGCCAGCGTTCGCAAAAGGAGGAATTAACTGGTCAACCGGCTCTATCATTAAATGCACATCGATCACTGCATCAATGCCATATTCCCGCAACGACTTACAAACCATAGGTCCAACAGTCAGATTCGGAACAAAATGGTTATCCATCACATCGAAATGAACCACATCGGCGCCGGCATCGAGCACATTACTCACTTCTTCACCAAGCCTTGCAAAGTCCGCCGATAATATCGATGGCGCAATCCAATAATCTGCCATACATCCCCCCTTTTTATCCATGCGCTACTTTACCCAAAAGCATGGTTAATGAAAAGCCAAAGGCCTGCACCAACAAAGAAAAAACTGCTCAAATTTAGTGCAATTGTTATTTCCGGTATTTTCTTACATTTCCCCAACCGATGTTTTACATCTTTTCTACAGCCCCGCTAAAGCGGGGTCTTCAGTCCGGAATTAGATTAATTATTCGAATTGGCACAATTGTTGAAGTCAAAACAGAAACCTCTGGTTAATAACAATAAGAAACAACAATTTAGTCTCAATTAAACTAAGGAACATAAAATGAAAACAATGAGCAAAACTGCGCTAGCTGTTGCAGCGGCCTGCATGATGAGTGTATCAACGTCTGCTTCAGCGGAATTCAGTGCCAATGCCGGAGTGGTATCACAGTATTTCTTCCGCGGTATCGCGCAAACTTTTACGGCCTCAGCAAGTGCAGGAGCTGATTATGAAAATGGCGGGTTTTATGTCGGTACCTGGGCGGCAGACGTTCAGGATGGCCTGGAAATTGATTTTTATGGTGGCTATGGCTTTGAAACAGACGGTGGCTTAGGTTTTAGCGCCGGTGTTACCAGTTATCAGTACACCGGTGACTTTGACTCAGCTTACAATGAAATTAATCTCGGTTTTAGTTTCGGTTTCTTTTCCGCCACTTATAACGTAGGTACTCATGAAGACGATGCGGGCCTGGGAATCCCGGAATCCGATTACGATTTCCTGTCGCTAACGGTGGAGCATGAAGGGTTTTATGCAACCTACGGTGCCTGGGGCAAGGATTTTGATGGTGATTACCTGGAAGTCGGATATGGCACTGAGTTCGCAGGCTTAGATCTTGGCGTTGCCTTAATAGCCAATTCTGATGAACTGGATGTAGAAACCGGCGAAGGAGATGAGTCTTTAGTATTCAGCATCGGTAAATCTTTCTAACTATCATTCTCCCAATGATATCAGCCGGCGGTCTGACGATTGCCGGCTAGCTTATTCTTCCTGTCCAATTCATTCCTTACCCGTACCACAACTCACTTCAATGCTGAGCATAATTCCCTTAAGCGGGCGAAGTAAAAAATCGACAATTTTGTTTTATTTTTTAAACAAAGCGTCTCGACTAACGCTAAAATACTGTGTTAGTGTGTAATAAATCGAACACAAAACCCTAATCGACATCTTATGAATATGACAGTTGAACCATCTCATAGCCGACCTTTGGTGGGCGTGGTATGTGATATGGAAATTATTGGCCCGCATCCATTTCATGTGGCCGGCCATAAGTATATTCATGCCGTTATCGAAGGTAGCAACTGCATCCCGGTTCTGATCCCTGCTCTTGCAAACGAACAGGCATTAGAGCAGCTTATTAAATCCCTCGATGGCATATTATTAACGGGTGGCTACTCTATGGTACATCCGAGTCATTATCAGGGAAATACACCAGACGCCGATACCAAACTCGACCCAAATCGAGACAATACCACTTTGCCACTCATTAAGTTGGCAATAGAAAATCAAGTTCCCATTTTTGGTATCTGTCGGGGCTTTCAGGAAATGAATGTGGCATTAGGCGGCAGCCTGCATCAAAAGCTGCATGAAACTGGAGAATATATTGAACACCGGGAGGACAAAAATGTCAGTCTCGAGCAACAATATGATCTCGCCCATCCTATCAATATTGCCAGCGGCGGCGTATTACAATCACTGTTTGCTGAATCCTGCATCCAGGTAAACTCCCTGCACACTCAGGGAGTGCAACGTCTCGCCCCGTCTTTGTCCATTGAAGCAACCGCCGAAGATGGGCTGATTGAAGCTTTCTCTGTCAGTGACGCTAAAGCCTTCGCCTTAGCAGTACAGTGGCACCCGGAATGGCAATTCGAAAACAATCTATATAGTCGCAAGCTGTTTGCCGCATTTGGTCAGGCTTGCTTATCTCGACAACAGGTAAAAAATCATCATGGATAATATTAAGCAGTGGTTAACCGAACACAATATTGAAGAAGTACAGTGCCTTACCAGCGACCAGACAGGAGTTGCCCGCGGCAAAATTGTACCGACTTCAACCTTTATCGATGGTGCCAAAGTCAAACTGGCAGAAGGGTCTATGCTTATGGCTGGCTCCGGTCAGTTAATCGAAGACGATATCCTGTTTTCGCTGATTGACGAGCGCGATATGGACATGATTTTAAAGCCGGTGGACGAAGGTTGCTACCTGTTACCCTGGGCGCAAAAACCAACGGCGATGATTATTCACGATTGCTATTCGCATCTTGGCCATGAATTCGATTTATCACCGCGTAATATCCTGAAAAAAGTTATCGCTCTTTATGAACAACAGGGTTGGCAGCCGATTGTTGCTCCGGAAATGGAGCTATACCTGACGCAAACCTGCACCGATCCGAATATTCCCCTGCAACCACCTAAAGGTCGTTCCGGATATCGTGAATGTGGGCGCCAGTCATTTGGTATTGAAGCAACGGATGAATTTGCGCCGTTTATCGACGATGTCTACCTGTGGGCAGATGAAATGCAGTTGCGCCTGGATGCGGTCGTTCACGAAGAAGGTCGCGCCCAGTTTGAATTTAACCTGGTTCATGGTGACCCTCTCACCATGGCCGATCAGGTTTTTGTGTTTAAGCGTATGGTCAGGGAGGCGGCTAAAAAGCATGGCTTTACAGCAACCTTCATGGCCAAACCGATCAGTGGCCAACCCGGCAGTGCAATGCACATTCACCAAAGTATCCTTGATGCCAACACTGGCAAAAATATTTTTGCCAATGACGATGGTGATACCGAGCTTTTCCACTACTTCATTGGTGGCCTGCAAACCTATATCCCGGAAGTGATGGCGATCTTTGCGCCGAACGTAAATTCCTATAAACGTTTCGTCGCTGGCATTGCTGCACCAGTAAATTTGCAATGGGGCCTGGAAAACCGAACCGTTGGTCTGCGCGTACCGGAATCACCGGTTCAGGCACGGCGAATTGAAAATCGCTTGCCAGGTGCTGACTCTAATCCTTACCTGGCAATTGCCGCCAGTATGCTTTGTGGTTATTTGGGCATGATGGAACAAATCACCCCGTCCAAACCGTCATTGCATAAATGCAACAAAACCCGTTCCAAACAGTTACCTTTGAATTTTGACGCAGCCCTGTCAAGAATGGCTGCCAGTGTCAAAATCAACGAGTACCTGGGCGAACGTTTTGTTCAGGCGTTTATTGAGACTCGGAAAACCGATTACGAAAATTATAAAAATGTCGTCTCCAGCTGGGAGCGTCAATATCTGTTGAACATAGTTTAAAACGAGAATCGCCATGCAATCCGAATTACAACAATTAAACAGTGCGCATCATTTGCAACCATTTAGCGACAATAAAGCATTGGCTGAATCAGGTCCACGCGTCATTAAACGCGCTGAAGGCGTATATTTATATGATATCGAGGGCAACAAATTCCTCGATGCCATGGCAGGGCTATGGTGTGTCAATCTGGGTTATGGACGGGAAGAGCTTGCCGAAGTCGCCCACCAGCAAATGACCGAACTCCCCTATTACAACCTGTTTTTTCAATCCACTACGACTCCGGCGACAAAACTCGCCGCCAAGATCGCCGAATTAGCGCCCGCGCATATGAACCGGGTGTTTTTTACCGGTTCCGGGTCGGAAGCCAATGACACCAACTTTCGCATGGTGCGTCGCTACTGGGACTTAAAAGGTAAACCGAATAAAAAAACCTTCATCAGTCGCCACAATGCTTATCATGGTTCAACGGTTGCGGCGGCAAGCCTAGGTGGTATGGACTACATGCACAAGCAGGGCGACCTGCCGATCTCAGGTATCGTCCACGTCGACCAGCCTTATTGGTTTGGCGAAGGCCAGGACATGTCGCCAGACGATTTTGGTATCAAAGCCGCGTGCTCGCTCGAGCAAAAAATTCTGGAAATTGGCGAAGATAATGTCGCGGCATTTATTGCCGAGCCTTTTCAGGGAGCTGGCGGCGTTATTATTCCACCACCGACGTACTGGACAGAAATCAAAAAGATCCTCGCCAAATATGACATCCTTTTCATTCTTGATGAAGTGATTGCGGGTTTTGGTCGTACCGGCGAGTGGTTTGCCAGTCAGTATTTTGACCTGAAACCTGATTTAATCACCATTGCCAAAGGCATGTCCTCCGGCTACCTACCAATCGGAGGGGTTATTGTTTCCGATAAAGTGGCACAGGTATTGATTGACGAAGGTGGTGATTTTAATCACGGCTTTACCTATTCCGGCCATCCGGTAGCAGCAGCGGTGGCGCTGAAGAATATTGAGATCCTAGAACAGGAAGGTATTGTCGCTAAGGTTAAAGACGAAATATCCCCCTATTTGCAAAAACGCTGGCAGGAATTAGCGTCGCACCCTATCGTCGGTGAGGCCCGCGGACTGGGTATGGTTGCCGCCGTTGAACTGGTGAAAGATAAAGCCAGCAATGAACGCCTCGAACCAGATTGTAAAGCAGGCGGCGTGTGTCGCGACTTTGCCATCGCCAACGGCCTGATTATGCGGCCTTGTGGCGATACCATGATCATTTCCCCTCCCCTGGTGATCAGCAAATCAGAAATCGATGAACTAATTACAAAAGCGAAAAAAACCTTGGATGACACGGCGCAATTTTATGGTATAAGTTAATCACGATAATTGCTGCATCCAACACTGTGATTTGTACCTTTCCAAAAACAATAAAAACAAGGAAACGCATCTATGGCAGCGGAACATTTTTGGAAACCCGACATGACAAAAGCCTTGGTTAAACATTTTCACTCCTGGGGATACCAGGCGTTTAAATACCTGATATACGGGTTGCTGGCTTACAACATCCTGCTGTTTTTTCAGGAAGAATCCCTGGCAAGTGAAGTGATTTTTGTTAATGGTTTCAGCTTAACGTCAATTATTGAAGCCTTTTCATCGACCATTGATACCGCAGCCTGGGTCATTTTGCTGCTGCTGTTTGAACTGGAAACCTATGTTCTCGAAGATGAGAAGATCCATGGGGCAACCCGATGGTCTTTGCACGGTGTACGCGTATTCTGTTATTTGTTCATCCTGTATGCCTTCTATGGTTATTGCACTAAGCTCGGTCTGCTAAGTGGATTCGCTCCGACCGCAATTTCCGATCTGTGTAATTTAGATGGAAAGTGGCAATACATGAGCTCTCTCAATGAATACGTGCAGATCACTCAGCAAAATTGCCAGGGCCTGGCCAGCACCGGAGGCATGTTCAGCCATCCGGAAATTTCCGTGCTCAGCAATCGCGACGATCTATTCGCCACCAAAGGCCTGGCCTGGGTTGATGTCATCAATGCCGGTGCCTGGTTATTTGTCGTGCTGATGCTCGAATTAGACGTTCGTATTCAACTTGGGCATATTCACAATAATTTCTGGTCTCGGTACAGCCATGTGATCAAAGGTGCGGTATATCTGGTCCTGCTCGCTGCGGCAATATTCTGGGGTTTTGAAGGCGACTTCATTGACTTTTGGGATGCCTTTTTATGGTTGGTTGCGTTCTTTTTAATTGAACTCAATGTCTTCGAATGGCAGGCGGAAACTGCACAACAAGAACCAGAGGTTACTACCAAGTAGTACTGTAAACCTTCTGATTATGCCCGCTAACCCCGTTAAACGGGGTTAGCGATGTACAGGCGTTTACTCCACGAATGCCTCGTCGGAAACATAGACCGCCTTCCCGGCCAGAATCGTCTCGACCACCTCAACCTGATGGATGTCATACGGTTCAACGTCAAACAAGTTGTTTTGCAGAATGACCAAATCGGCCATTTTGCCAACCTCTAATGAACCTATTTGCGATTCCATCCGCAACTGATGCGCCGCCCCGAGCGTATAACCTTCAATTAAGCTGGCAATATCGAGACGTTCATTTTCACCGGGTTGAATCGGCGCCTGCGGTTCTCCGGGGTTTTGCCGGGTGTGACCGATTTCCATATTAAACACCGGTGACATACCAAGGATTCCAGCGCCACTGGCAGGAAAGTCACTACCAAACGATAGCGTAACCCCGGCTTCATTTAAGCTGTTAAAGCGAAAATATCGCTGAAACTGATCATCATTGACAAAGGCTTTACCATACTCATCATAGGAAGCCCACAAAGGCGTACTCTGGGCAATCACACCTAATTCGGCGAATCGTTGCACATCTGCATCCGTCATAACCTGAATGTGGCATAAGGTAAAACGGTTGCTGTGCGATGGATAGTCGCGCTTCACCGCTTCAATCGCATTAAGCGCTTCACTGATGGCTCGCTCGCCAAGGGCGTGGATATGCACGTCCATATCAGCAGCCGTAGCCTGTGAAAGTATCTGAGTCATTTGCTGCTCGTCAAAAACGGTCTCGCCACGATTGCCAACCTCCTGTTGATAATCCGTATGCATTGCTGCCGTTTTCCCTTCTATCGTGCCATCGTTCATGATTTTTAGCATGTTAATTTGATAGCCGTCACCAGAAGCAATACGTCGCTTTTCAATCGCTTGCTTAACGCCATCGGCAAACCCCTGTTGCGACTTAATCATGTGCGAGCCGACATAGCGAACGGTGAGTTGTTGGTTTTGCGCCAGCAACTCTAAGACGTCAAGCTGCACCCTATCAACATCCAGTGCGCCGGCATCGAATACGGAAGTAATGCCAAATTGATTCATCACTGAGATAACATCAGCCGTGCCGGCTGCAACTCGATCCCGGGTCAGGATCCCGAGCCTTGAAACGGCATCGGTTGCCGTACCTTCCAATAAATATCCGGTTGGTTGATGGTTTTCGTCGCGCTTGTAATAACTAAAACCGGGCACCGGATCAGGGGTGTTGGCATTAACCGCCAGCAACTCCAGGGCTTTGGAATTTACCCAGGCGCCATGAAAGCCTTCGTCAAAGATAAATACGGGTTTGTCGGCAACAATTTCATCAAGACGCCTTTTATCTGGGCCTTGAGGCCCGAATGCACTGGCTAAAAATCCGAACCCGAACAGGATCTCATCATTGTCATGCTGTTTGGCATAATCGGCAATCTGCTGATACCAGTGCTCCGGGGTGGCAAAGGTGTCCAGTGCCAGGCTGCGAATATAGGCACCTCCCATAACAGGATGGGCGTGGGAGTCGATAAATCCGGGCAGCAACATCTGCTTACCAAGGGTATCAACCTGAGTTGATTCACCAATATAATCAGTCACCGACTGGCGATCACCAACATAAATAATCTTGTCATCTTTAATCGCCAATGCCTGAGCCCAGGGTCGGTTTTCATCGACCGTATAAATATAATCACCGATAAATACCCGGTCGGCGATTTTGGTTGCCGATTGCTCATTACGGCCATTGCTACAACCCGCTACAAGTGCACATATTAAATGGATTATTATTAGTTTTTTCATATTAACACCTAATTATTGGTGGGTTCGCTTGGGTGATCCTGTTAGCAATCAGCCAAACATTTTGTGATACATCATACCTAGCGCCAGTAGTGGCGAGCGTAGGTACCTACCGCCAGGAAACCGGAGATGTTTAACCTGTTCAAATACCTCAACACGTTCGGTTTCACCATGAATATGCTCGGCGATAAGTTTTGCGGCCATGTGGGTTACATTCAGGCCATGTCCGGAATATGCCTGGGCGTAATAGACATTCTTTGCTAAGCGGCCAATTTGCGGCAATCGATTGGCGCCAATTCCGATCATCCCACCCCACTGGAAATCGATTTTGGCATTGGCCAGTTGGGGGAACACCTTGAGCATCTTAGGTTGTAGCACTGCCTTGATGTCGTGTGGATCTTTACCCGAATAATGACAGAGGCCGCCAAACAGCAAGCGCTTGTCCGCAGACATGCGAAAATAATCCAAATCTACGCGCTGGTCACAAATGGCAAAATTTGCCGGCATCAGTTGTTTGCATAACGATGGGGAAAGAGGTTCGGTGGCTATGATATAGCTTCCCGCCGGTAATACTTTACCGGTCAACTGGAGCTCCAGATCCTGCAAATAGGCATTGCCTCCATAAATCAGGATCCGGGCATTAACTTCGCCCTTGGCTGAGGAAATACGATGGGTACGGCCCCGAGTAACCTGAGTCACCGGCGAATGTTCAAAGATCTGTGCGCCCAGCCGCTGGGCGGCAAGGGCTTCGCCAAGACAAAGGTTTAACGGATGTAAATGGCCACTTCCCATATCCACTAACCCCGCCAGTGCAGTCTTCGAGCCGATTACCCGTTGCTGTACCTGCTGTTGGTCCAATAGCTCCAGGGAATGAGGATAGCCATTCGTTTGCAGCCGCTCAAAGCTTTGCTGTAAGTACTCAATATGTTTCGGGTGGTTGGCAATATCACAGTACCCCAGGGTCAGATCACAATCGATTTGATAGTCCCTGATTCGATCCTTTACCACCTGCAAAGATTCAACACCAAGCTGGTTGATTAACTCGACGCCTGACTGACCGATTTGCGATCGAAACTTACTAACTTCATGGCCAATGCCACGAATCAATTGTCCGCCATTACGACCCGATGCCCCCCAGCCTATGCTATGAGCTTCCAGCAAGGCCACCGAGTAGCCGCGCTCACTTAACTCAACGGCACTGGCGACACCAGTAAAGCCGCCACCGATTATACAGACATCAACCTCAACAGAGGTTTCCAGACGCGGAAACTGGATATCCATATTTTTACTATGTTGATAGTAAGAGTGAGCATCACCATTGCTGTACTTCGCCATAACCCTATCCAAGTGTTCAATTTAATAATCAGCTACGTAAACTATATAAAACATATAGTAACCAACTATTTAACTGAGTTCGACTAAAAAATACTCAGTTATTATTCTCCGACCAGATATGCGAAGTAACCAGCATTGCCTTCGTTGACTGATAATCTCAACGTGAGTGACAGTTACCTGTGCTTAGCCGATTTTACGGTCGGGAGGAGATAAAATGCCTTAAATCTTGAACACGATTGCTTTATTTTTTTTACACCGATATATTAACTACAGGCAGTCGAAAATGATTAATCTTCAAGCTATTGGCGTATATTTAATCGCCTGCGATTGCATTTTAATTTCACCACATGAAAAGGAATATGAATGGACGTTGGCGCAAGATTGAAAGAAGTGCGAATGCAAAATAATTTGTCACAACGGGAGCTGGCAAAACGTGCCGGTGTCACCAACAGCACGATTTCTATGATTGAAAAAAATAGCGTCAGTCCATCGATTAGTTCCCTGAAAAAAGTACTCAATGGCATTCCAGTGTCCCTGGTCGATTTCTTTTCTGAAGATGTTTATGCCGAAAAAACCCAACAAGTCGTTTACTCACCGGAAGATTTAGTCGAAATCGGCACCGGTGATATCCTGATGAGCCTGGTCGGCAAAGCCTTCCCGCGTCGACAAATGACATTTCTGATAGAAACCTATCCCCCAAACTCTGATACCGGCACGACCATGCTGCAAAACGACGCCGAAGAGGGCGGCTATGTGGTGGAAGGTAAGATAGAGCTGACCGTAGGTAATGAGGTATACATCCTCAACAAAAACGACAGCTATTATTTCGATAATAACCAGCCGCACCGTTTCCGTAATCCTTATAAGAAAACCTGTAAAATAGTCAGTGCGACGACGCCTGGGAATTTTTAGCGGGAACGGGAGTTAAAACTCCCTCAGTACGTACCGTAAACGATACTCCGAGTACGTGGCAGAAAATGCCACTCCGAGCACGCTGATGTTATCAGCTCCGAGCACACGCTGTTCCGAGCAAAAAGCAAAAAACCTTGAGTCACTCCCTGATACTACGGGGAATCTTCACCAGGAGCCGAATGTCTCAAATGTGCCATTCTCAGCCGTTTAAGATTCGACTTTTCAGTCTTTTTTGATAGGAATACTCTTTATGATAAAAGTGAGCAAGTTTTAAGTTAATAGCAATTAGTAAAAAGACTACAACTGTTGCTATGACTTTATTCCCCCACAGCACTGCAATTATTGATATTCCTATTAAGTTTATTATTAAAAATACGTTCAGCTCAAAAGGCTGTTTCATTTGATTTCGAAGAGATTTGAGAGAAGAGCGTTTCGAATTCATTAATTGAATTACTCTTAAGGTAAAGTTTTCTAAAGAGAAGTTTGTTTCTCTATCTTTTATAGAAAAACAGATTCCAAACTTAAGTTGAACCTCATCTATAAAATGATTGTATTTTCTTAAGCCTTTAAAGCTATTCCTGAATGCACCTTTGTCGCTTGGATTAGCGATTAAGAAATCTAAAAAATTTTCTTCGACAAATTCAATATCCTTTGAATGTTTATATTTAGTGAAAATTCCTACTATCTCACTTTTTATATCCGATTCCATTCACTTTAACTCAGGTTTATTATTTCCGCTTATCGCTCTAAAATAACATTAACCTTTTCAATCGGTTAACGTCAATCCTCTATCAACATTTCAATCATCCACGATACAGTTAGTCGGGAACATTATGCGTATACATCACCTTTTCCCGGGTAAACTCGTCGTACAAAGCCTGGTGTGCTGAAAGAGAGAAGGTATCGGTACGGGATTCATAATCCTTTATCCAATTTAGCAACATGGGTAGATTTTTATCCTGGGCCTGTTTCGATGGATATTTGTGAGGTTCCCACGGGCGCTTTTTGGCGTTATCGATGCAATCCGCGACACTGAGATTCATAAAGATTGCTTTATCCGCATGCACCATGACATAGGCAATTAAATCTGAATAACAGCCTTCGATAACCCAGTCATGATTCTCTTTAATAAACTGGTCAATTTGCATAAATGACTCTGCCAGCGGTTGCCGTGTTGGCGGATTAGTCTGCTGCCAGGCGATCACATCAAGATCGAAATGGGCTAGCTGTTGCCTTGAGGCTAGTTTGCCTGCCAGGGTGGATTTTCCAGAACCAGAATTGCCGAAAATCACAATGTTACGCATATCACCCTCACCTCACGCATCTATATTTCAACACATTTTGATACGGCAGTCGCGGAAAATAAAAAGGCCTGCAAACTGCAGGCCCCTTACTTTTTACCAATGTTAAATTATAGATGGCAGATTAAAAGCTGAATTTCGCTTTGATGCCGCCATTGGTACCTTGGCCGATGCCGAAACGGGTATAGCCCGTATCGATAACCGCGCCCTCATAGTAAAGCTCATCGGTGATGTTCTCTACGTAAGCCGTGAACTGCCAGGATTCAGTGTATAGATTAGCAACCGCGCCCCACAGGCCGTAGGCGTCTTGTTCAAGCAAATTACTGCCACCTAAGAACTCGTCGCCAAAGGTTTCAGACTGCCAGGCGTAGGACAACTGAACATCCATATCGGTATCTTCACCAATGCTAAAGCTGTAAGTACCGATAAATGTGAAGGTCGCCTCCGGTGCAGAAAGTTTCTGACCAACGATAGACTCGCCTTCAGCACTCTCGCCTTTTTTGACTTCTGAATTTTGCAAGGCACTTGCAACAAACAAACGCAGGCTGTCCGTCGGTGTCCAGGTAGCGTCAAACTCGACCCCTTTACCTTCCGCTTCACCAATGTTTTTGATGATTACACCACCAGCATTAGGGAAAGTTCCCTGGAAATCGGTGTAGTCGTAGTAATAAACACCCAGGTTAACATTCAGGGTATTATCCAAAAATGCACCTTTCATGCCGATTTCATAACTATCGACGATCTCTGGATCATAGCTTGCCAGGGTACTACCTTCAGGTAACTCGCCACCATATAGTTCGGACTCCCAGAATGCTTCATCGATATCATCGATAACACCATCCGGCTCATAGTCAAACCATTCTTCGTCTTCGTCAAAACCGGTCCAGTCCAGATAGTTAAGGTTAAAGGCAAACGTGTTATAACCACCGGCCTTGTAACCACGCGAGTAGTTCGCATAGACGTTGATATCGTCAGTTAGCTGATGATTAATCGCTACCCGGGGGGTGAATTCTGACCAGTCCTGTTTATCATCAATCCAGGCACCTGAGGTATGGGCACCAACCAGCCAGTAATGACCTAACCAACCATCAGGCTCTGGTAGATTAAGACCAAATTCTTTTTCGTCATAGGAGTAACGAGCACCAACGGTAACATCTGTGGTATCGCTGATGGTCCAGGTAATATCACCATAGATCCCCCAGCCCTGGTTGGTACCGCGAGCAAAGACCTCTTCACGAACACCCAACTCGCCAGCACCCGGCGCCGGAATGTCGCCGTCATCGACCATCATCTGAATTTCGTCGGCGTCATCGACAAAATCAAGCTCGTACCAGCCATCGACAAACAGTTCATGACAGTCTGCATAATACGCGCCTGGATCTGAAGTGATATCGGCTAAAGGTTCATCCCACTCTTCAAAATAAGGAAGGTATGAACAGAAAGCATCGTCGTCATATTCATTATAAAACTGAGTATCAATGGTCTCTTTATAGGCACTGACACCGACAAACCAGTAAATATCAGAATCATTATCTGAATTTAAGCGAAATTCCTGGCTGACATATTCGGTATCATCAACCTGCGAATAATTACCAAATGGCATCGCTGTACCATCATAGTCTTCAACATAATCCCAGGTGTAATTTTTTAATGCGGTTTGCGAGGTAAAAATAACGCTGCCAAAATCGTGCTCAATATCAAGCGTCAATGCGGTCACTTCCGCGACATCCTGGCTATCTTTACCTAAATCTGTAGCGATCGCATCACCCGGACCTTCGGTCCAGATCGAGCGATAAATACCGCCATCCATGTCGCGATCTTCATAGTTGGCACTCAGGCGAACCATGGTGTCGTCGCCTTCATATTTTAAAATACCACGCAATGCGGCCACATCACGGCCACGCAATTCGTCACCGGCAAGATTTTCAACATAGTTGTCTTCGGATGAATAGTGACCTGCCAGGCGTAAAAACAGGTTGTCGCCTAGATTGGTATTAAAAACACCCGTCAGCTCCTGCAAGTTGTCGCTACCCAGCGCACCTTCGATGCTACCTTCTACACCATCGACAGCATCGTTAGAATAAATGCTGATTGCCCCGGACGCAGCGTTACGACCGAAAAGGGTACCCTGCGGTCCCTTAGTCACTTCTACCCGGGAAATATCAAAAAATGTTCCCAAGGCGCCACCGCTGCGGCCCTGGTAGACACCATCAAAATATAAACCGATGGAAGGATCACCACCGATACCATAATCCTGGGTCACAATACCGCGAATACCGATAGTATCAACGAAGCTGTCGTTACTGGTGCCACCGTTTAAGCCCGGGGTAAATTTTGATAGCGCAACCGCATTATCGATATTGTAATCGTCGATAAAGTTTTCATTGAAAGCGCTTACCGATACCGGCACTTCCTTTAAAGACTGAGCGCGTTTTTGGGTTACAACGATGACTTCATAGTCATCTTCTTTGTTCGCTTCTTCAGCATATGACATCGAGGTGGTAAAAAGTGATGCAACTGTCAAAGCAAGTAAGGATTTGCGATGGTTCATAACGTACGACTTCCCTAAATGTAAAAGCAATTGTTTTTTGTTATCTATTCAAGCAATGAATCATGATTATTTTTTCGTCACTCAGATTCGATAATACACGTGGCGTAAAATAAATCAAACAGTTATGTAAAATTTACGTTAAAATTATTTTTTGCAGGCAAATCTCCAAAAACATGTCCAATTTCGGTGCACAGTTGCACCACAAAATATCGACATAAACCATTGATAAAAATCAATATTATTAACTTTCACCGTCAAAAAAAGGAAGCCAGGCTTCCTTTTTTAAAAGCTTAAAAAAACCGTCTTTTGTGGATTAAAATTTAATCCAGGTGGCCTTAACCTCGGTGTATTTACTGAACGCATGTAACGACTTATCGCGACCATTACCGGACTGCTTATAGCCACCAAATGGCGCTGTCATATCACCACCATCCCACTGATTTACCCACACCGAACCGGCACGCAAAGACTTTGCCACCCGGTGTGCCTTTGATAAATCACGGGTCCAGACACCTGCCGCCAAACCATATTCACTATCATTGGCGATATTGATCGCATCTTCAGCAGAATCAAAGCTGATAACCGACAATACCGGGCCAAATATCTCCTGTTGGGCGACGTCCATATCATTGGCGATATTATCGAAAATTGTTGGTTCAATGTAAAAGCCATTTTGCACCGGTTCGACAGATTTTCCGCCCTGGCGTAATTGGCCGCCCTGGGCCTGGGCCTGTTCAATAAAACCTATCACCCTTGCCTGTTGCTCTTTATCAACAATAGCGCCAACATTAGTGTTGGGATCGAGCGGATGTCCGGGACGCCAGTTTTTCATGGCATTTACCACTTTAGTGACAAATTCATCCTTAATACTGGCCTCAACCAGTAACCGCGAACCGGCAGTACAGACCTCGCCCTGATTAAAGCAAATGGCGCCAGCAGCCGCTTGTGCAGCCGCATCAAGATCAGGGGCATCAGCGAAGACGATATTTGGACTTTTACCACCGGCTTCGGTCCACACCCGTTTCATATTGGATTGCCCGGCATAAATAAATAGTTGCTTGGCAACCGCAGTCGAACCGGTGAAAACCAGGGTATCAACATCATGGTGCAAGGCCAGGGCTTTACCGATACTATGCCCAAAACCCGGCAAGACGTTGAAAACGCCATCAGGAATACCGGCTTGAGTTGCCAGTTCGGCAATTTTGATTGCGGTTAGAGGTGATTTTTCGGATGGTTTTAAGATTACACTATTGCCCGTCGCCAAAGCCGGTGCCAGTTTCCAACATGCCATTAACAGCGGGAAATTCCACGGCACAATGGCCGCTACCACGCCCACAGGTTCATGGGTAACCATGCCAAGTTCATTTTCAGCACTCGGGGCAATTTCATCATATACCTTATCAATCGCTTCCGCGGTCCAGCGCAGGCAGCGCAATGCTCCAGGAATATCGACATTTAAGGCATCACTAATGGGTTTTCCCATATCCAAGGTTTCCAGCAGGGCAAGCTGTTCGGCATTGGCTTCGATTAAATCAGCAAATTTTTGCAATATTAATTTACGCTGTGCCGGCGAACGACGACGCCAATCTCCCTGATTAAAAGCATTGCGAGCGGCAGTCACGGCAAGATCGGCATCAGCCTGCCCGCAGGCACTGACTTGCACTAACAACTTACCATCGATCGGACTGATACAATCAAATTGTTCGCCTGACATCGCCGTTTGATAGTTACCATTGATGTAAGCCCTGCCTTCAAACGTCAGTTGTTGCGCCTGTTGCTGCCAGTAATTAAGACTGCCCTGATTCATTGTCTACTCCGAAATCTACTGAAAAATAAGTTACTCATTAACGTTAACAGATAAACTACAAGAGCCCCGACCCCATTTCAATATTTTTTACAAAATCCCAGTTTTTCCTGAGAATATTTGACATCTCTTCGCGCATCTGTTCAAAATATAGAACATCTTTAACCGTTAATCTGCCTTATTAATTATGTCTGAATATCCCAATTCCTATTACGCGGCGAGCTGTAATCGCCAGGTCCACTATCCAACCCTACAGGAGTCCATCAATGCAGATATCTGTGTAGTCGGTGGCGGCTTTAGTGGCCTTTCTACAGCGATATTCCTCCAGGAAAAAGGCTATCAGGTGGTACTGCTTGAAGCATCGGGTATCGGCTTTGGAGCTTCGGGGCGAAATGGCGGGCAGATGGTCAACAGTTTTAGTCGCGATATCGATCACATTGAAAAGCACTATGGAACCGATACCGCCAACGCGTTAGGAAATATGGCATTTGAAGGCGCGGATATCATTCGCGACTTAATTGCTAAATACAAGCTTGACGTGGATTATCAACATGGCGGATTTTTTGCCGCATTTACTGAAAAACAAATGCAGGAACTGGCGGAAAAGAAATCCCTTTGGGAAAGATTCGGCAACACCAAACTGCGCTTAGTAGATAACACCGAGTTAGGTGATATTGTTTCGACGGATGCTTATGTAGGTGGTCTCGTCGATGAACACTGTGGCCATATTCATCCGCTGAAACTGGCCCTGGAAGAAGCCCGGGCATTGACTGAACTCGGTGGCCGGGTGTTCGAGCATTCAAAAGTTATCGATATTAACCACGGTGAAGGTGAGCGTTTAACCGAGGTAATTACCGAGCAAGGACGGGTAAAAGCGAAGAAGCTGGTGCTAGCAGGTAATGCCTATCTAGGCAACCTGGAACCCAAGCTGGCGCGCAAGTCAATGCCATGTGGCACCCAGATTATCACCACTGAAGTCCTGCCTGAGGATGTTGCAACGCGCCTGATCCCATCGCGCTTTTGCGTCGAAGACATGAATTACAAGCTTGATTATTATCGCCTGACAGCCGATAACCGACTGCTATTTGGCGGCGGTGTAACCTATGGCGGAGGTGATCCGACAAGTATCGAAAACTATCTTCGCCCCAGGTTTGAATCAGTGTTTCCTGAGTTAAAAGACATAAAAATTGACTATGCCTGGGGTGGTGACTTTTTACTGACCCTGAGCCGATTGCCGCAACTGGGTAAGATTGGCGATAACACTTATTACACCCAGGGATATAGCGGTCACGGCGTAAATACCACCCACCTGGCGGGTCGCTTGCTGGCCGAAGCCATTGATGGCGAGTCAAGTCGCTTCGACGTGTTCACCTCTTTGCCACACTACCCATTTCCGGGTGGTAGGTTATTACGCGTTCCCTTTACTAAGCTGGGAGCCTGGTATTATGGCGTAAGGGATAAGTTCGGGATTTAAATTAAATATTCTGCACCGTCTCACTGCAGATCACGACGGTGCAAGGATTCCGGTTTCAGGTTTCAGGTCTCGGAGGCGAACGGCCTTTTACTAAAGCCGAAAGTTTTGTCTCCTTCAGACACCCTTAAACGCAAAAAGGGCCGGTATCTCCGGCCCTTTTTGATTTAGCAGGTAAAACCTAGGTTTAACTTGTCCAGCAACTTCAGCCACAGACCACGTTTACCATTATTTTTATCCGCTCGAACCAGTGCTGCGTGGGTTAGCTGCACGCCAATCCAGCGAAGCGGCTCAGGTGCCCATGGCATCGGCTTTTTCTGGACCAATTGCAGATTAAGTATGTCTGAGGGATCGTAGCCAAGCAGCTCGATTGCAATACGAGCTCCAAAGCGCGATGCGCCGACTCCCAGTCCCGTGTAGCCGACCGCCCAGGCGACTCGGCCATCATAAGCGGTACCAGGCACCATACAAAACCGGGTCGAGGTGGCAATAATACCGCTCCAGCGATGGGTAAATTTGATGCCCTCAAGTTGCGGGAAGGTTTCAAAAAACTCTTCCGCTAACTGTTCGAATGCCTCCGGTACATCCGCACAATCGCGTCGGGATATATTTTTATTGTAATAATACCTAACGGCACCACCACCGCCCCAGGTAATACGCTTGTCTTTGGTCAGTCGATAATAGTGGAACATATTATTAAATTCCCCTAACGCATGGTGGAATTTGTCCCAGCCAATCATCTCCAACTGTTCCTGAGTCAGGGGCTCGGTAGCGATTTGATAATCCCAGACCGGAATAATGGATTTGCGGATTTTACGTACCGGCGAGCGAAACGCATTAGTCGCCATCAGAACTTTCTTGCAGGTGATAATGCCATTGGGACAAAATGCTTTCATCCGTTGCCGGGAACGAGGTAATAACTTATCAACCGGGGTATGCTCGAAAATACGGACGCCAAGATCAAGCAACACCTGTTTCAGACCCCAACAGATTCTTGCCGGATTCACGGTGCCATCCAGGCCATTGTGAAACAGCAGGCCCGCCTTGTAGGTCGGTGATTTAACCTGCTCCTGCATTTCCTCTTCGTCAAACCAGGTTACGTCTTCGCCGGCGGCTTTTTCTTCTTCGTAGTATTCACGAAGTTCTTCGACCTGGGCATCATCAACAGCAACCTCAGTCTCGCCGACGCATTCATAATGGGCATCGATATTATATTTTTTGAAGGTGGCCAGCATCTCCCTGAGGTTTTGCTTGCCCAGTTCATAGAGCAGCTCTTCTTCACCGGGAAAATGATGTTCAGTATTCGCCTCACCGTGAGCGAGATCGGCACTTAAAAAACCTCCATTACGGCCTGAAGCGCCGTCGGCAACAAAGGTTTTTTCCACCAGAATAATGTCTAAGTCGGGGCGACGCTCCTTAGCCTGTAAAGCACCCCAAAGGCCGGTGAACCCGCCACCGACCACTAATAACTCGCAGGTAGTATTCTCTTCCAAAGCAGGTTCTGGTTCAGGGCGATCCGGCGAATCGAGCCACACTGAACCATATTTTGAATCTTTTAACGCTTCGGCATACTGCATAAATCCTCTCGTTTGTAGCCTGTTTATTGATCTATATATTGACTATTTAATGTACCAACCCCAGCGTTGCTGTGGGTCATACGATGTTATCTGTTTCGTTTCCAGGTAATTGTTCAATCCCCAATGGCCAAGTTCACGGCCAATGCCAGATTGCTTGTAACCTCCCCATGGGGCCTGGACAAAGGTAGGCTGCGAACAATTGATCCAAATAATCCCCGCTCGCAGGGCACATGCAACTCGGTCACAGCGTTGTAAATCGTTGGACATGACAGCGCCGGCTAGACCGAATCGACTGTCATTAGCCAGTTGTACCGCCTGTTCTTCACTGGTAAAGGATTTTACACAAACCACCGGACCAAAGATCTCTTCCTGCCAAATCCAGGAATCTTCCGGGACCTCGGTAAATATCGTCGGTTCAACATAATACCCCTGATGCAGGTGCTCTGGGCGACCTCCACCACAGACAAGTTTGGCTCCTTCACCTTGTCCTCGCTCTATTGCCGCCATCACCTTTTGATATTGCGCCTCGTTGACCAAAGGTCCAAGCAAGACTCCTGACTCATTTCCCTCACCGATGGTGATTTTTTTCGCTTCTTCGGTCAATCTTTCTAGTAATTGCGGATAAAGCGATTCTTCAACCAATACGCGCGAGGTCGCAGAGCAGACCTGCCCCTGGTTCCAGAAAATGCCAAACATGATCCATTCTACCGCCTGCTCAATATCCGTATCGGCAAAAATAATTAATGGTGATTTGCCACCAAGTTCAAGACTAATGTTTTTCACCTGATTGGCGGCCATCGACATAATGCGGCTTCCGGTAGGTACGGAGCCGGTAAATGCCATTTTATCGACATCCGGGTGTTCGGCCAGCGGTTGACCGGCTTCTGGTCCGGTACCGGTAACAATATTCAGTACCCCGGCAGGTAACTCGGCCTGTTCAACAATCTCGGCCAGCGCGATGGCTGTTAACGGGGTTACCTCGGAGGGTTTGAGAACCATAGTACAGCCCGCAGCAAGAGCCGGCGCAACTTTCCAGGCGGCCATAAGCATAGGGAAATTCCAAGGGATGATGGCACCAGCGACACCGACAGGCTCTTTAATCGCTTTGCTGGTAAAGGCAGGCTCGCCAAGATCGATAGTTTCACTATCCTGTTCATCCATTTGCTCGGCCAACGCCGCGTAAAATTCAAAACAGCCGGCGGTATCTTCGATATCCCACTTGGCTTCAGGAAAAGGTTTGCCATTATCGGTAACTTCTAACCGGGCCAGCTCATCCAAACGCTGGTTAATCAAATCGGCAATCTTTCGCAAATAAGCACCACGTTGTTTCCCTGACAATCTTGGCCACGGGCCATGGTCGAACGCCTTACGTGCAGCCTTCACCGCTTTATCTATGTCAACCGAGTTTCCCGCTGCCACCGATTGAATTGGCTGCTCAGTCGCAGGATTAATGGTAACAAACGACTGCTGGCTGTCAGCGGGTTGCCATTGGCCATCGATAAAGTGATTAAATGTCATAATTTGCCTGCTTAATTCCCTGAACTAGAGAATCTTTTTTATTGTTAAATTTATTGAACACCTGACCTATTATGTTCATTAAATGCCTCAGCGGTCAATATCCTAAATGCTGTCGCTGATCACTACAAGATAGCCACAAGAGCCCGGTTCACATGAAAACTTAGCTATTTTGAAGTCCTCAATCACCATAACCTCTGATGCTTTGAGCCGATGAGTTGCCTCGGATATGTCATCGTACTGACATTGCCCCTGCTGACAAAACACAACCGCAAAACCAGAGCTCAGTGCTGTGATTTCAACATCCTGTTGTGCCGAGAAGGGATATACGGCAAAGCTTTTAGCCTGGTTGTAATAGGGGCGATGCTTTTGCTGCGGTGAAAATACGCTAATGTCACAAACATCCTGATTAGCAGGACACAGTCGTTCGTTGTCGACAATCACAAACAACTTTTTCAGATAACCATGCTGTTGCCACTGACAATCAAGGCCACGAGGGATCACGAAACCCTGATCGCTGACAACATGGGACATCTCGCCACTTGCCAGGGCAATATCCGCCCTTCCCTCCAGCACCACCATAAACTCTTCCATCTCGTACGGCCCAGCCTGCTCGCGCATCGATGTGGTATCCCAGAGCCCGACGTAAATACCCCGGTTTTCATCACTGTAGAACTCCCGGGTGTGCTGCACTGGAAGCGCCGAGTCAAACATATCCGCGCTTAACGGATCCGGGTTTGCCGCTAGCTGACTAACTTGGGTCGAATAAATTTGCATTGATTGTGACATAGTGACTGCTATCAATTTAGGTTATCAGGCGGGTATAACCCGCCATCACGATTAACTTGGGAAGGAAAAGCTTACGCCTTCACGGACACCACTGGATGGCCAGCGTTGGGTTATCGTTTTACGCTTGGTATAAAAACGAATTCCATCCGGACCATAAGCATGCAAATCACCAAATAAGGATCGCTTCCAACCACCAAAACTATGATACGCCACGGGAACCGGCAGGGGGACATTGATGCCTACCATACCGACCTGAATATGATCGGAGAAATAACGCGCCGCTTCACCATCACGGGTAAAGATACAGGTACCATTACCGTATTCATGATCGTCAATTAGCTGCATCGCTTCCTGCATGGTTTTGACACGCACCACCTGCAAAACCGGACCGAAAATTTCTACTTTATAACTGTCCATCTGAGGCGTTATGCCATCAATTAAGGTCGCACCGACAAAGTAACCATCTGGATGCCCTGGCACCTGTGGATTACGTCCGTCGACGACAACGGTTGCCCCCTGCTGTTCAGCACTGGTGATTAAATCATTCACTTTGTCACGATGTTGACAGGTAATTACCGGACCGAAGTCATTACTGGCATCAGAAAAAGCGCCAACTTTTAACCCTTCCATCGCCGTTTTCATTTTTGCGACCAACTCATCACCGGCTTTATCACCAACAGCAACGGCGACCGATAAAGCCATACAACGTTCACCGGAAGAACCAAATGCAGCGCCCAGTAACTGATTGACAGCATTGTCCATATCCGCATCCGGCATAATTATCGCGTGGTTTTTGGCACCGCCCAATGCCTGGCAGCGTTTACCGTTGGCACTGGCGGTGGTGTAGATATATTCCGCAATAGGCGTAGAGCCAACAAAGCTAACGGCTTTTACACGCTGATCGGTTAACAGGGTATCTACCGCCACTTTGTCACCATTAACCACGTTTAAAACACCCGGTGGTAAGCCCGCTTGATGAAGCAGTTTGGCAATAAACATGGTCGAGCTGGGATCCCGTTCCGAAGGTTTTAGAACAAAGGTATTACCGCAGACGATAGCAAGTGGGAACATCCACATCGGCACCATCGCCGGAAAGTTAAATGGGGTGATCCCGGCAACGACACCCAGAGGCTGAAATTCACTCCAGGAATCAATACCGGGACCAACATTGCGACTGTGTTCACCTTTCAATAAATGTGGAGCTGCACAGGCAAATTCGACATTTTCGATGCCACGCTGCAACTCTCCCGCCGCATCGTGGCTGATTTTGCCATGCTCTTCACCAATCAGGTGACAAATCTCATCCGCATGTTGCTCAAGTAATTCTTTAAAACGGAACATGATACGGGCGCGCTTAATCGGCGGTGTATTGCGCCACTCAGGAAAGGCCGCCTCGGCACTGGCGATTGCTTCTTCTACGGTTGATTGAGTCGCCAGTAATACCGACTTGTCAGAATCACCGGTCGCCGGATTAAAGACCGACTGCTTAGGTTCATCGAGTTGAATATCTTCGCCGTTAATAAAATGGCCAATAATCGACATAATTTTCTCACTTACTACAAATTTATTTGGGTTTATTCGGTTTCGTTCAGGGCATCACCCAAGGCGTTCACCAGCAAATCAATTTCCTCGGACTCAGTGGTAAATGGCAGGCCTAATTGGATGGTGTCACCACCGTAGCGAACATAAAAACCTTTCTGCCAACAGTTCATCGCTATTTCATATGGCCGTAACGCGGGTTGCCCCTGCTTCGGCGCAATGGTTAATCCCCCGGCTAAACCGTAATTACGAATATCGGTGACATGTTGTAATCCGTTTAGGGAGTGCAGTTTTTGCGCAAATTCTGGTGCCAGCGCCGCTGAACGTTCAATCAATTGTTCACTTTCAAGAATGTCGAGGGTCGCTAATGCTGCTGCGCAGGCAACCGGATGGGCGGAATAGGTATAACCATGTGGCAATTCCAGCATGTAGTCAGGCCCACCCGTTTCCATAAAGGTGTCGTAAATTCCCTGCCTGGCGATCACCGCCCCCATGGGCACCACACCATTGGTGATTTGTTTAGCAATGGTCATTAAATCCGGTGTTACATCAAACTCTTCGGCGCCGGTTCTACTGCCAACGCGACCAAAGGCGGTAATCACTTCATCAAAGATCAACAGGATATTATGACGATCACAGATCTCCCTGAGCTTTTTCAGATAGCCTTGTGGCGGTGGAATAACTCCGGCGGAACCTGCCATGGGTTCGACAATAACGGCAGCTATATTACTGGCATCATGAATGGCAATAAGCTGTTCTAATTCATCGGCAAGATGGGCACCGGTTTGCGGCATTCCCTGGGTAAAGGTATTTTCTGGCAACATGGTATGAGGCAAATGAATGGCATCAATGCCCTGGCCATACAAGGCTCGATTTGGGCCAATGCCGCCGACACTAATGCCACCCCAGTTAACGCCGTGATAGCCTTTGGCGCGGCCAATAAAGCGAGTCTTGCTGGCCTGGCCCTGCTTGCGCCAGTAGCCACGAGCAATTTTTAGTGCCGTTTCCACCGACTCAGAACCAGATCCAGTAAAAAATACCCGGTTCAGGTCTTGTGGCATCCACTCACTGATGCGATGTGCCAGTTCGAACGATTTAGGTTGGCCAAACTGAAAAGCCGGGGAATAATCCAGTGTTCGAGCCTGACTGGCGATTGCATCGGCAATTTCTGCACGACCATGTCCGGCACCACAAGTCCACAAGCCGGATAAACCATCAAATATTTTCCTGCCACTGGCATCGGTGTAATAACGCCCTTGGGCTGCGGTTATCAGCCTGGGGTCTTTTTTAAACTGACGGTTGCCGGTAAATGGCATCCAATGAGCATCAAGCTGTTGCTGGCTGAGCCCACACGTTAGTCGATCTGTTGTCATGTCACTAATCCCTTTAAACACTGCAAATGCCAGTCACCATTCGTTAACCTATTTCGCACCAAAGTGCGAACACCTGCCAGAGTTGGTCTGTTACTGAGAGGTATTATTGACCAAAACATAGATTATTAAATCCATATTTATTAAAGTTAAGTTAAGTATTAAGTTAAGTAATCTTTATGAGTCAGAACAGCACCTTACTACCCCGGCAATTAGGCGATAGCCATATACGTCTACTACGAATATTTAAGTCGGTGATCGAAAACGGAGGGTTTGCCAATGCGGAAGTGGATTTAAATATATCCAAGCCTGCCATTTCCCAGGCGATCACTGAGCTCGAGTCATTATTGTCGATGCGTCTTTGTAATCGCGGCCGGGCCGGATTCTCTGTTACTGAGCAGGGTCAGCAGGTGTATCAATCAACGTTGCAATTGCTGACCAGCCTAGAAACCTTTCGCACCCAGGTTAATGCGATAAATACTGAGCTGGTTGGCGAGCTAAATATCGGTATTACCGATAATATGGTGACCATACCGCAGATGCGGGTAACCGAAGCCTTGCGTCGATTAAAGCAGCAGGCCCCGAGGGTGACCATTAATATTTCGATGATCCCACCCGGAGATATTGAATCAGGCATACTCGATGGGCATTTGCATATTGGCATCGTGCCACACCTGAGAAATATTGCCGGCCTTAACTATATTAAGCTCTATCAGGAACGCTCCTTGCTGTACTGCTCAGATACACATCCGCTATTTGATAAAGAGCTTAACAATATCAGTGATCAGGCGCTGGCCAGTTATGATGCGGTGGTACCAACCTACCCACAATCCCTGGAAATTAAACAGCAACAATCAATGCTGAAAGCCAGCGCGACATCGACGGACCGGGAAGGCATTGCCTTTTTAATTTTAACCGGCCGGTTTATTGGCTTTATACCAACCCATTTTGCCGATCGTTGGGTAAAAGAAGATAAAATGCGGGCAGTTGATGAACATAACCGAAATTTTACAACCAGCTACTGTGCGGTGACCCGTAAGGGATCGCGCAGCAATTTAATCTTGGAGGCCTACCTTAATGCATTGGCGAACACCTAATAAGATAGTAAGCACACGTTATGTAGGTACTTACACCAAATGTTTAATAAACTTGCTCGTATTGGTCACGGGGGATAAGATTTTGTCGATTTCAACACAACAAAAATCTGGCTTATGGCTGACTTTTAAAAGCGTTGTTGCCGCCATGTTTGGCGTGCAAAGCGATAAAAACCGGGTTCAGGATTTTCAACAGGGTAATGCCCTGCGATTCATCGTGATAGGAATTATCGCCGTCGCTATATTTGTGTTGTCCCTGGTAGGAATCGTCTGGCTGGTGTTACCTGGTTAAAGGCACCTAATAGCATTTATCGCTACTCGGTTCATACCTTTGGCTTATACAAGGCCAACAGCTCACCGACTTTATTGCGAGTTGCACCTTTTTGAGAAATGGTGCGCGCGACTTTAATTGCTTTTATCTGATCAGCGTGCTCGTATATTTTCCGGGTCCAAATCGTATCATGATTAGAAATCAGCACGGTTACCCGTTTTTCCCGGGTTACTTCTTCCGCAGCATTGGCCAGATCAGCCTGTTCATCAAGCCCGAAACCATTGCCCGCATAGCTGGTAAAGCTTGCCGTCTTGCTCAATGGTACATACGGAGGATCGCAATAAATGACATCGCCGTCTTTGGCACGGGCAAAGGTATCTCGATACCCCTCACAAACGAATTCGGTTACCTTCGCTTTTTGTGCAAAAGCTTTTAATTCATCCTCGGGAAAATAAGGACGCTTGTACTTGCCGAACGGCACATTGTAACCACCCTTACTATTGTATCGGCACAGACCGTTATAACCATGGCGGTTCATATACAGGAATAGTAAAGAGCGCAGATAAGGATCATCACTGTCATTAAATTGTTGACGATTCAGGTAGTATTGCTCGGCCTGGTTTTGTTCTGGAGTGAACAGCATTTTTGCATCTGCAATAAACTGTGCGGCGTCATGCTGCAATACCTGATACAGATTAATGAGATCATGATTAATATCGTTTAGCAGATAGTGGGAATATTGTGTATTTAAATACACACTGGCCGCCCCGGCAAACGGTTCGATTAAACGACCGCCTTTTGGGAGCATTTTACTGATGGTATCGCTAAGGGAGTATTTACCGCCCGCCCACTTTAAAAAAGCGCGCTGTTTTTGCTGCTTCATGGTTGTTATTATCTTTTCACGAACGGGCCGTCAGGGATTCAATTACCTGCGCCAATTGACGATGTTCAATGTTATCGAAAATCTCACACTGACCAATTTTAGTTGGCAGGATCAAACGAATATTACCATCCATATTCTTCTTGTCACGACGCATATGCCGTATATAGCCGTCTACCGACATACCTGACGGCCCAGTTACCGGTAATGCAAATGCGAGCAATAGTTCACGAATACGCTCTACATCATCGCTAGTGATTAATTGCATATTTGCGGCAAGCGCTGCTGCCATCACCATACCGGCAGCCACAGCTTCACCGTGCAACCAATTTCCATACCCCTGCTCAGCTTCAATGGCGTGGCCAAAGGTATGTCCAAGGTTAAGATGCGCACGTACACCAGATTCTTTTTCATCGCGGGCAACGATATCCGCCTTTATCGAACAACAGTGCTCGATCATGGTCGCCAGCGTCTTTCTGTCTTTATCCGCAATCGCCTTACGATTATCTATCAGCCACTGAAAAAATTCGCCATCGGCGAGCACACCATATTTGATGACCTCTGCCATTCCGGCAGCGAATTCCCTGTCTGGCAATGTCAGCAAGGTATCTAAATCAATAAACACCGCTTTGGGCTGGTAAAACGCGCCTATCATGTTTTTACCAAGCGGATGATTTACCGCCGTCTTGCCACCCACCGATGAGTCGACCTGAGACAGTAGCGTTGTCGGTACCTGAATAAAGTCAATGCCACGCTGATAACAGGCAGCGGCAAAGCCACTTAAATCGCCGATAACGCCACCACCAAGGGCAACAATCGTGGAATCACGGCCATGACCATTTGCCAACATATGTGCCATGATGGTTTCAAAACTGTTTAAGTTTTTATTGGCTTCACCATCGGCAATGATGATTTGATCAAGCTCGAACCCGCCCAGGCTTTGTTTGAGTTGATTTAGATAGAGAGGAGCAACGATATCGTTGCTGATGATACATACGCGCTTACCGCGTATGTATCGATTTAGCAGGTCAGTGTCAGACAATAACCCGCTTGCAATGTGTATAGGATAGCTGCGTTCATCCAGTGAAACAGTCAGGCTAGCCATCAGAACTTAGAAATCCAATCGCTCGATGATTTTATTGGCTACAACTTTGGCACTTTGATCATCAGTCTGCACAATGACATCGGCAATTTCTTCATAAAGAGGATTGCGCTCAACCGCCAGGTTTTCCAATACCACGCGTGGGTCTTCTTTGGTCTGTAACAGAGGACGACGACGGTCACGTTGAGTACGGGCAACCTGTTTGTCTATGGTTGTTTCCAGATAGACAACGATGCCGCGTGCCGACAAACGATTACGGATCTGTGGACTAATAACGCTGCCACCACCGGTTGCCAGTACGATGCCCTGTAATTCGGACAAATCTTCAATGACATCCTCTTCTCTTTTACGGAATCCTTCCTCACCCTCTAGATCAAATACCCAAGCAATGTCCGCTCCGGTACGACGTTCAATTTCCTGATCCGAGTCATAAAACTCTAGGTGTAATTTTTCTGCCAATTCTCGGCCAATCGTGCTTTTACCGGCACCCATTGGGCCTACAAGGAAAATGTTACGTTTTTCTGCCATGAGATTACTTTAATACTCGTAAAATTGTTTAGTTAACGGGCTGAGGACACTCCTCGAAAAAATTAAGGGCGCAATTATCGCAATTCTTCTAGGTTAATTGCAAGTAATGCGCCATTAATTTACCGAAAACTTAAACTTCGGAATGTTTACGATTACAGAGTTTCTGTCACAATTCGTGGGGTTACGAAAATAAGTAACTCTTTTTTCTCGTTAAACTCGCTGCTGGTACGGAACAACCAGCCTACATAAGGAATATCGCCAAGTACAGGTACTTTCGAAACCGCATTGATAATCTGTTGCTGGTAAATACCACCCAGAACGATAGTTTCACCATTATTCACCAATACCTGAGTAGCGATTTCCTGAGTGTCAATTGCGGTTGCCTGACCGGTACCGGTTTGCACCGTATCACCACGGGTATCCTGAGTGATAACCAGATCAAGAATAATGCGGTTATCCGGCGTGATCTGTGGAGTTACCCGCAAACCGAGTACCGCCTTCTTAAAGGTTACCGATGTAGCACCTGAGGACGCTGCCTGAACAAATGGAATTTCTGTACCTTGTTCAATATAAGCCTCTTTCTGGTTTGATGTGGTAATACGCGGGCTGGCAATGATTTCACCCTTGTTTTCCTGCTCGAGAGCGGAAAGTTCAAGATCAAGTATGGTGCCATCCGCCAGGCGTGCTACCTGGAATGCAATCGTCCCGGCTGGCTCTGCAATTGGCAGATTCACATTCAGGCGATCATTGATGCCACCAATCGAGCCCGGATCACCTCCAGAAGTCATGTTTGCCAGACCACCTTCCAATGTTCCGGAGATACCGCGATCACCGCTATATTCGGAAACGCCCCAGCGAATACCTAAGTCTTCACTGATATTGTCTTTAACCGTGACCATACGAGATTCAATAACAACCTGGCGAATCGGAATATCTAAGACGCCGACCATGCGTTTGATATCTTCGATACTTTTAGCGGTATCACGAATTAGCAGGGTATTAGTACGTTCATCAACGGTTACGCTACCACGCTCTGAAAGCAGGCTAGTACCTTCATTTTTCAGCAGGCCGGCAAAGCTTGCTGCTTTTGCGTAATTAACCTGTACGTATTCACTATATAAAGGTGCTAACTCGGAAACCTGTTGCTGCGCCTGCAGGTCACGAGCCTCACGGGCAATTAATTCATCATTCGGAGCAATCATCAGGATGTTACCATCCATGCGTTTACCCAGGCCTTTGACTTTAAGAATAATGTCCAAAGCCTGGTCCCATGGAACACCGTCAAGGCGTAAGGTGATATTACCTGCCACGGTATCTGACGTTACCAGGTTAAAGCCATTATAGTCGGCAATAATCTGCAATACTGTTCGAATCGGAATGTCCTGGAAGTTCAGAGAGATGGCTTTACCGTTAAAGTCTTCTCCATTTTCCATGTAAGACTTTTTCTCTTCCAATTCTTTCACGCTCAGAGAGAAAATATTATCTACCTGATTGTGTTCGAAACTAAACGGTCGGTCTGTTTCAATCTGAATGCGGGCATTGTCACCTTCTTTAAAGGTTTCGATGCTGGTTACCAGGGTGCCGAAGTCAGTCACATCCAGTTTATACAGTAAGTCATCCAAAATACTGGTGTTATGGAAAACCATTTCGATTTTGCCCAACACTTCTTTGACATCTACCAAAGATTTACTGTCATCGAGGAATACCAGAACCTGCCCGGTTTCAGCGTCTCCCTTGCGAAAATCAATCGCCTGAATGTTATTGATAAAGCCTGATTCATCGTTACTCGGTGTCGGCACCTGATCGTAGCTATTAAGGCTGTTCAACAAAATGACGAATTTACCTTCGACAAGACCAGACTGGTACAATTTCAGGTCATCAAGGTAGATATCGGCTGTGACCTTACCAGCAGATTTACGAACCTGGATATCTTTGATACCTGCATGATTAACATCAGTCTGGGCCAGGGGTTCAACAAACTCCTCGGCATCGAAGGTAATTTGGATGCGCGCCGGATCGGTAAACGTCTTAACCTCTGGTTCGGTCGTTAATGCACTGTCAAAACCGAAAGTAAACTCCACTTCATCGGCTAACAGGGTATTGTAATAAATATCATTTAACTGGGTCGCCGCCTTAGAGGAAAACGATACTAATATCAACAAAGCGGATAACAAAACACCGAGGGTTTTGCGTGCCATTTGCTGGCCTGAATTATAATTATTATTGTCCATAATTATGAGTTCCCTTGCCCCTCTAGATCCTGGTCAATCATGCTCAACGTAGTCTCACGTTCTACCCAACAGCCAGCGCCGTCAGGTATTAATTCTACAATTATGACTTCTTCCTGACCGACATTGGTAATGCGACCATTATACAAGCCCAAATAACTACCCACGGAAACCCGATGTAAGGTGGCGTCTGAGGCTTCTACCAGCGCCCAGATGATACCTTCATCTCCGAGAGTACCTCGCATGTTAAGACTTTCCAGCGCAAATTTTTCCAGGGGCTGCTTACGCCGCATTGGATCCGGATGCAGACAATCAGTCATTTGTTGCATTTTTTCCTGAATGGCTTCCGGTTTTGGTGCAACGAAGGGACTGCGCAGTGCAAACGCGGAATAATCAAAGTGATTAAATTCCGCCAATGTTGGCATAGGCTTAATCTTGCTGGTTGTCGTTGCCTTAACATGTTCTGTGTATTCTTTGATGTCTGTCAGATCATCAAAGCAGGCCGATAACAAAAATACGGAAAGTAATACTAGATAGCGCATTATTTACTCTCCCTGTATTTGTAGGTTTTAGCCTGTAATTTCAAACTTAGTGAGCTCTCACCACCCTTGGTATCACCCAATATAGTGAAGTCATGAAGGGTAACAATTCGAGGTAACCCCGCGACTTTACTCACAAATTCTCCGAAGTCATGGTAACTTCCCGTGACTTCAACTTCAATGGGTAATTCAACATAGAACTCCTGGGGAATCTCTGGTTGCCAGTTCAGTTTCTTAAAATCGAGACGACTGGTGGTGCCCACAAAGGTAATATCATCAAGTAGGCCCGGAGTTTCGTGACTCTCTGGCAGGCGCTTAACCTGGTTACGGAATAACTCTTCCGCTTCTTCCATTTGCTCGCGAAATAGTTCAAGGTTTGCGGCCACTTTGTATTTCGCTTTATAGGAAATACGCAGGTCACTTTCTTTAGCTATTTCAGTTTCTAAGTTAACAATTTTATCTTTAACCAACAGGTAATGAGCTAATGCTCCAAGCAATATCACCATAAACAGCGCTAAAATAATCTTTGCTGCTTTAGGCCACTGGCCAATGTTATCCAGTTCGAGGTTATCAAACTGCGATAAGTCGATATTTTTCCAATCCATTATCGACCTCCTACTGTGGTGCGTTTGCCATCAGCCTTGTCAGCATCATCAATCAAGCCTTTGATACGTAATGACATCTTAAAATCACTGAGTAGTTTGTTGTCACCATTGCTGGCGGTGATTGACTCAAGTTCAGCATCGGTCAGTAACTCTGAGCTTTGCACTTCACGAATCATGTTTGCCAGGTGATTATTGGATTCGCTTTTGCCTTCAATAAACAGCTCAGGGCCTCTTTTTTCCAGTTTCACCAGGTAGATACCAGATGGCACAATCTTCGCCATCTCATCAAGAACCTGGGTACCGACATTACGGCTTTTCTGTAACTGCTCGATAAGACGCATGCGCTGAATCAAATCTTTCTTTTTCTGTTCCAGCGTATTAATTTCCGCAATTTTAGTATCCAATACTTTGATTTCATTGGTCAAATATTGGTTTCTGGCAATCTGGCCATCTATTCGAGCCTGAAAATATGTGCTAATCAGGAAAAACACCAGAAAAGTCACCAGCGCCAGGAAGGCTAAAATGGACAAATACTGCTGTTGTTGCAGCCGTTTTGCCTCTTCCCGCCAGGGAAGGAGGTTTATATGTGGCATGGTGAGAAACTCCTTAACGCAAGTCCAGAAGCAACCATTAGTTGGGGGGCGACTTTTGCAAGCTCTATTTGGTCGACATCAACACTAATACTCATGTTGTTGAATGGGTCGGCAATGATGGTATGGATACCCAATTCCGTGGTTAGCAACTCTTTGATATTTTCCAGGTTGGCAGAACCACCGGAAACCACCAGATAATCAAGTTTGTCTTTACCACTGAAGGTCAAATACATTTGAATCGCGCGGCGAATCTGCTGAATCAGGGTCGTTTGGAACGGCGCAAGCACTTCAAAGGTATAGGTTGGTGGTAGAGCACCAGATAATTTTTCCCGTTCCGCTTCTTCGAACGATTTATTGTAATAGGAAACAATAGAGCGGGTGTATTGTTCGGAGCCAAACAGCTGGTCCCTGGTGTAAATATTTTTACCGTCTTCGGTTACGGTGAACAGGGTCATGGTGGCACCGATATCGATGTATGCCACTACTTTGCCATCAGCATCATCAGGAAGCATTGGCAGGCACAAGTCGCTGGCACGGCTCAGGGCGTAAGATTCAACATCAACAACTTTGGTCTGAAAGCCACCAGTTTCCAGTGATGACACCCTGGCTTCAACGGTTTCAGTACGTACCGCACTGAGCAGAATATTCACTTTGCTGGGGTCGGCTTCGTTGACATCCAGTTTTTCAAAATCCAGGCTGACTTCATCAAGGGGATAAGGAATCAGACTGTCTGCTTCAATCTCTATCTGACTGGCTAATTCATCATCGGTAAGAGAAACATCCATATAGACGGTTTTGGTAATTACCGTTGAACCGGAGACGGCGACCGCGGCGTTACCTACTGAGGACATGACTTTTTTGCGAATTTTGCGAATGACCGCACCAACTGCCTCGATATCCTGAACTTTTCGTTCAACAATAGCGCCTTTAGGCATTGGTTCCACGGCATAAGCGTCTAGCTGATAACCATGAGCACCTTCACTAATCAGTACCGCTTTTACAGAATGCGAGCCAATGTCTATGCCCACCATTAATGAGGCATTTTTATTCCATAATTTACTTAGCATAAGTTCCCATACACTTTGTTATTGATTTTGCTTGGGGGCCCTGAATTGTCCTTAATTCGCTAGTTCAGTGTGATTGTCTGAAACAGCGACGGTAATCACGTCATTTTCGACTACGGTTTGTTACCATTGAAATGCAGACTTGTACAAATGTCAATCACTTGCTTGACTTTCAACAAATAAATGCTACGACGTTTTAAGCCATTTAACCATAAGTTACAATAAAAATACATTTATTGACATGAAAATACCGATATACTAGGGGTAACCAAGCTAAGTCTTTTTATAAAAAATCTATTGGAATCAGCTAAGTGGTATTGATTAAGCGTCTATTACAATTTTCTTTTTTTATCGCAATCATTGGGTTATTAACCCTGACGGGTTTTTATTTTCATATGAAAGACGATTTACCCAGCGTCGCGGTGCTAAAAGATATCGAATTGCAAACCCCAATGAAGATCTATTCTGCTGAAGGTGAACTCATTTCTCAGTTCGGCGAGAAACGCCGGATTCCGGTGAAGCTCGACGATATGCCACAGCAATTGATTAACGCCTTCCTGGCCACCGAGGATAATCGTTTCTACCAACATTTCGGCGTCGATCCTGTGGGTATGGGGCGAGCCGTCTGGGGACAACTGATTGGTGTCCATCGCGGTGGGGCGTCAACCATTACCATGCAGACTGCCCGGAACTTTTTCTTAACCCGGGAGCAAACCTATACCCGCAAACTGCGGGAGATTTTTATCTCGCTGCATATGGAGCGATTGCTGAGCAAAGATGAAATTCTTGAGCTGTACCTGAACAAGATAGAATTAAGCCACCGCGCTTTTGGTGTTGGCGCCGCTGCCGAAGTCTATTACGGTAAAACCCTGGATGAATTAACGCTGGCCGAAATCGCGGTCATCGCCGGACTCCCAAAAGCGCCGTCAAAATACAACCCAATTTCTTCTCCGGAAAATGCCAAATTCCGACGAACGACCGTACTGCAACGGATGTTAGTGAGTGGTTACATTACTGAAGATGAATATCAACAGGCGAACAATGAAGAAATCCATACCAAACGCCATGGCGCGAAAATCGAGTTAAGCGCTCCCTATGTCGCACAAATGGCTCATAAAAAAGTACTGGATATGTATCCCAAAGACGTCGCCTACAACGAAGGTTTTAAGGTCTACACGACCGTATCTTCAGACTTGCAACGCGCCGCTGAAGCTGCGGTCCTGAAAAATATCTATGCCTATGATGAGCGCCACGGATATCGAGGTCCAGTGAGCCGATTATGGGTATCGGATAACGATCGTGATGTGCTGTTAGCACGAGTGAGCAATCAATATACCGATCTCGAACTGGAACAATTTATATCAGAACTCAATGCCCTGCCTTCCGAAGCTTTGGATCTTGAAACCATTATTGACGAGCTGAAACAGGTGGATACTTACCAGGATCTGTTTCCAGGTGCGGTACTTGAGGTGGAAGAGCAACGGGCATTGGTGTTACTTAGAAGTGGTAATCAGGTTTACCTGGACTGGGAAGCTATGTCCTGGGCCCGACCATTTTTAGGGGACAAACGCCAGGGGCGCGCGCCGAAAACGGCAAGTGACATATTAACCTCAGGTGAGGTGGTATATTTACGTAATAATCCAGAGCGCATGCAACTTAGTCAGTTGCCGGAAGTATCGGGTGCGGTTGTAGCGATATCTCCGGACTCCGGTGCAATAATCTCCAGTGTCGGTGGCTATAGCTTCAAGCAAAGCCAGTTCAACCGGGTAACCCAGGCTAATCGTCAGGTTGGATCGAATATCAAACCTTTTGTCTATTCTGCGGCACTGGAAAATGACTACACACTGGCAAGCATTGTCAATGATGCGCCAATTAATCAGTGGGATCGAAGCTCTGGTTTCACCTGGCGTCCGAAAAATTCACCGGCCATTTACGAAGGACCACTGCGTGTGCGGACCGGCCTGGCGAAATCAAAAAACGTTATTTCTGTGCGCCTGCTTCGTGGTATCGGCCTGGAGACGTTGATCAATCATTTAAGCAAGTTTGGTTTTGATCGCAATGAGTTGCCGCGCAATGAATCGTTAGCATTGGGTTCAGCTTCACTAACACCATTGCAGATTGTTACCGGCTTTGCCGCATTTGCCAATGGTGGTTACCTGGTCGAGCCCTACATAATCGATCGCATCGAAAATCGCGATGGCGAGATTATTTATCAGGCCAATCCAAAAATGGCCTGCTATTCCTGTGAGCTGGCGCAACTCGAATATGCAAATAACCTCGATACGCTTGATACCATAGATCTGGAATTACTAACCCAGCCGCTGGCAAAACGTATCATCAGCCGTCAAAACGCATTTTTAATTGCCGATGCCATGAACTCAGTAATCTGGGGTGGCGGTGGAGACTGGTCGGAAGGCACCGGCTGGTCGGGGACCGGCTGGAGGGCGAAGAAATTAAACCGTCGCGACATCGCCGGCAAAACCGGTACTACCAATGAATCCAAAGATGCCTGGTTTACGGGTTTCAGCCGTCGCATTGCCGCCAGTTCCTGGATCGGTTTTGACGATCCAAAACGTAACCTTGGTCGCACCAGCTCAAATCGCAATCTCGGTGCCGGCCAGATTGTCGGTGCCGAGGCCGGCGCCAACGCGGCACAGCCGTTCTGGATCGATTTTATGGAAACCGCGCTACAAAATTATCAACCGGAACCCTTTGAACAACCGGAAGATGTGGTATCGATTCGCATTGACCGAATGACCGGTAAGCGCAGTGATAAAACCGACAGAAGTTCGATTTTCGAATACTTTATTAAAGGTACAGAACCGAATGAGTGGGCGCAGGAAAACGTATTGGAAACGGTGCTAGAAGGCGATGAAGAAAACAGTCCGGAAGAGGAGCTGTTCTAGTACCAGTCACAAGTTGTGAAAAGCTACTAATAATAAAGCCCGCATTAAGCGGGCTTTATACGTTTGCGAGCATTACTAATTACACCACTTCATTGATAGCAATTGCGCTTAACATTTGCGGCATCGAATGATGGTCACTTAAATGATACAGCAAGGCCTCTTCATCGCAGTTATCCTGCTTCGGACAAAGATCACAGTCTTTCATCACTTTTTCCGGCAAAGCATCCTTATCACTCGGTATAAAGCCAAGATTCTCAAAGAAATTAGGTTTTCTGGTTAACACAAAAACTTTTAGAAGTGACATGGCTTTGGCGCGATCCAACAGGAACTGACATAATTTTTGCCCATAGCCTTTGCCCTGATGATTCACTGACACGCCAAGCGAGCGTATTTCCGCCAAGCCGGTAGAGTAGATGTACAGTGCCGCACAACCGCATACCTGGCCATTGACTTCAACGACGGCAAAATCGCGAATACTGCGAATCAAATCTTCCTCACCGCGTGGCAGGTTTTCTTCACGGGAAGACCAATAGTTGACCAACTTGACGATGGCGCGAATGTCAGTAAGCCTGGCATCACGGACAACAAACTGGGCACTGCCAAACTGATGACGATTCTGGGCAATAACTTTTTCCACCGGTTCTATACCCGTGCCGCCAAGGATATTGCGCTTATCAACCAGGTACTCCAGTTCCAGAATCGGATAGACGTCTTCTTCTATTAAATCTGAAAACTGTTGAAATTCATCAAGACGCAGGCTTTCCAGTGGTAGTCGCTCGTTAATCGCATACAAAACCACAGCTCCGGTAATTTCATGGGCGGTTCGAAATGGCACGCCTTTGGATACCAGGTAATCCGCCAGTTCAGTGGCATTGGCGTAACCTTCGCGTGCCGCTTTCTGGCAGGCGGCAGAATTAAGCTCAATAGAATTGACCACTTCTTTCATCATCACCAGACAGTTTGACCATTGCTCTAATGCATCAAACAAACCCTGCTTATCTTCCTGCATGTCTTTGTTGTATGCCAACGGCAAACCTTTAAGAGTCACCAGCAACGCCTGCAGGGAGCCAAAAACCCGGCCAGTTTTACCGCGCATTAGTTCCAGGGCATCGGGATTTTTCTTTTGCGGCATCAAGGAGCTGCCAGAAGTTACCTGATCACCCAGGGTAATGAAATTTGCTTCGCCGGAATTAAAAAAGATCAAATCTTCGGCAAACCGGGATAGGTGCATCATTCCGGTACTGGCGGCAAATAACAGATCCAGGACATAATCCCGGTCGGAGACTGCATCCAGGGAATTCATGCACGGGCCGTCGAAGCCGAGCGATTCCGCTAATTCATAGCGATTGATGTTATACGTCGTACCTGCCAGCGCTGCACAACCCAAGGGTGACTGATTTAAGCGTACACGGGCATCTTCAAGTCGCGAAATATCACGCTTTAACATTTCGACATAAGCCAGGCACCAGTGCGCAAAGCGAACCGGTTGCGCCCGTTGTAAGTGGGTATACCCCGGCAGGATATGCTGTTTATTGTTATCTGCCAGATTAAGTAATTCCTGCACACAAAGCGTCAGTGTTTTTATCAGCATATCCACCTGCTCTCGCGCCCAGAGGCGTAAGTCGGTTGACACCTGATCATTACGGCTTCGCCCGGTATGCAGCTTGCGGGCGATATCTCCCAGGGTAAGCGTCAACTCGGCTTCGACCCAGGAATGAATATCTTCGGCACTGGACTCACTAAAATCCACCTCACCGTTTTCCACTTTGGCCGCAAGGTCCAGCAGTCCCTGCTCCAGCTGTTGTTGCTCGGCGATGCTGAGCACACCGGCTTTTTGAATCGCCTTGGACCAACCGATAGAGCCCTGGATGTCCTGGTGTACCAAAACATGATCAAACGGCAAACTATCATTGAATGCTTTAAAAATGTCACTACTGCCGGATTGAAACCGGCCACCCCATAACGCCATGTTATTTCTCCTGAGCTTTTAATGCACCGATGCGACTCGACAGGCTGAATAAACGGATAAAACCTTCAGCATGCTTTTGATCATAGACATCATCTTCGCCAAAGGTAGCAAACTCCTCCGAATACAAACTGTTCGGTGAACGACGCTGAGTGACGATGGCCTGGCCTTTGTAAAGCTTAACTACCACATCTCCGCTGATGTTTTCGGCAAACGTTTCGCAGGCAGCAAGCTGGGCTTTGGCAAGCGGCGTAAACCAGCGGCCATCATAAATCACATGCGAAAATTCCAGCCCGACCGACTCACGGAATTTCAGCGATTCTTTATCAAGAATCAAAGACTCCAGGCCTTTATATGCGGCCATTAACACCGTCCCGCCCGGCGTTTCGTAACAACCACGCGACTTCATTCCGACCAGGCGGTTTTCGACAATATCGATACGACCTACACCATGGGCGGCGGCCTTATCGTTGAGATAAACCAGAGCTTGATAAGGGGTGAGTGAATGGCCATCAACCTTAACCAATTCTCCCTGCTCGAAGCTTAAGGTTACCGAGTCCGGTGTATCCGGCGCATCCATGGGATCAACAGTCATGGTCCAGACCTCTTTGGACGGCTCACACCAGGGATCTTCCAGTTCACCACCTTCATGGGAAATGTGCCAGGCATTGGCATCACGGGAATATATTTTAGTCAGTGATGCTGCGCACGGGATGTTGCGTTCGGCCAGGTACGCCAGCAGGTCTTCACGGGACACCATGTCCCACTCACGCCATGGTGCAATCACTTTTAACTGCGGAGCTAACGCCGCGAAACAGGACTCAAACCGCACCTGGTCGTTACCTTTACCGGTACAGCCATGGCAAACCGCATCGGCGCCAACTTTCAATGCTACTTCCACATGGGCTTTGGCTATAACCGGGCGCGCCATCGACGTACCGAGCAGGTATTGGCCTTCATACACAGCACCGGTTTTCAGGATCGGATAAATATAGTCTTTAACAAATTCCTCTTTCAGGTCGACCACGTGACATTCGCTGGCACCTGAAGCGATGGCCTTTTCCTGAATACCCGCAAGCTCTTCTTCACCCTGACCAACGTCTGCGCAAAAGGCGACAACTTCACAACCATCATAGTTTTCTTTTAGCCATGGGATGATCGCCGAGGTATCCAATCCACCTGAGTATGCTAAAACGACTTTTTTGATATTTTGCTTCATATTCTTACTTCTCATTAATCTTTTAAAAGGGTTACCAGCACGGCGTTTTGTGCCCACATGCGGTTTTCGGCCTGCACGAAAGCCAATGATTTATCAGAATCGAACAAGCTCGTGGTAATTTCCTGATCGAGGTGGGCTGGCTGACAATGCAATACTGCGCTGGCTCCGGTTGCTGCCATCAAGGCTTCATTGACCTGATAAGGCATAAAAGTTTTTAAAATATCCGCAACCTTGGTGTCATCCCCCATGGATATCCAGGTATCGGTATAAATCGCCTGTTGCCCACCAATATCAGTAATATCGTGACTGACTTTAAATTTCGCCCCGCTGGCGGTGGCAAGTTTATCGGCCTGTTCAATAAATGCCTTGTCAGGCCCATAGCCCTCGGGCGTAATTACGGTGACGTTTGCCCCTAAAATACTGCCCATCAGCATCAGTGAATTGGACACATTATTACCGTCACCGACATAGGCCAGGTTTAAGTTTTCTACACTACCAAAAGTTTCGGTCAGACTCTGGAAATCAGCAAGTGCCTGACAAGGGTGATATTTGTCACAAAGTGCATTAACCACCGGAATGCCCGCATGCATTGCCATTTCTTCCAATACCTGGTGGTCAAAGACTCGGGCAACGATGGCATCTGCCCAGCAGGCAAGGTTTTTTGCCACGTCTTTCACCCGTTCACGTTTCCCTAGCTGACCATTTTGCTGGCCAATGTAGAGGCTGTGTCCACCCAGTTTTTGAATGCCAATATCGAGGCTGACATGGGTGCGTAGCGACGGTTTTTCGAATAGGGTTACGATCGATTTACCTTGCAGCGCCTGGCTGTAATTATGTGGATTTTGTTTAATATCGATAGCGAGTTTGATTAACTTTTCCAGTTCGGTTTTACTCGCCTGAGTATCAGCAATAAAGTGTTTCATTGACGTAAGTATCCTGTAATTTGCGAAAAATATTATTCGTTTGGTTCGATGCGGGTACCGAGTAACTGGCCCTTGTGCAACGTCAATAGCTGCTCGGGGACTTTCCAGCTGGTAACCGCGATACTTCGTCGTAATCGATTGGCGGCTGCAAAGGCCGCATTAACTTTGGCAATCATGCCGCCGGCTATGATGCCCGCCGAAATTAATTGTTCAGCATCGGCTTGCGTTAAAGAAGAAAGGTATTCACCGTTCGCGCCTTTGACTCCGGCAACATCCGTTAACAATAATAATTCACCTGCAACCAAATCACTGATCGCTACGGCTGCATCGTCGGCATTAACATTGACCAGTTGACCATCATTTAACTGACCTATGGAACAGATGACCGGCAGCATCTTAAGTTGCAATAACAACTCCACTAATTGTCCGTTTGCCGCGGTTGGCAGACCCACCTGGCCCAATTCAGCCGCCGCTGGTGAACAATGGATCATGTTGCCATCATGCAGCGCCAGACCAACGGCATTCATCTGTTTGGCATTCGCCTGGGCAACAAGCTGCTTATTCACCGTACCAGCCAATGCACCGGTGATCAGTGGCATGTGAGATTTGGCACTCACCCTGAGGCCATTGACCTTCTCACTGGTGAATCCTGCCTGGTTCAAATGTTGATCGACCACACAGCCGCCACCATGGACAATGATTACGCCCCGCTGTTGTTGCAATTGAGCCAGCACCGCAAATAAGTTGTCCAGGGCAACCGCGTTTTCCATGATCGCGCCGCCAATCTTAATCACTAACGGATTCATGCCATAACCCCCTGGTCAAAAAGCGCTGCGCCCGGTGGTTGTTGCATTGCCAGGTTGAAACATTGCACCGCCTGTGAGGCAGCACCTTTTAACAGGTTATCAATCACACAACTGACCACTAAGATGCGTTTGTCTTCATCATACTGCCAGTGCAGATTGGCAAACGGGGTATAAGTTACATCATCAATTTTTGGCCATTGCTGAGTCACCCGAACCAATGGTGTTGTAACAGGGCTATATGCTTTGGCAAATGCCTGTTGCACATCATCAGTTTTGACCTGCTCATGACAATGGATAGTCACCGTTGCCATCAGGCCACGTTTAAATGGTGCCAGATGCGGATTAAAGATCACCGAATGGCCGCATTGCTGACTAATTTCTGGCTGATGTCTGTGTTGTAGTACGTTGTAAGCCGTCAGACTTACCTCATTGAATGAAGAATTCAGCGATGCTTTACGACCGGCGCCACTGACACCACTAATGCCGTTAACGATAATATGCGTATCAGGCTGTTGCAGGTTAGCATTAGTTACCGGTTTACTGGCCAATAGACTGGCCGTTGGATAGCAACCTGGAACTGCAATAAGATTAGCATCGGTAATCTGCTGGTAATTAAACTCAGCAAGTCCGTAGACCGCCTGCTCCAACAACTGCGGGTAGTGATGTTCAAAGCCATAATAGGTTGGATAATCTTCTGCCAGGTTCAGGCGAAATGCACCGGATAAATCAATGACCTTTACGCCCTGCTCCAGAAAAGCGCTTGCCCATTGTTGCGAATACTCGTGCGGGGTGGCCATAAATACGACATCAAGTTCACTGCCAAACGTTGCCAACCAGTCGCCATTGAATGCTTGTAATCTCTGTTCGCTAAACCGGGATGTCGACTGCCAGCGCGGGTAAAGTTGCGAAAACCTGATGCCTTTGGCATCGCTGAATTCAGACACCAGCAAGTGCATCCCGGTAATTGCAGGATGTCTGGCCAATAATATGGTTAACTCAGCGCCGACATAACCACTGGCGCCAACGATTGCTACTTTCACTTAAACCTCAGTTCCCGAGATATCAATATTCATTACTTGGTCAATTTCAATCTTGATTTACCGCTGTTTGCTAAGCTGTTATTCAATACAAGATTTTTTGACGCTCATTTATGCAAACAACAAAAGTGAATAAATAACCACAAATAGAATTTCTATTCACTTTTACCTTAACCCGGGCCTGATTTATGTTCGCCAGCCAATAAAGCACGATAACTTACCACTTTAATTAACAATCATATTGCAGATCGGTAATTAAAATAATGCTAGCCAGGGTCAAACGGGTTGTTTACACTGATTAGCGAAAGATAACAGCGACTGAGAACTTATGCAAGAAAATAGCATAATTATAATTCATGAATAATTTACCGGATTTTACCCAGGCTCTGAATGAGTTAATTAAAGAGCCCTCTATCAGCTCCTGCGACCCTAGCTGGGATCAATCCAATCGCGATGTGATCCATACCCTCGCAAGTTGGTTCACCGACTTGAGCTTTAAAGTTTCGATTCAGGAAGTGCCAGGCGCTAGTGGCAAATACAATCTCTTAGCGCAATTAGGAAGCGGCGAAGGTGGTCTTTTGTTAAGCGGTCACAGCGACACGGTGCCATTTGATCAGACTCGTTGGCATAGCGACCCGTTCAGAGTCATCGATAAAGATAATAAATTCTATGGCCTGGGCACATGCGACATGAAGGGATTCTTCGCCTTTATCTTACAGGTTTGCAAAAACCTAAACGCCAATTCCCTGAAAAAGCCCCTGTATATTCTTGCCACAGCGGATGAAGAAACGACGATGGCAGGTGCACGTTTTTTTATTGAGCAACAATTGATTCGCCCGGACGTTGCTATCATTGGTGAACCGACCGGCCTCACCCCTGTGGTAATGCACAAGGGTCATATGTCGCATCGAATTAACGTACATGGTAAATCCGGACATTCCAGCCAGCCGGACAATGGCATCAATGCGATCGAAATCATCTATCACGTCATTGAAGTGCTGATGCTTCTCAAGCAAAACCTGCAACAAAATTATCGTAACGAGGCCTTTAGTGTACCGCAGCCGACATTGAATTTCGGTGCCATTCGTGGTGGTGATAATGCCAATCGTATCTGTGGCGACTGCTATCTGGATATTGATATCCGTGCACTACCTGGCATTAGTGATGATGAATTATTAAGTTGGTTAGCTGATGCTTTAAAGCCGGTCGCGCATCTATACCCGGGACGCGTGCACCTACAAGAACTGCACCCCAGCTCTCCCGCGTTCGCCGAAAGCCTCAATAGTAGCCTGGTAAGTAAAGTTGAAACCCTGACCGGTCACTGTTGCCAGGCGGTAAACTATGCAACTGAGGCGCCGTTTATTCAACAGCTCGGCTGTCAGACCATAGTGGTAGGGCCTGGTTCTATCGATCAGGCACATCAGCCGGACGAATACCTGGCCTTTGATCAAATCCCACCAACTCTGAACCTACTGACCCGCCTGATCAAAGATTACTGCATGTAGCAGCAGGGCCGTTTTGGGGATTGTTCGTCGAAATAACGTAGCTAAGGACGAATCCCCAGCGTATGGCAAATGGCATAGGTTAATTCAGAACGATTCAGGGTATAGAAATGAAAATTCTCTACCCCTTCACTGCGCAGTATTTTTACCATGTCTATGGCAATACTGGCACCAACCAGATTGCGGGTTGTCGGATCATCCTCTAACCCTTGGTACATGTTGTACATCCAGTTAGGCACATGCACATTAGTTAGTCCGGCAAATCGCTTCAGGGTATTAAAATTAGAAACCGGTAAAATACCCGGCACAATTTCCACATCAATGCCAACTGATACACAGCGATCCCGATAACGTAGATATGCGTCGATATCGAAGAAGAACTGGGTAATGGCCCGATTGGCACCGGCTTCAACCTTGCGCTTGAGATTTAATAAATCGAATTGTGCATTCGGTGCTTCCGGATGGGTCTCCGGGTATGCGGCCACGGAAATTTCAAAATCCTGCACCCCTTTTAGCAAGCTCACCAGATCCGCAGCATACATCTCTGGCTTCTGATTCGATTCAGGCAAGTCGCCACGCAAAGCAACAATATGGCGAACTCCGGATTGCCAGTAATCTTTGGCAATTTGCTTCAACTCATCAGGGCTGGCATCAATGCAGGTTAAATGTGGGGCGGCGACCAAACCGGTATCTTTTTGAATACGTTTGATTACCCCATGTGTACGATCCCGGGTACCACTGCCTGCCCCGTAGGTCACAGAAACAAACTTAGGACTTAACGGTGCCAGTCGTTCAATGGAATTCCATAATGTAGTTTCCATCTCCGGGGAATTTGGCGGAAAAAATTCAAAGGATACCTGTAAATCAGCAGAAAGTTCGCTCACGGTTCGGTTAAGCGAGTCCAGTTGCCTGGCGGAACGATAATTCATTAGTTAATCCCCTTGATGTCCACGTCTGGATGTCTGTTGTGTAATTGCCTGCATAAGTGAACAAGATCCGAATGCAAACCGGCAGCGGTCACTTCCCGGCCGGCGCCAGGCCCCTGGATAATTAGCGGATTGTCCTGGTACCAGTTTGTTTTTAGTAGAAAAATATTATCGCATGGGTTTAAGTTCGCAAAAGGATGTTGATTATCAAGAACTTCGATACCAACCTGCGCTGTTAATTTGCCGCCAGTATGTTGCAGTCGGGCAACGTAGCGAAGACAGCCGTTTTGCTGCTGCGCCCTGGTTAGTTGCCTGGCAAAGTCTGCGTCAAGCAGCTGACTGTTGGCTAAAAACTCGGATTTGCTGAGCGATTGCAAAGATTCGGGCACTAAAGACTGACAGTGGATGTCCTCAAGATTGAGGCTGTATCCTGCCAGCCTTGCCAGGATCAATAATTTGCGTTGCACATCCAGCCCGGATAAATCATCGCGAGGATCCGGCTCAGTCAGTCCTTGTTGTAACGCCTGGTTGAGTAATTGAGAAAAAGGTTTAGAGCCGTCAAAATTACTAAACAACCAGGATAGGGTGCCGGAGAAAATACCACTGACCTCTTCGATTTGATGGCCACTTTCAAGCAAATCCCGAAGCGCATAATTGACTGGCAGGCCCGCACCAACCGTCGTATTCGACAGCCAATAGCAATCACCATTGCTGGCAGCTTCATGCAGTTGCGCTAATTCCTGTGAAGGCAATGTATTGGCACATTTATTTGCCGATATCACGTGCACCCCGGCAGCAAATAACTGCTCATACAAGCGGGCAAATTCTGCACTCGGGGTAATATCAATCACAATCACTTCATCGAATGGATGGCGCGTTAACCAGTCCAGTAAACCTTGGTTATCACACTCTGTTGCCTGCTGACAAAACTGTGTCATCACCTGATCAGCCTGCAGACCTTCAACATCGAACCAGGCCCTGGTTGAATTTACCACCCCGATAAGGTGTACCTGATTCAGTTCTTCGCGAGCCTGTTGTTGCGCCGCCAAATTATTTAAAAACGTAGCTCCAATATTGCCAGTACCGGCGACAATCACGCCAATATTGCGATGTTCACGGGTCAGGCGATTATGAACCTTGTTAAGCCACTCTATCTCGCAGTTGGATTTCGAAAAAGCGATCAACGAATGTTCATTCACACTTAGCTTTTGCAACGGATAAGGGCTTTGCTCAATGATCTTTACGAAATGTCGATGCGATTGACTGTTACGGATTGAAAATCCGACTGCGGCTAACAGGGACATTGAGTAAGACTGAAAATCGACTGCTAATTCCTGCAAATGTTGACGCAGGCCATAGCCATGCTCTGCCAGAATAATCAGTTGCTGACGTTGCTCATCAACATCTATCAAGGTGAATTTCTGTTTTAGTTGTTGGAGCAAGGTGCCTTGAAAATGTTTCGACTGAAAACCGATTAACTGATTGTTATGGGTTATAGACACTTCTTGCCTGGCGATAGCTCCAAACTGCCCTACTTCCGATCCCTGTTGAGTAGGATAGAAGGTGTTATTGATATGCAAGTGAATATTGTTGTTCTGTAGTGGTGCCAGCGTGTTCGCATGCAGTACTGGATTACCAAGACGCCCAAGTTCTCTTGCTACCGACGCCTCCAGACGCTGAAGTTTTTTGGCACTCGGCACGATGCGCGGATCGGCGCTGTAAATACCATCTACATCGGTCCACAAACATACATCCGTGGCAGCAATCAAATCGGCAGCTAAGGTCGCACTGTAATCACTACCATTGCGGCCAAGGGTTTGTGTTTGACCACTGCGATCGACAGCAATAAATCCGGTAAGGATGGCCAGCCCCTCGGTTGGCAACTGCTGCGCAAGGCGTGGTCCGGAAATCTCCCGGGCAAGGGTAATTCTGGCCAGGCAATCGAGTACAAAACATTGCCGGGTATCAATGGCCGTAGCGCGATACCCGCGACGGTTAAGCGCCGCCGCCAGTAAACGGCTCGACCAGAGTTCACCAAATGCAAGGACATTATTGCGATTGCTCAGTAATGATTGATGCAGATACCAGTTTTGAATTTGGCGAATATCTCCATTCAATGCCTCAACTAAAGATTGCTGCAATTCTGTATCAGCGGACAGGACCTCAGAGATTAATTGCTGATGTTCAGCTTGAATCAACAACAACAAGTGGGTAAACGCTTGATCTTCAGTTTCCTGGCACCGACTGACCAAGTCAATAATTTCGATAAACTTGTCTGTGGTTTTGCCATTGGCCGATACCACGATAAGGTCCTGCTCGTGCACGCGTTGTTCAATAATCGATAAAACCGTGTCTATTGACTGGGCAGTGGCAAGACTGGAACCACCAAATTTATGAACAGTTCTGGCGCTCCTCCCGTTTGCCAGTATCCGGTTCGATAATAATCCACTATCAACGCCGGCTATGGTATTACCATCAAGGTGAGAAAGTTGAGACATTGTAAATTTTACTCCTAAACGGTCAGGCATTTATCCAGGGCCGACGTTAAATCAGCAACCAGATCATCAATATGTTCAATACCAACAGACACTCGCACCAGTCCGGGTTTGATGCCGGCGACAAGCTGTGCTTCAGCGTCCATTCCCGCGTGAGTCATGGTCGATGGATGGGATATCAGGCTTTCTACCCCCCCCAACGACTGCGCCAGAGTGAATAGGGTCAAATGATCGAATAAACATTTAACCGCCTCTATGCCTCCCTTAAGTTCAAAGCTCACCATGCTGCCAAAACCAGACTGTTGTTGCCTTGCCAACTGATGACCAGGATGGCAAGCAAGCCCCGGATAATGAACCGCGTCGATAGCCGGATGTTCGGATAACAAGGCAACCAGGCTGACCGTATTCTGCTGATGCTGCTGTATTCGTACTGGCAGGGTTTTTAGACCCCTTAACGTCAGAAAACTGTCGAATGGGCTGCTGGTAATACCGATACAATTTGCCCACCAGGTCAGCTTTTCTCCTATCTGGGGCTCCTTGCAGACAACCGCACCAGCAACCACATCGCTATGACCGTTAATGAATTTGGTCGTGGAATGAATCACGATATCGGCACCCAGAGACAATGGCTTCTGCAGTAGCGGGGTGAGAAAAGTGTTATCAACCGCCACCAGTGAGCCGGCTTGTTTGGCAAGCTCACAAATCTTTGCCACGTCAACAATACGCAATAATGGATTACTCGGAGTTTCCAGCAGCGTCAGTTTCGGCTTTTGCTGCATCGCCACACGTACTTCGTCAAGATTGGTTTGATCAATCACTAACAGCCTGAACAAGCCGCGCTGGTGCAGGTGGGTGAACAATCGGTAACTCCCGCCATAGCAATCATGAGGGATGACAAGTAAGTCGTCTTTATTGAGCAACTGACAGAGTAAATGGATAGCGGACATACCGGTATTGGTCACGATACCTGTGCTTCCCCCTTCCAGATCGGCAAGAGCAGTCGCCAAAGAACTGCGAGTTGGATTACCGGAACGCGAGTAGTCGTATTCGCCTTTCTGATCATAACCATGCAGACGATAAGTACTGGAAAGATGAATTGGCGGTACAACCGCACTATGGTGCTTATCCGTGTTAATGCCGGCACGCACGGCAATGGTGGCTGCTTGATCCTGGCTCATAATCGCCCTCTTGACGCTTTTAGAAGTATAGACGTCCGTAAATCTATACGTATTATTTGGTATGGTCAAGAACTTTTAGACGTCTATACATCTTTGCTTTTAGATGTTAGCGGTTGACTCAACGGCCATAACGGGTACAATTTCAGCTGAAAATAATCATAGGTTCTGAGGAAACAAGATGGCGGAATGGAACGGCGAATACATTAATCCATACGCGGAACACGGTAAAAAGAGCGAACAGGTAAAAAAAATTACGGTGTCGATCCCACTTCGGGTATTGAAAGTATTGACCGATGAGCGCACCCGTCGCCAGGTAAATAATTTACGCCATGCCACTAACAGCGAGCTGTTGTGTGAAGCGTTTTTACACGCATTTACTGGCCAGCCATTGCCAAGCGATGAAGATTTGTCTAAGGACAATGAAAAACCACTCACTACTGACGGTGAAGAAAACGAGTAAGTGGAATGAGATAGTTGTGAAAAAGGCCCTGAACAGGGCCTTTTTTATGGGTTATGAGCGATAAATTGCAGTGTCTGGCAAAGGTGCCTGCGCGACGCCTGAGTCGATGGCAGCCTGGGCTACTGCCCGTGCCACTTCTGTAAGCAATCTTGGGTCCATTGGCTTCGGAATGATGTAGTCTTTACCATAGATTAAATCAACGTCGCCACTGGCTGCTAATACTTCTTCCGGAACCGGTTGTTTGGCAATCTTGCGAATCGCATGAACCGCCGCCACTTTCATTGCACTGTTTATTTCCCGGGCCCGAACATCAAGAGCACCACGGAAAATGAACGGGAAGCACAGGACATTATTAACCTGATTTGGATAGTCAGAGCGGCCAGTTGCAATAATTAAATCGTCACGAGTCTGCAATGCCAATTCCGGGGCAATTTCCGGATCAGGATTGGAACAGGCAAATACCACTGGATTTGCTGCCATTAGCTTTAAATCATCGGCGGTTAACAGGTTTGGTCCGGATACTCCAACGAAGACATCGGCTTCAAATAACACATCCTGCAAGGTACGCTTATCAGTGTTATTTGCAAACAGTCGTTTGTACTCGTTCAAATCATCTCGGCAGGTATGTATTACCCCTTTGCGATCTAACATGTAAATGTTTTCCCGCTGTGCACCGCAGGTGATTAACAATTGCATACAGGCTATTGCCGCAGCCCCGGCACCGAGGCAGACGATTTTCGCATGTTGTAAATCTTTGCCCTGTATTTCCAGGGCATTAAGCATCGCTGCAGCAGTCACAATGGCGGTACCGTGTTGGTCATCGTGAAAAACCGGTACATTGCAACGTTCAATCAGGGCTTTTTCAATTTCAAAACATTCGGGCGCTTTAATATCCTCAAGGTTTATACCACCAAAACTGTCGGCAATATTGGCAACGGTTTCAATAAAAGCACCGGGATCTTCATTCTTTACCTGAATATCAAAACTATCGATATTGGCGAAACGCTTAAACAGCAGTGACTTTCCTTCCATAACGGGCTTTGAAGCTAACGCGCCGAGATTTCCTAACCCGAGAATCGCGGTACCGTTAGAAATCACCGCAACGGTATTGCCTTTATTGGTGTACTGATAAACCAAATCCTGATCACGGGCAATTTCTCTCACCGGCTCTGCTACGCCTGGGCTATAAGCCAGGGCAAGGTCGCGACTGGTTTTCGACGGTTTGGTGACCGTCATAGAAATTTTTCCCGGTTGAGGAAAAGCGTGGTAATCAAGCGCTTGCTGGCGAAAGTCAGACATAAATTGAAAGCCTTAATGTAATTTTTCAGAAGTACTTTAAAAAGGCGTATATTACGCTTAATTGGGTAGTGCTGTTAAGGAAAAAAATGACGGTCTTACCTCTTACCAGATCAAGACGTGAAAAAGAGTAGGTTTATTGGAGGGTATGAGCTGGGTTCTAGCATGCTCTTTCCTGCCACTAAACATCAAGGGGTCAGAGTCGTTGATTTTTAATACATCTATCTACAAAAAAGCCCGCATAAAGCGGGCTTTGAAGGTAAATTTGAAGCAGGAATTATTCGAACGGGTTAACCAAAATGATGGTTTCGTTACGATCCGGACCGGTTGAGATGATGTCTACTGGTACACCGGTCACTTCTTCAATGCGCTTGATGTAGGCCAGGGCATTAGCTGGCAGTTCTTCGCGCTTAGTAACACCAACGGTTTTTTCATCCCAGCCAGGCAGTGTTTCATACACAGGCGTGATGTTTTCATAACCTTCCGCAGCCATTGGCGGAACCGTTAATATTTCACCAGATTCAGTTTTGTAACCGGTACAGATTTTCAGTTCTTTCAAACCGTCTAAAACATCAAGCTTAGTTAAACAGAATCCGCTGACTGAGTTAACCTGAACGGCACGGTGCATGGCAACTGCATCAAACCAACCACAACGGCGCTCACGGCCTGTGGTAGCGCCAAATTCATGACCAACCGTACCCAGATGATGACCAATTTCATCATTCAGCTCGGTAGGGAATGGGCCGGAGCCTACGCGAGTTGTGTACGCCTTAGTGATGCCTAATACATAATCCAGGTGACGAGGACCAAAACCACAACCCGTAGCAACACCACCTACGGTGGTATTTGAAGAGGTTACATATGGGTAGGTACCGTGATCAATATCCAGCAAGGTACCTTGAGCACCCTCAAACATGATGGAATCACCGTTGATACGAGCCTGGTCAAGCAATTCACTGACATCTGCCGTCATCGCTTTGATAATGTCCGCAACAGCCATTGCATCAGCAAGGACTTTATCATAATCCAATGCTTCAGCTTTGTAGTAGTTGGTCAAAACAAAATTATGGTATTCCATAATTTCTTTTAACTTCGCCGCAAAGCTTTCTGCATCGAAAAGATCACCAACACGCAGACCGCGTCGAGCTACTTTATCTTCGTACGCAGGACCAATACCACGGCCTGTGGTACCGATAGCCTTATTACCACGTGCTGCTTCACGGGCCATATCCAATGAGATGTGATAAGGCATAATTAATGGACAGGCATCGCTGATCAGTAAGCGGTCACGTACTGGTACGCCCTTATCTTCCAACATTTTGATTTCTTTCATCAAGGCTTCCGGGCTTAACACAACCCCGTTGCCAATCAGACATTTTACGTTATCACGCAACACGCCTGATGGAATCAAATGCAGGACGGTTTTTTCACCGTCAATTACTAATGTATGACCGGCATTGTGGCCGCCTTGATAACGAACAACATATTTTGCTTTGTCCGTTAACAGGTCAACAACCTTACCTTTACCTTCGTCACCCCATTGGGTGCCTAATACAACGACGTTTTTGCCCATATCTATTGCAGTTTTTGAAAGAAAATTAGGCGGGGATTCTACAAAAAATGCAGCTAAAAATCACCCGTTTTATCGACTTTTTTACGATTATGGAGTTAATTCTAACTGAAGTTTTAACAATTGCAGGGAAATAATAGCAATTAGGGTAAGTTGAGATGATTCAGCCACCATTAAATAGGTAGCCCGTAATGGTTCAAATCGGTATTAACGTCGTTAATTAGCTGCCGTTAACTAAATAACCAAAGCAAACCGATGCCGCACAGAATCAGCGCCAAGCCAATCTGGCGGATCGCCTGGGCGTCTTCCTGGGCTAATTTCTGCATTAGTGCCTGCCATCGCTTTGGGAACAGAAACGGCCCCAGGCCTTCCAGGACCAGCATTAAAGCCAGGGCAATTAACAGGGTAGATAGGGTCATAGTTTCACGAACTTAATGCGATTCTGTGGGCGAATTCTGGCGCACATGGCTAATGTTGACAACCGCTAACCAGAGAATTAACTGGCACATCCGCGCCGATAAAAAAGCCCACATTAAGTGGGCTTTCGACATTTATTATTTACCGGTTTCTTTCAAATACTTGAAAAAATCGGAGTCAGGTTTAACAACCAGGATATCCCCTTTGCTGTTAAAGCTGTTTTCATACGCTTGCAACGAGCGGAAAAATTTAAAGAACTCCGGGTCTTTCTGGTACGCATCTGCATAGACTTTCGCCGCCATCGCATCGCCTTCACCGCGCAGCATAAATGCCTGCTTTTTGGCATCCGCTAACATAACCGTTACCTTGGCATCGACTGTCGCACGAATGACTTCAGCTTTCTCCCGACCCTGTGAGCGGTGTTCTTCGGCAACTGCCTGACGGTCAGCACGCATCCGGTCAAAGATTGAGTTTTGAACTTCTGAAGGTAAGTTAATGCGCTTCACGCGCACGTCGACCACTTCAATACCCAGATCCTTACGTGCCGTTTGCGCACTTTCTTTCGCCTGCTCCATTACCGTATCGCGGTCACCGGATACGATTTCACGGATGGTACGGGCACCAAATTCAGTACGCAGGCCGTTATTGACTTTCTGCTTTAACAGGGCTTGTGCATTTTCCAGTGAACCACCGTTAGTACGTACGTAGTAGGTAGAAAAATCGGCCACACGCCACTTAACATAGGTGTCTACCAACAAATCCTTTTTCTCTGCCGTAACAAAACGGTCTGGCGCTTCATCGAGCGTCTGAATACGCGCATCAATTTTACGAACACGTTCAATTAATGGAATTTTAAAGTGGATGCCTGGCTGATAAATTTTCATTTCGCCGTCACCAGTTCTCTTAATTTTTGAGAACTGGAAAACGATGCCGCGTTCGGTTTCATTGATCACGAAAATCGAAGAAACCGTCAACAAACCCAGGGCAACCAATACGATCACAATAAAGTTTTTCATGATTAGTTATTCCCCCGGCTAAAACGATCGCTGCGCCCGGCTGGTTTATTTGGCGCCGAGTTTGTGGTTTGTACTGGCGTTTGTTTGCTGCCAGGCAAGCTCTGACTGTACGGTAAAGTCAGCTGTGGTTGCTGTTGCATAATCTTATCCAGCGGCAGGTACATCATGTTATTACCGCCGTCTACATCAACCATGACTTTGGAGGTTTTGCTGTAAACCTGTTCCATCGTTGCCAGGTATAAACGATCTCGGGTTACCTGTGGCGCTGCTTGATATTCAGGCAACAGCTTATCGAATTTAGCGACTTCACCCTGTGCTGCCAATACAATTTGCTGTTTATACGCTAATGCGTCCTGTTCCATACGCTTGGCACGACCACGAGCTTCTGGTTCAACAGATAGCGCGTATTTCTCGGCTTCAAGGACAAAACGCTCTTCATCTTCTCGCGCTGCAATCGCATCATCGAACGCATCTTTAACCTGCTCTGGCGGACGCGCTTCTTTTAAGTTCACGTCAGAAATCAAAATCCCCATGTTATAAGGTTCAATGATTTTCTCTAGCTCGGCCCAGACCGCTTGGCGAACCTGCTCACGTCCACTGGTTAACACTTCATCCATTTTCGAATGACCGATAACATAGCGAATCGCACTATCAAAGGCATGCGCCAGGCTTTCATTAGCATTGGTGACGTTAAACAAATAGTTGCGGGCATTGATGATTCGATACTGGACCTGCATCTCCACCATCACCACATTCTCATCTTCGGTCAGCATATCACCACGAGCGGGCAGGTTATTGGTTGTCTGCACATTTACCGGGATAACGCTTTGAATGAAGGTTGGCTGCCAGTGAATACCTGGTTCGACTTCGCCAAGATATTTACCAAATTGCAGGACAACGCCGCGGTCAGATTCTTTAATGGTATAAAAGCCACTAATCCCCCAAACCACAACGGCAATAATCAGGACAATGGATATTCCGATGCCGCTAAAGCTGTTTTTACTATTGCGGTTAGGCTTATTACCAAAAATTCCACCGAATTTATTTCCCAGATCTTTAAGTAGTTCATCTAAATCAGGAGGACCCTGATCTCGACCACCTTTATTTTTCCAGGGATCCTTATCATTATTCCCCGGTTCGTTCCAAGCCATTTCGCTCTCCGTTAGATTGCAATTCTTATTAAGGGCAATTGAATATAATATCAGTAGGTTAATGCTGGATAAAGTTCTGTAGCTGAGAATTGTCCTGTTTTAGTAACTTTTCCCATTCCCGCAACGGCATTTTTACCTGCAACAGGCAATTTCCCTGTTCATCAAATCGTTCTTCCGATATACAGTTTAGTTGGTATAGACGGCCCCGCAATTTTCCTGCACTCGGTGGTATCTTCAACTGATGCTGAACAACGTCCTGACCGAGCACTTCGGTAAGTGCCTGAAATAGCAGTTCTAATCCAATATTAGCACGCGCAGACAACCAGACTCTGACCGGTTTCCCCTGTTCATCCCGATCAATTTTAGGCGATACGTCATCGAGATTATCTATCTTATTGCAAATCAGCAGTTGGTCGATATCATCGGCCTCAATCTCAGCCAATACAGAATCTACCTGAGCCATATTGTCAGCACGCCGCTCATCGGAAATATCCACCACATGCAATTGCAGGTGTGCTTCACGAGTCTCAGTCAGTGTTGCCTTAAAGGCGGCGACTAAATCGTGAGGCAAATGACGGATAAACCCCACCGTATCGGCAAGAATGACTTTACCGACTTCTTTCAGGTCTATTTGCCTGAGGGTCGGGTCCAATGTTGCAAACAGTTGATCGGCTGCATAGACCTCAGCGTTGGTCAACTGATTAAATAGCGTCGACTTACCGGCATTGGTATAACCAACGAGTGACACGGTTGGTATTTCTGCACGCTCTCGTAACCGTCGTCCCTGATGTCGCTGTTTTTCAACTTTCTGCAGGCGTTTTTGAATGTTATGCATTCGTTCGCGCAGCAAACGACGGTCAGTTTCGAGCTGAGTTTCCCCCGGACCGCGCAGACCAATACCACCTTTCTGGCGTTCAAGGTGAGTCCAACCACGAATCAGGCGACTGGATATGTGTTTTAACTGGGCCAGTTCAACCTGCAACTTACCCTCATGTGTCCGCGCCCGCTGGGCAAAAATATCCAGAATTAACGTCGTCCGATCAATCACCCGACATTTGCATAATGCTTCCAGGTTTTTTTCCTGCGACGGGGACAAGGTATGGTTAAAAAGGATGACATCGGCATCATACATCTTAACGGCCTCGGCGATTTCTTCCGCCTTGCCACTGCCGACAAAGTATTTCGGATGAGGGGTATCACGACGGCCAGTAACGACCGTCAGCGCATTGACGCCGGCAGATGACACCAGCATTTCAAATTCTTGTAAATCTTCGCGAGCGTTTTCTTGTGGAAAATCGATGTGAACAAGTACTGCTTGCTCACCTGCTTGATGTCGATCAAACAAATGAGCAACTCCGATTCAATCTCATTAAGCGTTATTCCATCGGCTGGTTGTATTCGGTAGGACTACTGGTATTCACCGCCCGGGAAGGGACAACCGTAGAAATCGCATGCTTGTATACCATTTGACTTACGGTATTTTTCAGTAAAATCACAAATTGATCGAACGACTCAACCTGGCCCTGTAGCTTGATGCCATTGACGAGATAAATCGCCACAGGAATGCGGTCGCGTCGTAATGCGTTTAAAAACGGGTCTTGTAAAGATTGCCCTTTCGCCATTTTTAAGGCCCCTTATTTTTTAATTTTTCTAATAATTTTGTTTCAAATTTAGCTAGTTACACAACGAGCCATTTAATTATACACAGAGATCGAAATCTTGTTTGATTTTTCTCTAAAATTTTTTACCTGTCGAGTATTTATCACTTGCAGGTAAATCTGGCATCTTAGTATGACATAAGCTTACCCAGTCTTATGCCAGTTTTATGCCAAAATTCAGGATGATGCCGTTGGTAGTTGCGCCAGTATTTGCTGCAGGTTATCCGCATCATCGGTTTGCAGCCAGGTTAAATCCGGCCAGCTTCGAAGCCAGGTTAATTGTCGTTTCGCCAACTGTCGGGTGGCGCATATACCACGAAATACCATTTCATCGTAGTCATACCGGCCATCGAGGTATTCCCACATTTGGCGGTAACCAACACAGCGAATGGAAGGTAAATCCGGATGCAAATCCGGGCGTTGTTTCAACAACTTCACTTCTTCTTCAAAACCCTGGTCCAGCATCTGCCTGTAGCGCAGTTCAATGCGCTGATGCAAAGTAGCTCGCTGTTCGGTACTGATCGCAAATTGCAGCACCGGCCCGGAAACGGTTTCGCCTTTCGTTTCCGTTAGTTCGGTCAGTGACTTACCCGACACTCGATAAACTTCTAGTGCCCGGGTAAGTCGTTGTGGGTCGTTACGGTGAATCCGCTGGGCCGATACCGGGTCCACTTTCGCCAATTGTTGGTGTACCTCTTCCCAACCTTGTTCCAGCGCCAGCTTTTCAATATCACTGCGAACCTGTGGATCAGCTGGAGGCAAAGGTGAAAGCCCCTGTAACAGGCTTTTAAAGTACATCATAGTACCACCCACCAGCACCGGATAACGCTGACGCTGACGAGCAGCGTCAATTGCCAGTTTGGCATCGCGGCAAAAATCTGCCGCCGAATAACTATCACTGGGATCTATCAAATCTATCAGTTGGTGAGGATATTGTTGCAGCTCTTCCGACGTCGGTTTAGCACTGCCGATATCCATGCCTTTATACACTAACGCCGAATCGACACTAATCAAATCGCAAGGCAGTTTGTCCGCCAATTGCATTGCCAGGCTTGTTTTACCTGAGGCCGTCGGGCCCATAATGCAAATTACAGGTAACAAGGTTGCTTGATTAGTATCGCTCATTCACTCGGGGATTTAAGTTGATCTAGGTACGAAGTGAGGTCTAGTTGCAGACAATTCAAGTCAAATAACGCAGAAAAGTCCAGATTTTTATCGGCGCATAAGTCAGCAAGGATCGACTGTAGTTCTGTTTCCTTTGTCACCGGCTGCGATAATAACTGCGCAAAACAATCAACCCAGTCTGGTTCATCTCCACCCTGACTTTGTAACTGATTGATAATTCGCTCAAAACTTGATTGAACATCCTGCTCTCGCAATATCGCCGGATATTGACGAATAATGCACTTACCACCGGGTTTTAGTTCAAGGTGAATGCCATGAGCGAGGAACTGTGAGGAATGCTTTTCGATAAAGTTAACGGTTTGCGGGTCAAAATTCAGGGCCACTGGTAATAATAATGGTTGTGATACCACTTCTGTAGCCAGCGTTTTTGCCATTTTTCTTGTCTGGTATTGACGAATCAGCGGCATAACGTCCAGCAAATACAACTGTCGTTGGTGCAATATGACTGCCGTATGCCGGGCACTTAAGGTAATCACCTGGTAGTCGCCAACCAACGCGCTTGAGCTAAACGGTGCGACCGGCAACGCGGTTTGAGTATCCGACGCGGTATTACCACTGTAGAGCTCTGAGGCTGTGATATCAGTAGTCAGTAAACGGTCGTAATTGCTGAGCGCCTGTTTACCCGGTTTGTCTTTGCCATGAAGATAGTTGCCGGAGTATGGCCGATAACCAGCAGCTTTGTTCGTTTCCACCGACCCCGAATAATCCGAATCGCGGAACTGGTGAGGCTTGTTTGCTCGCAGTGGTTGCCGATATTCAGAGTGATCAGTAGATGGGCTTGGTTCTTCAATCGCAGCTATGGATGAGTCATCACCATCATCTAAATGTTGCTGGTGCAAACTCTGGGCAATAGCACTGGTAATAAAGTCATGCACTAACCTTGCCTGGTGAAAGCGGACTTCATGCTTGGCTGGATGCACGTTGACATCGACCTGATCAAAATCGAGATTTAAAAACAATACAAATGCCGGGTAAGCATCGTGAGCCAGGCTTTCACCATACGCCTGGCGAATGGCGTGATTGATCAGTTTATCGCGCATCATCCGGCCATTTACATAGCTGTAACAGAGATCATTCTGACTGCGGGTAAAACCCGGCGAGGCAACCCAGCCATACAGGTGCAGCCCCTGGTGCTGAAAATCGATCGCAATACTGTGATCAACAAAAGCTTGTGAGCAAATACTGGCGAGTCGTTTTTCGACTTGTCGGTCAGATGTTGCCCGGCGATACTGGCGAATCGATTTGCCATTGTGGTTAAGGGCAAAACTCACATCCAGTTTTGATAATGCGATGCGACGCACCACCTCATCAATATGAGAAAATTCCGTTTTATGAGTCCGTAAAAACTTTCGTCGTGCCGGCGTATTAAAAAATAAATCTTCAACGTCGATGGTGGTGCCATCCGGATGGGCCGCGGGCTGAATATCGACCTGCATATCCCGCCCGGTCGCCATTGCTTGCCAGGCATTATCCTGTGCAGCGGGTTTTGATGTCAGGGTCAGTCTTGATACCGAACTGATACTGGCCAGCGCTTCACCGCGAAAGCCTAAGGATGCAATAGACTCGAGATCGTCGAGATCTTTAATCTTACTGGTGGCATGGCGGGACAAAGCCAACGTCAGTTCATCTTTAGTGATGCCCTGGCCATTATCACTAATGCGAATGCGTTTATGGCCACCCTGCTCGATATCGATGATAATGTTAGTCGCGCCAGCATCGATGCTGTTTTCAACCAGCTCTTTAACCACTGACGCGGGGCGCTCGACCACTTCACCGGCGGCAATCTGGTTTGCCAGACGCGGTGGCAAGATAGCTATTGTCATCGAATTAATTGATCCGTGGAATCGTCAGCGTCTGGCCTATCCGAACCACATCGGATTTTAAGTTATTCGCAACTTTCAACTGGCTCACCGAAACCTTATAGCGTTGAGCGACAACAGACAGGGATTCGCCAGCACGTATTTTATGCTTAGTAGGGCGCATGCTGGCAAGCAATGAACCTTCAGGCGGATACTGATGAAAGTAGCGCTTCATGCCGGTGAAGATCGCTGATGCCAGCTTACCCTGATGGGTTGGCGAGGTCAGGTTCTTAAAATCATAGGGGTTAGAAATAAATCCGGTTTCTACCAGCATCGATGGGATGTCAGAAGCACGCAGTACAGCCAGGCTGGCATTTTGTGGCTGGGTTTTGTGCATACGGGTGATTTTGCGCATCTCGCTGATCACGTTGCGAGCCATCATATCGGAGATTTCTAACGATTTATCTTTGGTCAGGTCCGCCAAAAATACCGCCAGATTTTCATCATTGGTTTTCTTGATTAGCTCGCCACCGCCGCCAAGCAGCTCTGAGTTTTTCTCTCGATTGACCAGCCAACGGGATAACTCCGAATCGGCACGGCGGTCATTAACAATCCAAACCGATGCACCGCGTGGCTGGCTGCTGTGGAATGCATCAGCATGAATCGATACCAAAAAATCGACTTCCTTTTGACGAGCGATTTCAGTACGTCGATTCACATGGATATAATAATCGCCGCTGCGGATCATCACCGCTTTCATGCCTGGCTCTTTATCAATGATTTTTTTCAGACGATTGGCAATCTGCAAGGTGATTTTTTTCTCATAGGTGCCACTTTTAGAAATGGAACCGGGATCTTCACCACCATGCCCAGCATCGATACCGATAATAATATCGCGATTATTGGCCTTGGGTTTATTGACGATCACCTGCTTGCGTTCATCATCAAACAAGTCGACAACGAGACGATTACCGTATGGGCCAGCCGGTTTCAACGGAAAAATTTTATCTTCAAATCCGCCATTGAGCTCGATCACAATTCGGGTGCTTTGCTTATCTTTCGCCGAACTGGTACGAATTAATTTAATGCGGGTATCATTAGCAGCCAGGTTATCCAGGTTCACCTGATTTTTGGTGCCTTTGAAATCAATCACCAGGCGTTCAGGGTTCTTTAAAAAGAAGTAGCTGTAATCCGGTGTATTACTGAGATCAAACACCACCCGGGTATAATCTGGCGAAGGCCAGACACGAACACCATCAATGGTGCTTTTCGCAAATACGGGGGCGGTTAACAGACCTAGCAGCAAGGTTATTATTTTTATCTGACTACGAAACATAGTGTGATGAGTAACCCTAAACTAGTTGATTTATTATTTGTTCACCTCGAACGCTTTTGGCCATCAATGTGACGCGGCGTTGTTGTTCAACATATTCCAGATCAATAATAAGATCTTCTGCGGGTAAAATACCAGCGCCTTTTTCCGGCCATTCAATAAAACTGTAGCAAAATGGCTGAAAGTAATCACGAATCCCCATATATTCGAGCTCTTCCGGATCCGCCAGTCGATACAAATCAAAATGAAACACCCGACAGGATTCGAGCTCATAGGGTTCTACTAAAGTATACGTCGGACTTTTCACATTGCCCAGGTGACCCATGCCCTGCACAAAGCCCCGGGTTAAGGTGGTTTTACCCGCACCTAAATCACCATTGAGAAACACCACCAGTGAATCCAGTGGAATCGTGGTGACCAGCTCTGCCAGACGTTTGCCGAAAGCCACGGTCGCGGTTTCGTTTTCAAGAATAAATTGCAATCGCTTCATTATCAGGTTCTGTTTACCAGTTGGCGAAGTATCGGCAAAAGGTCACTCGCTAGCATTCCCTTTTCGCCATCTTCGCAGGCTAAATCGGCCGCCTTGCCGTGAAAAAACACACCCGTGCAGCAGGCCTCAAAATCTGTAGCAGATTGTAAGCGTAATGCGGCCAGGATTCCAGTGAGTAAATCGCCCATACCACCACTAGCCATGCCCGGATTCCCGGAAGTATTGATCGCAACTTGCACTCCATCGCTGATTAATGTTCCGGCGCCCTTGAGGATACAGATACCGCCATACTGCAGGGCAATGGATTTCACCGCTTCAAAGCGATCTGCCATTACCTGGGCAACACTGATATTTAATAAGCGTGCCGCCTCTTTCGGATGCGGAGTCAAAATCCAGTTATCGCGGCTATGTTGTGATTGCGCTAACAGAGTTAGCCCATCGCCATCAACGATCATAGGTTTATCGGTATTAAGGGTTTTCACAAACAATTGCTGTGCCCACTCATCTAGGCCAAGGCCTGGCCCCAGTACAATGCTGTCTGCAGATTTTAGCTGCTCGGTTAATTGCTCTTCAAAATCCGTAACCAACATCATCTCCGGGCAACTGGCCAGTAAGAAACCTCGGTACTGAGGATGGCATGCAATGCTTACTAAACCCGCACCACAGCGCAGGCTCGCCTGCCCGGCCAGTGAAATAGCCCCCATGGTTGATTGATTGCCGCCCACCAGCAGAACCCTGCCACTATCGCCCTTATGACTGCTGCGGCAACGTCGCCGTAAGAAGGGGACGTTATCATTGGCGATGATACCGACATCATCATTACATAACTTGGCAAATTCGTCCTGAATACCCAGGCCAGCGAGAAAGACCTGGCCACAGTAGTCCGCTGCCTGTCCGGTTAATAACCCGTGTTTTAATGCCACAAACGTCACGGTTGCGTCGGCATGGACTGCACATCCCATCGGCATTCCGGTATTGGCATTTAATCCAGACGGAACATCTAACGATAAAATCGGCGCATTGAGCTGGTTTATCAGTTCAATCACATAGCGGTAATTTTCCCGGACCTTGCCAGTTAAGCCGGTTCCGAGCAGACCATCGACAATAACATCGATACGACTGACATCAATATCATTAAATTTATGAAATTGCCCGCCCTGCTCAATAAATTGCTGACATGCCCGCTTAGCATCACCATTAAGCTTATCTGGATTTACGACACTATGGACATAAACATGGAAGTTCGCTGCCCGCGCCAGCCTCGCCAGGATCAACCCATCCCCGGCATTATTACCGCTACCACAGAGGACCAAAATGGTTTTCGCTTTTGGATAACGCTGACGCAGTAAGTTAAATGCCGAGTCACCGGCAAACTGCATCAGCTGCATCGACATCAACCCTAACCGGGCCGCAATTGTCAGTTCATTGTCCCTTACGGTTTCAGCATGATAGGCCTGTTGTGGTATGCTTTTGTTTATATTTACCGGCAGCATATTCTCGTCCATGGATAAAAAGTCAAAGATTAACTATCTCGAATTGGCAGAAAAAATCAAGCATTGGGGACAGGAATTGGGATTTGCTGAAGTAGGCATCTGCGAGCCAGACTTACAGCAACATGAGCAAGCATTACAGGATTGGCTAGACAACCTTTATCATGGCGATATGGAATATATGGCTCGCCACGGGATGATGCGGGCTCGGGCAACAGAATTATTACCAGGCACATTAAGGGTGATCAGTACGCGCATGGATTATCTGCCGGCCAACGCGAAATTTGCCAGGGTTCTTAAACAAACCGATCATGCCTACGTCAGTCGTTACGCCCTCGGGCGCGATTATCATAAGCTGCTTCGACAGCGGCTCAAACGCCTGGGTGAGAACATAAAAAACTATTGTGAGCAGCTTAACTATCGACCTTTTGTCGATTCTGCCCCTATTCTCGAACGCCCCCTGGCCGCTAAAGCGGGATTGGGATGGGTCGGTAAACACAGTTTGCTACTCAATCAGCAAGCCGGTTCCTGGTTTTTCCTTGGCGAATTATTGGTCGATATTCCCTTGCCGACGGACACTCCAGTCAAAGAAAAATGTGGCAGTTGTGTTGCCTGTATCAAGATTTGTCCGACCGATGCGATAGTTGCTCCCTATGTTGTTGATGCAAGGCGATGTATTTCCTATTTAACGATTGAGTTGCGCACCGCCATTCCGGAAGAATTTCGCCCCTTGCTGGGCAATCGGATATATGGCTGTGATGACTGTCAACTCATCTGTCCCTGGAATCGCTTTGCCAACATCACTCAGGAAGATGATTTTCAGCCTAGACAAAACCTCGATGAGATAACCCTGCTGGAACTATTTGCCTGGAGTGAGTTTGAATTTGATAAAAATTTGCAAGGCTCGCCGATTCGACGCATTGGCTATGAGTGCTGGCAGCGAAATCTTGCCGTCGCGCTGGGCAATGCCAAACCCAGTGAGGTCATTTACCAAGCGCTTAACGACAAACACCCTGACTCCACACCTATGGTTCAGGAACACATTGACTGGGCAATTGAGCAACAACGCTCAAAACAACAGGCAGTAGCTGCCACATTGCGCAATAAAGAACGACTGATTCGCAGTATCGAAAAAGGTTTGCCGAGGGATGCGTGACGGGAGTTGAAACTCCCTGAGCACGTATCGCGAACGATACTCCGAGCACGTGACGTAAAACGTCACTTCGAGCACGCTGATGGCATCAGCTCCGAGCACACGCTGTTCCGAGCAAAAAGCAAAAACCCTTGAGTCATTCCCTGCAGCGACAGGGAATCTTAGTTCAAGCCAAATGACTCTAATGTGCCAGGAACAGTCTGTTAGCAATTGCTAATATACACTAGTTTTTTTTGTTAACGCTAAGCCGATGGGCGGAGCCGCTCTATTAACATGATTGACGAAAAATAAGCCATGATTGCCAAAGGCAAGACCCATAACACACCCAAAGATCCAAATGCCAATTGAGAACCTAAAAGAGGCCAGAACTCATCAATTGATTGTTTTTCAACACTCTCTAGTATTGCAACTATAAGGCCGCCAGTAAGTAAACCAAAGCAAGGGATGATTACGGCAAAATAGACCGACTTAACTACACGGTAAAGCCAAGTTTCAGCATATAGTTTTGGCGCTAAGACAAAGCTGATTAAAAACGTTCCTATGAGGCTTGGCCAGAACACGGAAAAAAGTGGTAGTGATGCAACAACTGCTGAAAATAGATAGCAGAAAGCGACTAAGACTCTAGTTAGACTATTGATGGCTTTGCCTCCATGGCACATATCAGCTTATTTTTGTGAGTGTAGATAAGTGGCTGTTGCTCGCTCTTTGCTGCCCCTGGTTGCTATACGCATTTTGCACTACTCCGTGCTTTTTCTTTTTTTCGGTTTAGGGCGCCAGAGAATTGGTTTTTTCACTAATTTAGGCCTGCGCCATCTAAACAAAGAAACGATTAGCTCGGCTATCCATAAAATAAACCAGAGAACAACTTCAAAAAACAAGACTACGAGCAAGGCTCCTAAATCTATAAAAGTTAGTGTCTCACCAGCAGCTACAAAAAACCCGCTACGAATTCAACTAGTGCTGAAATTAACGCGAACACAGCTTCAGCTATTGCTGCAACTAATGAAAACAATCCTTCAAGCAAAGTACACAATCCTTGATATGTTCAACAGTTTATCCGTTTGTCACTAAGTTGAGTGACTCTTGTTCGCTCTAAGCAGCCGCCCGCAGCATCGGCTCGAGCATGCCAGCAATTAACAGCATTGCTGGGCATGTTCCTTGATTTCACCCATCGCTTGTTCCACTGCGGGGAGCAGGCTTTTCGCATCGTCAAATTCCTGCTCGTGACAATATTGACGCATGATCTGGCAAACCCGGATAAGACGTGGCGCAAACAATATCTTCGCGGTCTGCAAAATCGCCTCATTGATTTTAGCGACCAGAGCTAAATTTTCTGACCCGAAGGCTGCGTGCAATCTCTGTAAATTTTGTTGATTGCGCTGCATATAGTCGTCCAGCATCGTCAGCGCCATCTGGCTGGTGGCATGGTAATGATTAAACTTTTCCATATCCATAATCACCTGATCCGCCAATTGCCCGGTTGTTCGAGCTTGGGTTAAATCGGCGTTACAGACAGGCGACGATTCCGCAATACTGTCAGGCCCAGGCTGTCCCTGTAACGCATTTGCGTCTTCCAGCGCCTGCGCCTCGATCAAAGCCAGTTCATTGGCGATAATCTCAGGTTTAGCCTCGGTGTTCATTAATTCTGCAACACGCTTCGTATCCAGCCCGACATCTGAGGTCACGCTCGTTGTTATGCCCTGTTTAGCCAGTTCATAGCCATGCTCGGCACCTTTATAGAAACTGCGGCTGACCAGTACCAGCATGCGCCAGGCGATAAGGGCACTAAAGGTCATCAGAATGACCATAGCGAGAAAACCAACCGGCAACATCATACTTTCGCTAACGGAAATACCGATCACAGGGATGGTTAACACAAACTCCGGTAAATGGAAAAACTGACTCGATGACACCAATTCCCCGGTTTGTTTTAAAAACCCCTGGTAAAGGCTCAGTCGTTTAACCACCAGTTTGCTGACCTGCGCTTCATCACGCCATTTGGCGAATAGCTGTCCCGAACCAATAAACTGATTGATAAGGGTTTCGGTATCCTCACGAATCACAGCAAAATTTTTGTCATCAGGTGCGTCTGGCAAGTGTTCCGTGATTCGACGGGCATGAATCGCAACGTTGGCAGCGACATCATTAAAATTGCTCTGCTCAAGACTGGATGTCAGTAATGTCATTTGTTGATTCAGCAGTAATAATTCCTGGTAGAGATACTGATAATATTCAACCTCATTAACGGCAATAACCTGTTCGTTGATTAACTGCGTATTAACCCGGTTTTGCACCGACACAAATGCCGTTGACTGTTTATCCAGCACCAGTTGTTTTTGATTGCGCAGGGCAACAACCCGGGCAATCAATTGCTCAAGGCTTTGCATATTGGCCCGATACTGGCCATTTCTCGCTTGTCGTAGCAACAATAAATCGTCGACCAACTCAGTAAACTGGCGATACTCATCGACAAATTGTTGCGCCTGTTCCTGGACTTCACCAGCCTGATCGAGGCGAACCTGATCATTTAACCACTGCATGTGTTCCTGGGTTAAAGAAATGATGTCCAGCCAGGATTCGCGCAGTTGTTCGATGGGTTGATCAAATTGCTGTTGTTGGATATTCAGGCGCTGTTGTGACAGGTAATATTCCAGTTCAGTCAGCTTATTGAGTAATAACGCGTTATTCTTGATAAAAGGAATTTGCTGCTGTTGCAGATAATCGGCTCGCTGCGCGAGTTGATGATACAGCCAGCTTGAGGTGGCGACAAAAAATCCCAGACAGGCAAGTAGCAAGGCCAGGTAGATACTGGCTTTGGAAAATAAACCTGAGGGCATAGTTACGGATTTGAGGGGCTGGTTCATAACATACGTCCATTTATTATTTTTATCAGGCATCGGCTAACTAGCATGCCGTCAAGTTAGTCTATCCATAATCATGCCAACGGTAAACGGTTAATTTTTCATCATATTTTAAAGGCGTGCTGGCGGTATACTTTGAGCTCGTCGATAGACTCACGAATATCGTCCAGTGCCAGGTGGGTGCCGGTTTTTTTCACCTTTTTCAAAATATCCGGTTGCCATCTACGTACCAGCTCTTTGATTGAGCTGACATCAAGGTTGCGATAATGAAAGTACTGTTCAAATTCCGGCATATAGGCATTAAGAAAGCGTCGATCCTGACCAATACTATTGCCGCACATGGGAGATTTCCCTTCCGGCACATATTGCTCTAAAAACTCCCGCGTTTGCTGCCAGGCAAGGTCCAGGGTCACGTCAGATTCAAGACACCGTTTTGTCAAACCACTTTTACCATGTTGGTTGATACACCATTCATTCATGTTATCCATGGTTTGCTGGCTATGGCCAATAGCAAATACAGGACCCTCCGCCAGAATTTCAAGCTCGCTGTTGGTTACGATAGTGGCAATTTCCAGAATCTGATCCTCGATGGGATCCAGGCCTGTCATTTCCAAATCCAGCCAGATTAGATTGTTTTCATCAATAAGACTCATTGTTACTCCCGCTTACCTTATACCAACACAGTCGCAGCCCACGCAGATGCAATCTGCCATGGCTGGGGGTATAATACGCCAAATTTTTTATAATTAATATTTGTTCAGGATCAACTCAGCGGTTGGTGGAAACTTAAATGAAGCAATATCGTGGCTAAACGTAAAAAACTGACTAAAGGTCAGCATCGACGCATTAAAGCAAATCTGTCCAGTAAGTTAAAAAATGAAAAAATTGACTGGCAGGATGATGAATTGGGTGAGCAACAATCCGGGATAGTGATTTCTCGCTTTGGCCAACACGCCGATGTAGAAGATGAAAACGGAAGCATCTATCGCTGTAATATCCGTCGCACAGTAAAAAGCCTGGTATGTGGTGATCGGGTCGTATGGCGACTTGGTAAAGAAACACAACATGCGGTCAGTGGTGTTATTGAAGCCGTCCATGAGCGCTCCTCCGAGTTATCCCGCCCAGATGTTTATGACGGTTTAAAGCCTATTGCTGCAAATATTGATCAAATTTTTATCGTCTCATCAATCTTACCGGCCTTTAACCCGGATATTATTGATCGTTACCTGGTCGCTACTGAGCTGACTGGTATCGAACCGGTTATTGTGCTGAATAAAGTCGATCTTGTAACCGATGATGAACAACAGGCATTGATCCAGAGCCAACTTGCGTTGTACCAGAGCATTGGCTATCAGGTCATTGAAGTGAGCAGCAAAACCGGAACCGGCATCGACGCCATCCGCGAACGCCTAAAAGACAGAACCAGCATATTTGTCGGTCAGTCCGGAGTGGGAAAATCGACGTTGGTGAATACCCTGATGCCGGGGCTAGACTTATTAACCCAGCAGGTATCAGATAACTCAGGACTTGGCCAGCATACCACGACGGTTGCCCGTCTTTATCACCTGCCAGATTCGGGCTCCTTAATTGATTCGCCCGGTATCCGCGAGTTCGGTCTCTGGCATCTCACTCCTGAGCAAGTCGATGCCGGCTTTATCGAATTCCAGCCATTTTTCGGTCATTGCAAATTCCGAGATTGTAAGCACCAAAACGATCCCGGCTGCGCTCTGGTTGCCGCCGTTGACGAAGGCCAGATTGATGCTGTACGATTCGCCAGCTATCAGCGTATTTTGGCAAGCCTTGACGGTAATAAGCTTACCTCACGGTTTCAGTAATAAAACCTATACTTGCATTAGTCTGTTTCGTTTGCTTTAGCAGGCAGGCGAGCACTACTTAAAGGAAATCTTTCGTGTCATTGGATAATTTTAAAATTGCCCTGCAGTATGCCATGCCAAAACATGGATTGTCTCGATTAGTCGGCTACTTTGCCGCCGCAGAGGCTGGAGGCCTTACGCGTTTTGCGATCAAACAGTTTATCAAGGCCTATGGCATCGATATGAAAGAAGCGAAACTTGAAAACGCTGAAGATTATAAGACGTTTAATGATTTCTTTACCCGCGAATTGAAAGATGGCCTGCGCCCCATCAATGCGGATCCAACAGAAATCTGTTATCCGGTGGATGGCGCCATCTCGCAGCAAGGCGATATCGTTGATGACCAAATTATCCAGGCGAAAGGATTTAGCTACTCGCTGCAATCGTTGCTTGGTGGCAAAGAAGAGACGGCGGCCCCATTTCAACATGGCAAGTTTTCTACCATTTACCTGGCACCTAAGGATTATCACCGTATCCATATGCCGATGACCGGTACCTTAAGAGAAATGATATATGTGCCCGGAGAGTTATTCTCAGTCAATCCATTAACCGCGCAGAATGTACCAAATCTATTCGCCCGCAATGAGCGGGTAGTTGCCATTTTCGATACCGAAATTGGACCCATGGCGATGGTTCTGGTTGGCGCAACCATCGTTGCCAGCATCGAGACCGTGTGGGCCGGTACCGTTACCCCACCAGCTGGAAAAGACATTGTCAGCTGGCAATATCCCGCCACGGGTGACGATGCCATCGTGCTGGAAAAAGGCGCTGAAATGGGACGCTTTAAGTTAGGATCCACTGTGGTATGTGTATTTGCCAAAGACACCGTTGACTTTACTCCTGGTGCTGGTCCTGAAACCGTAACCCGACTTGGGCAACCATATGCCCAGGTAAATAACTAAGCGAGGCGGATAATGCTGGTATTCGCACACCGGGGTGCCAGCGGCCATGAGCCAGAAAATACGCTGTTGGCTATTAAACGAGCGCTGGCAATGCAGGTCGATGCAATCGAAATTGATGTGCACCTGCTTGCGGATGGCGAGCTTATTGTTACCCATGATCGCTGGCTGAAAAGCCAGCTCAAACCGTTGAAACGCATCCGCGATTTAACCCTGGCGCAAATTAAGCTGATTGATGTTGGTAAAGGCCAGGCGGCACCAACACTCAATGAAGTCCTTGAATGTATCAATGGCGAGTGCCTGGTCAATATTGAACTAAAAGCCGAACGCACGGTGATTCCAATGATGAAAGTGATGGATGAAGCGATTGCCAGGTGGAATTTTCAGCCCAGCCAGTTTCTGTTTTCGTCGTTCAACCATCATCTTTTGTTTGAACTAAAAACCCTCAACAGTCACCTCAATACCGGTGCCCTGACCGCCAGCTGTCCACTCGATTATGCCAGCTTTGCACAACGCCTGAATGCCTATAGTGTCCATATTGATATTGATTTCGTAAATCAGGACTTTGTCGATGACGCGCATCGACGAGGGCTAAAAGTTTTTGTCTATACGGTTGATAATGAAGAAGATATTGTTGAGATGCACCACCTCGGCGTGGATGGTATTTTCAGTAATTACCCAACCCGTTCGCTGATTAAAGTGGCGCACCTGCAAAGTCAGCAGGTGCCGGGGTTAAACCCGATGCTTGCAAACACCAGATTACAGGATTAGATACGAATCCGATAACGTCCCTGAGCATCTTTAGGGCCAAGAAAGTCGAGGATAGGTCGTGCTTGTGCAGGGAATTTTTCACCCGGGGTAATATAGCCCTGAGCCGCGATGCGACCACGCTCTCGGATATAAATGGACAATTCCAGGCCCAGGTCGTTGTTTGGATCAAGGGTGATGGCCAACGAGTTATTTTCACAGCTTAACAGGCCATTGAATTCCCCCAGGGCAATATTTTCATTCATTGCCATGATACCTGCCTGTTGCCAGCGAATTTGACCGTCAACCTCACTACAGAGCTGCTTTCCGGTGGTAAATTTATTGATATCGACAGTTACCAGTCCGGAAGCTTGCATATCAACCGGTAATGTAAGCAGGCTCAGCACCTGTGCTGCATCAATTTGAATCTTGCCATCGCTAAAACCGACATGTGATTGCTCATTGGCAATAGTAAGGTTTCCGGTTGGTCCTGACTTGGGCGAGCGGCCAAATTCAACGTCGGCACTTGGCGAACCGGTTAGCAACGAAACCGGACTCAAACGCCAGTCGACATTGTCGACTTCATAATTTTGCGTCGACATGGTTTTTGCGCGCCCAGACCATACCGAACCCTGGACATCGTGCAGGGCAATGCCCTGCGGCAGTTCAATAAGCGCAATTAATTTATTGGCCGGAGCTAAAACGACAACGAATAACACGTACAACAGCAAAAAGCCGCCGGTGTATAAAATTCCTGTTTTTAATTTGCTCATCCTCTTCCTACCTGTAAACGACGCACTTTCACCGTGCCCTGCTCATCGCCACTGACAATATCAATGGCCTGGATAACTAAACCCTCACGTTGTTGAATTTGCTCAAGAAAGTGTATCAGGTCATTGAAAGCTACCTGATCAATCCAAACCTGCAAATCGTCTCCTTGTGGTTGCATGCGGGCAATATCTATCTGGTAACGTTTCGCCGTACGATTTACCACCGCCGAAAGACTTCCTGAGCTACCACGATTACCACCCTGGCGTTTAAGCTCTTCATATTTCGCAACATTCTCATGAACCCAACGTAATAATTGCTCCTGTTGCTGTGCTTTAACCTGTGACCGATTTACACTTTCATTCAGGGGTTGCCACAGAGCAAACCAGAACAATGCCAATACCAGCACCAGGGTACAGCCGCCGACCATTTTCTGCTCTCTGGCGTTTAAGCCTTGCCACCAGTCGTTCATGATTTACTCCGAATATTGAAAGAGCCAACCACTTGATCACCTTGGTTATTCTGGGCTCCTGTGGTTACGTCCATCTGTTCTTTTTCCAACGCCTGCTTGAATTGTTCAAATGCCTGGTAGTTGCTGGCAACCACTGACAAACGAATCTCGCCCCGCTTGTTATCATATTTAATGGCGTCTGGTTTCATCGTCGGCACAGAGACAAATGCCGGGCGGATTTTTTCGAGCATTGCTAACAGGTTTTGATCGCTATTACCACCGCCAAGTTCCTGTAGTTTTGTCGCGATCTGTCGCTTCACCGTCGACATGCGAACCCGTTGGTTCTGACCAAAAGCTTTCTTATATTCACTCTCAATTTGCTGCGAATATAGCTCATATTTACCGGTATTCTGATAGATTTCCATGCCCTTAACGAGCATGTTAACCAATAATGCGAGCATGGCGATAACCGCTACTTTTAAGTAAAAACGAACCAGAGGCGAGCGTTCTTCTTTAAACTGATATTGCCCCTGTAATAAGTTAAACCGAGTCGTTGGTGCATAATCACTGAGCAACTTCAGCGGCAATTCCTGCGGCATCTGTTCAATGCTGATACCTTTTGGCAGCGCGGCGGAATCAAAGTCGGCAGTTTGCGAGTAACACTGCACCTGAATGTCGGTATCAACACCGTCGTTCTCCTGGACATATTGTTGTAAAAATAAATCTATATTGTCCTGGTCGACAACAAAACCCTGCCAGGCATCGATGCGCACAAGCCAATGCTTATCGAGATTTATTGCTACCCAACGCTGTTCGTGGACAGGCATCGCCAACACATCAGGCAACATCATTTTTGCGGTGATATCGGCGTCATGCAACCAGGACAACCAGGTTGCCAGTTGTTTATGGGCGACGATAGCGACAAAGGTATTAGCCTCCCCCTCATAATCCGCTGGGGGATTACTGTATGCAAAGAACAAGGAATCAACGTCCTGAGCCAAATCTTCTTCGAGCATATAAGGTGTCGCCTGCCGAATCGCCCGGTCATTTTTACCCGGTACCTGCACAGCTTTCAGGCGAACATCGGCACTGTTTACCAGTACCTTGACATCGCGATTGCGCGCTTTATCGGTTAGCTCGGACAACTGCTGTGCCCCTGACAACTGACCGGAGGCGATTTCATCGTTCTGCTCAGTTGATGTTATCAACCAGAATACGGGATCGTGGGCCTGGCTGCCGAGCCGGATATATAGTGTTTCTCTCATTAATGTGCTCCGATGCTCCGATTGATCACCAGTAGTTTATTATTATCCACTTTAAAAATAGAGTTTAACGTAAAATAACTGCCATTAAAGTTGGTTTTGGTTGTGAGTGTAAAGTATTGACTATCGACAACAAATTGTTGTTTGAATTGGTTTATGTTCCTGACGTTTGCCAGCTGTGACAAACTGGTAAAATCACCGATGGTTTTAAAGCCGTCTTCGGGACGTGCCGAGAGTATATCCTGGGCGGTGCCAGCATCGGTCCCACCAAGCAGAGCCTGCAATAGAACGGTATCTTCCGCATCCAACGTATTAATATTGATTTGATGTAAATCATTATTCGGTAATACGCAGACATAAGGTTTCATGGCCAGAATAACCTGCGGCGTAAAATGCTCAATCACCCGCAATTCATTCACTGAAGCCAGCTTGCTGTTGGCCGCAAGATAAGGATACTCTTTCGATGCATAATCATCATCTTCGGCGCCACCAGCGCTAACGATGGAATTATCCTCATCGAGCCAATCAACCAATGCTTCGGTCATCGATTCAGCTTCAAAATTGCCAATCCCGTCTACCTCCAGGGCAATAATCAGTTCCTTTAATGCCGCCTTGGCAAGTTCACCATTGGTCTGATTGCCACCTGGATTGGCGGCATTATTATTGGGATTGTTCGGATTATTTGAGCCGTTATTGGCATTGTTATTTTGATTATTGGCATTACCAGCATTATTACTGGTGTTATTTTGATTATTGGTATTGCCGGCATTATTGTTCTGGCTGTTAGCAGTTGGCAGGCTATTATTTGATGGCATCTCGTCATTAATTAGTGCATTTAAATTAAGACAAGCCTGCGCATCTTTAATTTCACCACTGATTTCGCCAAGATCCACCGGGAACCTGGTCTCACCAATCGCCCAGCGTTGACCTAAGTGGGTAACATTTTTATCATCCTGGAAATCCTGATAGAGCACACTTTTGGCAAAGGCTTCAGCGCCCATGGCGTACCAGTATGCCTGTTGGTTCGACTCCAGGTTTTCATTGCGCTGCTGCTGAAAAATCAGCGAACTACTCATTTGGGTAGCGAGTATGGTCGTTAACGCAATGACCATAAGAACTATCACCAGCGCCACGCCGCGCTGGTTGTTGGTACGGGAGATTCGGGAAAAGGAACATTTAACTGTCATTGCCCGTCCCCGCAACTAAAAACTCGCGACGTATCAGGCCCAGATCCTGCAACTCTATTTCCACAGCGATGGCCTTAGGCAATTCTTCGCCCGTTTGCAGATCTCCAATCCATTTATTACTGTAAAAAAATTCAAAATCGACTTTTTCGACACCCTGTATCAACGCACGAACTTTTGGCTCTTCACCAACCACAGTGTCGACAAAAATACGGTGCAGACGGTTTAAGGTGTCCTCTTCAAGTTGGTAAGCCACCGCCTGCAAATCGCTGCGCGGCAAAAGCAAGGCTGGATTTGACCAACCTTGACGCACAAACGCGATACCATGGGTATTACTGGAATAGGTGGATTCATTACTGTGCAGGAATCCTTGTAGCGGCGCTTCGCCTTCGATCCGGACAGAACGCTTTGTCATCTGCAAAAAATCCCGTTCCATCACTAAAAATGCGCGCTGTAACTCAACCAGCCGGGCATTCTTGGCCTCTGCTATGTCACTTGATTTCAGTACATTAGACAACATGGTGGCACTGGTTAATCCAACCAAAGCGAAAATCGCCATCGCCAGAATCACCTCTAAAAACGTGAAGCCACGGTTTCTCATTCCGCGCCTCCGGCGGGTTGGCTAACATATGTCATTAATGAGGCGACCGGATAGGCGTCGGCAGGATCTTCGCGAACCTCGATAGTAACGGCTCGCATGCGCTTATCCTCAGTTTCTTCAACAATCTGTAACCAGTGCCATTGGCGATCCGCCATTTCTAATTCGCCTTTCTGATTTTTCTTCGGCGGCCAGCTCTGGTCGAGCGTAACCTCTACCAATTGATTTGATGCAACCCATTGAGCGATGGTGGTGGTTTCGAGGCGGGAGGTGCCAATCAGAGTCGAATTGGCAACCTTAAATATTGCCGTGCCCGCAATGGCAAAAATTGCCATCGCAATCATCACTTCCACCAACGTAAAGGCGGCCATTTTATTAATTTGGCGCAGCATCCAGAGGTCCTTCGATGATCAAGGGAAGAGTGTAATTGGCACTGACCAGATAATAAATGGGTGGCTCAAAGCCATCATCAAACGTAAACGTCAGTTGGAATGGGGTGATATCGCCACCAGAGAGGATATACACCTGAGGGTAGACAGGCTCTTCTTCTTCATCAAGATAAAACTCGTCCTCGCGCTCTTCAAAATCGTCACTATCGATACCCATTTGCGGTTCAATAGGTAGGTCTTCGAGGTTCAGGCTAATGCTGAAAGGCTCTGAAAATTCTTGCTTTTGCAAGCGTTCCATTTCTTCGAGTGGTTGCCAACGCTTACCGTCAAAGACATAAAACTCGTAGGCATTATCTTCAACCAGTAGGCCTAATTCGAAATTGTTTAACAGCGCATATTCACCCGCTAAGGTAAACATGGCGTTAAAACGTTTTGCATGCAACTCAAGATCTTTACTAAAGTCTTTGCCTCGTAATGTTGGCACTAACAGGGAAGCCATGATGCCAATAATCACGATCACTAACATTACTTCCAGTAATGTAAAGCCACGTGATAGTCGGTTCAAAACAGGCCTCCTGCAGTCATCATCGGAAAGAAGATAGTTAGTCCTTAGTTTTACCGGAACGCCACTCTTCCAGATTCCAGTTACCGATATCATCATCGGTACCCGCTTCGCCGTCTTCGCCTGGACTAAACACATCGATGTTGCCAAATTCGCCCGGGCTGATTAACACATATTCATTGCCCCAAGGGTCTTGTGGCAGGCGATTGATGTAACCACCAGGCTGAAAGCGACGAGGAACCGGGTCAATATCGGTTTCTTCAACCAAGGCTTCTAATCCCTGATCTGTGGTTGGATAGCGGTAATTATCGGTTTTGTACATATTCAGCGCATTTTCCAAGGCACTGACATCGGAGATCGCTTTTTGGATGTTCGCTTTACCAAGATTCCCCATGATATTAGGGACAACCAGGCCGGCAAGAATACCTAAAATTACGATAACCACCATAATTTCAATCAGTGTAAAACCCTTTACACGCGACAATTGATTAGTTCGATTCATGTTCATACTACTCCATCTTAAACTAGTGTATTTAATTCAATGATTGGGAGCATAATCGCCAATACAATGAATAATACCACGACGGCCATCGCCACCATAATCAGCGGTTCAAATACTTTCAGGGCAATACTGACAATCGCCGAAAATTCACGGTCCTGATTGTCTGCTGCCCGGCCAAGCATCTGTTCCAGTTCGCCACTCTTTTCACCACTGGCAATCATATGCAGCATCATTGGCGGAAACAATTTGGTTTGCTCCAATGCTTTACGCAGGCTCGAGCCTTCTCTGACCAGATCTGCACTTTGCTGCACTTTTTCTTTAATAAAATCGTTAGTTAATACATCACCGGCGATGCGCATACTATCCAGCAAAGGCACTGCACTGGCAGTCAGAATGCTTAACGTACGGGCAAACCTCGCGGTGTTCAGGCCACGTATAATTCTTCCCACCAGTGGCAACCGCAAGACATACTGATGCACCGATTTACGAAAACCTGGCCGTTTCATCATTTGTTTAAACGCCAGGTAAAGCAAAAACACAGCAATGAGAATGACCAGCAAATAGTCCTGCAAAAATTCGCTACTGGCAATCAAAAATTGAGTCATACCGGGTAACTGTTGTCCCATATGCTCAAATTGGCTAACGATTTGCGGCACCACGTATATCAGCAGCGCCATAATTACGGCGCTGGCAACCAGCAACATGACGATAGGATAAATCATTGCCTGTAGCATCTGACTGCGGGTTTGCTGTCGCTGCTCGGTATAATCGGCAAGCCGATTCAGGACTTTATCCAGATGACCAGACTTTTCCCCAGCCGCAACCATAGCGCGGAATAAATCATCAAAAACAAGAGGGAATTCGGCCATGCTCTCGGCCAGCGAATAACCTTCGGTAACTTTCGAGCGTACCGACATGATCATACTTTTCAGCTTGTCTTTATCGCATTGCTCGCCAACCGCCATTAACGATTCTTCGAGTGGTAGACCAGATTCCACCAAGGTCGCCAGCTGCCGGGTTATGAGTGCCAGTTCGGTAGACGATATTTTTCTGGCAAACAGCGACTTAGCTGCACTTTGCTGCTGCGCTTTCGCCAGGCTTGGTGAAACTTCAAGAGGAATTAACCCCTGCTCGCGCAGTAACGAGCGAACATGCCTGGCATTATCCCCTTCAATGACACCTTTAATGTTCTTACCGCCAGTATTGACGGCCTGATAATCAAATGCTGCCATCTTAGCTTTCTCGGGTGACCCGCATGACTTCTTCCAAAGTCGTCAATCCGGCTAAAACTTTATTGACACCATCATCTCGAATACTCGGTGTATGACCCCGCACCGCTTTTTCAATGGCGCGCTCACCTTTACCGTTTTGGATCAGTTCCCGAACCATATCGTCGACCACGATAAGTTCATGAATACCGGTACGACCACGGTAGCCACTGTAATTACAGCTGACACACCCTTTTGCCCGGAAAATCTCTGGCTCATCGTCCGGTTGTAATTCCATCAACGCCCGTTCTTCCCCAGTGGGCACATGACTCTCTTTACACTCGTCGCACAAGGTTCTGACCAGACGTTGCGCCAACACCCCTAATAATGACGAAGAAATCAGGAACGGCTCAATACCCATATCCTCGAGACGGGTTATCGCACCGGCTGCGGTATTGGTATGCAGCGTCGATAATACCAGGTGACCGGTTAAACTGGCTTGCACGGAGATCTGTGCGGTTTCCAAATCGCGAATCTCACCAACCATGACCACGTCTGGATCCTGACGCAAAATGGCGCGTAAGCCGCGGGCAAAGGTCATATCGACTTTAGTATTAACCTGGGTCTGGCCGATGCCTTCGATATCAAATTCTATCGGGTCTTCTACGGTGAGGATATTGCGTTCGGTATTGTCTATTTGCGTCAATCCCGCATACAAGGTGGTACTTTTACCAGAACCCGTCGGGCCGGTAACCAGAATAATGCCGTGCGGTTTATTAATAATGTCACTGAAACGCTCGCGGATGGTATCTGTCATCCCCAGATCCTGCAGATTCAGACGCGCGGCATTTTTATCCAGCAATCGCAGTACCACACGCTCGCCATGACTCGATGGCATGGTGGACACCCGCACATCAACAGCACGGCCACCAATTCGCAGCGAAATACGACCATCCTGGGGTATCCGTTTTTCGGCGATATCCAGTTTTGCCATAACCTTGATCCGCGACACCAGCATTGAGGCAAGCTTGCGATTTGGTTGCAATACTTCGCGTAACACACCATCGACCCGAAAACGAATCTTCAGCACTTTTTCAAAGGTCTCAATATGTATATCGGAGGCATTTTCCTTGATTGCTTCACTGAGCATGGCGTTGATCAGCTTGATGATCGGTGCGTCATCTTCGTTGTTAAGCAGATCTTCCGCTTCATGGATCTCATCGGCCAGAGAGTACATATTCACTTCTTTGCCAATATCTTCCATCATCTGTTTGGCTTCGGAAGAGTCTCGTTGATACGCCAGGGTCAGTAACTGTTCAAATTCATCATCAGAATGCTGTTCTACCACAAACGTCTCACCGAGATAGCGGCGCACCTCGAGTAGCACATCCGTTGTTACCCCTGAAGTACAATGCAAGGCAAAGCCATCATCGCGAAGCTCCAGCAACACCTTATTGCGGTTTGCAAAGGAGAAAGGTAACTGATGCGGTGTCGCATCCGCCCCAGTCTCCTCAGCAACACCGAGTTCCACCTCGGTGTCGGTCGATGGCTGTTGTGCCACCTCTTGTTCTGGTGCTTGCTCTGACTGCTCAAACTGGCTCATGATCTAATCTCTTAAGATGGTTGGCGCGGCTGAAGTGGTTGCTTTTCTTCTTCCGGAGTCGGTTGATTACCCTGCTCTTCCTGCTGCTCCTGTAGCACTTCGCGCTGTTCCATATAATCTTCAAACGTCGGTGGTAATTCCAGGCTCTGGTTCCAGTCAGGCATTAATGGCAGGGCATCATCATCAAGCAGATACAGACCTTCTTCCTGCTTACGGATTTCCTGGGCACGAATAAAGTTATATTTCTCGCGGGAAATAACATCCATCGCCTTACCATCACGAACGATGGTTGGACGTAAAAACACCATTAAGTTGCGTTTGCGCACCGTATTACCCGTCGAGCTGAATAAGTGTCCAAGAATCGGAATATCGCCAAGCAGTGGTACTTTTTGCTGACTTTCCTGAACGTCTTCATCAATCAATCCACCGAGTACCACCGTCGCGCCATTATCGGCCATGACCGTGGTTTTAATTTCCCGTTTGTTAATTGCGATATCCACTTCGGTAGCGCCGCTGACACTGGAAACTTCCTGCTCGATAGTAAGCTGGACGCCAGAGCCTTCATTTACCTGCGGTGTTACCCGTAACTTGATACCGACTTCCTTACGATCAACAGTCTGGAACGGATTGGAGTTATTCGAACCAGTTGAAGAACCCGTAATGATTGGTACTTCCTGGCCAACAATAAAATAGGCTTCTTCATTATCCAGCGTGGTAATACTTGGTGTCGCCAGAATATTCGAGTTGGTATCGCTCTGAACGGCCTGAACTACAGCGCCCCAGCCATCCTCGACGATACCAAACATCATGCCATTAACATTACCCAGCAATTGCGCCAACAAGGTGAAATCGTCGCGTTCATCCGGGTTATTAGAACGAGTAATTGAACCATCAGGATTTACAATTTCGGTTTGTGCCGCTTCTTGCCCCTGACCAGCGACGTAGGCTCCAGCGATTTGTGAAATCGGGGCAACTCCATTGGTAAACTGGGTAAAGCCACCTTCTTCACTTCCCCACTGCACACCTAATTGCGCACCTTCACTCTCGAACACTTCAACGATAATGGCTTCAATATGGACCTGGGCGCGACGGATATCAAGCTGGCGAATCACCGACTCGAGTGAGCGTAACATGTCAGGCTCAGCAGTAATCACCAACGCATTGGTATCGCTATGCGACTCAATAGTGACATTACGATTGCTACCACTGCGAGTGCTTCGTGGCGTATTTGTATTGCTTTGCGATTCTTTTTGAATGGTATCGGAGACACTTTGCAATACGGTGACTAAGTCTTCCGCTTTGGCATATTTCAAATAGTAAACCCGGGTATTACCCGAAGTTTCCAGCTCACTGTCGAGGCGGCTGATCAGCCGGGCGATACGATCACGGGCTTTTCCCTCACCGGAGATAATCACTGAGTTAGTACGGTCATCGGCAACAATTTTGGGAATCAGGAATGCCGGTGTATCGGCTTTACCGGATGCCGGTTTATTGATGTTTTCGATAATTCGCACCATTTCACTGGCAGAAGCGTATTCGAGTTTAACAATATTGACGTCCTGGTCACCGGCCCGGTCAACCCGATCAATAATGGCAACCAAACGATTTACCACCGCGGCTGTACCCGTCAACATAATCACATTGGAAGGTTCGTAGTGAACCACGTTACCGCCGCCGGCCTGATCGCTCAATTGCCTTAATAGCGGTGATAATTCCCGCACCGATACATTGCGTACTGAGACAACCCGGGTAACCATTTCATCACCCTGGCCTGGGGCTTCATCGCCAACGACCGGGATTGCTGAACTCTTAGCGTCTTTATCAGGAATGACCTTAAGCACGTTGTTTTCCATTTCAACCACAGCAAAGCCATAGACTTCCAGCACGTTGAGGAAGAACTGGTAATACTGCTCTTCGGAAAGCAAATCGTAACTACGAACGTTAATTTTGCCTCTTACCTTAGGATCAACAATGATGGTTTTTTTCAGGTTTTTACCAACAATATTGACGAACTCAGTAATCTCGGTGCCTTTAAAATTAGGCGAGTACTGCGCGGCAAAACTGGATGCCGTCCACAAACTGCTGGACATCAGCATGGCGCTGACACTGAACAGAGCAGCACGTTTAAATTGTTTTGCGCTAGCAAAGAGGCGCATGGGTGTTCTCCACTTTATTAGTTTTGTAAATCGAGGGAAATATCATGTATTTCCCCGCCTCGTTCGACTACGAGTGACAATTGTGCAGACTGACGTAGCTCTATCAGGGCTTGCTGCGCCTGGCGCATATCCGTCAGGTCATTGCCATTGATTCTAAGGGCGATATCTCCTGGTTTAAGGCCAACATCGCTAAAGAATTCTCTGTCTTTCCCCGGGCTCAGCCGATAGCCCTTAATTTGACCACGTTCCCGAAGCGGGGCGACTTTTATGTAATCGGTAAATTTCGCCGGATTGTCTTTCAAATCCGCCTTAAGTTGTGCCACCCGCTCTCTTATTTTGCTCTGGTTAGCCTGAGTTTGAGTATTGGTCAGGGTGCGGCGATTCGGTGTAGATGGGGTCGTTTTTGGGGCAGTAACCTTGGTCGCGGCTGGCACGGTGGTGGTGTATTCAAAGCCATCAAGCATCAGGGTTTCAAGGCGTCCGGCGGTTTCGATAATCACCCGATCCAGTTTCACACGTTTTAAGATGGCCCTGGTGCCTTCAATCTTGTCATCAATACCATAGGTTTCCTGTTTACCCTGTGACTCGATGATAGCTGCGGCTACTGCCGGGTCATCGGAGGCAACCAGGCCAGTCAGGGTCAGGTTCAGTCGGGTTTCCGGTGCCGACTCTTCCTCAATTTCACGAACTTGCTGATTATCGGGCTTTGCGACCTTAACCCCGAATAGGTTGAGCTTTTTAAAGGCACTGGTATCGAATCTGGTGGAAGCCGACTGATTGATATCAGAAGCAGAAGATTTGATTGCTACGACCTGCGGGTCGGGAAACATTAACCAGGTAGCTTTGGCTAACATGTAGACGATATAAATAATCAGCAAAGCACCCAAGGCCCGGCCAATACCCTGTTGTGGTAGCCGTTGCCATATTTGCGAGAGCCTTTCTGTCATCTGAGCCAAATCCATAAACATTTGTTTAATTTATTATAATAGTCTAGAGACGATGTTTGTCTTAAGGTTAATTACTAACTCAATCACCACTTTTTCGTATTTTATGCTTCTGAATCTAATGGGCGCTATTTCGCGCCAGAAAAAATCAGTTAACTCAATGGAAAAAAAAGAAAATTGAGTCGGTGCAAATGCAGTGCAAACATCGTGTCGCCGTTATGTGATTGCCCGATAATACTTGACCAACACAGCGGCAACAAGGCATTGCGGTTTTTTTTTCCGTTAATTTAACTTTACGGTTAATAATTAACCAGGGGAGACTGGCCTGATGGTCACGACTATGTTAGATTCGCGCCCCAATTTCGTGGAGATGTTATGGCTAAAAAACCCCATAAAGACAATGCATCCGAAGTCCAGTTTCGTCTCGATAAATGGCTCTGGGCTGCGCGGTTTTATAAAACCCGGGCAATTGCTAAGCAAATGATAGAAGGCGGAAAAGTATTCTATAATGGACAACGCAGTAAATCGGCAAAAATAGTCTGTATCGGCGACAAGATTCGGGTCAGACAAGGATTCGAAGAAAAGGAAGTTATCATCACCGCCCTGGCAGACAAACGCAAAGATGCGACATTTGCTCAGACCCTGTATCAGGAAACTCAGGAAAGTATTAATCGCAGAGAAGCAAATGCCCAGGCGCGCAAACAAGGGTTATTGCTCTCTCCTGCAACCGACACTAAGCCCGACAAAAAACAACGTCGGCAAATTCGACAATTTAAAGAAAGGATCTAACCGTGAACGAAAACTTTGATGTCTTAAATCGTTATCTGTTTGAACAATTACACGTTCGCGGAGAAGTCGTTCAGCTTAAACAAAGTTTCGATGACATTATCGGTAGCCATGACTACCCTGTAGAGGTCACCCAGCTACTCGGTGAACTTCTGGCGGCAACCTGTTTGTTAACCGCAACCTTAAAATTTGAAGGTGAAATCTCGGTGCAGTTGCAGGGCGATGGCCCGGTAGCTTTTGCCGTCATCAATGGTAACCACAAACAACAAATGCGTGGTGTGGCACAGGTCAATGGTCCTATCCTGAGAAAATCACTCACGGATCTGGTTGGTAAAGCCACCATGGTTATCACCATCATGCCCAAACAAGGTGAAAAGTATCAGGGCATTGTCGCTTTGGAAGGCGAGACCTTAAGTGAATGCCTGGAACATTATTTCGCAACATCCGAACAATTAGCGACAAGAATATGGTTAAGTGTCGACGCCGAAAAGCGGCTGGCTGCCGGCATGTTGTTACAGGTGCTGCCAGATTCCGACGATAAAGAACAACAACTGAGTGATTTTGAGCACATTAGTCACCTTACCGCTACAGTAAAAGATGAAGAACTGTTTAATCTTGACGCTGAACAACTCCTACATCGTCTTTATCATCAGGAAAAGGTTCGGGTGTTCGAGCCCCAGGCGGTAAGCTTTCAGTGCAGTTGTTCCGAAGATAAATGCCTGGCTGCGATCACCAGCCTCTCCAGGCAGGAAATCGAGGATCATATCGAGGAGTACATGAGCTTTGACATGACCTGTGATTATTGCCAGAAAACTTATCACTTCGACCGACAAAAATTACAACCTCTGTTAAACCCACAGAGCCAGCATTAATCCTGATTTGTGAACAAGATGTATCAATTCTGAAAGTTTACCTGGAAACTTTCAGAATTGGCTTCCACTGACTCCGCTTTTTCGTTACTATTTGCCCGTATTTCGCCAGGCGCATCGCCTCACCGTTATAGTAACAATAACTCGCACTCAGGAGCACAATCAAAATGACCGCTGCCAAATCCCTTGATTTAACCCAATACGGCATTGAAAATACTGCGGAAATCATTCATAACCCTTCGTATGAACAACTCTTTGAAGAGGAAACCAAGCCGGGTCTGGAAGGTTTTGAACAAGGGAAAGTCACTAAGTCTGGCGCTGTCGCCGTCGATACCGGCATTTTCACCGGTCGCTCACCGAAAGATAAATATATCGTCCGTGATGATTTAACTCGCGATACTGTTTGGTGGTCTGATCAAGGAAAAAATGACAACAAACCAATGTCACAGGAAACCTGGCAGTCGCTAAAAAGCCTGGTCACCAAACAATTATCATCAAAACGTCTGTTCGTGATGGATACATTTTGTGGTGCTAACCCTGATACACGCTTAAAAGTACGATTTATTACTGAAGTTGCCTGGCAGGCTCATTTTGTCAAAAACATGTTCATTCGTCCGACCGACGCAGAGCTTGCAGATTACGAGCCGGATTTTGTTGTGATGAATGGTGCCAAAACCAATAACCCAGACTGGCAGCAACAGGGCTTAAATTCGGAAAATTTTGTCGCCTTCAACCTGACTGAGCGTATTCAATTGATTGGCGGTACCTGGTATGGCGGTGAGATGAAAAAAGGTATGTTCTCGATGATGAACTACCTGCTACCACTGAAAGGCATCGCTTCAATGCACTGTAGCGCTAATGTGGGCGAAGACGACGATGTTGCGATTTTCTTTGGTCTGTCTGGTACCGGCAAAACTACCTTGTCTACGGATCCAAAACGTCAGCTTATCGGCGATGATGAACACGGCTGGGATGATAACGGCGTATTTAACTTTGAAGGCGGCTGCTATGCCAAAACCATCAATCTGAGCGCTGAAAATGAACCCGATATCTACCAGGCAATTCGTCGTGATGCCTTATTGGAAAACGTTGTTGTCGATGCTGAAGGTAACATCGATTACGATGATGGTTCAAAGACTGAAAATACCCGTGTGTCCTATCCGATTTACCACATCGATAATATTGTTAAGCCGGTATCAAAAGCAGGTCATGCGACCAAGGTAATCTTTTTGACTGCTGATGCATTTGGTGTTTTACCGCCAGTGGCTAAACTCGATGAAAAGCAAACCGAGTATTATTTCCTGTCAGGCTTTACCGCAAAACTGGCTGGCACAGAGCGTGGCATCACGGAACCGACACCAACCTTCTCGAGCTGTTTCGGTGCGGCGTTCCTGAGCTTACATCCAACTCAATATGCTTCGGTACTGCGCAAACGCATGCAGGCAGCTGGTGCTCAGGCATATCTGGTCAATACCGGTTGGAATGGTTCTGGCAAACGTATCTCAATCAAAGATACTCGTGCGATTATTGATGCCATTCTCGATGGTTCCATCGATGATGCACCGAACAAAACCTTGCCAGTGTTCAACCTGAATGTACCAACCTCATTACCTGGTGTGAATGATCAGATCCTGGATCCTCGCGATACTTATCAGGATGGTTCTGCCTGGGATGAGAAAGCGCAAAATCTGGCCGAGTTGTTCATCGACAACTTTGACAAGTTTACTGACACAGAACGCGGCCAGCAATTGGTTGTGGCCGGTCCTAAGTTGAACGCCCACGCCTGATTAACCGGACAGACGACGGTAGCAATGCGACGATAATCCAGCTGCCGATAACGTTGATAAAAAGCCACTTGCGTATTTGCAGGTGGCTTTTTTTTATTTCCCAACTAGATTTAATAAATAACTTATCAGTATCCAAAATTGATAATACAACGTGGTATTTCGTGGTGACGGGGTTGCATCAACAACAAAAACAGTAACCAGAAAATGTGCCTAAACAATGATCATTCTTGACCAGGAAGTGCCGTTAAAAGAGAACCTGTTGTACGCATTGCAGACCCATAAGCTATTGTGGGCTTTGTTAATCCTTTCCGCCGTTTTTGACTTCATCACTACTTACCGATTTATGACCGCAGGTTCTATCGACTTAGAAGCCAATCTGATCATACGTCATTTGGCTCATACGCTCGGTATTGTCGTCGGTGTAGGCATCGGTAAAATTATGCAGATTGGTGCCGCCATGGCGTTTTGTGCGCTGAACCGGGAAATGTCGAGAGGGGTATTACTGATTATCCTCGCCCTTAATTGTTTCGCCATTGTCGTTAATACAATTTATTAGGGTCTTCACCCAAATTTATTGCGCCTGAATACCTAACGGCTATTTCAATGGCAATTCAACCAACGCACGCAACCCTCCTTCACGACGGTTGACCAGACGAACATTGCCACCATGGCCGTCGACTATTCGCTTGATGATCGCCAGGCCCAGGCCACTACCTTTGGTTCCCCGGGCGGTATCACCCTGAGTAAATGGTTCAAACAGGCGTTCAACATCGTCATCGCGAATTCCCGGCCCATTATCTGCAACCTCAATACAGGCGAGCTTGCGATTATGATCGACCGTGGTGCTGATATCGATCACACCTTCACTGTATTTCAGGGCATTCTGAATCAAATTTGCCAGTACCCGCTTCATCGCCACATACACCATTGGAATGGCGACAGCCTCACCATAATTGACATTGAATGTCCTGCCTTCCGGAGCCTCTTGTTCAAGGACATCTTCTACCAATTGGTTAACATTCACTTTCTGCGTGTTTTCCTGCATATCGTGACGGATATAATCGATAAACTGATCGATAATGGCGTTCATATCATCGATATCTTTCTCAATGCCCTCTTTCAGATAATCTTCATTTTCTGACATCATTTCACTGGCCAGGCGAATGCGGGTCAATGGCGTGCGTAAATCATGGGAGATCCCTGCCATCAGCAGGCTACGGTCATCTTCAAGTTTCTTAATGCCTTTCGACATATGATTAAATGCACGGGTCACCGCCATGACTTCGGTCGAGCCTTGTTCTTTCAGGGGCTCAGGAAATTTCCCCCGGCCAACATCTTCGGCGGCTTTTTGCAATGCTTTTAACGGTCGGTTTAATTGCCGCACAAACAGCCAGCCACCGGCAACACTGAGGATACCAATCAGCACCAGGAAGGAGATTAAGGGCGAAAAATTTCCCTGTTCCTCAACGCCATCCAAGGGAATTTTTACCCATAAGCTTGGCGCCTGGGGGGGACGGATCCAAAACAGGTATTGCTCCCCCTGAGAAACTCGTACTTCGGCCTCGCCGCCAAGTAACTCACTCATTTGTTGGGACAGATATGGATAGTAAATGGCCTGGTCCAAACCGGACATCTGCGCATCGCGTTGCCGGTATACACCGATACCAGTTTCCTGGTGAAACGCCTGGGCTAACTGTGGGCTGAATTCGGCGTCACCACCATCAATAAACACCACTTTAACCTGCTTTGCCAACAGTTGATTAATTTGCTGCAGATTCGGGTTTATGACATACACCGCCACTGAGACATAGGACACCACCTGGTTGATCAATAACAGAAAACCGATCAGTAAGACCGTTTGACCAAAAGCACTACGGGGTAAAATTCTCATAATCGGGGCCTGTTGACCTTTGCTGGCCGAATAGAGCGCAATAACCGTTTGTAAATTAGGTTAGTCACCCAATCAAGCCTGAAAATTTCGAGAAAACATAACACTAAATTCTGCAAACACGGCTCTGGCATTAACCTGCAGCACTACCGTCTGGCACAAATACGTAGCCTAATCCCCACACTGTCTGGATATAGCGGGGATTGGCGGGATCCTGCTCGAGCATGCGCCGTAACCGCGACACCTGAACATCGATACTACGTTCCAATGCGGAATAATCGCGCCCCCGCGCCAGGTTCATTAATTTATCCCTGGATAAGGGCTCGCGCGGATGGGTAATCAAAGCTTTCAGTACCGCATATTCACCACTGGTCAGTGGCATGCTGACGTCCCCTTTGCGCATTTCCCGGGTTCCCAGGTTCAATGAAAACTCACCAAATTCAATCACATCTTCGGCCATTGATGGAGCCCCGGGTGCCTCCTGGGTTTTACGGCGCAGCACGGCTTTTACCCGAGCCAGCAATTCGCGTGGATTAAACGGTTTTGGCATATAATCGTCAGCACCAAGCTCAAGACCAATAATCCGATCCACTTCATCGCCTTTGGCAGTCAGCATAATGATTGGAATTTGATTTTCATTTTGTCGTAAGCGTCGACAAATTGACAAGCCATCTTCACCTGGCAGCATTAAATCTAACACCAGCAAATGAAAGTTTTCCCGTTCCAGCAAGCGATCCATTTGTTCCGCATTAGCGGCACTACGCACCACAAAACCTTGTTCCACCAAATAGCGCTCCAGCAATGCCCGCAGGCGCATATCATCATCGACGACTAATATTTTCGGGGTTTCCTGTCCCATGGCATGTCTCGCTTGTTAATTATTTATGACTAACTCTACCTATACACAGCACTATAAGCGAATCAAGATGAAAATCAAAAGCTGAAAAGTAAATAACCACCTGCTTTTGTTACAAATTATGACGAGCATTAGAGGCTGCTTGTATCAGGCATTATGATTTATATTTTGTTCTAACCCTACGATAATGCAAATCGGCGCCTGTGCGAAGGGCTTAAAAGCTACTGAAATCATAATCAATGCTCACCACCTCCAGATAACGTTGTCCTTGTGGCGTTTTCACCACCACCTCATCGCCAACCTGCTTACCAAGCAAGGCTCTGGCGATCGGTGAGTCAATGCTTATTTTACCGACACTGACGTCAAACTCGTCGGGACCAACCAACTGGTAGTCGATGGCTTTATCATCGTCATCAAGCAACCCGACTTTGGCACCGAAGAAAATTTTTCCTGCCTGCTGGCGTTGCGGGTAGACGATGGTTAGCTCATCGAGTCGCTTCATCAAAAAACGTACCCGTCGGTCAATTTCCCGTAACCGTTTCTTACCATAAATATATTCAGCGTTTTCTGAACGGTCTCCTAACGCTGCGGCCTCAGAAACTGCCTGGGTCACTTTTGGCCGTTCCTGCTTCCACAGATACTTCAATTCATCATCCAGTACTTGCCACCCCTGGCGTGTGATATAGTTTGATCGCTTCATAAATGGTCTTATACCAATCACATTAAATTATTGCTCACTCAGTGAGAATTTAAAGGCGTTTAGACAAGGCTTTGATTGCAGAGAATGGTCGTTCCATTGTCAAAATCAGTAACGCAGGATAAACGCCTTTAAAACTCACCCTTAGGGAGTTTACCAGAGGTCCATTTACTTCCCTATATTTCATTAATATAGAATGACTATATCAATGAAATCTATGTTGTAACTGAACCTCTGCCCTAACTCTGAGTTGTGCACAAACTTAATGTGATTGGTATTAACGTTTTAAATCTGTTCACGATACCGCCAATAATGGCAGCTTTAATGAAAAAAACTGGATTAAATAATCCAATCCTAGTATACAACTGTCAATTCAATTATCGCAGTATCGCGAAGCACTAACCGGCATCAGGATATGGTTTTATGATTAACATTTCCCAGCAAATCGCACAGGAACTTTCCGTCACCCCAGTTCAGGTTCAGGCAGCCATTACGCTACTCGACGATGGCGCGACCGTACCTTTTATCGCTCGCTATCGTAAAGAAGCCACTCAGGGACTGGATGATAACCACCTGCGTCACCTGGAACAACGCCTTACCTATTTACGAGAACTACAGGAGCGTAAGCAACTGGTTCTGAAAAATATTGCCGAACAGGGAAAACTGACCGCAGAACTGCAAAGCGCCATCGATCAGGCGGATAACAAAACCACACTGGAAGACTTATATCTTCCCTATCGCCCGAAGCGTCGCACCAAAGGCCAGATTGCTATCGAGGCAGGCCTGGAGCCACTGGCGGATGCGTTACTGGCAAACTGGGACCTGCAGCCGGAACAGGAGGCAACTGCTTACGTCAACGAGGCGGCAGGCTTTGCCAATAGCAAAGATGTGCTTGATGGCGCAGCCTATATTCTGATGGAGCGTTTTAGCGAAGATGCGGTTCTGATTCAAAAACTGCGTAGGCTGTTGTTAAAACAGGCGCATATCTGTGCCAAAGTCACAGATGAAAAGGCTCAGGGCGCACAAAAGTACAAAGACTATTTTGATTTCAGCGAGAAGTTTAGCGCTATTCCTTCCCATCGCGCCCTGGCCATCTTGCGTGGTCGCAATGAGGGGATATTGCAACTTAACCTGGATGTCGATCCGGGCGCTGAGTTAACAGAGTCGTCTGCCGAGACGTTAATCCGCGATCATTGTCAGCTGCATGTAAACCAACAAGCCGCAGCGGCCTGGTTAAATCGGGTGGTGCGTTTTACCTGGAAAGTAAAGCTTGGCTTATCGTTAGAAACGGAATTAATATCCAGCATGCGCGAAACCGCTGAACTGGAGGCAATCGACGTTTTTGCCCGCAATTTAAAAGCCTTATTGATGGCCGCGCCTGGTGGGCCGAAAGTGACCATGGGCATCGACCCGGGTATTCGCACCGGTTGTAAGCTGGCCATTGTTGATGCCACTGGCAAACTATTGCATACCACTACCATCTTCCCCCATGAACCACAGAACCACTGGCAAAAGTCCATCCGTACCCTGAGCCACTTGATCAATGAACATAAAGTTGAATTAATCGCCATTGGCAATGGCACCGCATCCCGGGAAACCGATACCTTAGTGGCTGAAACCCTGGCCGGGTTGACTGGTGACAAACCGGTAAAACTGATTGTTTCCGAAGCCGGGGCGAGTGTTTATTCCGCCTCAGAAACCGCCGCTAAAGAATTTCCTGAGCTCGACGTATCCTTGCGTGGTGCCGTCTCTATTGGCCGCCGTTTGCAGGATCCGTTGGCAGAATTAGTGAAAATCGAACCAAAGGCCATCGGTGTTGGCCAGTATCAACACGATGTCAGCCAGAGTCAGTTAAGCAAGAGCCTCGATGCTGTGGTGGAAGATTGTGTGAATGCCGTCGGCGTCGATGCAAATTCTGCCTCCGTTCCCCTGTTAACCCGGGTTTCCGGTTTGACCCGCACCATGGCGCAGAATATCGTCACCTATCGTGACCAACATGGCGCGTTCAGCAATCGCAAACAGTTGTTGAAAGTTGCACGCCTGGGGCCAAAAGCGTTTGAGCAGGCGGCTGGCTTTATTCGCATCAATCAAGGCGATAACCCTCTTGATGCCTCCGGTGTCCACCCGGAAAGTTACGAGTTGGTCACTCGCATGGCAACGCAATCGGGTATGCCCGTGGATAAACTGATTGGTGAACAGCAAGCGATCAAGCAACTTAACCCTGCCGACTATGTCACCGAGCAGTTTGGTTTGCCAACCATTCGCGATATCCTCAGTGAGCTGGAAAAGCCGGGCCGTGATCCGCGTGGCGAATTTAAAACCGCCAAATTTAAAGATGGAATTAACAAGATTACCGACCTGAAAGAAAACCTGATTCTTGAAGGTGTCGTCAGTAACGTCACCAAATTTGGTGCATTCGTCGATATTGGCGTACATCAGGATGGTCTGGTACATATCTCCGCACTAACCAATAAATTTGTCAGTGACCCGCATGAAGTGGTCAAAGCCGGGGATATCGTTAAAGTAAAAGTGTTGGAAGTGGATGTTAAACGCAAGCGGATTTCCCTCACTATGCGCCTTGATGACAGTGCCACGGCAACAGCGACAGATACCAAATCTCACAAGCCAGCCGGCAAAACCACGCCCCGCAAAGGCAAAGATCGTAGCCGCGACAAACAACCGGCCAATTCGATGATGGGCAATGCCTTTGCCGAAGCCTTCGCAAAAGCGAAAAAATAAATCAAGCTACCGGGTCGGCATTCATTATGCCGGCCCTGAGCTGTCAGCCATTCTCCTCTTCCCAGAAATTCACACTTCACCCGTAAACGACCTAAGAGATTAATTTTTTTCCATTGTCGATGCTGCTAAATTTTCTTAAGCTCAGAGTATCCTGTTCTCTGGTTACTATTTTCCGCTATGAATATTCTAATTGCTCCGGACTCATTCAAAGAAAGCCTGACCGCGGTTGAGGTGGCAGATGCTATCCATTGCGGCCTGGCACAGGCTCTGCCCGGGGCAACATTTCAATGTCTGCCGCTAGCTGACGGAGGTGAAGGAACCGTACAGGCAATGATTGGTTCACTTAGTGGTCAAATCATGACATCTGACGTTAATGATCCGCTTGGTCGGCCCATTCGGGCATCCTGGGGAAAAGCTAACGATCTGGCAGTTATCGAAATGGCTGCCGCCTCTGGGCTGGAACTGTTGCAGCCAGCAGAACGGAATCCGATGGCAACAGACAGCTATGGTACCGGAGAGTTAATATTAGCGGCGCTTAATGCAGGATGTACGCACATCATCCTCGGCCTTGGCGGTAGCGCCACCAATGATGGTGGTGCTGGTATGCTTCGCGCATTGGGAGGACAACTATTAAACGCCCAGGGAGCACCCATTGCAGGCGGTGGAGGCGCTCTACAAGACTTAGCCAGTATTGATCTTAGCCGCGTTGACCCTCGTCTGGCCAAAACCCAGTTTTCCATTGCCTGTGATGTCAGTAATCCATTATGTGGCACCCGGGGCGCCAGCGCCGTGTTTGGTCCGCAAAAAGGTGCATCGGCAAAAATGGTGCAGCAACTCGACGACAATCTCAATCGATTTGCCCGGTTATTACAACCACTTTGCCGTATTGATTTACTCACTGAGCCCGGCATGGGAGCCGCTGGAGGGTTGTCACTGGCGTTGGAAGCGATTGCCACAGTAGAACGCCGCTCCGGCTTTGAACTGATCAGCAATACCATCAAACTTGAGCAACAGATCAAGTGGGCGGATCTGGTGTTTACCGGAGAAGGAAAAACCGATCATCAGTCTCTGGCCGGGAAAACCTGTTTTGGCGTAGCCAGATTGGCTCAAGCCCATCAAACCCCAGTGATATTACTTAGCGGTAGTCTTGGTGAAGATTACCAACAGTTTTATCAACACGGTATCGTCGCCGCCTTTGCCGCCACTCCAGAGCCGATGTCGTTGGTCCAGGCGATGAAAAATGGCCGGAAAAATCTCAGCCAAAGTGCCAATGCCATTGGCCGGATGATTGCTTTGCAGCGCATCGATTAGCAAAAACTGGCAAATTATTTTTTTTGCCTCTATGTTATAAAAAAGAACAAGTTACAGGCAATTTTCGCTATTTATGGTCAAGATTCTAGCTTTTTCCGGAAGTGCCCGGCGCGATTCTTACAACCAGCAATTGGTCAAACTGGCGGCAAAGGGAGCACAGGAAGCCGGAGCTAAAGTTACCATTATCAACCTTGCTGATTATCCAATGCCGATTTTCTGTCAGGACATTGAACAGGAAAACGGAATGCCAGAGCATGCCGAGGCGTTTAAAAACCTGTTACTTACCCATCACGGCCTGCTGATCGCGTCACCAGAGTACAACAGTGCCTATAGCCCGTTACTGAAAAACACCCTCGACTGGGCATCAAGAGCCACTAGCAAAGATGAGGTTCCCCTTAGCGCCTACAAAGAAAAAGTCGCCTGTATCATGGCGGCTTCACCACGGGCAATGGGTGGGGTTAGGGGCCTGTCCAGCCTGCGATTGTTGCTCAGTAACATGGGGGTTACGGTGCTACCGCAACAAGTGACGATTGAACGTGCCTATTCGAGTTTCTCACAAGGTCGCCTGGTGGAAGAAGACAAGTCCAATCAGGTGATGCGCCTGGGCCGACAATTGGCAAATATTTTACAGCGGCACTTGGACGAATAATTCGACCTTAATTGCACCGATAAATTAGTTGCCCAGTCATGCAACTTTGGCTAGTCTAGAAGAAAGTACGAATAATTTTTTACAAAATAATCGTATCAGGACTCGATAAGAATAAAAATGAGGTGACCATGAGCAGCGCCACTAAAAAACCTACAGAAGCAGAACTATCCCTATTAACTATCCTATGGGAAACCGGCCCGGCTACCGTGCGTCAGGTTCACCAGACATACAATGAAAACTTGCCAGGCGAGCAACATATCGGCTACACAACCGTATTGAAAATCCTGCAAATCATGCACGAGAAAAAGTTGGTACAGCGTGATGAGCGCCAACGCGCCCACATCTACGCACCTTCCGAGAGCGCCGTTCAGACCCAAAGCTCGTTGATTCGCGACCTGGTACAAAAAGCCTTCAATGGCTCTTTGTCGCAGCTGGTCATGCGCGCCATCGGAAACTCGACCAATGCGCAGGAAATCAGTGACATTCGTTCCATGTTGGACGAATTAGAGCAACAGCAGGAAACGGTACAATAGTTTTGTCTTCGGACTGGTTGCAGATTCTACAATATTTGTCCTATACCCTGGGGCATTTTCTCTGGCAGGGCGGTATCATTGCCCTGCTGTTGCGTGTGTGTCTGACGCTCATTGACAAGCGTCAGGCGCAACTGCGCTATGTTTGCAGTATTGTCGCCATGCTCACTTGCATCTTGGTGCCCATATACACCTTCTCGCAATTACTGTATCTGCAACCATCATCATCGGTGCAAGTCCTTAATTGGACAGAACCATTGCTACAATCCACGCAAAGCCTGCTATACACGGCCGGACTGGACGAGTCATTGCAACTGAGCCACCTGGTGGCAATCACCTGGTTTGTTACGGTCGCTATTTTATTATGCAAATTTGTCTTCGAATATCAGGCAACGCAGGCAACCCGACATTACCAGGTATTACCGGCGACAGCCTCAGTTCAGAACTTGTTCAGGCAATTACGCATTAAATTAGGATTGTCTGAAAATATCACTCTCCTACTCTCTTTTAATGTCAGCTCACCAATGACACTGGGGTTTTTCAAACCCGTCGTACTACTTCCCGCACAATTAGTCACTGGCCTGGATGAGGAGCAGTTAAAACTGGTGTTGCTGCATGAATTGATTCATATCAAACGCCATGATTACGCCGTTAATCTGTGTCAGGCGTTGGTTGAGCTAATGTTATTTTTCCACCCCGCCGTCCACTGGATAGGTCGACAAATTCGCCTGGAGCGCGAATGTGTCTGCGATCAGGGGGTGATTCAGGAATATGATAATAAGCTGACGTACGGCAGATTAATTGCCGACCTGGCTGAATATCACCGACACAATTCGGCATTAAGTATCGCCGCTAATGGTGGCGAGTTAACACAGCGGGTACAACGCCTGTTTAATAAGGATAACAAGCCACACAGTCATTTGCGGTTTGTGCCAGCGATGGTACTGGCCTTATGCAGCATCGGACTGGTCGTTGCTTACCCACCTGGCCACTGGTCGCTGCCACAACAACCAACCGCTGAGCAATCAGCGGTGCGCCCAACCCACTCGTCGACGCCAGGCCCGAATAGCATGGCGCATTGGTTATTAAACAATGACGGTACGCCTGCTAAAAATCCAACGTTCACGGTGATCAACAGCCAACCTGCGATTACCGCGCAACAGCCACCACTTGCCGCTGACGCCCATGTCGCTTTATGGCAGCAGGACGAAACACCAGAGCCTGTCATTGCCCAACACAGTCGACGCCAGCATCCGGGTGAGCATGTGGTCAGTAGCAATAGCGAAGACGATGGCAACATCACTGCGACTGCGGTAACAGTCGAAAGTCTGGCCCGGCAAACCAAAACCAATGTATCCGGCCTGCCGAGCCAGAATGTTTTGCCCGTTAACGAGCCCATTGCTATTAATGATAATCAGGATTTAACCACGACAACCAGAAATCAAATGACGGTATTTGCCAAAAAGGTGAAAAAGTCGATGGTCATGCCGGTTGTCGCACTGCAAGATGATCTTTCCGGTCAGGCGCAACTTTTCGACAGCCATCAATTGATAGCTCAGACTTATCCTAACCAGCAACAACAGGCGGAATGGATAGAAGCGGAAGTGTTAAAAAGTTATGCGCCAAGATATCCCAAGCTTGCGGCTCGACGTAAGTTGAGTAAAACGGTTCAGGTATCTTTTGTTATCGATGTCGAAGGAAAGGTAACCCAGCTTGATTTCAAAGAAGAACGCCAGGTTCGATATTTTAAAAATTCCGTCTCTGAGGCGATGAAAAAATGGCGCTTTAAACCAGCCACAGTTAATGGTGAGCCCGTAGAAAGTTCGATGACTAAGATCTTCGACTTTAACCTCGAAGGTTAATCCTGTTCAGCTTCGAGTTCCTGCAATAAATGCTGATAACGTCGTTGTTTTAGCTGTTGACGTTTTTTATACCATTGTCCGATTCCTACTGCGAGCAAGCAATAGATACTGTAACCGATGAATACCGGCCAGTAATTAACTCCGGGCGTTGGATACCACCATTTAATTAACATCAATGCCAGCGGCATCAGGACCATAAAGCCGTAGGTGACATTGACCGCCTGAATCGCCCCTTTGCTACGGTGGTTTAACAGCCGCAACAGATTGGCAGCATCTAGCTCACCACTCCCCCAGGTTGACGTACGCAGCCACAACATATATGCCGTTGCGATGTTGGCAGCCATGATAATTAAAACTCCTGCCGCAAAGCTATCCGGCCGTGATTTTTGGTCGATAATCAGACATCCCCAAATCACCAGGGCAAACCAGATAAGTAAATCAACCAGCATCAGGAATAACATTCGACGCTGTTGTTTTTTAGCCTGTTTGAGCAACCCCGACGCATCAAGACTAGCCGTGTGGGACTGCCAGATATTTTTTAATGAATCCATATCAAAATCCTTTGCCATCTACCCCATTAATTTGGGCTTACAGCGATTAATAATGACCCCAACATTGCTGGTGGTTAATCCACAAATGTCGGCAATCTGTTGATAATTCAGCCCTTCCAGAAACAAGCTGATAACCTGTTTTTGCTGCAAGGGTAGTTTTCGTATGCGAGACAGAAGTTGTTGATATTGTTGCTCACGGCCAACCTGCGCCTGTATATCGAGTGCAGTGTTATTTGTCTCAAGCTGTGCTAACTCTAGCGGGTCGACGACCTTTACGGCTTTTTGCACGTGAGAAATACAACGATTCTGAGCGATGCGGGCAAAATAGGTCTTCAGCGACGACTGGCCACTAAACCGGGGATAACTTTGCCAGATAGCCAATACCACCTCTTGCATCAGCTCCTGCTGAATTGCCGGGTTGTGTTCGTATGAGGCAACCAGTCGCTCCAACATTGGCAAATGCTCCTGCAGGTCTTTTTCCAGCTGGGAACTTGTCCGCCATTTTTTCCAAAATATCATGGCTGCTGAATTAATGATTCCTGAAATAACTGCCGTCGCACCAGCATTAAACAGCCGATGGTTAAAATCAAGCTGATAATCCTGAAAGACTTGTCGATACCTTTATAGTCACAGAGGATCTGGGTTTATTACAAAAAAATTTTTTGTTGGCGATTTGCGCGCGTAGCGGATGGTTAATCATAAACAGGTGACGCGTTAACTTGCGCCACCTGTTGTCAGGGAAAATTAGGCTTAACGGGAACGCCGTTTTGCCAGCATTTTCTTGAATTTCTGTTGTTGCGCCGGTTCGAGCAGATGATAGATGTCGTGCATGCTTTTAGCGTGAATCAGCGCGATTTGCTGGCGCTTATCCGCTCTGTCCTGGTGTAACGCAATGAACGCGTTTTGGTCAAACGTATCGGCAGTTATAATGGCCTGCATCTCTTCATGATGCTGCTGTTTATCATTCGTTAACGCATCCATTTCCTGTTTACTTGCCTCACGGATCGCTTTGATCTGTTGTTGCTGTTCATCAGTCAAATCCAAGGCCCGTACCAACTTATCGATACGCGTTGGGTGACTGCCACGTTCGCCCTGATGCCTGTGTTTATCATATGCCATGCTTGCAAAGGCAAGGCTTGCTAATAAAACCGCGATGATTGATGATTTAATGATTCCCGTTGCTTGCATATGCTGATCTCCTGTTGTTTCGGTTAGCACTGGGGATATCCTAGCTAACCTTAATGCAACGTTGTGCAAAGACAGTGTAAATTTGGCGTAAAGAGTTCCTTCGACCAATCAAAACAGGTTAGATTTAGCAAAGGCCTGTTGATCATTTCCGGCCGAATTTTATGCAACATCTGTTTATAAATCGGATAAGTAGAAAAGTTACAGACATAAAGTGACAGGTATTTCGCGTGCAACAAAAACCTATTTTATTAATCGACGATGATCAGTCCCTGACCGAATTACTGAGCGAGTTTTTAGCCGGTGAAGGTATTAACGTTGAAGTTTGCAATGATGGCCTGAGTGGCCTGCAACTAGCCAGAAGTCAAAATTATTCATTGATATTGCTCGATGTCATGATCCCTGGATTAACCGGTTTTGAAGTATTACAGGCCCTCGGTGGCGCTCACCATACGCCGATAATCATGTTAACCGCCAAGGGAGAAGAGGCAGACCGGGTGCTTGGCCTCACCCTAGGCGCGGATGATTACTTACCCAAACCATTTAATCCAGATGAATTATTAGCAAGGATCCAGGCAATTTTTCGCCGCATTGATATTATCGCCAGGCAAAGAGCCGAGCAGCCTATTAGCCTGAACCAGCTTATATTGACGCCAGCAAAGCGCACCGTGACATTTCAGGATCGCCACATTGACCTTACCGGCACTGAGTTTTCTATGTTACAGCTACTGATGCAGCGCGCTGATCAGGTCGTTAGCAAAGAAAGCCTGTCGATGAACATATTGAATAGACGATTGCAAAAATTCGATCGTGGTATCGACATGCATATCTCAAATATCCGCCGAAAACTGCAACATCAGGGTAAGCAGGATTGCATCGCTACGGTGCGCGGTGTTGGTTATATTTTTAACTCCACGGACACTGATTCATGACCTGGCTACCCAAGCGCTGGTATTCATCGCTGTTTATTAAAATATTTCTCGGCTTCTGGTTGGTAGCTTTGACTTCGATGTTGGTCACCCGTTGGCTCAGCATTCAGTTCGCCGCGCCGCCCGAGGCTGCGCCACTAAATTTCCAACAGCAAAAGCTGTTGCAGGATAGCGGCAGAAAAATTCAGCAATCCCTGGCGCGACTTTCTATTGATGCGCCTGTTAATCTCCAGCAATGGATGCAAAACAATCGTCGCCTGCCACCGAATACCTGGCTATATGAACGTTCAACGGCACGACTTTACAGTAACTCGCCTGCACCTAAACCGCATCTGAAAAAGCGCCTGCGACGATTAAATTTTCCGCAGCCGGTGGCCCAGGTATTGCCGGGCTACCTATTGCTCGGTCCACAAACGATTCAGGTTCAAGACCGGGAGTTACAACTCTATGTAGGCCGACCGGTGCCGCGCAGCCAGCAACAGGGCTTTTTCAAACGACTGCCGGACTGGGCACGATCCCTGTCCTTAATCGCAGTTTCGGCGCTGTTATGTGGGGCATTAACCTGGCTACTGATAAAGCCGCTTAAACGCCTGACCTTAGCCAGTCGTCAGTTTGGTCATGGTGAATTAAGCCTGCGGGTGCCTGAATTTGAGCAACGCCATGATGAATTGGGTGAACTGGGCCAGGCATTTAATCGCATGGCGGAGGAAATCAACCAGCACCTGACGACTCACAAACGCTTATTGGGTGATGTCTCCCACGAGCTACGATCGCCATTAACCCGACTGCAATTACTGATTACTTTAATGGAAAAACAAGCTACGAATACACCTCGATTGCAGGAGAATCTTCGCCGCTGTCGTAATGAAGTGGAGTTGTTAGACGATATGGTCGGCAAGGCACTGGCACTATCGAAGCTGGAAAATCAGATTCAGCCGCTAAACAGAGAATCGATAGACATGCGGGCCCTGTGTCAGCAAATTGTTGATGAATATGAGGTTATGGCAGGCAATAAAGATATTCAGATAACGATGACAACACCGGGTGCTGACGGCCATTTGAGCTATTGCGGCGACCTGCCATTGCTCTACAGTGCGATAAGCAACATCCTCGAAAATGCAATCAAGTACTCGCCCCGCACAGGAGTCATTAACGTCACTCTCGACTGCCTACCACAACACCTGGTCATTGGCATTTGTGACCAGGGTCCGGGGGTTGCAGAGTCGGATCTGGCCCGGATATTTACACCATTTTACCGCCAGGATAATTCCAGAAACCGAAACACTGGCGGTACTGGCCTTGGCTTAGCGATCGCCATGGATGCGATAAAACGGCATAATGGTGAAATCCGAGCCAGTAACGGCGATACCAACAGCGACAATCCTGGCCTTTCAGTGCGCATTGAATTGCCTTATGATAACCAGCAACATGTATAAAAACCTACTTCACCCTGTTTTATTGATTTTTAGCTTAATATCGGGAGCCTCCCAGGCAATGCAACAACCCTATTCCTGGTCAAAGGAAGCGCAACTGGCAACCAATATCGACCATATCAGCGAGCATTTTTCCCAGGGTATACAGGGAATCCTGCATCGCAGGCAGGCGCCAGACCTGCATTATTACCTGAACATCATTGATAAAAATAAGCCTTGTATCGTAATTTCGCCGGGTCGTGGGGAAGGATATCTGAAATATCAGGAGCTGGTATTCGACCTGACCAACAATGGTTTTAACGTGGCGATACTCGATCACCGCGGCCAGGGGCTGTCGGATCGAGAACAGCAACAGCGTCATCGCGGTTACGTGCTGTCATTTGATCATTATGTTGAGGACTTACATGAGTTTATCGAGAGTGAGGTCACCCGCCGCTGTGAAGGCTCGATATTTTTACTCGGGCACTCCATGGGGGGAACCATTGCCAGCCTGTACGTGCAGAAGTATCCGCAGCACATTCAGGCCCTGGCTCTTTCGGCACCCATGTTTGGTCTCGATACCGGCAGTCTGCCGCATTGGTTAGCAACATCGTTAGTCGCCACGGGTCATAACATTAACCAGCTATTCAGTGATCAGGCCTGGTATTTTTTCGGACATGGGCCATATAAAGAAAAACCCTTTGCAGATAATGACCTGACTCATTCGAGAATACGGTATCAGACTTTTCGTGATACCTGGGCTGAGCACCCTAAAGTCCAGCTAGGCGGCGTCACGTTCGCCTGGTTGAACGCCGCAATTGATGGCATGGAGAAAGTATTCAGGCAATTGCCATTGCAAAAAACGCCAACTCTGTTAATTCAGGCTGAGCAGGATACGGTAGTGGATAACCGGGCGCAAGATAGGTTTTGTCAGCAACACCTGCAATTAACCGGTCAAGGCTGTGAACCGCAACGGCCTCTGGTTATTGGTGAAGCACGGCACGAGATTCTGTTCGAATCCGATCCAGCGCGCGAGCAGGCGCTGACCGCCATCGTGAACTTTTTTAATGCCCATCTTTTGCAGACCCTGCGGCCACAGGGTCCTGGTGGATGATTACCTGACAGTCACTGAACTCTGCCTCCAGTGCCTGTTGCACCTGTTCACTAATCTGGTAGGCAGCAACCAATGACAGGTCCTGGTCTAACTCAAGATGAAACTGAATAAACCGATGCTGGCCAGCACGACGGGTTTTTAACTCATGGAAACCGATGACCTCTACAGGCGCGGTGATAATTTCTTCAATTCTTGCCAGCTCTTCCTGTGGCAACTGATGGTCCAGCAATTGTTGTATGCTCATGTATGCTAGGCGAGCAACACCAAAAATCAAATAGATGCCAATCGCCATGGCGAACAAACCATCAAAAAACTGCCAGTCCAGTTGATACAATAACAGCGCCGCAATTACCGCAAGATTTAACATTAAGTCTGACTTGTAGTGCAATTGATCGGCTTTGATCGCCAGGGAATCGGTGCGCTCGATAACAAATACCTGAAAGCGCACCAATGCCAGGGTCAGGACAATTGCCAGGACACTGACCCCTATTCCCCATACCGTGTGCTCAATGACAATCGGATTAAACATACGTTGCCAGCCGTGCACGATTAACAGGCTGGCCGAAGCACTGATAATGGTTGCCTGCAACAGGGCTGCCATATTTTCAGCTTTGCCATGCCCAAACCTGTGCCCCTGATCGGCTGGTCGCAAAGACCATCGAACAATCAATAAATTACTAACACTAGCCAACAAATCAAATAGCGAATCTAAGGTCGAACCTAACAGCGATGCAGATGGTGTAAACCACCATACTGTAAGTTTGGTTAGCATCATCACTACCACAATGCCAACCGCCAGGCTGGTCGCTAAAGTAACCAGTCTCGCGTATTGTTGACGTTGCTTGTTAATGTTCAATCTACTGTCGTACCCTGATTTTATATAAACTGCTGTAAAGTACCGGTACCGCTATCAGGGTCAGTAAGGTCGCAAACATCAAACCACCCATGATGGTAACCGACATATCCGCAAAGAACGGATCGAATAGCAGGGGAGCCATACCCAGGATGGTGGTGATGGCCGCGAGGGCCACTGGCCTTAATCGGCTGCTACTGGCAGCTACAATGGCAATGGCTTTATCTTTACCTTCTTTAATTTGCAAGTCAATTTCTTCAATTAAAACAATGGCATTTTTAATCAGCATACCAAACAAACTCAAAAAGCCGAGCAATGACATGAAACCAAACGGCATATCCGTTAATAACAGGCCACTAACCACGCCAACCACGGCCATAGGTACAACAAGCCAGATAATCAACGGCTGTCGAACTCTGGCAAACAGCAACACGGAAATTAACAACATCACAAAAAAGCCCATGGGTAATCCGGTACCCAGTGCCTGTTGTGCCTCCGCCGATGATTCATACTCGCCGCCCCACTCCCGCAGGTAACCGCTTGGTAGATCAATGGCTTCAACAGCCGTCTTTATTCGCGCCAGGGCCTGGGCGGCGGTTTCCCCGTCACCCGGATCTGCCATCACGGTAATGGTTCGCACCCGATCACGTCGGTGAATCAGTACGTCTTCACTTTCCAGGGTAATGCCCGTAGACAGCTGCTGAAACGGGATATATTTACGTTGCTCAGAACTCCACACCTGGATATTGCGCATATCCTCAATGTCACTGCCTGTTCCCTCATTCGATAACAGGCTCGCTTGATTGATTTTCGCGACAATGGGATAACTGTATTCGCCATCCTGTATCGTTCCCAATTGCAGGCCATTACTGGAGTACTGGATTGCATCGGAAAAATCGGCTCTGGAAACTCCGGCAACGCCAGCATTAAATTCATCGAAGTTACTGTTAATCGCCAGTCCCTTCTGGCGCCAGTCGTGGCGAATATCTTTAATCAGGCCATCATCACGCAGAATGCTTTCTGCCTGTTGCGCCAACTCTCGCAATACTTCAGCGTCGGGACCGGAAAAGCGAACGCCTAATTTTGCGCCTCCGCCAGGACCGAACTGCATCCGCTCCAGATAAAAATTTCCGTCAATATCTTCCGTTGCCAGTTGTTCCGGCAACGAAGCGATAAACGGCGCGATATCAACAACATCATGCATGCGCACCATCAGCAACCCATAACTTTCATTAGCCGCTTGCGGATTATAAGTCAGAGTGAATCGTTCGGCGCCACTGCCAATATAGCTGGTCACGGAATGAACCGCACCTTCGGCGATAAGCTTTTGTTCCACCTCGGTGATCACCTGCTCGGTGCGTCGAATATCCTGGCCCTGTCCCCCCCAATAGTGGACAAAGAAGATAGGCGCATTGGACGGCGGAAAAAAGCCTTGCTTTACCTTAGAAAAGTTTGCGTAGGCAATGACGGTTATCAGTACCAGCAGACCGACGGTCAGTGCCCGATGACGCAAGGTCAGTCCCAGCAGGCGCTGATATTGACGATAAATACCATTGCTCTGGTCCTGTTCAGGCAGATCCCTGCCAACCTGATAAAAATAGCTACCGAATAGCGGCGTCACAGTAACCGCCAACACCCAGCTTAACAATAGCGAAATAAGGATCACTGCAAACAGGGAAAACAGAAACTCGCCGGTCGCATCATCCGATAAGCCAATACCGGAGAAGGCTGCAATACCAATAATAGTGGCCCCCAACAAAGGCCACTGGGTACGTTTAACGATAAACGCTGCGGCATCTTCTGCTGACTTACCCTGGCGCATACGAAGCATCATGCCCTCAGCAACTACTATCGCATTATCGACCAGCATCCCCATGGCAATAACCATAGCACCGAGAGAGATTCGCTGCAGTTGCAAATCGAACAACCACATTAACAATACGGTACCCATTACGGTGATCAGCAATACGCTGCCGACCACCACACCAGAACGCCACCCCATAAAAAGACAAAGGGTTATCGATACGACCGTCACCGACAAGACAATATTGAGGATAAAACCATCAACTGCCTCATCGACAATCTGTGCCTGGTTGTATATCGGGCTGATTTCGATACCCAAAGGCAACGACTGCAATATTTCGCTAATTTTTGCATCGACATGGCTGCCCACTTCAACAATGTTAATGTCATTTAATGCCGACACTGCCAGGGTGATAGCCTGCTCACCGTTATGGTGGATAATGCTTGGCTGAATATCGGTTGGCTCGACGCTCAGGCGGGCTATATCCCGCACCTTGATCGATTTATTAGAGCCTGGCAACACCAGGGTAAGGTTATTAATTTCATCGAGTTGGTTTCTCGATTCCTCGACCAGAATACGTACCTGCTTACCTTCCACCAACATCCGACCGCCGTGAAACGGGCGAAAGTTATCGCTAAACAAGCGCACCACATCGGGAAACGAAATCCCTAAACCGGCAAGCTGATAGGGGTCGATGTTAGCAACAATCTGTTCCTGCATTACACCATTTACGTTAACCCGGGCCACGCCCTCTGTGGTTAGTAACTCGCGTCGGATAATCCTGGCGAACTCGCGCACCTCACGGGCACTGAAATCCGGAGCCGTCAATGCGTAATACAAACCTGAGACATCACCAAAGTCATCGATTACCTGCGGCTTACCGGCCCCTTTAGGTAAGTGAGTAGCGGCATCACCGACCCGCTTGCGCAATTCATCCCAAATCTGTGGCAGGGTATCGGCATCGAAATGACGTTTGATTTCAACCGTAATTTCCGACACACCTGGTTTGGAAATGGATGTCAGGCGCCGCAGCTGAGGCATCTGCTGAATAGCAATTTCCAATTGTTCGGTTAACTCCTGTTCAACCTGAACGGCACTGGCACCATTAAACTGAGTAACCACTTTTGCCACTTTAATGGTAAATGCCGGATCTTCGAGGCGGCCAATCTTACTCAACGCCAGGGTTCCTCCGAGCAGGAAAATAAGGATCAGCAGCCAGATATTGACCGGGGTTTTGATGGCATATTTGGCAATATTCATAGTCACGGTGCCTTATATGGAATCACTTGCTGGTTTTCGCCCAGTTTATTCACACCGGCGCGAACAACGTGGTCGGCCTGGGTAAGGCTGGAATCAATAATGACCCTATTCCCGATGATTTTTAAGACCTCAACCGCGACTTTTTCAACGCTCTGTTGCGAGTCGCGAAAACGCCAGACAAAGAAGCCCTTATCTTTATCACCAACCAGGGCGTTTAGCGGTACGACGAGTCCCTGCAACGGCTGCTTATTTTGTAGCCGCAGTGCGACCCGGGCCCGGGCGCCTGGAGTAAAAATCTGTTTATCAACCGGCTCCATAGCAAATACCACCTGATAAGTCTGGGTAATCGGGTCTGGTTGAGTACGATGCTCAACATATTCAATCGCAAAACTCGGTGAATTGGGGGACAACAAGGTCGCTGTTGCCGAAATTAATTCATTACTGGCGTTAGCGGAAAGAATGCGTTCGGGAACATTAAACGTAAAGTAAATCCGCGACAGGTCCTGCAGCCGGGCAATGGGTTTACCGGACTGTACATAGCTATTGTTATCGACCAGGCGTTCGGATACCTGAGCATCGAATGGAGCCCTAAGCTCGGTGTAACTTAAATCCTGAAGGGCATTGTTAAGGTCAATCTGCGCCAACTCCATTTGTGTCTGGGCGCTGTCAAACATACTCTGTGAGGCAAGTCCCTTGTCGAACATGGTTTTAATTCGATTCAAATCCTTTTGCGCAATATCGAGCCTGACCTGCTGCTCTTCGACCCGGCGTTCAAATGGAGCCCGGTCAATACTGGCCAGTAAATAGCCCTTCTTCACTTTCTTGCCCTGTACCAGATCCAATTGATTCAAACGACCTGAGACCTCGAAGCTTAGCTCAATCGTTTTCACCGCAGATACGGTCGCCGGAAAGGTATAATGATTTTGATCGGGAACCGCTTTTACTTTAGCCAACTGCACCACCACTGGTTTGCTGACGACCTTTTCAGTTGCCGGTTCCGGTGAACAGGCGATAACCCCGGTCAACATCACCAACCATACAATTTTTTTCAACATATACACTCCATAATCTCGACCAGGACGCCGCTGGTGCCCATAACCGTGCAGAATCAGCATCTACATTATAACTGCCGCACTGGCACCGTTATTGCCGACGACTCGGGTCGCCTGAATTTAGCGGCAACCAATCAAACTTATCTGGGATAAAAACAGGAGCGAGAGGTTAACACATTTACATTTTTTGTTAACAAGTAATTTTGGTTTTTGATATTTTACTGGGTTATAAGCCGCAGATGTTCTAAGATAGCTGCAGCTAAAAATACCGAGATACTTATTTCAGCCACTTAAATCACAATGTCAAACCAATCTAATGATCGTAAGCAACAGATTTTGGATGCAGCCCGAAAATGTTTTCTTCAGTTCGGTTATAACACCACCAGCATTTCCATGATCAGTCGCTATGCCGATACCTCTCGTGTGACTATTCATAAATTATTCAGTGGTAAAGAAGATATTTTTCGCCAGGTCGTAGATCAGCATTTTAAGCGAACTCAGCAACAGGTAAAAAATTACCGGTTGCAGGTCAGTGACATTTGGCAAGTCGTGGAAAATATTGTAATGGCCCTGGGGCAACCGGTTTTTCACGACATTAAAGACAAAGAAGTGCATCAGGATCTGGTGAAGTCCTGCATGCAGCATACCCAGGACTTAAGTCAGGCGCAGCGACAGTTTATCCGGGAAAACTTGTGTAGCCTGTTCGAACATGCCAGAGATAACCAGCAGATCAGTCTCAAGCGCATTGATATGGATTGTCTGGGATTGGCGCAGAGTATCGAAACCAATGTCTATGGCCTGCTGCATAGCAATATCGATCTGGAAGCACACCATGCTTTGCAACAAACCTTAAAAATCTATCGCGCCGCCACCCAGCCATAACAGTGGCCATTTCGCAAAAAATAGGAGCGATAATACCTATTTCATTAATATAGAATGACTATATCAATAAAATCTATGTTGTAAATGAACCTCTGCCCGAACTCTGAGTTGTGCACAAACTTAATGTGATTGGTATAACGTATTCCTAAACAGCGTTAATAAAACCCTGCTGCCGCCAGGCCTCATAACTGATAATGGCAACCGAATTTGCCAGGTTCAATGAGCGTGCATCGGCCATCATAGGAATGCGGATTCGCTGACCATCGGGTAAGTTATCGCGAATGTCATCGGGTAAACCATGAGTCTCAGAGCCAAACAACAACACGTCGCCGGGACGAAACTGTACCTGATGATAATGCACCGAACCCTTGGTGGTACAGGCGAAAATCCGTTTATCTCCCACAACGTTTAAAAATGCCTGATAGTCGGCATGGCGGACAACATTGGTAAGATCATGATAATCCAGGCCGGCCCGTTTTAACTTTTTATCATCGAAATCAAACCCTAAAGGCTCAATTAAGTGCAAGCGACAACCGTTGTTGGCGGCCAGGCGGATAATATTGCCGCAATTTGGCGCGATTCTGGGCTCAAACAAGGCGATCTCAAACATTTACACTCTCCATATTGGCAACGGCAACTTATTACATTTTCTGGTCAATGTGAGAAGTGGCAATATGGACCTGAGTACAGGTCCATCGATTAACATTCACTGGTAGGATTACGGCCGAGTAATTGTAACGCCGCCTCAGCGGCTGGCTTACCCTGGTATAACACCTGATAAATCTGTTCGACAATCGGCATTTCCACGTTTTCACGTTTCGCCAGCATATAGACTTCGCGGGTGTTGCGATAGCCTTCAACCACCTGACCAATTTCCCGTTGTGCTTGTTCCACGTTTTCACCACGACCCAGTGCCAGGCCAAATCGACGATTACGAGACTGGTTGTCGGTACAGGTTAAAACCAGATCTCCCAGGCACGCCATGCCCATAAAGGTCACAGGATTTGCACCCAGCTTTACGCCAAGGCGACTCATTTCGGCCAGCCCCCGGGTAATTAAAGCCGTACGAGCATTCGCGCCAAAGCCAATACCATCGGCAATACCGGCACCAATGGCAATCACGTTTTTCACCGCACCGCCAAGTTGTACACCGATAAAATCACTGTTCTGATAGACCCGGAACGAGGTTTCACAATGCAGTAAACTGGCCAGGCTGTCGGCAAATGGTTGATCATCAGACGACAACGAAATCGCGGTCGGCAAGCCGGCCACCATTTCTTTGGCAAAGGTTGGCCCTGACAACACCGCCAGTGGCACGTCATTACCGAGAACTTCACGGGCCACATCCTGCAATAAACGTCCGGTCTCCGGATCCAGGCCTTTAGTCGCCCATGCGACTTTAACACCGGGTTGGAGAAGAGGTTTTATCTTAACCAGCATTTCCCGAAATGCGTGGCTGGGAACCACAATCAATAAAATATCACTGGCGGTTACCGCTTTATGCAGGTCAGCTTCCAATGCCAGTGCTTCAGGAAATGTAAAGCCAGGCAGGTATGCTTCGTTCGAGCGGCTCTGTTGCATGGCTGCAACATGATCTGGGTTGCGGCCCCAAAGGAGGGTTTTCTGGCCATTTCTGGCAAAACAAAATGCCAGGGCGGTTCCGTAAGAACCGGCCCCCAGCACGCTGATATCAGCTTTTTTTTCCATATAGATTACGCGTCAGTTGTTGCGTCGGAATTGGCTTCCTGAGCCGCTTTCATATCCGCTGCACGTTTTTGTACATACGATGCGAATAATGCATCAAAGTTAACCGGTGCCAGGTTCAACTGTGGGAACGTACCACGGGCAACCAGGCTACTAACTACCTCGCGAGCGTATGGAAATAATGTATTCGGGCAGAATGAACCTAACGTGTGCGCCAGTTGCGGCTCTGGCATGTTACCAACGGTGAAAATACCAGCCTGCTGAACTTCCGCCAAAAATGCCACCTGATCGTCTAACGATGCAGTCACTGTAATAGCAAGCACAACCTCGTAAGTATCTTCAGCCAGTTTGTTAGAACGGGTATCAAGATCTAACTTTACTTCAGGTTTCCATTCTTTTTGAAAAATCGCTGGCGAGCTCGGCGTTTCGAATGAAACATCTTTGGTGTAGATGCGTTGAATCGCAAATGCCGGTGCTGCTTGTTGATTGTCGCTACCGTTAGCAGCTGCTTGGTTTTGTTCAGACATAATATTACTTCCTAAGTATAGAATTCTGTCGTATCGATACGACTTGTATTTATTTGTTCAGCAGAGTATCCAGATCACCCTGATACTCCAGGGCCATTAGATCATCACAACCACCGACATGTTTATTATCGATAAAAATTTGTGGCACGGTTCTGCGACCACCACTCAATTCGATCATTTCCGCTCGGCGACCAGGTTCCTCATCGAGACTGATTTCATCAAAAACAACCTGTTTATGAGATAACAGCGCTTTCGCCCGATGGCAATAAGGGCAATAGGCGCTGCTATATATCACTACTTTTACCATAACACGTCCGTTACTTGCTGATCGGTAAGCTGGCAGATTGCCAGGCTGACAAACCGCCTTGCAGGTAAGTCACGTTAGCAAAGCCGGCTTTGGAAAGCTGATTGGCCGCCTTTACGGCAGTCATGCCCGCGGCACATACCACAATAATGGGCTTGTCTTTGTATTTTTCAAGGCTGGTTAGCTCATTGCTGTTAATTTTTTCCGCGCTCAGGTGTTTTGAACCAAAAATATGACCTTTTCGAAAGTCTTTGTCGGCACGGATATCAACGATGACCCCATCCTCTCGATTTACCAACATAGTCAGCTCTTGGGTGCTGATCGACTTGATTGATGAAAATCGCTTTTTCACCGATGTAAAAATCAGTAATGAAGCAATCGCCAGCCATGCCATTGATAAAACCGGGTGATTACTTAAAAAATCGACGTACTGTTCCATAACCTTTATGTTACCTGTAAAAAAGATGCAAGCGCCGCTTTCGGCGGTTGTTAAATCTGCAAAGGCCACAAGTATACCGTTTGCTTATCAAGAATCCAGTAATTGCAAAAAATTGCGGTTGATCCCCGCCACAAACTGGTTCTATGATACCAGTCCGGTGTACAATGCTGCTGAGCTCCAGTCGTTAATCAGATATAGGCAAATCAATGAGTAACAAGAAATCTACAGTACTGATCATCCTCGACGGATGGGGATATCGCGAAAATCAGGACTCCAATGCGATTTCACATGCCAACACACCGGTGATGGATAACCTGATGAAGGACTATCCGACCATGTTAATCGATACATCCGGCATGGCGGTAGGTTTACCCGATGGCCAAATGGGTAATTCCGAGGTCGGCCATGTCAACCTTGGGGCTGGACGCATTGTCTATCAGGACTTCACTCGCATCACCAAAGCCATCGAAGATGGTGAATTCAACCAGAATGCGGTATTACAAGAAGCCATTGATACGGCGGTCGACAAAGGCAAAGCCATTCATGTATTCGGATTATTGTCGCCTGGTGGCGTGCATAGTCACGAAGAACACATTTTCGCCCTGTTGAAGATGGCCAAGCAGCGCGGCGCTGAAAAGGTCTACTTGCATGCATTCCTGGACGGACGCGATACCCCGCCACGGAGCGCCATGGCGTCATTGGAAAAAGCCGATCAGGTGTTTCAGGAATTAGGCAATGGTCGCATCGCTTCGATTGTTGGCCGTTACTATGCCATGGACCGCGATCAACGTTGGGATCGCGTCGAGAAAGCATACAACCTTATCGTCTCTGGCGAAGGCGAGTATCAGGCCGAGACTGCAGTTCAGGCATTACAGGATGCCTATGATCGGGATGAAAACGATGAGTTCGTCAAAGCTACCGCCATTATCCAGGATGGCAGTGCGGTAACGGTTGAAGACGGTGACGCGATGATTTTCATGAACTTTCGAGCCGACCGGGCGCGTCAGTTTACGCGCTGTTTTACGGAACCGGACTTTAACGGTTTTGCTCGCAAACGCACACCAGACGTCAGTCGCTTCGTGATGTTAACCGAATATGCGGCAGACATTGATGCCGCCATCGCTTTTCCGCCTGAAAACCTACAAAACGTGCTCGGTGAGTGGCTACAAAAGCATAATAAAACCCAGCTGCGGATATCAGAAACGGAAAAATACGCCCATGTCACCTTTTTCTTCAGTGGCGGTCGCGAACAGACGTTTGTTGGCGAGGATCGGGAACTAATCCCGTCACCACAGGTGGCCACGTATGATTTACAACCGGAAATGAATTCTGAGTTGCTAACCGAAAAGCTCGTTGCCGCGATTGAAAGTGGTGACTATGATTTTATTGTCTGTAACTACCCGAATGGGGATATGGTTGGTCATACGGGTAATTTTGAGGCGGCAGTAAAAGCCTGTGAAGCCGTAGACCAATGCATAGGCCGGGTGGTAACTGCATTGCATAAAACCGGTGGTGAGTGTCTGATTACCGCCGATCATGGCAACGCCGAAATGATGGTGAATAGCGAGTCCGGACAAGCTCATACGGCCCATACCTGCGAACCCGTACCACTGATTTACGTGGGTCGCCCAGCAATCCCGGCACAAACCGGGTCACTGAGTGATATCGCACCAACGATTCTGAAACTGATGGCAATGGAGCAGCCCGAAGAAATGACCGGAACTCCATTGATGCAGCTAAGTGACTAGCGCCACTCTTTTCCCTTTCTTACGAATCCCCGGCAGCCTTTGGTTGTCGGGCGCCCTGTTTTGCTTGCTGATTGGCAACGCTAATGCCAGTAATGATGATGCAAAAACACAACAAGAACTCGATGCGTTAAAGCAACAGATTGCCGCGCAGAAACAAACACTCGACCAGAGTAATCAGCAGCAACAGGAACTACAGAACAGACTTAAACAGGATGATCTGGCAATTGCCAGAAATGCTCAAAAAATCAATCAAATTAGCGATGAAAAACAACTGGTTGAAAGTAAACTTGCGGATCTCAGGCAACAACAGCAGGATCTGAGCAAAGAAAAGCAGAAACAGGAGCGGGTACTGGCAGAACAGATTCGCAGCGCTTATTATGCCGGCCATCATGACTACCTGAAACTATTACTCAACCAACAGGATCCGAATCAGGTAGGTCGCAACCTTACTTACTATCAGTATCTGAACGATGCCCGGATTGAAAGTATCGAAGACTTTAAATCCGTCATTCAACGGTTACTAGATGTCGAGCAGGAACAGCAGGCCCAGGCCGACAAGCTCGCCAAACTTATCGATCAGCAGCAACAACAAAAAGAAGCTCTGGAAACCAATCGCCAGCAACGCCAGGCGACATTGAAAAGCATAAATTCCAAAATACTCTCGTCGAAGCAGCGACTGACTAAGCTCGAAGACGAGGAGAAATCCTTGATTCAGGCATTGGCTCGATTACAGGCAATGCAGCAACAAGCCTGGGAGCTTACCGGCTTAAGTAAGTTAAAGAACAAGTTGCAATGGCCGGTGAAAGGACATGTCACCCATGCATTTGGCCAGCGTAAACAAGGTTACTTGCGTTGGAAAGGCGTGTTAATGAGTGCTCCGGTCGGTCGTCCGGTGTATACCATCCACAACGGCACTGTGTTATTTGCCGACTGGCTTAAAGGGTACGGGCTGGTGGTAGTAGTTGACCACGGCGACGGTTACATGAGTTTATATGGCCATAATCAGACCTTGCTGAAAAATGTAGGTGATCGGGTGGAAATCGGGGAACCTATTGCCCTGGTTGGACAATCCGGAGGGCAAAACCAGGCCGGCCTGTATTTTGAAATCCGCCACAAAGGAAAGCCGGTGAACCCTAAGCTATGGTGTAAATAACCGATAAATTTCTGCCAGAACAAAGGGTTATTTCAGGGCGAAAAAAATTACCGGGTTTTCATCGATTTTCCAGATTAATATTGTTATTCTGCTGTAAACAAAACATTAAAATAATAAGAATTTAATTTTGCGCTTACTTTTCTCTCTCTTATTGTTATTGCCGTTTTCTGTTTTGGCAAGCTCGCAAACCACTAAAAAAGTGGCCATCGTGATCGATGATATCGGCTACCGTCACACCGACCGGGCGGCGTTAATGTTACCGAGGCAGGTAGCGTTTGCCGTGCTTCCTCATACCCCGCATGGTAAAGAATTAGCCCAACAAGCCAAACAACAGCAACGTGAAATTATGCTGCATGTTCCGATGGAATCGATCCGAGGCTTAAATCCAGGCCCGGGAGCTTTGACATCCGCAATGTCTGAGCAAAATCTCTATGCAACATTACAGGCGCAAATTGACGATATTCCTTATGTAATAGGTATCAATAATCATATGGGTAGCCGACTGACGCAGTTATCCCAGCCGATGAACTGGACCATGAAGTTCCTGAAAGCCAACGATTTGTTTTTTCTCGACTCACGCACCAGCAAGTTCTCACAAGCAGAATACGTGGCCCAACAACATGGGGTTCCAAGCTTACATCGCAAACTATTCCTTGATAACAAGCTCGATGAGTCTTATATCGAAAATCAATTTAATAAGTTAATCCGATTGAGTAAACGAGACGGCGTTGCCGTTGCCATTGCCCATCCGCATCCGCAGACACTGCAGGTATTGCATCGGATGCTACCGACACTGGCCCAGCACCAGGTAGAGTTAGTCGATATTTCTTCTTTGTTGCAACCCGGCCAGGAACAACTGGCACAAGGCGATAGCACCGACCGGATTGCCAAGACCGCAAAAGAAAAGGCTACCGAGTAGCCTTTTTGTTGTTAACCCGGATATCCTTTTAGCTTTTATTTTCCAGCAACTGCAACACTTTTTCCTTCTTGTCACTGGTTTGCAGGCTTGCCAATACCTCTTCCGATTCTGTTAAACGATTCAGGTGAATCAGTACCTCTGCATAGTGCAACAGGATCTCTTCGTTGTCTGGCAAGGCCTGTTTCGCCTCAATTAGCAAAGACTCAGCGGTATCATAATCTCCCATCTTCATGTGCGCTACCGCTAAGGTATCTTTAACCTGCGGTTGTTGTGGCGCTAATTTCGCCGCTCTTTTCGCACTGTCCAGGCCCAATTGATATTGTTCCGCCATGATTGCCGACCAGGCAAGGTTGTTAAGTACAACAAAGCTATCCGGGTATTTCTCAGCGATTTCCTGATACAAAGCCAACGCCTGTTGGGGATCGGTTTCGCTGGTTAACTCGGCTTTGAGGTTTTTCATTGCCAGGTTATCTGGATCTGATGCCAACCCTACATTGATGACATCCAATGCCGTGTTGTTGTCCCGCAGGCGTTGCAGGATTTGTGCGTAAAGAAAACTATTCGCGGCATTGGGCTGACGCTGGTGCAATGGTTGCGCAAATTCCTTTGCCTGCTCATTTTCATTCACCTGGTAGTAAAATTTAGCCGCCAGTTTCAGATAGCCAATTTCATTGACTTCGCTTGGATCAATCGACTCAATAACAGCTCTGGCTCGCCCATAAGACTTAGATTGCATTAGGTAATTAGCTTCCACCAACTTTAAATTTTCCTGCTCGGGAAAGCGTTGCTGTGCTTTTTTAACCTGGGTGTAAGCTTGCTGATATTTTTGCTGTACTTCCAACGTGTACAAATAGCCCTGGTGCGCGTCGAAATTATCCGGATTTTTCTCTATTTGAGTCAAATAGAGGTTTTCCGCACGCTGATATTGTTTAGCGGCGATAGCCATTTTCGCAAATACCCGATAATAAACATCCGGGTTATCTTTATTGCTGGCCATGCTCTGCAGTAATTCCAGTCCCTGCCCCCGACGGCCGGCATTTTCCAGTGCTTTGGCACGGGCAATGGTCAGGTTTACTTGCTCTGGATGTTGTTCTGAAAGCTCCTCCAGAAAATCGACAACTTCATCTTCATCATTAAGGTTTTTTGCATTGGCAATGATGAGATCGAGACCACCACGATGCGCGGGCTCATTTTGTAACAGGCGAGTTAATTTTTGATGCGCCTGCTCACCCTGGCCATCCTGCATATCTGCTAACGCCAGATTGAACAAGGCGCCTGAACTGTTTTCAACTTTTTCGAGCGCAACGTTGAATGCGTTAATGGCCTGTTTCATTTCCCCTTGCGCGCGATAAACAACTCCTCTAGCCAGATAACCCTGATCGGAATCCGGCTTTTGCTTGACCCATTCATCGGCAATACCCATTGCGTCGGAGTAATTTTTGGTTTTCACGTAATTTAACAACAGAGTCAATCGTGCCCGATCAAAATCCGGGTCCAATTCTAAAGCGCGTTTTAAATCATCAATGCCGGTATCATCCTGAACCGATAATTTTAACGCACCACGCTGGCCGAGAGTCTGTGAGTCATTGACATCGAGGGCATCAAGTTTTTCTATATATTTGCTCGCCTGACTGGTATCTCCCTTACGCAACAGGGCTTGCGATGTATTGGCAACTAACGCAAAATCTTCTGCATTAATTTCATCCAGCTTTTCGATACTGGCAACTGCTTCATCAATGTAGCCAAGCTTTAGTTTTACCATTGATAATATTTTATGGCCTACATGCTTGGATGGCAGATCCTTTTCGATAATACTCAGATGCCGATATGAGGATTCAAAATTACCGAGCCGATAATTGGCAACGCCGGCAATTAAGTTAGATTTGACTAAATTGGGTTGACCACTCAACGCTAACGTAGCATGTTCAATGGCTTCGGCATTTTTACCCGATAACGTCAGCAATTCGGCTTTGTATTCGTTCACTATGGCCGAGCTGGGATAATAGCCCAGCATCTCATCAACCTGCTCTTCGGCAACGTCCATTTGGCCTTCGCGGATAAGGACATTAATGTAGGCTAGTTGCGCCAGGTAATTGTATGCGTAGGCTTTGTTATAATTGGCATAGGCTTGCACGGCCATATCGAACTGGCGATTCATCCGGTATAGATTTGCCAGCATCAGGGTCGCATCCCGGTAAGGCGTGTCCTGAACCTGCAGCGCATCGACCATATCGATGGCTTGAGTGATCTGATCATTGTGAGCGGCAAACCAGGCCTGGCTCAACTTATAGTAAAAATCATCGGATGGTTTACCGGTAATCACTTTCGACAGAACATCGAATCCGGATTCTACATCCCCAGCCATCGACATTGCGATCCCGGCGACACTGTTGATTTCCCTCTGAACCTGCGGCGAAAGTTGGATTGCGGTGTCAATGTTGTCCTTAACACTGTCAAAATCGAGCATATAGATATTACTGCGCACCAGTAATGGCAACACAATATCGGCATCAAAATTTAAGTCCAATGCTCGCTGCAATTCTTTTTTGGCACCCTGGATAGAGCCAGACAACAGATAGCTCTTACCCAATAACATTCGTGAGCGGCCACTTTGAGGTGCAACCCTTACTGCATTTTTCAGTTCAATGCTCGCTGCCTGGTAATCACCATCAGCCATCAACAGTAACGCACTGTCGATGTATTCCTGTTCACTTTTGTCGGGTTGGCAGGCCGTTAGCGCCAGAAAGCTTAAAAAGAGGATTATCAGGGAGTTTATCGTTGTTTTCATTCTTCTTCCTTGTGAAGGCTCTATAACCAATTGATATATCTGATATATAGGCTGAACCACTAAATCAGCAGAACTCGACTTCAGTATAGGTGAAATTTTTTTTTGGACAAAATATCTGCAATATTAGTGAAATCGCGTGATCAGTAAGCCAGGGTTACGACAAGGATGGGCATTTGTCGATAAATATCCGGTGACCAGCATAGATATTTAGCCAAATTTGAACTAAGTATAATAGATTGGACGACGATTATCGTCGTTCGGGCGGCCTCGTTAGCCGCTCTGGCATGCAGTGATAGAGGCGGTTATCCTGGCGACAATGCAATAAACCTGGCGCGAAAGATTACTCAGGACGACAAAATAATAATGGTGCAAATATAAAACATGGATAAATCCGCTGGTACATCTGACGATTTTGCGAAACGCCTGAGCCCGGTATTTATCGTTGGCTGCCCGCGCTCCGGTACCACCTTGCTGCAGGTAAAACTGTCAGCGATCGAAGAATTAGCCATTCCCCCCGAAGACGATTTTATACTTAGGTTCTACTACAAACTGAAGCAGGATTGCGAAAGAATATTAACCGACCAGGAAGTTAATCACCTGATCGACGATTTGTTTTACCATGACAATGGTACATTCAGTCAATGGCACGTTAGCCGGGAACAAATTAATCAAGAACTGGCGACACGAAAGGACATTACCCTACGCCAGTTAATCGATGCCATTTACCAGGCATTTCTTAATCGCCTCGAGAATAAACAACGATGGGGATGCAAGGTCCCCTATTTTGCCGCCCACATAGAAACCCTACAGCATATATTTCCCTTTGCAAAATTTATTCACATCGTCCGTGATGGCAGGGCCGCCTATCAGTCAATGCTAGAAAGAGAACAGCACCCGGATGCTCGTCAGTATCCGAAATCGCCATTCAATATTGCCTGGCAATGGCAAAGGTTTGTGAACTCTGCTGAGTCTGCGGGACAAAAGTTTTCGCCTCAATTTCTGCGAATTCATTATGAAAACCTTCTCGCGGATGCGGATGCGGTATATGCCCAACTCGCTACTTTCCTCGACGTCAAGGTGAGCCAGTTAACCCAGGATTACTACCAGAATCTGCTGGATAATCAGCTGATCCGTCAGGACAACATTGCGCTTTACGTGAAACCGAAAATTGATGCCAGCAAGGCCCAACGCTGGCAAAAGCATTTGAGTCCATATCAGCTTGCCTGCTTTGAAGCGGTCGCGGGCAACACCTTACAACACATGGGTTACCCTTTGTCAAAACCACCAATATTTATGCTCAGGCAATGGACTATTCGGGCGCTGGCACAAGGTTATTTGTCGCTACGTTCGTGTAAGCAGTGGCTGAGAAACACGTTATTACAACCGGGTATCTGATTATTTATGGAAAAATTATTACCGATGCAAGTAACGCAACACATCATTTATCGTCCCCTTTACGTGCTGTTTGCATTATTTGCCTTTATTGGCTTGATGAATATGCCCATTTTAGTGACGCTTTGGCGTCACAGTTTTGATGATGGTACATACTCACACGCATTTCTTATCCCAGTCATCAGCGCCTACCTGCTTTTTGATGCGTTTAAACAAGGCAAGATTGAGTTACGAGATAAATTCTCGTTCCTGGCGTTTTTCCTATTTCTGATTTCCTGTGTTTGCCTGTTTGCCACAGTCCGGGCGCAAATGAGCCTGGGTTATTGGTTAAGCCTGCTGATGCTATTAAGCAGTGCCAGTATCATGCTGTTCAAACCCCGCCTGGCTCTATTATTCCCCACCCTCTACCTGATTTTTTTGATGCCGCTTTGGGGGGCATTTACCACCTTTTTGCAAGATATGTCTGTAGCGGCTGCCACGGGCATACTGCATTTTACCGATATTCCGATATACGTTAAGGATCAGTTTATCAGCCTGCCGGCAGGAACTTTCGAAATTGCTAATGGCTGTAGTGGCCTTCGATACCTGCTGGTATCCCTGGCGATAAGCAGTCTTTACGTGTTTCTGTATATTCGTAACTGGCGATCTGCCACCATCTTTTTCACCTTCGCTATCCTGGGTGCTTTAATCACCAACTGGATTCGAATTGTCAGCTTAATTCTCATTGGTCAATACACCAATATGGAAAGCGAGTTGATGCACGATCACAACAATTTTGGTTGGTACCTGTATGTTCCGTTTATGGTAATCCTGTTTTATCTCGGTAATAAACTCGCAGACGAACCCGAAGAGCAGACAATTCAAAAGCCCGCAGCCACCAAGCCTAACCTGACAGCTACCCTGCTGACCCTGGTTATGGTCAGCCTGTGCTCGTCTGCGTTGCTGATGATTAATCGCCAGCCGATAAACAACATGTCTGGTAATCAGGCGCTGCCAAGCCCTGATATTAAGTTTTATTCCAGTCTGAGTCAGCGTCCCCTGCCGGGATTTGAGGACACAGGGATTGAGCAGGTTTATCAATTTTACTGTGATGATCTCGACTGCAAGCCAAGTTATTATGCCAATGTCGTTTTGCCGCAAGGCTGGCAAGTCGTAGAGTTTCGTGATCATAAACAGTTTGCCGAATATGTCTTGCAACAGGGTCGAAGGCAGGCTCATCTGCAACTTTGGTATCAACGCCAGGATTTTCGTACCAGTAATGTAAAACGTTTTAAGTTAATGCGAAGTAAGTCATTTCTAACTTCAAACGAAAATGACAAATTGATCTGGCAATTCCGGTTTTGTGACATGGACTGCGAGCCTTTACTGGCAAATGAACAACAAGAATAAGATTAACGCTCTGCCTGGATGGTCGCAGCAAAGCGACTAAGACGAGACCGATTCATAAGCCAAATCGGGTGACAAACATTGAACGGATGAATTGCGAATTTGCTGCAAAATATCGGATATGAATTAGTGGATCTGCCTGAGTCACCCGGGAGACAAAATTAAGCTGATTTAGCTGGCCAACGAGCGCAGACTTGGAAATACACGTGCCATCGTCTTACCTAGCATAAAGCAGCTTTTTCTTTCCAGGCCATGCATCTTGCCACCGGCAGTCATCAACGAAAAATAAATGAATTTAGCCGTGGTTCCCGGGTATTGTCGGTACAGGTTCCTGTGCTTTCGCAACATTTGCCAGGCACCGGCCAGTATCTTGTGGCCGCTCGATGTCGTATTGCCATGATCCATCCGACGCAATTTCATCAGGCATTGATTAATGAACCCTACCTGATACCCCGATACAGCAAGCCGCAATGTTAATTCCTGATCCTGTTTACAGCGAAATTTGACATCGAATAAGTTGATATCCAGTAAAGCCTGGCGTCTGATCATCAAGGCACTGGGTAAGACATGGGTATCGATCAGCATATCAGAGATTTTAAGGTTACCAGGTTTGTTCAGATAGGTATTGAGAATGCCGTCCTGATTAAAGGTACAAACCCCGGTATGACAGCCATCAAAATGAGGGTTATCCTTAAGGAACTTCACTTGCATCGCCAGTTTATTGTCCATCCACACATCATCCGCATCCAGAAACGCGATCCAGGAACTCACCGCGGCAATGATGCCGACGTTACGCGCCGCCGCGGAACCACTATTTTCTGGCAAATGAATTACCGTAATATCATCAAACTGTCCCAGGAATTGGCGTGATTTTTGATCGGCGCCATCATTTACTACCACCACCTCAGCTACCTGGTAACTTTGGCGGCGAACCGACGCCAATGCCTCTGGGAAAAAGTCATAGTCATTGTAAAAAGGAATAACGACGCTAATCTGCATTGTGACCCCTGTTGTGGCTAAAATTATAATATGATCAATACTGCAAGTGAGTCTGCATTGGCGGTATGTTGGCCTGACTCAACATAACTATCTAAGCAAGTCTTAGGCCATTCTTATTTAGGCTATTAAATCATGGGGTTAGTGTTGAAATGAAAAAAAACGTCGCTGATTTGTAAAAAAAACAGGCACAGACGGCCAGGTTGAGAAATCTCTGGCCAGGAAGATGGCAGAATACAGGTTTAGCCTTCCGGAAAATAACGCTCCGACTTGGCGATCGGATCGTCAAGAGGTTCCCAGACCGGGTTAAAGAAGTTGTACAGCCGGGCAGCAGCACCGGTAAGTTTGTTGGCAACCGGAATCGGCAAATACAACCAGCGACAAATCAGGAATACCCGACGCCGAAAGACCCAAAGGTACATAGCGTCTTCCGAATAAAAATTTAACCCCCAGCGACGTTCGAATTCCCGGGCAGAGTGCCAGCATAACCGTTTAGACCAGCGGTGAAAGAAATAACGCATATCACTCAGCTTCATGCGCGTGCCCAGGTTATCAAAAATAACGACGGATTTCGGTTGCGATAACACCTTTTTTCCCATCCGGTGTAGCTGAATACCGATATCGATGTGCTCGCGAATGACCATATCAGGAATATCGATAGTTTTCAGGATTTGGGTGTTAAACATCACCCCATGCAATTCGAACATATCCGAGGGTCGGATTTCTTCTGGTAGTGCTTCAGGCAAACTGCGGCGATAGCTTTTAGCCTCAATCAAATACTTGACGCCAGAAACATCAATACTACGTATTTCATTAGTGAAAAGGTGAGTGCGCAACTTAGCACCACGATCCACCCCTTCCTTTTCCAAGGTAAGCGGATTTACCACTGCCACATCGTCGAGCCTGGCCACTTCGAGCAGCGGCGGGAGCCAATTACTGGTCACGATTGAATCATTATCGATAAACATCGTGTACGGTGTATCAATCTGCTCGCGTATTGCAGCGATCGCCCGCATGGGTATCATCAACCCCAGATCGATTATCTGTGCATTGTCAAACGGAGCTAAAACCCGCTCAATATCCCGTCGTAGCGATTTAGGGTATCCCAAATCCAAAACGATGAGTTTGAACGGCTCAGTCGTGTATTGATAAACACGACTAATACATTCCAAAATACCTGTGTACCTATCCCTTGGAGAGATTACTATCGTAACCATAATTTTTTCCATAGCGAAACGTTACTGACCAGCAATTCACTAAATAATAGCTGATATCGATTAATCATGTGTTCAAGCAAGAAATTTTTTCTGACCCGCAACAGACCGTTATGCCCCATCGCTTCCCGTCGGGTTTTATCTGAGATAAGAGTCATGATCGCCTGCGCTAGCTGCTCCGGATGTCCCGGCTCAACGAGAATACCCGTCTGGTCATCATCAATTATCTCTTTAATACCACCAACCCGGGTCGCAATCACCGGCCGTCCCACCGCCCCTGCTTCAATAAAAACCAGGCCAAAGGCTTCTTCCAGTGAGGGCTGAATAAATATATCGCAGGCTTGCATCCAGGTCTGGGCGATGCTGGTTTGGCCGACAAAATGAACGCGTTCCCGTAATTTGAAACGCTCTACCATATCAACCAGGAACGTCTTCTCAGACTTTTCTCCGGTACCGGCGATATAAAGATGTACCCTACTGTCATTAATGTTGCGCAATGCTCGAATCGTGTCCTGATGTCCTTTAATTTCGCCAAGATGACCAAGACTGAATAAGACCAACTGGTCATCTGCTATCCCCAGCTGCTGGCGTAGCTGATATTTTTGCGCTTCTTCAATCTGCTGAGTTTTGGTCACCCCGCCGTGGACGACACATGTCTTTTCTTCCGGGACTGAAAGCTGTTTGACCAGTTTTCCCTGCCGGTCTTTCGATACTGCGACAAAGACATCGACCAGATAACGCAAACAGGAATTAAGCAGTGAGGGACGATATTTACTCAAATCTGAGCGATGCATGGTTGCAACAATTGGTATTCGACACAGTTTACAGGCGATCCCTGCATAAAATTGTGTATATTCACAATGGGCGTGTACCAAATCGATATTGTGTCTGCGAATGAAGTCAACCAATTGCCACACGAGCGAAAAGTTGTACCCCTGATGCCTGGGTATAATACAGATATCATCGATTTTCAGAGGTCTTTCCGGAGATTTTAAAGAGATTGGATAGACGCTGATACTTCTGTCACGAAGGCCAATAATGGTATCCACGAAACGGACGGTACGACCTCCTTTATCCAAAGATTGAACTATCTCCAAAATCTTCATCTGGCTCGTCCTTATGATTCCTAATATTTAGAGATAGTTGAACTATAAAATTTGTCAAATCATTGGTTTTTTCTATAGTTAGATTAAAACAAGTGAAGAAGCATAAAACATGCGCAGACGTAATAATCAAAAACTATCAGTGTTGCACATGGTGTCCAGTCTTTTGATCGGTGGAGCCGAGCGGTTTGTCATTGATTTATGTCAACAACAACGTCACGATGGCCTGAAGACAAAGATATTCTCTTTTGGCCGTCAGGATGATCCATTAGTCAGCGAATGCAACGCTTTAAAGCTGAATGTTTTTTTTAATCGAGGACCGAAGATTATTGCCCTGACTCGTTTACACCGAATATTGAGAAATGCGGATGTTATTCATATTCACTCTCCCCATGTGCTCAAGTTTATTGCACCATTATTGCCATTGATCGGCCAGCGAAAAATTATTTATACCCGCCATGGTGCTGCTCCCCTCGACACCCCGACCTGGCAGTTATTACATAAATACTGTGAAAAATACATTCACACAATTACCTTTGTCAGTGAAGAGAGCCAGCAAATATTCAGCACTAATCATGGTTGGCATAAGAAGCAAAAGTGGGTTATCGATAACGCCGTGTTGCTACCGGAAATTACCGGTGCCCGCAAGACGGTTGAGGACACCCTTTCACTCGGCTCCGTAGGACGCATGATTGACATAAAGAATCAGATAAACTTATTGAAAGCATTAGAAAATTTGACACCAGAAGTGCGTAAAAAAATTGTCGTCCATTTTTTCGGAGATGGTCCGTGTCTCGGATTATTGCAACAATTCAAGGAAGAACATTTACCTGATGCCAACGTCATTTTCCATGGCGTCGTTAATCAACGAGATCAGATTTACTCAAGTTTCGATGTGTTGGTTGTAACCTCAGAAACAGAAGGCTTATCACTGGCGATTATCGAAGCAATGGCCAGTGAATGTGCGGTAATCGCTACCGATGTCGGAGGAAATCCAAGGCTGGTTTCCCATGAAAATACCGGCTGGTTATTTAATTACGACGACAGCCAGTCTCTGGCGAAAATTATTGAAACCTGCATCAATGACCGCAAAACCGTACATGAATACGCACACCGCAGCAAGACAATGATAGAACAGAATTTCTCGTTGCAAAACTGTGCCAATAAATACAAGCAGCTTTACCTGAACTAAGCGAACATCTGAATTTAGCGAAGGCAAATATTGGCATACGCCGGAACAAGAGTCCGACAGTAAAGTCCGTATCACTGCAACCTTCTCAGAAAAGAGCCGATTTACTTATTGCCAGCACCAATAACCGGATTCACGTGCTCAACACTATCCAACTGCGTCAACTGCCAGGAAAGATTGCCGGTCGAATGAAACCACCAGTTAAATTTCCGCAGTGGTTTTACCCGCCAACTGTGATTTTTTTTATCCACACCAAGGATGGCACGACAACTTAACAACAATGCCTCCATTTTATCTTTGAAATAGCCATCATCGCCTTGCTGTTGAACACTCAAAAACCTGGCAGTTACCAACAACCCTGCCACATCACAGGCATGTTGCAAGTCTGAGTGTGACATCTGCTCGGCAAATTTTGATGGGCTGGCAAAAACCAGATATTTAGGAACCGTCAGTCCGGCGATTTTACCCTTCGGTGCCTGGTAGGTACCCCGCTCTACAACATCGGTAGCCAGAGCCATAAGTAATTCTGCCGCATCCTCATCGCCCGTTAATTGCCACCATTTAAAAAGTTGATGGCCAAGCAACGCATTCATCCACGGGGAGCAAACCAGCACGTCATCCCCCCTGCCCTCGTGCACACGATAGGGATGGGCGAGACAATTAAGATTATCTTTCATTGCCACTTCAAGCATTCGCTTTGAACCCGATAACAATTGCTCAACCCGCTGCAGGCTTTGCGATGAGTGACTGATTTCCCATTCGCTTATGGCATTGGCTAAAGCTACTGACAGATTACGTTCGGTCCAGAATGTATGCCCTGGCAGATACTGCTCAGGCCAGCGCGAACTGTTTTGAAAGAATTGGTTAATCACCTGGCGAGTCTGCGATGATGGATAAAACTGGTAATCAAGAAGCATTCCCGGTGATAACAGGTATTTAATATCGGTTCCCGGTTTTAAAGAGAAATAGCCAAATTCATTGAGATAACTGCGATAAATCTCGGCTGATGCACGAGCCGCATGCTTGAAATACAAGTCGCCCGTTTTAAAGTAAAGTTGATACAACACGTAAACACGGTCATAAAGCCAGGGGGCAGATGTGGTAAAATTTCGCTTAATCTTAGGATCCTGGTTGATGGATTCCATGTCTGCCATGCGATATCCAAACTGCTGATAAGCATAATCAAACCAGTCAGGAGGCCTGTTGCTGGTTGACCGCAGCGGAGCGTACAAGCTCGCTGATAACCAATCCGGGGAAAAAATCACATCGGCCAGATTTAATGCGCCACCTGACCATGGCTTGATAGCCTCGTTTGCCCTGGCGGAAAACTTTAATGCAAAGACACTGTTTTTGGACAATGGCCGGGGAAATGTAACGATTAGTGCCCGGACAAATTCAGGCTGCCCATCGGCATCCGGCCAAAGCATATGATGAGTAATATCGACATCTGCAATAGCATGCTCGGTAGCCCCATTAATTTGTACAACTGCAGGGGTGCTTTGCAACTTAACCCGATTAGCGGGAACCGGGATCACTACCTGATAGCCACCACCGTCAGCAGCAATGGTAAATTCAACGCTCGCCAACGCCGGCCGACTAAGCCCTAACGCCGCTAATATCACACTCAACCACAACCAGGAAAATTTCATATTCCGTTACTTACTAATTGTTATTCAATATAAATCTCAGTGTAGTTGGTAAGCCGTTGAGAATAAAAAATATTGTCATTTTTTGGGGTATTTAGCTAATTCCATCTATAACTATCTAAGGAGTTTTAGTCGAGTCAAGGTTTTGGATTGTAAAATAATAACGACGACCAGAGGGTTTGATAATTTGCGAGGCATTTGGGACGCGCAAATGGTCAAACAATCCCATTTAAGTTTTTTTCTGGATTTTAGTTGGTTAAACCTTTGGTGGCACACCTATGCCAGGCCAGGAGATCGCCTTTACATCGTGTTGTTGTATAAACATGATAACCTGATCGCAATCGCCCCATTTTACATTCAACATCAGACACTACGGATGTTAGGTACCGGTGAGGCGGAAAGCGAGGAAGTCGCCAGCGAATACCTCGACATTATCTGCGCACCAGAACATTTTCAATCCGTAGCCAGCAATTTGTGTGATATCTTGATGGACTGCCTGTTCACCAATCACCATCGGGTCCACCCTTACTGTCAGCAACCGATGACAGCCGTTACTCATATTACCCTGAATAACTACCTGGCACATAGCTGCCTTGCTCACTTTGTGCGCAAAATTAATCGCTACTTCTTTATATCCACTAGTACCGTTGGGACATCGTACCGTTGCCGCTTACCTTCGGAGCGAGAACAATTCTGGCAACAGCTGCAACCATCTTTTCGCAAGAAAATGTTTCGTCACCGTAATCAGTGGTTGCAACAAATGCAGGGCGAATTTAAATCCTATCGCTACCTCTCCAGCCTTGAGGAAGGCATTCAACATTTACAGGATTTGCACCAGAAACGCTGGCAACGACTGGAAAAGCCTGGTGTATTCAAAGCCGATAAATTTCGTTTATTTCATCAAAAATTTATGCATCAAGCCCTGTTACATAACCGCCTTGAGCTCTGGGTCTTATTCGCTCGTGGCCAAGCAATATCGGCAATCTATGCTATAACCTATAATGAGACTTGTTATTTCTACCAGAGCGGTTTAGACACTGAGTTCCGGCCAAATCTTTCGCCCGGTTTTTTGTCTCATTTTCTGTTGATTGAAGAGTGTATCAAGCGCCAGTTTAAATACTATGACTTTATGAAAGGTGCGTCGGGTCGATCATACAAACAACAATTTGCAGATAACACCCGAGAATTATTTGAATCTAGGTTAGCCGTTAAAAAAGCCAGCAATCTGGGTTTTGCAATGAATAATAAATTAAAGCAAGCTAGGGACTTTTTACTATGGAAAAATCAGTAGGCCTGTACGATAAAAACAGTTCTCATCTCGGCTTTTTCTTCCTGTTTATCTATACCATTGCTCTTTTTATCCGTCCGCAGGAGTGGACGTATAATCCAGACCCAACGCCCATTGCGCGCTATTTCTTAATCATAGCTTTTATCTTCTTTCTGGCATCACAACGTCCTAAGCTTTGGGGTTACCAATCTTGGTTTTTGCTGGGGATTGTTTTTCTGATGCCAATATCCGGTCTCTGGAATGGATGGCTTGGAGGTGGCTTATTCGCATCAATTGACTTTGCGATATATGGATTGCTGCCCTTCATCATGTACGCCAGTTTAGTCAATTCCCCTGCCAAACGAAACTGGATTTTTTTCCTGTTCACTTTAACATCGATAATCATGGTTCACCATGGCCTGAGCCAAAGAGCCAATCCTGACGGCATTGGCTGGACGGGCATTTCATTAATTCAGGACACACGAATAAGGTATGTGGGGCTGTTTAACGACCCCAACGATATGAGCATGTTTCTGCTAATGAATTTGCCTATTCTATTCTATCTGCGCTCTAACAGCCAAAGTCTCATAATGCGTTTTATTTATCTGGCTTTGGTAGCCGGACTTCTTTATGGAATATACTTGGCCAACTCAAGAGGAGCTTTGATAGGGCTTATATTTATGTGCCTGGCATACTGTTACTTTCAATTCGGTACTGTTAAGGCGACGCTGGCATCTATCATTTCATTGCCGATAACGTTCATCGCCATGTCATTATTCAGGGAAATTAGTGCCGACGAAGACAGCGCCTACGGGCGCATCGATGCCTGGTATGAAGGAATCCAGATGTTAAAGAGCAGTCCATTATTTGGGGTCGGCGCCAACCAGTTTATAGAAAATCATGGACGAACCGCACACAACTCCTATGTATTAATTTTTGCTGAACTAGGACTTATTGGCTACACCCTGTGGTTTATGACGATCATTTTAACCATGATCATGCTCCTTAAAATCATAAACATAGATTCGAGTAAGTATGAAAGCGAACTTCAGGATAAAACTCTGCGTCAAAACCTGGCACTAGCGAAAATTTATTTTTACTGTCTAATCGGATTCATGGCTACCGCTTTCTTTCTTAGCCGAAGTTATATCGTTTTTCTGTACATGTTTTTAGGCCTGGCATTTGGTGTTTACGTTCAGGTGAGAGCGAAAATCCCTGAAGTGAGTGCCAGCGAAGAGCCTAAAACGATTTTGAAAATTTTGTTCATGGCTCCGCTGTCGGTTTTCACCATGTACATAATCACGATAGTCCTGCTGTGAGGCGGAAAGGCCGGCAGAGTTTATAAGTCAGGTTGTCTACCTAGGTTTCAAGGTAGCTAAAGGATAGAAAATACCGCATGAATATCGTGCTGCTCCAAATCCACCTGCCAGTCAAAGCTCATGGTTTTCGTATTCAACAAACAAATTCGCGTTGGCAGACACCCTTGCCAGCCTTTTGCATAAAAGCGGTTTTTTAACCATTCCATGCCCATCTGCATTTTAGATGGGCGAATACGGGTAAAACCGACCAGAAACCGGTATTCATCGATACAATACAATCCACGACACCACCCCAGTTGCTTAGGGCCTACCTCAATCTGGTTCATGTCATGGATCTCGATGACCCGCTGCAGGTCCATATCAACTTTGGAGATAAATCCATTTACATGGGTAAAATATGCATATTTTCCGACCAGGATACCATCGTGAATATTACCGGAATCAAGGTGAATCACTTCCCCTGTCTGCAGGCACTGGCATTGACTCTTTTTCATATTACTCACCCAATACTTGCCCTGATATTCAAAACAATGATTTGGATGCACGGCGTGAGGTTTGGTAGTGAGTACTTTTCGATAATCTTTACCCGGTTCGAATCGTTGCCAGATGTCCATTTCCGTGCAACTCCACTCATTCATTTTTTCACCACTGGGAGTAAACTCAAAGACCGCATCTAAACCCGTCGAAGTGACCAGCAAGGTATCATCTAAAGTCGGGTATACATGATGGACATCGTTAAACACGGGATGACTAATTCGGTGTTGCAATGAAAAATCCTGAGTTGAAAAGCATAAGGCTTCGGTCTGCGTTGCAACCCATAAACTTTCCGAACGGCGGGTTCCTGATTTAAATGTAATGGATGCTTCACTATCCTCAGGCAGACAATCTTCAGGAGACGTGTAATCAATGACCTCGCTGACCTTCAGGTCCGGGGTAAATTGGATTTGTAAAGCCTTTGCGGCACCGTAACCGGTCCACTCTTTCATATCGTAATGAAACCGGCGTTGCTTGCCACCGGTAATGATAAGTTTATCGGGTAATGCTGCCAACCCTCTGAATCCCATCTGTAACCCCTTGTTTTAAAATCATTATTTCAGGTTTGACGCTATCCTTAAAAGTATCAACGTGCATTTAAAAAGTGTTGGTAAGGCGAATTTTTCAGGCGCTGCTCTAAGGTTGCATAGTCACTGATCACTTTTGACAGATCTGACTTAACCACTTTGTTGAACCTGGTACTCACCTGATGCTCTGGTAAGCCAAGATAATCGAACAAGCGGTTGAGTGTCTCTGTTTGCTTAGTAGCATCGCAGAGGTTCTTTTCATAAGAAATATCGAAATAATCGATCCCTTGCAGTGCCTTCTTCTCGGCCATCCGACAATTTTCCCGGAATTTTACAACTCGCTCTACTTCTTCATAATTGATATCAACCAGAGGCTGTTGCTGTTTATTTTTACCGAACTGGTGATATGTCCCGGTTTTTTCACTGCGCAAATCAGATATTGCATGCTCCAGCAGATTGTCTCGATGCAGGTAGATGACTTTCCACCCATTGTCGGAAAAATCGTGTAACACCTTGCGTGGGCATTGGTTTTGAGCCTTTTCCAGTTGATACACTTTTACTTTAAAGCCAACCGCTGGTGTTTTGGCAAATACGGTCAGGCCCTGGGCATAACGTACCGGTTTTTTTACACCGCGCACGACATTGGGAGCTAACACTTCTCCGTAACAAAACGCATCCGGATGGGAGTTAATCAAGTCAACTAACACCGTACTACCTGTTCTTCCCTGTGCAAAAATAACAAAATTGCAATGTTGCGATTTTGAACCCCGCAAATAAGATGCCAGATAAAATCCCCAAATGCGCATCCAGTTCGGCATTTTTCGAAATACCGATAAAAAACTTTTGTTTAATAATAAGACCTTACTCGATTTCAAATAATACTGTATTAGGCTGTCTTTCATCAGACTCTCCAAACAAAGTTATAGGCCGCAAACAATAAAATACGCTCCGGCTTGAACACTTTTATTAAATTCTGAGTTTTTTGGCTAACTACAACGTCGCAAAACTAAAGCCTTGTTTTTTCCATAATGGAATCAAATTGTCTAATATCTCCAGGCACAACTCATTATCGTCATGAAATAAGATGATATCGCCATCCCTCAAGGACATTTCTGATAGTCGACGACACAGTATTTGCGAGTTTTTCCTGGAGTAATCTTTGCTATCTACGGACCAAAGTACTAAAGGTATGTTTCGTTTTAACAATTGCCACAACAACCCGATTCGCCACCGACCATGTGGTGGGCGGAATATGATACTTTGTTGATTTACCTCAAAACTTGCCAGCAATTCATTGGTTTGTAATATCTCCTCGAGCTGGTCTTTGGTCGGCATATGTTTAAATCCTTTGTGATAATACGAATGATTGCCGAGCGAATGTCCCTGCTCTTTGACCTTTTTGACAAGCTCAGGATTATTTTCCATCCGTTTGCCAATAAAGAAAAAAGTCGCCTTGGTATCATGCTGTGATAATAGTTCTAACACCCTTGGAGTCACCTGTGGGGTCGGTCCGTCATCGAAGGTAAGATACAGGCACTTGTCACCAGACTTACGTCTGGTATAGATTTTATCATTTGGAAATAAACGTTGAATAAGACGCGACTTAAAGCTCATATTGACACCACGGAGTTATCAGAATGTTGCTCAATGACCTGTTCGATGACCTTGTGCACCAACCTAATGTTATGATGCCAGTCAAAAATCGCTGCATGATTAACGATTTCCCGCTCAGACCATGTTTTTGTTAATGCGTGTATCATCGCTTGTGTCAGAGGCTTTACCATTTTCGCTGGCACTAAAATGCCAGTTTTTTCGGTAACTATTTCCGGAATGCCACCAACGCTTGTAGCGACTACTGGCTTACCACAGGCCATTGCTTCAAGCAGGATATTGGGAACTCCCTCAGCATAACTCGGTAGCACAACCACATCACTGAGGCGAATTTCCTGCGCCACCTGTTGATGCGCAATTGACCCCAAAAACTCGACTTTATCTGCTGCCAACCTGTCATCAAGCATCTGCCGCATAGCTGACTCCATCTCTCCCTGGCCTGCGATCACCAGCTTGCTGTCTGGAAATTGATGTAACAGCTCAGTAAAACTACTGATCAGTTCGATAACACCCTTATTGGCCTTCAGATTGCCAACATATAGCAATCGTTTCGATGTCCTGGGGTGTGACGCTGCTGCCGGAAAAAACAGCTTTTTATCGACACCGTTGTAAACCAGGTGAAGTTTTTGTTCGTCAACTCCCAGGGAAATCATTCGCTGACGCAGCGCGTCACTTACCACGAAAACTGCCGCCGCCCGGTTTGCTGCCCAGGTAATTTGTTTTGCTCGCCACTTATCTTTGCCAAACTCATTAATATCACTACCGTGAACTTTAATGAAAAATGGACAACTCAGGTACTTTGCCAGTAGCGCTGTTGCAACGCCTTCAGGGTATGCCCAACTCGCCAGTAATGCCTTGGGACGTAATGCTTTAATCCAACGCCACGATGCGGTAAATAGCGAAACAAACATGTATACGCTAAACATGGCGTAGGGAAATTTTGGCGTATAGAAAAACGGCTGGTAGCGAAGATTTTCACCCCCCTCTCGCTTTTCATTTTGCGAAAGCTTTAACCATTTCGTCCAGGCAACCGGAACCAGAATGCTGACATCAAAAAAATCAGCCAACCGATCAAATTGCTGTTTATTAAATGTCGCCCGGTTGGGATCCCAGGAGGAAGGATACAGATTGGTTATGATCAACAATTTCGACATCACAGCTCCGATATCGTAACCCGGTGTTTACCGGTACTGGTGAGAGGTATCTCACTTACCTGATGGAAGTTTACCTGTAACTGTTCGCCCATCACCGCTTTGATCTGACCATCAATCGTGCTTTGTACCTGATCATCAAATTTATCATTGGCGACAATAAAAATATCCAGGCTAGACAGCGATTTTTGCCGCACCTGAAATCGTTCAATTCCGCGAAAGTCTTTTAACAAGTGCGGAAAGAATTCTCCCGGCAAAATTTTTCCCTGCGGGGAGCGGATGATATCCAGCTTGCGACCATTCACGGATTCAAGGATGGGTAAGGGATTGCTGCACGAACACTGACGCTCACTGATAACCCCCTGATCACCATTCGCATAGCGGATTAATGGCATGCCATAGTTAAATAAATCCGTGATGACAATATCGCCAACTGAATTTTTCACCGCAGCGCCATTATGGTCGACGGTTTCAACCACCAACTGATCGATATTGATATGCAAGCCACGCTGTTGTGCACATTCTGCCGCAATTAACATAAATTCACGGCATCCGTAGGTGTTGAATACCTGACATCGAAATGCTTTTTGAATTTCCTGGCGCTGGTATTCCAGCAAGGCCTCGGCACCCGTCAGGATAACCTCGGGCTGATGCACTTTAACGTCGTGTTCATTAATGTATTTTGCCAGGCTGTACAGGGGAGCTACATAGGCGACGATGGCTTTTGGCTTATAGTGGTTTAACTCGGCGGTATACTCGGCAAAGTTGTCATTGCTCAGAGCAAACGAATTGGCAATCCTGCGATGATAAAATCGATGGTATAAATCGTCCTTTAGCTTATGCTTCCAGCTTTGCTGACCGAGATCTACCCCCCATAAATACCAGGTTTTGGTGCCAATATCGACGCCCGCCCAGCCGTATCCACGCCACATAATTGCCTGGCGCGTTTCATAACTGCCTTTATCCAATTCAAAATGAAAAGGACGCCCGGTAGAGCCGCCCGTCGACTTTTTCATATTACTGATGCGTTTGCTTTCCGGGATTAACGCCTGGTAATGATCCTGCACATCCTGTTTCGTCAACAAAGGCAATTCACTTAGCTGTTCAACGGAGGTCAGATTGTTGGGATTAAAGCCAATATCCAGCCACTGCTTTTGATAGTAAGGTACATTGTTTTGGCAAAAACAGAGCAGTTCGCGCATTCGTTCAAGTTGGAATTGTACAATTTTTTGTCGAGGCCATTGTAATCGTTGCTCTGCCGATGTGAGCAATGAGGAGGTTTTACGACCTTTATAGGCCTCGTACCCTGGAAATAAGATTGATCGGAAGAATGTTGCGTAAATATCCATTTCTACACTGCCGTTTATTATTACTGAATTGAGTATAGTCAATACATCACAATGTGCGGGTGATATGCGTTAGAAAATCAGCATTAATTGTTATCAATAGCACTCTTTATTTTCTGGCATTTCAAGGGTTGTCCAATTCGGTACTCCCCTTCCACCGTGTCGATTTAATTTGTAAGGCCAATTCGATGATTTTTCTTTTCACTTCTGGGTCGAGAATTGCCACATAAGCAATCAGGGTGGTAATTGGCAGGATTATGAATGCCAGGCCAAAACATATTAGCCACTGCTCTGCGGTATAAGTTTGTAGCCATTGTTTCAGTGGGATACCTAGCCCGTAAAGCACCACAAGCGCATACCCGAAGCGCAGGTAAATCGGCAACAGCCTGAAATTACAATAATATTTAAGTAACGAAAACTTAAAGATAAGTTCGGAAATAATGAAGCCAGCGGGAGTACCAATGGCAACCCCAATCAAGCCATAATCCTCCAGTAAATAAACCGACATTGCGATATGTACAAATGCGCCAAGTAGGTTACCGACAAATATCCAATTATGATTCGCTTGTGCGAACAGGACATTATTAACGCCGCTGCCTACGGCAATGCACATGTAGCCAAAAATAAAAAATCCAATCAAATCAGTGGCAGGAATGAACTTCGGCCCAACCCACAATTCGACAAACAAGGGAGAAAAAATAAACAAAGGTAAGAACAGGGCGGTACAGACAAACAGGTTCAGGCTGGTTACCTGATTGTACAAGCGCTCCATATTGGTCCCGCGAGCGACCATCCTGGTGAATATCGGTTGAAACAGACCGGATACAGATAACACAAACGCCTGCACATGACCGCATAACCGGGTAGCAATACTAAACAGCGTTACCGTTGCCAATTCCATAAATTTACTGACGATAACCGGATCTGATTTGGTATTTATGGTACTGGCGATGCCGCTTGCGACTACATATTTGGAGAAGTGAAATAGACTGCTAAATTCGGCTTTACTGACAAATCGCCGACGAAACGTCAAATAAGGGTAGTTTTTTTTCACCCAGTAAACTTTATAACCATTGGTTATCACATCGGCAATAAGAGTTGCCAGCACAGCACCATAGATATCTAGTTGCGGTATGGTTAAATAGACAATAATGGCTTTCATGATCGCGTTCAGGGAGGAAATATTAGCATCAATATCGAACCTCAATACCGCCACATAAAAACCGTGCAGGCAGTTCATTAGGAACCCCCACAGTATTTTTAACGACAGGAACAGGAAACAGTAACTTAATGTCACTTCCATTGGCCCGGAAATGCCCAGCCAGGAAGGGAATTGAGCCAGTGTCAGCAACCCGGTTGCGGCAATGATTCCCAGCCCGAGAAAAAGAACAATAGACGTGGAAAATACGCGGTTGACCTGCTCCTCATCACCCGCTTCCAGCGCCAGGGTGATATGACGCTGTACCGCAGAAGGAAACCCGAGGTTAACCACGTTAAACCAGGTGAGTACCGATAGTATGATAATCCAAAGCCCGTAACCTTCTTCACCTAAATGATGAATAAAAAACGGCGTCATCAACAGCGAAATGAGCAGGATAATAAAGCGCTCCAAAAATCGAAACGCCGTACTTTTCAGCAGCAGACCTTTCATTATTTACTTAACGCCCGCTTGGTTCAGCGCCGAAATTGCCGCATTGACGCCCTGCTTCAGGCCCACCTGAGGTTGCCAGTGCAACGTCTGTTGCGCTTCACTGGTATCAAATACCGGTGACGATGATATCGAGCGTAAACGGTAGGATAAATGCGGGTTTCTTTTCAGTCCGATTGCGCACAAGTGATCAAGCACCCAGAACGCGGTTTTGTAAACCACCAGAGGAATGGGGATTAGCCGCTTCTTCTTACCATTTTGATTCAATAACTCAATGTATTCACGCTGAGTTGGGTAATCATTATCAACCAGGTTAAATATCTTTAACGTTCCATCACTGTGTTTGAGTGCTGACACGCAGGCATCGACCACATTTTCCACATATACCAGAGGTAAGCGTCGATCTCCCATTCCAATAGATAACAGATATTTATCGCCAATAGAGATGCCCAGGTCATTCAGACAAGGATCCAGTCCTGGTCCGTAAATCAGGCCCGGCCGGAAAATCGTTACCTGAATCTCAGGGTTGTCAGACGCAAAATCCCGTACAGCCTGCTCAGCCTGCCACTTAGCGTGGGAATAATTGCCGCGCTGTTGCGGTTGCCGTTCAAACTGAAAAGATTCATCAACTTTGTAACTCTGTTGATAATCTTCTCCGTGGTACACATTCAGCGTACTGATATAGATAAGTTGCTCAACCCCTTGTTGCGAGCTGGCAGTTAACAGATTTTTAGTACCTGTTACCGTGGTATCCAGGTGATAATGCCAGTTCCCCTGCATTGCGGCTGCCAAATGAAATACCTTTCTGACATCCGTGCAGGCGCGTAAGACAAGTTTGTGATCGTAAATATCGCCGATAATCACCTGAATTTGTTTCTCATAGGGCTGCCAGCTTTGCGGTAACGGGCTATTCGAGTGCAACAAAACCCGCACCACCCGGCCTTGTTTCAACAGGCGCAACACCAGGGCCTGACCTAAAAATCCCCGGCCGCCAGTGACCAATACATCTGCCGCAGCTAGCTCTTGCTCCTCAACTCGCTCCGTTGCTGGCACAAAAGCCGGCTCTCGCTCCATGATTTGCAGGTATCTGTGAGCGTCTTCGGCGCATTTATTAATCATTTTTTCGCTGTAAAAATCTTTGATGATGGCATCCAGACCTGCATAGGGATCAAGGCGTTTGAAGACAAATTTAGTGATCGCAACCGTTGTACCCCACAGCAATTGCCAGGCACCATGTAAATTAGCCGTTACTCTCGACACTGCATTTGGCAGGGCGCTGACACTTTGGTAATTGATAATAAAATTGCGAAAATCGAGATGAACCGAGCCTCGTTCACACTCAACGATCACTTCGTTTTTCAGAGGCAGGGTATTTAAATTCATCAGGGCACTGGCAAATATGCCCTTGTCGTTAGTCAAAAGTAACTGATAATCGTGTACCTTATCACCAATGGCAGTAACCTGGCTTGCCTGATAATGTAACGGTCCGGTGAATTGCTCCATGGCACTAAACACGTGGGGTGCGATATCAAACACCGGCCCACCGGGTAATTTCTCCATCCAGCGACTGGTCGAGTCGTATTTGCGATTATCAAAATAATCGAAACTGTAACGCCCATTCACCGCTTTCACTTCGCCAAAATCTTTGCGTTTGATCAGGTCCCTTGCTTTTTTTACCATCGGGTCGAAGCTACGCATATGATTTACGGTCAGCTTAACCTGCTCTTTGCCAGCAATGGTGAGTAAACTTGAAATTTGTTCACTGGTCATCGCCAGCGGCTTTTCGACCAGACAGTGCACCTGGCTGGACAATAAATGCTCACACAGCGAATAATGACTGCCCGGAGGCGTGGTAATATGGGCATAATCGGGGCGAAAAGATTGCAACATTTGCTCAATACTGGTGAAGCTGGCACTGATGCCAAGCTCAGAGGAAAACTGCGCCAGACGCTCAGGATCAATATCAACAATCGCCAGGGCAATGTCTGGATTCATATTGCGTAATTTCTGCAAATGAACACGCGCTAAATTACCACAACCAATAATTACGGTTCTCATTATTGCTCCATTGTTTTTTTGCTATTCAGAATGGTTTCGACTTGTTCACTGACTTTGCGATACCGTGATTCCCAGGTATCTTTAGCGACCACTTGCTGGCGTTTTTCACGCGCAAATTGGTCCGTATCATTAATGGCCATGCCGACCAGGCTGGCAAATTCCTGATAATCATTGGCGATACTGACGACTTCTCGGTATTTATCAATTTCCGGGCAACTGACCGACACCACTGGTTTGCCGGTGGCGAGGTACTCGCGCAACTTTAATGGATTTGAATTAAATACCTGCTGATTTAACACATAAGGAATAATCGCGACATCAAAGCGACGCGCAAAATCCGGTAGCTGTTCATAGGAGCGCTGCCCAATAAATCTTACATTGGCTGGAATATCATACTGTCGCAAATCGACGGTGATGCGACCGATCAGAATACAGGTTACCTGCGGCAGTTGACGAGCAACAAAGCATACCAGGTCAATATCAATCCAGTATTCGATTAAGCCAAAGAACCCAACCACCGGCCCCTTGATGTTCGCTAACTCCGGCGGAATAGGACCTGGCAGGTTCGCCTGTGAAAAATGGTCAACATCAACTCCATGAGGGCTTAAAAATACTCTTTCATATTCACGGCGTTTTCTTTCAAACAATGGCATTGATGGTGTGAAGATTAAATCCGCCTGGGAACTGAGTGTTTGATCGAGAGAAATGATGCGTTGTTGATTAACCCCGGGCAGGGCCGAAAAGTCATCAACACAATAATATATGATGGCCCGTGGATGCAGTTTCTGGATCACATCAGCCAGGGTAGGCACGGTACACCAAACGACGGGCGCATTAGTAAAATGCATCTGCGTGCATTTTCTTTTTATTTTGTTGATGGCCCTATTTTTATTCCAGCGGCTAAGCCACCAGGAAGATGGCAACGGCAGTAAAAATAACGACAACACTTCGAATTCAGGAAGTTTTTTCGGCTTTCGGTGAAACGCCTTGTAGAGACGAGTGAATATTTTTTTCAGATCAGAAACTGACAACCTGGGCATTCGCAGGCCCGCCGCCTCGACATAGAGAAGGTTATGCTGGGCAGCGAGTCGTTTGGCAAGGTGATGACTACTGGTGCGATTGTCGATACTGTATTCATTACCGATGTAAATAACATCCCATTTGTTATTCATTTTGGTGCAGTCTTTAGTTTTTTTTATAGTCGGAATACCATTGAGTATATGGCAGATCTGGAAACCTGCTAGCTCGACCGGCAAATTAATTCGAATTGTAAAATTGACCTGTTCGACCGGAGGATTTCGGCAAAAAAATTATTTTTCCTGTGCCCTGCCAAAATTCATTTCTTGATATATATTTTATTGAATAACAATGAATAATCAGGGGATGAAAATGGAAGTTGTTTTTTGGGTAGCGGTAATAGCCATTACCTACAGTTACGTTATCTACCCTTGCCTTTGTTTCATTTTTGCTCGCCTTTTTGGTCGCCAACCAGAGATTGTTCCTCTGGCCGATGAACAATTACCGGATGTCAGCGTAGTCATTGCAGCTTATAACGAAGAACACTGTATTGGCGAGCGCATTGACAATTTGCTGGCTCAGCAATATCCATTGCAAAAGCTACATATTTTCATCGGTTCCGACGGTAGTACCGATGCCACCAACACCATTTTATCCCGCGTTGATCACCCTCAGGTTGAGATAAAGTTATTTCCAGGTAATCGCGGTAAAGCCAGTACCCTGAATGATTTACTGGCGCTGGTCAAAACCGATATCGTAGTGTTTTCTGATGCCAATACCCAGTTTGCAGCAGACGCAATTCGACAGTTAGTTGCCGGATTCACCAGTGCAAAAGTCGGCGCCGTTTGTGGTGAACTCGATTTATTCAACCACGGTGTCAACACCAATAAAGACAACCTGTATTGGCGCTATGAACAATTTATTAAAAACCAGGAAAGCCAGCTCAATGCGCTGCTTGGCGCCAATGGCGCCATTTATGCGATTCGCCGGCAGCTTTATTTGCCGATTAATGCCAACACCATAGTCGACGATTTTCAAATCGTCATGAATATTGCCAGACAAGGCTATCGGGTAACTTATCACCGCGGCGCCAAAGCCCGGGAAGAGGTTGCCCCCAGCGCTATTGATGAAGGCAAACGCCGGATTCGCATTGGCGCTGGTAATTATCAGGCATTCAGTAATTTACTCTGGCTTCTTAATCCCTCCCAAGGCTGGCGTTGCTTCGCCTATTTCTCCCACAAAGTGTTACGCTGGTTCACACCACACCTGATGATCGTTGCCCTGTTCAGTAATTTGTTGATTGCCGGCCAGCCATTTTACGGCGGCTTTTTATTGTTACAGTGCTGTCTTTATGGGCTTGGTATCTGGGGGATCCGACAAATTGATAAAGGTCACAGCCCTCCCTGGTTTGTAACCTTTATTGCGTTCTTTTTACGATTAAATACGGCTCTGATGCAGGGTTTTGTGCTTTTTAGTCGACGAAATTTAACTGGCACCTGGCAAAGGACTTCCCGCTCATGATTTATTGGTTACTCGCACTCGTGATACTTTCAACGGCAGGGATTAGTGCGATCCTATATAAAAAGAATCTTAATCTCTGGCTCGGTCATTTCATCAAGAGAAGACTAACCGGAAAATGGCATCATTTTGGCCAATCAGAGCAGTTGACCCATGTTATGTTTTGCTTTGTCGATCACTATGAACCGCAATGGGGTAAGAACATCAGCATTGAACAGGAACGTGCCCGGGTCGATCGCTGGCTTTATGATTATCCCCAGATCGCCGGAAAATTCAAAGATGCGGATGGTGAGCATCCAAAGCACAGTTTTTTTTACCCGGAAGAAGAATATCGACGAGAACATCTGGATAAAATAGCCTACATCTGTGCCCAGGGGTTTGGTGAAATCGAGGTGCATTTGCACCATGACAATGATACCAGTGAAAACTTACGAAACACCCTGACCTCTTTCACTCAAACCCTGCATGAAAATCATGGTGCATTTTGCCGAAACCCAAAATCAAAAAACCTTGAATATGCGTTTATTCATGGTAACTGGTGTCTCAATAATTCCCGACCCGATGGCAAGCTATGCGGGGTCAATGATGAACTTGTAGTCCTCAAAGAAACCGGTTGTTTCGCAGATTTCACTTTCCCCAGCGCGCCAAGCGACACACAACCTGCATTGGCCAACGAAATTTACTATGCCAAAGACCACCCCGGCCAACCAAACTCCCATAATACTGGTAAACCGGTTGAGCGCGGAGGGCGTCATTGGGGAGATTTAATGATTATTACCGGACCATTAGCACTCAACTGGCAACGTTTAAAAAAGAAAATCTTCCCACAAATAGAAAATGCTGACATTCGTGGCAATATGCCACCCTCTCCGGATCGAATTGACCTTTGGGTAAATACGCAAATCAGCGTTAACAACAAGCCAGACTGGCTGTTTGTAAAGGTACACACCCACGGCACTCAGGAAGAGTCCATGGATACCTTATTAGGCCAACCTTTCGAACAAATGTGTGAGTATTTGGAAAACAAATACAATGATGGTAAAAAATATAAATTACATTACGTTTCTGCCCGAGAGATGTACAACATTATAAAAGCAGCAGAAGCAGATGTGCAGGGAGAGCCTGGTGCTTATCGAGATTTTATTATTCCAAAGCCCGAATATAAAGTTGCCGATATTTTCAATGAAGAAATAAAACATAAGGCATGACATGGATTATAAAGCGGATTTATTTAAATATTCAGGCCTTGGCTGGCTATTGTGGAAATTACGTCCACAAGGGCTGTATGGGTTTAATTACCACCGTATCGGTGATCCTGGAGAGACTCAGTACGACCCGAACTTATTCAGCTGCAGTGCTGAACAATTTGAAGCCCATTTAAAATTTTTCAAAAGCAATTTTGATGTTATCAGTCTTGATGACTTGATGACAATCATGCGTAACAACAGCCCGATCAAAGACCGCCTGGCGATCATCACCTTTGATGATGGTTACCAGGACAATTTCAACCTCGCGTATCCGTTACTCAAGTCTGCTAACTTACCTGCGACCTTTTTTATCGCCACCGACTTTATTGATAACCCGTTGGTTCCCTGGTGGGACGAGGTAGCCTGGTTGCTTAAAAATACCGAAATAAATCACCAGCAGCTGAAAAAGTGGCAATTACCGATTAACTGGTACAAAGCACCGGTTACCGAGCAAATACGTATCATGCTCAGGTTTATGAAACAAAATCACCGGTTATCCATGGCGGAGAAGTTAGCCATCTTGCGCAAAGCCTCAGGCTATCAGGACAATGAGTTAACCATATCAGAATCATTATTTATGAACTGGGATATGTTGCGTGAAGTTCTTAGCAATGGCATATCAATAGGTTCACAAACCTGCAGTCACCAAATACTATCGCATCTCAATGAAGCTCAGCAGGAACAGGAAATTGTAGAGTCTAAACGTCGCCTGGAGCAACAGCTAGATACGGTGATTTCCGCTTTTGCCTATCCAGTTGGGGGTGAGAACAGTTACAATGAGATCACAACTAACTTGCTTAGAAAGAGCGGTTACCAGCTGGCGTTCACTTTTCTCCACAAGCTAGGAGCAAATCTGCTAGCAAATCGATTTGAGCTGCCGCGCTTTTCCGTTGACAATCATTGCACGGTCAGAAAACTGAAATTTAATGTATGTAGAAACCTGTTAAATCAGAAACTAGCGCCCTTTGCCAAGGAGGACTACCTCAGCGGTTTGTATCAGGATAAGTAAATCCATGAAAAAGCTGCGATGTTTAATGTAATAAAGGTCATATTTAAGCTTTTCCAAAGCATCCTCATCACTGGAGCCATAAGGGTATTTCAATTGTGCCCATCCAGTCAGACCAGATTTAACATTGTGACGTTCATAGTAGTAAGGAATCACTTGCTGCAGGTATTCCACGAATTCCGGGCGCTCAGGCCTTGGACCGACAAAACCCATATCACCATTAATAACATTATATATTTGCGGTAACTCATCAATCCGATATTTACGAATAAAGCGACCTACTCGGGTTACCCTGTCATCTTCTTCTGAAGACCACTTGATACCATGGCGTTCAGCATCAGTCCTCATACTGCGAAACTTCACAATTTTGAAAACGTGGCCATTCAGGCCAACCCTCTCTTGCCAGTAAAAGCCAGGAGAGCGAATGCCGTCTTCAAGTTTAATCGCAATATAGGTCAGTAACATAATAGGCCAGGTTAACAAAAATAAAACAGCAGCTAAACTGGCGTTAAACAGCCAGTCAAGGTTGTTACGGATTTCATTGGATGAAGAAAATCCATCGGAAAAAATTAACCAGCTTGGGTAAATAAGGTTGACGGCAATTTGACCTGTCTCCTGCTCAAAAAAGTCAAGGATGTCGGAAACAACTACACCTCGCAATTTACAGGCAAACAGCTCCTCAATCGGCAGGTTTTCTCGCCTTTCGTCTGTAGCGATTACAATTTCCTGAACATTATTTTTACCGATATAATCAAGTAATGACCGATCCCCAAGGTGAATCACTTTCTCTTTATCAAACCGAGGCTCGACATCTCCGGGCATATAAACAAAACCTATGAGATTAAAACCCTGGCGATCAATTTTGCGTCGCATTCTCTGTTCAATGATGGTTGCTCTCTCACCAGCTCCCAGCACTAATACGTTTCGTTTTGCAAACCCGAGAACATTAAATGCCAACAATAAACTGCGCAAAAAAAACGCAGCCAAAAGACTGTATAGGCAAGCATTAAATAGACTTTCTGTCATATAGTAGGACTGTTTGAACAGAGCCTGAACCAATATCAAAAACAGAAAACTGAGTGCTGTTGCCACAATCAATCGACGGAGCATTCCCCACCATTTATCCCTGAGCTTAGGCTTATATATACCCAGGCCGAGAAATGCCAGTTGCATCACAAATGCAAAAAACAGCGAGTTACCTAAAACCTCAATATTGGTGTAATTTTGGGGCGAGAATTGATGACTGATGGCAAAGGCGACAAAAAAAATGACCGAGTCGACCAGAATTAACAGTCTGGTCAGCACTGCATAGTAGTTAATATTTTTATTCTGCACGAGTGTTACCTCAGAATCCTTTATTGTTTGACATTATTGGGAAAATCCGTATTTCCCATTAACTATAGTTCAAGAAACCAGAGCGTCATGATTATTTTTGCCACAAAATTTGCGCAAAAATTAAATCTTTGAACTAACCTTTGTATAAACCAAAAATAATCTTTGCAATGAAGGCATTAAGCTATGGCGAAAGGAACTTTGACTATAAGAAAGATAATGATAGCTGTGATCTTTTTGGGGATAATTAATGGCTGCAGTTCAAACCAATCATTACCCTCAGCAACCGTCCGTCCAGCTCAAACTGAAACTGCGGATTCCTACAACTACTTGATCGGCCCTGGTGACCAGTTGAATATCTTTGTCTGGCGAAATCCAGACGTCTCGGGCAGCTTTATTGTTCGTCCTGATGGCAAAATTACCACTTCCCTGGTGGAAGATATTATGGCCTCGGGGAAAACACCCACCCAATTAGCCCGTACGATTGAAGAGCAACTCTCGACCTATTTACGAGAGCCTATCGTCACCGTTACGGTAAACCGATTCATTGGTCCTTACAGTGAGCAAATACGAGTCATTGGCGAAGCGTCCCAGCCCCGAGCAGTCAGCTATGGGCAGAATATGACCTTACTCGACGTAATGATTGCGGTCGGAGGGCTAACGCAGTTTGCCGACGGTAACCAATCAGTACTGGTACGGGTCGAAAATGGTGAGCAAAAGCAATACCTGCTCAATATCGAAGATTTAATTAAAGATGGCGATATCAGCGCAAATGTCGATGTGTTACCGGGCGATATTATTGTTATTCCGGAAGCTTGGTTTTAATTTTCATCAATGAAGAATTCCTATCATGTACGAACAAATTGAAAGAATAAAGGAAATACTGCTGGGCGTATGGGCCAAGAAGCACTATATCCTGATAGCAACATGGATAATTTGTCCGATCGGTTGGCTGGCAGTAAGTGCCCTGCCGGATAAATATGAGGCCAGCGCCCAGGTTTATGTCGATACCCAGTCTTTGCTCAGGCCTTTGATGGAAGGGTTGATGGTTGAGACGGATCCAGATTATCAGGTCCGCCTGATGGTAAAAACCTTATTGGGACGACCAAATCTGACCAAAATTGCTCGCATGACCGATCTCGATTTACAGGCCGAAGATTCAGAAGAATTCGAAGAAATCATTGACGATTTAAAGAGCAAAATGACGATCCAACCGGTTGGCAAGGAGAATATATTCACCATTTCCTACGAAGGTGAAGACCCACAACTTGCAAAAAATATCGTGCAGGCTGCGCTCACGGTATTTATCGAGAATACCCTTGGTGAAACACGAAGCGATACCGATACCGCTCAGAAATTCCTCGACAAACAAATCCAGGATTATGAAAACAGGCTGGTTATTGCTGAGAAACGCCTGACCGAATTTAAAAAGCGTTATACCGGTATTTTGCCAAGTGATTCAGGCGGCTTTTACAGTGCCCTAAATGGCGCAAAAACACGTCTTCGTGACACCAACTTACAATTGATGGAAGCACGTAGTCGGCTTGAATCTGCGCAAGGCCAGTTATCGAAAGAGGACTTAAACAGTCAGTCCTTATCAGAAAACATCCTTGATAACGATGCTATTTCAACCACTTATGATGAACGCATTCAAACCCTTAAAACCAATTTAGATACAGCGTTGATCAGCTATACCGAAAAGCATCCAGACGTGATTGAAATCCGCCGCCGCCTTGACGAGCTGAGCCGCCTGCGTAAAGAAGAAATTGAAGCCTATTATGTCGCCTTAACTACCGAGGGCGAGGATGGTGAAAGTGTCAACCTTAGCGCTGCCAATGCCAGCCCGGTTTACCAGGAAATGCGTATTCTGGTTAACCAAATTGAAAACGAAATCGCCTCATTACAGGTTCGGGCTAACAATTACCAGGCACAAGTGGATGAACTGACTGAAAAAATCCGCACCATTCCGGATATTGAAGCCGAACTGGTTGCCTTGAACCGTGGCTATGAGATCAACAAAGGTAAGTACGAGGAACTGCTGTCCCGCAAAGAAACCGCATTGATGGCCAAACAAGCGGATGCAACCTCAGACAAGATTCAGTTTCGGGTAGTCGATCCACCTCAGGTTCCGCTCGAACCAAGTGGCCCCTATCGGATTCTGTTTTACTTAGGTGTTCTGGTTCTCGGCCTCGGAGCAGGTACTGGCGCGGCATTTATGATGACTCAGGCGAACCCTATTGTCGTTTCATCCAATCAATTATCTCGCGCATTGAATATGCCGGTTATGGGTGTGGTTACGGCGACAAGCTCCATGGGGTTACTCGATAAAGAAACACGCAAGACCCGCATGTTTATCATTTCAAATATTTTGTTATTGGTCTTACTTGCGGGATTTATCGGTTACTCGACCTCCAGTCAGGCTCCGCAAACTCAACAAACTAAGGTGTATTGATATGTCTACCATTGAACAAGCACTCGCGAAAAAGCAAGCCGATTTAGCCAGTAAAGCTAAACAAGAGGGAGTAGACGCCGATTCATCCACCGAGCAAAACATTACACAGAAAAATGTGCAATCCAGTGCAGATTCGAATGCGGATACTGGGAGCGTTGTCGAGAAAGCGGCACAGGCGCAGCCTGAACATGTCGCTGGTGAAGTCAATGAAAGCCTCTCGGTTAAAGATAATGACGTCAGCGAAATGGAGTCAATCACCGCACGTCGCGACGATGAAGACGATTCCGTATTACAGCTTGACCTGGAGATGCTGGAAAACCTGGGCTTCCTGACCTCTCAGGACAGTTCTCGTAATCATGGCATTCAGGAGGAGTTTCGGGAAATCAAACGTAACCTGTTAGGAAACGCCCTGACCTCAAAAGCCAACAATGTGAAACATCCAAACCTGGTGATGGTCTCCAGCGCACTTGCCGATGAAGGTAAAACCTTCATTGCCATTAATCTGGCGCTGAGTATTGCCGCAGAACAGGACAAAACCGTATTACTGGTCGATGCAGACATCTATAAACCCAGTGTGTTGCGGCACTGCGGTATCAAGCCACGCAAAGGGTTAATCGAATACCTGCTGGGAAATGTCAAACAACCTGGCGACATTATTTACTCGACTAATGTAGCAAAACTAAAAATCATGCCCACAGGTACCCCTCATTACCTGGCCAATGAATTGCTTGCCAGTGCCAAGATGACGGCTCTGGTAGAAGAATTGGCAAGCCGTTATCCGGATCGAATCGTTATTTTCGATTGCCCACCGATTCTCGGTTTAACGGAAACAGCGGCATTATCACAACTTATGGGGCAAGCCATAATCGCGGTAGAAGAAAATAAAACATCGATACAAAAAGTTAATCGAGCCTGTGCCATGTTAAATGAAGATTTAGCGAAAGGACTGGTGTTAAATAAAGCATTACAATCGCATAAGGAATTATATGGTAATAACAGTTACGGATACGATAATAAGACTATTCAATAAGATATCTGTACTTGCTATATGCACTGTTTTAACCTTTTCTTCCCAAGCAGAACCTTGGAATTTAACACCCCGGGTCTCTGTTGAAGAGGTCGTTACGGATAACGTTGAGCTGTCTCCCACAGACGAGACCATTAGTTTTGTTACACTTATCTCACCCGGTATAAATGCACAGTATGTGTCTGGTGGCGCGCTTGCCGACATTGACTACGAATTCATCCAGGTACTCTATAGCCATGACTTGGGCGAACGGGATAACTTTAATCAAATGGAAGCGATGGGTCGCATTGAATTGTGGCCGGAAGGCATGGCCGCGTTTGCAACTTATTCGATTGATAATGTCGCCGAAAACAGCGCCAGAAACGCGTTGGCTGACCTGGTCGCAGGCAATACGGTGCAGTTTCAGCGATTTCGTGCCGGTCTTGAATACAATGTCACGTCTAGTTCGGTCACCACATCGGCACAACTGGCCTATCTCTATGACACAGCTCAGGACGCGATTGGCGATCGTGAAGGGTATAGTGGTTTTTTCAATACGCGCAGTGGTAATGCTGCAAGAAATATATTTTGGGACGCTAGTGGGCAAATCCTCGACACGTCAAATAACCGTCGAAGTGGACAATATTGGAACGCCGATATCGTCATAGGCTGGATAACCGGGTTTAAATTAAATCCATTTGTGCGCTTTTACGATGAAGACACCGAAGGTAACCTGCTCGATACCCAGATTCAGGGCACCTCCTCTTTTGGATTCGGTATCCGCTGGCAAATTATCGACAGTCTCGATGTGGATCTTGCCTGGAACCAGGTAGATGAAGATTCCGCAAATCAACCCGATGTTGATTTTCTCGCCCCCCCTGAAGATTATATCAGTGGTGCAATCAATTGGCAGCCATCCGCCCGAACCTTGTTACGAGCAAAGTTTTTTCAACGCTTTTATGGCGATGCCTACCAGGCATCATTTCGTCACAGAATGCGCAAGCTAACCACCACGCTGGCTTATAATGAGGCCATTGAGTTATTTGACCGATACAACTTTGTCGACCAACAACTCGAAGTCTGGTGTCTTGGCTTAACACCGGGCGATTTCTCAAGTTGTATCGTTGGACCGAATGAATCATTCGATCTGACTGGCTATACCTTTGTTGGCTTTGCTTCAGACGTTGGTTTGCGCCAGTCTGAAACCTACAGCCTCAATAAAACCCTGAACTTCAGCACTTCGCTGGCGCTAAAGCGCACTACCTACCACCTTGGCATACGCAAAACCAAGCGCACCGAACTTGAGTTCGGTGATGATGATATATACGAATATTTCAATATTGGCGCATCACGCGAAGTCACCCGCAATGCCACCGTGGATGCAAGTTTTTCCTACATTAAGAACGACTTCGATCGGGATTTTGATGAGGCTGAAGCGCAAATCGATCACTACCGTATCTGGGCAGCGGAATGGAATGAAGAATTAAATTCCACATTAACATTAACCATTTACGGTCAACACTTAAACCGTAATTCAAACCGATTTTTATTAAATTACAATGAAAATCGCATTGGCATAGAACTGGTAAAAGAGTTTTGATATGTATGAGAATTTTTATGGCTTTACAGCCAAACCCTTCCAATTAAATCCAGATCCAAAGTTCTTTTTTGGTTCTGCTAAACACACGCAGGCTCTTTCCTATCTGCAATATGGCCTCGAGCAGGGAGAAGGCTTCATTGTCATTACCGGTCCAATTGGAACCGGAAAAACCATGCTTGCTCAAAGCCTTCTGCATCGCATTAAAGATTCTTCTATAGAGGCTGTGCAGATTGTTACGACTAAATTGTCGCCGGAAGACCTTCTCAGGGCTATTGCCCGAAAGTTTAAAATGCCAGTGGAAAAACGCAGCAAAGCAAGCCTGTTACAAGCCATAGAACAACATTTGCTGGCTCTCAACAGCCAGGGAAAAAGGGCATTATTACTCGTCGATGAGGCGCAAAACCTTCCTGCCGAAACCGTTGAAGAGTTACGTATGCTTTCCAACTTTCAACGTAACAATAGGCCGCTGCTACAAAGTTTCCTGCTCGGCCAGGAAGAGTTAAAACCGATAATCCAGAGCCAGGGGATGGAACAGTTTCGGCAACGTATTATCGCTTCATGCCACCTGCAACCTTTAACCACTGAGGAAATTGCCCAGTACATTAAACATCGCCTCGAGCTGGTCAGCGAGAAGCCATTACAAATATTTGCCGATGACTGTTATGAATTTATTAAGCAAAAAACATTAGGCATTCCCCGTAAAATCAATTTATTTGTCGACCGGGTCCTGCTGTATGGCTTTTTGAACAATAAGCGGTTCCTGATTCGTGAAGACCTGCAGGCCGTTAGTGAAGAATTTGCCGAAGAACTTAGCACCTCACAACCCAGTCAGTCGCAAGTACCCGTTAGTAATGAGGCTACCACCAAAATAAAGCCGTCGGGCAAAACAAAATCCACGGGGAAAAATGCGCGTCTGGTTGATAAACGTATCTTAAAGTCATTAAAAAAGATTGCCGATTATTTGCAGGAAAGTATCGATCATAAAATGTCTATCAGTCGCGATCTCGACAGACTAATCGAGCAAAAGGTAGCTCTGGCAACGGAACGCCAGCAATCGAGGGCAGAAGGCCCAAAGAAGGTCATCGACCCGGTCACCGAACAAGCGGTGATTGACTATGCTATTTCCCATCCGGATGATGGTCAGTATAAGGCCAGCGAAGCTCTGCGTCATGATGGCGTCGACATTTCTGGTTCGGCGATTCGTTCAATCTGGTTAAAACATAATCTCGAGAATTATACGAAACGGGTCAAAGCCCTGGAAGAGAAAATCAATAACGAAGAAATTGTCCTAAATGAAGACCAGATGAGCATTCTTGAACGACATACGGATGACGGTAACAAGCGAGTCGGCATGTAACCATGCCTGCGCCTAAACATTATCGAATAATTACCGGTGCCAAAGTCCTGCCCCATGCGTTTCAGTAGTGGGCCTGTAACTCACAGACCCACTCAGAATCAGGCCTCCTGAGACTTTAGCTGCATCGAATACTTTTCAACTAAGGCATACAAAGTGGGTCGAGTGACGCCGAGCAGCTCGGCAGTTCGACTCATATTACCGTCGGCCAACGCGTATGCCTTACTTACCGCCCGCGATTCAGCTCTTTCCCGAACCACCCTGAGATTCAGCTCTAATGGCGATGCGGATTCATCGAGCTCATTAAAGCCAAGGTCATCAGCTTTGACCAGGCCTCCGGTGGCAAGAATCACCGCCGATTTAATTTTATTTTGTAATTCCCTGATGTTACCGGGCCAATGATAACTTTTCATCGCATTCGCTGCGGAATCGGAAAAGCCCTGTACTTTGACATTGTAATCTTTGGCATACTGCAATAAGAAATACTGCCCCAGAATCAGCACATCATATTCCCGTTCTTTTAGCGGTGGTATCGAAAATACCATTTCGCTGATTCGATAATAGAGATCCTCACGGAAGGTTTTATCTGCCACCATTTGTTCCAGGTTTTGATTGGTCGCACAAACTACCCTGACGTCAACAGGGATTTCCGCCCGACCACCGATACGCTCAATCACCCTTTCCTGCAAAAACCGCAATAACTTAGCCTGAAGATTAAATGGCATGTCGCCGATTTCATCAAGAAAAAGAGTCCCTCCCTGAGCCATCTCGATTTTTCCTTTGGTCGTTCGATGTGCCCCGGTGAAGGCGCCTTTTTCAAAACCAAATAGCTCGCTCTCTAGCAGAGTGTCAGGAATCGAAGCACAGTTTATCGCCACAAAAGGTTTCTTTTTGCGATTGCTGAATTTATGAATGGCGGTTGCAACGACTTCTTTGCCTGTACCACTCTCACCGAGTAATAAGGTAGTAATTTCCGTCGGCGCTATCCGCTTCACCCGAATGCGAAGGTTCTCCATAACCTCACTACTGCCGATTATGCCAAAATCTACCCCGGCCAGCTCACGGATAATGCGATTCTCTTTTTCAATCGAAGAAACGTTATTTGCTCGATCAACAATGACATTAATGACATCGGCATCAAGAGGCTTTTGATAAAAATCGTAGGCGCCATTCGCGATCGCCTTTAAGGCAACCTGATGGTCATCATTACCGGTGATTACCACCACTTTGGTAAACGGCGCCAGGGCGATAATCTCTTCCAGCGTTTTCAAACCTTCACTAGCGTTCGCGGTGTCTGGCGGCAACCCTAAATCAAGTAATACCACCTTCGGTTCATGTAACCGAAGTGCATTGATCGCAGTCTGGCGATTGGTGGCGAAAATGGTTTGATAATTAGACAAGCTCCATTTCAACTGCTTCTGGATTCCTTCGTCATCATCAACAATTAATAATTTTTCCATGATTGTTATATCCGATTTCCTGATAATTGCTCAACGACATTTCAATGGTGAATGTTGTTCCTGTGCCAACTTCACTGTCGACCGACAGCACGCCACAGTTTTCTTCAAAAAACTGCCGGGCTTCGTACACACCGATGCCCATTCCTGCATTACCTTTAGTGGTCGAAAATGGGGTAAAAAGTTTCTCCCGGATAAACTCCTGGCTCATCCCGCAGCCCTTATCACTTATAGTAAGAATTAGTCTATTTTCTTGTTTTTCGCCAACGAGTTGCACCTTTTTATTGCTATCGCTGGCTTGCTGAGCATTCTCAATTAAATGCATCAATACACCAGCAAAACGCTCTTTATCGGTAAATACATACAACCCTGCCGGACACCGTAAAGACACTTGGGGCGTATGCATGTTGGCAAGTTTTACCACTTGTTCCAGTAATGACTTGACCTCGACCTGCTGATTCGGCTCTTTGATTTTCTCCATCGATTTACTGGCTAGCTGCCGCACCACTTTTTGCAGGCGCATACTGGCGGAGTTGACGGTAGCAAATACATCATTAATGAATTCCGGATTTTCCCGATGCCGTTCAGCATTCGTAGTGATCAGGCCAAGCTGTGCCTGAATATTTTTTAAATCATGTAATACAAAAGCTGACATGCGGTGAAATACAGCAAATTGCTGAGTTTGAGCCAACTGCCGTTGTGCCTCTTGCAACGACAGGTAGTTGCCCAACTGCTTGGTCAGGGCAAACAGAAAATCACGGTCCTCCCAGTTCAAAAATCCTTTCGTGGCCGGCCGCGTCATCGCGAATACACCTGTTAGTTGTTGCTGAAAATATACTGGCACCAGAACCTCAATGTTCTCATTGCGCAGGGTATGATGTTGAAGTTTCAGGTCCTGATAGGTCTGTGGTGATTTGTCATATTCGCCTAAATCAATGATCCAGCTTTGCTGCTGGAAATACCTCACCAGACCATCCAGCTCCTGCATTGAAGCAGTGCCCGGCTTTAACTGCCCATGGTTCATCACAGCCAAACGATTGATATTATTTAACTGCAGATAGATACAGCCATCGAGTTGTAACACTTCGGCAAGGGCGGCGCAGGCATTCTCATAAATATCATCACCGGCTCCTCGTTCGATGGCCGAGATTAAATTAAGCCACTCGAGTCGGTAGTCATAGCGGTTGGCAAAGAAATGTTTGGAAATAAATACCCGAATTCGATTACGGAAATTCTGAGTCAGTAAAATGGCGAACAACACCAGCAAGCCAAGGCACATAAATGCAATGCTGAGCATTTCGCTCCATTGCCCTTCAAGAAAGCGAATAATGTAACCAGCAAAGGCTAGCAGCAACAGATAACCGCCGCTCAATACCAGAATCGAGCTGTAAAACACGATATCCCGGGAAACAAATAAGTCCGAAGACCAGTTCTTTATGCGTTTAGAGCTTAGCAAAATAAACGGCATCATTGCTGCGCTCAGGTAGCCACGCAGGTACCAGAAATTAAAGTCCAGCTGGTTGATCAATGCCCCTTGAGCATACATCACAAAATCAAACACTAAGATGCTGCCGATACCGAAAACGAATGGCCATACTGCCCAGCGGGCGCGATTCTGAGCATTACGAAACACCTGTTCGAGCAGTACCAGTGGCCACAAACTCAGCGCCATAAAACCGATAAATAACCAGACAAAACTTTGCCTGTATACCAGGCTAAATGCGGCAGCAGTGATCAGCGCCACAACCGCCAGCAGATAGTTCCGAGTTTCCCGTTGAGAAAATAAATGCCGTAAAGATTCAGAGCGAAGTTTAATTCCCAGTACCAATAAACTGAGCATTAGATTTTTGAGCGCCTCTAAGCCGAAAACATAAAGCAGGCTGAAGCCCTGGTAAAGCTGCCAACAGCTAACCAAAGAGGCCAGACAAAAAGTGATACCGAGCAATCTGGTCAGGGTGCCCGCGAGGGACTGCTGCCGGGAAGCCAGCAGCAACAGAAAAAATATTAAATAGATTAGGCTACTGAATCCATAGCCTATCAGGCCTAACAATTCCATGTACGTTTAAGCTTATTATTATCAACATTTCAATTAACTTTAATACTAGTTGATAACTCACAGATTGCCCGCTAAATCCCTGGCAATCGACGGTTAACTGCAATCTTCAGAGCAAATGTACATTTTTAAACCAATCGGCCACTTTGACGAGGACAAAAGTTGACACCGGTAAATGTCTGTATAGAATGACATGGCTTTTGTTGCTATCATCCTTCAGACAAAAGTCTTTTAAGCATCCACTCGTAGCTCAGCTGGATAGAGCGCACCCCTCCGGAGGGTGAGGCCGCAGGTTCGACTCCTGCCGAGTGGGCCATCCATCACAATCTTTTTGTCGATCATTTCCCTGTTCTTATAAATGTTTTATGATGTGTTTTTATTCATAAAATTAAGCTGTTATGGGACACTCTACCCCCGACCACAAATGGCAACAATGCCAGCTTGTACTGGCTGGAAACCTGGTCGCCAAGCCAGACATTCGCTACCGCGCCAATCCGGCGATTCCTGTCTGTGAATTTGTCATTGCCACCCATCATCGTTGGTTTGATAAATCCTCCAACAGCTTCAAAGACTGGACCACCTACCTGACCTGCTTTGCTCAGGGCGACATGCTGGAGCGCGAGTTTATTCACGCCGATAAAGGCCAGTTAGTGATGTTAACCGGCAAGCTCAGCGGTGATGGTAATAAGCATCTGGTCTGGGTTAACGATATCTCAGTGTTAGGCAAGGGTCTGGCGCAAAGCATTAATCAATTGCATATGCAGGCAACGCTGGTTTCTGAAGTGAAGCTCATGCAAACTCAGAACAATGTCGCCATGGCCGAATTTACCATTCAATGCCGGCAATCTGGCATGCCGGCTAAATACGCCAGTGTACAACGCCTGGTGCATGTATTTGGAAAATCGGCCCAATACCTTGCTGATAAAGCCCAAACGGGTCAGCAACTCCTGCTTGAAGGACACCTTGCCCAACAAAATGAGCAAAAACAATTACAGCTCATCGATACCAGGCGCGTTATAATCTGCCCAGAATAACAATTCAGAAGATTGAACATCGTGTCTCGTTTTAAGCTATTGATACGCGTAAGTGCGCTAATGTGCCTGATGGGCATTTCTTTGCCGAGCCAGGGTAATTATGGAACCGTTCGGGTTGCCAGTATCGTTAATGTATACGATGGCGATACGTTCCGTGCCAACATAGCACACTGGCCGGATATTATTGGTAATAATACGCCGGTGCGAATCAACTCAGTCGATACACCGGAGATTCGGGGCAAATGTGTCGCGGAAAAACAACTGGCAATAAAAGCCCGCGATTTTACCCGGCAGCAATTATCAACAGCTAACGTCATTGAATTAAGAAATATTGAACGAGGCAAATATTTTCGTTTAATTGCCGACGTCTACCTCGATGGTGAAAGTCTCGCGCAGCAGTTAATCAATAGCGGTTTGGCTCGCCCTTATCGTGGTGAAAAAAGGCAATCCTGGTGTTCAGGCAATTCTTAACCCGGATAAACATAGAACATTGTTGGCACTCACACCGGCTTACCATAACCCTGGTGTTGGGCTTCCTGTTGCTTGGCATTATCATCACTGCAGCAATCCACTTTTCCGGCCTGAGTCAGTATTTCAACCTCCAGACCCTGAATGAATTTGCGCACCGGTTTGAGCAAAACTTAACTTTATATTTCCTGGTTTTTATGACACTTGGCACGGCCATCGGCTTGCCCAGGCAAATCTGCGCCTTTAGTGGTGGCTACCTATTCGGTAGTGGCATGGGAATTTTGCTAGCGAGTACCGCTGCCATTACTGGTTGTCTGCTTACGGTATTAGTGGCCCGCTATGGGCTACATTACCTGATGCTTCCCCGCTTTCAGCCTCAGGTCAGCAAAATTCATGATTTATTAAAACATCGTACGTTCAGCAAAACCCTGATGGTTCGTTTTATCCCTGCCGGTAACAACTTTCTCTTTAACTTGTGTGCCGGGGTTGCAAGGGTGCCATTGAGACCCTACCTGGCAGGCTCTTATCTGGGTTTTTTGCCACAAATGAGCATATTCGCGTTAATGGGGAGCGGCATCAAAGTGCAGTCAAGCACCCAAATATCCGTGAGTGTTTTGCTCGCTGTGATATCAGTGATAATCGCCTGGTCATTGAGAAAGCGCTAGAATTGTGAGGGTGGGTTGAAAAAGGCGAGGTATATCCCTTACACCCATGCATCAGACCATCCTGTGATGCAGGGTACTTACATCCCTGTAAGCAACCCTCCCCTTCCCCCATCCATGGTGCGGGAGGAGATATAAAGGGATTTATGGAATGTCGAGATATCATGGATGGCAATATCTCGACGAAGCACGTCCATGTACAAAAAAAGGCATCCGAAGATGCCTTTATCAATCACAAACCCAGTGTCAGTGACTAGTCCATCTGACTCAGGTAAATCACGATATTTTTGTAATCGTTAAGGAAGTCGGCTTTATCCAGCTCACTGGCATTTACCCGATACTTGCCATTAACAACCACGGTTGGTACGCCAGTTAAGGCACGCTTAGCAACCAAATCATCCTGATTTTTCTTTTGCTTTTTCGCCTGCGAGTTTACTGCGAAGCTTTTGAACATTTTATCAAACTGCTCACCGTCGACACCGTTCATCACAAAAATCTTACGAATATCGTCAGGCGAAGTAATCGGGCGGCGCTGTACCTGAATCTCATTAAAGATCGCACCAATTAATCGTTCTTTTTGTGGTAACTGCTCGGCAACTACTAACGCCTTAGTGATATCAAATTGCACTTCGGGGCTAGCCGCACGTAAAAAATCCACATGGTTTTTCTCAAACGTCACACCTTCTGGCAGGGAACGGGCCAGATCCTGCATAAATGGCTCAAAACGCAAACAGTGTGGGCAATAGAAAGAGAAATACTCACGTACTTCCGGCGTAGCTGATGCTGTCTCACTCACTATGGTGTAGTGCTTACCTTCCACATATTTAGCTGCCTGACTGCTAAATGCCGCTAATGCGGTAACCAAAAACAAAGACATTAACTTCTTCATGTATTTATATTCCTTTCGTTCTTTGAATATGAGTTATTTATACCATTATGGCATTAAACTCAAGGGTGGCTCCTGTAACGCGGCCACTTGTTCTTTTAATGCAAGTATCTGTTGTTCCCAGTATTTCTCGGTATCAAACCAGGGAAAATTACGGGGAAATGCCGGGTCCTGCCAACGTCGGGCAAGCCAGGCCATGTAATGCACGACCCTCATGGTTCTGAGCGATTCTATCAGTGACAGTTCGCTATTATCAAATGAAAAGAACTCTTCGTAGCCGGATAAAAGTGTATCTAATTGTACAAGCTGCTGCGAACGGTCACCGCTTAACATCATCCAGAGATCCTGAATAGCAGGTCCGGTGCGACAATCATCGAGATCGACAAAATGCGGGCCATCATCGGTCCACAGGATATTGCCGGCATGACAATCACCATGTAGCCTGATTTGCGTCTGCGGTAAATACCGGGCTGCGGCTAAATCAATGGCTTGTTCTAACACGGTAAAGAATGGCGTTTGCAGGCTTAATGGTACCATCTGGCAATCCATCAACACCTGGCGGGCATCTAACAAACTTTCCTGAATTGAGATAGTGGGTCGATATTGAAAGCTTTGTTGTGAAGACACAGCATGAATTCGGCCAACAAAACGTCCCATCCATTCCAGCTGCTCAAGGTTATCGACTTCAAATATGCGACCTCCGCGACAGGGAAATACTGCAAAGAGGAAGCCCTGATGATGGAAAATAGAGTGACCGTCACGTTTTAGCGGTGCAACAATAGGTAATTCATGCTCCTGCAGCTGAAATGCAAAATCGTGTTCTTCCTGTATTTGCGAGAGTTGCCAGCGTCCGGGGCGATAAAATTTACAGACAAATTTATGCCGCTCCATATCATGGAACTGGTATACCCGGTTTTCGTAGCTATTCAGAGCCAGCAAGCCGCTGTCTACCATAAACCCCGCATCCTCCAGGCCATCAATAATGGTTTCTGGTGCCAGCGACGAAAAATTAAAATCAGAATTATATTGTTGCATTAGGGGCGCCGGTTAAAAAATTTGCTGGAATGTTTGATGATCACGTTATTGTCTCTCGGCTCTACTTGTTGCACCACAAACGAAATATCAGTCATGTATTCGTTCAGCTCAACCGGGTCGACGGCAACGCTAATGGTGATGGTTTCCAATTGCGCCGCTTTTACTTTCACGCGCTTTTTACCCTGCCACTGGGGATTTTCAAGCCCCTCCACTGAGATTTTATAGACACTATCGATTTGTGATTTATTTAACACCTTGAGGGTATATACGTTTTCAATTAACCCTTCATTAGTTTCCCGTGATAACGCATTGCGATCACGAATGATATCTAACTGTAACGGCACCCGGGTTGCCAAATCCGCTACAAAGAAACCAGTCATGACCAGTAAAATCAAGGCGTACATATAGAGTTTCGGGCGTAATATATGGACTTTTTTACCCGTTAACTCGTGTTCCGTCGTATAACGAATCAAGCCTTTCTGGTAGCCCATCTTATCCATCACTCCATCGCAGGCATCCGCACAGGCACCGCAGTTGATGCACTCATACTGCAAGCCATTTCGAATGTCTATTCCGGTCGGACACACCTGCACACACAGGTTACAATCGATACAATCACCCAGACCGACATCTGCAGGATTAACTTTGCGCGAGCGTGGGCCTCGGGTCTCACCACGACCACTGTCATAGGCGACTGTTAGCGTATCCTTATCAAACATTGCCGATTGAAATCGTGCGTATGGACACATGTGCAGGCACATGACTTCCCGCATCCAGCCAGCGTTTCCATAGGTAGCAAAAGCAAAAAAGATAATACTGGCGGTCGCCATGATGCCGGCATTAGTAGTAAAAAAGTCAGGAACTAATTGCCTGATCGGAGTGAAGTAGCCAACGAACGTTATCGCCGTAAACAGCGCAAACAAAATCCAGCAGCTGTGCTTTGCCGCCTTACGCCAGAACTTGTCGACTGACATCGGCTGCTGATCGAGCTTTTTGCGCTGGTTGGCGGTTCCTTCAAACCGCTCTTCAAACCAGATAAAAATAAAGGTCCAGACGGTTTGCGGGCACATATAACCACACCAGACACGACCGAGGAAGGTAGTAACAAAGAACAGCAGGTAGGCACCGATAATAAAAATCCAGGCCAACAAGGTGAGATCCTGAGGCCACAGCGTCAACCCCCAGATATTAAAACGTTGCTCACCAATATCCAGCAACAGAGCTTGTTGGCCATTATATTGCAACCAGGGCAAGGCGGCGAATAACGCCAGAAAAAAGAAGTTCATTTTTTGGCGCAAGCGTTGAAAGTAACCACTCACTTTGCGAACATAGATTTGATCCCGGGGACTATATTGTTCGGCCTCAACATGACGCGGGCGATGAACTTTAATTTCCTTCACCGGAATGGTTTTTACTGGCTTTGCAGCGGACTTGTTTTCTTCCATTTGACGACAAACTCACCCAGGGCTAATGTCACATTTTTGTTAAATTATACCTGAATAGACCATACAAACTATGATTTAACACAAGTTTTATGGTTTTTTCCCCAGGAAATTGGTTATTATGGGCGAACTAATCTTGTTCGGGTTCTGTTATGAAAAAAATAATTATATTGATCGTTGCAGCCGCGGTTTACCTTCACTTTTATCCATCCCCGCAGCTTAATGCGTGGTGGGAAAGCCAGAAAGCCTGGATGGATGGTCATGTCAATGAGTTTGCCGACACCCGTGCCCGGGTCAGTCCTTCAAAGTTGCTCACCGTAATGTCTCCACATTTAAAGAAATACTCGAAGAGTGAGCGCAGTTATGTCGAAGAGCTTGCCACGTCAAGGGAGAATATTCGCGATTACTACAATGAGTTTTGTAGTGGCGGTAATTACAATCGTCGCCTGAATCGCGAACTGCAACAGCAACTTTGCAGCACCATCGACCAACATCGATTGCTATAATTTTTGCCCGTCAGTTGTGCGACTGATGATAAATCACATGGCGGCCATGACGGGCAAAACCAACCAGGTTGATATTACCCTGCTGTGCCAGTCGCACCGCCATATGGGTCGCTGCCGAAACACAAACCAGGGTTTTGATTTTAGCAAGCAGGCATTTTTGTACCATTTCAAAGCTGGCACGGCTTGATGTAATCACAAATGCGTCTGCAATATTTATCTGTTCGCTCAGCGTAAAACCGATGAGTTTGTCCAGTGCATTGTGGCGGCCAACATCTTCGCTCACATGAAGTAATTCGCCAGATGCTGTAAATAGCCCACAACCGTGAACGCTGCCGCATTGTTGGTTCAGTACCTGCGCCTGACTAAACCTATCAAGGCTATGCTCGATTAACGCAAATGGTGGCAATTTCCCCGATGTCAGTGGCGGTCGTTCAATGGTGACCATATCCAACGATTCTTTACCGCATAAACCACAACCACTAGCGCCCGTTAACGTTCGGCGATGCTGCTTGAGGCGGTTAAATTGGCGAGAATTCAGTTCAACATGCAATTCCAATCCATTATTCCGGGCGACCACCTCAATACCAAAAATGTCGCTGGCCCTGTCAATGATCCCTTCCGTTAATGAAAACCCCAGCGCAAAATGTTCCAGTGCCACCGGTGTTAACATCATCACTGCATGAGTTAAACCATTATACACCACCGCTACCGGTAGCTCCTCCACCAGATTATCAACAACCCGCCGCGCCGAGCCTTCCGGGGCGGATTTATAATCACGCACACTGATTGATTGTTTGATAATCGCTGGTTTCATGCCTGTGTCATTTCTATCGGTATTTGAATGATTCGTATGCGTTAACTGCCCGCTGATAACTGTTCAATCACGGTAGCAAAATCATCCGCGCTTTGTTGTTGTTGCGCATGTTGATAATCATCGATCACCCACTGACCAGCAACCATCACATCCCGCACGGCATTGCTGGCACAGGCAAAAATGAAGCTATCCATACGATAATCACTGCCGCCGGCGTACAAGCGTAACTTTTCAGCATCAAGAACCAATAAGTCTGCCTGACGACCAATGGCGATTACGCCGGTATTGCTCGAGGTCGATAATGCACCTCCTTTGGCGCTATGTTGCCATAAGTTACGACCGACGGAAGGCGTGGTGGAATTTGCCAGAACGGCGCGCTGTTGCTTTTGCAAACGCTGTGCGTATTCGAGCAGCCTAAGTTCTTCTGTGGCAGATACACTAATATGACTATCAGAGCCAATCGCTAATTGTCCGCCCACATCTAAAAATTCTTCGGTAGGGAAAATTCCATCGCCAAGATTTGCTTCGGTGGTGGGACAAATACCGGCAATAGCACCAGCGTCAGCGATTCCTTGTAATTCACGGTGATTAATGTGAGTGGCATGAATCAGGCACCAGTGCTGATCCACGTCCATGTTATCCAACAGCCACTGCACCGGACGTTTTTGATAATGTTGCAGGCAATCATTCACTTCCTGCATTTGCTCGGCAATATGGATATGTACCGGCGCGTTAGCATCTAGGTCTTTCAGATGTTGCACCGCCGCCTGTAATGACGGTAAATCTACGGCTCGTAAAGAATGCGGAGCAATACCAACATTGGCATTGGTTAATGATTTGGCATAGTCAAAACATTCACTGACCAGTTGATTAAACTGGGCAATCGAATTAATGAAGCGGCGTTGACCATGAGTCGGCTCTGCCGGCCCAAAGCCGCTGAACCGATAAAGCACTGGTAACATGGTCATGCCAATGCCTGCATCGCTGGCAGCGTCAAACACCGATCGTGCCATCGTGCTTAACTGAGGGTATGGATTGCCTTGTGGGTCATGGTGCAGATAATGGAATTCCGCCACCCGCGTATAACCAGCTTTTAGCATTTCAATATACAACTGCCTGGCAATAATTTTCGCTTGTTCTGGCGAGATATGATCAACAAATTTGTACATAATCTTGCGCCAGGTCCAGAAGCTGTCCTTACTCTCACTGCCCTGCTCAGAAAAACCAGCAAAACCTCGTTGAAAAGCATGGGAGTGGCAATTCACCATGCCTGGGATCACCGGCCCATTGGCTATTACTGCATCCGCGGGCCTGTCGTCAGTAATATCGGTGATCACGCCATTTTCAATGACCAGGGTTTTATTCTTATGCCAGCCAGAATCGAGCAGTATGTCGGCGGCAAATAGATATTGGCGAGACGTGGACTGGTTCATCATTACGCCCTCCCGTTCGATGCAAGGTTTTCTGACTTTTGGCTCACATAATCAATCAATGAGACCACCAAATGTTGCAGCTGCGGCATCACCTGAGCCGCCTTTTCCGGGTTATATTGGCTAACCTGAAGCGGGTCCTGTCCTGATGTTACTGACGATTCCCCGGGTAGCACCTCGTCCATATAGGTACGCTGGGATAGTTCCAATTGCAACGTCTCTATATATTGCTCAAGATTGGCATAAGCGCGGGTTATATAGCCACCTTTGAATCGACCATCGATTACCTGTGAATACGGCGCGAAGCTAAGTTGTTCCAATAATTGGTGCAATGCCTGGCTACAACTTTGTCCCTGGTTGGTGCCAAAATTAAAATCCGGTAGCTGACCTTCGAAAAATCTAGGTACCTGTGAACAAATCGAATGGGCTTCCAGCAGCAGCGCGCAGCCATGATGCTCCCTGATGACATCCAGGGTATCGATAACGGCCTGGTGGTAAGGCTGCCAGTATGTTGTCACCCGATGCTGAATTTCCTGCTCATCTGGTGCAAGCCCTACTTTGTACAGGGGTTGTCGCTGAAAGTTACTGGTCGGACACAATTCGGTGCTATCAGCGCCCGGATATAGATTCTCACCGTCAGGGGAGCGATTTAAATCAATCACGTAGCGGCTGTACTTAGGAACGATGATATAAGCGCCTAACTCCCGGGCAAATGCATACAGGCGATCCAGGTACCAATCCGTGTCCGCCACACTAAGGCCTGCATCAGTCATGGTATTACGAATCCCCTCCGGAATATCCACACCATTGTGCGGCATTGATATCAGTAGTGGGACAGAACCTTTGTGTAATTGAAAAATAGCGTCTTTCATAGAATGTCATCAATATCAGCGGTGAACGTTATTCGGGGCTGCTGTAAATCTTTAAGATTAAGGAACCAACATCGGCCAGCAAAGTTTAACAGGCCCTAACTCGTTAAGTTGTATATACAATTAGCGGTAATTTAGCATTTTTAAGCGTCAGCGAAAAGCCGTTCAGCGCTGACAAATTAATAACCATCAATAAAAATCTGCCGATTACGCTTTTTTACGCTTTTTTACGCTTTCGGTTTTGCATTTTCGTCGGTCCTTTGCTTTAATTACATCTTTCGAACCGAAACTTAAAATAACGCATTCGAAACTTATGTCGAAACGTAATACTCAACAGCGCCGTCACATTATTTTAAATCATTTGGCTGAACAGGGCGAAGTTACTGTCGATCAGTTGGCTTTGCAATTTGATACGTCAGAGGTAACGATCAGAAAAGACCTGGCTGCCCTAGAAAATAGCGGCTTGTTGTTGCGGCGTTATGGTGGCGCTGTGCCACTGCCCCAGGAAATTATCCAGGCAGAGAATAACGAAAAAGTTTCGAACCGAAAGTTATCAATTGCCCGCGAAGCGGCACGCCATGTAAAAGATCATAACCGCATTATCATTGACAGCGGCCGCACCACCGCCGCCATTGTCCCCGAGCTTAACCAAAAACGTGGCCTGGTGGTAATGACCAACTCCCTGTCCATCGCCAATCAGGTCCATGAACTGGAAAATGAGCCAACATTATTGATGACCGGAGGTACCTGGGATGCGAGATCGGAATCATTTCAGGGGCAAGTCGCCGAGCTGGTTTTGCGCTCATATGATTTTGATCAATTGTTTATCGGCGCCGACGGCATTGATCTCGAACGCGGTACCACCACCTTTAACGAGCTAATTGGCCTGAGCCAGGTCATGGCAGATGTTGCCCGGGAAGTGATTGTCGTGGTCGAATCAGAAAAAATCGGGCGTAAGATTCCCAACCTGGAATTGCCCTGGAGTGCAGTAGATACCCTGATCACTGACTCCGAATTAAGTATCGAATTACAGCAGCTGATTGGCGCGCACCAGGTCAAGGTCATCTGTGCGCAGCCTATTAAGTAGCAAATAAAATAATCAATTTTTAAACAGGAAACGTATTATGTGTGGAATTGTTGGCGCAGTAGCGCAGCGTGATGTCGCTGATATCCTAGTCGAAGGTCTTCGTCGCCTGGAATATCGCGGCTATGATTCAGCCGGTGTGGCAATTATCAATAATGACAAAGAGTTACAGCGAGTACGCCGCTTAGGCAAGGTGCAGGAACTAGCCGACGCTGTGCAAAGTAATCCCCTGAATGGCGGCACCGGCATCGCACATACGCGCTGGGCAACCCATGGTGTTCCGAGTGAAGAAAACGCTCACCCACACGTAAGTAGCGACAACATTGCCGTTGTCCATAATGGCATTATTGAAAACCATCAGGAGCTGAAAAACCTGCTGATCGAGCAAGGTTATGCCTTTACCTCACAAACCGATACCGAAGTTATTGCGCATTTGGTCGATCACTTGTTAAAAACCGAAAAAACCTTACTGGCAGCGGTTCAGGCTGCCTGTAAACAATTTATCGGTGCTTATGGCACGGTGATCATGGATCGTCGCGATCCGGAACGCGTTGTCGTTGCCCGCTCAGGCAGTCCACTGGTTATTGGCTATGGCCTGGGGGAAAATTTCTTAGCTTCCGACATGATGGCCCTGTTGCCGGTAACCCGCAAATTTGCGTTTTTAGAAGAAGGTGATGTTGCGGAAATTACCCGTTTTGAAGTAAACATCTTCGATAAAGATGGTAAAGCCGTTGAACGTGAAGCAACTGAAGCTCAGGTTAGTCATGACGCAGGTGACAAAGGTGAATACCGCCACTACATGCTTAAAGAAATTTACGAGCAACCAACTGCAATTCGCAACACTCTGGAAAATCGTATCCTTGGCAATGACATTAATACCGAAGCCTTCGGCGGCGCTGATGTTAATGCCGACGAAATTTTGAAAAATATCGAGCACGTGCAAATCATTGCCTGTGGCACCAGTTATCATTCAGGCATGGTGGCTCGCTATTGGTTGGAACAATATGCGGGTGTCTCCTGTAATGTTGAGATTGCCAGCGAATTCCGCTATCGCAAATCCTTCGTGCCGAATAATGCCTTGCTGGTAACCATCTCACAATCGGGCGAAACTGCCGATACCTTAGCGGCACTGCGTTTAGGTAAAGAGCTCGGCTATGCCGCCAGTTTAACCATCTGTAACGTCCCTGGTTCATCGCTGGTTCGAGAATCAGATATGGCGTTTATGACCAAGGCCGGCGCTGAAATCGGTGTTGCCTCGACTAAGGCCTTCACCACCCAGTTAGTTGGCCTGATGATGATGACTATCGCCATCGGTAAAAACAAAGGCATGGGCGCAGATGTACAACAAGAATTGTTGCAGGCATTGATGAGTCTTCCAGCGAAAATTGATGAAGTCCTGGCGCTTGCCAAAGACATCGAAGCCCTGGCTGAAGATTTTGCCGACAAGCACCATTCATTGTTTTTGGGACGTGGCGATCAATACCCTATCGCTATGGAAGGTGCGTTAAAGCTGAAAGAAATTTCTTATATTCACGCTGAAGCTTACGCCGCCGGTGAATTAAAGCACGGTCCTTTGGCCCTGATCGATGCCGACATGCCTGTAATTGTCGTTGCGCCGAAAAATGATTTGATTGAGAAATTAAAATCCAACGTTGAAGAAGTACGCGCCCGTGGCGGCCTGATGTATGTATTTGCTGATAAAGACGCCAACTTTGCCAGTGATGACACCATGAAGGTAATTCCGGTGCCGCATTGTGAAGAAGCGATTGCACCAATTGTTTACACCTTACCACTGCAACTGCTGTCCTACTACGTGGCCATCATCAAAGGAACCGACGTTGACCAGCCTCGCAACCTGGCAAAATCAGTTACAGTTGAGTAATAAGCTCCATTTTTTAAGTATGCGGCTCAGCCGGGTCGCATACTTACCCTTCATTCAGAATTACCGCCCTGCAGCCTGCTGATATAAGGTCGGTGCCTGACCGGTCCATTGTTTAAAACTGCGGCTAAATGCTGAAAAGTCGGCGTAGCCCAGGTTTAATGCCAGGGTCTGCATCGGCATGTTTTTCATCTCCAGAATCGATAGCGCCATTTCTTTACGGGTTTGTTCCAGTAGCCGTCGATACGACGTCGATTGTTGCGCCAATAAACGTTCCAGTTTTTTCGGATGTATGCCTAAACTCAAGGCCACACTCTGTTTGCTGCAGTCGCCGGTTGGTAATAATACATTGATGGCATGTCGCACCAGTTTTGAATAATCCAGTTGTCCTGCCTGAAGGTGGTTGAATTGTTTTTCGATGATGTTATCGAGTAAATGCCTGGGCTGATATGGCGGTTCAGTCAAAGCAGATTGGGCGAACCAAAGGCTATCGCGATTGCTCCCTGTTTCCACCTCACAGCCAAAAATCGAAAATAATTGCTTTTGCTGTGAATCACTCAGACGTTGGCGCAGGCAGATTTTTTCGGCCTGCCAGCGATTACCGGCCATTTCGCCAATAATGCCATTCAGGAGTCCAAGGCTCATCTGCACCAATTGCGGAAACTGGTGGCGCTCGTTCGAGCAAATATCCAAAGACAGCTCACAGAGCCCTGAGTCGCGCAGGGTTAACTGCAAATTGGCGCCCTGGGCATGTAAATCCGCATATTTTCGTGCGCACTTCAATGCCGCTCCAACACTGTCCTGCTGTACCAGGTAGGCGCCAACCAGGCCAATCGACGATAACCCCTGGGCACGCCCTAACAGAGCCCCAAAATAGGGCAACTGCAGAGCGTCGCTGGTTTGCTCCAGCAAAAGTCCCAACGTCGAGTAAGGGATCAACAAATCAGGCTCGGCGATCTGCGCGGGAAGCAAATCAACCTGCTCTAACAACTGAAAAGGCGAGCCGCCACATTGCTCGACTAACTGAGTGTAGCCATCCAGAGACCCGACTCGCACATAATACTGCATATTTTCAATCCATCCTCGGTGGATTACCGGAGAAAGTGTCGCATTATGCCATAGCACTGTCGCAAATTGTCAAGATAATCGGCATAACTGCAACTAGAATGTTAGGACAGTGCTTGGAAAATCACCGTTACAACGGGTGATGCCGGAGTTAAGCGACATAGCGCTCAGGGCGCTGACTTAACGGCATCTATCAACAGACTCCAGCGGTAACAGGAGAAATCAGTATGAGTTCCATGAAATCCATCGTAATGCAGGACGGCAAAGTCCAGTTAACTAATATCGACATTCCGCAACCTGGACCGGGTCAGGTTCTGGTAAAAAGCCTGGCTTGTGGGATCTGTGGCTCTGACCTTCATATCACCCGCCATGGTTCAGAAGTGTTCGGAATTTTTCAAAAGATGGGACTGCTACCTGAAACCATGGAAGCCAGTCCAAAAGTACTGTTAGGCCATGAATTTTGCGCGGAAGTCGTAAGCTTCGGTGCAGATACGAGTAGTAAGTTCAACCCTGGCGATCGGGTCACCTGCGTACCCATTTTATTGAGCAAAGAAGGCGCCGGGGTCGGCGTCACGCCAGGCATCCATGGTGCGTATTCGGAGTATTTTATTGTCGACGAAGCCCTGTTGTTAGCGGTGCCAGATAACCTGCCTTCGGCCGCAGCAGCGGTTACCGAACCGTTAGCGGTTGGTTTACATGCAGCGAATCGCGCCGCCATGCAAGCGGACGAGGTCGCTCTGATCGCCGGTTGCGGGCCAATTGGCCTGGCGACGATTGCCGCCCTGAAACTGCAAGGCGTAAAAACCATCATCGCCTCAGATCCTCAGCAAAGTAAACGTGATATGGCGAAAGAATACGGGGCAACCCATTGCGTTGATCCGACCGCAGAAGATGAAGTCAAATTCGCCTCCGAGCAGGCTGCGGGAAAACGCGTGGTTATTATCGAATGCGCCGGTATCCATCAGTTGATAAACAGCTTTATTCTGCGCGCACCAGCACACGCATCGCTAATTATCACCGGTATTCATACCGCCGATACCAAAGTCAATTTCGGCTATGCCACCGTGAAAGAAATGGATATTAAGTTTTCCTATTATTACACCCCTGAAGAGTTCGCCGAATCGCTACAAAACATTGCCGACGGCAAAATTGACTGGCAGAAAATGTGCACCGGCAAAGTTGGCATCGATGGTGTAAGCGCCGCGTTCGATACCCTGATGCAACCCAATGATCACGTCAAAGTTATCATCGAGCCCTGGCGCAATGGTGCTCTGGAAAGCCTGTAACCTAGGTGCGGATATAGGTGCAGGTTGTGTGAAGTATTAGTGAAAAAGATAACAAGAATAGCACTGCAGAATGCAGAACTGATGAATGAACTCGAACTGAAAGCATAATGCTCGCTTTGTGGTGACCACCAGCATCGCCTCTGGCGACATGCTGGGCTCCGCACGTCTCATCGAGGCGTCGGAGCGCGGCTCCACATCCAGCAAGCCGGATATCAGTGACACATTGTCAGTAAGATGACAAAAATCCTGCCAATAACACGGGCTTAGATTTCATCTTCTGATATCAACCTGGCGGCTGAACAAGGCTGCATAACCGATTAACAAGAAAACAATAAGCATGGCCGGCTAAAACTCCAATATCTGTGCGGAGCAAGCCAAGGCCGGCAAACCACAAAAGTTTATAGCAAGAGGAAAAACAGATGGCACTACCGGAAATGATCAATCATATGGAGCACCTGCTTTGCGTGCATACCAATGAAGAGAAGTTAATTAAAGACGTGCTGCCAGGCGTCCACTTATATCCACTGGTCCTGGATGTGGAAAATGGCTTGTGGGTATTGCGCGTGCAATTCGAACCTGGCGTTACCCTGCCAACCCACTTCCACACGGGCATCGTACATCTGTACACCATGAGTGGTTGCTGGCATTACGTTGAATATCCGGATGATAAACAAGTGGCTGGTAGCTACTTATTTGAACCAGGCGGCTCTATTCACACCTTCCACACACCAGAAACCAATGAAGGGCTAACCGATACCTTTATGGTGGTTCACGGCGCCAACATCAATTTCGATGCCGATGGTAATTTCGTTAACATCATGGATGCAGGTTGGATTGAGCAGGTCATGCTAGCTGCGGCTAAAGAACAAGGCATCGAACCGCATTATATTAAGCCAAAATCCAGCTACGATTTTTCTGACCGATAATCGATAACTTTCCAGTTTGGGTAAGGCTGGGCTTTACCCAGTAAAGACATAAGATGCGAGGCGATTATGCAGGCAGAAATAAACCATTATAAAAACTTAACGTCGCTTATCGACAACGCTTTTGAATCCTACGCTGACCGGCCGGCTTATACCTGCCTGGGACAGACGCTCAATTTCGCAGAAATTAATGAAAAAGCCACGCAACTGGCGGCCTATTTTCAATCCATTGACTTACAACCCGGTGATCGCATTGTTATCCAGCTACCGAACTTGATTCAGTATCCGATAGCAATGTATGCAGCGTTAAAAGCGGGACTCATTGTGGTCAACACCAACCCTCTTTATACGCCACGGGAAATGCTGCATCAGTTTAATGACTCCGGCGCCAAAGCCATTGTTATCCTCAGTGACCTGATGCCGAAATTAGAATCAATAATGGCACAGACTAGTATCGAGCAGGTGATTGTTACCGGCGCCACTGATTTATTAACCCCGGATGCAATAGCTGATATCACCTCAGGTATTGCATTTAACCAGGCGGTTGCGAACGGCAAAGACTTACCCCTGAATACCAGCAATGCTACCTTAGATGACCTGGCCATTTTGCAATACACCGGTGGCACCACAGGAGTGTCTAAAGGAGCACAATTAACCCATCGAAACCTGATTGCCAATGCACTGCAGACCGCAGAAATGTTAGGTGGGCATTGTCGCGAACAGGAGGAAATCCTGGTTTGTCCCCTACCCCTGTATCATATTTATGCGCTCCTGGTATCGATGATATTTTACGCCAGCAAGGGTAACCACAGCCTGTTAATACCCAATCCCAGGGACCTGCCTGCATTTATTGACTCCATACAGCCATTTAAATTTACCACGTTTATGGGCCTGAATACGTTGTTTGTGGGTTTGTGTAACCAGCCAGAGTTTCGTGATTTAGACTTTAGCGCCTTGAAACTAACCTTATCGGGCGGCACATCATTGACCACAACGGCAGCCGATTTATGGCAGCAAGTGACCGATTGTGAAATTTGTGAAGGCTATGGATTATCGGAAACCTCTCCCATCGTTGCCCTTAACCGTCCGTCTCAGCAACAAATTGGCACCGTTGGTGAGCCCCTGGCAGGTACCCAGGTAGAGTTTTGGGATGAAAACGACAAAGCGGTTGCCGATGGTGATGCCGGACAGCTGGTAGTCAAAGGTCCGCAAGTGATGAAAGGTTACTGGCAGATGCCTGAGGAAACCAAAGCGGCACTCACCGATGACGGCTATTTTAAAACCGGTGATATCGGTATTCGCCAGAGCGACGGTAAGATTAAAATCGTCGACCGGATGAAAGACCTGATCATCGTTTCCGGCTTTAACGTTTACCCAAATGAGGTGGAAGACGTACTGGTGACCCATCCGGCAGTTATAGAAGCCGCCGTCATCGGCCATCCGGATGAGCGCAGCGGCGAAACCGTCACCGCATACCTGACAACCAGGGGAAGTGTCGATGAAGCGCAAATCATTGCCTTCTGCCGTGAACACCTGACTAGCTACAAGGTACCAAAATCCATCGTGTTTATGGACGAATTACCAAAATCCAGTGTTGGCAAAATCTTGCGACGCGAGCTGAGAAAATAATTCCGAATCCCCGCAAATGAAAAGGCCTGAAAAGTATCAGGCCTTTTTAAGTTCAATACATGCTCAGCTCTTATTTGCTCACCGATTCCAAATTTTTTGAACCGTCATCTAGGCTGATACCGGCAACATATTCCAGACCATGGAGGATTTGAATACTACTATTTGCAAAAGCATCACCTTGCGGTTCCGCCCGGCCACCATTACAGGATGCCAGAAACGATTCGGCAACGGCATAGAAGGACATATTATTTTCTGGCCTCGCAAATCCATGGCCCTCATCCGGATACAAGACATAGGTTACCGGAATATTTTTCGCCTTCATGGCTGCAACAATCTGATCGGATTCGGCCTGCTTAACGCGCGGATCATTAGCGCCCTGAGCAATCAGAAGAGGTTTGTTAATCTCATCGACCTTATTCAACGGCGAACGCTCTGCTAACAAGGCTTTACCCTCTGCCGTATTCGGGTCGCCAATAGCGCGATAAAAGGTCTGCTTAAAGCTTTCCCAGTAAGGCGGTATTGACTCCAGTAGGGTTTGCAGATTGGAAGGCCCAACAATATCGACACCACAGGTAAATTCATCTGGGGTGTAGGTTAAGCCCACTAACGTCGCGTAACCACCATAGCTACCGCCCATGATGGCTACCGTATTTTCCTCGGTAATGCCCTGCTCGACTGCCCATCGCTTGGCATCGATCAAGTCATCATGCATAGCGCCAGCCCATTCGCCATTACCGGCATTAACAAAATCTTTGCCAAAACCAGTGGACGCTCGGAAGTTTACCTGCAGCACCGCGTAGCCACGATTTGCCAGCCACTGGATATCACCACGATAGCCGTAACCATCCCGCCCCCAGGGTCCACCATGAACCAGCATCACCATAGGCACTGCTTTATCAGCTTTGCCATCCTGATCCGGGTCAGCTTCTAAGGGTAAGGTGTAATATGAAACTAAATCCATATTATCGCGGGATTTGATCACCGTACCGTGCATTTTTACCAAGGGTAGCCCTTCAAGATCCGGGTTGGTAACAAACATGTCCGTTAATTCACCGGATTGGGTGTCAAATACCTTGTAAACGGGCGATTCATCACTCTCATCGGTATATACGGTCCAGTAACGATTATCCAGAGTTTGCGCCAGCAACTGCGAACCTCCGCTTAGCTGCTGATTTAATTTGCTTATCGTGTCTTGCATCTGTTCGTCTATGGCAAAATAAATCGGACGAATTTTATTTAGTGCGTAAGCTATCGGTTGGTGACTTTTAGGATCAAAGACAACGCTACCGACATCCACGTCATCATCACTGACAATCACGGTTTTTTCCTTGGATTCTAAATCCAGGTGCACAAGGGCTGCAGTATTGCGATCGCGACTATCAAGCATATAAATGCCTTTGTTTTCACCGTCAAAACCCAGGATATAGGTGGTCAGCGTATCACTGAATGGGATTTTAAAAATCTCGTGCCAGCCCGCGCCTTCCCGCTGTAATATCTGGTAACTGCCATCGGGCAGGGATTTCATTCCTAACCGGACATCGAGATTATTATCAACGATTATGGCGCCTAAGCCCGTGGCATCTGCCAGTAAGGTGCGTTTGCCACTAGCTAAATCCACCAGGTAGGCATCATGCCACTTTGGATCTCTGTCATTAAGTCCAACAACCGCCACTCCAGGTCTGGCCTGACTCTGGGCGATAATTTCGGCGCGAGTATTTGGATATGGAGTTAGGTTTTTGATTTCACCGGATTGCAAATTTACCGCGTACAAATGCCAGTTCTCATCACCATCCTTGTCCTGGGTATACATTACATACTTGCCATCAAGAGACCAGAAATGTACCGGAATTCCGCGACCCGTATCATTGGTGATGGGCTTTACACTGTCAAAGTCACCTCGTTTTCCGACAAAAACATTCATGACGCCGTTAAGTGGCGCACGAAAACTCATCATCTCACCGTCCGGACTGATACGCCCCTGAAACCGGCTTGGGTTTCCGAACAGTACTTTACGATCGATTAATGCTGGTGCTACAACCGCAGCGGATTGTTCACTAACGTGTGGTTCGGATTGAGCAATGTCCTTGGGGGCGCTGTTACAACCTGCAAGAACAGCGCTTATTGACAGTAAAACGGCTATAGAATTTCGCATAGGTTTTCCTTGTTATTTGAAAGAAATATCCACGGAGGGAAAACCACATAAGCACGATTACCTTAACCAACATCGCGACAGTTTCGGCAATGATCAAATATCACTTATTAACCCTTAACGACTTGTTATTAATAGTTTTATAAAACCCGCCATTTTGCAAGTTGACATTAGTATTTGCTTACAAATGAGGGTGAAAAATCTCGCAAAGCAGAACAGTTCTATGGGTTTGCTTTGCCTGAACAGCAACCTTTAGAAGCCACCACTGCATTAGTGTGTTGCTGTTTTTCCGGGTGCTGGGCGCGAATGCGTTGATGATTCAAGCGAAGAATGATCTCGGCAAGAATAGAAATCGCGATTTGTTCGGGGGTAATGGCCTTGATATCAAGGCCAGCCGGAGCTTTTAGCTGACTCAGTCTTTTCGTACCGATGTCATCAAGTTTAGCGGCAATTCTCGCTTTTACTTTCTCGGCTTTTTTGGGACTGGCAATAAATGCCAGATATTGATGTTCGATGCTAAGCCCATAACCCAGCTGCGCCTCATCGGCATAGCCCTGGCTGGCAACAACGATATATGGCTGGCGCCAGTGACTGTAATCAGAAAGTTGTTCCGGGTCAATTTGCTGAACCTTATTGTGCGTGGTATCGGCGATGGCTGAGGCACTTGCATAAACTTCGAAACCACTGGCTTGTCCAAGCGTTACCAGAGCCTTTGCGACTGGCGAATGTCCCAGCACCAGTAATTGTGGCAGGGCAATAAAGGGATCGATAAACACCTGAACCTTGCCCTCACTATGACAGGTTTGCGGAAACGCCGATACGCCAGGTAATTGTTGATGAATTTGCTCGCCAATATCCAGCAACCGGCTTTGTTGCGATTTAAGGCAGTCCCTTGATGCCTTTCTCACTGCCCCTTGCACACAACCACCTCCGATCCACCCATACATGTCTCCCTGTGCAGTCACCAGCGCTTTACAGCCAACACTGGCGGAAGATGGGGGGGTGACCTGAACCACGGTCGCCCAGCAAAAATCTACTCCCTGGGCAATTAATTGCTCAGCCTGATGGGCGAGTTGAATGGCGGATAAGGTTTCTTTCATAACATTAATTATAGAGCAGTAAAATGCTGTTCCAGCGCCTGTAAGCTTTCTAATGTATTCGCGGCAGCAAATACGTCCAATAATGGCAGGGTCGCCGCCATTGCCTGCGCTTTTGGCTCATATCCTGGGCGGCCGATCAGAGGGTTCAGCCATACTAACTTACGGCTATGTTGTTTTATATCCCGCACCTGTTCCACAAGCGTTTCCACTGAGCCCGTATCGAGGCCGTCACTTAATATCACAGACACAGTTTGCCGATTTAACACCGACCGGTACTTTTGATTAAACGTCGCCAGGCTGGCACCAATTTTTGTGCCTCCTGACCAGCCTTGCGAGACCAATGCCAATGAATTTCTCATCCGCATTAAATCCGTTTGCTTTAACGCCTGGGTAATGGGTAAAAGATGGGTGTGAAAAGCAAATACGGTTACGTGGCGAAACACTGCGCTCAACCCCCTGGCAAAGCGTAAAAACATGAAGCTATACATCGACATGGAACGACTTACGTCGATAAAAAGCACCAGGTGTGGTTGCTTTTTACGCGGTGCTTTAAATGCGAGATTAATCGGCGTGCCGCCAAAGCGCAGGTTTTTACGCAGGGTTTTGCGCATATCCAATTGTGCGGCTTTTTTACTTATTTTCTGACGCCTTACCAGTCGTTTACGCATTTTCCTGGCTAAATTTTCCACCAGGCGTTGCATCAGCTGCATTTGCTCTGGGTCGGTTAGCGATTGAAAGTCGGCTCGCGCCAGGCTGGCTGTAGCACTCGCTCCTTCACGACTGCCGGTATCTAAAGCCAGTTGCTGGGGGTCATCGTCAACTCCCGGCTGATCTCCAGATTGTGAAGGCTGCTGAGACTGCCTGTCAGCCCGCTCCTCGGCTTGAGAATGTTTTTGTTTTTTAGTCTGAACCGGCGCTTTATCACTGGCTTGAAACCGGCTACGGATATTGCTCGAAAACCAGTACAAACTGAACAGTTCATCGAATTTTTGCCAGTCCTCCCTGCTGCTACATAGCCAGGCCTGCAGATGCCATTGAAACTGGCGCCGCGATTTCAGGTCAACGTGCTGGATGCTGGCGAATAGATCGACTTCTTCTTTGATACCGATCACGAAATTCTGGGATTTAAGAAGTTGAATAAAGCCAATAATGCGCTCCTGCAACTGACTGGAGACGTTCACAAGTGGTAGAGGCGATATCTGGTTTGTGGTTGGCATGGATACGGACTATAAACTGGTAGCGATCAGGCGTTGCAAATCGACATCAGAAAAAGCTTCCATATCCTCACGAGTTTTTAATAAACACACCAGAGAATCACGGATCGCTTCCGGGTTTTGATCTAACTTGTCGATATCCAGCGCCATTAATGCAACGGCCCAGTCGAGCGTTTCCGCAATGCCGGGGATTTTCCGCAGGCTCTTTTTGCGAATATCCTGCACAAATGCCACCACCTGACGGGCAAGCTGCTGGCTGATATCCGGAACTTTCGCCTGAATAATAAGTAATTCTTTGTCAAATGGCGGGTAGTCGACATAGTGATATAAGCATCGCCGTCGCAGCGCATCACTCAACTCCCGGGTACCATTGGAGGTAAGGATGACCAGGGGGATACTGGTCGCTTTAATGGTACCCAATTCAGGAATGGAAATTTGAAAATCGGCAAGCAACTCCAACAGGAAAGCTTCAAACTCCTCGTCGGCCCGGTCAATTTCATCAATCAGCAACACCGGCGGTTCAGGGCGACTTATCGCCGCCAGCAAGGGTCTCTCCAACAGGTATTTTCGCGAAAATATATGCTCTTCAGGCGATTCTTTCGGGTGTTTTGCTGATGCTTTAAGGTGAGATTGCTCGATGAGTTTGATAGAGAGTAATTGATGCTGATAATTCCATTCATAGACTGCAGCATTGATATCCAGCCCTTCATAACACTGCAGGCGAATGAGTTCACAACCTTCGCTCCTGGCCAACGCACTGGCAATCTCAGTTTTACCAACACCCGCGTCGCCTTCAAGAAGCAGCGGTCGACCTATGCGTTGCATTAATAACAAACTGGCACACAACTGCCGGTCGGCAATATAACCTTGCTGTGCCAGTTTTCGTTGTTGCTGTTCAAGTTCCGCTGTCGCAGTCATCAAGAATTACCCGATTATTATTGTTAGTACGAGGTAGAGCGGTAACCGGATTACGCCTTCTTACCGCCAAACAGCCCTGCAAACCAACCGGTAATCACCGACCAGGCCAGCGCCAGGCCATTCAGCTCCTTGGGCTGTTGTGCCAGTTCTTCTTTGGCTTGTTGTGCCGCAGCTTCGTCTGGTCCCATTGCTGCGACATTGTTTTCAAAGTTTTTACCAAACTGATTGAGGATCTGATCCGCCACCTGAGTTAGCATACGACCGCCAAGGCTCGCCGCCTTACCAGTGACGGTCATCTCGGCATTACCCTGCAGTTCACAGCTCGACTCATCCACGGCTATCACGCGAGCGGTTAAATCCATCGCCGCTGATGACGTCCCTTTGCTGTCCTGACCTTTACCAATCAGACGTAGGCTCATCGCTTCTGGATCTATGTCTTCAACCACAATGTCGCCATTAAAAGCCATAGTTGCTGGACCAATTTTGGCTTTGACCTTGCCTTTGTAATTGCGTTCATCAATCGCCTCGGTTATCTCGGCTCCCGGCATGCACGCGGCGACCTTTTCAATCTGTTGCAAAAAGGTCCAGGCGTTTATCGCCGGACCCGGCAAGGTAAAGCTTTTCTCCATGTTAACTTTCATTAGCTGCTCCTTATCCTGTACGCTTGTCCAGACCTAATTCACGGATATGTTGCCATAATCGAAACGCATTATGAGGCATATCCAGGTGAGTGGTGCCCAAGTGTGAGAAAGCATCAACAATCGCCGACGTAAAGGTGGGAATACTGCCGACATGGGGAGATTCTGCCACACCTTTGGCGCCAATCGGGTGATGTGGTGATGGGGTAACGGTATAGTCTGTTTCCCATTTCGGGGTTTCCACAAAGGTAGGAATGAAGTAATCCATCAGGGTATTTCCAAGAATATTACCCTGCTCATCAAAGGGTAGTTCCTGTCCCATTGCCACCGCAAAGCCTTCGTTCAGGCCACCATGTATCTGCCCTTCAATGATCATCGGATTGATGCGCGTACCACAGTCGTCGAGGGCATAGAAGCGTCGAACCTTAGTAACGCCGGTGTATTTATCGATATCGACCACACACAGGTAAGTGCCAAACGGGTAGGTAAAATTAGGCGGATCGTAATAGTCCACCGCTTCCAGTCCCGGCTCCATTCCTTCAGGGCGATCGTTATACGCAGCCCAGGCAATTTCCTTCATGGTTTTTTCCTGGCCTGGTACCCCTTTGACTTTAAACCGGTCAACATCCCACTCGAGATCCTGCTCACTTACTTCCAGCAGGTGAGCAGCAATTTTCTGCGCTTTAGCGCGAATTTTCCGAGCCGCTACGGCCGTTGCCGCACCGCCCACCGGCGTTGAACGCGATCCGTAAGTACCCAGGCCATAAGGAGCGGTATCGGTATCCCCTTCTTCAATGGAAATCTCATCAGAAGGAATACCGAGTTCACTGGCAATAATTTGGGCATAGGTGGTCTGGTGCCCCTGTCCCTGGGTGATGGTGCCCATACGGGCGATTACCGAACCGGTTGGGTGGACGCGAATTTCGGCGCTATCAAACATACCGACCCCCAGTATGTCACAATTGCGGGTGGGCCCGGCACCAACGATTTCAGTAAAGGTCACCAGACCAATCCCCATCAACTCGCCCTTTTCACGCTTTTCCTGTTGTTCACGGCGCAGGCCTTCGTAATCGCAGGCTTCCAGCACTTTTTCCAGGGCGGTGTGATAATCACCGCTGTCGATTTCCCAACCCAGAGCGGTTTGGTAGGGAAATTGTTCCGCTTTGATAAAGTTTCGGCGACGAATTTCTGCTTTGTCGATGCCCAGTTTTTGCGCTAGCACATCCATGGTGCGCTCAATTACATACACGGCCTCTGTTACCCGAAAAGAGCATCGATAAGCCACACCACCGGGAGCCTTATTGGTATAAACACCATCCACGTTAAGATGTGCGACTGGTACATCATAAGAGCCGGTACATATATGCATCAGGCCCGCCGGGAATTTAGATGGGTCTGCACATGCATCAAATGCCCCGTGGTCAGCCAGTACATTTACCCGCAACGCCTTAATCCGGCCGTCACTGTCGGCAGCAATTTCACCGGTCATATGATAGTCACGAGCAAAAGCGGTGGTGGATAAATGTTCCATGCGGTTTTCTACCCACTTGACCGGTACACCTAACACGATGGAAGCGACAATAGAGACAACATAACCCGGATACACGCCAACCTTGTTACCAAACCCGCCACCAATATCCGGGGAAACAATACGAACCTTACTTTCCGGGATGCCCGATAGCATGGACACCACAGTACGCACTACATGCGGCGCCTGTGAGGTGATATACACGGTTAAATGCTCATTCACCTTATCAAAAGATGCAACGCATCCGCAGGTTTCCAGGGGACTAGGGTGAACTCGCGGGTAATACATATCCTGCTTGACGGTAACTTCCGCCTGTTCAAAAACCCGATCAGTTGCGTCCTTATCACCCGCCTGCCAGTTAAAAATATGATTATCATGGACGCGTTTACTATGGGCACCATCCATTTTGCCAACCAGATCTTCACGTAATATTGGTGCATCGTCATCCATGGCTTTGTGAGCATCCACCAATACCGGTAACTCTTCGTATTCCACTTCGACCAATTCAATGGCATCGGCGGCGATGTAGCGATTATCCGCGACAACAACAGCGACTTCCTGATACTGGAAGTGGACTTTTTCATCGGCAAGTACGGCCTGTACATCGCCGGCGAGCGTTGGCATCCAATGCAGATTCAATGGTTTTAAATCATCTGCGGTCAAAACCGCATGCACGCCGGGAAGTGCCAGCGCTTTTTCTTTATTGATACTTTTTATGCGGGCATGGGCATAAGGGCTTCGCACCATGTCGGCGAACAACATGCCGGGCATTTTAATATCGTCGACGTAATTGCCCTTCCCCTGAATAAAACGAGCATCCTCTTTACGTTTACGGGCGCATCCTACCCCTTTTATCGGATCGTCCTGCTCAGGAGCGTTATTGGCATCGTTTGCATTATCCATCGATATTCTCCTTACGCCTGTTGTAATTTCTTGGCAGCACTTTGCACTGCTTTAATGATGTTTTGATAGCCCGTACACCGACACAAGTTGCCTGACATTCCCCAGCGGATTTCATCTTCAGAAGGGTCTGGATTATCCTGCAAGAACCGGTATGCACGCACCAGCATCGCCGGTGTACAGAAACCGCATTGCAACCCGTGCTCTTCGACGAATGCCTGTTGCACCGCATGCAATCCTTCGGCGGTTGCCAGTCCTTCAACGGTCAATACGTCGCCACCATCAGCCTGTACTGCCAGCACCGTGCAGGACTTAACGGATTTGCCGTTAAGATCTACGGTACACACGCCGCAGTGGGAGGTTTCACAACCAATATGGGTTCCTGTTAACTGGATATTTTCGCGAATGGTATGCACCAGTAACTCCCGCGGCTCAACCAATGCCTCAACCGGTTTGCCATTGAGGTTAAAGGAAATATGATGTTTCGCCATGGTTAGCTCCTCGCCCGTTGCAGTGCATCTTGAATGGAGCGACGCACCATCTCCGCCGCCATATGGGATTTGTATTCGCTGCTACCGCGCAGGTCTTCTGCGGGTTCACAGGCGGCTATCACCTGCTCTGCAGCCTTTTCAATTAATGCCGAGTCAATCTCCTGACCCTTTAACAGGTTTTCCGCTTCAGTCGCACGAATTGCCATCGGTGCCACATTGGTGAGACCGATGCGAATATCCGAGCATTTGTCACCATCAAGGGTTAACATCACAGGTGAGCCGGCGACCGCATAATCCCCCGTTTTACGTTTTAATTTGTGATAACCGAACCCCTGATTATCTTTTTGTGCTTTAACTTCGATAGCGACAAGAATTTCATCCTCGGCAATCTCATTCCAATAGGTGCCAAGAAAAAAGCCATTGGCCGGTTGCTCACGCTTGCCATCAGGCCCCTGAATAATGAAATTGGCATCTAGCGCCAACATTACCGCCGGGTGGTCATTGCCTGGGTCTCCGTGGACAATATCACCGCCGATAGTGCCGCGATTTCGCACCTGCGGATCGGCAACCAGTTTTGCCGCTTCCACCAGAAGCGGACAATGCTGTTGTAAAATTTCCGATGCGATTAGCTCATTTTCGGTGGTCATCGCGCCAATGCGGATAGTATCGCCTTGCAAATCAATACCCTGTAATTCTGGGATGTCATTGATATCGATTAGGTATGGCGGCTCGGCAAAACGCAGTTTCATCATGGGTAATAAACTGTGCCCGCCGGCGAGTAATTTCGCATCTTCTTCATTCTGGAGTTTTTGGATTGCGTCTTCGATGCTGGACGCTTTGTGATATTGGAACTGGGATGTGATCATCTTGCTGTTTTGCCTCTCGATTTTTCGGGTGCTAGCAATACTTCGCGGGTTTTATAAAAGGCTAGACGGGCAACGCTTAAAGATCAAAAAATCCCCTAAAAATTAAGGGGTTTAACACAAGTGTAGTGGTAGGTTGGAGGAGGCGGTGAATTATCCAATGTTAAATTCTAAGATGTAGGTCGAATCAAGGGCCGCAAAGCACCAATCAGGCAAAGGTTTAATGCGGCCTGAAACAATAATTAAAAGGTAGCACCGAGGATCAGCATAGGTCCCTGGAACTGATATCCCACATCCAGGCCGCCATTGTCTCGATTGTCATCAACGGTGACATCATAATAGCGCCAGCCAAAATTCAGGTGCCAGTCCTCAACAAACTGATATTTCAACCCGGCGTGGAGATCAATCATCTCGCCTTCGATATTATCGATTTTAATATGAAAATATTGAGCATGGGTATTGATTGTCCAATGCTCGGTTAAGTCAAAATCGGCTGATAAGCCGATATCCGGCAAAGGCGCCGTGACATCGGAAAATACGGAATTATCGGGATCGGACTGGGCGCAGCCAAGCGAATTATCACCTTGATCACAGACCTCAATTTGCCCTTCAAAGCCGACCTCAAAATACATTACGTGTAACCCAAGGGAAATACCCAAATCAAGGCGTTCACCATTAAAAAACTTATAGCCATAACCGATGCGGGAAATATCCACATTCATCGAACTGGTCAACTCCGCACTACCATCGACGATGTATGTATCGCCGTCATAATCAAACTCAAATGGCTCTATGCTGCCCTGGGAGGTTGCTGAACGGTGCAGGCGTTTATAATCAAAATAGACATAATGCCTGTCATTAAATGCGTAATTTAATTTGAAGTAGGGAAGTAGCTCTTCTTCTTCGAGTTTCAGATCCTTCTCAAAGTCCAATTGCAAATCGATTTGCTCCTGGAGTTCATCGACTCGAGAGCGAGCGTTAAAGGAAGAGTCGGTTTTAGCGTAGAAGCCGCCGACTTCAATCGTGAATTCACCTGCACTTACAACCGCAGGAATCATTAACAGCGGCATCAGGGCTGTCGCCAATGCGCCCTTGCAAACAACAGAGTTCATAACTACACCCTCAATTGCCTGTTATGACAACGACTCTGAATACATGCCTTCCACGGTAAAGCGCAGAACAAGCACCATTTGAGCGTTGAATTTTGGTATAGAAACCCTAGTTGAACAACCGGATAAGCGCAAAGCCAGTTTTACCCCAGAATTAACCAGGCATTTAAGCAAACCCATAACCAATTGATTTAAATATCAATAAAGACACTTTTCAGAATCAGGCAAATGAGTTTAATTATTAATTAAAAGCTTTATTTTGATTGCACAAATCGATTATTGGATTTCTATCCCCGAATCCACTGGCACTGTGCGCCAACAGGCGAAGTATCATCTATGCTGTAAAGACACCCCTAAGCTCGCGGAGTCTGCTATGTTTGAGAATCGTGAAGGCCAGAAAGTACCCAGTGTTACCTTTCCCATGCGAGTTGATAATGACTGGAAGATGGTTAATAGCGACGAGTTATTTGCCAATAAAACTGTGGTTGTATTTTCCCTGCCTGGTGCATTCACACCAACCTGCTCGTCGACTCACCTGCCGCGCTTCAATGAGCTTGCTCATACTTTTAAAGACAATGGTGTTGATGAAATTGCCTGCGTTTCCGTTAATGATACGTTTGTCATGAACGCCTGGGGGGCCGATCAGGAATGTGACAACATTACCCTAATCCCGGATGGCAACGGCGACTTTACCGAAGGTATGGGCATGCTGGTTGATAAACAGGATCTGGGTTTTGGCAAGCGCAGCTGGCGCTATTCCATGTTGGTTAAAAACGGCGTGATTGAAAAAATGTTCATTGAGCCGAATATTCCTGGTGACCCATTTGAGGTGTCCGATGCCGATACTATGTTGCAATACATTAACCCGGATGCTTCCAAACCGCAGGCGGTCAGCATTTTATCCAAGCCAGGTTGCCCTTTCTGTATTAAAGCCAAAGCCCTGTTGACAGAACATGGATATCGCTATGAAGAAATCCTGTTAGGTAAAGATATTACTATTACCTCATTAAAGGCGCTTACCGGTCTGGAAACGACCCCGCAAATCTATATTGAAGGCAAGCATATTGGCGGTAGCGACGACTTAGTAGAGTTTCTCAAACCCTAGCTTTTGTCGCAGTTTAACTAATACGGCGGGATAACCACAAAATTAAACACTTGCTTTTCCGATTTTGTAATTCGCATAATAGTGTCCAGGTTAACGATGTCGCATGCTGGTGATCTCCAGAATGCAAAAAGGAACGGGTTTTGACGTTTAAAAACACTTTATCGCAATTACATTACTCGCTGGTTATGGCCTGTTTTCTGCTTTGTGGTTGTGCGGGGTTAGGCTTAAAGATGGAAGAGCCCGAAATCGATGTGGTTGCTGTAAAGATGCTACCGGTCAAGGGATTTAGCCCTAAATTCGAAATTACCCTGGAAGTATTTAACCCTAACGATTTTGAGTTAAACTTTTCCAAGGTCAGCTACGAATTTATCATCAACGACTCTTCCCTCTTTACTGGCAACCGTTACCAGGTGCCTCCCTTGCAGCCTTTTTCGCGGCAAACCATCACGTTACAAGGGAAAGCTTCACTTTTAAATGGCTTGAGGGTGATCAAACAAGTCGCCGAGCATCCCCAACAAGCAGTCAACTATGAATTTAACGCCCGGCTTGAGTTTGCCAACCTGTTACCGGACATTCCGATTAACAAAGCAGGAACCTTTGATCCGTCAAACTGGTAGCAAGTGCCTGTATGGACCTCATTCATACAGGCAAAATAACGCCAGTAAAAATACACCTCCCATCTATATCCGACTACGCCATTGCCAGGAAAAACGAGTGGTTAAAAATGCAACTTAGCAATTTCTCTCACAAATAAATTACTGGCGTCTGCTGCTCAAATAAAAAGCAATACAACTATCTGTATCGCTTGGATTTTACCTCTGGGCAAGGGTTGATGATGAATAAATCCTTTTCAGTTTTCGATAAAGATGGTTAAATAACTTAATGGTTTTCAACAGAAAACAATAATAAAGGCCTGTTTATGAGTACTAAGCCAACCCTAAACCAAGAAATCGAAGAACAGTTACAGTTACTCGCCGGTGATATATTTATTCAGCTTGAAGATAAATTTTCCCAGTTAAGAAAAAAGCTCGACGGCGAAGCTCAAGAGCAAAAGAAACAGGCATTAGCGCGACAAAAAAAAGAACTCGAAGAAAAGTTCACTGCCGTCCACGAAAAACTTAGCCGTTCCAAACATGATACGGTAAATCTCAAGTACAGTGAGATCGAGCAACTCAAACACAAAATCGATCAATATGAAGGCAAATACAACTCCCTGAAGGAACGTACCCAAAAAGCAGAGGCACAACTCCAGGAAAAGACCAGTAACGAAGAAAAGCTACAAAAAGAACTACGCCTGGTTCAGGAAAATCGCGAGCTATTGCAAACTCAGATCGATCCCCTCAGTAAAGAAAAAAACACGTTAAGCAAAGAGAATGTCAAACTACAAACTCAGTTAGACAAGACCGCAGCGCAGCTAAAAGAATTAAAATCTGCACATAGCGTTGAATTAAAAAACCTGCAGGCTGAATTAAAGTCGCTTCAGGGTACGGAAAATAAAAACCTGTCGGAACAAAAGGCCCTGAATAAAGAGCTGACCGAATTGAAGACGGCACTGCAGCAAGCCGAGAAACAAACTAAGCAGTATCAGGCAGATCTGAACACGCAAAAAAACAGCTATGAACAACGTCTCGAAGAATTGCTGAGCGAGCACAAGCAACAAATTACAGCACTTGAGAAAAACAATACTGGCAGAGCCAGTGAAGCTAAAGAGTTACACACTCAGCTTCAGGCTTTGCAGACACAAAATTCAGAGTTAAGCGATGAGGTAACATCGCTGACTAAGACTTTAGCGAGTCAAAAGACCCAGTTAAAGCAACAAAAAACATTGATTGAAAATGCCGAAAAAGCCCAGGCGAAAGCGGTTGAGCAGGCCGGCAAAGAGCAACAGTCAGAAATCAACCAGTTGAGTAAAAAACTGAAAGCCAGCGAAACTGAATTGCAAAAAGCGCAATTGGCACAGGAAAAAGAAAGCAATAAATTAGCGCAGCAAAAAAAGCAGCTCGATGTGTTGAACAATGATCTTGCTAACGTGCAAAAAGCTCTGGCAAACACTGAAAAAGAGTTGAAAAAACAGCAGCAGGTTCATGAAATCGCCATCGCTAACCAACAAAAGTCTTTCGATGAGCAAGTTGCTAATGGTAAAGAGGATGGCCAGGCACTGGCGCAACAACTCAAGGAAACCCGTGATCGGGAAACTCAGTTGAAAGCCGAAATAGCAGAGTTGAAGAAACTGTTACGACAACAGGAAAGCGACTTTGCCACTCAGCTCGAACAACGCAGTTCAGAAATTATGGAACTACAGCAAGGCTATGAAAAGAATATCGCTACCCTGCAGTCCCAGGTAAATGGTAACAAGTCAAAACTGGACGAATTGGAGCAACTGGAATTAGCACTGAAGCAAAATGAGCAGGAAAAGAAAAGTCTTTGGGTTCAGGCAAACACGTTAAAAGACAAAGTTAGCCGCAAAGATGAAAAAATTACAGAACTTGAATCTGAGTTTCGAAAAGTAAATGCACAGCTAATGGCTGTGAAGCAAAAGCAGGAAACGCAACTCGAACAAACCAAGTCAGAACAACAAAATACTATCGCTTCGCTTAAGAAAGAAACTGAGGCCTTACTTACGGAAAAAACCGAAGAAATTCGAACCCTTAAAGCAAACCTTAGCAAGCAGCAACAGGACTCAGAAAAACAACGCGTCAATAGTGATGCCATAATCGGCCAGTTAAATCAGGACAAAAATGTTCTCGAAAGTAAGTTGCTTGATGCACGTAATGATAGCTCTACAGAGCGTGAGCAACTGCAAAACCTTAAGCAACTATTGGCCGATGAACGAGAGAAAATCGCTGAGTTGGTGAAGAAAAATGCGGAGTTTAAAAATCGCCAGGAAGACAGTAATGCTCAGATTCGAGAAACGCTTAAACAGTTGCGCGATGAGAACAACGAACTAAAAGCCAGGTTGCACGAAGAAGTGTCCACACTGGAAAATCAGGTTACTGAGTATCGCCTGAAATTCGAATACGCACAAAAACAAATCGCATTGGTAGAGTAAATATCTAGCATAAACCCGGCAGGCTAAATGGCCTGCCGGAGTTTCACTCTACGCCTTTTCAAGCTCGGTCATCTCGATCCCCAGCTTGTCACAGATCACCGGCAGGACCTTTAAAATTGTCCGCTGATTCTGCAAAAGCTCATTCATATAAATGTCAGGGTGCAAACGATAACGATTAGCGCCAGTATGTTCTTCTTTCGCGGCATAACCAATATTTTCGTGATTATCGTAAATCAGATTCAATAACTCTGCCCGCATTGGCACGTTATGTTGGTATGCGGTCTTTTTCACCAGTTCCAGCCACTGCCGATACTCGTTAATGGTTTTATGTTTAAAATCATTAAAGTCAGGAAGCAGAGGTGATTGCCTGCCACTTTTACTGAAGGCGAGTTCAAGCAAACAAGGTTCAATATTACAAGCCTCGGTTTCCAGCAGATTTAACTCCCAACTCTCAATAATCTCGCCAATGTAAGCAGAATAAAACCCGTAAAGATGAATCAGCGTTTTGAAGCTGTCAAAAATTACCTGAACGATTGGATGGGTCGTAAATTCTATTGGTAACTGCACGCCTTTTTGCAGGAATTTTTCATGGTCGATGATTAACTCTGGCGGAAACTCAAGGGGCATTTCAACCCCGGCCTGCAACAAAGCATGAATGACTTTCCAACACAGAAAGTCATCTTCCACCATGGTTAGCGGCTCGATGTAGTAACCAGTGTCATTATATTCCAGCGATAGCGATGCCAGAAAACGAACCAGGGAGTCCCACTGGTCTGCCTGGGCGTTACCACCAGTCCAGGCAACAATATCCGGGTCCCGATCACCGATACCTGACAAAGAGACCAACAGCTTCTCCATTTCTCCTGAAATATACTCCCCGGATTTCCACTTACTGATTTGCGCCCCTGACACACCAAGCTGTTGTGCCAGTGCTTTTTGATTACAGCCCAAATTAGCCGTAACCAACTTAATTAAATTGCCGCCATTCATTTAACTACCCCTAACTTCAATCAACGGATGACATGTAATGTTTGTGCTCAATAAATCACAGCAAAGGGATTAAGTAAATGGCTGATAGATAATACTTAACAACCCACCATGGGTATCCTGTAAAGTTATATTCATTTACCGCCAGCACTGACAAAAACTATTGGCATCGTTAAACTAAGATGTAATAAATTTCGTATTTCCTTTGGCAACTTTCGATAATATCGATACATAAAAAGCGACAGATCCTGGTAGAAGGAATTAAGAAGATTCACCATGAAAATTTTACACTATTCAGAATTGCCTTTAGGCGGCTTTGCCGGACTCAAAGAAAAGCGTATGGTCACGGATGAGCGAATTTTTGGTCTTCACAAGCACCCCAAAGCGTTTAACGGTATTGGAAATTTTGTCTATCTGGCGGATGCCAACTTTTTGCCCCATGGCGAGACTGGTATGCACCCGCATCGGGAGATCGATGTCATTTCGGTGATGGTTGAAGGCCGCATTTCTCATGCAGGATCACTGGAGCACGGGCAGCAATTAGATGCAGGTTTCACGCAAGTGCAACGCGCGGGCGGCAAGGGCTTTTTTCACAATGAGATAAACCCGGATAGCTCAGAGAATCAAATGATTCAGCTTTGGGTATTGCCGGATAATCCGGGCGAACCAGCCGGCTATCAGGTTTTTGAACCAGAAGTCGGAAAACTTCAGCAGGTATATGGAGGCGATAGATCGCAGACAGACCGTTTCCACAGCAAAACCTCGATTGCCGTGGCAAACCTAATAGCGGGCCAGTCAATTCACCACTGGGGGGATGCGATGCTGTATCTAAGCAAAGGGAAAGGCACGCTTAACGGTGACAAAGTTGAGCTTCGCACCCTGTTTCACCTCGAAAGTGGTATCGAATTTACAGCAAGTGAAGACGCACAGCTAATCGTGATCTATCCTAGCTAACGAAAACAAAAATAAAATCACAACATAGATGATCATATCAGCCGATGGCATTAACCAATTAAATCGCTTAAGCTAGGTGCATAAAAATAAAATTACAGGAAGTAATTGATGAGCAACGATATATTGGCACTTAAATGCGAATTATTGTTGATTCGAGAGCAATTGAATCAACAATTAGATGGCATCGAGAAGCGCCTTGATGACTTAACCGAGAAGGGTCATCAGAACGTTGTTACAGAAACCGCAAGCCCTCAACAACTGTCGGTGCAAGCAGACACCAATCCTGTCAACACTGCCCCCGGAAACAACAGTGCCGCAGAACAATCGGGGCAATCGACGATTCAGGAAGCCGATTGTTCACAACCTGCCCCCTGGTCATTTTTGGCCACCATATTACGAAGTTTATTGTCGGTTTTGTTTGACTGGTTTGCACCGGTTCGAAACATATATCGCTCTTATCAACAACGAGGGTTGTTAGGGATATTTATCCTGACCGTGATCGGCATTGGACTGACGCTGTCAGGATTTGGTTACCTGATGCAACTGGTTATCGATCAAATGGGCGCAGGTGCCAAATCATTGCTGATGGCGGGTGCTGCCGCTGGGGTTATAGGTATCGGAATCGGATTAAAGCTGAAAACAATACACCATGAGTTTGCGTCTGCGATCATCGCACTGGGGGTTCTTTTAGGTTACAGCACCGTTTATTTTTCAGGTAGTGTCTATGAATTAATCCCTCAATTGGCAATTTTGATTTTGTATCTCGGGGTTGCCCTGTTGTGTCATTTTCTGGCTTATGTTTTTGATACTAAAATTGTCGCGGCAATGGGGATCATAGGCATCGCGACCATGCCTATCTTATCTGACAGCATCCATATCGATACTGATTATTATCTCGCTTCCCTGATATTTGTAGGCTGCAGCAGTTTGATATTGGCTTATCGAATTGTCGGACAATGGTTAGCTCACCTAACCCTGGCATTTGTCGTAGCTTCCATCGAGTGGTTGATAGGCCCTGAATCCTTATCGATTTCCGGATGGTTTATCAGTGTTTTCTATCTGATGTTCTATGCATATACGTTACTTAGCCTGTTGAAGCAGAAAAGTTCCGTTCAGAAAAACCTGATCTTCCTGGCAGCAGTTTTTGGCTCAACCATACTCCTTTTCCTGCAAACAACCGATATTTCTTCATGGCAGGTTACCACCCTGTTTCTGATCAATACGCTCATCGCGCTTGGCACCAGCGTTTTGCTCCACAAACTGTATCGATCGCTGGCACCATTTTATATTCTTCTCACAGCGGCGTGGGCAGCCTTCTCTATCATCAGTTTATTTAGCCAGGCATATTGGGGAATTGGCTGGGCTGCAGAAGGTCTGTTGTTATTGTATTTAGGGCAACGGTATCAATTATCTGCGACCATAAATCAGGGCCAGGCACTAACCGCTATCGCAATGTTATTTTGTGGCTTTGCCCTGGCGCCTTATTTCCCTCTACCCGCACTACAGACCATCGATGGCTGGAGTATATCCATCGTCATGCTTATAGCACTGAGCGGTTGGCGTTATTTACTTGGTTACAGCGAAAGTTTTGACCCACCAACCAGACAATATGTCAAACCAGCGGTACAGCTGCTTGAAATGGTGTGGTTGTCCATTTTAGTAATTAGCGCGAGTCACTTACTCATTGGCAATTGGACAGGAGTCATTATCCTTTTACTGCAAATCGGGCTCTTATTCCGGGCTAAACGCATCAGTCATAGTGGGATCGAATTATTTGCTGCAGCATTAATTCTTGTTTCTTTAAGCTATGCCTATCAGGGAGCGCTACTCGCCGAAAGTTTTAGGTTTACCCATCTGCCCTGGTTTGCCAAATTCGCGGTGATTTCAGCATTTTTACAATTGTGGCTTTGGTCAGCCTTTTATCGAAAGTTTCAGCCGAACAGTCGTTACAGAGCGTTTTCCGAACATGCCAGAATTCTGTTTTACATGCTGATCCCAGTGTGTTGGTTAGGTACAGCGGTTCGTCGCTTAGAGCTGGATGTTCTTGCAGTAATTTGGCTTTCACCGCTAACCGCATTGTTAATCAGCAAGTACGTTAAGCATGACTTTTTAGTTAAGGAAGTGAAGGTTCTGATTTTCCTTGCAAGCCTGGCAGTAGTTTTAGGGATAGGCATTGTGGATCCGATATTAAGCGTCATCGCACTGACCGGAATTACTGGCGTTTATCTTTTAGCCTGGTATTTCAATAACAGATACCCATCGAATCTGTATCATTTCGTGGTGATAATTGGGATTATCTCCATGGGGTTAGCACTGCCAAATCTAATAGGCTCTGTCGCTGACAGTTTATTGTTTGGCATTATTTCGGCATCCCTATACTGGACCGTTTGCTTAAACCTCAGCCAGGAATCCGGCTATCTTAGAACTATTAAAACATTAACGCAGATAATCAATGTGCTGTTATTAGTTTGTGCCTGGGTGTTAATTGACTCGAACCCTCTATATGCGACAGTACCTTGTCTGCTGGTTGCGGGCATCCTTTACCGACGCGCCGAACGATTTGAAACGTCTGATATCGGAATCCGTTTACATGGTAATTTGACCGTCCCCCTTAACTCGATATTTGCCATCACTTATGTTCTGGTGTTGCTGGCAATATCTGGCTTTCGAGCCGATTTACTCATTGCTCCGGTAATGGCGGTGCACGGCGCTGCAATCTTATTCCTCAAAGCCCGAACCCCACAAACGATAAAGTTTAGCTTTACACTGATATTTTTAGGAATCGCTAAGCTTTCTCTCATCGATGCGGCAAATGCTCTGCTGTGGCAAAAAGTTATTCTGTTTATGGGCATAGGGATATTTATTCTCGTTGCCTCTTTCTGGTATCAAAAGGCAATTAAAACAGTAACGAGAGCGTAAGGTCTGTTGAACTTTACGGGTCTTTCAATGAAAGTTTACCTACACAACCTGCCCGGCGGCCCAGCCGCTCGACCAGGCCCATTGGAAGTTGTAGCCACCTAGCCAACCGGTGACTTCAGTCACTTCACCGATAAAGTAAAGCCCTGGGGCTTTTTTCGCTTCCAGGGTTTTTGACGATAGTTCATCACTATCAACCCCACCTAATGTTACCTCTGCGGTACGATATCCTTCGGTGCCATTGGGTTTGATTTGCCAGTGATGGAAATGATTGTGGATATCCTGATACTCCTGATGATTCAACTGATTCAAATTCTTTTGAGGAATTTCTTCGGCGGCATCCAGTTTTTCGATCAGGCGTTTAGGGAGAAGCTGTGTTAAGGCATTTTTCAGGCTACGTTGCGGGTGTTTCTCTCGGATGGCTTGCAACGTTTCCTGCAATGACATTTCCGGCAGTAAATTAATGCTTACCCATTGCCCTGCCTGCCAGTAAGAAGAGATTTGTAATATCGCCGGGCCCGATAAGCCACGGTGGGTGAACAGAATATTCTCTCGGAACATTTGCCCGGACTCGCTAGTCACTTCACAATCCACGCTAATACCGGATAGCCCATCAAATCGAGCTTTATCCTGATCGTGTAAAGTAAATGGCACCAGTGCTGCGCAGGTTGGCAATACGTTTAGGCCAAATTGCTCGGCAATTTTGTAACCAATCGGACTGGCACCGAGTTTTGGCATGGTTAAGCCGCCGGAGGCAATAACCAGAGATTCACACTGGTAATCATCGCCAGATGTGGTGACCTGATATCCACCACCTTCTTCCAGCGATTCGACCTTGAGCACTTCTGACTGCATTTTGACGGTAACACCTGCCCATTCACACTCTGTGGTAAGCATCTCAACAATATCGTGTGCAGAGTTATCACAAAATAACTGTCCCAGCGTTTTATGATGATAATCAATACCATGGCGCTCAACCATCTCGATAAAATCGTATTGGGTATAACGGCTTAGTGCAGATTTCACAAAATGCGGGTTATGGCACAAAAAGTTTTCAGGGCTCGCATTCTGATTGGTGAAGTTACAACGACCACCGCCGGAAATAATGATTTTACGACCGGGCTTCTTACCCATATCCACGACCGTTACCGTGCGGCCTCTATAGCCGGCATTTAAAGCACACATAAGTCCGGCAGCGCCGGCACCGATTACCAGTACATCAACCTTTTGAATGGTCACAACTACCTCATCAGACAGATAAAAACAAAGCCCTGCATAGCAGGGCTTTATACCAAGCTCAATTAAGCTTAGCCAAAAAACCTGAGGTTACGCGTTTGCAGGAGGCGTCACTGACGTTGGACCTTTCTTGGCAAGTTCAGCCAAATCTTTGTCGACAAAAAATAATGCGTGGCCATCATCACCCACTAATTTAATCTTATCGATAATGGACTTAAACAAGGTCTCTTCTTCATGTTGCTCGGCGACATACCATTGCAGGAAGTTAAAGGTTGAATAGTCCTGATTACTAAAAGCAAAGTGCGCCAATTCGTTAATTTTACGCGTCACCAGGCACTCGTGCTCAAAGGTCGCCTGAAACACTTCGACTAATGATTCAAATTCATGCGGCGGCGCATCAATTGTACCTAAAATCGGTAATGCACCAGTTTCACTGACGTAATTGAATAAACGATTCATATGCTGCATTTCTTCAATGGCATGCTTGCGCATAAATGCAGCAGCGCCTTCAAAGCCTTTATCTTCGCACCAGGCGCTCATTTGCAGGTATAAATTGGATGAATAAAATTCCAGGTTGATTTGTTGGTTTAAGTGCTCAACCATTTGCGCATTTAACATAGCTTTCTCTGCTCTTTATCATGGATGACAACAGGGAAATATTCGATCGCCCCATCTTTGCGGTAGGGCGATCTTAACGCATTGGAATTTAAAACGGAAATCAGGATGCAGGAAGGTCAGGTTTTACAACCTGATGCCTCGAGTAATAGGTATTTAGCTCAGTATCAGAGAACTGCCAGGATTGATTCTGCGTCACTGACTTCAAATTTACCTGGTGCTTCCACGTTCAGGTGGGTTACTACACCATTATCTACCACCATGGCATAACGCTGCGAACGTATACCACCAAAACTTGCAGTATCCATATCAAGCCCCAGGGACTTAGTAAAAGCCGCATCACCGTCACCCAGCATCAGGATATTATCGGCATTCTGGCTTTTCCCCCAGGCACTCATCACAAACGCATCATTAACCGCTACACAAATGATTCTATCAACGCCTTTGGCTTTGAATTTGTCGTAATTAACCACATAACCCGGTAGATGAGCTTCAGAACAGGTTGGTGTGAATGCACCGGGCACGGCAAATAGCACCACTTTTTTATCAGAAAATAAATAGTCAGTGGACAGGTTGTTCATACCATCACTGGTTAGTTGCTGTAATTCACCGGCAGGTATTTTGTCATTTACCTTGATCATAAAAAGTTCCTCTGGCTAAAAATTGTGACGTTCAAAATGTAGGATGAATCATCAATATAGCTGAACCCTTTCAGTTCACCAATATAGATTCATAACAGTGGCTCAATATTCTTCACCTTAGCACCGAGGCAGCGCTAATTTGCCTGGTTGCGTCTGCGAACGATATTTTTAACGATCTTTCCATCTTTGATAATCACTTTAATCGTATCTATCGGCTCTGGTGACTCTTTATTTTTCCAACTTTTTCTGGCTCCTAGCAATGAGATGTCTGCCAATGGATTACCGGCGACAACCAGTAAATCCGCATAGGCACCCTGTTCAATCACCCCCAGCTTTCCCAGCTTGTAAGGGTTTCGATGTTCGCTCAATTGCATCAACTCACCTGCAACCGATGTCGCACTTTTTAAGGTTGCAAAGTTTCCTAACAGACGGGCACGCTCGAACAATTCCTGGCGCCGTTGCCTGGCTTGATTATCGACGCTGCCTTTTGCATCTGTGGCAAATACCATTTTCGGGTTATGTTTTTGCACCAATTGCAGCAGATTTTGCTGGTCACTATTATCGCCATCGCTGTTGTCTTTGCTTAACGCTCGCAACGGCACTGAAACAAACACCCCTTTATTGACGACTTTTTTCATGGTTGGATTATCAATTGCCCTGGCATGCTCAATGCTCATGCCACCTGCCTCGATAAATTGATTGATTTGCACAGGGTAATACACATGCGCTGAAGCATATGTACCCGAGTCTGTCGCTACGTTAACCGCGGCTTTGATTTCTTCTGGTCGAAATGGCAATCGGGCAGCTGGTGCTTTGCCATCATTCGCTGAAGCGCCTGCCATGATTTTGATTTGCGATACTCCACTTCCCAAATTATTACGGGTTGCCGTTAGTATCTGGGCTACGCCATCAACACGAGAGTAGTAGCCTAGAGACTCAAGATGCTCTCGATCATTTGCAAAAGTCATATTTCGTGTTCGTGCATTTACAGATTGATAATCCTCGATACCTGCGGTCGGAGTGATTATCGCCCCAGAGGAATAAATTCTTGGCCCTGGTACTATCCCTGCGTCAATTGTCCGCTTTAATCCCAGAGTAGGGCCACCAACATCCCGGATAGTTGTAAACCCATCAAGTAGCCAGGATTTAGCAATTGCGGCCTGGCGCACGCCAATATCACTCCAATCCAGTTGGTATTTTAATTGCTCCAGGCTAGCCACATGCGCAAGGTGACCATGACTTTCGATAAGCCCCGGCATCAGGGTAAAGCCTGTGGCATCTATACGTACGGCATTCCCCTGAAACGGTATTTTTGTATCTGATATTGTTTGGATTTGCTGACCCACAATCAAAACAAATTGATTCGCTTTTATTGCGTCCCTTTTACCATCGAATATATTAACGTTTTCAATGAGAATCGCCGCAGGCTCACGGCCCTGCTCCGCAGCCAGACTTGCGTTCGAGCTAGCTATAAGGAAAAAACACAAAATTGTGCATGTCCATGCCGACGAGAGTACGGGTAGATACTGGCCCAATCGACACAAAAGCGCATTCACCATGAGTTATGACACCCAAAAATCTAAAGAATGGATAATGTCTGTTAACTCATTAAGACTAGGTTCGGTTGTCCTTTTCTGCCCGGATTTTGTGTAAAAATTTGAGCGACCAATATATGTGACGTTAAAGCCTTAAACTATCAGGGCCTTAGTGTTAAGTTGTGCCAACAAGCTGCCAATGGTAAAGATAAGCCATCGGTGGGTGCTGACGAAGAGAAAGGTGCTAACAGTCCTAGCCTTTCGGAATGCCTTTATTCACATAAACATCAAAGCGATTTTTCTTCATTTTTATGCTGGTCGATGGCGTTTTTCCGGCAAGAGGCTCCGCATAATTAGGACGTTTGACTACGACTCGATATTGAGCAATTTTCAGAGCGTTATCGAGTAGTCCATCAGCATCAGGGTCGTCGCCCACAAGCGATTGGAACACACGCATTTCCTTTTTCACCTGAGCAGACTTTTCCCGGTGTGGGTACATAGGATCCAGGTACACAACGTCTATATCCTGGAGTGCTTCAGGTAAGTTTTCTGAGGTCATCGCATCCAGCGATGATGCATGCATCATTTGCATCCGCTCACCTACCCAATTACCAATTTCAGCATCCTGTTTTGCTCGCTGTAAGCCATCATCAAGCAATGCGGCAACCGGTGTCTGTCGTTCAATCATGACCAGCTGGCATCCTAAACTCGCCAATAAAAACGCATCTCTTCCCAGGCCAGCTGTTGCGTCCAGAACTTTGGGAGAGAACCCATGCTTGAGACCAACCGCCTTAGCAATATCCTGACCTCGCCCACCACCAAATTTACGACGGTGCCCTACTGCGCCGCTGACGAAATCTACCACGATCCCACCAAGCTTTGGCTCATCCGTTTTGTGAAGTTCCAACTGTGTATCTGTCGCCAGCAGGTAAAAGGGAGATTTCACTTTGCTGATGTCTTTAAGCTCTCCGCCATAGGCAATTCCCCAGGTTTCACTCACCTGCTCCGCCTGCAAAATATTGTTAAAGCTTTCAGCGAATACTAAACAATGAGGAGATGACTCCACGCTCACGAACTACATCCTAAAAAGTTAAACTGTGAGCATTATAAAGTAAGTTTACGGTGAGTATTAAATTCTTTATCAAGCAGTTTCCCTAATTTTCAGAGTTTTTTGAATTTCTCAGCCATCCAAGTTTTTCAAAGCTCAAAACAATGCAAAAGGAAACAATCAAACCCAAACAGGAAAACAATATATCTAGCCAATCAAAGACTCTACCGGGGAGAAAAACATGCATAAATTCATAAATTACCACTCCAATGGAATAAGCAACTATCAGTTGCTTCGTCATTCTCAATTCACGACAAAAGAAAAATACAAAAGAGCAGAAAAACAATGGCGAAACAAAGTTTGGTCCACTTAATATGAACAATTTTAAAAATAAATCGGTCGTATCTCCGGATTCCCTCAGGGATTGAATGACTTCGCTTAACCAATAACAAGAGAGTCCCAAAAAAATCGCAATGATTTTCATATTAAAAAAGGGAAGCACAAGCTTCCCTCTCCATAATTAAAACATTGAAACAACAGGATCGTTTTCCCAGGCCTCAACAAAGAAATCGCCTACAGCAGAAAAGCCTGCATTAATACCGTCCATGCCCCCTACTGAGTCATAAACATAATTTGCACCAACTCCTATTCCAATGCCAATCAATACCGGGTTACCACCACTAACTTGCTCTAATTCCGTTAACGTTAGTTCGTTCATGTCCGTTCCTTTTGAATTTATCCATTAAATTTGACCTTCATAAGATCACGTATATCGACACTTATTAAAATCATGCGCCGATAATTAATCTTATGATGGAGAAAATAAGAAATACGAGAACTGAACCAAATAAATACCAAAAGCTTATCAAATACAACAAGTTAAGAAGAAACTATAGATGAAATATTTTTGCTTCGGAGTTAAACCTGAAGGGAATTATCGCCACAACTGTAAGAAATGAGTCGGCTCAACGTCTGCAAACTGTACCCAGATTGCTGCTGCCATTCATTAAAGCATCGCTGGATCGTATTAAGGCTTGATTTGGTCATCAGGCCACCATCTATCAATTTGTGCTCACGAAAATAACTTTCCACATCCCTGCTAAGCAGGAAGGTATCCTTACCTAAAGCGCGCAAGGCATAAGGGCCGGTATTACCACCCAGACGTTGACCGTGTTTTTTCAGATACGCCCAGAGACCAATAATATCTTCCTCTGGCCAGGCAGCAACAAACTCGGCAAAGCTGGCGTACCCATTACTCTCAACCTGAACATCGTAGATCATCTGGGCATTCGCTCTGATGGTCTGGACTTTTTTGAAATTGCGGATAATTTTTGGGTCCTGAGCCTTTTTCTCAAGCATTTCTTCACTCATCATCATGATTTTGAAGATATCAAATTCAAAAAAATGGGCTTCGAAATCTGGCCATTTTTGTTCCACAACTCGCCAGACAAAGCCCGACTGGAAGACTTTTTTGGTGAAGTGCGCTAAAAACCGGTCATCGCCCAACCGGGTAAGCTCGTCATTACCTGAGGCTTCAGTGTGATAAGGAGTCAGGAGGAGTTGTAAATTACCCTCTCCTCCTTTTCGATCAGTGGCTCGCTGATAAATGGAGCTTACTTTTTCCATGGATTTTCCTGAAAGGCAGGTTAAACCTGCCTCTTATACTGTCTTAAGTTAGGCCCCAATTCCTGAATGACGCAATAACGCATCGACCTGCGGCTCACGACCACGGAACGCTTTGAAAAGCTCCATCGGCTCGGCACTGCCACCTTTTTCGAGAATACAGGTCAAAAATTCCAGCCCGGTTTCACGATTGAATACGCCATCTTCTTCAAACCGGGAATAAGCATCGCTGGATAACACTTCAGCCCACTTGTAGGAGTAATATCCTGCGGCATAACCGCCAGCGAATATATGACCAAAGCTGTGTTGAAAGCGATTAAATTCCGGAGCCTTAACCACCGCATATTGCTCGCGAACCTGATTCAAAATCGACTGAATCTCATCCCCTTTCGATGCATCATATTCGGCGTGAATCTTGAAATCAAAAAGGCTGAATTCCAATTGTCGTAGCATTTGCATAGCCGACTGAAAATTTCTGGCCGCCAGCATTTTGTCTAACATTTCCTGAGGTAAAGGATCACCAGTTAGATGATGGGAAGATAAGAATGCCAGTGCTTCAGGTTCCCAGCACCAGTTTTCCAGAAACTGGCTCGGTAACTCTACCGCATCCCAAGGCACACCGTTGATACCAGCGACACCGGCGGCGTTGATTTGAGTCAGCATATGGTGCAAACCATGACCAAATTCATGGAACAAGGTTACGACTTCATCATGAGAGAATAGCGCAGGTTTACCACCTACGGGTTTGGTGAAATTACAGGTTAGAAATGCCACCGGGAGCTGCACCTGACCATCGCCTAATTCACGACGGCCGACACAATCGGCCATCCAGGCACCGCCACGTTTCTTATCTCGGGCGTATAAGTCGAGGTAGAAACCTCCGCGAAGATCGCCGTCTTTATCAAAGACATCGTAAAAACTGACGTCTTTGTGCCATACATCCACATCTGTTCGCTCAGAAATGGTTAACCCATACAGGCGATGAACGACCTCAAACAAACCGCTTACTACTTTATCTTCCGGGAAGTAAGGGCGCAAATCTTCGTCGGAGATTGCATATTTCTTTTGTTTAAGTTTTTCAGAATAGTATGCCAGATCCCAGGGTTTTAATTGTTCTTTACCGTGTTCTTGCTTGGCAAAATCCTGCAACTGCTTTAAATCGTACTGTCCCTGCAACTTTGAACGGGTCGCAAGATCTTCCAGGAACTGAATGACCTGATCGTTAGATTGTGCCATTTTCGTCGCCAGGGATTTCTGCGCATAGTTATCAAAACCTAATAACTGTGCCACTTCATGACGAAGCTTTAAGGTTTCTGCCATGATGGCAGAATTATCAAATTCGCCGGCATTAGGACCTAAATCGGAAGCTCGGGTGACGTATGCACGATATAAGGTTTCCCGCAGGGCTTCGTTATCTGCGTACATCATTACCGGCAGGTAACTGGGAATATCCAGGGTAAATATCCAGCCGCTTTTGTCCTGCGCCTGTGCCAGTTCCGCAGCACCGGCTTTGGCATTTTCAGGCAAACCGGTAAGCTCGCTTTCATCCGTAACATGAACCGTGAATGCCTGGGTAGCATCAAGCAGATGATTACTGAATTGTGAAGATAACTCTGATAATCGGGTCTGAATTTCACCGTAACGCTTTTGTTGTTCTTCAGGTAAGGCGATGCCCGATAATTTGAAATCCCGAAGGGCGTTATCCACTACTTTTTTCTGAGCGTCATTCAAACCATTGAATTCAGTACTTTTCGAAAAGGCATCATATGCCTGATAAAGCCCCTGATGCTGCCCTACCCAGGTTCCGTATTCAGAGAGCATAGGTAAACAGGCATCATGGGCCTCGCGAATGGCATCAGTACTGGCAACGGAATTTAAGTGCGATACCGCCGACCAGATTTTTTCCAGAACATCGTCAACGGCTTCAATATCGGCAATTAATGATTGCCAGGTATAGGGGCCACCGGTGGCTACCACAGCTTCAATAGCGTGTTTCGAATCGCTAATAGCCTTTTCTACGGCGGGCTGAATATGTTCAGGTTTAATTTCAGAGAATGCGGGCAAAAGGTGATTTGCCAATAATGGATTTGCGGAAGAAGATAATGAATTTGCCGTAGTCATAGATGCTCTTGTTGATTCGATGTATTAATAGCTAAGTAATATGTGCTCAGGCGTCGATATTCAAGACCATATTCAGGATAATTTGCTGGATCTCGTCAACCTGTTCCAGTGCACCTCTTGTACTCTTAGTTTGTATATACCAATTCCACTAAGTGTTTCCCCACTCAGTGAGAGTTTAAAGGCTTTTAGGCAAGGCATTGATTGCAGAGAATGGTCGCTCCATTGTCAAAATCAGTAACGCAGGATATACGCCTTTAAAACTCACCCATAGGGAGTTCATCAGAGGCCCATTTACGACCCTATATTTCATTAATATAGAATGGCTATATCAATGAAATCTATGTTGTAACTGAACCTCTGCCCTAACTCTGAGTTGTGCACAAACTTAATGGAATTGGTATGGGCTTCATTGGCCCAGGTCAATAATCAACATAATTAAGTTGAAAACCAACCTGATAGACACAATGATTAATACCAACAAAGAATATACCTTACCCTTTCAACGACCATTTTTGAGAATTCAGATTCGGCTTTCGATGACAGGAAAAGCATCTAAGAATCAGGAGTATCCCCATGACTAAACACTTTGACTATATAGCCATAGGCGCCGGCAGTGGTGGCATTGCTTCCATTAACCGCGCCGCCATGTACGGTAAAAAATGTGCCCTGATCGAAGCTAAAGCACTTGGTGGGACCTGTGTAAACGTTGGCTGTGTTCCGAAAAAAGTCATGTGGTATGCGGGACAAATTGCCGATGCAGTACATTTAAGCGAAGACTATGGCTTTGATTTACAGTCAGGACCTCTGGACTGGGGTAAGCTGGTAGAAAGTCGTGAAGCCTACATTTCTCGTATTCATCACTCTTATGACACGGTGCTTGGCAGAAATAAGGTGGAAGTCATCGAAGGTTTTGGCCGGTTAATTAACAAAAACACCGTCGAAGTTAATGGTGAACATTACACCGCCGACCATATCCTAATTGCTACCGGCGGCCGTCCGTCTATTCCAGATATTCCGGGAGCAGAATACGGAATCACCTCCGATGGATTTTTTGCTCTATCCGAACAGCCAGGGCGAGTCGCCGTGGTCGGAGCCGGCTATATCGCTGTTGAAATTGCCGGTGTTCTTAATGCATTGGGCAGTGACACGCATTTATTCGTGCGCAAACACAAACCACTTCGTGATTTTGACGATTTGCTTAGCGACACGTTAGTAGAAATCATGGAGCAGCAAGGCCCACGTTTAGAAACCAATGCTGTCCCCAAGGCCGTGATTAAAAACGATGACAACTCACTGACGTTACAGCTAGAAAACGGCAAAGAGTTTACTGTTGATACTGTGATTTGGGCGATTGGTCGCGAGCCAGCTACTGACGAAATCGGACTGGAAAATGCAGGCATTGCTGTCGACGCGCAAGGCTTTATCCCTACCGATAAGTATCAGAATACCGAAGTCCACAATATTTATGCGGTGGGCGATAACACCGGACGGGCGCAGCTAACACCAGTAGCAGTCGCCGCGGGTCGTCGCCTTTCAGAACGATTATTCAATCACAAACCGGATGAACACCTGGATTATAACCTGATACCAACCGTGGTATTTAGTCACCCGACCATTGGCACCATTGGTGTTACCGAGCAACAAGCTATCAAGCAATTTGGCAAAGACGATATAAAAATTTATACCTCTCAGTTCACCTCCATGTATACGGCGGTAACGAGGCACAGACAGCCTTGCCGGATGAAACTGGTATGCCAGGGTGATAATGAAAAAATCATCGGCATGCACTGCATTGGTCTTGGTAGTGACGAAATGCTGCAAGGATTTGCCGTTGCGGTAAAAATGGGTGCCACCAAAGCCGACTTTGATAACACTGTCGCGATCCACCCCACTGCGGCTGAAGAGTTTGTTACCATGCGATAGACAGTTCGGTCATTGCCAATAACATTGATATTGACTGAAGCTATCAATGGCGAGAAATCGATTGACGGCGCTTAGCAAAAAATCTTTCGGTTTCTCTGTCAGTTACCAAAATTCAGGCTTAATAGGGGCTGCAAATCAATCGCGATAGCGTCTTCACAAAATCTTTAAAAAAATGTAAAAAAGGCGTTTTTTTTTGAAATTCTTTCTGCTAGTATCTTTCACTGTTGTACAAAAAGTCAGCATCCAGACATATCTAACGATGCCGAAAAAGCGAGCGAATCAGATTTTTTATCCACATCTATTTGACCAATAATAATAAATAGAAACGGTTCTACACTTCTTCCCTCGCCCAATAAATTCAAGCCCTGTTAACATAGCACACTAATTCATTAACAATATGAACTGGTGATGGCACTATTTGTTCAACAGACTTATCCACAAGAAGTGATGTGCAAAATTGGTGCAGTTCGCATTGATATAAAGCAAATTTCTTCAACACAATGTGAAATTCTGCAGTGACAAACTGGCTCGGATATCGTTGATGGTTTGTTAATGACATTCTCTAACCTGCAATTATGCGATTCGGGTGTTGCGAACAACCCCTTCGTTCACAAGTTTTCAATATGGATAGTCGTCACGGATATTGTTGATTACTGCCGGTAACTTTTGTTATCCCTACTTCCTGGTCGACCGACTGCGGATAAGGTTTGGTATAACCTTTCTGGTTGTGGCATTCTTATAACCACTATTTCTGTACTGCAAAAAATATCCATGACCCAATCATCACCTTACATTCTGGTGGACGGATCTTCTTATCTGTTCCGTGCTTATCATGTTCCTTACTTACAGGCTTTATCAAACGCCGATGGCCACCCAACCGGCGCCATTACCGGCGTTCTTAATATGTTGAAAAGTTTGAAAAAGGACTACCCTGATGGCAAGGTCATCGTGGTTTTTGATGCAAAAGGTAAAACGTTCAGAAACGACTTATACCCCGAATACAAAGCCAATCGCCCCCCTATGCCTGACGACCTTCGATGTCAGATAGCTCCATTGCACAACATCATCAAAGCAATGGGCTATCCACTATTGGTCATAGAGGGCGTTGAAGCTGACGATGTAATCGGCACACTCGCCCAGCAAGCCAGCGAAAAAGGCTTAGAGACGGTTATTTCCACCGGTGATAAAGACATGGCCCAGTTGGTAACGGAGCATGTAACCCTGATTAACACCATGACCAGCACCACCACGGATGTCGATGGCGTAATTGAAAAGTTTGGCGTTCGCCCGGATCAGATTATCGACTTTCTGGCCCTGGTTGGTGACAAAGTGGATAACATTCCCGGGGTACACAAATGTGGACCGAAGACCGCAGTGAAATGGCTTAGCGAATATGAAAACCTCGAAGGCGTTATCGCTAATGCCGAAAAGGTTAAAGGTAAAATTGGTGAAAACCTTCGGGCTGCCGTCGACCAATTACCACTTTCCTATGAGCTGGCAACAATAAAAACCGATGTGGAATTAGAGCAGGATCTTTGTGAAATTAAAGCCAGTGAACCAGAAGTCGATACCCTGCGCTCTCTTTTGGAAGAGTTTGAATTAAAGCGCTTACTGGCAGAATTGAATGCTGGTTCAGCACCCGATGACAGCGAAGCACAGGCCAGCGACGATGCAGAGGAAGAATTAACCGTACTGAACCAGGATATTCCCAGTAATTATCAAATTATTTTTGACGAAGACGAGCTGGACAAATGGATTGAAAAGCTGACCGAAAGCGGTATTTTTGCCTTTGATACTGAAACAACATCGTTAAATTATATGCAGGCAAAGCTGGTTGGCTTGTCCTTTGCAACCGAGGTTGGTGAAGCAGCTTACCTACCCCTCACCCATGATTATGAGGGAGCGCCGCAGCAACTAAATCTCGAACTTGTCCTGGAAAAATTCAAGCCTCTGCTCGAGGATGTGAACCTGATTAAGATTGGCCAAAACCTTAAATATGATGCGAATGTGTTAAACAATTACGGGATTACACTGGCAGGCATCGGCTTTGATACGATGCTTGAATCTTACTGTTTTAACAGTGTTGCCACGCGTCACAATATGGACGCTCTGGCGGAAAAATATCTTGATTATAAAACCGTGCATTTTGAGGATATCGCCGGAAAAGGAGCGAAACAGCTCACCTTTAACCAAATCGATATTGATAAGGCCGGTCATTATGCCGCAGAAGATGCTGATATTACCCTGAGATTGCATCAGGTATTGTGGCCTAAATTGCAAAAAAGCGAAAAGCAATGTTCGGTATTTACGGATATTGAGCTTCCTCTTTTGCCGGTATTAGCCCGAATGGAACAGCATGGAGTGCTTATCGATGCGGACCTTCTTAATGAGCAGAGTCAGTATATTGCTAACCGCCTTGATGAAATCGAAGTTGCCGCGCATAACATCGCCGGCAAAAGCTTCAATCTCAGCTCGCCAAAACAGTTGCAGACGATTCTTTTTGAAGAACTAGAAATTCCGGTCATCAAAAAAACGCCAAAGGGTGCACCTTCCACAGCCGAAGAAGTATTACAGGAACTGGCCTTGGATTATCCATTGCCTAAATTGATTCTTGAGCATAGAGGGCTGGCAAAACTCAAATCAACGTATACTGATAAGCTGCCATTGATGATCGACTCTAACACTGGTCGTGTTCATACCTCTTATCATCAGGCGGTAACTGCAACTGGCCGGCTATCATCGACCGATCCGAATTTACAGAATATTCCGATTCGTTCCGATGAGGGAAAAAAGATACGCCAGGCGTTTATTGCTCCTGATAACCATAAGATTGTTGCTATCGATTATTCGCAAATCGAGCTACGCATCATGGCGCACTTATCCAATGACCCGGGTTTACTCAAAGCGTTTGCTCAGGGGCGTGATATTCACCAGGCAACAGCTGCTGAAATATTTGGCATCGAGTTAGATGAGGTTACAAGTGATCATCGTCGCAGTGCCAAAGCCATTAATTTTGGTCTAATTTATGGTATGTCTGCTTTCGGCCTGGCTAAACAACTAGGAATTGCCCGAGGCAAGGCCCAGGACTACATGGATAAATACTTTGAACGTTATCCGGGCGTACTAACGTATATGGAAGACACCCGCCATTTGGCTAATGAACAGGGCTATGTGGAAACCTTGTATGGTCGACGCCTGTTTCTGCCGGAAATAAAATCTCGTAACCAGGCACGTAAGAAAGCGGCTGAACGTGCTGCCATTAACGCTCCGATGCAAGGTACAGCCGCCGATATCATTAAGTTGGCCATGTTAGCGGTTGATCAATGGATAGTTGCTCAGAATGATCCAAGAATAAAAATGACAATGCAGGTTCACGATGAATTAATCTTTGAAATTCATGAAGATATTGTCGAGGATGCAACCCAAAAACTGGTGCAAATCATGAATGATGCCGTTCAATTGAATGTGCCATTAATTGCCGAATCTGGTATCGGCGATAATTGGCAACAAGCACATTAAAAACTTGTTATTTTGGAGCTAGAGATCAAAATTGAAATTAAATTACATATAAAGTGCGATTATTTAGGTAGATAGTATAAATGCTGTCACTTTATGACGTTTAATTACAAAAAATTACTAAAAAATGTAATTTTTTTAGAGTAAAGACTTTACAAGCTAGAGTGAGTACTCTAAAATACACTCATTCCTAACGGAATTCTTGTTGTAATAACTTTTGTTTTCTAGCTTCCCCATAAGCTTATAACCGATGCCCTTGGCATCGGTTTTTTTTGTGCATGGAAAGCACTTATCCTGACGAGCCATGGATGGTGCTAGTCAGGGTTTGCCTACACGGAAGTAGGTAGATCGAATTTGTCGGGAACTGACAATCGATTCAATTGCTGAGAACTGAAATGCGAGTGTGCATGGATAACACTTAACTCTTTGAAGACTTGGCTCAAACCAAAACTGCTTTTTCAAAACTAAATTCTTTAGGGAATTTCAACTCCCGTAGTCAATCTCATATTTGAGCTGCACAAATCCAAAGTCATAAACGTTTTTATCGACAAGTTTGAGCTCTTGTCGTTGATGCAATCCATTGCATAAAGGAATACCCTTTCCCAACACAATTGGGATCAGGGTTAGTTCGATATCCGTAAGTAGTCGGGCATCGATGAATTGGGAAATGGTATAGCCGCCATCAACATAGATACGCCGGGCGCCTTGGTTGGCGAGCTTGAGGCAAAGCTCTTCGATGGATTGAGAACAAGCGGATACCCTATCCTTCAGGTGATCGGGAATCGATACGAATTTTGAGCTCAATACAATAACGGGTTTAGTATATACCCACTCGCCGCCAAAAGAGAGTACCTTTTCATAGGTATTGCGGCCCATAACCAGATAATCGATGCTATCCATAAAGGCCGAAAAACCACAATCCTCGCCTTCGGGCACTAGCCTATTAGCTTCATCGAGCCAGGATAAATCACCACCCTCGCCGGCAATAAAGCCATCAACGGAAGTGGCGATATAAGCAGAACATTGCAAATTCATGATTAACCCATTGAAAGCACAGACATGGTTAACCTCGGTTTAGAGAATGTTAGAGAGCTACTCTTCTTCAGGTTGCGATTCTTCGGTTTGCTGCTCTTCAAGGTACACAAACCAATCACAAATGATTTGATTAGCGGAATCTAGTCCTATGCGGTTAAGTGATGAAAACGCCTGAACTTTAATGTTTTCATGAAGCTTCTGGCACTCCTTACGCACTTTTAACACTTCTGCGCTTCGCTTACCGGATTTTAATTTATCCGCCTTGGTAAGAAGAGCCAGCACTGGTAACCCACAGTCATTAGCCCACTCAATCAGATCAGAGTCTAAATCTTTTAGCGGATGGCGTATATCCATCAGTACCACCAAGCCTTTCAGGCTCAGGCGTTTTTCCAGGTACTCTGCCAGTGATTTTTGCCACTTTTTCTTCATTTCCAGAGGAACCTTGGCAAACCCATAACCGGGTAAATCGATCAAGCGGCGATTATCACCGATATCAAAGACATTAATTAACTGCGTGCGCCCGGGAGTTTTACTGGTTCTGGCCAGGCTTTTCTGGTTAGTCAGAGTGTTAAGGGCACTGGACTTGCCGGCGTTTGACCGCCCCGCAAACGCCACTTCAATGCCTGAGTCTTCTGGCAGGCGGCGGATATCCGGAGCGCTCAGGGTGAATGTCGCTTTGTGAAGATTTATAACCGGTGCAGTCAAAATTATGTCCAATGATGAAATTTACTTGCGCTAAATTATATCCTTTTTTAGACGAGAAGATTAGTAAATAAGGTCAAGATTTGCCGGATAATTTTATCCAAAGCCATTACAGATCCAGAGAATTTCGTGTAAAATATCGAAAATTTTTTATAAACGCATTATAAACTGTATTGCTAGAGTGTATTACAGTTTAAAAAACAGGCAGAAACTCTATGAAAAAAATCATTCTCTCAGCGATCCTGGGTTGCGGTTTGATGGGTAATGTATTGGCTCAAGGTGATGCAGAAGCAGGTAAAACAAAAGCTGCTGTTTGTGCCGCTTGTCACGGTGCTAACGGTATTGGTACCACCGATCAGTA
>NZ_SWDB01000006.1 GCF_005116735.1 Thalassotalea mangrovi | reverse complement strand
CCCAAACCTTGCTGGTCAGCATGCCGATTATATCTCTAAGCAGTTAAAAGCTTTCAAAAGCGGTTCCCGTGTAGATCCGGTGATGGCGCCTATGGCTGCCAACTTATCCGATCAGGATATGGCTGACTTGGGTGCATATTTTGAGAGTTTAGGTCGCGCAGCCAGCGGTGATGATGCCAGCGCAGGTTCAACACCAGCAGCTCCGGCAGCACCAGCCATTGTTGCTGATGCAGCAATGGGTAAAACTCTTTACGAGAAAGGTGATGCGAGTCGCGGAATTACTGCTTGTATTGCATGTCATGGTAAAGACGGTGACAGCAAGGTGTTAATCAACCCTAACCTGTCTAACCAGCATCCTGAATATATCGTTAAGCAGCTTAACAACTTTAAAGAGTATGCAGATACAGACGGTGCATCAGGTCGAGTCAACGAAGCAATGAACCAGGTAGCTGCTAACCTGACAGAGCAGGATATTGCAGATATTGGTGCATTCCTGGAAAATCCGGCGGATGTTAAAGAAGCGGCGAAAGCTAAGAAGACAGTAAAACTAAATCATGTTGGTGATGTCGCCCTGGGTAAAGAAAAATCTGCTACCTGTGTTGCTTGTCATGGTGCTGATGGTAACAGCATGGTAGCTATGTACCCTAAACTCGCTGGACAAAATGAACAGTATCTGTTCAAACAGTTAATGGATTTCAAAAAGGCGGTTGATAGTAACAATGAAGAAGGTCGTGTTGATCCAGTGATGGCAGGTATGGTTGCACCATTATCTGAAGCTGACATGCAGAACCTGGCTGCTTACTTTGCCAGCCAAAAAGTATCACCGAGTGCTGCAGAGGCCAATGAACTTGGTAAAAACCTGTATCAGGGTGGTGATGCGAAACGCGGTATAACAGCCTGTATTGCCTGTCACGGTGTAGATGGTCAAGGTATGGCCCTGGCTGGATTCCCAATTGTTGGTCAACAACACGTTGATTACCTGAAAGCTCAACTTGGCAAGTTCCGCGATGGTACTCGTGCAAACGACATGAATAGCATGATGCAGAATATTGCCTCGAAGCTAACAGACAAAGACATCCAAGCGGTAGCTGAGTATATGTCCTCGTTAAAATAAACGACGACACTGTAAATGAAAGCCAGGGTTCTCCCTGGCTTTTTTGTTTTTGGACTTAAGGAATACTAATCTCACGAAAATATTCAATCCACATATTGTTGCGATATAATTAGCCCACCTTATATGTATCAAATAACAATAACTCAATGAGCCATCAATTACGTACGTTAGCTTTTTCTTTTATTGCGCTTTTATTCACACCCGGTATGCAGGCATCTGAAGATGATCCTAAATATACTAAGCAACAAGAGCCGAATGCTCAGTCTCGTTATGACACACGTTACTTTATCCTTAAACCGCATAAGCGAAATTACATTCTGCCAATTACGTACACGGATAACTTTAATGACCAGGCCTATGCAAACGTCCCTGAATTTTCTGATAACTTTGAAGATATTGAAGCAAAGTACCAGCTAAGCCTCAAATTTCCTCTTGTTAATGAGGGCTTCCTGTTCGAGCAGGACAGTTTACACTTTGGGATTACTCTACAATCATGGTGGCAAATCTATGCCGACGACATTTCCAAACCATTTCGAGAAACGAACTATCAGCCAGAAATTTTCTATCGGGTAAAAACACCATGGAAAATCCTGGATGGAAACATTACCCTGGGTACAGGCCTGGAACACCAGTCTAATGGCCGTTCACAACTACTTAGCCGCAGCTGGAACCGCCTATACGGCGAGGTTATATTTCAGAAAACGGATTTTAAGGCAACTTTCAAGCCATGGTATCGATTACCCGAAGATGAGAAATCTAGCCCTCAGGATCCGGAAGGTGATGATAATCCAGATATCCGCGATTACATGGGAAACTACCAGCTAGAGTTTGTATATCTATGGGGCGATACGGGGATGGAAGTCATGCTTCGAGAGAACTTTCGCACCCATAAGGGCGCTGTTGAGATTGGCCTGACGTTCCCGATATGGAACGGCTTGCGAGGTTACTTACAATACTTCAATGGATACGGCGAAAGCTTAATTGATTATGACCACAACCAACAAAAAATTGGCCTAGGCATTATGTTAGATACTTATTTCCACTAAATCTTCAGAAGTGGAATCACGGGTGATTACGCTCGTGGCCGGTACATTTTTTATTGATTTATTTACGGAGAGTTTTGTGAAATAGATGGGGTGCTGATAGGACATGAACCCACGCTAATCAGGTATTGCGGAATCACGGGTGATTTCGCATCGTGGCTAAATGATACTTTACTGGAAAATATATGCTGGCTTTGATGATAAAAGATGGGGTGGCTGATGGGACTTGAACCCACGACAACCGGAATCACAATCCGGGGCTCTACCAACTGAGCTACAGCCACCACTTTAAACTGCACCGGGCGAAAGGACGGGTGCCCGAAACAGTGCGCGGATTGTATATTAACTTCACCTGTAATTACAAGAGCGAGAATCAAAAACTTACCGATATTTTTAAAATAATTTTTATTGCATAAAGCAGCGGCTATCAGCCCCGCTTCAATCGCTTTATACTTACCCGTATGGCTCGAAATTTTTTACCAATATGTCATTAGAAAAACTCGTTAACAACCTAAGCCTGCAAGAAAACCAGGGGCCGCCAATTGAAAAGTGGAACCCTCCTTTTTGTGGCGATATACCAATCAGAATTAATAAAAATGGGGAGTGGTTTTATCAAAACAGCGAGATAACGCGACAGTCATTGGTCCGGCTATTTGCCAGTGTCCTCTGGTTTGAAAATGACCACTATTATCTGGTTACACCGGCCGAGAAAGTCAGGATAGAAGTTGAGGATAAGCCACTAATAATCACCCAATGGCAATTCCTTAACACTGAACAAGAACCGGTTATTGAAGTCACTACCAACGTCAATGATTCGGTATTCATCTCACCTGAACACCCTATCGAATCGGACGATAACGGCTTAAAGGTGAGAGTTCGCCGAAATCTATATGCCAGAGTACATCGAAACATTTATTATCAATGGGCCGAAATTGCCAAGATTGAAACGGATGTAAAAACCGGCCATGACAATGCCGTGATATATAGTGGTGGCAAAGCGTTTTCTATCGGTCAATTATGACAGGCGGCAGAAATCAAAATTCTGCCATTACCTAAGCAGTTACACGATACTGGAGTAGCGACTTTTTGCTAATTGCGGCTTGATGTACTGATCAAACGACATGCATATGTTTCGAACAAACAATCGTCCACAGTCACTCACTTGTATCTTCTCTTCATCCGCAATCAGCAGGCCATCAGACTGTAAAGGCTTTAAACTCTCCAGATCTTCAGAAAAATACTGATCAAAGGTAATTTCATACTTGCTTTCAATATGCTTTTTATCCAGAACAAAATTACACATTAATTGTTTTATGATATCACCACGAAGCTTGTCTTCATCCGTTAGCAGAACACCTCTTGCTAACGCATAAGTACTGGCGTCAATGGCATTATAGTAATCGGATAGTTGTTTATGATTTTGCGTAAGACAGTTGCCAATAGCACTGATAGACGATACACCCAGCCCAAGCAAATCGCACTCTCCTAAAGTAGTGTAACCCTGAAAATTGCGGTGCAAGCGTCCTTGTCGCTGGGCGATTGCAAGCTCGTCTTCAGGTTTGGCAAAATGGTCCATGCCTATGGCCTGATACCCCATCTCAAGCAACGCTGTAATGGCCTGCTCCATCAGCTGCAGTTTATCGGTCGCACCCGGCAGCCAGTCAGAATGAATCTTTCGTTGTGCAGCAAACCGATTAGGTAAGTGCGCATAGCTAAATAAAGAAATTCGGTCCGGATCCATATCCGCAACTGCGGTCAGGGTTTCAGCCATGGTAGTTGCACTCTGGTGCGGTAATCCATAAATTAAATCAAGGTTTACCGAATTAATTCCCTGTCGTTTCGCCTCAGCAACCAATGACTTTACATGACTCGTACATTGTTTACGGTTAATCGCTTCCTGAACCGTCTCGTTTACATCCTGCACCCCAATGCTTAAGCGATTAAAGCCCAACTGCCTGAGGTTAGCTATCCGCTCTAATTCAAATTCCCTAGGGTCAATTTCAATACTCATTTCAATGTTCGTAGCAAAAGAAAAACGACTTTTAAGTTCAGTGACGAGTAATTCTAATTGCTGGTCATTAAGAAACGTTGGTGTGCCACCACCGAGGTGAAGTTGTTTTACCTGGTGCTGTTGAAACAGTTTGGCCTGGCTAGTGATTTCCCGCATCAGGTAATCAAGATAGATATCAGCTTTTTGCGGCTGACGAGTGACTATTTTATTACAACCGCAGTAATAACAAAGGCTGTGGCAAAACGGGATATGAATATATAAGGAAAGATCACGGCTATGGCTATTTGCAACCGCATTGACAAAGTCATTGCGGCAAAACGTTTCATTAAACTCTAATGCGGTGGGATACGACGTGTACCTGGGTCCTTGCATATTGTATTTAGAGACAAGTGCATGTTGAGAAAAAGAGACGGCTGACATGATAACGCCCTGACTTATATAAAAACGTCAGTCTAAATCACATGAAGCAGAAATAAGTTGATCCAGGACAAAAGGTTTAACGAAAGTTGTCAGTCCGCGCAACGTATGCATTTGGTCGCTGCAGGTTGGACTTTCAGCCTCTCAGTGGCAATATCCTCGCCACAATCCTGACAAATGCCATAGGAGCCATTCTCGATCCTGGTAATAGCGTTTGAAAGTTGCTGAATCTCTATTTTAGCTTCGACTTCCAGCGCATTCAGAACTTCATCATTTTCTCGTTCACCCGCTTGCTCTGACCAATCAGCATTTCGACCTTCAGCGAAATCCTGATGGATCGAATTTACACGCGATTGTAATTCAACAATTCGCTTGGTGAATTCCACTTTAAGAAGTTCTGACATAATTCAGCCCCTTTATTATTTGCTAAGTGTCAGATCTCGCAATGTTTGCTGGTGATATTGTGCATCGGGAATTAAGCGCTCTATATCCGCAAAAATCTCAGCTTCCAGCTCCTCTTCGTAGCCCATGCGTTCCAGATCCAGTTTCAATTTATCTTTTTTGGAAAGCTTCTTCCTTTCCTCAAGAATAGGCATATGCGAAATCTTGTTATATAAACTAAATATAGCAGGGAATCTTTCGTTCGGTGAGTCCAGTGAATATTCCATCGACTCAATTAATACCGAAAGTCGCCAACAACCTTCTGATAAATCACACTGTTTTTCTTGCATGGCTTTACAAATAATCAGCAAGCTTGATACTACTTTTAAATCTTTTTCTGCCCTTTTCTGCTGCTGCTCGAGTGTTAATGCTTTTTGCATTTTAGTTTGATGACGCAGTTTAAATAACAACATACTGGCATAAACAGTCAGGGCAAAAATTATCGCAGCAGCTAGCACCAACAAACTGATTGTTAAATTCGACACTTTATACAACCCTGTTATTTTTTGTCCTGCTCATAATCACTGAAATCGTAATCATCAAGCTTATCCCATAGTGCGTCTTCACTAATTTGAGTATCTTCTTCAAAGATCTCTTCTTCTTGCTCCAGACCCAATAGAGCAACAAGTTCCTGGTATCTTGTCATTGCACTTTGCAACCTAGCCTGCTCAGTTTCAGACAGAATCTCGCCCGCTTCATCACGCTCCGCAAGTAACTGCAGATTTTCATCATTTTCAATTGCCAGTAACTCTTGCTCTAAACTATCAGTATTATCAACCACTCGGATTGGCGCTATAGCCGCTTCTTGCTGCTTGGGTGCTTTAGGTGGCTTAGGATGCGTAGACTCAGACACGCCTAACGCGATAGGCTTTTTGCTCCCCAAGCGAGGATCCTGTGGCGATGATGATAATTTTGATTTTTTATCATTCTGTAAACTTGCGTCCTGGCGTGAACCAGATTTATTACCCGTTTTTTTACGGATACGCTTTTCCTTTTCTACCTTCGGGGTACGCTTAGGCAGAATGGCCTTCATTAAAGCGCCTTCTTTGCGGGATTTTTTTGAGCGGGACATAGTTCTTTGGGTTCGTGATGAATAATGCTCTTATTTTAATGCAAAGCACCCGAAAACCCCAGATAATCATACTTTAATACCAATCACATTAAGTTTGTGCACAACTCAGAGTTAGGGCAGAGGTTCAGTTACAACATAGATTTCATTGATATAGTCATTCTATATTAATGAAATATAGGGCAGTAAATGGGCCTCTCACTAACTCCCTACGGGTGAGTTTTAAAGTGATTGGTATAACGACATAAATTGCAGATGAAAAAAAAGCGATAGTGTTACCCATCGCTTTTTAAAAGCTCTTAACAAGCTCTTTTTATTGTTGGCAATCCAGCCTGAATATATCCCTATCAACTATCCGTATATTGATGTCGTTTCCGTACATTCTTTTTTCTTTTCGGTCGTCCTGACGCCTTATTGGCTATCCATAACCTCAAAGAGGTAAAATTGCTATTCCTAAGCAAGTAAGCCATCCATGCTTAAAGGGTAATCCTTACCAGATGTCCATCCAGCATCCCTACTGAAATTCCATTATTTGATTTCTAATTTAGCCACTCCATGTAGCTGTGTTTAAGTTTACGTGGGTTACACTTGGTTACAATCGATGAAATTAAGTTTTTTTCAGATTCAATCTAAGTCAGTCACGTAACTAGACATAATTAAAGGGGTTTATGAATAGTAACGAAGAAATATTCAGTATTTTCCCCGGACATCTATGGTCAATGTCTTACAAAGGAGGAGCATAAATGACACTTCCTCCGAATAGCCATGATATAAATAGAGGATAAATTAATCAGAAGTTTTCAGGTAACGTCGATAATCGGGGCTTGGCAAATTAGACTGGTGCGTGGCTACCATTCAATCTCTATCGGAGTGCCAATATCCACCAGGGCCATAAATTCATCCATTTCTTCATTTGTCAGAGCGATGCAGCCATCTGTCCAATTATACTGCTGTGTTATAGGCGCTAATTTTTCCATGCCATTTCTCTGGCCATGGATCATGATAAATCCACCTGCAGATACCCCTCGTTCTCTGGCGCTAGATAAATCGTCATCATTCGGATAACTGATGTGCATGGCTCGATAGTAAGCCGAATCTTCCTTTACATAATCTAAGGTATAACGCCCTTCGGGTGTCCTCTCGTCTCCTTGTTGCATTTTATGGCCTTTGGGATTTTCTCCCAATGCAACATGATAACGTCGCACTATTTCTCCATTTCTAATCAGGAACATTGCATTTTCAGATTTATCGACCCTCACTAAATCAATATCTGCGAATGCAAATGAGGGAAACAACAACATCAGATTCAAAAAGCGCGGCATACCGGCTTCTCCTGTGATTGTTATTGGTTTTCAAAACAGCAAGAAACCCGGATGAATACCAGAACTGAAAGTTTATTGATAAATCCGTTATCAGGTCTGGTGTATGTTAGTAATACTTAACGTGGATCAATAGAGTAAGATTAGTAAAGCTTATAAATTTTTTCTTGTTAGAAACAAAAAAGCCTGCATGATGCAGGCTTTAACAATGATGGTGGAGGGAGGTGGATTCGAACCACCGAAGGCGGAGCCGTCAGATTTACAGTCTGATCCCTTTGGCCACTCGGGAACCCCTCCAGACGAAAAACCCGCTTTTAGCGGGTCTTCCTCAAATTGGAAGCCTAGCGATGTCCTACTCTCACATGGGAACTCCCACACTACCATCGGCGCTGTTGCGTTTCACTACTG
>NZ_SWDB01000056.1 GCF_005116735.1 Thalassotalea mangrovi | reverse complement strand
TGAATCGCCACCAATAACTTAGACACTTCTGAGTTGTTCTTGATAGCGTGTTTCATACTCTACTGGAGATAGTAGATCATTGAAACCATGCTTCCGTTTTTTGTTATAGAACACTTCGATATAATCAAAGATGTCACTTCGTGCTTCATCTCTTGTCGAGTAGATTTTTCGCTTAATTCGTTCTCGCTTGAGTAATTGAAAAAAGCTTTCAGCAACCGCATTATCATAGCAATTTCCGCGTCTACTCATGCTGGCTTCCAATCCATGGTTGCGCAAAAAACACTGCCAATCGTGACTGGTGTATTGGCTACCTTGATCTGAGTGCACCGTTACCGTGTGTTTGGGGCTGCGCCGCCATATCGCCATAAGTAAGGCATCAAGGACAAGCTCTTTCGTGATCCTTGATTGCATTGACCAGCCGATGACTTTTCGTGAGAACAGGTCAACAACAACCGCCAAGTACAACCAGCCTTCATGAGTTCGGACATAAGTAATATCCGTTACCCAGGATTCATCTGGCGCGGATGGGCTAAATTGCCGCTGAAGTTTATTGGGTGCCACGATATTCGATTCACCAGAACGATGGCGAGGTTTGCGGTAACCAACCTGTGCTTTTAAGCCTTCTTGTTTCATCAAACGATAAACGCGATTAATGCCGCAATGCTCGCCCAAATCCCGTAGGTCCGAATAGATCTTTCGATACCCATAGACACCACCAGACTCAAGCCAACATTGTTTAATCAAGCCTGTTAGCTTTTGGTTGGCTTTATTGCGTGCTGAGTTTGGCTGCTTTAACCAGGCGTAGTAACCGCTGGGATGAACATCCAGCATTTGGCACAACCAGCGAACAGGCCAGATTGAGTCATTATCCTTAATGAAGGCGTACCTCAATCGGACAGCTTTGCGAAGTACGCCGCGGCTTTTTTTAGAATATCGCGTTCTTCTGTAGCACGCTTTAATTCCTTCTTGAGCCGATTTATCTCGGCTTGTGCATCGGATAATTCTTTGTGCTCTTCACGACTTGGCCCGTATTTCTTGACCCAGGCATACAGACTATGAGTTGTAACGTCTAATCGTTTTGCGACATCAGCAACAGAATAACCACGCTCTGTTACTTGCTTAACTGCTTCAATTTTGAATTCTTCTGGGTAGCGTTTACCGCTCATATGCACCTCTCTTTTTAGTCATTTTATCTAACTTAGAGGTGTCTAGGGAACTAGTGGCGATTCA
>NZ_SWDB01000053.1 GCF_005116735.1 Thalassotalea mangrovi | reverse complement strand
CTGACCGTTCGATGCCCGGGGAAGGCCCCCGAGAGAGCCGTTCCCAGTCCGTCCCCCGGCCGTCACGCGACGATCCGCTCTCGCCGCGTGAGCAGCTCGAGCAGTTCGCCGACAGACGACGGGTTCGGGACTGGGACCCCCGTGCCCGGTCCTCAGAGCCAATCCTTTTCCCGAAGTTACGGATCCATTTTGCCGACTTCCCTTGC
>NZ_SWDB01000052.1 GCF_005116735.1 Thalassotalea mangrovi | reverse complement strand
TGTCAGACATACAAAACAGAGTTTTCTTTGGGTTGTATGGTTAAGTGACTAAGCGTATGTGGTGGATGCCTTGGCAGTTAGAGGCGATGAAGGACGTGTTAATCTGCGAAAAGCTGAGTTAAGCCGATAAAAGGCGTTATAGGCTCAGATGTCCGAATGGGGAAACCCACCCGTCATCAGGCGGGTATCATTAAGTGAATTCATAGCTTAATGAGGCGAACCGGGAGAACTGAAACATCTAAGTACCCCGAGGAAAAGAAATCAACCGAGATTTCCTTAGTAGCGGCGAGCGAACGGGAATTAGCCCTTAAGCGGTTTGTAAGTTAGTGGAATGAGCTGGAAAGCTCAGCGATACAGGGTGATAGCCCCGTACACGAAAATGAACTTACCGTGAAATCGAGTAGGTCGGGACACGAGAAATCTTGACTGAATATGGGGGGACCATCCTCCAAGGCTAAATACTCCTAACTGACCGATAGTGAACCAGTACCGTGAGGGAAAGGCGAAAAGAACCCCTGTGAGGGGAGTGAAATAGAACCTGAAACCGCATACGTACAAGCAGTGGAAGCCCTTCGTGGGTGACTGCGTACCTTTTGTATAATGGGTCAGCGACTTATGTTCTGTAGCTAGGTTAACCGATTAGGGGAGCCGTAGCGAAAGCGAGTGTTAACTGCGCGTTCAGTTGCAGGGCATAGACCCGAAACCCGGCGATCTACCCATGGGCAGGTTGAAGGTTGAGTAACATCAACTGGAGGACCGAACACACGTATGTTGAAAAATGCGGTGATGACCTGTGGGTCGGAGTGAAAGGCTAATCAAGCCGGGAGATAGCTGGTTCTCCCCGAAATCTATTTAGGTAGAGCCTCGGACGAACACCATTGGGGGTAGAGCACTGTTAAGGCTAGGGGGTCATCCCGACTTACCAACCCTTTGCAAACTCCGAATACCAATGAGTGCTATCCGGGAGACACACGGCGGGTGCTAACGTCCGTCGTGGAAAGGGAAACAACCCAGACCGCCAGCTAAGGTCCCAAAGTCATAGTTAAGTGGGAAACGATGTGGAAAGGCATAGACAGCTAGGAGGTTGGCTTAGAAGCAGCCACCCTTTAAAGAAAGCGTAATAGCTCACTAGTCGAGTCGGTCTGCGCGGAAGATGTAACGGGGCTAAACTATGCACCGAAGCTGCGGATTTATCCTTTGGATAAGTGGTAGGGGAGCGTTCTGTAAGCCGTTGAAGGTGAACTGAGAAGTTTGCTGGAGGTATCAGAAGTGCGAATGCTGACATGAGTAACGATAATGGGGGTGAAAAACCCCCACGCCGAAAGACCAAGGTTTCCTGTCCCATGTTAATCAGGGCAGGGTAAGTCGGCCCCTAAGGCGAGGCGGAAACGCGTAGTCGATGGGAAACAGATTAATATTTCTGTACTTCTTATAATTGCGAAGGAGGGACGGAGCAGGCTAGGCAAGCATGGCGTTGGTTGTCCATGTGAAAGTATGTAGGCTGAAGAATTAGGTAAATCCGGTTCTTCTTAAGGCTGAGATACGAGACGAGGCTCTACGGAGCTGAAGTTGTTGATGCCCTACTTCCAGGAAAAGCTTCTAAGCATCAGATTATAAGGAACCGTACCCCAAACCGACACAGGTGGTTAGGTAGAGAATACTAAGGCGCTTGAGAGAACTCGGGTGAAGGAACTAGGCAAAATAGTACCGTAACTTCGGGAGAAGGTACGCCGGCTAGTGTGATGAGACTTGCTCTCTAAGCACCGGTCGGTCGAAGTAACCAGGTGGCTGGAACTGTTTATTAAAAACACAGCACTGTGCAAAATCGAAAGATGACGTATACGGTGTGACGCCTGCCCGGTGCCGGAAGGTTAATTGATTGGGTTAGCGCAAGCGAAGCTCATGATCGAAGCCCCGGTAAACGGCGGCCGTAACTATAACGGTCCTAAGGTAGCGAAATTCCTTGTCGGGTAAGTTCCGACCTGCACGAATGGCGTAATCATGGCCACACTGTCTCCACCCGAGACTCAGTGAAATTGAATTTGCGGTTAAGATGCCGTATACCCGCGGCTAGACGGAAAGACCCCGTGAACCTTTACTATAGCTTGACAGTGAACATTGCTCCTACATGTGTAGGATAGGTGGGAGGCTTTGAAACTTGGACGCCAGTTTGAGTGGAGCCAACCTTGAAATACCACCCTTGTATGCGTGATGTTCTAACCTGGTCCCGTAATCCGGGATGGGGACACTGTCTGGTGGGTAGTTTGACTGGGGCGGTCTCCTCCCAAAGAGTAACGGAGGAGCACGAAGGTT
>NZ_SWDB01000051.1 GCF_005116735.1 Thalassotalea mangrovi | reverse complement strand
GGCCGATTGTACCTACGTTAACGTGCGGTTTGGAACGTTCAAATTTTGCTTTAGCCATTTTGCTATACCTTAAAGTTTTAAACACTCGGGTGGCACCCGATACAATGTAATATCGCTTTTACGCACAGACCCGATGCAGCTGAAGACCCCGATTTTACTCATTGGAGCCGCAATTACAGCCGAGCTGTTTTTTTACCGCGCACAATTTAACAAACTCGCAGGAAAATGTCTAAACTTTAGGCTTTTTTTCAATAATATCAGCCGGAAATTTAATCACGAAACAAGAAAACCGTCTCAAACTACTCAAAATTTAATTGGCAATTACTGTGATTGATTAAATTTTATCAATTTTAAGATGTTTGTTGGCCTGATCTAATGTATAATCCGGCCAAAATTTTTTAACGTAACTTTTATTTCAATTAGAGTAATACAATGGCTGATTTATCAAAATACAGAAATATTGGTATTTTCGCTCACGTTGATGCGGGTAAAACCACAACAACTGAACGTATCCTAAAACTTACAGGTATGATCCACAAAATCGGTGAAGTTCACGATGGTGAATCAACAACCGATTTCATGGAGCAGGAAGCCGAGCGTGGTATTACTATCCAGTCTGCAGCGGTAACATGTGAGTGGAAAAAGCATCGTTTTAACGTAATCGACACTCCAGGTCACGTTGACTTTACCGTAGAAGTATACCGTTCTCTTAAAGTACTAGATGGTGGTATTGGTGTATTCTGTGGTTCTGGTGGTGTAGAACCACAATCAGAAACAAACTGGCGTTATGCCAACGAGTCAAAAGTTGCTCGTTTGATTTTCGTAAACAAGTTAGACCGTCTTGGTGCAAACTTTTTCCGCGTTAAAGAGCAGGTTAAAAACGTACTTGGTGCAAACCCACTAGTGATGACTTTACCAATTGGTGAAGAAGATAACTTCGTTGGTGTTGTTGATGTATTGTCTCAAAAAGCTTACGTTTGGGATGACTCAGGTCAGCCTGAAAACTACGAAGTTACCGACATTCCTGCTGATATGGTTGATCAGGCAGCTGAATACCGCGAGCAATTAATTGAAACTGCTCTTGAAGCTGATGACGACCTGTTAATGGCGTACATGGAAGGCGAAGAGCCGACTGAAGAGCAAATCAAAGCCTGTATCCGTAAAGGTACTAACGAATTATTGTTCTTCCCTACATACTGTGGTTCAGCATTCAAAAACAAAGGTATGCAGCTTCTTCTTGACGCAGTTGTTGATTACTTGCCTGCTCCAACAGAAGTTAACCCGCAGCCATTAACTGACGAAGAAGGTGAGCCGACTGGCGAATTTGCTATTGTCGATCCTAACGAACCATTCCGTGCTCTTGCATTTAAAATTATGGATGACCGTTTTGGTGCCCTTACTTTCGTACGTATCTACTCAGGTCGTCTTAAGAAAGGTGACACCGTTCTTAACTCATTTACTGGAAAAACCGAGCGTATCGGCCGTATGGTTGAAATGCAGGCCGATGACCGTACTGAGTTAACGGAAGCACAAGCGGGTGACATTCTTGCAATCGTTGGTATGAAAAACGTACAGACTGGTCACACCTTATGTGATGTGAAACAACCTTGTACGTTAGAAGCAATGGTTTTCCCTGAGCCGGTAATCTCAATCGCTGTTGCGCCAAAAGATAAAGGTTCAACAGAGAAAATGGGTATCGCTATCGGTAAGATGGTTGCTGAAGACCCTACATTCCAGGTTGAAACTGACGAAGATTCAGGTGAAACCATCCTTAAAGGTATGGGTGAATTACACCTGGATATCAAAGTAGATATCCTTAAGCGTACTTACGGTGTCGAACTAGAAGTTGGTAAGCCTCAGGTAGCATACCGTGAGACCATCACCCAGCCTGTAGAAGATTCTTATACCCATAAGAAGCAATCTGGTGGTTCTGGTCAGTTTGGTAAGATCGATTACCGCATCAGACCAGGCGAGCCAAACTCTGGCTTCACTTTCACCTCTAGCGTTGTAGGTGGTAACGTACCGAAAGAATTCTTCCCGGCTATCGAGAAAGGCTTCAAAGGTATGATGGACGAAGGTGTTCTGGCTGGCTTCCCAGTTCTGGACGTTGAAGTTGAACTGTTTGACGGTGGTTACCACGCGGTTGACTCCTCTGCGGTAGCGTTTGAAATCGCAGCGAAGGGTGCATTCCGTCAGTCAATCCCGAAAGCTGGTCCTCAATTAATTGAGCCAATCATGAAGGTTGACGTATTCACTCCTGAAGATCACGTTGGTGACGTTATCGGTGACTTAAACCGTCGTCGCGGTATGATCAAAGATCAGGAAGCTGGTACTACTGGCGTTCGCATCAAAGCTGATGTACCTCTATCAGAAATGTTCGGTTACATCGGACACCTACGTACTATGACTTCAGGTCGTGGCCAGTTCTCAATGGAGTTCAGCCACTACATGCCATGTCCAAATAACGTAGCTGAAGAAGTTATCGCTGAAGTTAAAGAACGTAACGCTAAGAAGTAATGGTTAGATAATCATTCTGAAAAAGCCCCGCAAGGGGCTTTTTTTATGCCCGGTTTAAAACGCGTTTAGTCAATACAGGGCGAAAAGCAGAAATATCCCCAACAAGGCGAAACAAACCGAACCACAACGTACAGCAACATCCTGGTACTGCAGCAATCGGGATACATATACCAGATGACTTTGCTTCCAGGTTAACGAATCGGCAACGGCGCTGAGCAATATCACCCAGGCCAACAACTCGATAAATACTGGCGAATTACTGCTGTCAGACATGACCAGTAAACCTGTCCCTAAGATCACTCGAAGCATAATTGATACATAGCGAAGGCTTTTTCGTCGCTTAAATTTTTTGAGGATCAGATAAATCAGTTCCGGTTTAAACAAGCCAATAATGCCGACTACTAATGCACAGCTGGCAAATAGAGTGACAATAAAGCTCATCGTCAATGCCTCCTTAAGGTTAATTTATTAACTCATTCATTATAAGTCAGATTTAATATATCCTGCTCACTACTGATAGTTTAATATTTTCTCTCTACTAGCCTTTGCATTAGCTTCATAACCCCTTGCCCTTTAACCGCCTAATTCATCAGTTCAGCGTTCCATATGCGGCGAAGTCGTCCAATTTTTTTACGTTAGATTTTTTTACGAAAACTTTAACACGAAAACATATCTGCCTGTTTTTATTATTTATTTATTTATGGAACGGCTTTTGCTTAATTATATTCGGTTTTGTATCTGTGAGTTGCTAACCGCTAGCATACAGTGAAAACCAGTACTGCTTTTTGTCGAACAGGTATGAACCGGCAATATAAATCAAATTGGAATGAATGATGCGGGTAACGACGTTACTCGTTACAGATTGAAATTATATTGATAATTAAGGAATGCATATGTCCCTGAAACAATTAATACCTGGCATTATCCTAAGTTTTTCGTTCTTAATCTGCAGTCAGGCGAGCGCAGCGTTAATGGTAATTGGTGGAACAGATGTTTTATTAGCCGATGTTGAAAAATACGGACAAGGGGGAGCCTCTGCAGGTACGCCTCCGGAATTACTAACCATATACAGTGGCGCAAATATAAAACAAACAATGGCCACTGATTATGAGTATTCAATCACCTTTTTGTATAAACAGGCAACATTCCACAATGTTTTTACTGCACCTGATGGCCAAACTGTCGATACAGATTCCCAGAGCATGATTACCGGGTCGTTTAGTGTCGGTGCCGGTGAATATCTCAACCTGGTTTTCGGGGCGAAATGCGATGCTATGTTTGCTGGCTGCACAGAGATCGCTAATGGTATGAATATAGACGCTGAATCCTCTTCTGCTGCAAACTTCGCGGTCTCAGAGCTGATGGTAGAAGGTGATGTTACTCGTTTTTATTTATTTTTGAACGACACCGGTTCGAGCCCAGATAATGATTTTGATGACTTGATCGTTCTCGTCGAATTAACGGATGTCACAATACCTCCCAGTGAAGTACCAGAACCCAGTAGCATACTATTATTTGCACTTGCCACCCTCGGTCTCCTTCGCTTAAGAAAATAGGTTTCAGGTAATGAGCCGGACAGCATCCGGCTTATTTATTCAGCCTTGATTGAATTAGACTATTCATCACTCCTACGGTGATTTCCGGTCCAAAATCATGCTCATACCTTGCATGTTCGCAGGAATCACGACCACCTGCCCCTCATTATTGGCAAATTGTTTTAATGCCTCATTTAGCTCATGTTGCAGGTATTCAGGGGTTAAGGATGAGTTAATAATAGCATTAGCTTCGGCAATGCCTCGTGCTCGGGCAATTTCAATTTCCGCATCCTTTCCGGCAATTTCTACTTCGACTTTTTTCGCTTCCAGGGTCTTTTGCGCCTGAACCGCTTTTTGAATTGCCGCTTCGATTGTCGGATCGGTATTCAGGGCACGGATCGCTACCCGGGTAATGGTAAAAATTCCTGGGTCTTTATCATCCAGTTTCTTTTGCAGCTCCATACTTATTCCCGAACGTAACCGATCACGATTACGGTGTAAGTCGAGGGAGTCAATTTTTGTCACTTCTTCGTAGATCACGTCCCGGCCTTCGCGATAAACGATGTTATACGCTGGTAACAGTGCATCCGGTCCCTCTCGATAGGATGCCGCATATTTAACCATAGTTTCCGCAATTTGATCCGCCTGTACCTTATAAAAAATACTGATATCGAGATCCTGCAAGCGCAGGTTATCACGGGCTTTGGGTCTTAGATCGTTAAAGTCGATGGCTATTTCTTTTGCTGAAAATTCATATGCCTGAGTAAAGATAGGTAACTTCCAGTTTAAACCGGCAGACACTTCATCAAGGTCGACCGTGCCCACGGTTTTTTTCACCGCTACATGCCCGGTGTCGATGATAAACCAACTACTGAAGATAATGATCAGAATGAGTATCGAAAAGATGCCCGACAAAATATTAGAGACTCTCAATGTTTTATCCTTATTATTTTTATGTCTTTTAACCAGTGAGTTACGCTTTAGCTTGCTGGCAGTTCCAGCAAAGCTCGAATGAACCAGCATTCACTTCTTTACAACCCTTGCAGTACCAGTCACTGCCCGTATCATCCTGTGATTTACGAATGATGTCATCGGCCATAACGGCCTGACGTTCATCTTTAACCCAAAGCTCTGGCCAGGTTTCTAAAAAAGGAACATCACCGCTTGCACCAGTGAGATACTGGTTTTTTATCTGCGTTTCAATACCTTCCAGGGCAAGAATATTTTGCATATTTTCAACGAAAAACAGGTGCGGATGACTATAAATTTTTTTCACGCTGCTGCCCTTGTACAGATTCTGTTCTCTCAGAGTATCCGCGAAGGGGGAAGAAGTCTACAAATCGACGATGCTTTAAGCTGTAAGACGAAAGCTGTAAGCTTTAAGTAGAGAGCTATAAGGCTGTAACGCTTTAAAGCTGTAAGGAGAGAGCTGTAAGCTTTAAGAAAAGGCATGTGACGCTAAGTTAAACCTAAAACTACTTACGGCTTGTAGCTTACAGCTTATAGCTAACTTCAGTTACCCAAAGCAACTTACGGCTTAAAGCTTGTAGCTTACAGCTGCCGCCAGGCGAGCAACTTACGGCTTGTAGCTTACAGCTTGAAGCTCCGACTAATTTTCAATCGCGCATAAAAAAGGCCGCATTATGCGACCTTTTTTAGAGAGTATTGAAAATCTATCGATTACTCGATGATTTTTGATACTACACCAGCACCTACAGTACGGCCACCTTCACGAATAGCGAAGCGTAAACCTTCGTCCATCGCGATTGGGTTGATTAGCTCAACAACAAACTT
>NZ_SWDB01000049.1 GCF_005116735.1 Thalassotalea mangrovi | reverse complement strand
CTAATGTATGTAAGTTACTATTTACTATTTGGTCTTTTTATTTTTTATTTTTTTTTTTTTTTTCGTTGCAAAGATGGGTTGAAAGAGAAGGGCTTTCACAAAGCTTCCCGAGCGTGAAAGGATTTGCCCGGACAGTTTGCTTCATGGAGCAGTTTTTTCCGCACCATCAGAGCGGCAAACATGAGTGCTTGTATAAGTTTAGAGAATTGAGAAAAGCTCATTTCCTATAGTTAACAGGACATGCCTTTGATATGAAAAAAAATACTACGAACTACGATTTTACCAAGAAAGATGTAAGAGACAAGTGAACAGTGAACAGTGAACAGTGGGGACATTTTTTTTTTTTTTTTTTTTTTAAGTAAATGGCAGTTTCTAGGGAATGATGATGGCAAGTTCCAGAGAGGCAGCGTAAAAGGATGAGGCTACTGGGAAGAAGAAAGAGGAAAAGTGCAAGATGAATAGCCAGTGCAATATATACATGTATACTTAACAGATATGGAATGGTTGGCGAAGTAAATTTTTGGCGACGCGGCGACGCGGCGACGCGGTATGCGGAGTTGTAAGATGTACTACGATCATATAGTGTAATGCGGCAAAATGTTAGTGCAGGAAAGCGGGAAGGAATAAGAAGCAACTAAACGAGGGTGTAGAAAAAGACGAAGAGGAAAGTATTAACCGTAGAAGAGAGGGAAATGGAGGGAAGAGAACAAAACCGGAGTGTTTTTTTTTTTTTTTTTGTAGGAATATCGGAGGAGAATATTGTTTGTACATATCAAGTAGTAGCAACCCAATGAGCATAATGGAGTGCTTAACTCTTCAGAAGAAGAGTGCAGCTGGATAGTGCGAATTTTTCTGAATCGAATGGTAGGTTAGTTATGGGATTTAGCATAGGAAGCCAAGAAACTAGAAAAAAAA
>NZ_SWDB01000048.1 GCF_005116735.1 Thalassotalea mangrovi | reverse complement strand
AAACAAAAAAAAAAAAAAAAAAAAAAAAAAAAAAAAAAAAAAAAGAAATAAAGATTGCAGCACCTGAGTTTCGCGTATGGTCACCCACTACACTACTCGGTCAGGCTCTTACCAGCTTAACTACAGTTGATCGGACGGGAAACGGTGCTTTCTGGTAGATATGGCCGCAACCGATAGTTTAACGGAAACGCAGGTGATATGAGGGCAGGGTCCAGACATGTTCAGTAGGTGGGAGTGAGAGGTGTTATGGGTGGAGGACAATTTTTATTATATTTCATCTAATAGCAATAGGATATGACAGGTGAAAAAGCAAAAGCAATAGTGCATTGTGATGTGGAGAATAAGGTGCATACGATGAAAAAGGTGATTTGTCATTTACAAGAGGTAGGTCGAAACAGAACATGAAAGTTGGTCGGTAGGTGGCATGCAGAGGTAGTTTCAAGGTGACAGGTTATGAAGATATGGTGCAAAAGACAAATGGATGGTGGCAGGCATAGTAAAATGATGGTGTGGAAGACATAGATGGTATTTGTTTTGCATTTACGGCACCGGATGCGGGCGATAATGACGGGAAGAGATTTAGTATGTGGGACAGAATGTCGGCGGCAGTATTGAGACCATGAGAGTAGCAAACGTAAGTCTAAAGGTTGTTTTATAGTAGTTAGGATGTAGAAAATGTATTCCGATAGGCCATTTTACATTTGGAGGGACGGTTGAAAGTGGACAGAGGAAAAGGTGCGGAAATGGCTGATTTTGATTGTTTATGTTTTGTGTGATGATTTTACATTTTTGCATAGTATTAGGTAGTCAGATGAAAGATGAATAGACATAGGAGTAAGAAAACATAGAATAGTTACCGTTATTGGTAGGAGTGTGGTGGGGTGGTATAGTCCGCATTGGGATGTTACTTTCCTGTTATGGCATGGATTTCCCTTTAGGGTCTCTGAAGCGTATTTCCGTCACCGAAAAAGGCAGAAAAAGGGAAACTGAAGGGAGGATAGTAGTAAAGTTTGAATGGTGGTAGTGTAATGTATGATATCCGTTGGTTTTGGTTTCGGTTGTGAAAAGTTTTTTGGTATGATATTTTGCAAGTAGCATATATTTCTTGTGTGAGAAAGGTATATTTTGTATGTTTTGTATGTTCCCGCGCGTTTCCGTATTTTCCGCTTCCGCTTCCGCAGTAAAAAATAGTGAGGAACTGGGTTACCCGGGGCACCTGTCACTTTGGAAAAAAAATATACGCTAAGATTTTTGGAGAATAGCTTAAATTGAAGTTTTTCTCGGCGAGAAATACGTAGTTAAGGCAGAGCGACAGAGAGGGCAAAAGAAAATAAAAGTAAGATTTTAGTTTGTAATGGGAGGGGGGGTTTAGTCATGGAGTACAAGTGTGAGGAAAAGTAGTTGGGAGGTACTTCATGCGAAAGCAGTTGAAGACAAGTTCGAAAAGAGTTTGGAAACGAATTCGAGTAGGCTTGTCGTTCGTTATGTTTTTGTAAATGGCCTCGTCAAACGGTGGAGAGAGTCGCTAGGTGATCGTCAGATCTGCCTAGTCTCTATACAGCGTGTTTAATTGACATGGGTTGATGCGTATTGAGAGATACAATTTGGGAAGAAATTCCCAGAGTGTGTTTCTTTTGCGTTTAACCTGAACAGTCTCATCGTGGGCATCTTGCGATTCCATTGGTGAGCAGCGAAGGATTTGGTGGATTACTAGCTAATAGCAATCTATTTCAAAGAATTCAAACTTGGGGGAATGCCTTGTTGAATAGCCGGTCGCAAGACTGTGATTCTTCAAGTGTAACCTCCTCTCAAATCAGCGATATCAAACGTACCATTCCGTGAAACACCGGGGTATCTGTTTGGTGGAACCTGATTAGAGGAAACTCAAAGAGTGCTATGGTATGGTGACGGAGTGCGCTGGTCAAGAGTGTAAAAGCTTTTTGAACAGAGAGCATTTCCGGCAGCAGAGAGACCTGAAAAAGCAATTTTTCTGGAATTTCAGCTGTTTCCAAACTCAATAAGTATCTTCTAGCAAGAGGGAATAGGTGGGAAAAAAAAAAAGAGATTTCGGTTTCTTTCTTTTTTACTGCTTGTTGCTTCTTCTTTTAAGATAGTTATCTGGTTGATCCTGCCAGTAGTCATATGCTTGTCTCAAAGATTAAGCCATGCATGTCTAAGTATAAGCAATTTATACAGTGAAACTGCGAATGGCTCATTAAATCAGTTATCGTTTATTTGATAGTTCCTTTACTACATGGTATAACTGTGGTAATTCTAGAGCTAATACATGCTTAAAATCTCGACCCTTTGGAAGAGATGTATTTATTAGATAAAAAATCAATGTCTTCGGACTCTTTGATGATTCATAATAACTTTTCGAATCGCATGGCCTTGTGCTGGCGATGGTTCATTCAAATTTCTGCCCTATCAACTTTCGATGGTAGGATAGTGGCCTACCATGGTTTCAACGGGTAACGGGGAATAAGGGTTCGATTCCGGAGAGGGAGCCTGAGAAACGGCTACCACATCCAAGGAAGGCAGCAGGCGCGCAAATTACCCAATCCTAATTCAGGGAGGTAGTGACAATAAATAACGATACAGGGCCCATTCGGGTCTTGTAATTGGAATGAGTACAATGTAAATACCTTAACGAGGAACAATTGGAGGGCAAGTCTGGTGCCAGCAGCCGCGGTAATTCCAGCTCCAATAGCGTATATTAAAGTTGTTGCAGTTAAAAAGCTCGTAGTTGAACTTTGGGCCCGGTTGGCCGGTCCGATTTTTTCGTGTACTGGATTTCCAACGGGGCCTTTCCTTCTGGCTAACCTTGAGTCCTTGTGGCTCTTGGCGAACCAGGACTTTTACTTTGAAAAAATTAGAGTGTTCAAAGCAGGCGTATTGCTCGAATATATTAGCATGGAATAATAGAATAGGACGTTTGGTTCTATTTTGTTGGTTTCTAGGACCATCGTAATGATTAATAGGGACGGTCGGGGGCATCAGTATTCAATTGTCAGAGGTGAAATTCTTGGATTTATTGAAGACTAACTACTGCGAAAGCATTTGCCAAGGACGTTTTCATTAATCAAGAACGAAAGTTAGGGGATCGAAGATGATCAGATACCGTCGTAGTCTTAACCATAAACTATGCCGACTAGGGATCGGGTGGTGTTTTTTTAATGACCCACTCGGCACCTTACGAGAAATCAAAGTCTTTGGGTTCTGGGGGGAGTATGGTCGCAAGGCTGAAACTTAAAGGAATTGACGGAAGGGCACCACCAGGAGTGGAGCCTGCGGCTTA
>NZ_SWDB01000047.1 GCF_005116735.1 Thalassotalea mangrovi | reverse complement strand
ACTAATTAAAGAAGTGGATCAATTTTGGATGCAAATTAGGGGTTGAAGTGGATCAATTTTCGATGCAAATTAACAGGAACACCTTTTAGCTGCTCAAACCAACAAACATCGACGGCTTTGAATCGATACAGTTCTTTTAACACGCCAATGTTAAAATTCTCCAGGTGCTCTTCAGTGAATAGCTTTAGCTTGATTTTAAAGGCTTCAAGCAGACCGATTCTGTTGAGGCGGAAAGTCTTTTTGAAATCTGGAGTACGTTTAATAACGCCGCTGTGTTTCACCTCATGCCACTCTGCCTTGCCGGAATGGTAGTCAACTAAAAAGTCTGGCGTGTATCGCTTGCCATTTATTAGTAAGCTCCCCGGTTGCGATGTGTAACTGCGCACCGAATTATCAAACTCTAATGTTAATGCGTGCTTTTCTTCTAAATACGTTTCACACCACATATGACAGCCATTTTTATGACTGAAAAAGTTAATGATTGGGTTCGACCGATGCCGGCTAGGAATTAATCTTGGTTTCATACACCGCCTCAATGTTGTTTTCATCGAAGTAATGATTGTATGAAGAGAAAAATTTTCAAAGAGGTATCTTTTGTCTTCTATTATTTGGCGTTTATCGCTCAAATAATCAACAAACAATCGTGATGGAAACACATACTCACTCAATTGTGATTCATGTCGTGTAGATCCTGACAATGAATTTAGTTGTTGCAACTCCACAACGAAAACTCACTTTTAATGGGAATTATTTAAGATTAAAGCACTTCAATAATTCATTAAACAACAATATTAGTTATAAATAACTATAGTAGTTTTATATGCGTTAGCAAACCCAGATGTTATATGGGACAGTAAACCATTTAGCAGTTGGGAATATAGATGGTTGAATTCGCTGAAAAATTGGGCAAAACGATAAAAATTGAGCGCATCCGTCGCGATATGAATCAAGCCGAACTTGCCTTTCAAGCAAACATAAATCAAAGCCATTTGAGCAAAATCGAAAATGGGTCAGTAAACGTATCTGTCATCATGCTTAAGCGGATTGCGGATGTCTTTGATTGCAGAATATGTGATCTATTAGTGGACGTTGACAAAAATTAAGCTTTCCATGTGGGTAGAGATTAATCTGAATTAACTACAGCCATGACCTGCCGATAATTTGAAGGTTTTTCACGTTGTAGTATTTTAATACCACAGCTGCTCACCACCTTGACCTCTGCTGCTCCTCTGAATTGAATACACAGCTCGATCAGATTGGAGAAATCTTTGTTAGAAACTATCTGCTTAAATTAGGTAGATAGTTTCCTGCGAAGCGCTACAGAAGAAACTATCTATCGTAAATAACCACATAGTTTCTCGCGAAGCGCTACAGAAGAAACTATCTCCTGCAACGCTTTATCTATTAACCAAGTTAGAACTGTCTTTCTTAACAAACAAATTGGAAGGCCGGTTCATGATATTTAAATTAAGAGCCTCTATTTTCGTTAATTGATAAAAATGAGTTTTTCAGCGAAATTTGATTCGCTGCTAGTTTTCCAGCCAACTATTGGTTAGAAAAAATTACTTAGTTTTGAGTCTGCAATGAAATGAAAAATTGATAAGCACTAACATCCTGATATTTCTGAGCAAGACTTAAACCTAATTGCACTAACTGCGGATGGTTATTGTACTTTGGCAGTATTTCTTTTAACCGAGATAATGCTTTACCATTTTCACCAATGCTATCGAGACTCAAAATGTATACATAGGCGTACTGCACATTGTCTGGGCCAAAGGTAACCGCCTGGGAAAATGCATCAACTGCCTGCGGCTTGTCACCACTTCGTACCAGATACATGCCATAGCCATAGTGCAGAGCTGCAGAAGTCGGTACCGCTTTAAGACCTGCCTGATACATTGCCAATTCATTTTCGGTTTGATTCATGGCTCGATAAAGATCCGCTAAGTTCACATAGGATGGGTCAAAATAGGGATCGACCTGAATCGCTTGCTTCAGAGCTTGCTCTGCCTGGTTATATTCTCCAAAGGCAATATGCAACATACTTTGATTTAAGCCACCTTCACCACGCCAGCGATTTTGCTCGTTTGCTGCAAACAGCTCCGATAGCGCCTTTGCTAGTGCCGGTGAAAACTCTACGCCTAAATTCATCAACTGCTGTGCCGCTGCGACACGCACCGCTTTGTATTCATCTTCTAGCAAATTCAAATACAAGCCTTGTTGTTGCTCTGCTGGTAACAGAAAACCAATGTGAGCAACAGCTAACCGAATTAACGGCTCGTCTGATTGGATCCAGGTTTTGGCCATCGATTCGTTAATTGATGAGTTGGTGTTAGGTAACAGCCGCAGTGCGCTGGCACGATAAATTTCATTTAAGACTTTGCTATTAATGACATTAAGGTGTTGTTCTAACGGCAGTCGACCACCGTGTTGTAATGTTAGATAGTTTTGTTCGTCACGGCTCAGTGATTCCGGTTTACCATGCCAATTTTTCAGTTGTGTACTTGCCCAGCTATTCGACTTACCTTCATGGCATTTACTGCAGGCATTCGGGCTCGCAAAGCGCACACTTAAATCCGGGCGTGGGATTTTAAAACTGTGGTCTCGTCTGGCATCTACCCCCATATACGTGGTTTCTGGCATATGACAATCAACACACTGACCGCCAGGTGCATCTAGCGGGTGTCCGGTATGCGAGGTTTGCTGATACTTTTCAGCACTGTGGCACTGCAGACACAAACCATTCCCCTCTACCTTTATTTTCATAGTGTGAGCATCATGACAGTCGAGACAATTTACACCGGCGGCATACATTTTACTTTGCAGGAATGAACCATAGACATACACTTCTTCTTTAATTTGGCCATCGCTGTAATACAAAGGCTGCGCCAACATGCTAGGGGAAAACTGGTCTAAAAATGAGGCTTTGGGATCAATGCCATCGGTCAAAGGGGAACGCAATGAATGGCAGGCAAAGCAATTTTCCATAAAGCGATTGTCTCGCTTGCCACCTTTCCAGCTGGCAACATCCTCGCCTGCCATGCGCAACCACTGACCAATGTTTTGCCCATCGCGGCTCTGCTTACCATGTGTTGACGTATTAGTTTCGGCCGCGGAACTGTATGAGTTTCCACCCTTTGTCGCATGATTTTCCATATTGCCGTGACACGACTGACAGCCGACATTGATATTATCAAAATGACTGTTAAAGGCATTTGATTCTGGATCATAGTTTCGGGTTAAGCCATCAGAATGGCAATCGGCACACATACCATTCCAATTTTGCATTGGTTGCTGCCAATGCAATCGATCTGCTGACTTTATATCTTCATCGGCATAAATGGGATACCAGCGTTGCCCACCCTCCCCGGCGCTTCGACTATCCCAGGCAAACGGAAACACCTGCAATCGCCCACCTTTGGCCTTTATCAGATACTGTTGCAACGGATAATGTCCAAATACGTATTCAACCTGATATTCGGCAGATTTATTTTCATGGTTTAAGGCCATAAAATACTTACCCTGCTTTTGAAAAAATCTCGCAGTCTGAGTGAAGTGTTTAACACTCACTCCGGTAAAGTCGCCCAGGATTGTTTTTGAGTTCGCAACCGCCATCGCCTTGGCGTGGTCCGATTGTTGCCATGAGGAAACCTGGGATTGATGGCAACTGACACAACTTGTCACTGGCTCTGCGAACGCGAAAAGCCACCCTGTAATCCACAGAGTAACGAGTAGGGAAACTTTGGAAATGAATAACTTCATGAAACTAATCCATGGTCCTGGTTAATATGTCAGATAAAAATCCGCCTTTTGCAGTTTATTGCTACAACGGATATTAGCGTGCAATGTTTGCTTTCAGATAATTACCCAGCCACATCAAATCCATACACAATGCGATTGTGGTATTGTTGCCCCGGCAATAATACCGTAGATGGAAAATGCGCTTGATTTGGCGAATCCGGGTAATGTTGAGCCTCTAAACAAAAACCTGTACGACCTTCAATAGGTGTATCGTTGCGACTGGTGGAACCATCCAAAAAATTGCCGGAATAAAACTGTACTCCTGGTTGGTCGGTATAAACCTTCAATACCCGACCCGACAACGGTTCTAGTACTTCAGCGGCTTGAACCAGTTCATCATTTCCAACTTTCTTCAGCACGTAATTATGATCGTAGCCGCGACCGATAACGAGCTGCTCATGACCAAGGTTTATGTCTTTACCGATAGCCTTCGGTTTTCTGAAATCAAACGGTGTCCCTGCGACCGACATGAATTTACCCGTCGGAATTAAGTTAACATCAACCGGAGTAATGGCATCGGCGAACATAGTTAACTGGTGATTTAATATAGTACCTTCACCGGCCAGGTTAAAATATGAGTGCTGCGTCATATTTACAATAGTTGCCCGATCCGTTGTCGCCGCAAAGCTCATTTCTAAAGTGTTTTCACTAGTCAAAATATAGGTGACTTCCATGTACAGTTCACCCGGATATCCCTGATCACCATCGGGGCTGGTTGCACTCAGTTTAACCCCAGAGCTATTCTCATTAGTGAATGGTTCAAGCTCCCAGTTTTTACGATCAAAGCCATTTAATCCGCCATGCAAATGATTTGCGCCATTGTTTTTGGCAAGCTGATAGGCCACCCCGTTTAACGTGAACTTACCGTTAGCAATGCGATTACCGTAACGACCAATGATCGCACCATAGTAAGGATTTCCTGCTTCATAGGCTGCTATGTTATCCATGCCTAATACAATATTGGTCTTTTGACCGTTGCGATCTGGCGTAGCAATGCGGGTAATGATGCCACCAAAACTAATCACATCAACTTCAATGCCATTTTGATTCGTTAAGGTAACTTGCAAGACTTCCGTCTGATCCAATAAATAGCCGTAGTGGGTAACAGATGCGTTCGGTACGAAGTGGGACATAAAACTTCCTTTTTTAAAGCATGCCGATAAATTTAATATTTACCGTAATCAGATTTCATTTTTACAGATGAAAAAGTTATCAAATATTATGTTTAGCGGAGTCGAGCACAAGACGCTCTGCGGATCAGACTCGGAAGGTGCTTCATTTCTGTCTGCATAGTTGTCACTTCTCCATCAAGATGCATTAAGGCCAACTGTGCAGCTTGAGCTGCCATTTCTTCGACTGGATATTTTAATGTTGTCAACTTAGGACGGGTAAAGCTCGCCAATATAACATCGTCAAAGCCAATGATAGAGACGTCCTCGGGCACTCGAATACCATTGTCTTCTAATGTACTTATCGCACCTGAAGCCATCGCATCGTTATAAGCAAAAAGTGCCGTGAAAGGTTGTCCGGTTGCCAGTAATTCCTGGGTAGCTGATTGCCCGCCCTGTTGATTCGGCGTTGCCATCGAAACGGCCACCGTACCTTTGGAAATCCCCTGCTCATTCAGCGTTTCCACGAAGCCCTGTAGTCTTAATTGTGGATCCTCGATATCGTATTCACTGGAAATACAGGCAAAGCATTTGTGTCCGAGCGATAATAAATGTCGGGCGGCAATACGTCCCCCTTCAATATTATCAAGCCATATGCAGCGCTCCTGTACTTCGGGAATATATCGATCAATTAACACCAGGCCTGGATTCTGACCGAGTAGCTGTTGCAATTTTTGGTCTGAGATGTGTTTCGAGTGCATAACAATCGCTTCACAGCGCCTGTCCAGAAGAATGTTTAACGCATCAAGCTCAGATTCTGCACTACCGGTACCTGTGCTCAATAATAATTGCAGTCCCATTTCTTTGGCGATTGCCTCCACACCACTTGCCAGTAGTGCAAAAAATGGATCGGTTAGCTCAGGGATAACAACCCCAAGGGTTTTACTTTTCTGGGTGACCAGAGCTTGTGCGTTGGCATTGGGACGGTATCCGAGCTGTTGCATGACCGTGCGGACCTTGTCGCGGGTCTTTTGATTAACCTTTTCACCCTGATTAATAACCCGAGATACGGTCGCAATGGAAACGCCTGCAACTTTCGCAACATCCTTTATCGTAGCCATAATGTAAACGTTATCTCTCAATAAAATAAATTTATTTCTGCATATTATACGAAAAATCATGATATCTCCATATCTACAACAGTCGATATTGCGACGCAAAATGAAAACGTTTACACTCATAAAAAAGATTGATTGTGGAAAAGAATATGAACGACACTTTCGTGCCAACCGAACACCCTCACCGCCGTTTCAATCCGTTAACTGGCGAATGGATATTAGTTTCGCCTCACCGTGCTAAGCGACCATGGCAAGGGCAGGTGGAACCTGCCAGTGAGGAAAAAAAATCAGCATATGATGCAAACTGTTACCTATGTGCGGGAAACACCCGAATTAATGGTGAAGTTAATGAGCAATATCGGGGCACTTATGTATTTGATAATGACTTTGCTGCACTAAAGCAAGACACTCCAAGTTATGCTGATAGCGACCCGTTATTTAAAGTTTGTGCTGAGCAAGGGGTCAGTCGGGTCATTTGTTTCAGTGAAGATCACAGTAAAACCCTGCCCGAGTTATCGATTGCGGAACTGGAAGACGTGGTCCGCACCTGGCAACAACAGTGTCAGGATCTGGGTCAAAAGTTTGCATCAGTGCAGGTTTTTGAAAATAAAGGGGCAATGATGGGATGTTCCAATCCCCATCCGCATGGACAAGTTTGGGCACAAACCCAGCTCCCGACTCTGGTTCAGAAAAAGCAGAACGCTCAACAAGAATATCTAAAAAATCATAATGGCAATTTGTTACACGACTATGTGAAGCGTGAACTAGAAGAACAACAGCGGGTCGTTGTTAGCAATGATGACTGGGTCGTGGTTGTCCCCTATTGGGCAGCCTGGCCATTTGAGACCTTGTTATTGCCCCGCTTTAAAGTTCAACGCATGCCTGAACTCAATGAAACTCAAATCCATAACCTGGCGGATATTCTCAAACAAATCACCATACGTTATGACAACCTGTTCAATTGTTCATTTCCCTATTCCATGGGTTGGCACGGTGCGCCATTTGATGGTCAGGATCACCCTGAATGGACGTTGCACGCCAGTTTCTTTCCGCCATTACTGCGCAGTGCCACCGTGAAAAAGTTTATGGTGGGCTATGAAATGATGGCTGAGGCACAGCGAGACTTGACCGCTGAACAAGCAGCTGAACGATTACGAGACGTCAATGCGACTCACTATAAGGAATTAACAAAGTGAACTTAACCGAACAAGCAAAGCAATATTTTACAACTCAGTTTGGTAGCCACAGCGAACTGGTATGCTACGCGCCCGGGCGCGTCAATATTATTGGTGATCACACCGATTATAACGATGGTTTTGTGCTACCGGCTGCGATTAATTATGGTACTGCGATTGCGGCATCACCTCGCGATGATCGCAAAATTATCGTTTATGCCCACGATTGCGATCAGCAAACGAGTGAATTCAACCTCGAAAATATCGAGTTTGATGACCAGCATATGTGGAGTAACTACGTGCGTGGTACCTTGTCCATGTTACTTAAGAAGTTCCCAGACCTGCGTGGAGCAACCCTGGCGGTTACCGGTAATGTGCCCCAGGGCGCTGGACTGAGCTCCTCAGCTAGTTTTGAAATCGCCATACTGAAAACCTTTAAAGAGCTTTTTTCACTGCCGTTGGATGGCATAGAAGCCGCGCTTCTTGGTCAACAGGCAGAAAACCAGTTTGTGGGCTGTAATTGCGGCATTATGGATCAATTAATTTCAGCGATGGGACAAGAATCCAATGCCATGTTATTGGATTGTCGTGCTCTGACATTTGAGGATGCGCCGATCCCGGAAGGTTATTGCTTTGTGATAGTAAATTCTAATGTCAAACGAGGTTTGGTCGACAGCGAGTATAATTTACGAAGAGAGCAATGCGAAGCAGTCGCGAAATATTTTAATGTTAAAGCGCTTCGAGATTTGAGCATGGAACAATTGCTTGAGGAAAAAGCACAGTTATCCGACGTAGAATTTCGCCGTGCTCGCCATGTCATCAGTGAAAATGATCGCACCCTGGCAGCGCTTGAGGCCTTGAAATCGAATGACATTAAAACCATGAGTGAATTGATGCGGGCATCACATCTCTCTCTAAAACAAGACTTTGAAGTTACGACACCGGAGATGGATGCTTTGGTTGATATCATTCACTCGGTATTGGGAGATAATGGGGGTTGCCGTATGACTGGCGGCGGGTTTGGAGGATGTGTTATCGCTCTTGCGCCTAAGCATTTGGTAGATTCCATTAAGGATACAGTTGCACAACAGTACCCATCGCGTTCAAACCTAAGTGCGGATATATACGTGTGTTCACCTGAGCAAGGCGCCTTTCGCTAATCGTTAAGTTGAATCGTCAAAAATTGTGGTTCGAGCGATAGTATTCCCGAACCACAATCTGAATCAAACCTTTCTTTCCAAGAACCAATCTGCAGTCCTTAAAAGCTTTAAATCAATTTTACCAACGGCTATCCGCACACGATTGCATGCCATAGTAATTACACACCTTCGCTTCCGGGGTACTGCCGTTTATCAGCAAATGATACGGCTCGATAAATCCAGTCATGTTCAGGCTCTCAATATTGATATTGAAGTGGTAATCCACACCTGGCTCGTTGTAATCAATTACCCCACCCAATGATGGACCGATATATATCTGTCCTTGCTTAGACCACTGCTCGGTGGTCGGCAGGCAAACGTTGTCACAATTGGGGTTGGTGGTTTCAAAGTAATCGAGCTGGTTTTGTTTTAAGTGTGCGTCCAGGCCGAAGTGAGCATTGACGTTATAGATATAAGACTCTGCAAACCAGCCCGGTTTAAGGTTGGTACGTTGATGTACTTTATCCAAGCAGTCATTAACCGGGTTGATTCGTGCCGCCCACTGATTAACGCCGCGCGAATACGGTTGAGCGGAGCAGCCTTCGCCATACGTTGCATCAATTTCCGCTTTCCATTGCTCGCGGGTATAAGTCTCACCCGCCGGACTGAACAGCTCGACAAAGCCACTATCAACACGAACCGCCTGGCCACAGCCATTGGCGGTGACGCCATCAACCTGGACCGAGCCATTTTCCTGAAAGTGAGGACCAAACATCACCGGCGCCAGGCAGTCTGTGCCGCGAATGTTTTGCGCAAAGATGTTGCGAATGCCACCTTTGCCATAGTCTTTCATCGTCAGGTTATCGGTTTCCATGCGCAAGGTGATACCACCCTCGCTGTGCAGGTTTCTGAACAAAATGTTATCTGCTGCATAAGTTTGCACCAGGCCATAACCGAACAGCGAGTTACGTTGGTCAATGTTTTCGATAATGCCGTTCACCGGCCAGTGGATGTCATTGTCGCGCTCGGTGATACCGACCAGGAACGAGGCAAAAATGGTTTTGTTATCTTCAATGGTGAAGTTCGAGAATTTAAAGTTGTCGATATCGCCCATCTTAAACACGGCGGTACGCTCATTGGCCGCGGTGCGTAAATCAATGGTAAAGCCATTGCCAAGGCCTATCACACTAAAGTTTTCGGCCTTGCCCTGACTGCCATTGCCCATTTCAAACATCCAGACGTTATAACCGCCACCAGCAGCCATATAAAACGT
>NZ_SWDB01000046.1 GCF_005116735.1 Thalassotalea mangrovi | reverse complement strand
TGAAAGTTCCTTCGAATTTATCTATTTATTCCCTTGTTTTCTCTGAATTATTTGTGGGGATAGCTCAGGGTCAGAGTCTGTGACTCTGACCCCTTGATTTTTGTGTTACAGTAAATGATGTCAGCTTAAGTACAGGAGAACCTTATGAAGCAGGGTTTAATGATTTTGTTCACCACATTTTTGGCGATGAGTCCGGTTGTATATGGCGCTGATATAAATAAGCAAACCAGTGATGAAATTCAACACCTATTGAAATATGTCGGTGACAGCGGTTGCAAATACGAGCGCAATGGTGAATTTCATCAGGGTCAGGAAGCCGTTGAGCACATTCAGAAGAAGTATGATTATTTTGCCGATGATATCGAAACCGCTGAAGACTTTATTGAAAAAAGTGCCACCCAAAGCCTGATATCGAAAAAGAAGTACATGATCCATTGTCCTAATCAGGACGCTGTGCCTTCCGGTGAATGGCTTCTTGAGGAACTCGACCGTTATCGCGAGCAGCAATCAAGTCAAAACTAAATTAGTTTCATGCTTCAGGCTACAAGCTATAAGCTATAAGCGGCAAGCTGATCTGTCATTTATCCCAGTTTTGGCACTGGGCGGCGGATAAAGTCATGACAACAGGACTTTCACGTCTGCGTGTCGCCCACTGAAACCTTCCCACTTATCAAATAAGTTAACGTCAAAATACATCACCTTGTAAATTATAGTGGTAACTGATTCAGAACCTTAATGAATACCATAAATCCAGTCCAGTCCCTGTATTAAGGTTGTGGGGAAGGCAGTTGCATGCCTGGCATCATTAATCATGTTGAATTTTACCTGGGTGTTTTGACCTGATTCTTTGCTAATTTTTTGCATTAGCAGTTTGGCTCCGGCAACCATATCTTCTCGTTCGCCATATTCAGGTCGTTCCAGACTACCTACGGCAATGTAGACTTTGATGGGGGATTCTGACTTTTTAACGGTTTCAGTGAGTATTTCGTTATCCCTGAACCAAACCGAAGGGCTTCCGAGGATGTAGCTGCTGAACATCTCTGGATAGTTGAACAGTATGAAGGCACCAAATAGTCCGCCGAGTGAGTTACCAACGAAGGTGCGTTGTGATGTACTCACTCGATAGTTCGTTTCAATAAACGGGAACAAAACGTCCCGGATAAATCGGGCATGGCCATCTGCGTTACCGGTTGGTAGCTTCCAGCCGGGTGCTTTGCTTGGTGTGTAATCCCTGATTCGGCTCGATGCGCCTCGTGAGCCTTTGGAATAGGAAATTGCTACGATAATCGCCTCTTCCATTTCACCATGGTTCATTGCAAATCTAGTGGCACCAGATGTGATTTGAAAGCTGTACCATGCATCGGTCAGGTAAATTACCGGGTAACGCTTCTCTTTGTTTGTTTTGTACGAGCGTGGCACTTTAACGAATATGGGATATACCCGGTCGGTTGCCGGCTCCTTCAATTCGATAGTTTCGCTTCTTGGAATTTCAAACCCGTTAAATGCCAAAGCCGAATAATTGCATATCAGACAGGACAGTATTAAAAGCAGCCGCAACCTTAGTTCCTTGTAAAATAACATCTAAATCCATTAACGATTTTTATCGAATCGTTTCTGTTCTGCACGACATTAACCGTTTCGAATAAGTTACGTCAATCCAGTCTCGCTTCCTGTTCATGTGAACAAGGTTGTAAATGCCTAAAACCGCAATCGTTAAAACTCTCGATGACAGCATCTATCAGGTTACAGTTACAGAGAATAGTTACCATAGATACATGCTCGAATCCTTGTTTAATATTTTAAGTTGAAAGGACTGCTGGCATTGACGGTTTACCAATCCATAGCAAACATGTAACGGCAGCAGATGCTCTTCTCTTGGGTGGCAAAAACGGGCGGCCGGGGCTTTCTCCCAATGAATTAATCTTGACCGGCGCTCTTGTTCATCAATGTTCGTACTACTGCATGTTTCTAGCAACCAGGATTCAAATGCTTGGTTCTGTTGCCTTGATTCGGCGCTCTGCGGCGCGAAGAACTGTTTCATATTATGAAAAGAAAACCCAGAGCCGATGACCAGGAGGTTGTCGATATCCAGTTCTTGCAGAGATTCGCCGATTCGGATATGTAACTCTGGGTCTAAGTTACTGACAAGTGATAATTGAACACAGGGTATATCCGCATCGGGAAACATAATTTTAAGGGGCACATACAGGCCATGATCAAAGCCACGCTGCTGCTCTAACTGACTGGTTATTCCCGCGTTTTTTAATTGCGTATAAAGCTTTTTGGCAATTTCAGGCTCGCCGGGACAAGGATATTTAACGTGATATGACTCTTCAGGAAATCCATAATAGTCATAAATTAACGACGGATTTGCTGCTGCCGTTATCGTCGGGGTCGCTTCCTCCCAATGGGCACTAATCACTATTATCGCCGAAGGTTTGTCGATTATGCTGGCAATGTTTTTTAGGCAGTCGACCATTTCCCGGTGTGTTTCATCACCGAGAAGAGGCATCGGTCCACCACCGTGGGAAAGAAAGAGCACCCGGGGTTTATTCACGTTTATTTACTCCAATTCATGGTTGCCGATGGTGTTCAGAACCGACACCTAGATACATTTCTAAGCGTAGGATAACCCAGGATATTATGATAAGTATCCATTTTTAATAGGGTTAGTTGCTTTACTGAAACCTGAGACCTAAATCCCGAAACCTTAGTTGGTTCAATATTCAACATTTCTTTTAAACGGTGGCAGAGAGTCAAGCAACTCTTTCCCATAGCGCTTGCTGACCAAACGTCGGTCGAGGATATAGATAGTACCGGTATCTTTTTCATTGCGTAGCAATCGGCCACAGGATTGAATGAGTTTTTTTGACGCTTCCGGAACCGTTAGCAACATAAATGGATTACCACCCTTAAGTTTTACATACTCGGACTGAGCCTGATCCACGGGTGAGGTTGGGACCGAAAAGGGGAGTTTAGTAATAATAAGGTTGGTGAGGTATTTACCCGGCAAATCCAGTCCTTCGGAAAAGCTCTGGCTGCCAAAAACAATACTGGTTTTACCCTGATCGCAGCGTTTCTTATGGGTTTCAATAATGTGCTGACGCGAATCTTCCCCTTGCATCAGTATCTCGATACTGGATTTTTCGCGTAATGCTTCAGCGACTTTCTGCATTTGCCAGTAGGATGAAAACAGTACCAGGTTGGCTTCTTCATTCTTTAACAAATTCGGTATCACTTTGATTAATTCGTCGGTAAATGCATCGCTATTGGTTGGCTCGGTTTTCATCGTCGGAATATGCAATACGGCGTTGTTCTGGTAATCAAATGGCGAGCCAATGCGCTGGTATTGGGTGCCATCATTTTTGCCAAGACCAACCTGACGGCGAAAATGATCAAATGAATTCAGGGCGCAGATGGTTGCCGAACATAATACCGCGCCTTCACACTTGCTCCAGAGATTATCTTCAAGCATAAAACCCACTTCAATCGGCGAGGCGCAGACAACCACATCGTCGCGCTTGCCTTCGCTTTGCTCTAGCCAACGAGCTAACGGAGCGCCTTTCTCCGAGTCGGTTTTTGCGTACATGGACCAGATTTTTTCGAGATTCTCCAGTCTTTGCATAATAAAACCGCTTTCCGATAACAGGCCTTCTGCCTGATACATCTGGATGGCTCCGTCTTTCACTTCTTCCATCAACAGGTTATAAAGTTTAGTGATCTCGGCAAGTGCCTTTTTACTGGAGCCAGCGATATCTTCAGCGAGATTCTTGAGGTTTTTCGGGATCACGCCATTTTCAAAGCGGTAATGTTCTTCATCGACAAAGTAGACCGCACGATTGGCCTCAATAAAACTAAATACTTTTTGCAGATCGGCAATAATGTCCTGGCAATAATCTGCCAGCTTTAAAGAAGGGGATATTGCCCGCTGATTTTTACTGAGTTTGGATATTTTATCGCTAAGAATCGTTACCTTGCTTAGCCAGTCCATCGCGCCTTTGACGGTGGCCATGGCAGAAGAATGATCCCGGGTAATTTGTGGTAAATGATGCGCTTCGTCGAGGATATAAATGGTATCTTCCGGCTCAGTAAGAATCTTACCGCCGCCAAGCTCAAGATCTGACAATAACAACGCATGGTTTACTACCAGGACATCAGCAAGCTCCATCGCTTCGCGGGCTTTATGAAACGGACAATTGGTGTGCTCCGGTAAGTGTTTCAGGCAGGAGTGACGATCGCATTGAATCGTTTGCCAAATATAGTGTGGAACAGACTTGGGCCAGGAATCCAGATCTCCCTGCCATTTTCCATTCGCCAACTTTTCGGCCATGGTTTTAAGCATACGGATATCAGAGGCCTTCGGCTTTTCCTGGAATAATGCTGCCTGACCCTCGTCACTGCCATCGTTTTCCTGGGTCATCGCCCCGAGCTTTTGCGCGCAGACGTATCGTTGGCGGCCTTTCACCAGGCAATAGTCGAAGTCCAGTCCAGACGTTTTTTGCAGGAAGGGTAAATCCTTATCCACTAATTGCTCCTGCAAGGCAACGGTTGCGGTAGAGATAATCACTTTTTTATCCCTGGCCATGGCTAAGGGAATCGCACCTAAACAATAGGCCAATGATTTTCCCGTACCGGTGCCCGCTTCAATAGCGATATGCTTGCGTAGTTTGTCGTATTCTCCACCGAGTGTTTTGGCAATTTCGGCAATCAAAAATGTTTGCTGTTTGCGCGGTGTAAAATTTTCGAGATTTTCGCCGATTTGTTTGTAAGCCTGGCGGATTACTTCCTTGGTCTTTTCACCGATCATGTATAAATGGGTTCCCATTAACTCGCGCTTCGAATATGCTGTATATAATAACAGGTCATTTCTTTGTGTGTCTATGAGTGGTAGCGATTCGGTAAACGCTAACAGTACGAATCCAGTAACGAGTCCCGAAAACCGGCAGGATGTTGAGCCCATGTCCGGCTTTGTGCTAACCAGGCAAATTCAGGAAACCGTTGACGGTATCCGTTTGATATTCTGGCTACAGACGGCGCTTGGGCCCGTAAAACTGGAAGTTGAAGGCGAGCAACCGGTATTTTTTGTCGAAACGGATCACGCTCAACTCGCTGCCCGTATTTTAAAACAACACAATATCAGCCATTCCTGTCGTGAATTAAACCTTACCGCCTTTAATCATAAAAAAGTCACTGGTTTTTATTTTAACCGCCTCAGTCAGTTTTATGTGGCCAGGGATCGATTGAAAGAACAAAACATAAAAGTTTATGAGGATGATATTCGCCCGGATGATCGCTTTCTAATGGAGCGTTTCATCTATGGTTCCCTCGTGTTTACCGGTGCAAACGCAACAAATCTCCCGGTTATTTCTCATCCACAATGTGCATCGGCAACGTTTCGCCAGGTTGAGCAAGGGCGGGCGAAAGCGGGGCAGTATACGCCAAGTCTTAGCATGTTATCGCTGGATGTAGAGTGTTCTTTTGCGGGCGAATTATATTCCATTGGTTTTTACCAGGACAGTCGCCAGGTAGTCATCATGATCGGTGAGCCGCAAGCAAACGCGGCTGAATATATTGTTTGGGTCGAAGATGAAAAAGCATTACTCCATTCGACAATTCACCTGATTAATAGCTGGGATCCGGATACCATCATCGGCTGGAATGTGGTTGGTTTTGATATGCGACTTTTGCAAAAGCGCTGCGACCTTCACAATATTCCGTTCGCCATAGGTCGCGATGGTTCGATATTGCAATGGCGGCAAAATCGCCTGTCGCCGGAACAACATTTTGTCATGATCCCAGGGCGCGTCACATTAGATGGCATCGATTTACTGAAAACCGCCACCTATAATTTTCCTAGTTTTTCTCTGGAACACGTTTCGCAAACCTTACTGGGCCTAGGTAAAGATATAGATGACGTGGATAATCGAGGTGAGGAAATCACCCGCAAGTTTCATCAGGATAAGCAGGCTCTGGCGAAATACAATCTGATGGATTGTAAACTGGTCTGGGATATTTTTATTAAAACCCAGCTGCTGGAATTTGCGATTCTTCGCTCCACATTAACCGGTTTGGAACTGGACAGAATCGGTGGCAGTGTTGCAGCGTTTACGAATCTGTATCTACCTAAACTGCACCGTGCGGGATTTATCGCACCGAACCTTGGCGATGGTGAACGGGACCTGGTGTCTCCCGGCGGCTATGTCATGGATTCCATTCCCGGATTATATAAGAATGTTCTGGTGCTCGATTTTAAAAGCCTGTACCCAAGCATTATCCGCACCTTTAAAATTGATCCTATGGGTATGGTGATGGGCATGGAACAGGCAGAATCTGCCCCGCAAGCCGTTATTCCCGGTTATGACGGTGCCAGTTTTAGTCGCGAACAACATTTTCTGCCTGAAATTATCGAGTCTTTATGGGCTGAACGTGATAAGGCGAAAGCCCAGAAAAACGCTCCGTTATCCCAGGCGATCAAAATTATCATGAATTCCTTTTACGGGGTTCTGGGTTCCACAGGCTGCCGTTTTTTTGATCCAAGATTGTCTGGCTCGATTACCAAACGTTCACACGATCTCCTTAAAACCACTCAACGCTGGATTGATGATTTGGGCTATAAGGTCATCTACGGGGATACGGATTCAATTTTTGTCAGCATAGGCGAAGGGCATGATGATGGTAAAGCCCAGGAAATTGGCAAAGAGCTAATGGCGTTGATCAATGCCCGATGGCAACAAAAACTGACTGATGATTATCAGATAGACAGCGCTTTAGAGATCGAATTTGAAACCCATTTTCATACGTTTTTAATGCCGACGGTTCGTGGCACCGATATTGGTACCAAAAAACGATATGCAGGACTGGTGGGACGCAAAGAGCACGAGCAGTTGGTGTTTAAAGGATTGGAAAGTGTGCGCACTGACTGGACCGAATTAGCCAAGTGCTTTCAGCAAAACCTGTATTTGAAAGTGTTCCACAATGAGCCCGTTGAAGATTACATCCGTGAGATGGTGAATGGCACCATGGACGGAAAATTTGATCATATGCTCACTTACCGTAAACGATTGCGCCGTAAACTGGATGATTACCAGAAAAACGTGCCGCCGCATGTTAAGGCGGCTCGCCATGCCGATGATATTCATAAAGCCAATAATCAGCCGCTGCGCTATCAAAACAAAGGTTGGATCGAATATGTGATGACGGTTGCGGGCCCGCAAACACTGGAACATCAACAAGCCCCCATTGATTACCAACTATATATTGACCGTCAGCTGGCTGCAATCGCCGATGGTATCCTGCCGTTTATCGGTAAAGACTTCTCATCGATTTGTGATCAACAGATGCAGTTGTTTTAGTGGTTAATTTCTCGATTTCTCTTCGAAAATAAAAAAGAAGAGGGAGGTGGAAGAGGTAGGTGGAAACGCTTACACCTTAAAGCTTTAAGCTACTCTCTCAATTGGCCGACAATTCTGTGTTAGTCTGAAAAACTTCGTGTAATTTCCTTATAGTTGCCGTATTCTAAAATTATATTTGGATGGCTAGATAGCTAAATTCCGAAATTTCATTAACTATCTTTAAGTCAGTAGTAATTAACGGATACAGTGTCGCAATGAAAAAAAATACCGCAATTGTTAATGCCGGGCGTCAGAAAAAATGGACTCAGGGAGTCATCAATCCTCCAGTGTTCAGGGCTTCAACTATCGTGTTTGATAGCGTATTGGATATGAAAAAGGCAACGGCCAAGCGTGGTGAACAGGCAATGTTTTACGGTCGCCGCGGCACGCCAACAACCTTTGCTTTTGCCGATGCAATGACCGAGCTGGAAGGCGGGGCAGGTTGTTACGTATATCCCTGTGGCACAGCGGCCATCACCAGTGCAATTCTTGCTTTTGTAAAAACCGGCGACCACTTATTGATGGTCGATACTGCCTATGAACCTACCCGCGATTTTTGTGAAAAAACCCTGGCTAATCTTGGTGTTGAGGTAACCTTTTATGATCCCATGGTCGGTCGAAATATCGAGCAGTTAATAAAACCCAATACGTCTGTTATTTTTCTCGAGTCACCAGGTTCGCTGACCATGGAAGTTCAGGACGTACCGGGTATCTGCGACGTAGCTCATTCGCAACAACAGGACATTACCGTAATTCTCGATAATACCTGGGCTTCTCCGGTGTTGTTTCAGCCATTTGATCATGGTGTCGATGTCTCAGTTCAGGCGGCAACAAAATATATAGTCGGTCATAGCGATGCCATGTTAGGTACCGCCACTGCTAACGAAAAGTGCTGGCCGACGTTAAGAGAAAATTCTTACCTACTTGGCCAATGCGCATCGCCCGATGATATCTATCTGGCGATGCGGGGGATCCGCACTTTAGGCGTACGTTTAAAGCAGCATCAGGCAAATGCGCTGCAGATTGCTGAGTGGTTAGCAAAACGCGATGAAGTGGAATGCGTGTTGCATCCGGCATTTGAAAACCATCCTGGTCATGAGTATTTCAAGCGGGATTTCCTTGGCAGCAATGGTTTATTTTCATTCATTTTAAAAGATTCGAATTCACAGGCTTTAAATGCCATGCTCGATGGTATGGAACATTTTAAAATGGGTTTTTCGTGGGGCGGATATGAGAGTCTGATACTGGCAAACTCAAACGTAGCAAAGCTGCGTAGCGCAACACCGTGGCCGTTTGATAAACCCTTGGTTCGGTTACACATTGGCCTCGAGGATGTTGAAGACCTGATTGTCGATTTAGAAAAGGGCTTTGTGCGCCTGAATGAGTGTTTAAAATAGGTTTCAGGTTTCAGGTGAGTTTTGTCTATGTTAACGGCCAGTCAGATTGAATCAGCTGTCCTTGTAATGGGCGATGCTGGTATCGCCAGTCATTGCCAGCGTTATTTTAAAACCGCTAAAGGCGAGTACGGGGAAGGAGATGTATTTATCGGCATTCGTGTCCCGAATCTACGCAAGCTCGTACCTAAGTACAAAACCATTGAACTTAATGAACTGGATACTTTACTGCAAAGCCAGTACCACGAAATTCGCTTATTGGCGTTGTTTATTCTGGTAAAGAAATATCAGTTGGCTAAAACCGAGAGCGAGCAACAGGCGTTGGTCGACTTTTACATACAACGCTTAAAATGGGTAAATAACTGGGATTTAGTGGATAGCTCCGCGCATCATATTCTCGGGCATTATTTATTGAATCGAGATAAAGGATTGTTATTCGACTTTGCCCGTTCTGAACATTTGTGGACTCGGCGTGCAGCAATGATTGCAACCCTTACGTTTATCAAACATCATGACTTTGAGCCAACCTTAACATTATCAGACATGTTAATTAATGATCCGGAAGACTTGATTCATAAAGCCTGCGGGTGGATGATCAGAGAGATTTTTCGCCATGACAGACAAGTACTGGATACTTATTTAAAAAAACATTACCAACAAATGCCAAGAACCATGCTCCGCTACGCTATCGAAAAGCATGAGCCAGAGGTTCGCAAAATGTATCTTTCCGGCACCATTTAGTCATTTTAAACACCAACCCTAATTATCGGGACATTGCCGTTTCAGCTATTATTGTATAGATATCATCCACCTAAGCCTGGAATAACGATGATTATTAAACGGCTAACCTATACATTGTATCGAGACTCCTTGATATGAGCCAGCAGGTCATGCTGTATGGATATAGTAGTGTCGCTATTGTGATAACACTGTTCCTGGTTATTGTTGTCCTGAATGAAATCGGCTTTCGAATTGGCCGTTATGTGCAGTCACGTACCGACAGTGAGGTAAAGTCGCTTACTGGTTCGATTCAGGCGAGCATACTGGGTTTGCTGGCGTTATTGCTTGGCTTTACTTTTAGTATGTCGATGCAGCGCTTTGATAATCGCAGCATGGCACTAATAGACGAAGCAAATGCAATCGGTACGGCGATACTGCGGGTGCAATTGCTACCCATCAATTACCGGAACGATGCAAAACGCCTGCTAAATGATTACGTTAAATTGCGGGTGGAAATCGGCAAGCTGGATTTGACCAAAAAAAGTGAACGCCTGTCCCATAATGAGCAAATATCGCGATTACAAAAACAACTGTGGTCATTGGCGGTTAAAGCAACGGCGGAGGATCCCAGGCCAGTTACCACCGGCGCGTTTGTCAAATCGCTGAACCAGTTGATAGACAGCCAGGGTAAACGTAATGCTTTATTGCAGATGCATGTACCAGAAGTGGTGGTGCTGTTATTGTTTGTGGCGTTTATCTCTTCTGGCGGCATCATGGGATATTCTGCAGGATTGAGTGGCACCCGAATGCTGGTTCCTATTGTCTTAGTCTCTACTTTGATTGCATTGATCGTGTTTATTATTGACCTGGACAGGCCAAAACGAGGATTGATTCAGGTCAATCAAAGCGTGATGGTCGACTTGTTGAAAAAGGGCGAGGGAAACGATCATTAAGTAATATTCCCATCTGAGTCAGCCAATATTAGTCTGATGCTAAGTCGACACTATGCCTGTGTCGGGTTTCAATGGCTGTCAGGTCGCATATCTCTACCGATAATTTTTACTATTCTTCCTGTCGTCTATAATTTCATTTATCCGCTAGCTTCAAGCTATTCATTTGACGTGTTTTGACACAGTAAAACTGTCGGGAGATATCGTGTCGTCAATAACCATACGAAATGCAGGCATTGAAGATAGTGGATTGATCTTAAGATATATCAAAGAACTGGCTCGATTTGAACGAGCCGAGCAGGAAGTAAAAGCGTGTGAACAAACGATTAAAGCGTCGTTATTTGGTCCTGGTTCGGTAACACGTGCATTAATTTGCGAGTATGATGAAAAGCCAATTGGTTTCGCTATCTACTTTTTTAATTACTCTACCTGGCTGGCGAAACAGGGGCTATATCTTGAAGATTTATACATTAGTCCCGAATTTCGGGGACGAGGAGCGGGCAAAGCCTTGTTAACAAAACTCGCCCGTATTGCCGTAGACAGTAATTGTGGCCGGTTTGAATGGAGTGTTCTCAATTGGAATCAACCCGCCATCGATTTTTATCAAAGCCTTGGCGCTAAACCGCAAAGTGATTGGGTAATTTACCGGCTATGTGGCAAAGCGCTTCTTGAGTTAGCACAATAATATTTTCCGTAATTGGAATCGAAGCTGTATGCAGTCCATTTAAGGATAAGTCGGGCAATTCAGTTTTTATGTGGGAAAGTGGTGGTACGCACTAATTGCAGGATAGCCCAGTCACCTAAGGAGGCTATCATGCGCATGAACAGTAAAAATTTGCTGTTTATTTTTCTGGCAGTTGTCGTTTTTGTTCTGTATTCCCCATTTGCCACTCAGGCCGCAGACGATGCGACCGCCAGCTCTCTTACCTCAGTAATGCATCAGACCGCCGGAGTCTGGCGGGGTGAGCTATATTATCTGGATTATCAAAGTGGAGAGCGTTACTTCATCCCGATGCAGGTAGAGGCAAGTTTAAGCACCAATCAGGATACATTAATCCGCCAATTTACGTTTACCGACCCTAATCATGTGGTTTATGCCACCCAGTTATTAACCCTGAACGAGCAGGAAAGCAGTCTCGCCGAAGCATATTTTCGTGATAACCAGGGTGAATGTTTTGACTATGAAATCACCAAAGTACAGATAGTCGACGAAAAACACTGGCGTGTTGAATTTCAGAATAAAGGCCTCGATGATGGACGCCAGGCATTGGTCCTGATGCACTATGAACGCAAAGGAAATAAATTGTTTTCCGAGAAAAAAGTGAGATACCTTGATGATAGTGATGAAGCAGTTTTTCTGCGCAACGGGAGCAAGCTGACTCTGATGGAACGCTGAGATTTTGGCATTGTAATTTTATTGCAACAAAAGCTGGCGTAGATTATTTAGTCAGTTACAATGGCGCTGTTCGTGTATCATACCAATCATATTAAATTATTGCTCACTCAGTGAGAATTTAAAGGCTTTTAGACAAGGCTTTGATTGCAGAGAATGGTCGTTCCATT
>NZ_SWDB01000005.1 GCF_005116735.1 Thalassotalea mangrovi | reverse complement strand
AAAACCAGAGCGAAGGACTCGGCTATGAAGCGTTATAAATTTGTGGGGATCCTACAGACTCTGACCCCTTGATTTTATAGCAAAAAGGCAGAGCGTCAGCTCTGCCTTTTCAACTACCGAATCAATCGATTCTCAATCAGCTCATCGACGGCGCCGGGATCGGCGAGGGTCGAGGTATCACCAAGGTTATCCAGCTCATTCTCGGCGATTTTACGCAGGATACGGCGCATAATTTTACCGGAGCGGGTCTTCGGCAGGCTCGGCGACCATTGCAGTAAATCTGGTTTGGAAAAACTTCCCAACTCTTTAGCAACCAAGTCTTTCAGCTCAGAATCCAGCCCTGCATCGCCCTGCTCGCCCTTCATCAGGGTTACATAGGCATACACACCCTGACCTTTGATGTCATGCGGATAGCCAACAACTGCCGCTTCAGAGACTTTTGGATGCAGCACAAGAGCGCTCTCAATTTCGGCTGTCCCTAAGCGGTGCCCGGAAACATTTAGCACATCATCGATACGGCCGATAATCCAGTAATAGCCATCCTTATCGCGCTTAGCACCATCACCAGCAAAGTAATAACCCGGATATTGAGAAAAATACGTCTCATAGAAACGTTGTTGATCGCCATACACGGTGCGCATTTGTCCCGGCCAGCTTCCGGTTAGTACCAGGCGGCCACGACATTCACCTTCAAGCTCATTGCCATCGGCATCTAAAATTGCCGGTTTGATCCCAAAGAAAGGCAGACCTGCTGCGCCCGGTTTCATCCCAGACGATCCGGGTAAGGTGGTAATTAACACACCGCCGGTTTCGGTTTGCCACCAGGTATCCACGATTGGGCAATTATTCTTACCAACCACTTCATAGTACCAATGCCAGGCTTCCGGGTTAATCGGTTCACCAACGGTACCGAGCAAACGCAGTGAAGATAAATCCTGTTTATTAACCAGCTCATCCCCTAATCCCATTAATGCGCGAATCGCGGTTGGTGCGGTATAAAACACATTAACTTTGTGTTCTTCAATGACCTGCCAAAAGCGTGATGCATCCGGATAGGTTGGTACGCCTTCAAACACTAAGGTTGTTGCACCATTAGCCAGCGGACCATAAAAGATATAGCTATGACCGGTGATCCAACCGGCATCAGCAGTACACCAGTAAATTTCGCCATCTCGATAGTCAAACACATATTTATGGGTCATCGACGCGTACAGGATATAACCACCGCAAGTGTGCAAAACACCTTTCGGTTTACCGGTAGAACCGGAGGTATAGAGAATAAATAAAGGGTCTTCAGCGTCCATGATTTCCGGTTCACAGAAAGAGTCGGCTTGTGCCATCGCCTGTTCATAATGAACATCAATTGCGGGATTCCAGTTAACATCTGCGCCAGTTCGCTCGACCACGATAACTGAATGAACATTCGGACAATCGGCAACGGCGGCATCGACATTATCTTTTAATGGGATAACCTTACCACCGCGCATACCTTGATCGGCCGTGATAACTACCTGGCAATCGGCGTCTAAGATGCGGGTTTTTATCGACTCAGTTGAAAAGCCGCCGAAAACAACGGAATGCACTGCGCCAATCCGGGCACAGGCCAGCATCGCATAGCCAACTTCAACGATCATTGGCATGTAAATACACACCCGATCGCCCTTTTTCACGCCTCGGCTTTTCAGGACATTGGCAAACTTGTTTACCTGATCGGATAACTCCTGATAACTGACATGGTGGCTATTACCGGGCTCATCGCCTTCAAAAATGATTGCAGTTTGACTGGCGCGCTCAGGCAAGTGACGATCGATACAGTTATAACTGACATTCAATTTCGCGCCCGCGAACCACTGAATTTGCGCCTGGTGATAGTCAACTTTGGAAACTTGTTCCCAGGGCTGGTACCAGTCGATAAATGTATTGGCCTGCTCCGCCCAAAACTCGTCGGGTCGCTCAATCGACTGCTGATACATCTGCTTATAATCATGTTCACTAAGATATGAATGGGCTTTGGCTTTGTCGCTCACCGGATAAAAAGGTTTTAATTCCATGGTCTTCCCGCTAAAAATCATTTGTTTTTTTAATAATCCATTCAACAGCTTCCATATAACTTATTGTTGCTATTGAAATTCCCCAACACTCAACGATTCAAAAATCGGGGTTTTATGATTTAACTAATAAAGGATAATCAGTATAAACACAAGATGACAACGTTGTCATTATTTTATCGGTAAACTCGAATTTGATTCAAAAAGCGGTGAAAATGGCAACCTAAGGCTTGCCTTGCGTCGTTGACGGGAAAGAAATTTGTTAGAAGTTTTAACTTAACCAATATACTGGAGCAACATATATAATCACGTACAAAAAAGCCCGCATCAATGCGGGCTTTTTCAGAAGCGATTAAGTAATGATTACTTAGCCAGCTTTTCTTTGATACGCGCTTTCTTACCAGAAAGTTCACGTAGGTAGTAAAGCTTAGCTTGACGCACATCACCGCGACGCTTAACAGCGATTTCTGCTACTAGCGGGCTATGTGTCTGGAATACACGCTCTACGCCTTCACCGTTAGAAATCTTACGAACGGTGAAAGATGAATGCAAACCACGGTTTTTCTTAGCGATTACTACACCTTCGAAGGCTTGAAGACGTTCTTTGTCACCTTCTTTTACTTTAACTTTAACAATTACAGTATCACCAGGTGCAAACGCTGGTACGTCAGTTTTCATTTGCTCTTGTTCGAGCTGCTTAATGATATTGCTCATAATTATACCTTTTGTCTAGAATACACTGCTAGTTATTGCCGGATTGATGCTTCGCTTTAATCTCGCTTAACATTTTTTCCTGCTCATCAGTCAGAGCTAGATCTGTCAATAATTCAGGACGTCGTAACCAGGTTCTTTCTAGAGACTGCTGTAATCGCCACTTGCGAATACGTTCATGATCGCCACTTAACAAGACTTTCGGTACCGATTTGTCATCCAGAAACTCTGGTCGGGTGTAATGTGGACAATCCAGTAAACCGTCAGAAAATGAATCCTGTTCGGCCGATTGATTGTGCCCCAATACGCCAGGAACAAATCTCGCCAAAGCATCGATTACCGTCATCGCCGGAATTTCTCCGCCGCTTAACACGTAATCACCGATCGACCACTCTTCGTCGATATCCGACTCGATTAATCGCTCGTCTATGCCTTCATATCGCCCTGCAATCAGGACAATATTCTTGTGCTGCGATAATTCACGTACGCCTGCTTGATCCAGTCTACGTCCCTGCGGTGACAAATATATCACATGGGCATCGCCACCCGCCGCTGCCTTGGCAGCATGGATAGCATCACGCAGTGGTTGCACCATCATCAACATTCCCGGACCACCGCCATAAGGACGATCATCAACGGTACTGTGTTTATCATGGGCGAAGTCTCTTGGATTCCGGGTATGGAACTCAATCAACCCGTTGCGTATTGCCCTGCCTGTCACCCCAAACTCGGTAATAGCGTTAAACATTTCAGGAAAAAGGCTTATCACCTCTAACCGCATTGTCTCATTAGCCATCGAGTTAGAAACCTGGGTCCCAGTCCACGTCAATTTGTTTATTATCAAGTGATACGGATTTGATCACCTGATCTTCCAAATAAGGAATTAACCTTTCTTTTTTGCCAAACGCATCATTGCGGTTAGCTTTAACAACCAAAACGTCATTGGAGCCTGTTTCCATGATGTCGGCCACTTTACCAAAGTTATAACCTTGTTCATTGACCACATCCATACCAATTAAATCACGCCAGTAAAACTCACCTTCCGGTAATTCTGGTAACTGCTCATCGGATACGATAATTTCGGCACCGGTGCGCAATTGTGCGTCATTTCTGTCATTGGTATCGGTAAACTTGGCAATCAAACCATTATTATGGCGTCGCCACTCACTTACTTCGACATTTTGCTTGTTGCCACCCAGATTCAGAATCCAGGGGCTATAATCGAAAATTGCTTCTGGCTCTTCGGTAAACGAATGGATCTTCAACCACCCTTTAATGCCGTAAACAGCACCGATTTTTCCGAGGATGATTTCTTTTTCCATAACCTTGCCCAGTAACAATTATTTGATAAATCGATTAAGCCGCAGCTTGTGCGTCTTTAACCAATTTAGCAACACGATCAGATAAGTTTGCACCTTGACCAACCCAGTGGTTGATACGGTCCAGGTCTAAACGAAGTTTTTCCGCCTGACCTTGTGCAGTTGGGTTGAAGAAGCCAACTTTCTCGATGAAACGACCATCGCGAGAGTTGCGGCTATCAGCAACAACTACTTGGTAAAATGGGCGCTTTTTGGCGCCGCCACGTGCTAAACGAATGGTAACCATACCGTCCTCTATTTAATAAGTTGTAAAACGATTTCCAGACACTTTCTCACCACAGGGGTAAGAAAAGCTCGCAGATTTTACGCTTTTACTGAGAAAAAGCAACCTTAATGAACATATTCGAACAAATTTCTAACGAAATACAAGCTATTCCCAACGAACTGGGCTAGAATCTCCGGCCTTGATTTCCTTGTTCAGTTTTTCAGCGAAATACATACGATGGTCGCTCATTCGCAAGACAATATTAAAGGGCTGATGCTCGCCTTAATTACCGCCATTATGTGGGGACTACTGCCGTTAGTCCTACGTACTGTCCTTGAGTTAATGGATGCTTACACCATTACCTGGTATCGATTTCTGTTCGCTGCAATACTGGTCGGCTTTAGTTTAAAACATAAGAATAAGATCCCGGCGCTGTTCACTGTCGATAAATCATGGCTGAAACCACTAACGATAGCCGCCGTATTTCTTAGTTTTAATTATATTCTGTACTTATCATCCCTGTACTTTGTACCGGCAGAAACGGCGCAGATGTTAATCCAGATGGCGCCGCTGATGATGCTATTAGGCAGTGTAATCTTCTTAAAAGAGGCATTTTCGCGTGGCCAGATGGTCGGCTCGTTTGTACTCATTACAGGTCTGGTGATGTTTTTCAATCAACAGTTCAGTCAATCTGCGGCTCTGGCTCGCGAAGATTTTCTGATGGGGTTTGTGATCATGCTTGGCGCGTCACTAACCTGGGCTGTCTATGCAATTATGCAAAAGCAAATGCTGAAGAAGTTTTCCTCGACCCAGATCATGTGGGTGATTTATGTTCTGAGCAGTTTCTTCTTTTTGCCAGTATCAAGCCCAATGCAAATTGCCAGCTTTGATTGGATTGCGCTAATGTTATTACTGTTTTGCTGCGCCAATACGCTGATTGCCTATGGTAGTTTTGCCAAGTCACTGGAATTCTGGCCCGCATCAAAAGTCAGCGCCGTGTTGGCAATCACGCCACTGTTAACGGTATTGTTTGCGACCATAGCTGAGCAGTTATTTCCGCAGCATGTCACCGCCCAGTCGTTAAATACCCTAGCTTATATCGGTGCGGTACTGGTAGTGAGTGGTTCCATACTCACCGCCTTGGGCAATAAAATTCTTAGCCGAGACCGAGTCACCCAGGTAAAGAATCGGTTACTAAGAAAAGGCTGACGGGTAAGTTCGCCAAAAAAAGCTGCGTTGTAACCCCTGATAATCAAAAAAGGCTAGCTCCTCAGTAGCTAGCCTTTCCTTTTATGTCTAAGCGATGCTCACAACAAATAATAAGTGGGCACTCGTTAATCTCTAATCAACCAAGTCTAAATAGACGGGATGCGATGACAATGCTTTTAAGGACCCTTTTAACGAGAAGGTATAGCCGCATAAGCCAAAGTTGCCGCGATTGGCGAGTGATTCAACCAGGGTATGAGTATCCAGCGGTGAAAAGTTAGCAAAATAATCGCCGCCATTTTCTACCGTAACATTCAAGGCTCGAATTTTATCGCCATTATTAAATTCAACGAACTGACAGGTATCGTCACCGGTGGCCGAAGCCAGCGACCAGATTTCACCATCTCGCTGAATATCAGCTTGCCAGTGAACAATCAGGCCATTGTGTTCATTGAGCAACAGGTAAAAATCATCCGGCATTGCCAGGCGATGATTACGTTCGCTGTGTTGACTTGCCATCACCGGCATCATTAATGCGGCGGTCTCTGTTGGTGATTGCTCTCCTGCAGGCAGATATGGCCAGGCCAGCGCAGTAGCAATACAAAGGCTCAGGGTTGTCCCCAGGCTCCAGCTCAGTTTACGATGTTGACTAAACCACTGATACAAATCCTGGCGCCATTGGGCAATTTCGGAAACCTGTTGCCTGGCCAGACGCTGGGCATATTCATCCTGTGGATTTTGCGCCATTGACTCCTGATACGGATGTGCTGAATTCGTCTGGGCAAATAACACAGGCTCAACCCGGGCATTTAACGGCCGACTTGATACTTTTTCCGTGCTTGCAAATGCTGACAAATCGATAGGACCAACATAACCCAGCCCGTAGCGCTGATGATCTTTTGCAGGCAGGCTAAACAGGTAAAGGCCGACAAATACCACCATTAATAATGGCGAGTATGCCCCCCAATGTGGCGTGATTAACGGTAACAAGGTTGGCAATAACAAGGACAACCCGGTAAGCCCGACGAAGAGCCATACCAGGCCAATCTTTCTACCGGCATCGCGCACCCGTCGCATGGTTGTGCAAAACACCATCACTACGCTCGGCACGGCCCAGATCAGTTGCGCCCACCAGGCGGTAAACAGATTACTGGCAAGGATGAAAAACAATAATAGTGTCGAAGTTACAATCGCCAGGAAGCGTTCGCCATTATCCCGGCCTAATAAACAGGTTAGAGACTTAATCAAATGCACGGTTTGCCACGCCTTTTGTTCTTTTCAGATGAGTGTGGACGCGTTATCAGGAAATCGGTAAGCGCCATATGCTCTGAATATACCTTAAAAAAAATTAAGAAAAAACCGAAGCGATGCACTTCGGTTTTAATTTATCAGGATGCCGAGTCAAACCATGAGTCGACATCTTGAAATTTATATCGTTAGCGGCGGAACATGCCTCCGCCTCCGCCCATGCCTGGTGGCATCATGCCCTGCATGGAGCGCATCATTTTCTGCATTCCGCCTTTGCCTGACATCTTCTTCATCATTTTCTGCATCTGCGTAAATTGCTTCAGCAATTTATTGACGTCCTGAATCTGAGTGCCGGATCCGGCTGCGATACGACGCTTACGTGATCCCTTGATAATGTCCGGACGCTGGCGCTCGGCTGGGGTCATGGAATTAATGATGGCTTCCATACGTACCGTCATTTTATCGTCAAGCTGACCTTTTACCTGATCCGACATATTGCCCATACCTGGCAATTTATCGAGTAGTCCCATCATGCCACCCATGCTCTTCATCTGCACCAGTTGCTCACGGAAATCTTCTAAATCGAAGCCTTTGCCGCTTTTCACTTTTTTGGCCAGCTGCTCGGCTTTTTTCTTATCGACTTTTTGCTCAACTTCCTCGATCAGTGACAATACGTCACCCATACCAAGGATTCGGGAGGCAACACGATCCGGGTGGAAAGGCTCCAACGCGTCAGTTTTCTCACCAACACCAAGGAATTTAATTGGCTTGCCGGTAATATGACGAATCGATAGCGCCGCACCACCACGGGCATCACCGTCGGTTTTGGTGAGGATGATCCCGGTAAGTGGCAGTGCATCATTAAATGCTTTCGCCGTATTGGCAGCATCCTGACCGGTCATCGCATCGACAACAAATAAGGTTTCTACCGGATCGACATTTTTATGAAGCTGTTGGATCTCATCCATCATTTCGCCGTCGACATGCAAACGACCGGCGGTATCGACCAACACCACATCAAAAAATTGTTTTTTTGCATGCTGGATTGCAGCATCGGCAATGGCGACCGGTTTTTGCGAGATATCACTCGGGAAAAACTCAACGCCAATTTCTTCCGCCAGAGTCTCAAGCTGTTTGATCGCAGCCGGGCGATAAACATCGGCACTGACGACAAGAACTTTCTTCTTCTCGCGCTCTTTTAAAAACTTAGCCAGTTTACCCACTGACGTGGTTTTACCTGCACCCTGCAGGCCTGCCATTAGCACAACGGCTGGTGGTGTGGCTTTTAAATCCAGTGCTTCATTGGCACTGCCCATCGCCGCTTCAAGTTCGCTGCGTACGATTTTGACAAAGATCTGCCCAGGGGTCAGACTTTTCGTTACTTCCTGACCGACCGCGCGCTCTTTTACATTGGCGATAAATTCACGAATTACCGGCAGAGCAACATCTGCCTCCAAAAGGGCCATACGCACTTCACGTAACGTATCTTTAATATTGTCTTCTGTCAGACGACCTCGACCGCTGATATTTTTCAGCGAACGGGTTAATCGATCGGAAAGATTTTCAAACATGGGTTACCCAAACTTATCATTGGTAGCATTACAGTTTTATGCTGCCATTATACCGTGACGACACAGAAGCGAAAGTATATTGTTTCACCTGTACCCGGTTCTTCGGTTATTTTCACTAGGGGGCTGTTGATCTTTAATGGTTAATAGCAATACATCTACACTTATTGTGACAATTTCGTTCATTAGCGGCCTGCTATTGAATAATATTTCATCACGAAAGGTCAACAGCCCCCAGAATACGACAATTCACGCTTAGGTTGCACCGATATTACATTTTCCTTACGATCTAACCAGATAATACCAATCATATTAAATTATTGCTCACTCAGTGAGAATTTAAAGGCGTTTAGACAAGGCTTTGATTGCAGAGAATGGTCATTCCATTGTCAAAATCAGTAACGCCGGATAAACGCCTTTAAAAATCACCCGAAGGGAGTTTATCAGAGGCCCATTTACGGCCCTAACTCTGAGTTGTGCACAAACTTAGTATGATTGGTATAACTGCGGTACAATTGAAACCGATAATATTAACCCAAGGTAGCATGTCGAAATGGAAACCCTGCAGCTGTTAATCAACAATTTCATCGCCATCATCAACGAGGCAAGCCCCTGGTTGCTGCTGGGTTTGATTATTGCTGGCTTGATGAAAGCTTTGGTCTCTACGCAGGTATTGAGTAAGCACCTCGGCCAGGGAAAATCAGCCGTGGTCAAAGCGGCATTTATCGGTGCCCCCTTGCCTCTTTGTTCTTGCGGGGTGATTCCGGTCGCTACCCAGTTACACCGCTCTGGCGCGTCGTCGCCGGCGACCTCATCATTTTTGGTAGCAACTCCTGAAACCGGTGTCGACTCAGTTTCGGTCTCCTATGCGTTACTTGGACCGGTAATGGCGATTTACCGTCCCATTGCCGCAATCACATCGGCAATATTTACCGGTTTTTTGGTGGCTCAAGGAACAAAAAAGCATACACAAAAGGCTCAGTCATTGCGGTCAGTAAAAGACGACAAAACATGCTGCAGTAGTCATTCAACTCCACAAGGCGCCTCTCAACCGACGCATCAGCTAAACGATGTTTCCAACGTTAATTCAAGCGATGATTCGAACAATAAATCCCATTGTGCAACTACAGTGACTAACGGTAACACAGAAATCAAGCTGGCGCCTTGTTGCGGCACATCAACCATCAGTACAGCAGCAATGAACGAGGATAACTGTTGTGCGACAACAACGACCGTATCTTCGCAATCATCAGCTACCACGAGTGATGCGATGGCCGGCATTTTTACTAAGCTGGGGACTGGCGTTCGTTATGCGTTTACCCAGTTACTGGATGATTTAATACTCTGGTTGTTCATCGGTTTGCTCTTTGCTACCGTTATTCGTACCTTTCTACCAACCGACTTCCTCCTGCAATATGGCAGCGGTATCATCGCGATGCTGTTGATGATCCTGATTTCAGTGCCTATGTATATCTGTGCCACGGCCTCAACACCGTTAGCCGCAGGTTTGATTATGGCCGGTATCTCACCGGGTACAGCGCTGGTATTTATGATGGCGGGACCGGCAACGAATATCTCTACCTTAGGGGTGATTCGCAATGAAATGGGCGCGCGGGTATTGTTTTTTTACTTAACGGGTATCGTCATATCATCCATCACCTTTGGCTTGTTGCTCGATGCCTGCCTGGCATATTTTAATATCAATATTTTTGAGCAGATGAGCCACAGTCATCAACTGTTACCAACCTGGTTTGCCAGCACCTGTTCAATCCTGTTAATCGTTTGTGCCATCAAGCCACTGCGCATGCGGCTATTGAATCATTAATTTCCCGTAGAATTGCCGTTCGTTTCTGGTAGTATTGGTGACAACATTCTGAAATCATTCAGTTAACAATAATTCCTGAGTTGGAGCAAACAAAGACCATGACTCCGGTCCTCTCAATCATTACTGCCCTGTTATACCTGGCTGCGGCGATTACCGTATATAGCCGCCTGTTTAAAGCCCAGGGTCCTAACCCAAAACTGTTTTTCTCCCTGGGGTGTGCGGCCATTGTTTGTCATTGTGTGTTGCTTAGCGGATTAATTTTTTCCCAGTCACAGGTTAACTTCAGCCTGTTTAATGTTACCTCACTGGTTTCCCTGATTATTGCTTTATCCGTGACGGCGTTGTCATTACGGGCGAAGATCAATTTGATCTTACCCGGGGTTTACACCTTTGCTGGCTCATTTTTAGTGATCACCTCGCTGATTCCGGATACTCATGCCCTGGCGATAGACCCGTCTAAGTTGATTCTGGTATTGCACATCAGCCTGGCATTACTGGCATTTGGCGTTCTGGTGATTAGCACCCTGTTTGCGATCCAGGTCAACTTTATTAACTACAAACTCAAAAGTAAAAACATTAATGCCGTCAACCATTTGCCCCCACTAATGCAAGTTGAAGCGCAGTTGTTCCGGTTGTTGATTACTGGCGTGGTATTACTGATTGCTTCTCAATTTTTAGGTGGCCTGTTTATCGATAACTTTTTTGCCAAAGATAATCTGCATAAAACCGTATTATCATTGGTGGCCCTGGCACTGTACGTGGTTAGCTTATGGGGACATTTTCAGCTGGGTTGGCGTGGTCATCGCATTATGATTTTAACCATTATCGCGACGGCGATCCTGACCTTATCCTACTTTGGCAGTAGATTTGTCAAAGAGTTTCTTTTATCGTAGGCGTTCAGGTTTGATTACTGGTAGAATACCCGTCAATTACCTGACTATCTGTTAAGCAATATAGGACCCCCTTTTTGGACGATATCTCTACAAGTATGCTGTTTGCGATACTTGCTGTATTAATTCTGCTGTCTGCTTATTTTTCAAGTTCCGAAACCGGTATGATGTCCATCAACCGCTACCGTTTAAAGCATCTAGAAGAAAATGATCACAAAGGGGCAAAGCGCGTCAGTGGTATGCTCAAGCGACCGGATCAGCTCATTGGCCTGATCTTAATTGGAAATAACCTGGTTAATGTTTTCGCCTCCATTATTGCCGGTCAGATTGGTGCGCGATTATTAGGTGTCGGTGGAGAGTTCACTGCCGGTTTAGTATTAACCATGGTCATCCTTATTTTTGCTGAAGTAACGCCGAAAACCCTGGCTGCCCTGCATCCCGAAAAAGTCGCATTCCCCAGCTCTATCATTCTTAAAGGATTATTAAAGCTATTCTATCCGGTGGTGGTAGCGGTTAACTGGATCACCAACGGTATCCTGATTTTATTACGTATCAGCCCGGAACAACGCGAACAACATAGCCTGAGCTCGGAAGAGTTGCGTACTGTCGTAAACGAGTCGGCGGCATTATTGCCAGCAAAAGATCAGGACATGCTGGTCAGCATACTCGATCTTGAGAAAGTCACGGTCGAAGATATTATGATCCCACGTAATGAAATTCAGGGGATCGACATCAATGAAGACTGGAAAGTCATCCAGAAGCAATTGACACAGGCCAGTCATACACGGGTAATCCTGTACCGCGATAACATCGATGATGTGGTCGGTTATGTGCATATGCGCGATGCGGTAAAGTTATTGTCCAAACGTCAGTTTACCAAAGCGTCGCTGTTGCGGGCCGTAAAGGAAATGTACTTTATTCCGGAGAGCACCCAACTCAATGTTCAGTTGCTAAAATTTCAACGGGCAAAAGAGCGCCTTGGCCTGGTTGTCGATGAATACGGCGATATCCAGGGGCTGGTAACGCTGGAAGATATTCTCGAGGAAATCGTTGGCGATTTCACCACGACCCTGACACCGGCGCCCAGCGAAGAAGTTCACAAACAGCCGGACGGCAGCTACCTGGTCGATGCCAGTGCCAATATCCGTGATATTAATAAAGAAATGGACTGGAATTTCCCGACCGACGGTCCGAAAACTTTGAACGGTCTTATCCTGGAATATATGGAAGAAATCCCGCAGCCGAATATCAGTATGCGAATTGCAGGATATCCTATCGAGATCATTGAAGTCGATGGCAATATGGTGAAAACCGTACGCGTGATGATCGAGCATTTTCAGGAGCAGTAGCAGGAAGTGTTATGGTGGAAGGTGGGAGTGGAAGAAACTCCCGGCTTTTCCACCTCAGACTTCCACCTTAGACTTCCTCTTCCACCCCATACTCCCACCTTCCCTCTTTCCTAAACTCGATCAAAATAAACGAGAAGCTTGATACCAATTCCATTAAATTTCATACTGTTATTACGTTTCGGTGCATTCCTGAATAAACCAATACGGTTCAGTAAGCACTTACTTAATAGATATGTGTAACTTATGGATTACGATTTCATAATCATTGGCGGTGGCTCGGCAGGATGTGTTCTGGCAAATCGCTTGTCTGCGCGCAGCGATCTGAAGGTCTGTTTACTGGAAACCGGCGGACGTAATCAAAGCCCGCTCATTAAAACTCCCTTGGCAATTCCATTACTGTTTCGCATTCCTAAATATAATTATGGTTATGAAACGTTAGTGCAACCGAGTCAGGCAAACCGGCGCATCTATAATCCACGGGGGCGAGGGTTAGGCGGTTCAAGTGCGATAAATGCGATGTTGTATATTCGTGGTGATCGCCAGGACTATGACGACTGGGCGGCACAGGGTAATGAGGGCTGGAGCTATGACGAACTACTACCCTACTTTAAATCCATCGAGCACCAACAGCGCATTGAAGATGAATATCATGGTCAAGGTGGTGAACTCAATATTACTGACTCTCGCTCTAATCATCCGATTGGACAGGAATTTATCGATGCGGCTCTGTCTCTAGGCTACCCTTTCAATCCAGACTTTAACGGCAAGCAACAATCCGGCATCGGCCGTTATCAGGTAACTCAGAAAAATGGTCAGCGTCACAGCGCCGCCGATGCTTTTATTTATCCTCTACAACAAGCCTCTTCCCGCAAGAACCTGACCGTTCTTTCGTATAGCCGGGTAGAAAAGATATTATTCGATGGTGAACGTGCTACTGGTGTACGTTTTCAGCAAAATCAGTTGTTAGAATCGGACAAGGACAACAATAAAACCGTCGAGTTAAGAGCAACTAAAGAAGTGATTGTCTGCGCCGGAGCGATTCATAGCCCGCAATTACTGATGGTCAGTGGCGTGGGCCCAAAAGAGCAGCTCGATACCCTGCAGATCCCTATTGTTAAGGCGCTCGAAGGAGTCGGTAAAAACCTTCAGGATCACCCTGATGTTTGTCTGGTAAATCAGCAAAGCCGCAGCGATCTGATCAGTGCCCTACCGTCATCGTTGTGGTGGCTTGCAAAACACGCGGTCGAATATGTTCGACAAAAGCGTGGCATCTTTACCACTTCATTGGTCGAAACCGGAGGCTTCATTGCTTCCAAGGGGCTGGATCATCGCCCGGATATACAGTGGCAGTTTATCGCCGGTGCTATGGACGATCATGGCCGTAACCTGAAAATGTATGGTGTCCAGGGTACCACATTACACACCTGCATCCTCAGGCCTAAAAGTCGGGGGGAGATCCGCCTGATGTCGGCCGATATCGCCACGCCGCCGGTTATCGATTCAAAGATGCTAACCCACCCGGATGATATGGCACTGATGATAGAAGCGGTCAAATTATCCCGGCAGGTGCTGTCACAGCCGCCTCTGTCAGCGAAAAATGTCAAAGAAATATTTCCTGGTGAGCAGGTACAAAGCGATGAGCAGATAGCCAACTTTATCCGCGAAAAAAGTAACAATATTTATCACCCGGTCGGTACCTGTAAAATGGGTAATGATGATATGGCCGTTGTTGATTCGACCCTTAAAGTGCGGGGGCTGAGCGGCTTGCGAGTCATAGACGCATCGATTATGCCTACCCTTGTCAGTGGCAACACCAACGCGCCGACCATGATGATTGCCGCTAAAGGCGCAGACTTGATTCTGGCTGACTACCCAGAAGGTTAGCAGCCAGGAAATTAAAGGTGAAAGCTAACTCTTACAGCTTATAGCTTATAGCTTACAGCTTGAAACTTACCGCTCTAAACCGTGAAGATATTCACGGTTTAGTAGAACAACACCCGCCACAACCAGCTGCTATCCAATTCATCTCGACAGCTTTTTAACTGCCCCGAATAGGTAATCGCCCGGCGCTCAACTTTTCTTGCCACAGGGAGAAGCCAGGATTTTTTTGCATAGGTTTTGCGCTTAAACCCGCCCCAGCCTTCGTGATAATTAAGATACTGGTTATAGGGATCCCATTTCGATACGCCATTCACTTTCTGGGTTTTGGCAATAAACCAGCCCATAAAATCAATAGCATCCGCAAAGTCATCGCGATCGGCACCACTATTGTCGGAATCACGGATGTAGTCTTCCCAGGTCAACGTTTTCGCTTGAGAGAATCCATATGCCGTGCTAACTCGTCCCCAGGGAATAAAGCCAAGCAGATAATCCCTGGGCGGTAAGGCGTCACTTCGAAACGAACTTTCCTGGTACATCATGCTCATCGGCACATGAATTGGTACCCCCCATCGCTCCTGCATATCTTTCGCGCCTTCATACCAATGATGATGCTCACGAAATATCTCACAGATATTTTCCGGATTTTGTGGTGGAGGTGTTGCACACGCCGAGAGTAACAACAGGGAAATCGCACAGAGAGTTGTTCTTTTAATATTCATTGTCGCTTGAAGTTATTATTTTTACTTAGCTTTTCCATTAGTTTGCCAGAATCACAAAATTTTTTTGATGTTTTTTTTTAAATTTTTGAACTTTTCAGATTACCGTGACTCTTACTCTGTGAAATGAGTATTTCTCCTTGGTTTTTTATAGTTTTTTGAGCACCTCCTATGAGGTGCTTTTTTTTTGCCTACGGGGATGTAGGTACCCTGCATCACAGGGATGGCTTGATGCATGGGTGCCATGGATGTGCTTAGTCGAGATATTGCCATCCATGATATCTCGACATTCAATACGTCCATGTATCTTTCCTCCCGTACCATGGATGGTAGCAAGGGAGGGTTTGCACAGGGAATTCGATGTAGATTGCCTATAATATCGGCAGAGTCCGGAACATACTGACGATTGCATCACAGGGATGGATTGATGCATGAGTGTCATGGATGTACTTGGTCGTGATATTGTCGTCCGTGATATCACGACATACCATAAATCCCTTTATATACCCTACAGCAATCAAGTGAACAAAAATAAGTCACTTGTAAACCAACTGTATGGCAACCGTATTTTCCTTTGTTCTAACTCAGTATAATCCCCCGCCTTAGCATATATGACAACACTCACTAAGTGGTTTTGTTTCTCCTTTAACGGCGACTAATTCAACGTTTTTCGCCAGGCAAAAGGCAGACAAAACGCACGGCTTATTAACAAAAAGGGTAAAAGGAAAGGTAATGCTTCGAGCTGTTAACACTTTATTATTCAGTGCGATCTCTATGGCCTCTTTGGCATCAACCAATGGCGATACAAGATTAGACGATATTGAAAACATCACCGTGGAAGGCAAAGCAACAGCGAACACCATTCCCGTTGGCACCTTTGCCGCGCCAATATCGAACCTGGAGTATGATCCCCGCGTTGATTTGCAGTCGCGCAACATGGCTGAAGCCCAGGCAGACATAAGCATTCGTGGTGGTATTTTTGAAAATACCGGATTCAGAGTAGGCAGCAACACCTTATACGACCCACAAACTGGCCACTATTTTGCAGAAATTCCAATTGCGCCTGAAATGTTAACGCCAGCGTCTGTTTTAACCGGCGTAAACAATTCGTTATATGGGGTAAATAGTTCTGTAGGCACCGTATCATACCAATGGAAACCAATTCAAACAGGTGGTGGTTTATCGGTTGGTGCAGGCAATAACGGATTTAATATTCAGCGTATCTATAGCGCTTATCGATGGCCCGACGATTCAAAAAATGGGAGTTGGGGCGCCGAAGTTGAATACTCTCGCTCGCAAAGTGACGGGACCATCGAAAACGGTGATCATCAGTTTGAGCGAGCATCAGCTCGTATTCAGCGCATCGACAGTGACTCTCAAACCGATCTATTTTTCGGTTACCAGGAAAAGTTCTTTGGCTGGCCTAACATGTATACCCCGTGGAATGTGAATGAGACCGAAGACCTGAGAACACGGTTGTTGATGTTAAATCACGTGCAGGAATACGCGACAAACAGCAGTTTCGAAGTGTCTGCTTATTATCGTAAACACAATGATCACTACGTTTATTCAAGGGAAAACCCTGAGATTTTCCAGGCCTTTCATGAAACTGACGTTAAGTCGTTGGCATGGTCGGGCAATCATCATATCAATAGCGATATTGCTATTAACTATGCTGGCCAATTTATGGCAGATGAGATTGAATCGACCTCGCTGGAAAATAATTTCACCTCTCGCGATTACTATAAATTCAGCATTGTGCCTGAGTACCAAAAACAACTGACAAACAGTCAAAGCCTGACATTTCGACTAGGTGGTGCGTTTGACGACACAAATCGCGATGACTCCAGGTTTTCAGTGATCAGTGACGTTTCTTTATTTACCGTCAATGCCGATAACTCCACCCGCACGTTTTACTTTTCTTACGCTGAAGCTACCCAGGTAGCTGGTTATTCCGCAATTGGCGGCAGTGAAACAGGTGGACTGTTTAGAAGTAACTATGATCTGCAACGGGAAAGCAGTCAAAACCTGGAACTTGGCCTGTCTTTAGACAAACTGGATTGGCGCCTGGACTCAGCCATCTTTTATCGTTGGGATAATGAGTTGACCGATTGGACATACAGTTTTGATTCAACCTCAGCTCGCACCGCAAACCAGGTTGATATTGAAACCCTGGGGCTTGAATTTATTGCAATCAAATCTCTCGATTCTGTGACTTTGGTGGCAAGTTATACTTTCCTCGATAAATCTGAAAATTACCTTGGAGAAAACATTGATGCGAGCTTTTACGCGTTAAACTATCCACCGCATCGTGTTACCTTGGGGGCAACCTGGTCGCCAAGTGAGACCGTAGAAATTAGAATTGACAATGAATGGCGTAAGCAGGAAGACAATGCACTGCGAAAAGGCGATGACAGCGCCCTGTTTACCCATTTAACCCTGACCTACGCTCCGGCTCAATTTGATGCTTTGGATATCGTACTAGCCGTTGATAATTTGTGGGATGAATCGTTTGAAGAAATTCCGGGAACGCCTGGACGAGGCGATCAATTTTCGGCTACCGTCAATTATCACTGGTAATGGCTTCCCTTGCGTTACCGAAAACAATAACAGCAAAAGAATAGACCGTTAGATGCAGTATTTAACAATAACAACGTTGATTTGGGCATTCTCCTTTGGCCTGATTGGCAATACGCTAAAAGGTATTGATCCGATGCAAATCGCCGATATGCGTCTTTTGCTGGCTGCGATTGTCTTTTTGCCATTTTTAAAGCTGAGTCAAACTACCGCGGTGGAAAAAGGCCAACTGATGGCTTTAGGGGCGGTGCAGTTTGGGGTTATGTATACCTGTTATATGTTCGCTTTTCGCTACCTGCCTTCACATTTAGTGGCGCTATTTAGTGTTTTGACACCATTATACGTGGTCATTATTTACGACTTAAGCAAGCGTAAATTCAATCCCTGGTATCTGTTGGCCGCGTCATTATCTGTGCTCGGTGCAGCCATCATAAAGACGGAACAATTTACCACTGAAAATATTTGGTTGGGCTTTGGTTTAATGCAAGTCGCCAATCTATCATTCGCCTTTGGTCAGGTGTATTACCGCAACTGGAGAGAATCCAGACCAGGGGTAAATGATAGTGCCATTTTCGGCCTGTTATATCTGGGGGCAGTGTTATTTACCTCCGTCATTACCTTGCTTGTCTTTAAACAATCTCCGGTCCCCTTGGAAGCAAACGCCAAACAATGGGCGGTACTGATCTATCTCGGGTTTATTGCATCCGGGCTTGGGTTCTTCTTTTGGAATAAAGGCGGCACCAAAACAACCGTCGGTACATTATCGGCCTTTAATAACGCCGTTGTACCACTGGCCATGTTTGCGTCATTGTTTGTATTTGGCGAAGCTGATGATGTCTCAGTTAAAGACTTAATAAAACTCGCGCTTGGCTCTTGTGCCATTGTTGCGGCGCTGATGATTGGCAAACGGGTAAAGAGTCGAAAAAAACAGCAGCTTTAACTTTGTAGTGCTTAAGTAGCTATGATAAAGCCTCTATAGGACAGATGAGATCCGATAGAGGCTTTTTTTACAATTCCGTCCCTTCCAGCCGCTATTTTAGCGCTTGTATTTGTGTAATAAGTCGAAGGGAATATGGCAATAATCGTTTGGAAAGCGAGTCAATCGGTCTTGATGCTCATCATCGCTTTTCACGTAATTCACTAATGGCAGCACTTCTACCACAATTTTTTCCCTATCCTGACGGGCAGCAATATAACGCTTCACTTGCTCAAGATGGCTAGGGGTTTCACTGTATACGCCAGTTCGATATTTCACGCCAACATCATCGCCCTGCCGGTTGAGGCTGTAGGGGTCAATAATTTCAAAGAAATAATCCATCAGTGAGTGAATCGACACGTCTTCCGGGCAAAATACAACTTTCACGCACTCGGCATAGCCATCATACGGAGTGTTGGTAGATTGGGTTGTACCATTCGCTCGACCGGCTTCTGTCTGTTTCACCCCAGGTAAATGTTTGAGAAACTCTTGCACCCCCCAAAGGCACCCGCCAGCAAAATAGATGACGTCTAATTGTTCATTCGGATCGGAATCGGGACTTGAGGTAGTTGCTTTGCTCATAATTAATCAATCGAGGTTACTGCATTTGAATACAATGCGACAGTGAATGTAATCAAAAAAATAGGTAGTGTCAAAATCGGGAGAAAGGTCAGGATGTGGCAAAAAATCGTCACACATGGAGGCCTTTATAGAAGGCTGGGTAATAATTTGGAAGCTCTATAAACTAAAAAACCTGCTTAAAATCAGCAGGTTAATTATGGTACCGGAGGCCGGACTTGAACCGGCACGCCCGCAAAGGCAACGGATTTTGAATCCGTCGTGTCTACCAATTCCACCACTCCGGCAACACGTGCATCAACATTGTCTGTTGATGGGAGGCATTATACGAAAGAATAACGCCCGCGCAAGTGTTTTCTTTGCCCTTAAGTCTATCTGCGCAAGAAATATACGACGAAGGACTTTTATCAAACTTAGATTCCGGTCTCCACCAGAATGACGCTCTAATTTAACTGAATTTGAATTATTTAACCGTCGGCAAAACCACCACTTCGGTATCGGTAAATCTGTCCTGTAACGAGAGTTTGTTTCTGCGATCAAAAATAACGAGCAAATTGCCCAGCCCTAGTAAGGTGAATACGATGCGCTTGATTCCGGTCGTTTTTGAAATCAAGCTGCCATCGCGATTTTGAACTCGTAGTCGCCAGGCACGCATGCCAATCGTCTGGCCGCTGCGAGCCCAGAAATAGATAAAGAAAAAACTTACCCAGGCAAGGTTCCACAGATAAACCAGTATTGACCAAAGCAAAGAGTTTTGTTGTAAATCGATAGGATGACTAAAGCCCTGGTTATCGATAATTCCGGCAGAAAACAAAGCGCCAAAGATACCAAAAGAAATGGCACCGGCACACATATAAACGGCAATGGCCACTAATACATCATAACCCCAGGAACCAAAGCGACGGCGAAAGCCTGCCCGGGGATAACCGGACTGGCTCATATAACTTAAAGAATCTGCGGGTGATTGCTGATTGGTCACGATGGAACGCTCTGTGAAAGACTTTAGAATAACTTGCTGGGAAGTTTAATGAAAAAACCGAATTGCGTCTATCGACAACGGAATATTCCTCGGCCTAGGCTGCTTAGTCTGCAACCTTCACAGGGCGTTGGGCTTAGATATCCTGTCGTAGCAGGATATGACGCAAACTTAACAGCGTTTTTCCTCCTACCACCTTTAACTTCCACCATACACTTTCCACCTTCCCCGTTTATGCTTTTCGCTGCAGTAAATACACCGCAATAGCTACAAACAACAGGCTCGGCACAATCGCGCCAATGATCGGCGGAAACTGGAATGTCAGGCTCATTGAGCCGAACATACGGTTGAGGAAATCATAACTAATGCCCGTGCCTATCCCCATCATAATACGCGCGCCCATCGACACACTGCGAAGCGGACCAAAAATGTAGGATAACGCCACCAGAAGCATGACGGCGACGGTGATTGGTTGCATCAGCTTACGCCAGAATGCCAACTGATAGCGACTGCTTTCCTGATTATTTTCGGCCAGATAATCGAGGTAACTGACCAATCCGGAAACCGATAAAGACTCAGGTTTTACGGTCACCACTCCTAACTTATCCGGCGTTAATGAGGATCGCCACAGCTCACTTTCTTTGCGCGTTGTAGTAATTTTCTTTTCGGTAAGTTCGGATATTTCCACGTCGGCGAGAAGCCACTTTTTGTCACTCGGTTGCCAGATAGCGGTGTCGGCATTCTTCCATAATGACATTTTAAACTGGCTATCGAATCGATAAATTGCCAGGCCTGATAAGCTGTTGGTATCCTGAACCTCGGTAATATGCACGATAAAGTCGCCATCTTTTGCCCAGACCCCGTTTTTCGCGGATATCAGACTACCGCTGGAGATGGCCCTGGCGCGCAGTTCCCGGGCGTTTTTCTCTCCCTCAGGTGCTACCCATTCACCTATCGCCATCGATAAGATAATCAGCAGCGCGGCAGACTTCATCACCGATTTAATGATTTGTAGTTTCGATAATCCGGCCGCCTGCATCACCACCAGTTCGGAATTATTAGCAAGCATCCCGAGGCCAATCAGGCCACCGATTAGTGCCGCCATAGGGAAAAATATTTCCAGATCTCTGGGCACCGAATATAGGGCATATAGCGCCGCATCGGCGAGATCATAACTCCCCCGCCCTACCGCACGCATTTGTTCAACAAACTTAATAATGCCGGAAATACTGACTAGCACAGCCAGGGTGATAAATGTCGTCGAGGCGATAACCCGGCCGATGTAAAAGTCGAGGATTCTCATGCCTTAGCGCCCTTTCAGTCTTGCTTTTATTTTTTTGCCACTGCTGCGGCTGCGCAACAACAGCGTCCAACCGAGGAAAAATGCGATGAGATGAATCGGCCACAGGCCAACCGATGGAGCAATAACGCCATCTTCAATCGCGGTGCGACCGCTGGTCAATAGCAGAAAATAACAAAGGAACAACAACAGCGCTGGAAACATTTTTGCAAATTTTCCCTGTCTTGGGTTTACCACACTCAGCGGCACTGCAATCAAGGTTAATATCATCACTGATAACGGAAATGAGAAGCGCCATTGGACTTCAGCGACCGCCTGAGGTGATGGGTCTTTCATTAATTCCAGCGTCGGCAGTGCCGTCAGTTTGCGTCGTTTATGCTCGACTTTCTGCTCCTGAATCTGCATTTCATATTTGCCAAAGTTAACTGTCTCAAATTCACCGGTCGACTTGTTTTTCTGATAGCGATTGCCCATTTCCATCATCAGCCGTTGTTCACCGTTTTCTTCTTCAATCACCCGACCATTTGCGGCATAAATCAGGCTGGTTTTATCGCTTTTATTGGTTTCAATTTCCTCGTCGGGAAGCTGGGCCACGAATACCTGTTGTAAACGGTTGTCTTTATCTATGTCGCGCACATAAACCACCGCTTTTTCATTCGAGGTTTTTTGAAAGCGCCCTGGCACCAGTGCCGATACGCCGATATCCTTAGCCAGTTTTTCTTTCACCTGATACTCACTCTCTGCTGCCAGTGGCGATAAGTAAAGGGTGAATGCACCGGTGATCAATGCGGTGATCAGTGCCGCTATCAGGGTCACCCGAACCACATACCACTCACTGACGCCACAGGCGTGAAATACGGTCATTTCGTTTTCCGCATAGATGCGACCGTAAGCGAGTAAAATGCCTAAAAACAGGCTTAGAGGTAACATGATGCCAATCAGGTGCGGAACAGTGAGGGCGATAAAGGTCATCACCATGTCACCGGGGATACCGCCATCGGACGCATCCCCCAGCACCCGCACAAACTTCTGGCTGATAAAGATGGTCATTAAAACCAGAAAAACGCCCAGTTGTGTGCGACTGACTTCGCCTAATAAATATCGAATAATAATCACAGATTTAATCCAAAAAACTTAGTTTTTTTCTGACAACTAAAGGATTTTTAAGTAAACTTACCGTTTTTATAAAAAATTAATATGGCTAATATGCCGCCAAGTGAGGGAATCTGGCTATAATAATAGCCTGAAGCCAGCTTGCTGTCGGTTTAAGTCTATCTTCTGGCAACAGATTTTAGCAAGCATGTGGCGACAATATAAGCCCGAAATTTGTATTTAACCATAAATTAGGAGTGTTCATGGAGTTCAGTGTAAAAAGTGGTAGCCCGGAAAAACAACGCAGTGCCTGTATTGTTGTCGGTGTATATGAGCCACGCCGTTTATCTGCTGTCGCTGAGCAATTGGATGAAATAAGTGGTGGTTATATCTCTAACCTGCTACGCCGCGGCGATCTGGAAGGCAAATCCGGACAAATGCTGTTGCTTCATCAGGTCCCTAATATTTTAAGCGAGCGCGTATTACTGGTTGGTTGTGGTAAAGAGCGGGAGCTGGATGAACGTCAGTATCGACAAATCATTTCCAAAACCATTAACACCCTCAATGAAACCGGTTCAATGGAAGCGGTGTGTTTCCTGTCAGAATTGCACGTTAAAGGCCGGGATAGCTATTGGAAAGTGCGTCAGGCGGTAGAAGCAACCCAGGATTGCCTGTACAGCTTTAATTGTTTAAAGACTCGCAAGGAAGAGCCGCGTCGACCGCTACGAAAAATTGTCTTTAACGTTCCTACCCGTCGCGAGTTACCGATTGGCGAGCGAGCAATCACTCATGGTTTAGGCATTTCTGCTGGTATTAAAGAATGTAAAGATGTGGCAAACCTGCCACCGAACATTTGTAATCCAGCCTATCTGGCGGAACAGGCAAATGCGTTGGCCGGACAATATGAAAAAATTTCCGCGGAAGTGGTCAATGAAGAGAAGATGCAGGAACTGGGTATGGGCTCATACCTGGCCGTTGGTCGCGGCAGCATCAATGAATCACTGATGAGCATTATCCACTATCAGGGTGGTAGCAAAGATGCGGCGCCAATCGTGTTGGTAGGTAAAGGCCTGACGTTCGACTCGGGTGGTATCTCGCTAAAACCTGGCGAAGCCATGGATGAAATGAAATACGATATGGGTGGAGCCGCAGGCGTCCTTGGTACCATGCATGCATTGGCAGAATTAAATCTGCCAATCAACGTCATCGGTGTTCTTGCTGGCTGTGAAAACATGCCGGACGCCAATGCCTATCGTCCAGGCGACATACTAACCACGATGTCGGGACAGACGGTTGAAGTTCTTAATACCGATGCCGAAGGCCGCCTGGTATTGTGTGATGCATTAACCTATGTAGAACGTTTTGAGCCAGAGCTGGTGATTGATGTGGCAACCTTAACCGGTGCCTGCGTGATTGCCCTTGGAGCTCATGCTACAGGTCTGTTAAGTAACCATAACCCACTGGCGCATGAATTATTAAATGCGTCTGAGCAAAGTGGTGACAGAGCCTGGCGTTTACCGTTATGGGATGATTACCAGGAGCAACTGGAAAGTCCGTTTGCCGATTTTACCAATTTAGGTGGACGTGCTGCGGGCACAATTACCGCCGCCTGTTTCCTGGCACGGTTCACTAAGAAATACCATTGGGCGCACTTAGATATTGCCGGTACCGCATGGCGCAGTGGCAAAAACAAAGGCTCTACCGGTCGCCCGGTCAGTATGCTGACCCAGTTTTTGATCAACCGATGCGCCGTGGAACAAGGCGAATAAATGACCTTACAGGCCATCTTCTATTTATTGGCTACGTCCAGTGAACGAGAGTTGCTGCGCTTCGTATGCGCTCAGGCAACATTGGCCTTTCGTCAGAATAAACGCGTGTTTATCTATACCGAAGACCAGGACAGTGCCCATCAGCTTGATGAACTGCTCTGGTCATTAGATGCACAAAGCTTTGTACCACATAACCTGCCGGGAGAAGCAGGAAATCAGGGTTCCCCCGTTGAAATCAGCTGGCTCGCCCCCACTTCTTCCAGACAGGTGTTAATTAATCTGGCTAGCGACGTCCCTGACTTCGCGCCACAGTTTTCTCAAATTATTGATTTTGTGTTAGAGCAGGACGAGTTAAAGCAACTCGCTCGCAAACGGTACCGCCGTTATCAGCAACAGGGGTTTCATGTTGAAACCCGCCCTGCCAGCAAAGTCGCATAACAAGCAGTAATTCCATGGAAAAAACATTCAACCCTTCAGCTATTGAGCAAGCCATGTATTCCCATTGGGAAGACAAAGGCTATTTTAGTCCAACCGGCAAAGGCGATGGCTACTGTATTGCCATTCCACCGCCAAACGTCACCGGCAGTTTGCATATGGGCCATGCGTTCCAGCAAACCATTATGGATACCTTGATTCGTTACCAACGCATGCAAGGCAAAAACACCCTGTGGCAGGTAGGTACCGACCATGCCGGTATTGCCACCCAGATGGTGGTCGAGCGCAAAATAGCCGCAGAAGAAGATAAGACCCGTCACGATTATGGTCGTGATGCCTTTATCGATAAAATCTGGGAATGGAAAGAGCATTCTGGTGGCACCATTGGCAAGCAGATGCGTCGTTTAGGTAATTCTATCGACTGGTCACGCGAGCGCTTTACCATGGACGAAGGCATGTCCAAAGCGGTGCAGGAAGTCTTTGTACGCCTGTATCAGGACGACCTGATTTATCGCGGCAAGCGTCTGGTTAACTGGGATCCGAAACTGCACACAGCTATATCTGATCTGGAAGTTGAAAACAAAGATAAGAAAGGCCACATGTGGCATTTCCGCTACCCACTGGCAGATGGCGCAACGACCAAAGATGGTAAAGATTACATTGTCGTTGCCACCACCCGCCCGGAAACCATGTTAGGCGATACCGGTGTGGCGGTAAACCCGAACGATGAACGTTACCAGCACCTAATCGGTAAGCACATCGTTTTACCAATTGTGGATCGTACGATACCGATCGTTGCTGATGACCATGCGGACATGGAAAAAGGCACCGGTTGTGTAAAAATCACTCCGGCTCATGATTTTAATGACAACGAAGTCGGTAAACGTCATCAGTTGCCAATGATCAACATCTTTGACCAGGACGCGGCAGTATTAGCCCGCGCCGAAGTATACGATGTTAATGGCGAGCCGAATGACGCTTACAGTAATGAATTACCTGCCGCGTACGCCGGGTTAGACCGCTTCGAAGCGCGCACGAAAATCGTTGCCGAGTTTGAACAGCTAGGATTACTGGATGAAGTTAAAGATCACGAACTGACCATTCCTTATGGCGACCGTTCCGGGGTCGTGATCGAACCTCTGCTTACCGACCAGTGGTATGTGCGTGTTGAGCCTTTAGCAAAACCTGCGATTGAAGCGGTAGAAAAAGGCGATATCGAATTCGTGCCTAAGCAGTATGAAAATATGTATTTCTCCTGGATGCGGGATATTCAGGACTGGTGTATCTCTCGCCAGCTTTGGTGGGGACATCGCATCCCTGCCTGGTACGATGCAGACGGCAAGGTATATGTGGGTCGCAGTGAAGAGGAAGTGCGCGAGCAAAATGGTTTGGGTGCCGATGTTGCCCTGACTCAGGATGATGACGTGCTCGATACCTGGTTTTCTTCGGCTCTGTGGACGTTCTCTACACTTGGCTGGCCCGAGAAAACCGAAGATTTAGCCACCTTCCACCCGACCGATGTGTTGGTGACCGGCTTTGATATCATCTTCTTCTGGGTTGCCCGCATGATCATGATGACCATGCACTTCAACAAAGATGAAAATGGTAAGGCCCAGGTGCCATTCAAGAAGGTTTATGTCACCGGCCTTATCCGTGATGAACACGGCGATAAAATGAGTAAATCCAAAGGTAATGTTATCGACCCACTCGATATGATCGATGGTATTTCGCTGGAAGACTTACTGCAAAAACGTACCGGCAATATGATGCAACCCAAGCTTGCCGAAAAGATTGCCAAAGCTACCCGAAAAGAGTTCCCTGACGGTATCGAAGCTCATGGTACCGATGCCCTGCGCTTCACGTTAACCGCGCTGGCATCCACCGGGCGTGATATCAACTGGGATATGAAGCGTCTGGAAGGTTATCGTAACTTTACCAACAAGCTTTGGAACGCTAGTCGATATGTGCTGATGAATACCGAAGAGCACGATTGCGGCGCCAACGGCGGTGATATGGTGTTATCGCTGGCGGATCGCTGGATCATCGGCCAATTCCAGCAAACGGTAAAAACCGTGCACCAGGCGTTTGCGTCGTTCCGTTTTGACCTGGCATCCCAGGCACTATACGAATTCACCTGGAATCAGTTCTGTGACTGGTACCTGGAATTAACCAAGCCAGTATTGTTTAAAGGCAACGACGCTGAGCAACGTGGCACTCGTCATACGCTGGTCAATATCCTCGAAAGCTTACTGCGATTAATGCACCCAATCATGCCGTATATCACAGAAACTATCTGGCAGCGAGTTGCACCTCTTACTGGCAACTTTAGCGAAGGCGACAGCATTATGATGCAAAGCTTTCCGCAAATTGATCAGCAGTTAGTTGATCAACAAGCCATCGATGATCTTGAGTGGGTGAAACAATTTATTATTGCGGTGCGCAACATCCGCGGTGAAATGGATATTGCCCCGAGCAAGCCATTGCCTGTGTTATTAAAGCAGGTAAGTGCTGACAATCAGCGCCGCCTCGATCAAAACCAACAATTCATCAGCGCGCTGGCGAAGCTGGAAAGCATCGATGTTCTGGCCGATGATGAGCAGGGACCGGCGTCGGCAACCTCGGTTATTGGCGATATGAGTTTGCTGATCCCGATGGCGGGCCTTATCGACAAAGATGCAGAAATTGCCCGTTTGAACAAAGCTATCGATAAGCTCAGTGGCGATGTCAAACGCACGGAAGGCAAGCTGGCAAATAAGAACTTTGTCTCTAAGGCTCCTGCTGCGGTCATTGATAAGGAGCGCGCTAAACTTGACGATGCGAAATCGCAGTTAGAAAAATTAAAACTGCAAAAACAAAGCATTGAAGCGTTATAAGCCGGCTTAGTTAGATTTAAACCTGACATTAAAATCCCCCGCTCACCTGGGGGATTTTTTTACCCCCTGCGCCACTAAGCACTTCCACCTCCCTCTTCCACCTTATTCTTCCACCTCCCTCTTCCCAGCTCCCCCTTGCCTTTGCCAGGCGCAATCTTAGATTGCATGCTAGGAACGATTTTCAATCGTGTGACAGGAGCTGGCTTGCCAGCCTGCTCCTAGCTTCAAGTTACCCGAAGTAACTCTTCGAGTTATATTCCCGGAGCCAATGTATTTTCATTGGCGTACCCGGAATAAGGTCGAAGACTTTATGTACCCCCTACCAAATAAGTAGACTTTTGCTAGGCGCAATCTTTGATTGCATGATAGGAACGATTTTCAATCGTGTGCCAGGAGCGAAGCGTGCTCGAAACAAAGTGTGCTCTCGCCTTCCACCTTCCAGTGCGATTCTTTGCTTTTTCCGCGAAGTTTCCTAAATTTAACAATAACTAATAATAATCAGCAGAATAAGAATCGCCTTTGTCAGATAAAGTATTTCGTCCCCCTGTTATCTTCCTAACCTTAGCGTTGTTGGTCAGTTTCGCTATGGTCAATAACGCCCTCGCACAGTGGCAGGAACCCGAAGAATGGCCAATAAACCGACCGACGATGCCGATTCGCTTTGACTGGGTACTGCTTGAAAATGGCGAACTGATTGGTGGCGATTTGATTTCGATGTATCGCAATACCCTTAAGATTGATAGTGATGAGTTTGGCGTACTGGAAATTGACTTTGATGATATTCGACAGATTCGTACCAATGATATCGTCAGCATTCGTCTGGACAACAATCAGATATATGAGGGTCAACTTCTTCTCGATCGCACCAAAATTACTTTTTTCAATAAACCCCAGCTGATCTTCCCACGGGAACAACTGTTATCGATTACGCCGTCGAAGCAAAGTGAGGATAGTATCTGGAGTGGCAATGTCAGTGCCGGTTTAAACTTCAAAGAAGGCAATTCACAGCGCCTTGACTACACCATTCAGGGCAGCCTGCTAAGGTTGACACCTCTTGACCGGTTGCAGGTAAGCTACCTCGGCGTCTTTGCCCGCTCGGAGGATATAGAAACCGACCAACAGGTATTGACGGAAGAAAATCATCGGGTTAACTTTTCTTACGACTGGTTTTACACCCGTAAAATTTTTTTTCGTATGCCGGATCTGGAATTATTCAGTGATCACTTTAAAAATATCGATTATCAGGCTACCGCTGCAGTGGCCGCTGGTTTAATTCTGATTGATGAAGATGATTTTTTCTGGCGCATTTACTCCGGTCCTAACCTGCAATATACCCGGTTTGTCGAAGTCGAACCGGGTACCTCCAATCGTAATACGTCCTGGGGGATCCTCGCCGGTACCGATATTAGTTATGACTACACCAAGGATCTGACGTTGCTTTTTAGTTATGTCGGAAAAACCGCTTCGGAAGAATCCGGGAGCCTGATCCATCGCATCGAGGCTGGTATTGATGTGGAACTGATTGATGATTTGCAGCTGGAAGTTAAGTCGATACTTGATTACGTCGCCGAGCCGAGCCCAAATGAGCTTGGCGAAGTGCCAAAATCAACCGATATCCTGTTGATTTTAGGTTTAAAATATTCCTTCTAATTCTTACCTAATCAGGTAGACTCTATTAGGTTAGATAATTTCTTACCATTAACAAAAACAACAGGTAACACGATGAAAACTTGCCTTTCCCGTCTGGCACTTTGTAGTGCTGCGCTATTTACGTTTAGCTCTGCTGTCATGGCAGATCAATATCAAACCGTTGAAAAACTGTCTCTGGAAAACGAACAACAAGTGATTGACTGGCGTCGTCACTTCCATCAATTTCCAGAACTGTCGAACCGCGAATTTAATACCGCAAAAACCATTGCTAAAGAACTTGAAGCGATGGGTTATGAAGTTGAAACCGGTATCGCCCATACAGGCGTCGTTACCGTACTGGATTCTGGTAAGCCCGGACCGGTTATCGCACTGCGCGCGGATATCGATGGATTACCAGTAACCGAATCTGTGGATTTGGATTTTGCATCAAAAGTGACAACGGAATTTAATGGCCAGCAAGTTGGCGTAATGCATGCCTGTGGCCACGATACTCATATCGCCATGCTGCTAGGTGCGGCAAAAATCCTTAAGGAAATGCAAGGGGAGCTTAGCGGTAAAGTTAAATTTGTGTTCCAACCGGCCGAAGAAGGTGCCCCCGCGGGTGAAGAAGGCGGCGCTGAACTTATGGTTAAGGAAGGCGTGATGGAAGGCGTTGATGTGGTATTTGGCCTGCATATTAGCTCAGATACCGAAGTTGGCACGATTGAATACAAACCTGGCGGTATCATGGCCGCCGTTGATTCATATCGCATCCTGGTAAAAGGACAGCAATCACACGGCGCTTATCCGTGGATCAGCGTTGATCCCATTGTCACATCCGCGCAAATTGTAATGGGATTACAAACCATTGTCTCGAGAGAGTTAAAGCTTATTGACGAAGCCGCTGTAGTGACGGTCGGTTCAATACACGGTGGTACCCGTTCTAATATTATTCCGTCTGAAGTAGAGATTGTTGGTACATTACGCTCATTAAATGAAGACATGCGGATGCAAATTCGTGAAGCGGTAACCCGTAAGGCTGAGACCATTGCCGCCAGCATGAATGCAGAAGTTGAAGTGCAGGTGCCTTGGGGCGCGAATTATCCGGTTACCTACAATGACCCTGAATTAATGGAAGCCATGTTACCGACGATTCGCAGCAGTGCCGGAGCTGACAATGTTAAATTAACCAAAGCAGTTACCGGTGCCGAAGACTTTTCCTTCTTCCAGCAGGAAGTCCCTGGCCTGTATTTATTTGTCGGTGGCAAGCCAAAAGGATTACCAGCCGATCAGGCACCAGGTCATCATACGCCGGAATTTAAAATCGATGAAAGTGGCCTGATAACAGGTGTTGAAGTGCTGACTAACCTGACCATCGACTATATGAACAAGAAAAAATAATCGCTTATCAGGGTTGATAAAAACTAGACGGGGCCTTTCGGCCCTGTTTTTATTTCAATATCGCAAAACAGATTGCGGTCAGAGCATCATATAACATACACCTGAAACCTGAAACCCAGAATACTAACCTTATTTAGAAAGGTTGGTATTCGGTCTAGAACAACTCGTCTTCAAGGTTATATAAATGCGCTGCAGCACTGCGTGCAGATGCCATTAGTGATAATCGTCTAGGTAGCAGGCGGGCAAAATAATATCTTGCGGTGTGAACCTTCGCTTTGCAAAAGTCATTACTTGCCGACTCAGGCAAAGCCGCCAATGCCATGCGGGCCCACATAAAGGCAACAGCGGTATAGCCAAATACGTGTAAATAATCGCAAGCAGCACTGCCCAGTTGATTCGGATCGGTGCCTGCGGCAATAAGAATATCCTGAGTTAATCCTTGCAAGTCATCGACCGCTGCCGTTAATGGCTGGATAAATTCCTGCATCTCGGCTTGCGGGTTGGCCGCAATAAAGGCTCGTACATCGGCAATAAATAATTGCATATATTCGCCGCGGTTTGCGGCAAGTTTGCGGCCAATTAAATCCATGGCCTGGATGCCATTAGTGCCCTCGTAAATCTGGGCGATGCGACAATCACGCACCAGTTGTTCCTGCCCCCACTCGCGCACATAGCCATGACCACCGAGCACCTGTTGACCGGCAATGGTATTTTCCAGACCAACATCGGTGAAAAAGGCTTTCGCCAGTGGAGTCATTAATGCCGCCAGCGCTTCACCTTTTTGCTGCGCTTCGCCACTGGCAAATTTACTCAAATCGAGTTGCTGGGAAATGTACATAGCCAATGCCCGGTTACCTTCATTCATCGCCTTCATGGTCAATAGCATGCGGCGCACATCGGCATGGACCATGATGGAATCCGCTTCTTTATCGGGAGATTGAGGCCCGGTAGCCGCTCGGCTTTGCAACCGCTCTTTGGCATATTCCAGTGCATTTTGATATGAACGGACACTCGCACCTAAGCCCTGAATGCCAACGCCAATGCGCTCGTAATTCATCATCGTAAACATGGCTGCCAGTCCTTTATTCACTTCACCGACCAAATAGCCTTTTGCGCCATCAAAATTGATCACGCAGGTTGCCGATGCATGAATACCCATTTTATGTTCAATTGAGCCACAACTCACACCGTTGCGCTCGCCCAGTGAACCATCATCATTAACGTTAAATTTAGGAACCAGAAACAGGGAAATGCCCTTTGGACCTTTCGGTGCATCCGGCAGTTTGGCTAAAACCAGGTGAATAATATTCTCGGTTATATCCTGTTCACCGCCGGTGATAAAGATTTTGCCACCAGTAAGACGATAACTGCCATCATCATTGGCAACCGCTTTAGTACGAATGATCCCCAAATCAGTACCCGCGTGAGCTTCGGTTAAACACATGGTGCCTGCCCACTCGCCGGCGTACATGCGCGGCAAAAACTGCTCTTTCAAAGCTTCGCTGCCATGAGTTGACAGCGATAACGCCGCCCCTGAAGTAAGCCCAGGGTACAATGAAAACGACATGTCGGCAGCGCAAACAATTTCTTCCTGCAATGCGGTCAGCATTTTCGGCATCCCCATGCCACCAAAATTGATATCGCCACCAAGACCAATCCAGCCGCCTTCAGCATAAGTGTCAAATGCCTGTTTAAAGCCCGGAGGAGTGGTAATCGATCCTTCATTAAATGTCACCCCGACCTCGTCCCCCTGACGGGAAATTGGCGCAATTTCCTGTTCCGCAATTTTCGCACATTCAAGTAAAATGGCCTGAGCCGTATCTTTATCTAACGACTCCGCCAACTCCGGCAACTGCTGCCACATTTTGTCTGCCTGAAATACATCAAACAGTAAAAAATTCATATCATCTAACGCTACACTGTATTCAGCCACCTTGGCCTCCATCTAACAATCTGTCGGGAAAAGATTTTTATCTTTTATAAGTTTATATAAAGGTTGAAAGTTACACGCGAAATTCCGCCAGAAAATTGCTTGCCGGAAATTTTTAAACCGGTGATTAAAACCATCAATTTAAACACATGTTTTAATATAGCGATAGCCTGAGCCTGCTGTAAAGTCTTTTTGATGGAAAAACCAGGTGGTAATTTGTCACCATTGCCACAATAGAGCAGACCATTTATCCGTGCAGATAATGAATTAGCCTGTGTAAAGGGTCAGACTGGCGAAGATTGTTAAGGGTTCACAAGGGACAGAGCCGAAGCTTTGTCCCTTTTGGCGTTAGGTAGGCAATTTCTGTTACAGGTTCTCTTCGGCGAATGATGCTAACGACGAGCGCATCACGCCATTGAGATTAATCGTAGCGCTGCCAGTGTAGTCCTTAAACCGCTCGACGATATAGGTAAGACCCGATGTCAGAGCGGTCAGGTAGTTACTGTCAATTTGTGCCAGGTTACCAGAACAGATTATCTTGGTCCCTTCACCGCATCGGGTAATGATGGTTTTTAACTGCGATGCGGTCAGGTTCTGGCATTCGTCGAGGATTACCAGTGAATTCTGAATCGAGCGACCACGCATAAAGTTAATGGATTTAAACTGAATGTTGGCCTTTTCCATGATGTAATTCATGCTACTTGCCATACTTTCATCCTGTTTATGCAACACTTCTAATGAGTCGGTAATCGCCGCCAGCCAAGGGGCCATCTTTTCTTCTTCGGTACCGGGAAGAAAACCAATCGATTCGGCGATCTCTGGAGTTGAGCGGGTCACGATCACCTTATCGTACTGCCCCCTCTCTACTACCAGCTCTAATGCCGATGCCAGCGCCAATAGGGTTTTACCGCATCCAGCAGGCCCGGTCAGGATCACCAGGTCGATACTGGGATCGAGTAAGGCATCAAGTGCCATGCCCTGATAAATATTCTTTGGATGAATACCCCAGGCCTGGCGCCCCATCAAGCGATCATAACCGATATCCTGAACCGCTACCTTGTCCTCCTGAACTTCAACAATTTTACCGGCAAAGGTTTTTTCCTCATCAATCAAATATTCATTGATGAAAGCACTGGGGATAAGGCTTTTGTCGAGCAGGTGCTGAGTGTAACGGCCATCAGTTTCACTCTGGCAATCATGAACCTGGCGCCAGAAATCCCCTTCAAACTTATGATAACCTTTGGTCAGAAATTTAATGTCATCGACCAGTTGGTCGGTCCGATAATCTTCAACATAGGCCAATCCGGCACCTTTACCTTTAAGGCGCATATTGATGTCTTTGGTGACCAATACGACTCGTTTGTCGGCATTCTTCTCCTGTAGATAGAGCGCTGTATTGATAATGCGATTGTCATTGTCATTATCCGACAAGGCTCCGGCTTTTTGCTGCAGTGTAAAATCATTAAAAATCGACAGGCGGCCAGGTTTGCTCTGGGTCTCATTTTTATTTTTTAATTCAACCCCAGCCATAACCTGTTCTGGCGATGCATCCACCAGGGTATCTTCAAGTGCCCGAATCGCCACCCTGGCATCACGGCTGACATCCTTGCGGCGGTCCTTAATATTATCGAGTTCTTCGAGTACGGTCATTGGGATGACCACATCGTGTTCCTGAAAGGAAAGAAATGCGAATGGTTCATGAAGAAGAATATTGGTATCTAATACATAGATGGTGCTTTGTTCTGTCATATAAATTCCTGCTACCTACAAAATCGTTGTGAGCCAATACCGGAGCTGTGCGGAGCAGAACAGAGGTGAAAGTTGTCGCGGGGTCACCGTCCATGTCCCTCCCAGACCGGCCATCGGAGCCAGTGGTGCTAAATGACCAAGAAATCCCTCCCTTTCGCGTTTACTTTAACACCACTTTGACAGTTTATTGCGCAACTGGCAAGTGACATTTTCAAGTCAATGAATGAAAGTTATTCACCAATATGGGCCTCGTTTTTTTTATGGTATCGGCAAGAAATACGAATCGAACTATTCTTATTAGGGGCTTGTCATTGCTGCCTGATAGTGCCGATAGCGAACCGAGCGCCGATTGTCTGAAAGTCGCTTGCTGTCAATGAACTTGCTGAAAGGCGTTTATTTTACAAACGATATGTACAAATATCCTTCCGTGAAAGTAAACATCCTCTAAATAAGTACAAAGGCTGCAGATAAACCGTTAACATAGCGCCCCTTTTGACAGGCGCAGATTTTTACGGAGAGTTTTATGTCATTTTTTCTTGGTCAACGCTGGATTTCAGATAGTGAGTCAGATCAGGGATTAGGTACCGTAGTTGCGGTGGAAAATCGATTCGTCACCATACTGTTTACCGCCACTGGTGAGTCCAGACAATATGCAATTCAGGATGCGCCATTGACCCGGGTAATATTCAGCGTTGGTGATACGGTTCCGAGTCACGAGGGGTTCTCCATCAAAATTACCCGAGTGATTGAACAAGACCACCTCTACACCTATGAAGGTGTGCGCCAGGATAACGATGAAACGGTGCAACTGAAAGAAATGATGCTGGATCATTTTATCAAATTCAATAAACCTCATGACCGCTTGTTGAATGGTCAGTTTGACCGCCTTGACTGGTATCAGTTGCGTAAATGTTCATTGGCGATCAGTAATGAACAGCAACAATCTCACCTTACCGGCCTGACCGGTGGCCGGGTGAGTTTAATCGAGCATCAATTATATATCGCCGAAGAAGTCGGCCAGCGTTATGCGCCGCGGGTATTACTGGCTGATGAAGTTGGCCTGGGAAAAACCATTGAAGCTGGATTAATCATTCATCAGCAACTCGTTTCAGGGCGTGCCCAGCGCGTGTTAATTGTGGTCCCAGAAGCCTTGACTCACCAATGGCTGGTGGAAATGATGCGTCGCTTCAATCTTAAATTCAGCATCTTTGACGAAGAGCGCTGCAAACAATACGACAGCGAAGAAAATCCATTCAGTAGCGAACAGCTGGTGTTGGTCAATCTCGATTTTCTCGCCAATAACGCCGAGCAATTTGAAAATATTGGTAACGAAGAGTGGGATTTGCTGGTCGTCGATGAAGCTCACCATTTAGCCTGGGACGAAGCCAACCCCAGCATCGAATATCAATGTATTGAAATGTTGGCAGAATACATTCCGGGCATCCTGTTGTTAACGGCGACACCGGATCAGTTGGGTCATAAAAGCCATTTCGCCCGCCTGCGCCTGCTCGATCGTAATCGCTTTTACGATTATCAAAAATTTGTAGACGAAGAACAACAATATGCCCAGGTGGCAGATGCAGCCAATGCATTACTGGCAGATAAAGCGTTAACTGACAATCAGCAACATAGCCTGCAGGCATTGTTCGCAGAAAAGGACATCAGCAGTGAATTACAAGCCATTAATAATAATGATGCACAAAGTGAGCAAATAAAAGCAGGACTGGTTGGGCAATTACTGGATCGACACGGCACAGGCCGCATTTTATTCAGAAATTCGCGAAATACCATCAAAGGGTTTCCCAAGCGCCAGTTAATCGCCACACCGCTGCCCCTGCCGGAAGTTTACGATGAGTGTATCCAGGATTTTATCTCTGCAGCCGATACGGACGAGTTGTTAGAAAGCCCTCGGTGTAAGTACTTATTTACTCCAGAATGTTTTTACCAATTAGGTATCCAGGATACACCATGGGTTGATATCGACCCGCGCGTTGATTATCTGATTGAACTATTAAATCGCGACCGCCAGGCCAAGATCCTGGTGATTTGTGCCCAGGCGCAAACCGCAAAAGATTTGGAAGAAGCATTACGGGTGAAAGAAGGCATTCGTGCTGCCGTGTTCCACGAAGGGATGAGTATCTTTGAACGGGACAAAGCGGCGGCTTACTTTGCCCAGGAAGAAGACAGTGCACAGGTACTTTTGTGCTCAGAAATTGGTAGCGAAGGGCGAAATTTTCAGTTTGCGCACCAGTTAGTGTTATTTGACCTGCCGCTGAACCCGGATTTATTGGAACAACGAATCGGTCGACTCGATCGCATCGGTCAAACCCAGACGATAAAAATTCATACCCCGTATTTTGAGCAGTCGCCACAGTCAATGCTGCTCAACTGGTATCACCAGGCGATGAATGCGTTTGAACAGACCTGCGTTACTGCGCGCGCCATTTATGAAGAATATTCGCGACCATTAATGCAAACCGCACTGCAGGGTATCTGGCATGATCAAGGCATCGACAACCTGATTAGCGCCAGTCGGGACATGCACCTTAAACTCAAGGCCGAACTGGAATCAGGCCGAGATAAATTACTGGAAATTCATTCTTCAGGTCATGGCAAAGCAGCTCAACTGGTAAAAGAAATTCAGGCCCAGGATGAAGACACCAAACTGGCTCAATATATGTTCTCGGTGTTTGACGTATTTGGTATCAACCAGGATGACAAGGCCGACAACTCATTGGTCCTGACCCCGAGCGAACATATGCTTAGTCCTAATTTCCCCGGGCTCAGCGAAGACGGCACCACGGTCACGTTTGATCGTCAAACCGCGTTAAGTTGCGAGGATTACCAACTTCTGACCTGGGACCATCCCATGGTACGAGGTAGTCTCGATTTAGTATTAAGTGATGAAATCGGTAACGCCTCCCTGGCTATTCTGAAAAATCCGGCAATACCGGTGGGTAGCTTTTTCTTAGAGTGTATTTTTACCCTGGAAGGGATGGCGCCAAGCGAACTGCAGCTAGGACGCTACCTGCCAACCACACCAATTCGCCTGTTGCTCGATAAAAACGGCAATGATTTAGCCGCTAAAGTCAATGAGGCAGGATTCGATCAACAGCTAAAACCGGTGAAAAAGCAAACCGGTATGCAACTAGTTAAGGCACTACGAGGGTTGATTCCGCCTCTGGTCGACAAAGCTGAAATGCTATGCAAACAGCAGGTTTCAGGACTAAAACAGCAGGCAATGACGAAAATGCAGCAAAGTTTACAAGACGAGCATGCGCGCTTACAGGACCTGGCGGCGGTAAACCCTAACGTCCGTCAATCCGAGCTTGAATTTATTCTTGCTCAGCAACAACAACTCGCTCACTATATCGAGCATGCACAACTAAAATTTGAGGCGATTAGACTCATCGTCGTTAGTCACTAAAAGGGAGAGCTGAGGTGGAAGTTAATTAACTCTTCCCACTTAAAGCTTACAGCTTACAGCTTACAGCGTTATCTTATGTCAGCCAATCCGGATTTTATCTACACACCGCCGATGAATCCTTATCTCGAAATACTTTACCGGGATGAGGATCTTATCATCGTCAATAAACCTAGTGGCTTGTTGACCGTTCCTGGTCGATTGCCAGAACACCAGGACTGTTTGCAACACCGGGTGCAACGGGTATTGCCAGCGGCAACCATTGTTCACCGGCTCGATATGGCAACCTCCGGGGTGATGGTGATGGCCCTGAATAAGCCGAGTCATGTCGCCATATCCAGACAGTTTGAAAAACGTCAGACCGAAAAATACTATCTGGCACGAGTGTTTGGCAAAGTCGTTCCAGATTATGGCGAAATTGATTTGCCGTTGATCTGCGACTGGCCGAATCGTCCCAAACAAATGGTCGACCATCAACGTGGTAAACAAGCCATTACTCGATACCAGGTATTGACACACGAGGATAAAACCACCCTGGTGAAGCTGATGCCCGTTACCGGCCGTTCACATCAGCTACGCGTTCATATGCTGAGCCTGGGACACCCCATTATTGGCGATCGCTTGTATGCACATCCCGAAGCATTGGCACTAAGTCCACGCCTGCAGCTGCATGCGAAATCTTTGAGCCTATATCATCCCCACAGCGGTGAGAAACTGAGCTTCACCGCCGACGATGCATTCTGAAATAGAGTCACAAGGCATACCTGACTCGCCTGTTTAGCCGCAGACATAAAAAAAGCGCAACGAATAACGTTGCGCTTTTGCCTGATCACAATCACGGGTTACAGGTGATGGCGTAGGTCAAAGCGATCCAGTTGCATCACTTTACTCCAGGCTTTAGCGAAGTCTTTAACGAACTTCTCTTTTGAAGTGTCATAGGCATACACTTCAGCTACAGCGCGCAGTTCCGAGTTAGAACCAAAAATCAGGTCAACCGTCGTTGCGGTGTATTTTTTCTCGCCGGACTCACGGTCAAGTCCCTCATATACACCTTGTTCACCGGATTTCTGCCATGTGGTTGACATATCCAACAGATTTACGAAGAAATCATTACTCAAGGTACCAACGTTGTCGGTGAAAACACCGTGCTTAGCACCATCAGTGTTAGCACCCAGTACGCGTAAACCTCCCATTAGTACGGTCATTTCAGGTACGGTCAGATTCAACTGATCGGCTTTATCAACCATCATTTCCGCCGGGCCTTCATAACTGGCATCAGCATCAAAGTAGTTTCTGAAAGCGTCCGCTTTCGGCTCAAGCAGTGCGAAAGATTTTACATCGGTCTGCTCCTGAGTCGCGTCGGTTCTGCCCGGTGCAAATGGTACTGAAACCTCATAACCAAAATCTTTAGCGGCTTTTTCTACCGCCGCGTTACCAGCCAGCACGATCAAGTCTGCCATTGATATGCCCATGCCGCCGGAAGCATCGTCATTAAACTCCTTCTGGATACCCGCCAGCTTATCAAGGACTTTACTCAATTCATCCGGGTTGTTAACTTGCCAATCCTTTTGCGGTGCCAGCATAATTCGAGCACCATTGGCACCGCCACGCATATCCGAACCTCTGAAGCTCGATGCCGAAGCCCAGGCAGTACGAACCAATTCCGATACGCTAAGTCCGGAGTCTAAAACTTCCTCTTTCAGTGCTGCAATCGCTTGATCATCAACCGGTTTAAAACTTGCTTCTGGCACTGGGTCTTGCCAGATTAAGGCATCATCTGGTGCAGAATCAGCCAGGTAACGACTTTTCGGTCCCATGTCGCGGTGCGTTAACTTATACCAGGCTTTCGCGAAGGCCAGACGATATTCTTCTGGATTTTCCAGGAATCGTTCGGCGATTTTACGATACTCGGGGTCATATTTCAGGGCTAAATCCGCAGTCGTCATCACCGGGGGATTGCGCTTGCCTTTGACATGGGCATCAGGAACCGACTCATGCATGGCCTTGTTCTTAGGTACCCAGATAATCGCTCCTGCCGGACTCGTGGTTTGTTCCCACTCATTGTTTAACAGGTTTTGCAAATACAGCGTCGTCCATCGGGTTGGCTGTTGCGTCCAGGCACCTTCTAAGCCACTGGTGATGGTATTTTCTGAATGTCCTTTACCACATTTGTTTTTCCAGCCCAGGCCCTGCTCTTCGATACCGGCAGCGCCAGGTTCTTTTTCCAGACATTCTGCAGCCTTGGCTGCGCCATGCATTTTACCGAACGTGTGGCCACCAGCGACTAAAGCTACGGTTTCTTCATCATTCATTGCCATGCGGCCAAATGCAACACGGATATTTTTCGCTGAACCAACCGGATCCGGTTTTCCTTTCGGGCCTTCCGGATTTACATAAATCAGACCCATGTGAGTCGCCCCTAAAGGACGCTGTAGCTTGCCATCGCGATCCTCACGGTCACTTGCGAGCATTTCCACTTCCGGTCCCCAATAGACCAGATCTGGTTCCCAGTCATCGGTACGTCCACCGGCGAAACCGTAAGTTTTAAAGCCCATATTTTCCAGGCCCACGGTGCCTGCCAGGATCATCAGATCGGCCCAGGACAGGCTTTCACCGTATTTCTGTTTAACAGGCCACAATAAGCGCTTAGCTTTGTCGAGGTTGCCATTATCCGGCCAGCTGTTCAGCGGATCAAAACGCATTTGACCACCGTCACCACCACCACGGCCATCCAGGGTGCGGTAAGTACCCGCGCTGTGCCAGGACAAGCGAATAAAGAAAGGTCCATAATTACCAAAGTCTGCTGGCCACCAGTCCTGGGACTCGGTCAGTAACTTATCAACGTCGGCTTTGACCTGATCTAAATCCAGGGCGTTAAATTTTTCCGCATAATCAAAATCGGCACCATAAGGGCTGGAACTCGGGCGATGGTCACGCAGTGGCGACAGGTCTAACTGTTCGGGCCACCAGAATTGATTGGATTTCGGTTGGTGCGCTTTAGCTTCACCAGACCCCATTGCCCCAGCCGGTTTGCTTGAGGTTTGTTCAGCAGCAGTGCTCTGGGCTGATGATTGATCCGCACATGCTGGCGTTGCCACCAGCACTGTGCTTATCACAGCAGCTAATGCTGAACGTTGAAATTTGTTTGTTAACTTCATTGTGTACCCTCCAGTATTCAGGTATCTATAGCGAGTTGTTATGCCTTGGTAAAACCACTCGGATAACGCCTCGATTGTTTTGATTGATTTCGTCTCCTTAAGTCTAGTGCCTGATTTAGAATAGAAAAATTGATTTAATAGATTGTTAAGATTGATTTTTTCAATGGATTAAACCATTGAGTCAAGGCTTGTTTTATTAATAGAATGAAGGTTTATCAATAGGGGGTAATTAGAGCAGGAATGTGCGCAAAAATACTGGAGCAGCCGGGCGTTACGCAACCGATGACTTTCAGGCTGTCTGCTTAATCGAGTGATTAGGGTAGCAAAGATTGTGATGGGTGCCAGAGTGAGCGCAAAGTTGAGGGAGCCGCCGAGTGCTACCCCATCGAAAAATGTTATACCAATCACATTAAGTTTGTGCACAACTCAGAGTCAGCAATAATTTAGTGTGATTGGTATTAAGCTGCCTGCTTACTGATTAATTCATAGGCGGCTTGAATATCCTGCGCCTTTTGTTTCGCATCTTCCATCAGTTGCGGCGGCAATCCTTTAGCAATCAGTTTATCCGGGTGATGCTGAGCCATCAGCTTGCGATATGCCTTTTTTACATCCCTGGCCGATGTCTGTGGTGTGACCCCGAGAATTTTATAGGCATCTTCGAGACGTTGCTTTTGCTGTGCAGGCGACTGCTGTCCTCCTTGTTGATGAAAATGTTCACCAGCAATAATGCGGTCTAACATAAAATCCAGGTGGCGGGCAGGGATCCCCAGGGCGGCACCAATACCATGCAAAATTTCCCGCTCTTTGGGGTGTAAGTCATCGTCGGCAAAGGCTGCCTGAATCTGAATTTCGACAAACATTTGCAGTAAATCCTGGCGTCCAAAGCATACCCGTTTCAGGGTTTTCATCTGCTCCTGCAGGTTAAAATGCGGCTGTTTACCATCACCAAAAGCATTTTGCGCGGCCTGTCGGGCATCACCTGTTAACCCCCACCGATTCATATGTCCGGAAGCAAAAGCAATTTCATCGGCACTAACCTGCCCCGAGGCTTTGGCGATATGCCCCATTACCGAGAAGGTCACATAGAAAAAATCATTTTGACGCTGCGTTTCATTTTGCTGATTAAAGGCGCTGAAATCACCGCCAAGCCCCTGATCAAATTTATAACCGAGATAAAAACCAACGGCGGCGCCGATAATTCGTCCAACCAGAAAGCCCAGCAAGGTACCAAATACTCTGCCCCAAATTCTCATTTAACACCCTTAACTTTAAAATCTATTACCCGCACACGGGTTCTGTTAGTGCTACTGCGAATAGCACATATTACAAAGTCCAGCTTGACAAGTACAATATGATTCTTGGATATAACCCCGGTAGACGGCAGAAAATTTTCAGCCTGTTATATTTAGCCCAACATTTCCCTGCAGCTAATGTATTTTACCGGGAATTGCTATATCATAGACGCCAGTGTGATTAATCGTAGGTATAGCCACGATACGCAGAGCAGGCCAAAGGGTACCAGGAGTACAACACTGGTATCAGGCCAAGACTATAATAATTGAATTATTTGATAAAAATAAATTGTCTTATTCTTTCGGAAAGTACATGCCAAGCTCCCGTATTGCTGTATTGTTAGCCATCTTTAGCATTCCTGTATCTGCTCAGGACTCGGCCGACGCTAGTCTGTCTGGCGAACTTATTCAGTGTCCATTACCGCAAGTCGTTCCCATCGAACTTAAAGAAGACCTCAGCGATAGCTATGACTCCATTGTCATAGAATCAAAGACCTCAGAGACAGTCGCCGATCAGGCTACCAAGTTTTCCGGTGGTGTGACCCTGGCCTACCAAGACAAACGTATCCTTGCTGAAGAGATTTTAATCGATCGCGATGCCGGTAAAATTCGGACTTCAGGCGATACCCGGTTTCAGGATGGCAATATTACCATTCAGTCTGCTCAGCTTGAGGCTGACAATAACCAGAATTCGGTGATTATGAGTAACTCAAATTACCAATTGGGGTTATCACCAGGTCGTGGCGCGGCAGAACAATTAAATATTACCGAACAAGGGGTAACCCTTGAGCATGCCAGTTTTACCTCCTGTATCGACGCAACACCAGACTGGAGTATTTCCGCCAGTGAAATCAACTTGTCGACCGAAGATAATGCTGGCAGTGCCTATCACACCGTGTTTCGGGTTAAAGATATTCCGGTGCTGTATTTACCTTACTTCACTTTTCCACTGACCGACGAGCGCAAGACCGGATTTCTGTATCCGCAAATTTCTTCGTCAAGTAAGTCAGGTTTTGAGTTGGGCGTGCCGTTTTACTGGAACATCCGCGAGAATATGGATGCCACCATTACCCCATATTTTATGTCCAAACGTGGTACCCAGATACGCAGTCAGTTTCGTTACCTGGTTGATGAACAATATGGACAAGTGGATTTTGAGTACCTTGGTGCCGACGATGAGTTATCCAGTAATGAAGAACGTTATCTCGGGCGCTACCAGCATATGGGAACATTTTCGGATAACTTTCGGGTCTTTGTCGATTACAGCGATATCAGTGATGACAACTACCTGGTCGACCTGGAAAGCGATCAATTTTCCTCAACCGATGCATATCTATGGCGCATTGGTGAATTGTCATACTTTGCTGAAAACTGGCAGTCGAGTATTAAGGTTCAGGGACTAAAAGTTCTCGGTGACCGCAGAGACAGTTACCAAACCCTGCCACAACTGGATTTCCAGGCGTATCAGCCGCTTGGCTTCATGAACACTTCTTTTAATGTGTTCGGTGAATATAGCCGATTTGAAATCGACGATCCGACGCAACCAGAAGCCGACCGGTTACATATCGAAGCCGGTTTTGCCCTGCCGTATGCGATGCCAGGCTGGTTTGTGAATAGCGATGTGCGTCTGATGCATACCCGCTTCCAACAATACAATATCGAAAACAGTCCTCTTCTTGAAGAGGATGTTACCCGCACACTTCCTAAAGCACGGATCCATGCGGGTTTGAAATTCGATCGGTTTACCAGTTATTTTAACCAAAATTACGTGCAGACCCTGGAGCCACAGCTGCAATACTTGTACATCCCGAATAAAGACCAATCGATGATTGGTGAGTATGATACCACTAAGCTACAAGACGATTTCGATGGCTTATTTCGTGACCGGCGCTATAGTGGCTTAGACAAAATAGCCCGGGCTAACCAGATTTCCTGGGGTGTCACCTCACGATTACTCGATGATTCTAACGCGGAACTTTTCCGATTAAGTCTTGGTCAAATCGTTTACTTCAATGACAGTAATATTAATTTTAATGAAGAAAATGAACCTCAAAGCGAGTCGGCCCTGGCCGCGGATCTGTTTTTGCAGTTAACCGATCGTTGGCAGTTTCGTGGTGACATTCAGTATGACGCCGCGCAAAATAGTACCGAAAAAAGTCAGCTAACTATTGATTATCGTAAAAATGAACGTAATCTGGTGCAGTTAAATCATCATTACATCCGCAATCTGTCAGGTTCCGGTGAAGAAATTGAGCAAGTGTCTGCGTTAACAAGTTTCCCAATATCTCGCCACTGGCAGTTTATTGGGCATGTCACTGAAGATTTAGTACGCAGTCGCTCCCTGGAAGCCTATACCGGCCTTCAGTATGAAAGTTGTTGCTGGGCGGTACGGGTTGCATACTACCGCAACATCAATACCAACCTTGACCAACAGGACTTTTTGGCAGAAGATCGCAAAGCCTTTGATACCGGGGTGACCCTGCAATTTGTGTTAAAAGGATTAGGCGGCGAACAAAAGCCACTTGCGATCGATGATATGTTACGCTCAGGAATATTTGGCTACAAACGGCCCTACTTCCTCTCTAATTAATGAATAGATGTATGTTAAAGAAAAGAATAATTCGTAAGACCATAATGGCATCTGGCCTGATGTTAAGCTCACTGGCATTCAGCACATTGCTCCACGCCGAGGAACAACCTTTAGATAAGGTTGCGGCCATCGTAAATTCAGGCGTTGTACTGGAATCCGAGGTCCAGGGCCTGGTTGACCAGGTAAAACAACAAGCCGCAGCAGAAGGCCAGAGCTTGCCCTCTGATCAGGCGCTACGTACCCAGGCCATGGAAAAATTGATCACCGACAGTTTAATGATGCAACTGGGTGAGCGCATGGGGGTTCAGATCAGTGATGCCCAACTTGACGAAACCATTAAAAATATTGCCCGCGAAAACGGTTTCAACAACATTGTCGATTTTCGTATGCAAATTATTAACAGCGGCATGCAATGGGATAGCTACCGTGAAGATGTGCGCAAGCAAATGATAACCGGTGAAGTACGCCGAGCCAGTGTTCGCCGCCGCATCTCTATCACTCCTCAGGAAATTGATAATCTGGTGAAGATTATGCAGGAGCAGAACAACGCGGATATTGAATACAACCTTGGTCACATTCTTATCGGTTTTCCGGACAATCCTACCCAGCAGGACATGGTTAGTGCTAAAGAACGTGCTGACAAAGTCGTCGATTTGCTGAACAATGGTTCCGATTTCAAAAAAATTGCCATTGCCTCTTCAAGTGCACCGACAGCATTAGAAGGTGGTGATTTGGGCTGGCGCAGTATCAATGAAATGCCAACCTTATTTGCCGAGTTGGTAGATGGTAAAGACAAAGGCGATGTTTTTGGCCCGGTAAGAACCGGTCTCGGTTTCAATATCATAAAAATCATGGATATTCGTGGCAAACAAATGGTTGAAGTGACCGAGGTCAAGTCGCGTCATATCCTGATCAAACCTTCTATTATTTTGTCTGAAGAAAAAGCCGAGCAAATGCTACTTGATATGCTGGCGCAGATTGAAGCCGGAGAAGCGGACTTTGATACTCTGGCAAGAGAACATTCTGAAGGTCCAACGGCCACCCGGGGTGGCGATCTGGGCTGGGCAGATCCCAACAGTTATGATCCAGCGTTTAAGAATGCCCTGGCAACATTAGATGTGGATGAATACCACAAACCGTTCCGCTCTTCTTTTGGTTGGCACTTAGTACAGTTGACCGGTCGCCGCACTTTAGATGCGACCGATACCAATAATTCAAACCGCGCTTACCAACTGATTTATAACCGCAAGTTTGGTACCGAATCAGAGCGTTGGGTAAAAGAGATTCGCGACGAAGCGTATATCGAAATTATGGATGAAGGAAGTACTAACTGATGATCGCTAAAATCGCAATTACTCCAGGAGAACCTGCTGGTGTCGGCCCGGATATTCTGGTGCAACTGGCTCAGCAGGACTGGCCAGCGCAGCTAATTGCGATTGCCGATCCCGACATGCTTCAACAACGAGCAAAAATGCTGGGGCTTAACCTCGACGTTGATATTTACGACAGTAGCGCCGATGCGACTTCTCACCAGGCCGGCCGATTAACCGTATTACCGGTATCCCTGGCTGAACCGAGCGTACCGGGAGCGTTAAACCCTAATAATGGCGCCTATGTTGTGGAAACCCTGCGCCTCGCCTGTGAAGGAAATATGAGTGGCGAATTTCAGGCTATCGTCACCGGCCCTGTGCACAAGGGTTTGATCAACAAAGCCGGGATACCATTCAGCGGGCACACGGAATATTTTGCCCAACAGGCAAACTGTTCTGATGTAGTGATGATGCTGGCCACCGAGGGATTGCGCGTATCGTTGATGACGACCCATATTCCATTGGCTTATGTATCAAAAGCAATTACCTTCGAACGAGTGCAAAAGATTACCCGTATACTGGATACCGATTTAAAACAAAAGTTCGGCATCAGTGAGCCGAAAATTTACGTGTGTGGACTCAATCCTCATGCCGGTGAAGAAGGCCATTTGGGACGGGAAGAAATTGATGTCATTACCCCGGCTCTTGATGGATTAAGAGAGGAAGGCATGCATTTAGTGGGACCATTGCCCGCCGATACCATTTTCCAGGAAAAATACTTAGCCAAAGCCGACGCCGTCATGGCTATGTATCACGATCAGGGCTTACCCGTACTAAAATATAAAGGGTTTGGTGCCTCAGTAAATATTACCCTGGGATTACCCTTTATACGTACCAGCGTCGATCATGGCACCGCAATCGAACTCGCCGGCACCGGAGACGTAGATTGCGGCAGTTTTAAAGCCGCCCTGAACCACGCACTAGAGCTAGTAACGAACAGACAATGAGTAACAAAAGCCATTTAGGCCATCAGGCTAAAAAACGTTTCGGCCAGAACTTTTTGCACGATGATGCCGTCATCAGCCGAATCGTAGATGCGATCGACCCGACTGAGGGTGAAAATTTAATTGAGATAGGCCCTGGACTCGGCGCATTGACCGAACCGGTAATCGAGCGAGCCGGCGACATTAGTGTGGTAGAACTTGACCGCGATCTCGCGCATCGTTTGCGCCATCATCCATTTATTGCCAAGCATCTTACTATTTATGAGATTGACGCCCTGAAATTTGATTTCTCTGAGCTGGCCGGTGAACAACCCCTGCGCGTTTTTGGTAATCTGCCCTATAATATTTCCACACCTTTAATTTTTCATTTATTGTCGTTTAAAGATAAAATTAAAGATATGCACTTCATGTTGCAAAAAGAAGTGGTTAACCGAATGGCCGCAGCACCTGACAGCAAAGCCTATGGTCGCTTATCGATCATGTGTCAGTACTATTGCCAGGTAGTGCCTGTGATGGAGATTGGCCCAGAAGCATTTCAGCCACCACCGAAGGTAGACAGTGCCATTGTCAGGTTAATCCCCCATAAGGAAATCCCTGTTCCTGCCAAGGATGTCAATTGGCTCAATCGGGTATGTACCGAAGCCTTTAATCAAAGAAGAAAAACAATCCGCAACAGTTTGAGTAATTTACTATCTGCTGAGCAATTAGAAGATTTGGCCATTAAGCCCAGCTTACGCCCGGAAAATCTCAGCCTAAAGGACTATGTAAACATTGCCAATTACTTAGCAGATCGTTCAGCAGAGTGATCAATTAAATGAATAGCGTTAGTAGTCAGGATAATACTCAGGTAGACATTAATGCTCAGGTCCATTTTATTGAAGAGCAGTCTGATCAATATAATGAGCGTTTTGTGTTTAGCTATACCATCACTATAGAAAATCGCAGTGCCGAAACCTTGCAATTACTGGCTCGTAGTTGGTTAATTACCGATGCCAATGGTAACAAGGTATCGGTCGAAGGTGATGGAGTGGTCGGTCAAAAGCCGGTTATCGCCGCAGGCCAGTCTTACCAGTACACCAGTGGTTCAATTATCAAAACACCGCTTGGCACCATGGAAGGCTTTTACACGTTACAGGATCTCAACGGTAAAGAGCATAAAGTACAGATTCCAGTATTTCGCCTCGCCGTGCCCAATATACTGAACTAATCGATGGCGATATATCTGGTTGGTGATGTGCAGGGATGCTACGTTGAGTTACAACAAGTACTCAGCCAGGCTGGTTTTGAGGCCGGTAACGACGAACTATGGCTGACCGGTGATCTGGTAGCACGCGGCCCTGACTCACTGAAAACACTTCGCTTTTTGCAATCGTTAGGCAATAGCGCCAAACCCGTTTTAGGTAACCATGACCTGCACCTGTTGGCAATATGGCATGGATTACAAACACCACACCCAAAAGATTACCTCAACGCGCTATTAGAGGCTCCGGATGCGGCGGAGCTAATCGACTGGTTAGCTGCACAACCCTTACTGCGCAAACTTCCCAATGCCAACGCGTACATGACTCATGCAGGACTGGCGCCGCAATGGGATATCGATACCGCCCTGATTCAGGCAGAATTTGTGCATGCCTGTATCCGCGGCAATAACCGCCAGTATTGGCTGCAAAACATGTATGGTAACGAACCCTGCAACTGGGAGATGGCAACAACTGAGCTGGAAAAATTCCGCTACAGTGTCAACGCTCTGACCAGAATGCGCTACTGTACCGAGACCGGCGACCTGGAGTTTTCACATAAAGAGCACCCACAGCATAACCCGGATAATAGTCTGAAACCCTGGTTTGACTTGGATGAAAGTTTAACCGATAGCGAATGGGTCATCGGACACTGGGCAACGCTCGAAGGAGAATGCCCGCACCCTAATATTTACGCGTTGGATACTGGCTGTGTCTGGGGTGGTGATATGACGTTACTGCGCTGGGAAGATAAGAAACGCTTTCGGGTTGCATCGACAAGAACGGCAAGACATTAACGGCCAACTCCTGACAATCGCGTCAAACCGTCTGTGGTTACTCAATGTCGGGTCCTTACTAACTTACAACTTACATATAACTCTTTTTCATTTAACAATAAACTCATATACTTATCTGCAGTCCCCAAAAATAAGTAATGGAATATTCGATGGCAAGAGAGCAGTTTGGTGTCTGTGCGGAACCGAGTTTACATAGTTATTATCTACTTTTTAATGTCCTTGATAATAAGAATGACTATGTGCGCTATACCTTAGCTAAACTACCAGAGATATTTAACGAGTACAGTAACAGGTTCTCAGAAGCAAACCTGAGCACCGTTATCGCCATCGGCGCTACCTACTGGGATGAATTCTATCCCGATGCCAAACCTAAAGGCCTGCGCCCCTTTCCTGCCATGCAGGTCGAGGATCGTTTTGCTCCATCGAATAATATCGATTTATACATCGAGGTCAGGAGTGACCGCGCCGATGTTAACCATATTGTCAGCACCCGGGTTTGTGAAATGCTTAATTCCAGTGTTGAATTAATCGAGCAAGTAAAAGGCTTTCGATACCTCGATGGCCGCGACCTCACTGGTTTTATTGAAGGTTCCGATAACCCTCGTGGACCACATAAGCGCGAAGTCGCTTTAGTGAAATCCGACCAACAACCCCTATTTGCAAATGGCAGTTACCTGCATATTCAACGATACCGACATAATATGAAGTTATGGCAATCGTTGGAACTGAAACAGCAGGAAGATATATATGGCAAGAGCAAATTAGATGACATCGAGTATCCCGAGGCAGACAAACCTGACACCTCGCATAGTAAACGCACCAGAATTAAAGATGCACAGGGTAACCCCGTCGCCTTGGTTCGGCAGAGCATGCCATACGGCCATATGAAGGTGCAGGGATTATTTTCAGTCGCATACTGCCAGACTCCGGACAACTATGAGGTAATCCTGACTAGCATGATCCAAGGTGATGGCCATGGTAATTACGACCACCTGCTTAAATATACTCAGGCGGAGACCGGCGCGGCATTTTTTGCGCCATCGATAGATTTTATCGAGAACCTCGCCCCTGCCAGTGATTGAGTGGTTAGATTTTCTGGAAAAGCACCTGCAGTTTTTCCAAAGTAGTTGCGATCTCACTAACCTGAGTCGGAGCGATAAAAATCGTGTCATCGCCGGCAATGGTGCCCAACACTCCGTCTGCCTTACCTAAGGAATCCAGTAAACGGGCGATCAGTTGTGCGGCGCCCGGACTGGTGCGAACGATAATCATCATTTCATTCGCTTCAATATCCAGCACCAGTTGACGCAGAGGGCTTTTGGCCGTAGGAACACCCAATTCGGCAGGTAGACAATAGACCATTTCCTGTCGCGCATTGCGGGTTCTGACCGCACCAAATTTGCTCAGCATACGAGAAACTTTGGATTGACTGATATTGTCAAAACCTTGCCCACGCAACGCTTCAACAATCTCGCCTTGTGAACCAAAGCGCTCCTCTTTTAATAACTCTTTAAAAGCATTTACCAATGCTTCCTGCTTTTGTTGTAATGACATAATCGTTATTTTATCTACCTGACGAGAGTGAAAATACAGATTTAAACGTACTGGTCACCAAGCTTACCATTTTTTCCCCGCGGATAAAATTGCCCTATTTTCAAGTAACAATAGCAATTCCATTGACGGCCATAAATCGATTGTATTTTAAGGCACGATTCGGTAGAGTTTGTGCACCCAAAATTTGACTGATTTTGTCGTATCCGGTTCGATCACACTCGAATTTGCTGATAGCCTATGTGTCTCGGGGAATCGTCGATTTCGTTTTATCCCTGAGTACCTGCCTCAACTCAGCAAAGTTTGCACTACACTTGAACCTGTCCGGAAATCCGGATCAAGATCGGTTAAGCACAATTTTAAGTAATTACACAACCTCGGAGAAGTTAAATGAAAGTTACTGTCTTAGGCGCAGCTGGTGGTATCGGTCAAGCGTTATCTTTACTATTAAAAACCCAATTACCTGCTGGTTCAGAATTGTCTTTATATGACGTTGCTCCAGTGGTTCCTGGTGTTGCAGTTGATTTATCACACATCCCTACGGCGGTTTCTGTTAACGGTTACGGTAAAGAAGACTTAGACTCAGCTTTAGCGGGCTCCGACGTCGTATTAATCCCTGCTGGCATGCCTCGCAAACCAGGCATGGATCGTGCGGATCTTTTCGCGGTTAATGCCGGTATCATCAAAACCCTGGCTGAAGGTATTGTTAAGAATTGTCCTAAAGCACTTGTCGGTGTAATTACTAACCCGGTTAATGGCACGGTGCCAATCGTTGCGGAAGTATTCAAAAAAGCTGGTACTTATGAAGCAAACCGTGTTTTCGGTGTAACCACCCTAGACGTTATCCGTTCAGAAGCATTTGTTGCTGAGCTTAAAGGTCTTGATGTTGCAACAACTAAAGTTCCAGTAATTGGTGGTCACTCAGGTACCACTATCCTGCCTCTTTTATCTCAGGTTGAAGGCGTAGCGTTCACTGATGAGGAGGTTGCCGCCCTGACTCCGCGTATCCAGAATGCTGGTACGGAAGTGGTTAATGCGAAAGCGGGTGGTGGTTCTGCAACACTTTCTATGGGTGCTGCAGCGGCTCGTTTCTGTATGTCATTAATCAAAGGCCTGCAAGGTGAAGCAAACGTGATCGATTATGCATACGTTGAAGGCAACACTGGCGATGCACAATACTTCGCGCAACCAGTTCGTCTGGGTAAGAATGGTGTTGAAGAATACTTACCATATGGTGAGCTAAGCGCGTTCGAGCAAAAAGCGAAGAACGACATGCTGGCAACATTGAACAAAGACATTCAGGAAGGTGTTGATTTCATCAATCAATAACCTCTATTGCGAAAACCCTAAAAAGCCGGCGCCAGTCGGCTTTTTGCTATTTCCTCGGCTAAACTATCAAAACCAGTTAACAATAATAAATGAACTATGTTTCTGTGGTTTCGCCAGATACGTCACCGTTTGCTCGATAATGGAAAATTCATCACCTATTGTAAATATGCGTTAGGTGAAATCGTGCTTATCATTGCCGGGATCCTAATAGCCCTGCAAATTAATGTCTGGAATGAGCAACGCAAAGACACAGCGTTTGAGCAAACTCTGTTAGCCGAAATTCACACTTCACTCAACGCCGATATGGAATACTTTAAATTCCTACAAACACGGCTGTCCGACAATTTCGATGCCTGTCGCTCCCTGATCAACATCATCGCCAATAAAGAAACGATAGCAAACCATAAGTTAGCGGAGTTAGTTACCCAGGCCCAGGCAAATTATGTGTTTTACTACAATCGTGGTTCTTATGATGCATTGAAAGCATCAGGACTGGAAAAGCTTAGTGACAGGAAGTTAAGACATTCGTTAATTCGCTATTACGATTTTGAAGTGCCAAGAATCGAATCGATGATCCGTTTTACCGACAACAGCGAACGGTTAATGCACGCGGAATCGCTGCTATGGCAGGTCGGAGATTTTGTCGCGGATAACGACAATCGTTTTTTTGATATCCGCTTACAAGGCATTACCACCGAGCAATTAACGGATCCGCGGCTGTTACAGTTTATTCAAATCCAGAATTACCGTGTAAGCCACACCCTGTATCGTCTTGAACAACTTCTCTCGCAGACAGAAGCCGTGCAACAACAATTACAGGGATTTCTAACCTCGATCCAGTAATCCGTTAAGCGGTGCGATCTACAGCAATGTTAGCCAGGGCTATCAGGGCATTTTTGTATTGGCTATCAGGTAATTCAGACAACGCTGCAATCGCTTTTTGTGACTCTTCAACCGCTTTTTGGTAAGTGTATTCAAGGGCTCCGGTTCGTTCCAGAATTGCCAGTATTTCGTCAAGGTGCTCCATACCGTTACAGGTTTCAATGGCCTCACGAATGCGGTTGCTTTCACCTTCACTGCCCTGCTGCATGGCATACAACAGTGGCAGTGTTGGTTTCCCTTCACTCAGGTCATCACCAACATTTTTACCCATCTCCTGCGCATCAGCGGTATAGTCGAGCAAATCATCAATTAACTGGAATGCTGTGCCCAAATGCCGACCATAAACCGTCATCGCCTGCTCAATCTCTTGAGGCTGCTCCATAATCACCGCAGCAAGACGAGTTGCTGCTTCGAACAACTTCGCCGTCTTACAATAAATCACCTGCATATAGCTCTGTTCAGTGGTGTCCGCATCATTGCAATTCATTAATTGCAGTACTTCACCCTCAGCAACGATATTGGTGGCATCAGAAAGAACTTCCATAACAGTCATATTCTGCAATGTGACCATCATCTGAAATGAACGGGTGTATAAGAAATCCCCGACCAGCACACTGGCACTGTTGCCAAATAAAGCATTGGCGGTCTCACGGCCACGACGCAGTTCTGATTCATCAACGACATCATCATGCAATAAGGTCGCAGTGTGAATAAATTCAATAATGGCAGCCAGGCAAACGTGATCTTTGCCCTCATAGCCCATCGCCCTGGCGGCGAGTACGGTTAGCAATGGTCGCATCCGCTTACCACCAGCATTAACGATGTACATGCCCAACTGATTGATCAAAGCCACATCTGAAGTCAGCTGCTCGAATATCAGCTGATTAACGGCGTTCATGTCAGTTTCGGCCAGAGATTGAATTTGTTCGATTTTCATAAAATTGCTGCTATTACCGGTTAGCTCTTGTTGTTGAAAAAATAGCTAAAAGTGGACCACAAATATGATCGTAATTTAAGTATGCTGATTTTACACGATTTTACATTTTAACAAACCCTTAATCGAATCGCGTCAATAGCCGCACCGGCAAGCAACCGGGATGTGGGAAAGGGTAAAAAGGAATATGAAAAATCTGGCATAAATTTTATAATTGGGCTTGCCCTGCGGAGAATCTTAGCGTAGAATCCGCGACCTATTATTTTAATTTGCGCGTCCATTTATGAGACGCATTACGGAGTAGCTATGTACGCGGTATTCCAAAGTGGTGGTAAACAGCACCGTGTGAGTGAAGGTCAAACCATTCGCCTAGAGAAACTAGAGCTTGAAGTTGGTGCGACAGTTGAGTTCGATAATGTATTAATGGTTGCCAATGGCGACGATATCAACGTAGGTGCCCCTTACGTTGACGGTGGTAAGGTTACAGCTGAAGTTGTCAGCCAGGGCCGTGCCGACAAAGTGAAAATTGTTAAGTTTAAGCGCCGTAAGCATTCACGCAAGCAGATGGGCCACCGTCAGTGGTTCACTGAAGTGAAAATTACTGGTATTAACGGTTAATAGGAGTCGTTTGAGATGGCACATAAGAAGGCAGCTGGTAGTACTCGTAACGGTCGTGATTCAGAAAGCAAACGCTTAGGTGTTAAGCGCTTTGGTGGTGAGTCAGTTCTTGCGGGTAACATTATCGTTCGTCAACGTGGTACTAAGTTCCACGCTGGTACTAACATGGGTATTGGTAAAGACCACACTCTATTTGCTTTAACCGACGGTAAAGTACAATTCGAAGTGAAAGGTCCTCAAAACCGTAAATACGTAAGCATCGTTGCTGAGTAATTACCCGAACTAAGTTCGTAAAAAACCTCGCTCTGCGAGGTTTTTTTTTGTACACGGATGTATATATGCCCGGAGAACAGGATGCGGTACGGGTATATTGAAGTAAATGTATGTATGCCCACAGAGCAGGACGCGGTACGGGTATTTTAAGAATCGAGAGTCTAGAATAAAGAGACGTGAAATTGAAAGCTAAGTCTTTTTACTAGATGTAGAGCTAGTTTCTAGTTTCTAGTTTCTAGTTTCTAGTTTCTAGTTTCTAGTTTCTAGTTTCTAGTTTCTAAACATTAAACCGGAGTAATAGAACCCCTCATGAAATTTGTTGATGAAGTTGAGATCCGCGTTGAAGCCGGCGATGGCGGCAACGGTTGTGTCAGTTTTCGCCGGGAAAAATATGTCGAATTTGGCGGCCCTGACGGCGGCGATGGCGGCGATGGCGGCGACGTGTACCTGATTGCAGACGAAAATCTCAATACCTTGATCGACTATCGGTTCGAGCGCTTTCACAGTGCAACCCGTGGAGAGAATGGTAAGTCCCGCAACTGTACCGGTAAAGGTGGTGACGATTTAATTCTCAAGGTTCCGGTTGGTACTCGCGCCATTGATATGGATACTGGCGAACAAGTCGGTGATCTAACCCACCACAAGCAAAAGCTGATGGTTGCTAAAGGTGGTTGGCACGGACTCGGTAACACCCGTTTTAAAAGCAGCACCAATCGTGCGCCGCGGCAGAAAACCAATGGTACCCCAGGTGAGATTCGTAACCTGAAACTGGAGTTATTATTACTTGCCGATGTTGGTTTACTCGGTCTACCCAATGCAGGTAAGTCGACGCTAATTCGCAGTGTTTCAGCCGCCAAGCCTAAAGTTGCCGACTATCCTTTTACCACGTTAGTACCTAACCTGGGGGTTGTTCGTTTAAACGCACAGCGCAGTTTCGTAATCGCCGATATTCCAGGCCTGATTGAAGGTGCCTCCGATGGTACCGGACTCGGTATTCGTTTTCTCAAGCACCTGGAACGTTGCCGGGTACTATTGCACCTGGTGGATGTTTTACCGGCCGATGAAAGTGATCCAGCCGAAAACGCCATGACCATCGTCAAAGAACTCGAGCAATATTCCGAAGAGCTTGCACAGAAGCCAAGGTGGCTGGTCTTCAATAAAATGGACTTACTATTGGAAGATGAAGCTAAAGAGGTGAAAGATCGGGTGATTGAAGCCCTGGATTGGGATGGCGAGGTTATTGAAATTTCCGCCTTTAACCGCGACGGCACCAAAGAGCTTACTGAAAAGTTGATGAACTTTATCGAAACTCTGCCAAGTGTTGAAGAAACTCTGGAAGAAGAGAAAGAAGTTGAATTCAAGTGGGATACCTACCACAAGGATACAATCTCCGAGTATGAAGATGATGACCTGGACGATGATGACTGGGACGAAGACGACTACGATGTAGAGGTCGAATATCGTAAATAAGCAACAACTCACGGTTTGCCCGAAAAAACTCCGCTTTGCGGAGTTTTTTACTTTTAGCAACTCCACTGGTGTCATTGCTGTGCTCAGCAATTCATGACACAATTGTGGTTCCGTTTTAATATCAACCAAGCAAAGCGTAAACCCATGCCTGTTTTATCAATGATTGTTGCCCACGCAAAAAAACGTGTGATAGGTAAAGACAATCAAATGCCCTGGCATATGCCAGCGGACCTGAAATACTTCAAACAAACCACATTAAAAAAACCCGTGGTGATGGGCCGAAAAACCTTTGAATCCATTGGTTTTCCACTCCCTGGTCGTCGTAATATCGTAATTTCCCGGGATCCCAGCTATCAGGCTGACGGCATTGAGGTGGTCAGCAGTATTGAAGCGGCGCTCAAATCCGCAGAAGTGAGCGAAGAGATTATGGTTATTGGCGGTGGTAGTATATACGAACACTGCCTACCGTTCGCTGATCGCCTTTATGTTACCGAGATTGACCTTGCTACCGACGGAGATACCTTTTTTCCCGATTATCTGAGTGACGGCAATTGGCAATGCGTACTTGAAGATGCACATCAGGCAGATTCCGATAACCCTCATAATTACTGCTTTAAAGTTTACCAGCGCGCGTAATCTATCAAAGCACCTGGCCTGAAACTTAATACCAATCACATTGAGTTTGTGCACAGCTCAGAGTTTGGGCAGAGGTTCAGTTACAACATAGATTTCATTGATATAGTCATCCTATATTAATGAAATATAGGGCCGTAAATGGGCCTCTGATAAACTCCCAAAGGGTGAGTTTTAAAGGCTTTTATACGGCGTTACTGACTTTGGCTGATTTTGACAACGGAACGACCATTCTCTGCAATCAAAGCCTTGCCTAAACGCCTTTAAATTATCACTGAGTGAGCGATAATTTAATGTGTTTGGTATAAATCAGGCCAATTTTCACCACTTATATTTTGTCCCTCTGATTGATTGTGGTCTAAAATTTCAATGTACGGAATGTGATTACGATAAGCAGGATCATCGTTACCAATCATCAGTTAGACTCATGGATAGCAATTCTTTATATCAGTGCGTCTACGGCTGTGTTGCCATGGCGCTCCAAGATTGGAATGCGCTATGGCAAACATTGTTGAACAATCTCTCTTTTATTTTCGTAAGCCGAAAACCGTCCTGATCCATGTTGGCAAGTGCGGTGGCGGTACATTGCAAAAGACCCTTAGCCAAGACCCAAGAAACATTCGCTTTTACTCGTTTCACGTTGAAAAGCCAATTTATCGGGCAAAAGATCAATACTATATCCTCGCGCGTGATCCCATTTCACGCAGCATTTCTGCCTTTAACTGGCGTTATAAACTGGTAGCAGAAACCAGGCAACAAGCAGAGCGATTTGCCGGTGAATACCACGTTTTGTGCAAATACAAGACATTGAATAATATTGCTGAATGCCTTTACGATGAAAATGGTGCCCCAAACCAGAAAGTCATGACAGAGTTTGATTGTATTCATCACCTTAAAGAAGACATCAGTTTCTATTTAAAAGAATTTCTCGATAAATGCCCGGTGGAAAAGATCAGGGGAGTATTAATGCAGGAATCTCTTAATACCGATATGCAACGTTTTTTTTCACTATCCAGTGAAGAAATCGGCCATGATAAACATAACTCCAGTCCCCATGACAAACGCTTAACCGCGCGTGCCAGAAAGAATTTAGTGCGTTACCTGGAAGATGATTATCACTGTTTGTTTAAGCTTCACAATATGGGGCTGATTTCCGATAACGCGATGTTCAATATTTATCAGAATGCGATGGTCGATACAAAGGCGGATGCTTATGTCTAAAGCCAACAGACTGGTTAATTTTATTATTGTCGGAACCCAGAAAGGGGGGACAACGGCTCTGGACTTTTACTTACGGCAACATCCAGATATCACCATGGCCAACAAAAAAGAAGTCCATTTCTTTGACCACGATAACCGCTATCATCGCTGGAGGAACCTGGCCTACTATCACAGCCATTTTGACTTTTCTGATGCCAATAAAGTTATCGGCGAAGCGACGCCCAGTTATATGTATTGTGAAGCAGCAATAAAGCGGATTTACCAATACAATGCAAAAATCAAGCTGATTGCCATACTTCGTAATCCGGTCGAGCGCGCCTACTCGCACTGGAATATGGCGCGCCTGAATAAATTCGAATCATTACCTTTCAGACAAGCCATTGCCGAGGAACGCCACCGTTGCCAGCAGCTATTGCCTGATATTTGTCACCGTTATTCCTACACCGATCGGGGTTTTTATAGCGAGCAGATCCGGAGATTACAGCGCTACTTTCCTGACCCACAGTTACTGTTCCTGCGTCATGAATGGTTAAAACAGTCGCCTGCCGAGGCGCTAAAATCCGTTACCGATTTTCTTAACGTCTCGCCCTTTATTGAAATTGAAGCTAAAGAGGTACACAGTCGACCTTATGCCAACTGTTTGAGTGACCGTGATCGTCAATATCTGCTGGAACTCTACGAGCTGGAGATTAAACAGCAGGAGAAGCTACTTAATTGGGATTTAGGTGACTGGCGAAAAGCCCGCCCGGAAAGGAAAAGCATGTAAACCCAATAACCATTGGAATCACATGCTCTTCTACTACCTTCCCTGGTGGTAGGGTTGAATTTTTCTTAAATGGTTGACCGGCGATACAGACGGTATTGCGGCTTCCAGAAATTTTTCTCGATGTTTTTATGTAATTGTTCGTCACTGATTTCCAGCGCCAGGCCCTGATCCTGAGCCAGTTTGCCAATGGCAAAAGCGATTTGCTTGCTTAACTCAGCGATCTTAGTCAAAGGTGGTAATAGATCACCACTACCTTCATTGGCCAGAGGCGAAGCGTTCGCCAGTGTTTCACTGGCCACCATTAACATCTCATCACTAATAAATTTAATATTGGCAGCCAATACACCAAGTCCGATACCCGGGAAAATATAGGCATTGTTGCACTGTGAAATGGTAAAAGTCTTACCTTTATAAGTCACTGGTTTGAACGGACTGCCGGTTGCGACAATCACTTCACCATCGGTCCATTCAATCACCTGTTCAGGACGAGCTTCTACCTGACGGGACGGATTACTTAATGGAAAGACAATCGGTTTATCGCAACCACTTTTCATGGTTTTGATCACTTGTTCGGTAAACAGGCCACCGACACCAGAAACTCCTACGAGTACGGTGGGTTGGACATGTTCAACCACTTCCAGTAGAGAGGCATTCTCGCCCTGTAACGACCAGTTAGCAATGACATCGACTGGTTGTGCCAGCGCCTGTTGGAAATCGCGCAGACCTTCCATATTATCGGTCACCAGACCGTGGCGGTCGACCATAAACACCCGCGCGCGAGCTTCACTGTCCGACAGGCCTTCTTTGATCATTTGTGCAACCACTTGTTCGGCAATACCACAACCCGCACTTCCGCCACCAACAAACACGACTTTTTGCTGGGACAAGGTTTCAGACTTAGTGCGACATGCCGCCAGCAAGGTACCCACAGTCACAGAAGCCGTGCCCTGAATATCATCATTAAAGCAGCAGATTTTATTCTGGTAACGCTGTAACAACGGCATCGCATTCGGTTGTGCAAAGTCTTCAAACTGCAGCATAACATTTGGCCAGCGACGTTTTACCGCCTGAATAAAGAGTTCGACAAACTCATCATATTCCTGCTGACCTATACGTTTGTGGCGTGCTCCCATATACATGGGATCATTGAGTAATTTTTCATTATTGGTACCCACATCCAGCATCACTGGCAATGTGTAAGCAGGACTAATACCACCACAAGCGGTATAGAGCGATAACTTACCAATTGGGATTCCCATGCCACCAATGCCCTGGTCACCAAGACCTAGAATGCGCTCACCGTCGGTAACGACGATGACTTTTACTTTCTGTTTGGTGGCATTATGGAGGATGTCATCGATTTGATGGCGTTCAGCATAGGAGATAAACAAACCACGATTCGAACGATAAATATCAGAGAACTTCTCACAGGCATCACCAACTGTCGGGGTATAAATGATTGGCATCATTTCTTCCAGGTGAGCCTGAACCAGGGCATGAAACAAGGTTTCGTTTTTGTCCTGGATATTACGCAAATAGATATGTTTGTTTAACGAGTCACGAAAACTCGAATACTGCATATATGCACGTTCAACCTGCTCTTCGATGGTTTCAAAGCGAGGCGGCAGTAATCCGGTAAGGTTAAAACTGACCCGCTCCTGGGCTGAAAAGGCACTGCCTTTATTCAGTAACGGGGTTTCTAACAGGGTTGGACCAGCATAGGGAATATACAAGGGGCCTTTTTCAGACGGTTTTGTCATAAATACTTCGCTTGTTCGCTTATCAAAGTGTGCCAATGGAATAGAAAGCCGCGTATTGTACTTATTTTTCACCAAAGTTAATACTATATCGTCGCAGATCAGACCTGTTTATGGGTAAATTATCTTGATAAGGCGAGATCAATCCATCTCGTCCATCCACGCCAGCTGAATTGCCTCAAGAACGCGTTCTCCGCAGTGCCCGGGATCGTCGTCAAATCGCTCCAGCGCCAACACCCACTGCATTAATTCGGCAAAGCGCAACTGCCTGGGATCAACATCCGGGTGCTGTTCAATTAAATCCAGCGCGATCTCCTGTGAATCGACCCATTTTAAGCCCACCTTTATCTCCCCTTTTATACCAATCTCTTTAAATTATTGCTCACTCAGTGAGAATTTAAAGGCGTTTAGACAAGGCTTTGATTGCAGAGAATGGTCATTCCATTGTCAAAATCAGTAACGCAGGATAAACGCCTTTAAAGCTCACCCGGAGGGAGTTTATCAGAGGCCCATTTACGACCCTATATTTCATTAATATAGAATGACTATATCAATGAAATCTATGTTGTAACTGAACCTCTGACCTAACTCTGAGTTGTGCACAAACTTAATGTGATTGGTATTAGACTTGCAATTCTATACCAAAGCATAGTAAAAACCCGCCGGATGTCACCCCGGCGGGTTGTTATGTTGTAATCAATGTTGATGCTAATTCAGCAGGGCAAAGCCACCTGGAACATGATACACGTGTTCAAATTCAAGGCGTTTTAACGCATTGGCCGCTGCCGCGCTGCGACTACCACTACGACAAATACAGATGAATTTGGTCTCTCGCTTTTCGCCCTTAAAACGGTGAATAAAATCGGTGATTCGAGTCAGTGGAATATTGACAATCTTCTGCTCGTCGAGATATTCACGACGGTGAGCCTCAAACTCAAACGGTTCACGCACATCTACAACCTGCACATCCGGATTCGCCGCCAGGAAACTCTGCAGCTTATCGGGAAACACATCGATCAGAGACTTACTGTGCTGAGTAATTAAGCCGCATAATGCTTGTTCGGTGATATCCTGCAATTGCTGATCCAGGCGTTCCTTTTCATCGATAAACTGAGCGCGGGTCAAATCCCCGGTTAACAGCTTAGCCAGCAGCGGATTAGATTTCGCCTCTAACGCCAGGGTGGTAGAGAACAATTGTTGATAATCATGGGCTGGGCATATCAGCGTTGATTCTGCGACAACTTCGGTCAATAGCTTAATGGAATCAAATAATTGATCCGGCCTGGCGCCATGGATGTCACTGCGACCAAGACCACCAATCTGAATTAAGTCGCCAGCAAATACATAATCGATGTTGGTTTTACCAAGACGTCCGTCAACCGCATTACCGAGCAGATAAGCGCGACTATTTTCGGTATGCCCTGGCAAATCAAGTTTGGCCAGGATCTTGTCACCGAGCGCGATAGCAGCAACGCTCTGGCCATTTTCCAGCATCACTTCGGACGCCGTTTCTGGCCAGCCTAACGAGTCATGGCTTTCACTGCGAAGGGTTTCCTGAACTATGCCTCGTAACATCGCCGCACAATCTTCCTGGCCATCATGCAAATGGGTATTCAATACGGCTGCGACGGTAAATTGACGACAATTAACCAGTGTCTGAAAACGCTCGCTTAACTCGACAACCGGATCAATGAGTAATACCTGTTTCGTTGCCTGATCGACATAACACCAGGTTAACTGGTTATCAAAGGTCCATTGCTGCAAACCGTCGACATAGACGTCCGATTCACCCTGAGCATCGGTTAATAACAAACAATGATGTTGCATCGCCTTTGCAGCGGCTTCGATTGCTGAACAGGCGCGATCAATCTCATCCTGAGTGGATGCTGGTCCGAACGATAAACGAATAGCTCCCTCACTCTGCCACTTAGATTTGCCCATCGCATCGAGCACAAAACTGCCGGTAACTTTTGAGCTACAGGCTGAGCCACTGCTAACCCTTATTCTCGCTGCATCGAATAAATCCATAATGTCCTTACTGGACAACCCTTTTACTGAGAAATTCAGGGTTGTTGGTAATGAGCAGGAAAAATCATGATTATAGACAATATTAGGAAATACCTTATTCAGGGTTTCTGCCAGTTGCTGACGATAGGCGCATAACTGCTGATGACTTTTGAAGGTAGTATCATCGTCATCGACCAATAACTTAAAAATTGCATTAAGCGCCGCAATTCCTGGCAGGTTTTCGGTACCTGAGCGCAAGCCACTCTCCTGGCCACCACCAGCAATAATTGGCGTATAAGGAGCCTGGTCGCGCACATAAAGCATACCAATCCCTTTCGGCCCATAGAGTTTATGGCCGGAAAACGGTGCATAATCGATGCTGGTGTTGGCAAGGTTTAAGGCAATTTTCCCTAATCCTTGAACACAGTCAACCATCCATAATACGTCGGGGTTATGCTGGCGAATAACCTGCTCAAGCAGAACAATATCCTGAAACACACCGGTTTCATTATTTGCCACCATAGTACAAATAATCAGCGCATCGGCGGCATGTTCTGCAATGAAATCAACATCAAGGATACCTCGCTCATCGACTGGAATGGCGATTACCTCGGCATTAATGTTGAGCATCGCGTTCCAGTGTTTCAATGTTTCAGGCACGGCTTTATGCTCGGTTGCACCATACAGTAACACTGGGTTTTGTATCACCCTGGCCTTATCCCGTGAGGCATTTAACGCCGAGATAATCGACGTTTGAATGCCTTCTGTGGCACCAGAGGTAAAGATGATCTCGCCGCTATCGGCACCGATGACCTGCCTTGCCAATGTTCGCGTTGATTCGAGGATATATTTAGCTTTCAGGCCAGTCATGTGACTGGAACTTGGATTACCATAGCAGAGATTCATGGTATGAATCGCCGCCTCCGCCGCCTGCGGCAACACCGGCGTGGTAGCATTATTATCGAGATAAATTTCGTCAACCTGTGGCTGGATATCGGTAAGGTTTAACATAGCAATGGAGATAATCACAGAACAAAAAAGAAGCTTATACTACAAAATTATATATTGTAACGCTAGGTTATAAGCATTCTTTTTTCTATCCAGTCAAAAGGTCAAACCAGCAGAACAGGCAATAGTAAAATATAAGCATTTTTAGGATTTTCCCTGCAAGTTTGTTAAAGCCCGATTTCCTTGCATATACTAGAAAAGCATCACAGTTAAAATTTCACGCAACACTGAGAACTGTCAATGAAAAATAATCACCAGTTGTCGTGTCTTGCCGTTATACTTGCCGGTTTTTGCAGCCCCAGTTTTGCCGCAATTGAAGTATTTAAAGACGAACATACGTCGATCGTTACCCAGGGATTCATTCGTGTAGTTTATCAAAAAGTCGATGAATTCGATCAGTTTACCGACTCTGGTTCCCGCCTTGGCTTCAAGATTTTTCACCAGATTCAAAATGACTGGACCATTGGCATTAACGTTGAGTGGGGAACTCAGTTCGAGGTTAATGGTAATTTTTCCATTGGCGGCAATTCGCAGCCACCAGCCGATGGCAGTGATGCAGCCCTGACCTCGCGCCTTGGAAATGTATTTTTAACTCATGATGACTGGGGCCAGATTACGCTGGGTAAGCAGTTCTCGGTCTACTATCTGGCGCTTTATCATACGGATTGGTATAACTTCTGGGGTGGCTCGGCAAATGGCGCCTTTAACTTAGGTACCGATGGCGGATTTTCGGGCACCGGACGCGCTGAGCAGGCACTGAGCTGGACCAGGTCATTTGGCGCAATTGACTTAGGCGTACAACTTCATGTCCAGGATGAACCGCTCAATATCAATTTACGCTCGTGTGCCGAAGAAGATTTACCCGACCAGTTGTGCCGGCTGATTCGGGAATTTAATGGCCAGGAACTGGGTCGCACTGGCAATGGCTACGGCTTATCCTTCGGCTATAACTGGAACCGATGGTTATTCTCTCTGGCCTATAACCTTAACAACGTAAATGTGGACCCAGTCTTCGGCAACCTTGGCTTTAAGGATGGCAAAGATGAAATTTGGGGTGCCGGTATCAAGTATGGTGAATATGGTGCTCAGGGACTGTATGCGGCTGCTATGTATAATGAATCATCCTTGCATGAGGTCGATGATAGCGGCCTGTTTTATGATGCCAAAGGCTCTGAACTGATGGTCAAATATAACGTCAACAACTACGGTGCTTACGCTGGCTACAATGATCTCAGGGCCAGGGACTCTTCCACCCCATATCAACTGCACCACACTCTCGCAGGTGTTGAATACCGCTTCGATCACATCAGTGGCCTGGTATTCTTCGAAGCCAAACGCAATGATCTGGTATTTAATGATGGTTCGGTAAACGACGAATTTGAATTTGCCGTCGGTGTTACCTACAACCTTTACTAAATAAAGACATAGGCAGAATGCCCCTGGTATCCCTATAGCAATAACCAGGCTTTACCATTATCATAGCCAGTTAGTGAGTCATATTGGCAGGGTAAAATAATGCGCGCCGTCTTCCTGGACCGAAATACCATCAATCAGGACATCAGTTTTCACGCTATTGAGCAAGCGGTGGATAATATCAGTTACTTCGCGACGACAAGCGATGAAAAAATTGTTACCCGGGCCAAATTTGCCGATATTGTGATTACCAATAAAGTCGAGCTCAGTGCCGCTGTAATCGCTCAGTTACCAAAACTAAAATTAATCTGCATTACCGCCACCGGGACCAACAATGTAGACTTACAGGCGGCCAAACAGGCAAATATTCAGGTCTGTAATGTGGCCGGCTATTCAACCGCTTCGGTGACCCAATACGTATTTGCCATGCTATTAGAATTCTACCAGCAGACTGCACTGCAGTTGCATGATGTGCGGCAGGGTCATTGGCAACAAAGTTCGGTATTTTGTCACTTTGCCCGACCGGTAGAAGAGTTGGCTGACAAGTCCATGGCGATTGTCGGCTATGGCGCTATCGGTCAATCCGTTGCACAGGTCGCGAAAGCATTTGGCATGCGGGTGTTAATCTGTGAACGACGCGGGGCGACATCGGTTCGCCCTGGTCGGGTCCCATTTGAACAGGGCCTGAAGGAGGCTGACATTATCAGTCTGCATAGCCCGCTTACCCCACAAACAGAAAATTTGATTGATCAGCAAACCCTGGCGTTGATGAAGCGATCGGCAATTTTAATCAATACGGCACGAGGTCAGTTGGTTAACAGCGCTGCACTGTTAACCGCTCTGCGCAGTAAACGAATTGGCGGTGCCATTCTCGATGTGCTGGAACAGGAACCACCACCCGCGGATCACCCCTTGTTACAACAATCGATGGACAATCTGATGATCACCGCTCATATCGCCTGGGGAAGTCGTGCTGCTCAGCAACGGCTGATCAATGCTACCGGTGCCAATATCAATAACTATAGCCGCGGTATATTGACCAATCGCGTGGTTTAATAAAAGCGCTTGGTTTGCGGTTCAGGCACAGGCGGAGACTGGTAAAATTCGGTCTCCGACTTTATTGAGGACATCAACCTCGCCTTCACAAACCGCAATGATCGATTTTCCTTTTCTGAATTGTTCGGGAATTATCACCCGGCCACTAGTTTTACACTCCACATCCAGGGTTCTATGGTGAAGCTCTAATGAGCTATTGTCGTAATAAATTACCGTAACAATCATACGTTATCCGATTTGATAGCAGTGCTAGTGAAGTCTCTGTCGAGGCTGTCCGTTTCTGTTCACACTTATGGAAAAATAAACCATACTTCCATTCAATTCTGACAATGTAACCAACTCAACCACAGATAACAACCACAAGGTAAATAAACTGTTTAATTAACCTTACAGTGCTGTTAAAAATATTTATCCTTGACCCGGCCATACTGAAAGTACATCCACTGCCCGGTGCGCCGCATTGCTGGTAATGGAAACTTACTCAGCCCACGAGAGTATAGTGGTAATTGCGGCATCGGCATTCCCGCGACCCTTTGAGCCAGACGCTTGCCCGCCTGTACCGAAAATGACACCCCAGAGCCACAATACCCCATCCCGTAAAATACATTATCTTGTTCATAGATATGAGGGATATCGTCCAGTGACATACAGATCCAGCCCGCCCAGGCATAGTCATAGCCAATCGCTGATAAAGCCGGGAAGCTTTGTTTTAATACCGCTAACAGACGATCGGCATAATAAGGGTCTTGTGCGCCTTTACCGGTTATCGCCCCGCGTCCACCAAATAAAATGCGGTTATCGGGTAATTTACGGTAATAATACTTAAGCGCCCGCGTGTCCATAACCACATTGGAGGTCAGGAAATTACAGGCTTGGAGTTGCTCCTGAGTCAGTGGCTGGGTCACGATTATTTGCGACAACACTGGCAAAAAGCGATTATTAATCACCGGATTAAATCCTTTCGCTGTGTAGCCATTACTGGCAATGACCAGCTTTTTGGCTTTTATCCGTGCCTTGGGAGTGGTGACCACATGCCAGTCGCCATGACGTTCGCAGCTTAATGCTGGCGTCCCCGTATGCACTTTAACGCCGGCCTTCGCCAGTAGTTCCTGGTATCCCAATGCCAGTTTCAGAGGATTTAACCCGAAGCCATCATCAAATCGAATCGCCCCAAAAGCCATCTCATCCTGCATATAATGTTGATGCAATTCCTGTTTTGACAGGACCTGAACATCATAACCAAACAGTCGATTTAACAGGCTGGCCTGCTCGGTAAGCGTATTCATCATGCTCGGCTTATGGGCGACTTTTAGATAGCCTTTTTCCTGGACCTGGCAATCTATTCCTTCGTCAATCAGGTTATTCACCAATTCGACACCAGAACAGGCTTCCTGATAGATGCCACGCATGACCTCTTCGCCCCACTTTTTCTGCATTGCGCTCCAGGCCATACGACCGGTCGATTTCAGAATAAACCCGGCATTACGACCACTGCAGCCCCAGGCGGTCTGGTTAGCCTCAATGACCAGCGGTTGAATATGGTGTTCGCGCGCCAGGTGCAGTGCCGTTGACATTCCGGTGTAGCCTGCGCCGATAATCAACACCTCGGTTTCAATGTCACCTGTCAAAGATTCACGCACTGAATTCTGGGTTTCTATTGTGGTTGCCCAATAGCTGTTCGGATATGGTTCACCGCTGCCGGGATTAGGGTGATGAAGAGGATCGTACATCTTAGATTTAAATCACTTACAGACAAATTGGTGCCTATCATGGCAAAATACCAACATGATTAACAGGACTGTATAAACTTATCTCTATGCTCGATCGAAAAATACATTATCTGGAATTGGATAAAACCCATTTTGACGCAGTGATTGCACTTGGTAACCATGTACATGGTGATGGCTACCTGGATCAGGATAAAATGGCCGAGTGGGTGGCAAAAGGCATTAAAAACGGAATTAACTCGAATTTTGTCGCCATGGATGAGGATAAACTGGTCGGATTCCGAATTTGCTACAGCCCAGGTCAATGGCAGGCCGATCAGTGGTGCAGTCCTGATATGTGGAAATCAGAACAAGAACAGACGGCCTATTTTAAATGTAATACCGTTGATGCAACGTATCGGGGTTATGGCATTGGTTCAAAATTGCTCAAGCTAGCAAGCAAGGCATTGCAAAATCAGGGAGCAACGGCGGGAGTCAGCCACCTGTGGCGCCAGAGTCCGGGTAATAGTGCGGTAAAATACTTCACCAAGTGCGGTGGCATTTTGATTCAAAATCACCCGGACAAATGGCATCAGGATTCAATAGAAGGTTATGACTGCCCGGTATGCAGCGGTGAGTGCCATTGCGTTGCTGCAGAAATGATCATTTATTTTTAACCCGGTGAGGACTTTCGCTCTCACCCGAAAAGGCATCGTTTAAAACAACGATGCCTGCGTTGCTTGTTGTTTGCTAATACCAATCACATTAAATTATTGCTCACTCAGTGAGAATTTAAAGGCGTTTAGACAAGGCTTTGATTGCGGAGAATGGTCGTTCCATTGTCAAAATCAGTAACGCAGGATAAATGCCTTTAAAACTCACCCGTAGGGAGTTTACCAGAGGCCCATTTACTTCCCTATATTTCATTAATATAGAATGACTATATCAATGAAATCTATGTTGTAAATGAAGCTCTGCCTTAACTCTGAGTTGTGCACAAACTTAATCTGATTGGTATACAGGTATTTGCCAGCTGATCGGCGTTACCCTGTGTTTCTGCAAAAACTCATTGGCGCTGGAAAAATGGCGACAGCCAAAAAAGCCTCGGTAGGCACTCAGCGGCGATGGATGGGCACTGGACAGAATCAGGTGATTTGGGTTATCAATTACCTGACCTTTCTTTTGCGCATGTGCTCCCCACAACAGAAACACTATTGGCTGAGGCTGTCGATTCAACTCCATCATGACTTCCCGGGTAAAGGTTTCCCAACCAAGCTTACTGTGGGAATGCGCTTTGCCCTGTTGCACCGATAACACGGTATTTAACAACAATACTCCCTGTTTTGCCCAGGAGCGTAAATCACCATTTTCGGGTGCCTTGAATTCCGTAATATCCTGCTCAAGCTCGGTAAACATATTGCGCAGCGACGGTGGGATCTTCACCCCCGGATTTACCGAAAATGCCAGCCCATGAGCCTGATCGGGTCCATGGTAAGGATCCTGGCCGAGAACGACGACTTTCACCTTATCCAGTGGCGTTAACTCGAAGGCTTGAAACAATTGTTCATCGGCAGGATAGATCACCTGCCCTGCTTGCCGCTGGGCGGTAACCGCCTGTTCTATTTCCCGGAAATATTGTTGTTCAGACTGACGTTGAAAAAACGCCTGCCAACTGCCCGCAGGTAATCGCCAGTTCGTCATTAACATACCGCCTCATTCGGTAGCGGAGATGCGTAGTTACCAAGCAACAGAGTACGTAATTGTGAAAAATCATTATCGAGCGGTAGTGAAAGAATTTTCTCAGACGCACAATCCGCCAGTTCTTTGGGCAACGCTAATGGCTGTCCCAAAACACTTTCTACCGTCTCTTTAAATTTTGCGGGATGGGCGGTACCAAGAAAAACGCCAAACTCGCCTGCCTCCAGGCTTTGTTGTAGCGCGCGGTAAGCTACACAGGCATGAGGCTCACTGATATAACCGAGGCTGTTTAACTTGAGCAGGGTCATCTGAGTTTGCTCTTCATCAATCATTTGTGCGGTTAAACACTGTTCATCGACCAGCCCGGTTGTTAACAAATGCTCAACCCGAGGCCAGTTATTAGGCCGTGATACATCCATGGCATTGGACATGGTTGCGACCGTCGGGTTTGGCTGCCAATTACCGGACTGCAAATACCTGGGTACGGTGTCATTGGCATTGGTGGCAGCAATAAATCGTTTAATCGGCAGTCCCATGGCTTTCGCCAGTAAGCCAGCGGTCAGGTTACCAAAATTGCCACTCGGGACGGAAAAGACCAAATCATCAATTTTTCCTCGTTGACGATACAATTGGGCTGCGGCTTCAAAGTAATAGCAAATTTGCGCCAGCAATCGGGAGATATTAATTGAATTTGCAGAATTTAAGCCGATGGCCTGATTAAGTCCTTGATCATCAAAACAGTCTTTTACCAGCTGTTGGCAATCGTCAAAGCTGCCATTTACTGCCAGGGTTGAGATATTACCGCCCAGGGTAGTAAACATTTTTTCCTGTAACAGGCTGATTTTTCCCTGTGGATACAAGATTACGACATTGATATTCTCGAGGCCATAAAAAGCATGCGCCACCGCCGCTCCCGTATCTCCGGATGTCGCCGTTAAGATGGTGATCTTTTCATTGCTCTGGCGGGTAAAAGCCTGCAGACATTGAGCCATAAAGCGACCGCCAAAATCCTTAAAAGCCAGAGTTGGACCATGAAATAACTCCAACACCGAGCAGTTTTCCGATATCGGCTGAACTAGTGCAGGGAAGTTAAACGCCTGGGTGACAATATCTTTCAGTTGTTCGGGGCTTAGCTCTTCACCGACAAAAGGGGCAAGAATTTTGCAGCTACGCTCCACCAGAGGTAGTGATAACAAGCCTTCAAGATCGTCAATATGCGGTACCGACTCAGGAAAAAATAACCCCTGATCTTTCCCTAGTCCCTGACGAACGGCCTGACTAAAACTGACCTTTTCGGTGGGATGTTTTAAATTATAAAATTGCATCTTAATTACGTTTCCTTACTCTGGCGTTAGCCATTGTTCTTACTCGAAAATGGTTAACTATTTAATTGAGGCTAGTTTGTCGATTTCAATTGAACGGCACAAAACCGTTAGCAAACCAACCTGGCGCCATGAACATCGGTCTGACAGATATATACAAATCCCTGTTCTGACTGCAGGTATTGTTGTTGTAAAAATGCCTGAATGGTTTCGGCATTTTGTTTACTATCACTCACCACAAACATGGTCGGCCCGGAGCCGGAAATGCCACTCGCTAAAGCCCCTAGCTCGGTCACTCCCTGGCGGCAATGGGCAAAACCTGGTAAGAGTTCAGCACGATAAGGCTCTGCCAATACATCCCGTAAATGTGACATCGCCTGTGCTAAGTCCTGGCGATAGCAGGCATCAATGAAAGTCGCCAGGTTCTGCCCAAACTCAATAGTGGTCGACTTATTATATTGATCGGGTAGCACTTCCCGGGCAGCCTTGGTTGATACCTGAATCCCCGAATAGGCCATCACATAGTAACATTGCTGAAAGCTAGGAATTTCCCGACTAATAATCCGCGGGTCGTTGACCATTAACTGTAACCCGCCTAAAAAGCACGGAGCGACATTATCATAGTGCAGGCTGCCGCTGATTTTCGATTCCATCTGCCCCATCATCGCCAGCAGCTGTTGGTCAGTAAACGGCTTTTGATAATATTCATTCAAAGCGACTAACGCAGCAACAATCGAACAGGCACTCGAACCCAGGCCACTGCCTACCGGCATGCGTTTTTCCAGCGTTAACTTCACCCAGCTATAATCCTGGTGTTGCCTTTGCATTTGCTGTTGAAATAACTCGATGCAGGCAAAGACAATATTGTCTTTAGGATCTTCTGGCAGCTTACTGACAAAAGGCCCTTCCATAATCAATTGGTTATCGTTGCCATCACACCCTTCAATGCTTACCAAGTCACCGAGCAGTTCACCATTAACTGGCTGCACGGCCATACCCAGCAAATCAAAACCCACGCTGACATTACCAATTGATGCCGGGGCAAATACCTTAATTGTCATTTATAACTCCTGCTTCCATGCCAGGGTACGTAGTAGATCCCCAAATACGCCAGCGGCAGTTACCTGGGCACCGGCGCCATAACCGCGGAGTACGAACGGAATCGGTTGGTAATACCGAGAGTGAATAGCCAGGGCATTCTCACCATCTTTTATGGCGTACAACGGGTGCCCCACATCGACCGCTTCGATAGCGACTTTACAACCTTGCTCATCAATACTGCCAACATAACGAAGGGCTTTCCCCTCACCGGCGGCAGATGCTACTTTATCCGCATAGCTTTTATCTAGCTGACAAAGGTTATTCATAAACTCCTCGACACTGCCTTCACTATTAAAACTGTATGGCAGCACCGACTCAACCGCAATGTCATCAAGCTCCAGTGACATGCCAGCTTCGCGCGCCATAATTAGCAGTTTGCGCGCCACATCCATGCCACTCAAATCATCCCTGGGATCCGGTTCGGTAAAGCCATTTTTACGGGCAATCGTAGTCGCCTCTGACAAACTCATGCCTTCATCCAGTTTGCCAAAAATATAAGACAGGGAACCCGACAATACCCCCTCAAAGCGTAATAACTGATCACCGGCCTTGAACAGGTTCTGAAGCGTGTCGATCACTGGTAACCCTGCACCAACGTTAGTTTCATATAAAAACAGGCGGTGAGTTTTGCTCGCCGCTGCGCGCAGTTGATGGTAATAAGCCATGGCCATGGTATTGGCTTTCTTATTTGGAGTAACCACGTGAAAGCCTGCCGAGAGAAAGTCACAATATTGCTCCGCTAACTGGCTACTTGACGTGCAATCAACAATAACCGGATTGATTAAATGATTATCCCGGACAAATTGCTTCAAGGTTTCCAGATCCCACGGGGCAGCCTTAGCAATTAATTCTGGCCATTGCTGTAAATCCAGGCCATTACTGTCGAGCACCATGCCCTTACTGTTTGCCAGGCCGTGGACCCGGACCTCAATTTGCTGACGTTTCAGGCTATCCTGTTGACGGTGTATCTGGGTTAATAGTTCGGCCCCTACCACCCCGGAACCAATCACAAAGGCATCGATGGTATGACGATGAGAAAAGAAGTTCTGATGGCACACTTTCAGTGCATCAGTACATTTACGTTGCTCAATGACCACGGAAATACTGCGCTCTGATGAGTCTTGGGCTATGGCAATAACATTAACACGAGCCTGGGACAGGGAGCCAAATAACCGTGCAGCAACACCTCGTTGTTGCTGCATACCGTCACCGACTAAGGAAATAATGGATAAGTTTGATTGCAATGACACAGGTTCAAGTAACTGGTTTAATAATTCCAACTCAAATTCCTGTTGCAGGCTCTGTCTTGCCCGATACGCATCCTGGCCGTGAATACAGAACGAAATACAATACTCTGACGAAGACTGACTGATCATCACCACAGAAATTTGCTCTCGGCTCATGCAGGCAAACACCCGGCTGGCCATACCAACCATGCCCTTCATACCCGGCCCGGATACATTAACCATGGTCAGGTTATCCAGATTAGAGATGGCTTTTACCTGCTTTTTCCCTTGATCTTCGTTAGCTATCAGGGTGCCTGGCGCGTCTGGATTGGTTGTGTTTTTGATTAAACAGGGAATATGATATTGGGCGATTGGACCGATGGTTTTTGGATGGAGTACCTTAGCACCAAAGTAAGATAATTCCATTGCCTCCTGATAGGACAGGTAATCGAGCAACCTGGCGTCGCCGATTAACCTTGGGTCGGTATTATAAACACCATCTACATCGGTCCAAATTTCGCAACACTCTGCATGGCAGCATACCGATAACACCGCTGCCGAATAATCCGAACCATTGCGGCCAAGGGTGGTCAATTGTCCCTGACCATCGACACCAATAAAGCCGGGCATTAATGCGATCCCCTCAATTTCGGGATAAGCGTCAGCAAATTTCTTTCGGCACAGAGGCAAGTCGGCGATGGCATTTAATGGCGTATCGTTGGTTTGTAAAAACCGTTCCGGTTCGAGCACACAGCAGGGCTGGTTATTGGCACTAAACAATGCATTTAATGTAGCAACACTCAGGTGCTCACCCACACTGATGATCCGCGCTTTGATATGATCAGGGCAGTGACTAAGCAAAGCTGCGCCCTGTAAATAGCGACGCAACAATTGCAGCCGCTCTAGCAATGCCTGTTCGGCCGAGGCCGCATCGAACGACACCTCAGATGTTGTCAGTTCCTGAAAAATCGCCTGTACTGCTACTTGCAGCTTTGCTAAATCATTGTCCAGAGCTTCACCCTCTGGCAATTCTTCGGTTAATTTAACCAGGTGATTAGTAATGCCCTGTGGGGCGGAAACGACAACCGAGACCGGAGAATGCTGGCTTTTGTCGGTAATAATGTTGTACACGGTCAAAAACCTGTCAGCATTGGCTAATGAAGAACCACCAAACTTCAGTACTCGCATATTTATCAACTCCTGAACTGTTACTGTTATTGTTTTGGGATCTAAACCGACTCCCTTAAAACGACAAAACCCGTGAGCTTTGCAGGTCACGGGCTTAGGTAAAAAGGTATATTTTACGCGTTAGCCAATGCCCACCATGAGAATGGTGGTGGTAATAATAATGCGGAAAAAGTGCGTAAATATTTTCATAAAATCACTCTGCCGTACAAAGAATCGACTGTCAACCGATTTTTAACAAATACAACAATAATTTAACTTTGGCAAGGTTTATACCAATCACACTAAGTTTGTGCACGACTCAGAGTTAGGGCAGAGGTTCAGTTACCACATAGATTTCATTGATATAGTCATTCTATATTAATGAAATATAGGGCCGTAAATGGGCCTCTGATAAACTCCCTGCGGGTGAGTTTTAAAGGCGTTTATCCTACGTTACTGATTTTGACAATGGAACGACTATTCTCTGCAATCAAAGCCTTGTCTAAACGCTTTTAAATTCTCACTGAGTGAGCAATAATTTAATGTGATTGGTATTAATCAAAAACACAGGGAATTTTATTGTTGATGAGCAATAAAAATATGACGTTATAAAAAACCTACCCGGGATCTGGAACAATTGTGAGGAATTAAGGATTCATGATTTGAGGAGGTATTTGTATTGCTTTAGTGTTGCAGAAGGTTGGCCTGATGCTGTCGTAACCAACGCCGGGGTTCTTGAAACTGAGGGTAAAAGTGTTCAACCAATGACCAGAAATCTGGTGAATGATTGGCATGTTTAATATGGCATAATTCGTGGACGATAACATAATCGAGCACCGAATCAGGCGCCAATACCAGGCGATTATTGAGTGTTAACCGGGCACGATTATCGCAACTACCCCAGCGGGATTTATAATAACGCACCTTTAAGCTTTGTGCCGTTAATCCGGTCACTTGTTGCCAATGTTGCAGTCTGGTTGCAAACCTTGGCATTGCCCGGCACTGGCAAAATTCATCAAAGTATCGACTTAACATGTGTTGCTTTTCAGACTCAGACCAGGCACGTATGTGCGAGGTCAGGATAAAAAACAAACGACTGTCAGCAACATCAAAATAGAGATATGGCGGCATCATGTTATCTGCCTGCTGCGAGCTCAATCGTTCTGTCAGGTCCAGATATGCAGTACTATCTGCTTCGATATGTTTGATCTCGCATAGCTTGCCATCAATAAAGACTTTTTCTCCATGCGCCAGCCAAAACTCTGGGAGTTGTGCCAGTTGTTGCTGTTGATGTGCCAGTTTTTCCTCGACCCAGGATTGCTTTTCTCGCAATAATGCCCGAATTTTTGCCGTCGGCAACCAGCTTGGGCAAAGCACCCGGACTTTTCCGGCTTTTATCTGCAACGAAACGGTTTTTCGCCTGGCTGAGCGAACTACCGCCACCCCGTCCACTAAGGTAGCATTGTCCACATGGCTCGCGGGCGAGCGTCTTTTTAACCAGCGCATCTGTCTGTCACCCTGATGGGTTTATGCTGATTTTTTTGCTTTGGTTTTTGCTTTCGGTGCCTCGGCAGGGGTCTCAACCGCTTTAGGCTTAGCAACTTTCGGCTTCTTCGCCTGCAACGCTACCAGGATATCCTCACGGTTCTTGGCCAGGAAAATACTGATTTCTTCAACGCTGTCTTCGGAAAGGTTTAGTGGCGATTGCTCCAGTAAAGCGCTCAGGTTATCTGCCATATCGAGCATTTTGTCATACTCATCAGCCGCTTTTTTATCCATAAACGTTTCGACCTCCACGCCATTACGAACTACTACGAATCGACTTTCTACAGCCATAATTATCCCTTCATCTCGATGTTTTAATTCAGCCAGCCGATAATCCGGACCGACACAATATAGTGGATATTTATCCAGTACATTAACAAATTAATTAATTAACCGCTACAAGCAATGACAAATTTGCTGTGTATTTATGATCGAATGTAAAACTTTATATCGACCTTTCCTCTGCAGATTTCGCGGCATTAGCAAATTTACCGGGCGCCAGACGTTTAACTCAATGCCATAACAACTCGCCCCTGAAATGAATGCTTACATCTAGCCCGCGAATCGAAACAACTTTTGTCAGCAAATAAGCCACTATGACATTGAACGACACAACATTGTTTATTGGGGAACCATTATGAAAACTTTGATTTTGACCTGTACCGCAACGTTATTAACCTTATCTTCTGCACACGCTGCCAATAACCTGGATCCGTACGTTGAAAGTGCGCTTCAGGAAATTTGTAAGTCCGCATCCAGCGATAATGTGCTGCGCATGGATCGCACCATCAAACAGTACCAACTTGATCACCAGACCGTCGCATTGAATGTGGTTTGCAACGATCAGGACATTATTAGCTTCGCCTATGATAGTGGTGCCAGGAAAACAGCGAACCGCCTGCAACGCAGTATTGGCGATACTGAGATTACCGATTTAGCGATGTTAAAGTAATACCAATCATCCAGTAGAACCCGCGGTGCCCTTTACCGGGCACCAGCACCATCTATCGCTAACTGAATCTTCGCATCCAGCCGAGCGGCAACCAGGCCAGCAAATGACGCAGTAGTGCCCAGGGCCAGAAAGGAACATAGGCGATATCCACTTCCTTTTCGATCGCCTTAATAATACTGCGACAGCCGGTTTGCACATCGACCATAAACGGCGGCTTTGTACCTTCATCAATGATTTCCGTATCAATATAACCAGGATGAATCGTGGTTACCGAGATTGGCGTGTGTAACACATCGATACGTATACCCTCGGTCAACGACGCCAGACCCGCTTTGGTAGCGGCGTACGTTGTAAAGGCACCACGAAAGCCCCGCACTGAACTGACCGATGAGATGGTGACCAGATGTCCGTCATTCTGTTGGCGAAAGATTTCCATTGCCGCTTCACACTGGGCTAATGCAGCGACAAAGTTAGTCTCAGCAGTTTGCCGATTAGCGTTAAAAAAACCTTTACCTATTGAGCCGCCCTTGCCAATGCCAGCATTAACGATAACCCGGTCCAGTTTCCCGAATTCATTGGCTACCGAGTGAAACACGGTAAATACCTGCTCATGCTCGTTGACATCCAATGCCCTAATTTGCACTTTGATATCTGGATACTGGCTGGTTAACTCGCTGGCAAGCGCCTGCAGAGCATCCCGGCGACGGGCGCAGAGTACCAGGTTTCTGCCCATTGCTGCATACTGGCGTGCCATTTCCTTGCCCAGGCCAGAGCTTGCTCCGGTAATGAGTATATTTTTACGCATATTCAATAATTACGAAATTTGATGAATTTACATACGTTACCTTGAGTAAGAGCAAAAACCCAGTTTATATCACTAGAGAATCGTCTTCGCGCTCAAATAAAATACTCACTTAATAGTGCCAGAAATTGCCTTCAGTCGTGACTGGCGCTGCTGTTTAAGGCGAAACTTAGCCAATTTTTCGGCATTCTGAATATTTTAAAAACAAACAAATCAGACAGTTATTTTTTCATTTGATCTTATAAAAAAATTTGCCTATTTTTGCATTTAAACCCCAGCAAAAACCGGGTTGCCTTCAATAACCCCCATTTCCCGTTCCTATTTATTTCGAGGTATAACAAATGACTGGTAACGAGATGAATGATGATGATTTTGACGACGGCGCCGACTTCGAGCCCGATGCTACCGATACGGATTTACCAAAGTCAGATAATCAAGTGAGTAAACGAACTCGCAAGAGAATTGATGAGTTGCTTGAGAAAAAACGCTTAAAAGAGTTACTGGATGAGGATGATTGGGAACTATAAAAAACAATGGGGAGCAACCAGCTCCCCATACTCACATTCTATTCTTCGAAATAAGTGCCCCAACCGTCGTAATCAAGGTTATGTTTTTGTGCCAATGCGAACATACTGCGGGTTTCTTCCAGTAACACATCTTCTTCAAGATATTGCTCGGTAATAATATCAAAACAGAATATGGTGCCGCCACCTTCCAATTCCGCCTGTTCCGGTTCCTGCACTTCAAAGCCTAACTTAAAGGCAGCAACAGCGGCATTTTCCAGGGTTGTAAAATCTTCACTGGCAAAATGATGTTCGATGGTATGTACCGCTTCCGGATTTGAACCATCTTCCAGTAACTCGTCAATTAATACTGAGGTATGTTCTAACCACTGCTGTAACTCTGAATTTTCCATCTTAGCTCTGCTCTGCCTTTTGGTTTTCGTGTAACTGCTGAAACGGGTTGCCAGCTTCTTCACTAAGCTCATTAATTTTCGCCAGCATTAACTCATGGGTATTGTTGGCAATATGCCGGATACCTTCTTTTGAGGTGTCCTGAATATGAATTGGCGGTAAAAACTCGATGATCATTTTGCCATTTTTCCAACGGTTTAAATCCACCATATCATGAGAATTACTCACACAAACCGGTACGATAGGTACGCCTGCCTGAGCTGCGGTATGAAACGCACCAGTCTTAAAAGGCAATAAACCGCGACCATAGCTGCGGGTACCTTCTGGGAACAGCCAAACCGAAATGTTCTTTTCTTTGATTTTCTGCGCCGCCGAAGCAATGGTACTGTGCGCTTTTGACCGATTGGCGCGATCAATCAGAATGTTACCGGTAAACCAATACATTTGACCGAAGAATGGAATCCATTTCAGGCTCTTCTTACCGATACTCACCGTACCTTTGGGCAATGATTTACTCACCGTAAATATGTCATAGCTATTTTGATGATTACAGACATAAACCACCGGGCCTAAATCTTCGATTTCTTTGCGACGCCTGATTTCCAGTTCTACACCGATAACCGGTGAGAGACTGCCAACGATATTAGCCGGAAAATGAACATTGTCTCGGTGAAACGGACGAATAATACACATTAATAATGACGCGAGCGTTGTCAAAATTAACGAAAGCGCTAATGTCAGAATGCGCAATATAGCTAACACAATATACCTCTATAGACCAAATAGCCTGATAATAAGGGGCGCAATTATACACAATAGTATGGAATTGAGGAAAGCTTCTTACAATTTTACAAAAATTGCTTTAAAAAAAAGATAAAGCCGGCAAATGCCGGCTTTTAAGATTTTACGACTCTTCAGCAGGTGCCGCGGCTTCCGCCGGTTTTGGCGAATCAATTTCCATTCGCTCAACCCGTTGCAAACCTCTGGGTAGCTTGTTACCACGTCGGCCTCGTTCACCACGATAATGCTCCAGGTCGCCCGGTTTTAACGTAAGCTTGCGCTTGCCAGCATACAGGGTTACCGAATCTTCTGCACCGACCACGCTGAGTACTACCAGCAATTCTTCCCGGGCTTTGGCCCGGGCTGACGGGATATTGATAATCTTATTACCTTTACCTTTGCTCAATTGCGGTAAATCTTTCATTGGAAACAACAGCATCCGCCCTTCGCTGGTGATCGCTAAACAAGACTGATTATCGATGTCGTTAACCTGTTGAGGTGTCAACACTCGTGCGCCCTGTGGTAGGCTTAACAGGGCTTTACCATTTTTATTACGTGATACCATATCGGCAAACTTACCGATAAAGCCATAACCACTATCGCTGGCTAACAAGAAGGTTTGTTGATCATCGGCCATTACCGATTGGGTAATCGTCTGGCCGGCGGCAATACTAAACCGCCCGGTTAACGGCTCGCCCTGACTTCGCGCTGATGGCAGGGTATGGGCATCGGTTGCAAACGCCCTTCCGGATGAGTCAATAAACACCACCGGACGATTACTCCGCCCTTTTGCAGAACACATATAGCTGTCCCCAGCTTTGTAGGACATGGCTTGTGGATCAATATCATGGCCCTTGGCACAGCGCGCCCAGCCTTTTTCTGAAACGACCACCGAAACCGGTTCGGAAGGTACCAGGTCTTTTTCCGACATGGCTTTGGCTTCGGCACGTTCAACCAGTTTCGAACGTCGCTCGTCGCCATAATCTTGCGCCGCTGCCAGGATTTCCTTTTTCATCAGCGTATTTAACCGTGCCTTAGAAGCTAAGATCTTTTCAAGTTGATCACGCTCTTTACTCAGCTCCTCCTGTTCGGCACGAATTTTTATCTCTTCCAGTTTCGCTAACTGACGAAGTTTTATTTCGAGGATCGCTTCCGCCTGTAGCTTAGACAGGCCGAAACGCTGCATTAATTCAGCCTTAGGATCATCGTATTCGCGAATTATCGCAATCACTTCATCAATGTTCAGGTAGGCGATTAGCAAGCCATCAAGAATGTGTAGTCGTGCCAATACCTTATCGAGTCGATATTGTAATCGACGACGAATGGTTTCACGGCGATACTCGAGCCATTCACTCAGAATTTGTTTCAGGTTTTTAACTGCCGGACGATTGTCGAGCCCAAGCATATTGAGATTTACCCGGTAGTTCTTTTCCAGATCCGTTGAAGCAAACAAATGCTGCATTAACGGCTCAATCTCAACGCGATTCGAGCGTGGCACAATAACCAGGCGAGTCGGATTTTCATGATCAGACTCATCACGCAAATCAACAACCATAGGTAATTTCTTGGCCTGCATCTGCGCCGCAATCTGCTCGAGGATTTTCGCCCCCGACGCCTGATGAGGCAGCGCACTTATAACGATTTCACCCTGCTCTACCTCATAGACGGCACGCATTTTGATGCTGCCACGTCCAGACTGATAGATCTTTTCGATCTCAGTTTTTGGGGTAATGATTTCCGCATCGGTTGGATAGTCCGGGCCTTTAACATGCTCAAGAAGCTCTTCAAGCCCGGCTTTCGGCTGTTCAATCAAATGCACGCAGGCATTGGCAATTTCGCGGACATTATGCGGCGGTATGTCAGTTGCCATACCAACAGCGATACCGGTAATGCCGTTTAGCATAATGTGCGGCAATCGCGCCGGTAAAGACTTCGGTTCCTTCAATGTACCATCGAAGTTTGGTAACCAGTCAACGGTGCCCTGGCCAAGCTCCGAAAGCAATACTTCGGCAAATTTCGACAGTTTCGCTTCGGTATAACGCATCGCCGCAAAGGATTTTGGATCATCTGGTGCGCCCCAGTTCCCCTGACCATCCACCAACGGATAGCGATAGGAAAATGGTTGCGCCATCAATACCATGGCTTCATAACAGGCGGAGTCTCCGTGCGGGTGAAATTTACCTAAAACATCACCAACGGTACGGGCCGATTTTTTATATTTGGCCAGCGCGGTCAGGCCCAGTTCTGACATCGCATAAATAATGCGGCGCTGAACCGGCTTTAAGCCGTCTCCAATATGGGGAAGTGCACGATCCATGATGACGTACATGGAATAATTCAGGTAGGCATCTTCTGTAAATCGTCTTAATGGAAGTTGTTCTATTCCATCAAGGCTCATATCAATTGCATCAGACATAATATTACAATTTCCTGGAGGTTCGCCTGTCGATTATTAATTTTTTGTTAACCCTAGCTTATCCGATATTTTAATCCCGCAAAATAGTGAAAATAAAATATTCCTTAAAATTTAGTGGGTTTGTCGAGAAAACATCCCGGTTAACCCTTGGTTTTCAATGCTTCTGCCAGTTCAAAATCCCAGAAACTGGCTTCAATGCGGTGGCCTTCCGGATCGATAATAAAGCAGCCGAAATAGGCTTCACCATAATCCTTGCGAGGCCCCGGGGCACCATTACACCTGCCGCCACAAGTTAAAGCCTCATGGTAGAAGTTTTCAACCTGTGCTTTGCTGGTTGCCATAAAGCCGATATGGCTGCCATTACCTACGGTTGCCGCCTGGCCATCAAACGGCTTTTGTATCCAGAAGGTTGGATAGCCTTTACCATAAGCAATAGCGCCGGTGTGCTCGGCAGCGATGTGGATATCCAGCGTTGCCAAAACTGGTGTATAAAACGCAATCATCCGCTCAAGATTATTACAACCTAATGATAAGTGGCAGATGCTTTTTTGTGACTGTTTTAACATTTTCTCTGTGGCTGACATATTGCTCTCACTAAATTGACGTTTGTATGGATGAATCGGACGGTTGTTCCGGAGACGGCACAAATTTCACGGTAATAGTGGATATCACTAACAATAACGTTGCACTACCCAGACAGGCTTCCAAACCATAATTCAAATACATGAACCCTGATGCCAAGGTGCCAATGAGGCGCCCCATGGCATTGGCCATATAATAAAATCCTACATCCAGGGACACACCATCAGATTTTGCCAGGGCAACTATTAAGTAGCTATGTAAGGATGAGTTAATGGCAAACGTAAAGCCAAATAGTATCAGGCCAGCCACCAACACCCAGGTTAGAGGTTGGCTTTCAGAGCCATAAAGAACAAACGCCAGGGCCAGCAATAGGGTTACGAATGTCAGGATCCAGCCCCAGAATGTCGCATTTTGTACGACATTGCGCTTACTGCGACCCGTTATTTTCGGTGCCATCCCCTGTACTACCCCATAGGCAATTACCCAGCAGGCCATAAAGGCTCCAACACTCCAGTCATCCCAGCCAGACTGGCTGGCAAAATAAACCGGCAAGGCGACAACAAACCATACGTCTCGGGCCGCAAACAGGCACATTCTCGCCAACGATAAGCGGTTAATCGCCTGACTCTTGGAAAAGATTTCCTTAAATTTGGCCTTAAAGCTGGCCTTACCCATGTCCCGTTTAAGATAACTTGCTGAGATGATTGCCATCACCAGCAAAAACAGCGCCATTGCCAGCATCGCATATTGAAAACCAAGGCTGGTTAACAATACGGCGCCAAGGAAAAAGCCGACGCCTTTGAGGGTGTTTTTCGAACCCGTTAAAATCGCTACCCATTTATACAACCTGCCTTCCTGCTCCGCCGATACTAAATGTTTAACACTGGATTTAGCACTCATTTTATTTAGATCTTTAGCGATGCCAGACAGTGCCTGTGCGGCCATCACCCAGGGGATAAACAGATACTCTGAAGGCAAGGTAAGCATTAGCAATGCGATGACCTGCAACACCAGGCCAATTTGCATGGTTCGATTTAAGCCGATGCGGGCTCCGAGCCAGCCGCCGACTAAATTGGTAACGACACCAAAGAACTCATAAAACAAAAATAGCATAGCGATTTCCAGGGCGTCGTAACCTAACTCATGAAAGTGCAAGACCACCAACATACGCAGGGCGCCATCGGTTAAGGTAAATGCCCAGTAGTTAATGGTGACCAGCAAATACTGGCGCACCTTATCCGGTAAAGCTTGAATCCTGGCAATCATAGTTTCACAGCCTGCTGAGTTACAACGATTTCGCGACTTTCAACATTAACTCGGCTGCACGATTCGCGTATCCCCATTCGTTATCGTACCAAAGATACAATTTCACCTGACGTTTATTGATCACCATGGTCGACAAGGCGTCGACAATACAAGAGCGTGGATCTGTCTTGTAATCGATGGATACCAGTGGCCGCTCTTCGTAACCCAGTATTCCCTGTAACTCCCCCTGCTCAGCTTCTGAAAACAAACGGTTGATTTCGTCAACATCGGTATCACGATTCATTTCAAACGCGCAATCCGTTAAAGAGGCATTCGCCAGAGGGACGCGTACCGCATGGCCATTTAACCGGCCTTTAAGTTCCGGGAAGATATGAGTGATTGCGGTTGCCGAACCTGTGGTAGTAGGTATCAGACTCATTCCACAGGCCCTTGAGCGGCGCAGGTCTTTGTGTGGGGCATCGAGAATGGTCTGGGTGTTAGTAATATCATGAATCGTGGTCATGCTGCCGTGCTTAATGCCGATTGCTTCATGCAACACCTTCACCGCAGGTGCCAGGCAGTTAGTGGTACAGGATGCCGCGGTGACGATATCGTATTTGTCGGGTTCGTATAAATAATCATTAACGCCCATGACGATATCAAGTACACCGTCCTGTTTGACCGGTGCTGTAACCACGACCTTTTTCACGCCTTGCTGCAAATAGGCAGCGAGTATTTCTTTGGTTTTCATCTTGCCGCTGGCTTCAATAACAATATCGCAGGATGACCAGTCGGTCGTTTCAATCGTGGTATTTTGACTGGTCGTTATCACCTGATGTTCAATGATCATTTGTTCTTCAGTCGCCGACGCTTCTTTATCCCAGCGGCCATGAACGGAATCAAAATTAATTAAGTGGGCTAAGGTAGTAGCATCACCTGCCGGGTCGTTGATATGAACAAAATCAATTTCTGGCCAGTCCCAAGCCGCTCTCAGAACCAGGCGACCCATACGGCCAAAACCGTTTATACCTACTTTAATCGTCATACTAACTTCCTAATAACATTTCATTTTTAAATTTAAGTACAATTTGGTGCTAAACGTGTCAGGCTTGCAAGCGCCTCTGAGGTGTAACCAACGTTCTGCTCAAAACACATTTTTAGTGTTTGTAAGCACCAGTGTGGTAAAGACTCAGATAAGGAATAAAACACCCACTGCCCTTGTCGGCGACTTTCGATAAGACCCTGTTGTTTTAACAAGGCAAGATGGCGGGAAATTTTCGGCTGCGAAAGGTCTAATGCAGACGTAAATTCACAAACGCATAATTCCTGCTCACTAACAAGCAAAAGCAATATTTTTAACCGCGTATCATCGGCGAGGGATTTGAAAAATATCAGAGGGAAATTATCTTGAGTCATGCGATAAGTCTCAATTATCGGAGATCGCTGGGATATAGCAAAACAAGATATATGAAAATACATATATATGCAAATTCATATGTGCGGATTTTAG
>NZ_SWDB01000004.1 GCF_005116735.1 Thalassotalea mangrovi | reverse complement strand
GGTTTCAGGTTTCAGGTTTCAGGTTTCAGGTTTCAGGTTTCAGGTTTCAGGTTTCAGGTTTCAGGTTTCAGGTTTCAACAGGCTAGTCGTGATTACGAGATTGCAAAACAATTCTGGATTTCAGTTTTTCGCCTGTGATTTTCAGGCCTTAAAAACCAAAAAAGGCAGGAAAACCTGCCTTTTTTAGAAAAATGATCAAGCTTAGTTTAGCTCGTCGTTTTTCACATACTTAGTACCTTTGACGGTAGCCTGTAATGCCAGGCCATTTTCGGTAAGCTGATAAACGATAATATCACCAATGGTAACGCCACCGCTGGCCTGCCCGCCTTTTTCTCCGGCTTTAGCAGCGGCATCCGCCTCACCACCAAACGCCCAGCCATCATCAACAAACTTGTCCATGGCTTCTTTGGTTTTAAAGACAAACACAGCGCGAAAATCTTTCGCTCCTAAACCGATACCGACGCCAGCTTCGTACATGTCCATATAGGTATTTTCGCCACTGGCATTATCATGGACCACGCCATAACCGGTGCCTGCAGCGACAATGAATAAGTTGAGTTGGGCATTCGAGAAAACCGCATAACCAGGAGCTTCCATGATTACATCTTTGGCTCCGGGGCTAGCTTCCTCAACGTCAGCAACCACCTCTTCACTCATCGACAGGATGGCGGCGCGTTGTTCTTCCGGTGTGTCACCATCGGCTGAACAGCCAACAAACATAAAAACGGCTACAAGAACGAGAAGTTTTTTCATTACAATTGCCTCACTTGGATCGAAATTTAGTGTTAGAGGCTTACCAAATTTCCTTTTTCCTGAAGCCATTCTTTGCGATCACCTGCACGCTTTTTCGACAGCAACATATCCATGAGTTCCATAGTATTGTCGTAATCGTCGACGGTTAGCTGAACTAATCGCCGCGTGTTTGGATCCATGGTGGTTTCACGCAATTGCAATGGGTTCATTTCACCCAAGCCTTTAAACCGCTGTACGTTAACCTTGCCACGTTTTTTCTCAGCTTCAATCCGATCCAGTATCCCTTCTTTCTCCTGTTCATCCAGGGCATAAAACACCTCTTTGCCGACATCGATACGATATAACGGCGGCATTGCCACATAAACATGACCGGCCTGAACCAAAGGTAAAAAATGTTGGGTAAACAAAGCACACAGCAAGGTCGCAATGTGCAATCCATCCGAGTCCGCATCGGCAAGAATACATATCTTACCGTATCGCAATGACGATAAATCGGAGCTGTCCGGATCAATACCCAGGGCCACGCTAATATCGTGGATTTCCTGGGAGGCGAGAATCTGTCCTGATTCCACTTCCCAGGAGTTCAATATTTTACCTCGTAAAGGCATTATAGCCTGAAAATCCCGATCCCGTGCTTGTTTAGCACTACCACCAGCAGAATCCCCCTCCACCAGGAATAATTCTGATCTTTCAGGCTCTTGGGAACCACAATCAGTAAGCTTACCTGGTAGTGCCGGGCCCTGAGTGACTTTTTTACGAACGACCTTTTTACTGGCTCGCATCCGCCGCTGGGCATTGCTGATACAAAACTCGGCAAGCGCTTCGGCAATATCGGTGTGCTCGTTTAACCACAGGCTAAACGCATCTTTAACAACCCCGGAAACGAACGCCGCGCATTGTCTTGAGGAGAGTCGTTCTTTGGTTTGCCCGGCAAATTGCGGATCCTGAATTTTTACCGACAAAATAAAGCAGCATTTATCCCAGATATCATCGGGTGTTAATTTCACCCCGCGCGGTATCAGGTTGCGGAACTCACAAAACTCGCGCATTGAATCGAGTAAGCCCTGGCGCAAACCGTTGACATGTGTCCCTCCCTGAATGGTAGGGATTAGGTTTACATAACTTTCGCCAACAGTCTCACCGCCTTCCACCAGCCAGTTAACCGCCCAGTCAACTGCCTCATGCTGCGATGCAAAGGAACCAACAAAAGGCTCTTCCGGCAAGCTGGTCCACTGATTTACCGCATCCTTTAAGTAATCCTGCAGGCCATTTTCATAACACCAGTGATGTTTCTCATTTTTCACCTTATCGTGAAACTTGATACTCAACCCAGGGCACAATACCGCCTTTGCCTTAAGAATATGGCACAATTTATTTACCGCAAACTTGGCGGAATCAAAGTAGCTGGCATCTGGCCAAAATCGTACCCGGGTACCGGTATTGCGTTTACCAACGGTGCCGGTTTCTACCAGGTCAGACGCTTTCTCACCATTTTCAAACGCCATTTCAAATACTTTGGTATTGCGCTTAACCGTTACTTCTACCCGGGTTGACAAAGCGTTGACCACAGAGATACCGACCCCATGCAAACCACCGGAAAACTGATAGTTCTTGTTCGAGAATTTACCACCTGCATGCAACTTAGTGAAAATCAGCTCAACACCTGGGACGCCCTCTTCCGGATGAATATCCGTCGGCATGCCGCGACCATCATCGATCACCTCTAGTGACTGATCTTCATGCAGGATAACCTGAATGTTACTGGCATGACCGGCCAGTGCTTCATCCACAGAGTTATCGATAACTTCCTGTCCAAGGTGGTTGGGTCGGTTGGTATCGGTGTACATGCCAGGACGACGGCGAACCGGGTCCAGGCCACTTAATACTTCGATAGATTCAGAATTATATTGCTCGCTCATCTGCTTAATCTGGCTGTTGAATTTATGCTGTTATTATTATTTGGGTTACATGTTTGCAGTTGGAAAAAGTTTACAATATTGTCCAGCATGTTGGCAAAACCAACAAAACTGTGGTCCCCACCTTGCTGCACAATCATCTGACATTGCTGATATTTTTCCACTGCCTGACGATAATCTAACACTTCATCACCAGTTTGTACCATCACTAAAAAATTTTCCGGATGATTAATGCTGACAAAATATTCTCGCAACGACTGTAAATGTGCCGATGTTACCAGGTAGGTTTCCGCCGTATAGGGGTTGGTATGCTCGCCAAGTACGCCCTGCAGCAACTCAAAAGGACGAACCGCCGGGTTTACTAACACCGCTTTGGCATTGAGTTGCTCAGCCAGGTAAGTCGCAAAATAACCACCGAGTGAACTGCCAATAAACAACCATTCACTGCCGGGCCTTGAGTCGACAATTGCCAGAAGTTGTTGCATCGCAGCGTCTGGCGTACTTTCTAATTGCGGGCAATGAAATTCTATATTGGCAAAATTTTGTTGAAAATATTCCCGCGCTTTTTCCGCTTTTAACGATCGAGGCGAGCTGTTAAAGCCATGAATAAAAAGAACTTGTGGATTGTTCAAAGGTAATTCCTTGCTAACTAGATAGTTGGGTTTGCTACGGGCAGCCGTACAATACGGGAGCTAAGTTCGCCGTTGTCATAATAAAACGTTCGATATGCCGGTCCCTCAGGTAATGCTTTGACGCCATCAAATTCCGGGTCAAACTGAATTGAGGTTGCCGGACAACAATATACAGGAGCGCTGGCATTCTTATCCGCGTTCTGGGTTATCGCTCGGTGTACATGGCCACAGGCGACGCCAACTACACCCGGTAAATGCTGCAACAGGAGCCAGAACGCCGATGCATTTTGCAACCCATGACGATCAATAAAATAGCCGACCGGGCGCGGATGATGATGCATAAACAACAAGGTTGCGTCGGTTTTATCGATATCCTGCAAACGCGCCAGCTCAGTGTCAGCCAACAGTCCTGCAGGGGTTGCAGATTTTGAATTCAGTAACATCAATCTCAAGCCATCCAGGACAATGTCTTTGTCATCGTTCAATAATGGATGTACTAACAGGTTTTGCATCTGCTCAATGGAATCATGGTTGCCGGGCAACCAGTAGATCGGAACCTGGATGCCACTTTCACTAATCGCCTCATTAAAGTTGCGATAGGACTGGTCACTGTGGTCCTGACTCAAATCACCGGTAAAAACGGCGAATTGCAAGTCCTTCATCTCCCGCATGTCGCCGAGGGTACGAACTAAATTTGCATAAACAGGTTGTCCGAAATGCAGGGCGGATTTATCTGCATAAAGGTGGCAATCACTAAACTGAGTAAATACGACGCTGGACACGGCTGATACGAAATAAGTTATTTAATTGCAGTTTGCCCCAGTCGCAGGCAGGTTTGCAACCACTCCGTCAGAAATTGGTAAGTTTGTTGTTTTTCATCAGGGTGCAGCATTGATGGGTTTGGATAATCGTAGCGCGGCTTAATTGCACGACTTTTAGCCGTTTCTATCACCTCCGCAACCCGTGCATCGTGATACAAGCGAATGATCATGGTCGGTTTGGGCAGAAGTTTACCGATGCGCAAAGAGTCTGATTCTTTGCGGGTTAGTTGTCGAAACTCGACCACATGGGTATAGCGCGACTGTTCGGTGATGGTCAGTTGAAAGATATGGTCATTATCAATACAAAACTCTCGCTGTTCACCGATCTCGGTGATCCCTGCCAGCAGTCTCATCAACAGCACATAGTTAACCTCACAACTGGTTAACAATTGCTTGAGGTTAGGATGATATCGCTGCGAATAACTCACATTGGGTCCCGTATTTATGCCGTTCAATTGGATAGTTTCTGATAATTTAACGCTAGCCACTGTAAGGCAATTATAGTTGAAGCGTTGGTGATCCGGCCTTGAGCAAGCCACTCCAGTGCCCGTTCACGCGACACCAGGTGGGTGCATATATCTTCATTTTCATCATCCAGGCCATGTAGTTGCCCATCAAATGTTGCCGGTAAGTTACACAAACCGAGGTATAGAAAAAGCTTTTCACTGGTACCACCGGGGCTGGAAAAATACTCCATTATAAATATCAGTTTGTCTTCACTGATCGACAATCCTGCTTCCTCATCCGCCTCTCGCACAGCAACGTCTTTCGGTGACTCACCCGGTTCGATCATCCCGGCTATCGGTTCCAGTAACCAGGGGTCTTCACCGTTGCGCACCGCTCCGGCACGAAACTGTTCAACCAACAACACCTTATCCTGGCGTTTATCGTACGGTAGTAAAATCACCGCATCTCCACGTTCAAAGATTTCCCGGGTAAAGCATGCTGACATACCACCAGCAAACAACTCATGCTGAATGTGCCATTCATCAACCCGGAAGAAGCCCTTGAACACAGTCTTCTTGTCTTTTATCTGAATTATTTGCGGTTTTTGTTTGAGGTCTTTATTTTCCATATATTTGCTGGATTCTTTGGAGTTAATACAAAGCGTTAGAAATAAATTCTGTTACACTTTATTCGAGATCAATGACTAATATCTCTTCAGCATACCACTAATAATCGCTACAATGGCTGAAAATAATTAAAGTTTGAGTATCAACAGGAAACACTCATGACAAATAAACTGAATTCGTTATTTGTCGGCATAGCACTGGCATGTACCAGCTCCATCGCCGCCGCCGAAGACTTAAAGGAAATTTATCAACTGGCTCTGGCTAACGACCCAACGGTTCAAAAAGCGAAAGCTCAGTTTCTGGCTAGTGAAGAACGGATCACCCAGGCACGTTCTGTGTTATTACCGCAAATCAATGGCTCTGTAACTTATTCAACAAGTGAAACCGTGACACCTGTCACCTATGAAGATTTGGCAGGTGACGAATTAGAATTTGATGTGACGACGGAAAGAGATTCTTTCGAATATGGAATCAATCTTAATATGCAACTGTATCATCACAACAGTTGGATCACCCTGGACACCACAAAAAAAGCAGCGCATCAATTTGACTTAAATTACCAATTTGCAAAACAACAATTGATTACACGCGTCACCGCCGCCTATTTTGATGTCCTTGCCGCTCAGGATGGTCTTGAGTTTGCCATTGCCGAGAAAAATGCCATTGAACGCCAGCTTGAACAAACCAAGCAGCGTTTCTCTGTAGGCCTTACCGCTATCACCGATGTGCACGAAGCCCAGGCCCAGTACGATACCTCGGTAGCCGAGGAAATCCGTGCCCAGAATGCCGTGTATCAGGCGGAGGAAATCTTGCGGGAAATCACCGGTAAGTATCCTCGTCAGTTGGATACCTTAAATACCGAACGCTTCAGTGCGGTTACTCCACAGCCAGGCACTGCCGATGCCTGGCAGGATCTGGCGGAAGCGAAGAACTTACAGCTGATCAACCAGAAAGTTGCCGTTGATATCGCCAAAGAAAGTATTGATTTAGCGTTTTCCGGTCATCTTCCGACCTTAAGCTTAACCGGTAGCTACGGAATCGCAACAACAGACCAGTCAAACGATCCAGCATTTTTCCCAGGCACCCAATCGCCTATCGGTCAAACACTCGATGGCAGTAAAATAGATAGTCAAAGCATTGGTGTGCAATTAAATGTGCCGATTTTCTCCGGTCTGCGCACCAGTGCTGAAGTCGATGAAGCCAAACACCTGTATGTATCGGCCAATCAAGACTTGCAAATCACTTACCGCGCAATTGTTCGTGAATCACGAAGCGCCTACAACACCATAGTAGCAACCATTTCCGGGGTGAAAGCCTTTGAACAGTCTGTGGTTTCGGCAGAGAGTGCGTTAAAAGCAACAGAAGCCGGTTTTGAAGTGGGCACCCGTACTATCGTTGATGTCTTAGACAGTACCCGTAACCTCTATAATGCCAAGCGTAACCTGTCGACGACTCGTTATCAGTACATCATCAATATGTTACGGTTGAAAGAGGCCGCCGGTACCATTACCGAAGAGGATATCAACACCATCAATGCCGGTTTGGAAAAAGCCAAGCCGATGGATCCGGATAACGTCTAAACTTAAAAAAGCCCGCTACGCGGGCCTTTTTTGTTTTAGAGGGAAGCTTCGCTGAGGGAATCAAAATGAACAGAATTTTGAAGGTGGAGTTTCAATAAAATTGAAAAGGTGGAGTCGAGATGATGGACATCTCGATGAAAGCTAAATTCTAACTACCAAAATGCGATTTGAAGAGCATTTTCTCCACCATCAAAACGATTAAGTTTTGACTCCACCCAAAACATCACAACGAGAATGTTTTATCCCTCTGCGAAGCTTCTCTCTCCGATTCGCCTTAATCTTCGAGGCGAATCGTATTAATAATCTCCGTGGTTGAAATGCCATCTTCAAAATTCAGCACTTTGACCACCCCACCATTAGCAATGACTTCCCTACCACCAGCGATATCCTCGACCTTATAGTCACCACCTTTAACCAGAATATCCGGCAATAATCCGGCAATTAATCGTTGTGGCGTATCTTCAGAGAAATCGACCACCCAATCCACTGCACCAAGACCTGCCAATACTGCCATGCGACGATCAACCGGGTTAATTGGGCGACCCGCACCTTTCAACCGTTTAACCGAGTCATCATCATTGACCGCGACAATTAACCGATCCCCTAATTGCGCTGCATGAGTCAGGTACGATACATGACCCGCGTGGAGAATATCAAAGCAACCATTGGTCATGACAATTTTTTCACCACGTTGACGGGCATGTTCGATGATCATTTTTAACTGCTGTTCGGTGACAACTCCCGAACCGCTTTCCTGACCAGAACTTATCGCCTGCGCGATTTCCACTTCGCTGACCGTTGACGTACCCAGTTTGCCAACCACAATGCCAGCGGCAATATTGGCTAGAGCGCTTGCCTGGCCATAAGAGGACCCGGCGGCGATAGCCAGTGCCAGGGTCGCGATTACCGTATCCCCGGCACCAGTAACGTCAAAAACTTCCTTGGCATGGGTCGGTAGGTGCAACTCTTCTTCATTGGCACGAATCAGTGTCATCCCATGTTCAGAGCGGGTAACCAGCAGGGCTTTTAAGTCTAGCTCGGCGAGTAGTTGCTGGCCTTTATCAAGAATTTCCTGTTCGTTCGCACAAGGGCCAACGACCGCTTCAAATTCAGCCATATTAGGGGTAATTAAATCGGCACCACGATACTTAGTGAAGTCGTCACCTTTGGGGTCCACCAGCACCGGAATATTGTGCTCTTTGGCCAATCTAATCATTGCCTGCACGTCACTTAATGTGCCTTTCGCATAATCCGACAATAACAATAAGTGATGTTGGTCAATGTGTTGTTCGACGAGCTGGTACAGCTCGCTTTTATCAACATCTTCCAGACCATCCTCGAAATCGAGACGAATCAATTGCTGATTACGACTCATAACCCTTAGCTTGGTAATCGTTGGAACGTCCGGATAACGGGCAAACTGACAAATCACGTCCAGGGACGACAAGGAGGAATCCAGGGCATCACTGGCTTCATCTTCACCGGTGATCCCGGAAAGGGTGACCTGGCCGCCAAGGCTGGCAATATTCAAAGCGACGTTAGCGGCACCACCGGGACGGTCTTCATTGTGGTCAATTTTAACAACCGGAACGGGTGCCTCCGGCGAGATTCTCGATGTTGGTCCTAACCAATATCTGTCGAGCATAATATCGCCAACGACCAATACTCTGGCATTGTTAAAATTTGGAATATCTACTTTCATACCGCTTTCCGTTTTGGATATAATTTCACAAATGTGCCTCTGCTGTGTTCAATTCGTCACCGCATGACGGGCAGTTGAAAACATTCACAGGCCAAACATGGCTATAGTGTATCATAAGCTTTTTCCAGAGTTGACGTTGTCTTGAGTAAAAACAAAGTATTACAAACCAAATTTAAAGCCAGTTTTCTGTTACCTAAGTATTGGCTTACCTGGCTCGGAGTGTTAGTTCTGTTTAGCATTTCTTTGCTTCCCTATCGACTGCAGTTTTGGCTGGGCCGCGGCATTGGACGATTATTGCAAAAAGTTGGCGGTTCCCGGCAACGGGTTGCACAGCGCAACATCGAAGTTTGTTTTCCACATTTAAATGAACAAGAACGCCAGCAACTGATTCGTAAAAATTTTGAAAATACCGGAATTGCGTTACTGGAAACGGGAATGGGCTGGTGGTGGCCAGACTGGCGGGTTAAACGTAAATTCACTTTAAAAGGGCTGGAACACATCACCCAAGCCCAACAACAGGGGCACGGCGTATTGCTACTGGCCTTCCACAATTTATCATTAGAATTACATTGCCGTGGCTTCGGCTTGCATCAGAAGAGTGTCGTTTTTTATCGACCCCACAACAATCCGCTGATGGAGTATTTCCAGTTTAAAGGACGTGGGCGTTCCAACAAATATATGCTCGGCAAACGTGATGTGAAAGGATTAATCTCGGCCTTGCATGATAAAGAAAGCTGTATTTACCTGCCGGATCAGGATTATGGCCGCAATCGCTCTGTGTTTATCCCTTTCTTTAATGTGCCCGATGCGGCGACCACCACAGGCACGATGATTTTCGCCAGTCAGAAAAATGTTAAAACCCTATTGGTAGTACCTAGTCGTAATGACGATACTGGCCAGTACCTGGTCGAAATCAAACCGGTATTTGATGATATCCCCAGTGGCGATGATATTCGCGATTTAACTCGTATTAATCAGGAAATCGAGAAAGCGATCGCGGCTAACCCGGAGCAGTATATGTGGTTGCACCGTCGCTTTAAGACCCGTCCAGACGCCGATGCTGAGCCATTTTATAAAAAGTAATCGTTTGTTCGCTTAATCACTGTCCTGCAACAGATAGCGGTTCCAGCAATCCCAGACCAACTCAGTTTGGGATTGAACCTGTTGATGGGCGATCATCTTCGGGCAGTTTTGCAACACCAGTTCATGGCCGAGATCACGTAAATGACAATATGCCCGAGACAGTTTTTCGGCAAGGCTATTATCGATGAACTCCAATTGTGCCAGTCCTTCGAAAATGCGGACATTATCGGAATAGGTCGCGAGGCTCGGATATGGATGACTGTAAGCCAGGACAAAGAACTGAGCGATAAATTCAATGTCCGCCAGTCCGCCCTCGCCCTGTTTGATATCAAATAAATTGCCATCGCTTTTATCAAGATGCTGACGCATTTTTTCACGCATGTTTACCACCTCTGTGCGCAACGTAGACAAACTTCGGGACATGCTCAGGACATTACGACGTATTTCCTCGAACTGGTTAAGCAGTGCCTGGTCACCGGCAACACCCCGGGCGCGAACGAGCGCCTGGTGTTCCCAGGTCCATGCATCCTTTTGCAGGTACTGATGGTAGGTATCAATATGCACCACCATAAGCCCGGAATTGCCAGAGGGACGCAGTCTCATATCCGTTTCATACAAGGTGCCACTGGCGGTGCGAGTATTAAAAAGATGTAATATGCGCTGCGCCAATTTCAGGTAAAACTGGCTGCTCGGTACCTGTTTATCACCTGTGGTCATATCCGATTGAGCACAGTTATGAACAAATACCATATCCAAATCCGAGCTGTAGCCCAGTTCAATGCCACCAAGCTTGCCATAACCAAGCACCGCAAAGCCTTTGTTGTCGCTGCCTAGCGTCGCCTGTGGCTGCCCATAGCGAGCACATAGCTGTTGCCAGGCCAGCTCCACGACTTCAGCAATAATTCCCTGGGCAAGCCCGGTAAGCTGGTCGCTGACCTTCATTACCGGCAGAACATCACTCACATCGGCAGCCGCGATCTTCAACTGGTGCGACTGTTTAAACTGACGCAAGGTTTCCATTTGCTCTTCCAGGTCATCATTAGGAACGCGGATCAGGTTCTCTTGCAGCAAGGTCTGGTAACCAGACGGTTCAGGCAGGGCCATCAGCAATTTTGGATCAATTAATTCATCAAGCAAGATCGGAAAACGAGCCAGGGTCTCACTGATCCACTCGCTGTCCCGGCATAATCGAATTAACTGTTGTAACGCGCCCTGGTTTTCATAAAGTAGCTCAAGATAAGCGGTGCGGCTGACAATTCTTAACAACACATGCAGGCAGCGGGTTAATGTGAGTTTTGGCATTTGCTCGCCAATTGAACTCAGAAGCAGCGGAATTAACTTATCAAGAATGATTTGGCCGCGACGGCCAATCGGGCGTTTGTGGATGTCTTCCTTGAAGTTGCTTAACTCGCGATGGATGTCCTGATGCGGCCATTGTGGCCTGAGTTCCTGCAACCAAACCAATGACTCCTCAGGCTCCCAGTTTGCCAGCCAATAGGTAACCCAGCGATCACTGAGTGGTAATTCATTGGGGTTATCTTCACCGATAAGTAAATTAAACTCGCGGTGAACTGCGGCCATATGCTGTCGGCATTGCTGGTAATATTGATCCCATTCTGGATAGCCCATAACATCCGCGAGCCTGGCTTGATTCAACTCATCGGCAGGCAATAATTGTGTCTGTTTGTCGGAAAAAGCCTGAATCGCATTTTCGCTGCGTCTTAAGAAATCGTATGCATGCAATAATGTGGCATGAGTGTCAGCACTGATACTACCGAGTTCTGTTAACAATGCCATAGCCCGATAGATATTTCGTTCCTGTAATTGTGGGTTTCGTCCGCCACGAATTAGTTGAAATACCTGGACGATGAATTCAATTTCCCGGATCCCACCCGGTCCCAGCTTAATATTGTCCTTCACAGATTTTCGGCGGGCTTCCTGGGCTATCATCAACTTCATTTTGCGGAAGCTTTCAATCACCGAGAAATCGATATAGCGTCGATATACAAAGGGCCGCAGCATCGAAGAAAGACGGTTATGATATTCGGAGTTACCAACCAGTCGCGCTTTTAACATGGCGTAACGCTCCCAGTCTCGCCCCTGATCCTGATAGTAGTTTTCCAATGCCGCAAAACTTAACACTAAAGGCCCGCTGTCGCCAAATGGCCGCAAGCGCATATCAACCCGATAAACAAATCCGTCAACGGTTACCTGATTTAAAGCAGCAATTAATTTCTGCCCGAGTCGGGTGAAAAACTGCTGATTATCGATACTTTTTCTTGCTCCACGGGTTTCCCCGGCATGAGGATAGGCAAAAATCAGATCAATATCCGAAGAAAAGTTAAGTTCTCCGCCACCGAGTTTACCCATCGCATAAACCAAAAGGGGTTGCAGCTGACCATCGGCATCGGTGGGCTCTCCCCAGCGTTGCTGGCAAAAGTCCGTGAGCCAGTCCAATGCCACGCTGATCAACGCTTCAGCCAAATCGGTTAAGTGCCTCAGGCTGGATTTTAATGGTAGTGACGAGCAAAAATCATTGACCGCAAATCGTATTAAATAGCGGTTTCTAAATTGACGAAGCACACGATGTAACTCGTCCTCCTGCTGACACAGGGCGACAAGTTTGTGTAACTCCAGTGTCAGGTCTGGCAGGGAAAAGTGATGATCCAGTGGCTCAGTAAATAATGAGGGAATGACACCAGGGTTGGTTAGTAGATACTCTCTGGCAAAATCAGACAAGGCAAGCGTACGCTTTAGGGCAAGGCGCTGTTGTTCGTCCAAATCCTGTAGTTGTGGTGCCAATGAGGCCTGGCAATGTCGCCAATAGCTTTCTGATTGTTGCTGTAAATAACTGTTTGCAAACGGCTTTATTTGTAACACAACATTATCCTAAACATAGACCATAATAATGACATGCATGGTTACCGATGAGTTTTCAGAACTCCTGCAGGTGCATTAACTTTAATTTAACAGTTTACCAAGAAAATACGCCGACCAATGAGACTTTTTATTGCATCCATCATCATCAGCCTGTGTTTACTGGGTGCCTGTTCCGATTCAATTGAGGATCAGATCAACGTTCAGTTACCTTTGACCGAGCAGAAATTAGCCGAGTTAAAACAGGCTCTTAGCGATGGTGAAGTGGAAAATGCCGTTCTTATTCAGCAATATGCGAACAAACTCCTTACCCTTAACCCCAAATTAGAACAACCGGTTGCCGTTCTTATTCGCAATGCCGGTTCCGAGGGCCAACTGTACAAACGCTTGTATGAACGATTGCAGACCGTCAGTTTTCAAAGTGACCTGTTTGTCTCTGAAGAGCTCAGATATCAGGAGCTACTCAACATTTATCAGGCCGCTGACCCGATACTGTTTTCCGATGCGTTAAGCGATCCACTCAATGTTCTCGCCGATTTATCACAAGGACAATTGCAACGAGTTAATGCCGAAACAAAATCATTAACCCTACAGAAAAATCAAGCCGAGGATTTTGGCGCTGCAGCACTGTTAATTGCTCATCCGGCCTTTGGCACTTGGCAGACGAACTCTGAAAATGAGGTTACCTGGCAGTGGTTTAACCGAACCAAGCCACTTTCGACTCTGCTGAAACGCTCGTCAGTCGATTACGAGGAGTGGGCAAAATACCGGGATTATAGCTTTTATGCGGATATTGGCAGGTCCCGTTATTCCTCGGTATTTACTCTCGCCAGACAAACGGAAATTGAGGAAGAATTATCGAGCCCGGGCGCATTTGCATTGCAACGCTTTGGCGATAGTGATTTATCTGCACCGGGATTAGTGTTAAAAAGTGGTTACCACCAATTTTAACCAATATCGTTATGGAATACTTATTTTCATTCGCGCCGATTGACCCTGAGGTGCTGCTGATCCTGGTCGCTGAAATTGCCATTGCCATTTTCCTGCTGGCACTGATGCGCTACTGCTATGGATTATTCTTTGCTACCAACAGCACTGATGAATTGGCGAAAGTTGATAATTTCGCCTTTGGCATTAGCCTCGCCGGCTCCATTGCCGGACTTGGCATTATTTTAACCGGCGCGATCACGCCAAAGTATAATGCGGGTATGGGCAGTGAATTGATTAACATGTTCAGCTATGGCGTGCTTGGCATGATACTTCTCTACCTGGGGCGCTTTGTTCATGACCGCTGGTCACTTCACCTGATAGATAAACGTCAGCAAATCGCCGATAAAAATATAACCGTAGGTATTGTTGATGCTGCCTCGGTGATCGCCACTGCAATCATTATCCGGGCAATGTTACTCTGGGTTGAAGGATTCAACCCCTCCGCGATAATTGCCATGATCAGCGCCTTTGCTGTTGCCCAAACGATCCTGACCCTGGTTACCCGCATTCGCGAACATCATTATGCCAAGTACAATCAACTGGATTCACTTCAGGATGCTTTTGCCGATGGGCAAATTGCCCTGGCCCTCAGGTACAGTGGTCAATTACTATCCACGTCGCTGGCAGTGACATCGGCCAGCTATTTTCTCGATTACCACCCAGACACCATAGTGCAGAACCTGATTGGCTGGTTGATCTTTGGCCTGCTGATGACGTTAGCAATGTGGATGTTAACCACCATGGCGAAAAAGTTAATATTGCGCGGGATCAACCTCGAAGCTGAGGTGGATCATCAACACAACGTTGGCGTCGCCAGTGTCGAAATGGCGATAAGCATTGGTATCGCATTGATGCTTACCACCCTACTTGCTTAATACCACAGTAACCGAAGATGAATAAAAAACATTGACATATTATGTCGAGATGCTAAGGTTTAGCAATCGACATATTATGTCAAGGAATGGAATAGACGAAATACTGCAACAGTATTTATGGTTAAGATGAGGAACACTATGAACATCCACAGTATTGCAGCTCACCTGAACGAACTGGCTGACAACACCAGTACCGGCATGGTATTTGACTGCCAACCTATTTCTGGTGAGGTTGATGTATTACAAATCACCATTCAGGGTCGAGAAGAGTTACCGGTGTTTTTATCGGTCAGCGATGACCAGGTCATCTGTATCACCTATCTCTGGGGTGAGCAGGAAATCATCAAGGAAAAACGCGTTGCGATGTTGGAAGCGATGTTGGAGATGAGCATTCCAATGCCACTCTCAGCATTTTCAAAAATTGGCGATAAGTACGCCATATTCGGCGCGCTATCGATAAATTCCAGTTTCGCAGATATTGAACATGAGCTGGCGGTACTGAGTAATAATGCGTTAGAAGTGATTGACGATATGAGCGAGTTTTTAATTTAACCGGGCAAAGTGAGACGTTAAGTAGCACAAATTTGTATTCACATTCGTTGCGCTAAAACGAATTCGAATTTAAGGAATATCCAAGATGAGTATTTTTAAAAAGATTATGACCGCCATCCGCGGTGGTGCCAGTGAAATGGGCGAGAGTATTGTTGACGCCAATGCGACCCGTATTTTTGAACAAGAAATCCGCGACGCGCAAAACCATTTAACTAAGGCAAAACGTGACCTGACCAGCGTCATGGCTCAACAAATGTCGGCTAGTCGCGAAGTCGACCGCATTAAGCGAGACATTGCCGAGCATGAAGGCTATGCGCAACAGGCTCTGGCTCAGGAAAATGAAGCACTGGCATTGCAGGTAGCTGAAAAAATCGCTGGCATGGAAAATGAGTTAGAGACCCAACAACAGGCGCTGGATAGCTTTTCTACCAATGTCGATCGACTCAAGGAACTGGTGAAAAAAAGCGAGCGCCAGGTTGCCGAATTCAAGCGTCAGCTATCGATGGTGAAAACCACAGAAAACGTACAAAAAGCGACGTCAGCAATTACCGACAATTTCTCTTCGAGTAACTCGAAATTGTTAAATGCCAAAGACTCCCTGGAACGAATCAAAGCCAAACAACAGAAATTTGACGACCAGATGAAAGCTGCGGAATTGTTGGAGTCAGAAGACTCTGATGCATCGCTGCAGGCACAACTTAAAGCTGCCGGCATCACCAAGGCGGATAAAGATGCGTCATCGGTGTTAGATCGCATTAAAGCGAAGCAGTCTTAATCAACTAGCCGGGTACAGCCTGTTGTTGTACCCGGCGTATATTTCAGTTCACAGACATTATGAGCGATCGTAAAATTCCCAACAAATGGCAATCCGGGGTAAACGCGTTAAAAGCCGTCCAGGTTGCCTTTGATATGGACGAAAAAGTGCAAAAAACCATCCGCAAAACGGCGGTGGATGCCGGCCTGAGTCCTTCTGATCAAATACGGTTAATTCTTGGACTGCCAGTTAACAAGCGCCCGAAACGTCCTCGCCTGACCGTTTCACTGAATGAACAGGATTACCAGATTCTTGCCGAGAAGTATGGATTGGCAGTCGACGATCAACTGGAAATCAAACGTAAGTTAATGGATGAATTAATAGCTTTCGTTGACGATCAATAGGCTTGAACAGAACAGAGATAAACAGCGTTGCTGCTCCGGGGCAGCAACTCCTATCCAGATGCAAATTGTTAACGCCAGTACGGAGGGATGCTTAACGCCACCTGGCGACAGTGTTCCAGAGCCTGAATCAGGCAATCTACCTGGCTTTCTAACCAATTAACCAGTTTTTTCGGTAATTTGGACTGTTGTTGCAAGGTCTCTCTCAGCAAACAAAGGTTTTCCAGCTCATCAATGCCCGAATGCATATCCAGCCAGGGGCGTCGAAATTCACAACGCTCCTCAGCGGCAAATAGTTGCCCAAACCAGTAACCAGTAAGCAAACTACGAACTAATACCATGTGACTTTGCAGGTATTGTTGCTCCGCCATGTTTTGTTCCATCGAGATCGCCCGCTGCAATTGTTGAAGCCCATCATCAAGCCAGTTACTGGCAAATTCCAATAGACCAGATTCGCTTGCAACCCTGGTATCCAGCGTCACTATCAGTTGCAATTCCTGCAGTTGTAATTCATTAAAATCAGCGGAAGTGAAATACATTTTCATTTCCTGCTCACTTGGAAAGCCTTGTAACTTTCCTTGCAACTCGGTTAGTAAATTTTGACTGTATTCCACTTTCTTCCGGTAATTACCGCTAGCAGTGGTCAACTCCTGTAATTGCAGTGCACTTTCCACCCAGGTTAAATCCTGTAACACTCCGGAAAACTGCGTGCGAATCCGTTCGGATTGCGATTCAGGGAGATAATCCTGATATAACCATAACCCATGTCGGGACAAGGCTAATACGTCGGCGATTTGCTTTATCAGCTCAAGTTTTGGCTGGTGCAGATATGCTGCCACGAGTTGTTGTTTCAACATCAACGCCTGCGAAAATCCGCTTACAAAAGACTCACGGATATTCATTGATTCGTTCAGGCATATCACCGAACTGTCGAAACTTGGAATAGCTGCTTGCTCAGCGTCATTGTTAAATGCTAACTGGTAACCTCGGGCCGCTTTGCTGCGCTGTCCCGGACGCAGACTCAGTTGCGAAATTAGCAACCGTGATAGTTCGAATAAATGCTCTGCGTCACCATCAACCAATTCAAGTTCAATCTCGTTAATTGCCTCTTGTTGATCGTTCGCAACGATTAAGCCAATGTCTAACGCAAGTTCAACTTTACTGCCGTCGGCGAACTGAACCATCCAGCAATGACGATTAAAGTCGGTGCGAAATATGGGTAATAAGGCGGCTTGTAACTGTGCCACCGGCTCACCATCAGGCCAGATATGTGCAGGAAACTCTGCCAGCTCAGGAAAGCTGCCAGCAACCGGAAGATTGTATTCCGGGCGCTGATGCAGGCCAGCGACCACAGTTCCGGCGGTTTTTATTGTTTGTTCGGCTTCACCATGTTGGTTTTTTCGAATCCGCAGGCCAATATCCAGACTTCGCAAACGTTTATCCTGAGTATCAAAATACACATTACTTAAATATTTTTGCGAAGGGGTAACGCTGACATCGGGTTGAGCGAGTAGTGCGGAAATATTTTCGATCAGTTGATTCTGCTCAATATCATTACAAATCAGATACTTGAGCTCTAACTCAGTGTCCATCTTTAGGAACGTTCTGCCTCTTTTTTAAACAATAAACCCTATAACCTTACAAAAGCATATCGATACTGGCAAACAAAATTGTATTTTTTTAAAAAAGGCCTCCAAATCAACAATCTATTAACATAAAAAGCGACATCACAGTGACAATTAAATTACACTTTTTTACTTTTCCACGTCTTGCCATCCCTGTCACAAACACCTAATATCGTTACACCTTAAACCCATAAGTTGTAACGGTTTACATGAAATCAATTTCCAAAATCCTGTTAGTGAGTCTGCTGACCCTGTCTGGCCTTAGTTTTGCTGAAGAAGAGGCGCAACAACCCCAGGTTAAAGTGACCGCGGGTGCAACTGGCTACGTCAGCGACAACCTTTATGTATTCTTTCATTCTGGCGCTGGCAATCAATACCGTATTTTAGGTAGCGTCAATGCCGGTGATCCGATTGAGTTTATTGCCGGCCCGGTCAATGATTACGTCCAGATAAAAGATGATAAAGGTCGCACTGGCTGGATAGACCAACGCTTTTTATCGAACAAGCCGGGACTGCGTCAAACGGTTGGCACATTAAACGCCGAGTTAGCAGACAATAAAGTCGAAAACGAAGATCTGCAGAATAAGCTCGACGACGCGCGCCAGCAACTAGGCGAGTTAAACCGTAATTACAAACAATTGCAAAGTGATCATGACAAACTCAGTAAAGAGTACGCTATTGCACAGAAGAAAATTGACAATGCCAGTATGGAAGTGATGAAAACGTATTTTCTGTACGGCGGCGGTGTTTTATTTGCTGGTCTGCTGTTTGGCCTGATCCTGCCAAAACTGATGCCACGCAAGAAAACCAGCTGGTAATCGGAAACCGCAATGTACGTACTATTTGATGTCCTGCATCTGTATTACTTGCCACAATATCTGCCGGTACAGAAGAAACTGGCAGATCAGGGCGTCACTACGGCCTTTGTATTTTATCACAGCACCCATGACCACATCATGGAGCAGATCGCCTCAGAAAATGGTTTGCAGTATATCTGGGTAGAGAATGACAAAGAGGCGGCAAGCTACTACCAACAACAAAAAGCAGACTGGGTATTTTTTGCCAACAGCTTTGCTTACCTCGATGACCTGCACCAGGTGAGTAAATCGGCGCAGATTGGCCATGGCATAGGCCCCAAGTCTTGTTATTACACCGCGTCAGACACGGCAATGACGGTTCGTTTTGTCGAAGGTGCCTATCGCTGTGAACGTTTGCGTTCACTCTACCCTGAGAGTACCTTTATCGATGTGGGTTTCAGTAAACTCGACCCACTATTTAGTGATGAAGAACCAGGTTTTGATATGGCTCAGCTAGGCCTGGACCCAAACAAGCCAACCCTGACCTACGCACCGACCTTTTATCCCAGCTCTATCGAATGCTTTGACAAAAACTGGCCAGCAGATTTTAACGACTTTAATATCCTGTTAAAACCGCATTATTTTTCTATCGCCAAGGAAAAGTATCACCGCCAAAAAGCGCTGCTCGAGCATTGGGCCAGCTTTGATAATGTCTACCTTGCCAAAGAAACTGACTATAACCTGGTGCCATTTATGGCCAGTTCAGACATCCTGATCAGTGATGCATCGTCGGCTTTGTTTGAATTCGCGGCCTTAAATAAACCGGTGATTTGGTGCGATTTCCTGAAATTGCGCTGGAGCTATCGCGGACTCTTCTCTTATCGATTCAAAAAGCGCATGGATGAAGATTTTGGTGAATATGCCAATATTGCGGTGCATGCAAAAACCTATAAAGAGTTGCGCAACCTGGTGATAGAACAATATCAACAACCGCAATTACTAGCGCCAATTCGTGCTCAGCTGGCGGAAAAACTGGCTGGTCGTCTCGACGGAAAAGCCAGCGAACGTGTGGTTGCCTACCTGATGAATAACGCTAAATTCATTATCGACCCGCAATATGAAAATCTGCGCTAATTTTTGCGGCTCCCCCCGCCGGAGTATCGCGATCGCACCACAATTTTGTAAGGTATCAATGTCAGGGGGGATAAAAATCATGGATTTTTTAGCGGCTATTATTTTTACAAAGCTCGAATTTCGGTTAACATTCCCAACCAGTTAAGACTTTAAGTCCTCAGGATCCTCAATACATATGGCGACCAGACGTTACCTTTTTTTTGTCTCTCAAAACTATAGCTATGCGATACTGCGTCCCGTTCAGGAACAAATCATCGCTCGCGGAGAGTCCGTTGCCTGGTATGCGCATGGCGACAGTATTGATCGCTCCTATTTTCGCGAACATGAACGCGTGTTAAATGACCTCGACGAGGTATTTGCTTACAAGCCAGATGCCGTATTGTATCCATCCAACCAGGCACCAACATTTCTGCCCGGCATAAATGTCGCAGTATTTCATGGGTTCGATGCAGGTAAAGTGGACAAAAAAGGCAATAACGATCATTTCAAAATTCGAAACTGTTTTGATTTGTATTGCACCCAGGGACCAGATTCAACGCAAAAATTTAAGGCCTTAATGCCTGCCCCCAGCCACTTCAATGTTATCGAAACCGGGTGGTGCGCATTAGACCCGCTATTTTCCCACCCACGCGTCGTCAATAAGCGTCCTAAAATTCTCCTCTGTTCAACCTTTTCAAAAAAGCTAAGTTGTGCGCCACATTTACTGCAACAGGTAAAACAAATCAGTGCGAGTGGAGAGTGGGACTGGGTGGTTCAGTTTCACCCGAAAATGCCAAAAGATATTGTTGAGCAATACAAGAGTATTCAGAGTGAATATTTAACCTATGTGGAAACGGACGATGTCATTCCACTGCTGGCTGAAGCCGATTTAATGGTCTGTGACACTTCGTCCGTATTAATCATGTTTATCCTGCAGGGAAAACCCGTTGTCACCTTTAACAATATTGATCCCGGCGATTATTTACTGGACATCAATGATCCCGAAAAGCTACAGGAAACCATTCGCAGGGGATTATCGAGACCAGATACGCTGATGAACGCCATTAATCGATTTATCCAACAGCAACATCCGTACCAGGACGGTCATTCATCGAGTCGCCTGCTCGATGCCGTCAATGAAACCATTGATAATCAGCACCGGCTTGCCAAAAAGCCAATAGACATCATTCGTCAATTTAAAATGCGTCGCAAGCTCGGTTACTGGAAGTTTTTTTGATCAGCAAGCGTTGCGGCAATGCTAAGGATTATGATCGGATTTAACGATTTCAATGATTTCCGTTGTCGATACCGAAGGTGTACGCGGTAAATAAATGACCTGGCAAATATCTTTGAGGTGATCAAATTTCCCCTGCCAGTCATCTCCCATCACCAGGATATCAGCATTGTAATACTTGATGTATTCCGCCTTCAGTTCCAGCGACTCTTCAACAAACACTTCATCAACACAACGCAATGAACGGATAATATGCATACGATCCTGCTGTGAGTATATGGGATAGCGATTTTTTTTAGACATGTTAAGTTCATCGGACGAAACCCCGACAATCAGGTGGTCGCCATGCAATCGCGCCCGCTCAAGAATATTTACGTGACCGACATGAAACACATCAAAGGTGCCAAAAGTTATTACTCGCATAATATTTTTACTACTTTATGAATCTGTCACAAAAGTAAAACAAAACGCCCTTACTATCCAGCCATTCCAAAAAAAACCGTATATCTTTGCACACTTCCTGAGCAATTCAACATTCAAGTATTTATTCTATTTTTCTGTTGACAGTCACTTTTTGAACACATACATTTATAGTTAATGAAATGTTAAGCATAATATCTCAATGAAAACGTATAATTATTTAAACCAAGATTCTCTGCTATCGCTCCTGCTGCTTAACGCACGCGGGCGTTCTTCTTATGTTTAACTAAGCAAAAAGATTAACCAAAACCCGCACTAACCCTGCGGGTTTTTTCGTTTTCAGCTTAATGAAATTAATACGGATAAGGTAACACCATGACTGACCAGGTAATAATTTTTGACACCACATTAAGAGACGGTGAGCAGGCGCTAACCGCCAGCCTGTCATTTCATGAAAAAATTCAGATTGCTTTGGCTCTCGAACGACTAGGTGTCGATATTATCGAAGCAGGTTTTCCAGTATCTTCCCCAGGAGACTTTCATTCGGTACAGGAAATTGCCAAAGCGGTGAAAAATGCCACCGTTTGTGGTCTGTCCCGTGCCGTGGAAGCTGACATTAAAGCCTGTGCCGATGCGTTGAGCGTTGCCGATCATTTTCGTATCCACACCTTTATTTCAACCTCTGATGTGCACGTACAGCAGAAACTGCGTAAAGATTTCAGCGATGTCGAAGCAATGGCCATTCATGCGGTGAAATACGCGCGCCAGTTTACTGATGATGTTGAATTTTCCTGCGAGGATGCCGGACGTACGCCGATCGACAATTTGTGTCGCATGGTTGAATCTGCCATAACCGCGGGGGCCACAACCGTGAATATTCCCGATACTGTGGGTTACACCTTGCCCGATGAGTTTGGTGGAATTATTTCGACCCTTTTTAATCGCGTTCCGAATATTGATAAGGCCATAATCTCAGTGCATTGTCATAATGATCTGGGCCTCGCCGTAGCCAATTCCATGGCCGCAGTACAGGCCGGCGCGAGGCAGGTAGAATGCACGGTAAATGGCATTGGTGAACGTGCAGGAAACTGCTCACTGGAAGAAGTGGCAATGATTATGAAAACCCGAGAGCAATATTTACAGGTGCAAACCGGTATCAAGCACCAGGAAATCGCCCGCACGTCAAAATTAGTCAGCCAGTTATGTAATATGCCGGTACAACCCAATAAAGCGATCGTCGGCGCCAACGCTTTCTCTCATTCCTCCGGAATCCATCAGGATGGTATGTTAAAAGCCAGCAATACCTATGAAATCATGACACCGGAAAGTGTTGGCATTAGCAAAACCAAGCTCAACCTGACCTCCCGCAGTGGCCGTCACGTCATCAAACACCGCATGGAATCATTGGGGTATCAGGAAGACGATTACGATTTAAATTCCCTGTACGACAAGTTTTTAAAGCTTGCTGATAAGAAGGGCCAGGTGTTTGATGATGATCTGGAAGCGATTTTATTCGACTCACAGCAAAAGGTTGTCGATGATTTTTACCAGCTGCGCTATTGCTCAGTTCAGTCCGGCACCGGCGACTTTGCTACCGCCAGCGTTAAGCTGACAGTCGGCGAGCAACAACAAATCTGTTCTGCTACCGGGAATGGCCCGGTCGATGCCCTGTTCCAGGCAATCAAACAAGCCGTGGATATCGAATTTGAAGTCGCAGATTACAGTATTTCCAATAAAGGCGAAGGCGAAGATGGTTTAGGGGTAGCAAACCTGGTAGTAAGCTGGCAACAGCGTAAGTTTCATGGCTATGGCCTGGAAACGGATATCATTCAGGCCTCTGCTAATGCCCTGCTCCATACCTTAAATAGCATTCACCGCGCACAACAGGTTGCCCAGCTTAAGCGGGATGCGCAACTTCAACAAGTCAGTAAACAACTCTAAGCAGGAACGAAGATGGCAAATATTGCAATTTTGGCCGGTGACGGCATTGGTCCGGAGGTCATGCAGGAAGCAGAAAAAGTGCTGATGCAGGTCGCTAAAAGCTTTTCACTGGATTTAACCTTAAATCACTATGATGTCGGTGGCTGTGCGATTGACCTTCATGGTAAGGCGCTGCCCGATGCAACCATACAGGGTTGTGAGCAGGCCGATGCGGTACTGTTTGGTTCCGTGGGTGGCCCAAAGTGGGCCTCATTACCACCGGCTGAGCAACCGGAACGTGCTGCCTTGTTGGGATTACGTGGCCACTTTGGCCTGTTTTGCAATATGCGTCCTGCATCGCTGCAAAGCGCCCTGTCGCACCTGTCAACATTGCGAAGTGATATTGCTGACGCTGGTTTTGATATCCTGGTGATGCGTGAACTGACCGGTGGAATTTATTTTGGCGAACCTAAAGGTCGACGTGGTCAAGGCGAGCAGGAAACCGGTTTCGATACCATGTTATATAGCCGTGCAGAAATCGCCCGCATTACCCATCTTGCATTTAACGCGGCACAAAAACGGCGCGGTAAAGTGACATCGGTCGATAAGGCCAATGTCCTGGCCACCAGCCAACTATGGCGCCAGGTGGTCGAAGAAATTGCACCACAATATCCAGATGTGGCACTGGAACATATGTATGTCGACAATGCGGCGATGCAACTGGTAAAGAATCCTGCTCAGTTTGATGTGATCCTGACTTCGAATTTATTTGGCGATATCCTTTCCGATATTTGTGCCATGGTTACCGGCTCAATGGGACTGTTACCAAGTGCCAGCCTCAATGAGCAGGGTTTTGGTCTTTATGAGCCGGCGGGTGGTTCAGCTCCGGATATCGCCGGTCTTGGTATTGCCAACCCTATTGCCCAGATATTGAGTGCCGCCCTGTTGTTAAGATACAGTCTGAACGAGGGTGCAGCAGCCGATGCCATAGAACAAGCGGTTAGCACCGCTTTAGATGAGCAGTTTATTACTCGAGATTTGCTTAGAGAAGAACAAGCACACTTAGCGAAAAGTACCCGGGAAATGGGCGACTTTATTTGTGCCCACATAAAAGAAAATGCAAAGGAAACCCGTTATGCCTAGTACCTTGTATGAAAAATTGTGGCAACGCCATTTAGTTGAAGATAAAAGTGGTGAAACCCCATTAATTTTTGTTGATCGTCATTTGATTCACGAGGTGACTTCACCTCAGGCATTTGCCAACCTGAAGTTTCACGGCCGTAAAGTCCATTGTCCAGAGCGCACTATCGCCACCATGGACCACAACATTTCTACCCGCTCAGCAGATATTAATGCCGCCGGTGAAAGTGCTGCTCATCAGCTGAAAACCCTGGAAAATAACTGTGAAGAGTTTGGCGTAAAACTTTACGGTATGGGACATAAGAACCAGGGTATTGTCCATGTTATGGGTCCAGAACTTGGTTTAACGCTTCCAGGTCAGGTGATCGTTTGTGGTGATTCACACACTGCCACCCATGGTGCCTTTGGCTCATTAGCATTTGGTATTGGTACGTCAGAGGTTGAGCATGTTTTGGCAACCCAGACATTGCGTCAAAATAAAGCCAAAACCATGAAAATCGATATTCAGGGCAAACGTCCGTTAGGCATCAGCGCTAAAGACATAATCCTTGCAGTTATCGGTAAAGTTGGTACCGCTGGTGCAACGGGTTATGTGGTGGAGTACTGCGGTGAAACCATACGTAACCTCAGCATGGAAGAACGTATGACCGTATGTAACATGAGCATTGAATTCGGTGCCAAGGCCGGTTTAATCGCCCCGGATCACACCACCTTTGAATACTTAAAAGGCAAAGAATTTGCGCCAAAAGGCGATACCTGGTTGCAGGCGGTAAACGACTGGCAAACTCTCACCAGTGATGAAGATGCTGAATTTGATACGGTAGTGACTATTGCTGCACAAGACATTAAACCTCAGGTTACCTGGGGGACAAATCCGGGACAGGTTACCGCCATTAATTCGGTAGTCCCTTCACCAGAAGATTTCAGTGATGCGGTTGAGCGTGAGTCCTGTGTAAATGCATTAAAATATATGGATTTAGAACCTGGTACCAAGATTACCGATATCAACATCAATAATGTGTTTATTGGCTCCTGCACCAATTCTCGCATAGAAGATTTACGAATTGCAGCTTCGGTAATTAAAGGCAAAACCGTTTCTAAAAATGTCACTGCCATCGTGGTTCCTGGCTCTTATCGAGTCAAACAGCAGGCAGAAGCCGAAGGTCTTGATGAAATATTCAAACAGGCCGGTTTTGAGTGGCGCTTACCAGGTTGCTCCATGTGTCTTGGCATGAATGACGACAAACTGGTTGCTGGTGATCGTTGTGCTTCGACCTCAAACCGAAACTTTGAAGGTCGCCAGGGTCGTGGAAGTCGGACTCACTTGGTAAGCCCGGCGATGGCAGCCGCGGCAGCCATTGCCGGACATTTTGTCGACGTTAATCAATTTGCAGGAGCTTAATGATGGAAAAGTTTATGACCCACACAGGTAAAGTGGTGCCATTGGATCGTGCCAACGTCGATACCGATCAAATTATCCCAAAACAGTTTTTACAAAAGACTACACGCACGGGATTTGCTCAGCATTTATTTCATGACTGGCGTTTTCTTGACGATGATGGTTTGCAACCTGATCCAAGCTTCATTCTAAATGAACAGCAATACCAGGGTGCCAGCATTCTGTTAGCACGTGAAAACTTTGGTTGTGGCTCTTCTCGGGAGCATGCTCCCTGGGCCATTCAGGAATACGGTTTTAAGGTAGTAGTAGCACCAAGCTTTGCCGACATTTTCTACGGAAACTGCATCAACATTGGTGTCTTACCTATTGTGCTTAACGAAGAGGCCATTGATGAGCTATTTGATCATGCGTTGCAAAAGCCATTAGAATTAACGGCTAGCCTTGAAACCATGACATTGAATTATGGCGACAAAAGTTTCCCATTTTCTTTGACGGAATTTCAACAATACTGCCTGAGAAATGGCATCGACAGTGTTGGCTGGACATTGCAAAGTCAGGACAAGATTGACCAGTTCGCGGCATCATTACCAGCCTGGCAATAACCTGCTGCGCATCCCTCCAAGAAAAAAAGCCCGCGTAAGCGGGCATTTTTTACCAACTGGATAAGGCTGCTAAACGAAACGCCCGGCCTTGAAAGCTGAGGATCACAAATTGCGGCTCAATCTGTTCAACCATAATCCCCTCGGGACTAACACCGCCTTCAAAATAATCCTGACCGTTCATCCGCACCCAGCGACTGCTGATATCAGAAGAATACATGTGCAGTGAAAACTGGATTGCAGGTACCGAGTTTCGATAACGACTGGGTAACTGGGTTAACAGCGGAACTTGATTCCCACTCTGATTTTTCTTATCGATTTTATTATCGGGATCAGCACCAGCGTTTAACGGCCGACCAGTAACCTCAGTTACTGCCGTTTCAATGCGTTGCTTTTCCTGCTCTGATGCATAGGCCTCATCGATGGCCTGGTTAAAGGCCGCCAGTAACTCCGGGGAGATTTGGTCTTGTTGCTGAGCGTTTAAATCAATCACAGGTTTAGTTACCAGACTTTTCTGTTGGCTGCTACTCGAAGCGGAATTTGCCAGAGTCTGTGAATTTTGCCCAACACCAGCCGCTTGGTTATTCAAGGTGTGCTTGGCTATGGCTTTATCAATCTGAGCCGCAATCAGCTGAGTTTGTCGCTCCTCGTTTGCCTGCATTTCAGCCTCAACCTGCGATTGTTGTTGCTGTAACTTTATCTGCTGTTGCTCGGCTCGCCACGACACTAGCTGTTGATTGTGCTCATCACCATTGTCAAATTTTGCTGCCAGTGGATGTGCACTCTGGTAGCTCGCCCGTAATATCTCTTCTACCTCTGGTTCAGGTGTTTTCGAAAACCAGGTGCTGGCAATCCAGTGAGTACCGCCAAAAAACAAATAACTGCCGACGAACGCACTTAGCGCCAACAAACTCAATAGCAAATTTTTACTCACTAACGGCGCTCTGGCGCTTTGATGATGATACTGACGCAACGGGTCGATATTAAGCTGCTGTTGAGTTTTAGGATCTTTTTTCAGGGCTTCTAGAATGTAGGACATTAACTCTGATCTCCCGCTTCAGGCCATACTTTTCGGGCATTATTGGCCCTTTGTCGCTGAACATTTGCTAATGCATCGACGAGTGGTTGTTGAACCTGTACTGATTGTGGCGTAATGGCTGCAAAATTACCCGGGTTTGCCAGTGCGACAACGGTACCCAAATCCGCATACTCCAACACGGTTAGTCCCATCTTGCGCTGAAACTGCTGAAGTTGGTTCTTCAGCCTCTGGTCAAATTCGTTGACCGTTCGCTGTGGACGCGCCTGCATCAGGCTTAACCGGTTTTCCAGCCACTGGATTAAATCGATACTTGACTGACTATCTATCTGTTCAACAAATCCAGCTGGTGGTTGCCATAACAGCAAAGCCGAGCCGCGATAATGGCGCTGCAACCAATCGAGATCAACCGCGCGGGAGATACCAGCAAGATTTAGCTGAATATCACTCTCCGGTAATGAAAAATCTGCACGGTCTGCATTATCCTGGTTGATGTTAATTACGCCGTAGAACAACTGCCCCATATCGTCTTCAAACTCAACCAAAGCTGGGTATCCGAGCGATATCAACTGTTCTGGCCCGACATTGAGCCAATGACAGCTAAGCGAAAAATCTAATGCCTGTTGGCAAGCCTGTAGTTCGTCAGCTGGTAAATTTAAATGCCAGGTTTTAAACAACGACATCAGTGCCACTTGTAATTCCCTGGCATTGTTAATATCCCGGTTTGTTACCCCCGATAGCAACGTATTGGCAGAGAGCGCCTGAACTGACTGCTGTTGCCAGCTGCCTAGCTGTTTCCCGGCAATCGCGCAAACCATAATGGCAGCAGCAATGGCCGAACGCTTGAGCCAGGGGCCCCAATCTTGGCCTGTTGGTTTGCTGTCGCCGAGTGTTTCAATTGCCGCTTCTTTAATTAGTTTATTATCGACCTGGGTTTTTTCCTGGGTATACGCTGCCAGTAATGCCCGATCGCATATCAGGTTTATCAATCGTGGGACGCCCTGGCTGTAGCGGTGGATTGAACGAATTGCTGATGGGGTAAATAACGGTCGCTCACAACCGGCAACGTTTAATCGATGTTTGATGTATTGTCCGACTTCCTGCACCGACAACGGCATCAGGTGATAGCGGGCGGTGATGCGCTGTGCAAGCTGACGAAGATCCTGACGTTTTAACAATTGCTGTAATTCTGGCTGGCCAATTAATATTACCTGCAACAGTTTCCTGGCATTAGTCTCGAGGTTAGTAAGCAATCGCAACTGCTCCAGCACCTCCGCCTGCAGGTGTTGTGCTTCATCGATGATTAGCAGCGTGGATAGCCCTTGCTGGTGGTTATCTAAAAGACGTGCGGAAATTAAGTCGGTAAAAACTTTCAGGCTGGCATTATCTGCTGGATAGTCGATATTCAGTTCATCACAGACACTTGCCAGCAATTCCATCGCCGACAATGTCGGATTGATAATATAAGCGACCTGAGCATTTTCGGGAAGCTGCTCGAGTAAGCAACGAGAGACTGTGGTTTTTCCGGTTCCAACTTCTCCGGTTAACAAAGCAAAACCACCGGTTTCCCCTAGCCCGTAACTTAAATGCGCCAGCGCTTCGCGATGACGATCACTCATAAACAGGTAATGAGGATTAGGGGCGATAGAAAATGGCACTTCATTCAGGCCGAAAAAGCCGGTATACCCTGAAAACATGGCGACTGGTGTCCGTTATTTTTGTTAATTAACTGCCGATGAAATTACCCGTAAGTCCGGCGTAAGTCAAAAATTGCCGCTAACTATCGGTAACTTTTTTCGGTACACTAAATCACATTAGCTCTTTGCGTCAGGTTGACATACGTCAGTTCGATTCAGAAAACCATAATCTGTCCTGAATACTGTCATCAGTCTGCGCTAGCGATTATTTATTCAGTATAGCCAGAATCCAAACCATGAACTCGATAAAAGACAATGAGTTACAAATTTACCTGGTCGGCGGTGCAGTTCGAGACCAGCTGTTAGGCCGTCCCGTTTATGATCGAGACTGGGTAGTCGTCGGCGCCACTGCACAGCAAATGCTGGATCGGCAGTTTACGCCGGTTGGTAAAGATTTCCCGGTGTTTCTACACCCTGACACAAAAGAAGAATATGCACTGGCGCGTACTGAACGCAAGCAAGGTAAAGGCTATACCGGTTTCATCTGCCACGCATCGCCGGATGTCACCTTAGAGCAGGATTTGCTGCGCCGTGATTTGACCATTAATGCGATGGCCATGGATGCCGATGGCAATCTGGTCGACCCCTATCACGGTGAACAGGATTTGGAAAACCGTGTGTTTCGCCATGTATCGAGCGCCTTCAGCGAAGACCCCTTGCGGGTTTTACGTCTGGCCCGATTTACCGCCCGGTTTCATCAATATGGATTTACCATCCACCCGGATACCCAGTCACTGTTAACCCATATGGTTGAATCTGGTGAGCTGGAAAATTTAAGCGGTGATCGGATCTGGAAAGAAATATCCCGGGCATTAACAGAACCCAATCCGGAGCAGTTTATTGAAGTGCTGCGACATTGCGGCGCGCTAAAGGTGATTTGGCCGGAATTGGACGCACTCTGGGGGGTACCAAACCCGGTTGCTCATCATGGTGAGGTAGATAGTGGTATTCATACCCTGATGGTTTTGCAGGAAGCAGTTAAGCTTACCGACAGTGTGGCTGTGCGTTTTGCCGCCCTATGTCATGATTTAGGCAAGGGCTTAACCGAGCAAAAGTACTGGCCAACCCATCACGGCCATGAAAAATCCGGATTGCCACTGGTGCGTGATGTCTGTGAACGTTTTCGGGTGCCAAAGCAAATGACCAACCTGTCTCTATTAGTGTGCGAATACCACCTGCATTGCCATCGCCTGTTCGAATTAAAGCCGACAACCATTTTAAAGCTGTTAAACACGCTCGATCCCTGGCGTAATCCAGAGATGCTTGAGCTATTTATCCTGTCATGTCATGCGGACAGTAGCGGCCGGCTAGGCAAAGAAGACAGTCCCTACCCTCAAGGGGATTTCCTGCGAGAAGCCGCTCAACAATGTCAGCAAGTAACGGCACGACCTTTCGTTGAACAGGGCTTGCAGGGCAAGGCAATCAGAGACGCGATAAATAAGCAACGGCTGCAAATCATCAGCGACCTGAAATCAAGGGGTCAGAGTTGTTGAAAATCAAAAGTGACTTTTGAGAGGGTGACAAACACGACGAGAGTCGTGTTAGGGTGTCGAATGTTGACTAACGGTGTCAACGAAGCGCCTTAACTTAAACCACTTACCGCTTATAGATTTCCGCTTACAGCTTGAGGCTTGCAGCCTAAAACCACCCCCAAGTTCGTCATCTCCGAGTAATCGGAGATCTCAAATGTACTGCTATGGCTTAGATTTCCAGTCGTAGCTGGAAATGACCGGTTTTTTGTGAGTCGTATCGTCAAGGTTTGACCAAGAGTCCTAGTTCAAACCACTTAAAGCTCACCGCTTAAAGCTTATAGCTTATCGCTTACAGCCCTGACGACAGTCGACTTTAGAGGCTGTCGTCAGCTAATAAACCACACCAAAAACCCGCCAAGCGCCAGACGATAAATAACAAACGGCATCATTCCCAGTTTATCAACCAAAATCAGAAAATAATGAATACAGGTATAGGCACTGATAAATGCGAGGCCGCTACCTAACGCTATGGCCTGCCAATCGACCGGCTCGGCACTGGTTACCAACTTCAGCGTCAGGTAACTTCCTGCCATGGCTATGGCGGGAATCGACAATAAAAATGAAAAGCGTGCGGCTGCGGTTCTGGTTAGCCCCAGTGCCAACCCCATAGTCATGGTTATGCCACTTCTTGAGGTTCCCGGGATCAGCGCCAGTGCCTGTGCCAGACCAATCATCATCGCGCCTTTAAATCCCAGCGCATTGATCTCCTTATCTTGCTTTCCTTTGATATCGACAAAGCCCAACAGCAAACCGAACACTATGGTCGTTAGCGCGATAACCGCTGCCGAGCGCAGATTTTCTTCGATAAATTCTTTCCCGAATAATCCAAACAAGCCCGCAGGAATGGTGGCAAACAGTATCCACCAGGCGAGTTTGCTATCGGCGCTGTGCTCTTTCCTGACAATTGAATTGCTCCAGGCAAACAGCATATTTGCCACCTCGTGACGAAAATAAATCATTACCGCCAATAAGGTACCAACATGCACAGCAACATCGAATGCCAGCCCCTGATCATTCCAGCCAAGTAATTGCGAAGGTAAGATTAAATGGGCAGAGCTGGAAATAGGTAAAAACTCAGTCAGGCCCTGGATCAGCGCCAGAACGATGATTTCAATGGTGGACATAGGCTTACTCAGGCCAGTTAAATGGCACTTTCCTTATGATTTGTTTATTTTTATCGTATTCTTGCCAGAGTTGCTGGTAGCTTTTATTTAATACCGGATGCAATAGATCTGGCGCCAGTTCGGCCAATGGCCATAACACATAGGCATTTTCCGGTATTTCATCTCTCGGAATTTGTACCGGCGCATCGAGTATTTGATCGTCATACAACAGAATATCAAGATCTAATTTGCGCGCACTAAACTTTTTCGAAAAATCGATACGGCCATGAGCTTTTTCCAAAGCTTTGAGATCCTGTCCGACCTGTCCGGGACCGACGTCGGTTTGCACCTCAGCGACAAGGTTATAGAAATGGTCGCCAACAAAACCGACCGGCTCACATTCATAAACCGAAGACAGTGTCACTTTGCCGTACAGATTTCGCAATGCCCGCACGCCGGCAACGATTTGTGCCTGGCGATCAATATTGCTACCTATCGATATAAAGACTCGTGCCATTAACCGCGCTTGCCTCGTTCAATGATGATACCGACAGAACTTGCCTGCTCGACCGCCCCTGGTTTGGCTATTTTAATTCTGATCCAGTCAATCGCATACTGGCTTTGCAGCGCATCCACCAGGCGTTGACCCAGAGTCTCAAGTAGATCCACCGGATTAAGCTGGCAAAAGCTATCAATAAACTCTGACACTACCGCATAGTCAATGGTTTTTGCCAGTTCATCATTTTCCGCCGCTGGACGGACATCCGAGGCAATCTCGACATCAAATACTAATAGCTGCTTGATTTGCTTTTCCCACTCGTAATATCCGATCGTGGTATTAACCTTCAAACCTTCAATAAAAATAATGTCCATAGTGGTTGATTTACCCGGTATTAAACAAACTTTGTATAGAAAAGTATCGATTGGGGGTCAATAAATCAGTAAAAGACTTAAACTTCACCAAACTCCTGATACATTTGCTTAGAAGCGTTAAGAATAATTACTTATAAACAAATATGAATAGCGTCAAATATTACCCATTCGGCGCTAGAAAAACCACTAAATACCTTGTTAGAATGGGAATTCATTGCATTTTGTTTAAATTTCCAACACCCGCTTTAGACGGGTACCGAAAAAACAAATCAGAGGTTGCGGCGCACAATCATGGTATGGATTTCGATAATCATCATTATTCTGGCTTACCTGTTAGGCTCGATCTCCAGTGCAATCTTGATTTGTCGGTTACGAGGCTTACCGGATCCACGAACTCAAGGCTCGCAAAACCCAGGTGCCACCAATGTTCTGCGCATTTCCAATAAAGCGACTGCCGCCGCTGTATTATTTCTTGATGTGTTAAAAGGTGCGGTACCCGTGTATGGCGCCTTCCTGCTTGGTGTTGAACCAATTTACCTTGGCCTTATTGCCATTGCTGCTTGCCTTGGCCATATGTATCCTGTGTTTTTCAATTTTCAGGGAGGCAAAGCTGTCGCCACTGCATTCGGTGCCCTATCCGCGATCGGCTGGACCTATTCGCTGGCGTTGATCCTGACCTGGCTGGTTGTATTTAAAGCGACAAAATATTCTTCCCTTGCTGCCATTGTCACCGTCTCCCTGGCGCCCTTATATACCTTTTTCCTGAAGCCTCTCTATGTCCAGGAAGTAACCATGTTGTCTTTACTCATTATCTTCCGACATCGCGAGAACCTGGTGCGCTTATGGCTCGGTCAGGAAGGAAAAATGACCTCAAAACAAAGCAGTAAATAGAAATACCTACTTGCTTGCCCGGCCAGTGGTTGCTACCATTCCTGGTCTAACCAGTTCAGACTCAATGTTTCCCAATCATGAATTTATACTTTCGTTTTTTCTCCATGATGCTGACCTCATGGTTTAAGTCAGCTATTGATATATTTGCACCATTTACTACCCGACATATCGTCTGGCCCAGCGACTTGGATCTGCTAGGCCATATTAATAACGGCCGTTATTTTACCATCACCGATAATGTTCGGGTGGAGATGATGATCCGCGCCGGATTATGGCAGGCGATTCGCAAAGAAAAGTTTTATCCGGTGATCGCCGGTGAAACGGCGCAGTTTCGAAAACCGTTATTGCCGTTTCAACGGTATGAAATTGTCACCCGTTTCAGTGGCTGGGATGATAAGTTTCTTTATGTGGAACACACCTTTAAATCAAAGCGTGGCGTGCATGCATTACTGATGGTGAAGATTCGCATCATCAGCGATAGCGCCAGACGTATATCTCCCAAGGAAATGTTGGATTTAATCCCGGATGCTGACGTTGACGCGATTAACGTCTGTCATATTGTTGATAAATGGAACGAGAGTTCGCTCAATCACTGGCAGCAATTAGAGAGCTAAAAGAAAGACAACAAATCAAGGGGTCAGAGTTGTTGAAAATCAACTACCCTGACCCCTTGATTTTAATTTGCTGTGATTTTGCTGCTGCTAAACTGCAGGCAAGGTGTCCAGCGGCCAGCGCGGGGTAGCCTGGAACGTCAGCTCAGCGTGAACGCCGGCTTTTAATCGCTGCATTCCGGCAAACGCGATCATCGCGCCATTATCGGTACAGTACTCCGGGCGCGGATAATAAACGTTGCCATTGAGTTTTTTCATCACTGCTGCCAGTTTAGCCCTAAGCTCTTTGTTAGCACTTACTCCACCAGCAATAACCAGTCGATTCAACCCACATTGCTGCAGCGCACGTTTACACTTGATGGTTAAGGTATCAATCACCGCTTCCTGAAACGCGTAAGCAATATCCGCTTTGGTCTGTTCACTGTCATCTTCTTTATGAATAGTGTTAGCAGCGAATGTTTTTAACCCGGAAAAGCTAAAATCCAGTCCCGGCCGGTCGGTCATCGGCCGCGGAAACTTGAAACGCCCAGGTGTGCCACTTTCTGCCATTTTTGCTAATACCGGCCCGCCAGGATAATCCAGTCCTAAAAGTTTTGCGGTTTTATCAAAGGCTTCTCCGGCGGCATCATCAATGGACTCGCCAAGCACTTCATATTGACCAATGCCATCAACCCTTACCAACAGGGTATGACCACCGGACACCAGCAAGGCGATAAAAGGGAATTCGGGCACATCATCTTCCAGCATAGGCGCAAGTAAATGGCCTTCCATGTGGTGCACCGGCACTGCCGGTATGCCCCAACCGTATGCCAGCGAGCGACCGATTGAACACCCCACTAACAATGCCCCTACCAAACCAGGTCCTGCGGTATAAGCAACACCGTCTAAATCTTCCGGGCTGAGATTGGCATCTTTCAAGGCCTGTTCAATTAACGGCAAGGTCTTTCTGACATGATCCCGCGATGCTAATTCTGGCACCACTCCACCGTAATCTGCGTGCACATCAATTTGCGAATACAGCCGATGTGCTAGGATGCCTTTTTCTTCGTCAAATATGGCAATACCGGTTTCATCACAGGATGTTTCTATACCTAAAATACGCATGTCTTATTTACCTAAAATTAACATTTTCAAGCCGTTAGTAGCTAAAGGATCATGGATTGATCGATTAATTGACGAGGATCTTAGCCTCAGGCGATTGATTTCACCAGATGTTTTAAATAAAACTCGATTAAAACTTTACATCCAAGGATCGATCAGATTAAAATACTGCACCATTTTTAAACAACCCGGAATTTATATAATTTGTCGGGTCAAAGTATTCACTAGAGGTGAGAGGCACAATGCCAGTAATTAAAGTAAGAGAAAACGAGCCGTTTGATGTAGCTCTTCGTCGTTTCAAGCGTTCATGTGAAAAAGCAGGTATCCTTTCTGAAGTTCGTCGTCGCGAATCTTTCGAAAAGCCAACTTGGGAACGTAAGCGTAAGAAAGCAGCAGCTGTTAAGCGTCACGCTAAAAAAGTTGCTCGCGAAAACGCTCGTCGTATCCGTTTATACTAATACTTTAAGGTTTCTCCTGAAGTTATGAGTTTGCTTAGCCAACTCAACGACGAAATGAAAAACGCCATGCGTGCCAAAGACAAAAATCGTCTGGGCGTAATACGCATGGCGTTGTCAGCTATTAAGCAGGCGAAAATCGATAACCAAAAAGAAATGTCTGATGATGACATTCTGGCGCTGTTAACCAAAATGATTAAACAGCGTAAGGAATCGGTTGCCATGTATACCGAGGGTGGTCGTGCTGAAATGGCCGCTGCGGAACAAGCTGAAATTGAAGTGATTGAAGAGTTTTTGCCACAGGCATTAACTGCCGAAGAAATTCAGCAATTAATCACTCAGGCAATTGCCGACACAGGCGCTGAATCCATGGCCGACATGGGTAAGGTGATGGCAATATTAAAGCCACAAATGCAGGGTCGTGCCGACCTTGGCAAAGTTAGCGGCCAGGTGCGAGCAGCACTGAACAGCTAATTTCTGACAAGTCGAGCTATCCATGCTTCATAACCGTGCTAATCACCATTAGCGCGGTTTTTTTATCTTTGAAATCTAACTGATACCAAGTCCACTAAGTAATTTCCCGTTCAGTGAGAATTTAATGGAATTGGTATGAATTAGCTGACAACTCACACGCCATTAGTGTAAGTTATAGGTTTCAATCGCTCGCAAAAAACTAAGCGTAATTCGAATAGGCCATGGCAGGATTAATCCCACGACACTTTATTGACGACTTGCTTGCCCGCACCGATATCGTTGATCTTATCGACTCCAAAGTCAGTCTTAAAAAAGCCGGTAAAAATTATCAGGCCTGTTGTCCATTTCATAGCGAAAAAAGTCCATCGTTTACCGTTAGTCGTGATAAACAGTTTTATCACTGTTTCGGTTGTGGTGCACATGGCAACGCCATTTCCTTTGTAATGGAATATGAACGACTGGAGTTCGTTGACGCCATTGAAGAGCTTGCCGCTCTCGCTGGCGTTGAAGTAGAACGTGAACAAAGCACTAGCCCCGAACAACAACGTAAACAGGCGCAAATTCACAAGCAAAAGCAGGACGATTATCAGTTAATGGGCAATATTGCCCGTTATTATCAGCACAACCTCAAACATCACGCCGACTCAAAAGTGGTGATCGCATATCTTAAGGATCGCGGTTTGAGTGGTGAAATCGTTAAACGTTTCGGCATTGGCTATGCGCCAGACAGTTGGGATGGTGTCATCGGCCAGTTTGGTCATAACCCACAGCAATGCGCGCAACTGGTAGAATTGGGTATGGCCATTCAGGGCGATAAGAGTCGCCCCTATGATCGTTTCCGCGGTCGGGTCATGTTCCCGATAACGGATAAGCGTGGCCGGGTCATCGGTTTTGGTGGCCGGGTGTTAAGTGATGCCACACCAAAATACCTGAACTCGCCAGAGACTCGTATTTATCATAAAGGTCAGGAACTTTATGGCCTTTATGAAGCGCGCAAGTATGCCAAGGATTTGCAGCGTCTGGTCGTGGTTGAAGGTTACATGGATGTGGTTGCTCTGGCTCAGCACGATATTCCTTATGCCGTTGCCTCACTCGGGACATCCACCACGGTTGAGCAATTACAGACATTGTTTCGCACTGTTAAAGAAGTCATTTGCTGTTATGACGGGGATCGCGCTGGTCGCGATGCCGCATGGCGCGCGATGGAAAACGCGCTGCCGTTGATCCGCGATGGATTTTCATTAAAGTTCGTATTTTTGCCGGATGGGGAAGATCCGGATACCCTGGTGCGCAAGCAGGGCAAGCAGGTCTTTGAACAGATACTCGATAGTGCTAAGCCTCTGTCCCAGTTTATTTTTGAGCACCTGCTCGCAACCGTCGACGGCAACTCAGCCGAGGGCAAAGCGGCTCTGATCGATAAATTTCAGCCTTATCTCGAGAAGATGCCGGATAGCGTATTAAAGGATTCAATTATCACCGAACTTGCCAATAAGTTTGGCCTGGGTAGTGAACAGCAGCTGAAGAAATTAACCAAAACAACGGCTAAAACCGTTACACCGATAAAAAAAGATGGAAAAAATAAAGTCACTCCGGTACGACTGGCTATTGCATTATTGCTCGAGCATCCCCATTTAGAAGGAGTACTGGAAGATTTTTCAGTGCTGGATTCTATCGAACTCCCAGGCATTGAGATTCTCCGGCAGTTACTGCACAAATGCCGAGCGAATCCCCAATACACCGGCGCGCAGCTGGTTGAAAGCTGGCGTGACAGTGAAATAGGACCAGTGCTGTCCAGGTTATTAATTTGGGAGCATCATATTGAGAAAGATGCCGCCGAAGGCGTATTTATCGATACCCTGGATAAGATTCTCAACACTTTTGTTGAACAACGTACAGAAACTCTTTTACAAAAAGCACGGTTAGGTCAATTAAATCCGCAGGAAAAACAGGAGCTTCAATCACTTTTAAACGCCCAAAACTAGCGTTTCTGGTGACTGGTATTTCTGAATTTGACTTGCTATAATTTCGACCTTTACTGTTCGTATTTTGATAGCCAAATAGGTGGACAATCGTAGATGGATCAAGCCCCGCAATCTAGACTCAAAGAACTCATCACTAAAGGTAAAGAGCAAGGTTACTTAACCTTTGCCGAAGTGAACGATCACCTGCCGCAGGACATTATCGATTCTGATCAAGTGGAAGACATTATCCGCATGATCAACGATATGGGTATTCAGGTATTTGAAAATGCGCCGGATGCCGATACATTGATGATGAGTGAAGCCAATACCGATGAAGATGCAGCGGAAGCTGCCGCACAGGCATTGGCAACGGTAGAAAGCGAAATCGGTCGCACTACAGACCCGGTACGTATGTACATGCGTGAAATGGGTACCGTAGAACTACTTACCCGTAAAGGCGAAATCGTTATCGCCAAGCGCATTGAAGAAGGGATTCGCGAAGTACAACGCAGCGTTTCCGAGTATCCACCGGCGATCAATTTCCTGTTAGAACAATGGGACAATTTTGAAGCCGAAGAAGTTCGCTTAAGCGATATTATCCTTGGCTTCCTTGATCCGGATGCGGAAGAGGAAGAAGCACCTACCGCCACTCACATTGGTTCTGAATTATCTGAAGAAGATTTGGACGATGAAGACGATGATGGCGTCGATGATGACGACGATGACGATTCATCGGATGAAGAAGAAGATAATGGTCCGGATCCGGAACTGGCGCGCGAGCGTTTCACCGAGTTACGTAACCTGTATGAAGCGGCCAACAAGATTATCGCCAGCAAGGGGCGTGACCACAAAGATGCCGTGGTAGCTATCGATGCCATCGCGGAGTTATTTAAAGAATTCCGCCTGGTACCGAAACTTTTCGATCGCCTGGTGAAAAACATGCGCGATGTGATGGACCGTGTTCGTGTTCAGGAGCGCCTGATCATGAAACACTGCGTGGTTGGTGCCGGTATGCCGAAAACCACCTTCATCAAGATATTCCCAGGCAATGAGACCAAACTTGACTGGTTTGAGAAAGAAGTCGCCGCTGGCCATCCGTATTCCGATAAATTAAAACTGGTTCAGTTTGATATTGAGCGTTGTATCTACAAATTAAATGCTCTGGAAGAAGAAACCTTTTTAAGCGTACAAAGCATTAAAGATATCAACCGTCGCATGTCGATTGGTGAAGCTAAGGCTCGCCGTGCGAAAAAAGAAATGGTTGAAGCTAACTTACGTTTGGTTATCTCTATCGCTAAGAAATACACCAACCGTGGCTTACAATTCCTGGATCTAATTCAGGAAGGTAACATCGGTCTGATGAAAGCAGTCGATAAATTCGAATACCGTCGTGGCTACAAGTTCTCGACCTACGCCACCTGGTGGATTCGTCAGGCGATCACCCGCTCAATCGCGGATCAGGCACGTACCATTCGTATTCCGGTGCACATGATTGAAACCATCAACAAGCTGAATCGTATTTCCCGTCAGATGCTTCAGGAAATGGGTCGTGAACCGACTCCGGAAGAACTGGCGGAACGGATGATGATGCCGGAAGATAAAATCCGTAAAGTGCTGAAGATCGCCAAAGAGCCAATCTCAATGGAGACGCCAATTGGTGATGATGAAGATTCGCACTTAGGTGACTTTATCGAAGACGGTAGCGGTGAGTTACCAGTCGATGCGGCAACTACTGAGAACCTGAAAAATGCCACTCACGAAGTTTTAGCCGGCCTGACGGCTCGTGAAGCTAAGGTATTACGTATGCGTTTTGGTATCGATATGAATACCGACCATACCCTGGAAGAAGTTGGTAAGCAGTTTGATGTAACCCGTGAGCGTATTCGTCAAATCGAAGCTAAGGCGCTTCGTAAGCTTCGCCACCCTTCCCGCTCTGAGCAGCTGAAAAGCTTCCTCGACGGCGAATAAAAAAAACGATTTAAAAAAAGCCCGCACTAGCGGGCTTTTTTATTGGAGCTGTAAGCGGCCTCATCCACCTTCCACTTCCACCTCCCTCTTCCACCTCCCCTCTTTTTTTTCCTTTTTCGGTTTCCTTTTAACCATTCATGACTATCCTTAAATTATCCAACCATTTGCAAAGAAATATGAATAATAAAGGCTATATTCTCGTTTGGTTTAGCTTGTTATTTTGCCCTGTCGTGGCACACGCTTTACCGGATGAAAATTTTGAACAATGGCAGATCTCACTCACCTCGGCACCGACCGGGGAAACGGTTATTTCCGACTCTCTACTCGATAACTACTTCGAACCGGTCAATCCGATGAATGGCATTCTTGCCTGGGACACCAAAAATCATCACAAAGGCGAAATTTTTCTCAGCCAGAGCATGAGTGACAATTCCTCCGCAGCAAGCTTTTTAAATTCAGATATTCAAACCAGCTTTGTCCATATTGGTGGTAACTTACGACTCAACAATGGCCGCGTGCCGCTCTACCTGCTAGGCGGCCTGGGGGTATCCCATATAGACACCAATAGCGATGAACTGGGAAGCTCCACCCACCCTTCTGCCAACGTCGGTCTGGCCGCGGAATTTCCGGTCAACAAAGCCATAAACCTGAAGTTTGAAACCCGGGTGATTGCAACATTTTATGAAGGAAATGATGAAATGTTCTGTGATACCGGCGAATGCGCCATCAATGGTTCGTCCAATTTCTGGTACCAGGCCGATGTCAGTGCCGGGGTGGTTTTTAAGTTTTAAAAGTGGCCAGAACCCAACTGAACAACATTTAGCCAATCAATCCTGAAAGCTTCCACTTTTTCCATTTACACTGGTGACATTAAAATAAAAAATGCTTATACTTGCCGCCACTTTTTGCTAATGTCATTAGCAATGTTCTGGTTTAGAACTTCGGTTCTACTTCTCTGAATGGCCCTTTAGCTCAGTTGGTTAGAGCACCCGACTCATAATCGGTAGGTCCCCAGTTCAAGTCTGGGAGGGGCCACCATTCTTTTCCTCAGAAAATGACTATTAATTTTTCTATAGCTTCGCCGAAAAATATCAGACTTAAAAAGTCTACGTTAATCAATCTCAGCTATGACGACTTCGAACAAAAACCAAAAATCCCATAATAAACAAAATCAGGGTTGTCGGTGCAGGAACGCTTGTGCTTTTTCGTGGGGTGAGTCCTAAAGTGAAATTTCGATAATACCCATCAATAGTTTTAGCCTCTCCGAAAATATACCCATTCGCTGAATAACGCACGACCCTGCTAATGAAAGCAATACCGTTAGCAGCCAACTCATCAGCTCCAACTAACTCTGAAATATCAAAAAAACCTGAGTCGATCGTGAATCCGAATGCTCGTAGGGCTCCTCTACCTATCTGATAACTACCGAATGCTATCCCTTCTTCTGTAATAAGAGAAAAGTTACTACTAGTTCCCGAAAGTGGAACAACATCAAACGTGTATGTAATCATGGTATCTGCATCATAAAACCAGGCTGTCCTCCCTCCACTACCTACATAGTGCGTGGAGTATCCAATAACTTGACCTGCTTCGTTTTGCTGCAGACTGTCAGACTGTTAATTTGCATGCAGAATTGATCCAAAAAGAAAGAAAATTTGCACTCAAAAAGTGAACCACAGTATGAATGCTAATTATCTGAATAAAAGATACAATATTTTGGTTAGACCGGATTATTTTTGAATGCAATTCATGGTTCAAATTTAAGTGCAAATCAACACTCCTGACGTAATAAGTGGGCTAATTTGTCTGTGTACTTCAAGTACCCTGACTATGTGCGCAAGGCAATTTACACCACCAACGCCATCGAGGCTGTTCATCGCCAGTTTCGAAAACTGACGAAAACGAAAGGTGGTTTCCCGAATGAAAACAGCTTGCTAAAGCTGCTGTATGCTGGGATATTAAATGCTTCTAAGAAATGGTCAATGCCAATCCAGAACTGGAATATGACATTGTCTCAACTGGCGATTCACTTCGATGGGCGCTTAGATAATCTCTTAGATATTTAAAGCAATTTGGCTGACACAGAATTCTGAACGCCCTCGGTCTGAGCTAATACACTTATGTAGTCCCATTTTTTTAAACCCACCATTACCTCCTGATTAACCTTTACTACTCCAGCCCTTTCCTTTAGAAGAAAAAGTCCCGAACTTTTTCGAGACTTATTCAGAGACTTAAAAAAGACACCAAAACTACTTTCCTTGGTACCCTGGCCGCTGGCCTTGAGGTGTCAATAATAAACTTTGAACTTGCTGAGTTAATTCTTCTAATCTTATGACTTGCTGTTCTAATTTTAAAACACCGTCTTGTACGTCTTTCAGCAAAGCATCGGTTTCTTCTTGCCCACTTTTTAATTCGCCAATATTAGAACTCAGTTCAGTTACACATTCTTGAGTGAAATCTATACGTTCTCCTGTTCGATTTCCGTCTGCGTTTGCCAACATTTCATACTGACCTACAAAAACCAACTTTATGAGAACAGAAACAAGACAAGCGCTTGATGAGTTAAAACCAGCTACGTCTTGATTGCATACGACCCACGCACTATCGGCAATATTTTCCATGGCTATCTTTGCAACTAACGACGCCCATAAATAACCATTATCAATTTTTCTTTCAAAAACCTTGCCTCCCGGATCACAAGCAGCAGCTGAAAACGCACTAATTTCCTCACTTTCTATTTGAGCCGCAATAAGGTTCTGTTTCTGTGAAATAGAAAACTCTTCCAAACTAGCATTAGCCGACTCTTGCAAAGTAATTATATCGTCGAGTCCCTCAGCTAAGTCTTCTCCTAGTTGCTCGCTCTCCTCATCTTCCTCCGTATAACAAACCTCCAAGCAAACTTCCCTTTCATTGGGTCTCCCTTGAGCTATACAAAAACCATCATCATTACCTACACCATCCCCGACAACCTCCTGGCACAAGTCTTGGCTTCTTTCAGAGGGTTGGCATACACCATCTCCATCGCCTTGGTAGACTTCTTCTTGCAATAGTTCATCAAAGACTTTCGCCTCTGCAATAAAACATGATTTGTTTTTCTTTCGAGCAAGGTTTTTGAATTCTTCAGGCTTTGTTCTCCCATGAGCTTTTTTCGCTCTCTCAATGACTTTTTTGTTTGCTGCTTTTTGCTGGTCGGTTATACCTGGAACCTCTCCCAGTAACTCATTGGTGGTTTCTGCATTGACTAGAATTTGTTCCATTTTTTCGCAAAGTCGTTTGTCTACGCCTTCCGAGTCTTCGCAATGATTGCCAGCAAAACTGTGGTTTGAAAATACTAGAGACAATACTAATGGAATTATGTAAATTTCACGCCCGATGATCATGTATATACCTTTTAATAAATACTGAATTACGGATACGGAAAGCAAATATAGAGCCAACCATAATAATAATATATATATCAGTCAGTTAAAGCATCGCTTCATTAATATTTACACACTTAGTAAAATATCCTGACGTCTGATGCTCATTTCACTAACATTAACCATGAACTACTTTTTCAGGATTTCTTCTCATATTTTCATAAAAGACAGCTAAAAGGGGCAACGACCCTTGCACCATCAATAGCGATAAGTCTTGGATACTAAAACATAAGCTTATCGCATTGCTATGACACTGGTTCTTAGATTCCCACTCCTGCTCCCCCATCCCCCCACCGAGTTCGGTTCGGTGAATGCTCGGAGTTCGGAACATTTTTCCCATAGAAACCTTGGAGTTACTATAAAGGCCAACTTCGAGGTGAAGTCATAGTTCGGTATAGGGTCGGAACCGGTCGGGGATGCATGTGTGACTGCTAAAAACTCAACACTTTCAGCTGGTTACCGGTGCATTTTGGACTTATGCTTGGTCTGGTAGTCCTCCCATTTTTAATTCTGGGAGGGCTATTCTTACAGGCGTTTCAAGCAAGAGCTGTATTCCTAAGTTTAGAAATAATAAAACAGTCTCCAATTAGATTATAAAACCCATTTGAATATTACTTAATCAATTCTAATGCTCATTTTTCTAATATATCGTCATATATTTTTACACTTTCAACTAACATTAAAATTCCCCACCATACAAAACCTATATATATCAAAGACATTGATGCCTAGGCATGAAAATTGCTGAAGTTAAACACTGTTGTATGACAGAATTTGTTTTTACAACTAAATTTAAAGCTCAAACTTTTAGGAACACTGAGTCTAAGCGCCGATAGGCGCGGTTTCTGCTCTATTTGGGGTGTTTAACATCCTCCTACTGAATTTGTCACAATGGAATGCGATAGCACTAGTTTATAGACCTTTAAACTCTATTGTAACGTTGTTGGCGTCAACAAATTTTACACCTTTTCACGTGCACAATCTCGTAATATTCATGCACCCTCTGACCATATCTGATTTATGGGAGAGATGCATTTTATCGAGAATACTGTGCGTTATAAGGAAGCAGTAATTTAATAATCACGTAGTTAATAATTAACTTACTTATAGGAAAAATAATAATGTTAAAACATTTATTAAAATATGTGTTCGTAGTGGTATTTGCAATTGCGGGCTTTCAAACCAAAGCAATGCCGATATCGGTTGACTTAGAATTACAATTACTCGTTGATGTCTCCGGCAGTGTGGACAACAATGAGTATCTTCTCCAAAAGCAAGGCTATGTCGATGCATTTAATGACGTGAATCTTTGGAATGCAATTGAAGAAGGTTCCATTGGTGCGATAGCCGTTCAATATATTGAATGGTCAGGTAGTACTCAACAAGCCGTATTGGTTGATTGGGTGTTAATTGATTCCTTTGCAGCAGCACAGGCTTTTGCTGCACAAATAGATGCAACGTCGAGAACCTATGCTGGAGCAACGGCTCCAGGAAGTGCGATTAACTTTGGGGTACAGGAATTTACTGATAATGGCTTTGATGGAACGCGTCAGGTTATTGATATCTCGGGCGACGGTCAACAAAATGATGGTGCCAACACTGCCGCTGCTCGAGATGCTGCTCTGCTTGCTGGCATAGATGCCATCAACGGCATCGTCATTAGTGGCGACGCTGGCCTAGAGGCTTGGTACAACGCTAATGTGAAAGGTGGTACTGGTAGCTTTGTACAGCCGGTATCAGATTTTAGCGACTTTGGAACTGCGGTAGAAAATAAATTGATTAGGGAAGTTAGTTCTGTGCCAGAACCAACTACCATGTTAATGTTTATCGCTAGCATTCTGGGTTTTGCCGGTAGACGAGTATTTAGCTAGTAAGAATTTCGATTACCCGGGGCCTGTTGCTCCGGGCTTTCTCCATTTGAGCATATACATCCCTTAAGAGCGTTAACCCCGCAGGTCGCTATTTCAAGTCGAAGAGCGCTATTTAAGGTATGACGTTGCGGTTCCGTTATCTGTTAATAACGGAAAATAGTCTTACCTTACGAATGGTCATTCAAGACTTTGTCAAAATACTCCACCAGCAAGCGTTTGTCGTAGCCGATCATTTCATTCGCCTTACTACCAAACAGCGTTCTGGTTAAATAGCCCATCTCTTTAATATTTGCGGTATCTTCTGTCACCACCTCACCGGTCGCGTCTTTTATTACATATTCAAACGACATTCGTGGGATGTATAAATCGTCCAGGACTCGTATTTCCTGAAAATTGAATCGAGTTTCACCCGCTAAATCAATATCCGTGAATTTAATTTCGATAGTGATATTTTTTCCTTCAATATGGTCGGCCAATGCCTCGGCTAACTTGTTGGCAACACTCTGCTCAAAATCAGGCTGGGTGCCCATATTGCCTGCTTCTATATCGCTAAAGTCGTCGGGATTAAGCAATGTCACCGTAACCCCTCTTTCGGTTGCCGATATAAATTCAGGGTTGTCGCTAGTACTTGAGCATGAGATCAGAAACGGCGCGAGCAATACCATTAGCCATTTGTTCATTTGGTTCCCCTGGAAAACATAGATTTAACTGGTTGCTGAAACAGCCTATTCAACCAATATGACCCATAAAGAGACAAGATGCTTCTATTTTTATGAAATATCTGTATCGAATTACAATGTTGTTATCGATTCCGTGACAATAAGCTAGATTTTACCCTGGCAATTCTGGCAGTTAAAACCTGTGTAGCTAAAAATCCAAAGGCGATTCGAAAACCAACACTGCGAAAATTCGATTTATTCCATATTGCTCTTCTAAACTTGAAAGTGTCACAGCCAACAACTTGATTACTAAATGAAATGAATAAGCCATTCAAACCAATATGGTTACTGCTAATAGCCTTGTTAATGACATCATTCACGGCTTTATCTGCGAAACAACCGTTCAACCTATCCACCGATGAAAAAGTTATTATTGTTGGTGATATCCACGGCGATTTTGAAGGCTTATCCGGTCTGTTAATAGCAGCAGGTGTTATTGATCTAAATCTTAACTGGCAAGCCGGTAAAACCCATTTTGTCAGTGTTGGTGATTTACTTGATAGAGGTCCCGACTCGCGAAAAGTGATGGATTTTTTTATGCGCCTGGAAACTCAGGCTTCGTCGCAAGGCGGCGCTGTGCATGTAGTGTTGGGTAATCATGAACTGATGAACCTGGTCCGAGATCTTAGATATGTTACCGACCAGGATTATGATGACTACCGGGCCGAGGAGAGCACATCGCTGCGTAATGATTACTGGCAAAGATTTCAGGACAGCGCATTAAACGCATCTCGCAAAGTAAATCAACAGGTGCTGAGAGCTGATTTTGAGCGCCAATATCCCCCGGGTTATTTTGGTCATATGCAAGAATTTTCCGCCGCTGGTAATTATGGCAGTTGGCTTATGAGTAAGCCAAGCATGTTGAAGATTAACGACCTGCTTTTTGTGCACGGCGGGCTATCAAGTGACCTTCCTCAGATCGCCTTATCGCAAATCAATCAACAATCTAGCGCGGCGATCCGAGCGTATTTACAAGCCTATTGGGAGCTTGAAAAACGCCTGCCTTTATACCAGATGAGTACATTTTTTGATGGTTCTAAAACACTGGAAGAGTTTGTCAGCAATTCACAAAGTGATATAGAACCATACTATCAAAAGTTTATTAGTGCCGAGCAGTCCTTCTATCTGGGTGGTACCAGCCAGTATTGGTACCGGGGATCAGCACTCTGCCATCCGATTTATGAAGAGGAAATACTGGACACGGCACTACAGCATTTTCAGGCCAAGAGGTTAGTGATAGGACACACGCCAACCTTAAGCCGAAAAATTGAAAGCCGAATGAATGGTAAGGTAATTAATGTCGATACAGGGTTATATCGTGACTATTATCATGGCAATCCAATGCTGTTATCAATCCATCAGGATAAGTTAGAGCAATTTGATGGCAGCAAATGGCTACCCTTTTCCACAGCAACTCAACAATTTCGACAGACGTATCACGGCCAACATTATGAAAACTGGGAAGATTACCTGAAAAATGCGGAAGTAAAGGCAATCGAGCCGCTCAAAAATGGCGAATTAAAACGCGAAATGATTCAGTTAGACCTTGATGGACAAACGTTTAGTGGGATTTTTACCAATGAACATAAGGTGTCAACGCGCGCTGCCAGGGCAGAATATGACAATACCTACAGTTATAAATATGAGGTTGCCGCCTATAAAATTGCCCGCACTATCGGCCTGTACATGATCCCACCGACCGTGCTTCGGGAAGTAAACGACAAAGAAGGTGCATTGCAATTAAGCATTGACAAAAGCTTCAGTGAAGCCACGAGGCTGGCGAAAAATTATTACCCCAATGAAGGCTGTGTACTCGCTTATCAGGCTAATTTAATGCGTTTGTTTGACTATTTAATTTACAATAGCAATCGTTCCTCAAGCAACGTTCGTTACACCGGCGACTGGCGAATGTGGCTCAGCCAACACACACACAGCTTCAGAACCCACACAACAACGCCAGATAGCCTGCGGTCAAACCCGATACCCTATTCGAAAACGTTAGAGCTGGCACTAAAAAACCTGGACAAACAAAACATTGAAGAGGTAACCCAGGATCTGCTGACAACATCCCAGCTCAACGCGATTTTCAAGCGTCGCGATAAGCTGTTAGAGCTTTGGCATGGTGATTAGCACTTTCGTCCTTAATTAACTGCTTATGTTGCTTCGCAAGCTTTAATGCGATAACAATCCATAGTAATGATAGTGTCAGGTTGACCGCTGCAAATTGGTAATAATCCAGCTCAAACATGTGAAAACCAACCACCACAATACCGACATGAAGCAGATCGCCTAAGCGCCAGCACAACGCATCAATGACGGTTTTCCCTTCATAAATCTGCTGCTGGTTTAATGGTAAAAACAAGGCGTGCCGAGCGGTATTCTGCAATGAATAATCAACGCTATTTTCGGCAATTTTGATTAAATAAAATAACGTAAAGATCGGAAAAAACGTGGCAACTCCATAACCAATAAATGCCAGAACAGGCAAAATTAGAATCGCACCATGAACATGGATCCATTGCAATATTCTGGACACTAACAGTAACTGGATTAACATGCTAAGCAGATTTACCCATGAGTAATAATTGCCATAGAATTTACCGACAAAAACCTGCGGGTCCTGAGCCTGTTGCGCATACTGATATACCCATTTGGCAAGAATATATTCGCCGGTTGTATTCACACAATTTAACAACATAACAAAACCGGCGATGACCAGCAGGTAACGGCTATGAAAAAACGTATCAAACCCAGCCTTTAACGAAGGCATACGGTGGCTTAATCCACGTTGTTTTTGCGAGGGCATGGCAACCAGGCTGGGAAGCCAAATCGTTGCCAGCAAAAGCACCGCCGCCAATAACATCAACCCTTCAGCACCAATTAATGCAAATAACCTATTGCTGATCTGCGCCCCGGTTAACGCTCCTGTTGCCGCTCCGGCAACAATAAATGCAAATAATCGTTTGCCTTCATCCGAGGTATGGATATCGGCAGCGTATGCCCAAAACTGAGCTATCAATAAAACATTGATAACCCCTAACCAGACATAGAATGGAATAGATACCGGCAACCTGAATAAATACAGTAACCAGAACAATAGCAAGCTCAGGGCAATAATTAAGGAGACTTTTGCTAAGATTTTATCCGCCCCTTTTCCGCGGATAAAACTGCCGTAAAGCGGCACCACGATAATCAGTATCAGAGCCTGAAGGGCAATGGAGTAGCTGCGTACTTCGGCGGTATGTTCTGACAGGATTAATGCTTCGCGGATAGGTTTTAAAATGTAATACAACAGCATAAGTAAATATGCGTAACCGGCGAGCATCAGGGTCGATTTCCCTTCACCGGGATGAACATGAGTAAATATCCTCATGACCCTTTCCAGGTAACTGTAATTGCTTGAATTACTGTTTTCCACCCAATTAAAATCCCTACATTTTATCCGGTTATGTCAAAGCTTATTCTTGAACTAAGAAGCTGTCAAAAAAGGGATTACAAACAACGACCACATCGTAGCAGGCAACGTTCTATCCAGGACTTGATGAATTACTTTACCTGGTGCCACCGCCCAGAACTGTAAAACTCACTATCCGGTTTACCGCTTTTTCGTTGTTCGTTTTCGATATGATTTTTTACCTTTTGAAAGCGCCCTTCAACGCTATCGAGATGCAAGCTTTGCACTTGCTTGTCTGATAAACCACTGCTGCGCAGCAATTCTTTTACCTCATTAATATCCCAGTTTCTCATGCCTTGAATAAACTGCCTGCTCACCGCACCTTCGGCCAACTTACTTAATCGACAAATGCTCGACCTCATCGGTCCTTTATAGAACGATCTTGAATGATCGATTGCCCATAATTTACCTAAATAGACCTGAACCTCATTGCTTTGTCGCATCGCTGAATCAAATCTCTTATTAAGGTCAACCAGGATGTTGCCTTCATGTCGATCAACATTGCCAATAATACAGTCGAACGCTTTAATCTCCTTAATCTGACTGTTTTTATCTGCCAGACTTCCCGGATAAGGAATACCTTCTTTTTTTAAATCAAAAAGGACCATCGAATTTTCAACCCAAAGCTGCAAGGTACCGGGGAGTAATTCCTCGCTGGCAGTTAACCCGGTTTTCGAGATTTTTAAACTTCTGCTTACGGTTGGCGGAATAATGTTTAACCCCAGGTACCTGGAAATCAGGTAGGCAGCCAACTCGTTATAATAAGCATCGTTATACCTGATTTTACTGCGGGTAATGGCAACTTGGTGAGAACGATAGCTTTTATCGCGAAACGCCGCACGAATCCTGTGTTTTCCTTTAAATAATCCGATTCGACGAATTTGAGTGATGCTTTCTTTTTTACTCAACTCCCTGGCAACACCTTCGCTAAGATCAACCTCTCCGGTATTTAATAATTCAAAGATAATGGCTTCATCACGAACGACAGGCGCAGACTCAGCAGGCCCCCCGATAATCACCATGCAACTTATCAGGGAAAGCAGGCAAGTTGTCCTTAACTCATTGAAAATTGGCAGTGTTCTCATTGGTAAAATTAAAGCGCTACAATTACTTGCAAGTATAGTCAGCTAATAATATGACTTTAATATGAAAGCTAAGGTGTTGTTGAACCGCATTTAAACCATGGAGGTGTTTAGTGACTGTATTTTTCTGCTTTTAACTTTTATAAACCTCTTAGGTATTGGACATAACAGGCAATTGCAACACACCTAATTAATCAGTCTCTCCTGATTAAGATCATCCCCCCTTAAAATGATTCTCCAAATGAATTAATAATGGCTCAGCCTAATATCTCACCTGTTCACGGCACTACAGCAAACAGGCAGGAAGAGCGACCAAAGTCGGGCGGATACGCGAGCAAGGTATCTCCGTTAAATTGCAAAATTTAGCAGGATGCGGTGAGCTATGAGTTCTCTGGTTATCACTTAATACGCCGTATTTCATCTGCCGCTCCCAACCTAGCACCTAGAGACTTGAATTCGCTGAAAAATAGTCAATCTACCGATCGCAACTGTACAAACCTTTGCAAATTGTTACAGATTGGCTCGCCGAACTAAGAGATACTTTTTTCGAAAAATGCTTAATTCCGCCGTTGCTAGTGCATTTAATAGGGCTATTTGGTGTGCACTGAAAACTCCTATAAACGCATTCAGCTGAGGTGAAGGTTCTATTGACGTTTCCTGCAATATGACGAATACCCGGCCTTTTTCTCTTTTTTAAATCGATAGAATAATTTTGATAATTCCCTTTAAAGGTGGTTTATGCGTAATAAATTTAAGCAACCGATAATATTATTGTTTTTAGTTTCAATTCTCACAGCTTGCACAAAAGATGATGAAGTTAGCACCGATGAAGACAGTAGCTCCATAGTTCAAAAACCAGACTCATTTTCATTCACGGCGCGAAAAGACCAACCTCGAAATACGCTCATTTCGTCCGACGAGATTACGATATCTGGTATAACATCTAAAGCCGAGGTGAATGTTGATAATGGCGAGTATTCGATTAATCAAACAGCATTTACCAAGGATAAAGGATTCATTGAGAGTGGCGATACATTAGCGTTACGAGTATTAAGCTCAAGCGAATATAACGAAAAAACATCGGCAACAATTAATATTGGCGGAGTACAAGCGAGTTTTGAGGTAACAACTGAAACTCAGTCGCAAGATTCCCTCCCTGAACCTTTTCGCTTTATCAACGCCACTGAACAAACCCCATCTTCACAAACCATTTCAAATAGCATCACGGTTACAGGTATCAATACAGCGACACCAATTAGGATTGTTGGCGGTGAATATAAGGTTAATGGCGGCGCATTTGTATCAACAAAGGGCACTGTAAACAATGGTGATAGAGTAAAAGTACGAGTACAAAATTCCGCTGACTTTAATTCTACCGTTGCAGCCACTCTATTCATTGGCGATGTCAGCGCTGAATTTCGATCGACAACTGGCGATGAAGAAAAAGAAGTTGCCAGCTTACCTTTTCAAGGATTTGTCGGAAATACAACCGGTGGCGCTGGCGGACAGGTCATCAAAGTTACCAATTTAAATGCCAGCGGCCCGGGAAGTCTGCAAGATGCAATTGACCAACCTGGTGCGCGTATTGTCGTGTTCGATGTTTCCGGCGTTATCGATGGCGACATAACCATTAACCATGGTGATTTAACGATTGCAGGCCAAACGGCGCCAGGCACTGAAGGTGTTACGCTCCATGGTCACCTTTACACACGCTATATTCGTGACCCTGATAATAGCTTTGGTAACATTATTGTCCAGCACATTAGAGTACGCCCGCCATTAGGGAGAAAGTCTCAACAAGATCATGATGCCATTCAGTTTTCATCAAATAACCATATTATCCTTGATCACGTGAGTACATCGCACGGTAGTGATGAAAATATTGATTTCTATTCCGGTGCCAAAAACATCACGGTGCAGTGGTCGCTTATCAGTTTCCCACGAGAGACGGAAACCCACAAAAAAGGAAATGGCTTACTTAATGGTCCGGGCGGCGGTCTAATTGCCGTACACCATAACTTATTTGCACACAACCGAAGACGAGCGCCAGCCATTGCTTACGGGCCAGCAGATATCCGTAATAACGTTATTTACAATAGTAAGGAAGCGACCGTACACCACAACCCTGCAAATGGTGAATTCAACATCATTGGTAACTATTACATTGATGGTCCAAGTGAAACCTTATTGCCAATTTGGTTAGACCCTGAAAATTCAGACCCGCAGTTAAGTTATTATTCCTTTGATAATTATGTTGATGATCCTAATAAACCCTACACAGGCACGTTTAACAACCCTTTTCAGGAATTGACGAATTACAATTTTTATAAAAAAGGGGTAGTAACGGCAGATATGTTTGAAAACGAACAGCCTATCGATTTCAGCAAACGACCTGGTTATGAGCCAATCACCACCGATAGCTCAGCGACAGCCTATCAAAGAGTGTTGAAGTGCGCGGGGGCGTTTCCAAGAGATGCCATAGATAGCAAAGCAATAAACGATGTCATGGATAGAACCGGCAAGTATAACGGTAATAAAGATCCAGACCTGTTCTGGGGATCAACATCTCGAGATATCGATACCGAAGACAGTGATAACGATGGTATGTTAAACACATTTGAACAAAAAAATGGTCTCGATCCCAATAACCCTAATGACATTCATACCCCTCTTGGTGGCGGACGTTCAGCAATAGAAATGTATTTAGAACAACGAGCTATTCAAATCATGGGAAATGCACAAGAATGCTTTGAATAAAGCAATTCGAGAAGAGCCGAATTATTCGGCTCTTTTGTTACTCCGGCCTCCACAACCCTTTAATATTCAGTTTTAAGATCTCTAAGATCGTCACTTCCTAAATTCAAACTAGCATACAAACTCCCGTAAAATTACGTCGTTGAGTGATTTGTTTTCCCTCATTTAACTACCTACTATGTAATTAATAACAACCAAATCGCGATACTTACCACATGAAAAGTAAAGAATATTTTTTAAATAAGGTAGTTTTGAGTATTGTTGTTCTTGTTGTCGTTGCCCTGGGGCTAATCAATAACCTAGACAGGGTGGCGAATAAACAGCTAAATGCTTCCTTTAGTAGCGCGATGACCACGTTTGTTTTGGTTAGAGGTATGAATGCGGCCATCTCTGTGTTTCAGGGTACGGAAGTCTCGGTAGAACCGGGAGGCGTTGGTGTGACGATGACGCCGGGTCAGGTGCTCGACCCAGTCAATGATCTGGTAGAGCGTTTTTCATGGATTGTCCTGGCCGCGGCAACCTCCCTGGGCGCGCAAATACTATTGTTAAATTTCGGCTCTTCAATCGTTGCCAAAATTCTCCTGTTATTCGCCGGCACCACCATACTGATGAACGTCTGGACCTCACTGTTGGACAAGGTAAGCTGGCGGCACATTCTGATCAAACTTGCAGTGGTGATCCTGTTATTACGATTTTTAATGCCTGCCGTCGTTCTGTTAAATGAGACCGTATACCGGGCTTTTTTAGAGCCTACCTATACAGATTCCTACAAAGCCCTCGAAGGCGTGGCAAAAGATGTCGATGAATTTCAGCATCAGGAGAGCGGCCCCATGGCGGATGACAGCGAAGAAAGTTTACTAACTTCTATCAACCGGTATTATGAGCGCCTTAAACAAAGCATGAACCTTACTGAGCAATATCAGGAATTTTCAGAAAGGGTATCCGCTGGCGCCGATCATATCGTCAAAATAATCGCTATTTACGTATTTCAAACCCTGTTATTTCCATTACTTTTTCTGTGGTTAGCCATAAAAATAGGCGGTCAGATGATTAATGCCGACTTCTGGTTGCAAAAACGCGGTGGTTGATTTCGAACATTAGAACTGCCGATTTTAAGAGAGAAGTTTCTTTAAAAATTCGTACCTTACCCCTTCTCATTAGTTTCTTGTTTTGCCTAATTAATTTCTATAAAGTATGTGCCTTGTGCACAGGCCTCATGCAGGTGTAGCAACCTCCTTAACAATAATAAAAATCCTATTTTGAGATCGAAATGAAGAATAAAAATACCGGCGCATTTGTTAATTGGCGGCAGATTGGCTCCATTTGCACCTTGTTAACTGCATGCATTGTAGGCAGCACCTCCGTATCTGCAATTGCTAATCAGGGCGAGCACAAGTTTTTGGAAGTGCAAAAACCTAGATCTGTAACCACGTTGCAATTACAACAACCACAAATAACCAGTCAACTGACTCCAAAGGCAAGCACTGCTAGTGATGTAATAGTGAATTCGGAATACTTGTTCGAAAACTCATTGAACGATGAAGCAGGCGCTTATAACTTACAACTAGTGGGCGGTTCACAAAACTATGCACAGCGAGGCAGTGGTAATGTGTTAACCATGCAGGGAGAGCAATACCTGGAGTTACCTGTACAATTAAGTCAGGATTTTCAAACGGATAAACCTATATACATCAGCGTCGATTTTATGTTGCCTGAAATCGACATAGATGAAAGTGTTCGGGTTATCCTCAGCAATAAAAACTGGGCCTATGATGTCTATGGTCTGAAATTAACAGCCTTTAATGAGAAAACGGCATGGCAGCCAGAAGGCACGTTTTATGTAGTTTTCAACATCGGTGTCGGCGTAACTGAAATTGCATCTGGTTTTCATAATTTGAAAATGGATACCTGGTACACCGCAACAATAGAGCTGGATTTTGAAGATAACACGGTAGGATTTGGTATCAATGGCCGTGTCGATAACAAATCTCTTACCGAAAACATTACCGGAAATACCATCGACCCAACGGGATTCATTGATTGGATGGGAAAAACGCCATTGCGCATCGGCGCCCATTATTCCGAGCCAGGTACTGAGCCGGAGTGGCGCCATGAATATGACATTGAAAATGGTAATTTGACTACCTCGAATTTAGCGGATGTTCACTTAGATAATTTAGTTATTCGTTCGCCAATGCCCGACGGCAATCCGGAAGTTGTAAAAGCAGCACTCACCGCTTTCACCTCACACTTAAATGGTCAGCCGATCTTATCTAACGAGGAAATGAGCGAATGGTTAACCGAGCTTCGACAAAACCTTAACGGTGTAAATATCACCGACTTTGCAGAGGAAGCAAAAAACTTTATTGACACCCATGCTGATAAATTTGGTGCTTTATATAAAATTGAGCACAAAAATAATCTAGATAGTGTTGTATATGATGACTTTTCCGATGTTTCAAAAGCCTATGTTGACCTTGGCGTATGGATGTTAGAAACAGGCCTGACTCCCGATAATGCCAATGCCGCCACCGGCATCAGCTTGATTGAACATCAGCAGTTTCCCGGCAGTCTTCCTTCTGGTGCGCAACGCATTACCAATGGCGAAGCCGACATCAATGCACAGTTTGTCCTCGTTCCTGGTTATCTAATGGGTGGCATGAAGTCGGATCCAGACGGTGAGCTTAGTGCCGCGCTTTATCGCCCCACGGGTTACTATGCACCGGCAGGCGAAACGGTTACCGTGACCGTTGATGAATCCTGGGTAAATTCCGGCTTACATATTCGCGTTGGTGCGCATCAGGATAATCACATGACGCTTGCTTCTACAAGTCGCTTTCCCAAACTCAATGTGGATTACCGAATAGAGTCAACCAGTATTGAAGTGATCAACCCGATGGGTGGCGGTATCTACATTCTGGTGCCACAGGGTGTCGATTTAGGCTGGCATAAAATTCATATTGACGGTGCCGTACGAGCTCCATATTTCTCCACCCGCAAGGGATACGAAACCGCAGAACAGGACTGGCAGTCGATTCGACAGTTTCCGGGAGTTTTTGCTGACTTTGAATCGGATAAATTTATGGTCACGGTACCAACCTATGGCATTCAAAACTTTGATCAGCCGAAGGCGTTGTTGGATCGTTGGGATGAGATCATGGACTTATTCCAGATAATTCATGGCCGTCCTCTGGAACGCTCCCGCGCTGAAGCTTATCTTTTGGATGCCACCCAGCTAGTCATTGGCTCATTCCCTGGTGGATATCCTGTCACTCCGGGATTTTATGCGGAAGAAAATGGCGACATTACCCAAGGCTATTATTCACCATTTGCGGTATTAAATGACAAACACTGGGAACAGGATCGGGGCATGCTAGTGATGTTGCATGAACTCGGTCATCATCACTATGGTCGATTTATTAATGTTGGGGAGCAGGAATCTTTTGTAAACGTACCTGCGGCGGCCGTTTTGAATTCAGTATTTGGCTTAAGCTATGACGAAGCAACACGTTATTCCGGCTATCAGTTATTTACCCGCACAGAAGCGGCTATAGATTGGATGGTGACGCACAATTTCCGCAACGGCAATCCCATTGGTAATGATCCAACTACTGAATTTCAGCCCATTGAAACCTCATATCAGACTCGTGGCCATGCTAAATACATTGACTTGGCCGATATCACTGGTGGCTGGGAAGGCCTGGGCAAAGTCTATGAAATGTTTTATGTGGAGGATCTTGCCTCCGGTACCCCACCGCAAACGCAAATTGGCGTAAGTCATGATGAATTTCTTATTAAAGGCAGTGAAGCCCTTGACTGCAACCTCGGGAGTTTATTTCATTTCTGGGGCATCCATCCGAGCGAATCCGTATCTGCGCAACTTGCCTCTTATCAAGCCTGTGATGGGGCATTAGAACGCGTACTTCACTATCTGGATAATGCGCCAAGAACCAATGAAGAGCTAATTCAATTCCACGCAGAAAAAACCGCCGTCGATGAAGGCCAATTAAAGGCTCATATTTACGAGCCTTTACTTAAATCCTTTGATGTCAGTGCCGCGCAACAAATTAGAGACAACGGTGCATATATTCTGAAAACCTATTTTGACATCAACGAGGACTTGGCACCAGGCAAGCCGATAGTGGAAAACACCATGGTTTACTACAGCGGCGAGCACCCGGGTGCAACGGAGTTCTCCTGGTTAGCAGCCAACGACCCAGAAGGGCAGAGCTTACGGTATAGCTGGGTGTTAAAACGAGCGGATACCGGAGAAGTACTGTTATCCCGCAATTGGGTCGATGGATTATCAGTAACCATCAACGCAGCTGAAATGAAACAACTAATGGATACCATTAACGCTGCCGGTGATGAGGTAAGCTTAGTACAGCAAGTGACGACTTCCGATACCTTCACGATAGTGCAAAGCGAGCAGGCAATAACATACCTGATGCAGGAAGTCGATAGCGATGGCGACGGTTTAAGCGATAGTGCTGAAGCGGAATTAGGAACCGATCCAAATAATCCGGATACCGATGGTGATTCTGTCAATGACGGTGAAGATTTTGCGCCGCTTGATGCGAGCGAGTCGCTGGATACTGATAACGACGGTATAGGTAACAATGCAGATACAGATGATGACGGCGATGGTGTACCCGACAGTGGAGACGCCTACCCTCTAGATCCCAGTCGCTCAGAAGCACAACCAGAAAATCCGAATAACGGCTCTGAAAGTAGCTCCGGCGGTGGTTCACTTGACTGGCTGGCAATAGTATTTATTGGATTGGCGGTCAGTCGACAGCGCCTGTTGGGCAAAGGTAACAATAATTAACCGAGTCATTAAAACGACAACAGAACTGAATTAATGCACAGCTGATGGCATTAGTTTCAACGGATTTCATACCAGCCAAACCTCTGACTGGTTATAACCATGAAAATAGCTGACTTGATATTAGTTAATGATATCAAGTCAGTTTCTTACAGCTGTATCATTATCATCGGCTAGTTCCCCCAAGCGGGGCTGATTAACAAGGCCAATGACGACAAATATCCAATTATCCATATTAGCGAACGTAAGGTAGAGATATCTTTGACATAAAGAATCAGGTAAACAATCCGGGCAATCACATAGGTAATAGCCAGAAAACTCACCATGCTGGAGGACACATCAGCAACCATGGTTACTAATACACCTGACGCAAATAATGGCAAGCTTTCGATCTGGTTTTGATGGGCTGCCAGAGCACGTTTGCCCCACCCGGTTAGGCTCGCTTGTTGTTCACGCGGATTGTTATTGTCATAGCCACCCGGACACTGGGCTTGTGCTTTGATCAGCGGCAGTTTTGATAAAGGGTGTAATAAGCCGGCGATAAATAAGCACCAGAGTTGAATTGTCATATTATTTTTCTCCTGATTAAACAATTCGGCAATGGCCTTAGGATAATATACCTTAAAGCCCTAAAGCTTTAGCGCTGTATAGCTGTAAAGTTCGAAAGCGCTGTCTCCTTTCCGGCCTATAGCCTTATAACCTTATCGCGTTACAGCCATACAGCTTTACCGCCTTAAAGCCTTATAGCTCTGCAGCTTTATAGCGTTTTTTCCACATCAATCCTTGGCAATTTGACGAATTCCCACAACTTTCAAAACCATCAATCTAACCTATTGATATTTACTTTAAAAAAACAAATATATTCGACTTACCTCAGGAAGTCCTCAGGTTTTTACCGTAGGTTTCCGCTTTAATTATAGGACGTTTCGTTGAGGCCTGATGCAAAACCGAATTACAGCAACGCATTGAACGCTGTCAGTTTGACCTCAAGCACTTAAGCGAGACGGTGATATTGCGATAACGCATCAAGCAAACACTGAACGGCAAGGCAACAGACATTGCCATTCATGAGGAGGAACCATGAAACACCCTATTTCGCTAACTTCAGTAACGGCATTAGCAGTAATGGTTATCGCTTTACTTCTGGCGCCATTCAAAGGCCATGCTGTTGACTATGAATTTGTAGCTGCGGACAACTCTACAGAAACCAAGGCATGCCTGTATGCGGTGACCGATGATTTAAGTGGACTTAAGTTAATGGCAAGCAGAGGGTTTGATCGCAATTATAAAAGAATGAGCTTAGAGCTGAAATGTAATGGCCAGGACATCAATCATTTTTCTCATAGCTATGGCGCCGTCGAAACCAGCGCGTACTTAAACAAACGCGTGTCTTCAAAATTTCGAGTCGATGACGATATTGAAATTATCGATATCAGTTCTGCAAAGCCTAATGCAGAAGGGAAAGCGGTCATATACATTGCCAGTAAATAGACTTAGATAAAACCTGTTAAAAAAAAGCACCCTAGGGTGCTTTTTTTAAGTCCTCAAAGACCGTAATGAATAACAATCTAACTTCAATTTACCAGGGCATTTGCAAGCTACTTTTTATCAATAAACCCCGGGAATAAACGCCGCAATTCGACGTTTGTATTCGGCATAGGTTTCACCAAAGTTCTTGTTAAGATCGCGTTCCTCGAAGTAAATACCGACCGCAATATAGAGGGTAAATAACACCGACATAACAAGACGGGTCGCCGACATTACAGGTACCGACCAAAGTAAGATAAGAACCCCCAGCATCATTGGGTGGCGGCTGTAACGGTACATGTACTTATTGGTGAACGGCAGTGGAGTATAAGGCGTTTTCCTGAAATAAAGGTATACCTGTCGTAGCCCCATCAATTCAAAATGATTCGTCACCAGCGTCGACAACAATAAATAAATAACGCCAAACAGATACAGACCATAAATAACATATACAGCTATCTGATTTTGCACCTGCCAGATCACTCCCGGCACCGATTGCCAGAAATAGAGTAGGATGCAAACAACAATACCGGACAGCAACATAAAGGTCGGGCGCTCGGCAGCTTCTGGTATCAGCTGAGTCAGCCTGGCTTTGAATGCGCCCCTGGCCATCACTGTGTGTTGAATGGCAAACAATAAGATTAAACCGATGTTAACCATTAACGCCATCCCTGTAGAGTCAGCGCGCCAGTTACTTATCCCGATTGGCACCAATGAGCCAGCGCCAAGAATAAGCCAGAACAAACCTATGCACCCCACGACGTAGGCGAGTATTCCGTATATAAGTACCAAAAATCGCTTACTTAAGCTTCCAGAGTCTATATGTGTTGATACATCAAGGGGGCTATTCATGTGCTTTCCTTACTCCGGTGAGATTTGGTACGTACGCGAATTAACAGGCTTTGGCCACAAGTTTAGTCGCAGCCCCTGATTCTGAAAAGTTATCGCAAGTTTAAACCCATAAAAGCAATTATCGTTTACCGAGATCCCACAATCCAGAGCCTTTAAGTAGCAACAACGACACACTTTGGGTCTTGCCACAAGTTGTCATATCAGCAACACCTGCTAAATTAAATAAAAGAAAACAATAACATTTGGTAAGGCGTTAATGATCGATAAAGTCATAAAGACATGTCAGCAATTAGTGCTGATAACGCTATTCCTGCCCTTCGCTGTTCAGGCCGAGCTGCCAAAATCTCTTGTTCCGTTTTACCTGGGAGTTGGCTTAGGCTCCAGCAGTTATGAAGTCGCCAACAACGACCTGCAATCACGCAAAATTGATGAAACCGGATTTTACTATCAGCTCTATGCTGGTATCCCGATAAATCAATACATTGCGGTTGAAGCGGGGTTCGCTGATATCAGCAAACTTGACGAGACCATCAGGCAGGAGTTTGCAGGAACAAGCGAACGAAATGTTGAACTCTATCGCCGTTATGAACTTGATTATTATGGTTTTCGATTCGATCTAAAGCTGTCAATCCCGGTCACCGAATACGCCGCTATCTATGGCAAGGTTGGAGTATTCAGCTGGCAATCTGATTATTACAAGCAGCTGACCGTTAATTACTTTGATCCGCAAATCACCGATATTGACCGTCGCGAGTCCGGGTCTGCCAGCGATACTGACGGCCATTATGCAATCGGCATTGAAGGCGGCAAAAACCGCTTCACATTTTTTATAGAACATGAATTATTCGAAACCGACAATGAGAATATATACGGCATCAATGCGGGTTTAGCCTATCACTTCTGATTCTTTTCTAGTTATTGCAACAGATATATCCCAAACCATTTATTGAACAATTTTCAGGCGATCAATACCGCTATACATGGATTCTCTTGCCTGCCACCAAGGAGTTAATTAAGATGCTGGCAATTGATACTGTTTAGGTATTTGCCCCCGCCAGACTTATCCTATGCACAGGTATGTTGTACCGGCAACCGGGATAGATAAATTTAACAAAGACAATATTTGGTTATCTATATGAAATCATTCGCAATACGCCTGGTAGTAGCGTTATCTTTAATTCTACCATTCTCTGCATCTGCCAATATTAAACTCGGCCTGGGAATTGATAAGGGTCTGGGGGTAACGGCGCAAATCGACAACGTACAATTATTCGCTGGCAACAATGGCGTTAGTTTTGATTATTTATTTAAAGCGGGTAACTTCGAGCAACAATCACCGCTTAGCTGGTATCTGGGCGCTGGTGCTTACGTAGGTGAACATGATCACGGCCTGAGAATGCCATTAGGAATCAAGTTTTACTTCGCCAGAGGTTGGGAACTATACGGACAATTGGCACCTCAACTGGAAATGCATGATGACGATCACCGTAATGACGATGATGAAATTCAATTTGGCTTAAGTAGTGCCATTGGTGTGCGTTACAGTTTTTAAAAAGAGAGGGCACCAAATGGTGCCCTTTTTAATGCCGTAATAGAATATCAATTTAGAAACGATAGCCTATTGATAAAGACGAAGACATGGCCGTGGTATCAATCTCGGCAAAGTCTTCGTATTCACCGGTCGAGCGAATACCCAGGGTCAGGTCCAGGGTCACCGATGGCCAATGATAACCAATACCACCATTTAGCTGAAAACCACTGAAGGTTTCATCAAAGCTGGAAACTTCCCAGGTTTCCCGGTAAACACCGCCACCAATATATGCTTTAAACCCTTCGTTCAATAGCCCGGTTCCAAAATAACCCACCAGGTCAAATCCGTTGTTTTCCAAATCAGACCAGTCATCATGTTCGGTATTGTAGTAGGTAAATTTGCCGGCCACCATGTCAGAAAAAGCATAGGCTGCATTAAGTTGAAATCCAGAGAATTCATCATCTTCATAACCGGATTCATCGGCACTGACGATCAAGGCATAGCTGCCGATGCCCACAGAAAAAGGCTTTGCATAACTCGCTTCGGCATTAGCCTGGCACGCGACTGACAGACTGATAAGACTAAGGGCATAAATCCCTGTTTTTAATGGCTTCATCCTGAGAATCCTTATAAAACGTAAACCACAAGGTTCCCTATTAAACGAGATTAATAATACAAAGTAAAACAATTAATTACCCTGTTCAAACCGGATACCGGCAAACCGGGATGTAAGGCAATTACAGATACCGGGGCAGCAATATAGATTTAATTAAGTAATGGATGCTCCGCTGGCAACTGATGACTGATCCACTTCACCAACCGTTTTTTCATATGCACACCATTTTCCTGATCCGCAGGCAAAGGTATTAACAATTTATCATTGACCAGTAATCGATAAATACATTCAACCTTCTGATCAAACGAGTCGGTGGGGCCAAAGCTCTGATAGCCACGGTTTTTAGCATAAACCTGGCCAACCTGTAACGCTTTTTTCAACAGCTCTTTTTCATTTTTCACTTTTTTCATCAGGCATTCCCCACGGTTAAATTCTGTTAGCCACATGTAAGGTGTTACATGTTACATCATAGTGGTAATTATTGATTCGAGTCATTGACTTTCTTGAGTTTTCTCCAGTTCTCTTCAACACTGAATGCATCCCCTTATAAAAGTGAGTAGCAATGCAGCAACCATCTGCCATTATCATTGATAGTCCTACCCCAAGTCTTCATGATGTCGATTTTACTAAGGGCTATATCGACTCTAAGAAAGAGTATCAACAGCAATTGAGCCACTGGCAAAAACGACTGCTGTCAGTGCAGCAGGCGTATTTCCATCAAGGCCGGCGAGTCATCATTGTGTTAGAAGGCTGGGATGCCAGCGGCAAAGGTGGCTTAATCCGCCGAATCACCGAACGACTCGACCCCAGGGGATTTCAGGTGTATCCGATTGCAGCCCCTAGCAAAGAAGAACAGGGACGACATTATCTTTATCGGTTTCAAAAAGTCTTACCTCCACCGGGCCGGTTCGCCATTTTTGATCGTTCATACTATGGTCGGGTATTGGTTGAACGAATTGAAGGGTTTGCCAGCGATAATGAGTGGCAGCGAGCCTACCAGGAAATTAATGAATTTGAACGCTTGTTGATTGATGATGGAGTGCGCATTATCAAAGCCTTTATCCATATTAGCAAAGAGCAACAGTTGCAACGCTTTAAAGAGCGATTAACCAATCCGGTAAAACGCTGGAAGCTCACCGAAGAAGATATTCGCAACCGTGATAAATGGCCTGAGTACGAACAAGCCATCAACGAAATGTTTGCCCGAACCTCGACTACCCATGCCCCATGGCACTTGGTGAACGGCAATCACAAATGGTACGCCAGGGTTTCAGCGATTCAAGGATTGGTGACCTTACTGGAGCAAGGTGTAGATACAACACCACCACAACTTGATCCGGCAATGTATGCCTGGGCAAAAACTCAGTTAGGGTTTGAATAAATGACCACACTTGTCGCTCTAAGATTTTTATCTAGCGCGAGGTCACCGCATGACACTTGAACAAGCTCCCGATCACGTAAAACTGGCAGTTGATTTAATTCAATTGCTGGAAGAAAACAAGGTGCCAGCCAAAACCGTTCTGGCTGCCCTGGCAATTGTTTCAAAAGATTATCAAAACAAGTTAAAATCGGAGGCTCAAGATAGCCAATAACTGGATTTTTGGTTATGTTATAACTATCACGATAGAATTTTAAAAAACAATAAGAAAATAATGGATTTATGGCGACTTGGCAAAACGGACTGAGCTTACTGATTTTTTTCCTGTCAGGCATTTGTCTGGCGAATAATACGACCATTTATCAGTACACTTCCAAAGACGGTGTCGTTACCTTTTCTGACAAACAGCCAGAGGCTCGACCCTACACCTTATATCGTTCGGAATGTTATGCATGCAGCACCAACTCAACGGTTAACTGGTACCAAACCCGCCTCAATACTCAGGACTTTCAGCAGGAAATCATCTCTGCAGCGGCAAAGTACCGGGTCGACACGGCACTAATTCGTGCCGTTATCCATGCCGAGTCACATTTTGATCACAGAGCGCTTTCCAAGCAAGGTGCTCAGGGATTAATGCAACTGATGCCTGCAACTGCAGAATCATTGGGTGTGAGCAACCCATTTGTGGCAGAACAGAATATTTATGGTGGCGTTCAGCATCTTGCCAGGTTGTTAAAAAAATATCGCGGAGATATTAAATTAGCGACCGCAGCCTATAACGCCGGCGAAGGTAATGTTCGAAAATATGGCGGCATCCCACCATTTACGGAAACAAGAAATTACGTTGAAAGGGTGCGAATACTGCACCAAAGATACCGCAACGCCCGATCATAAGCAGAACCCGAGATGTTATCAAAAGCAGACATTCAAACCAGCCTTAATCACTGCCAGTGGCAAACCGCAAGATTACAAATCCGTAATTTTCAGGCAACGGATCTGGCGACCGAGCTATCTCACAATAAAGATCCGAGAATCATGCGCTACATTGCTGACATTGAAGATGACGCGGCGTTAGCAAGCAAGGTAAAGGATTTTCTCAAACCCTGGCAATGCGATGACGGCAACTGGCTGGGATTGGCCGTCTGTTTGCCTGGTGTCGATGAATTTATTGGCATGGTTTGTTTGCGCTTCGAATCCCTTGAGTATCGCCGGGTCGAAATTGGTTATCGTTTTCATCCTGACCACCAGGGAAAGGGTTATGCTAAAGAAGCGGTAAGCCAATTGCTGGACTGGCTGTTTAATGATTGCCAGGTTGAAAAAGTTGTTGCTTACTGCGTGCAGGAAAACCAATCGTCGTTTCGGTTAATGGAAAAACTTGGCATGCAACGGGAGGGTTGTTTGCGCCAGCATTCCACCTTAGGGGGACGCTGGCACGATGAATTGGTTTATGGATTGTTACACCAAGAATGGCATAAGCTACAATCAGGCAATTAAATTACCGCGGTAAGGGCTTGCCTGAGGAAAGACTTCGGCGATCTGCTGATTGTCCAGTCGCCAGTGTTGCGACAATATCGAAGCTATCCAGGAAAAAGTATTCGACGTGGGTGCTAAATCCCGACCTTCGAACCGTTGCTTTTGGCTCAGCCCCGGCCACTCGCCTAACACCTGGCCACCAGCCACAGCACCTCCCGCCATAAACATACAACTTGCGGTACCGTGGTCGGTACCCAGGGTGCCATTTTCTTTAACGGTTCGTCCAAACTCCGTTGCCATGATCACAACCGTATTGTCCCAATATTCTCCTAAACTTTCCTGTAATGCCTGCAGGCCTTCATTGAGATCGACCAGATGTTTGTGCTGACGTCGTATCTCATAGTTATGAGTGTCCCAGCCACCAACTTCCAACATGGCACAATCCGTGCCCTGATCATTAGCAAGGATTTTACCGCAGGACTTGGCTAAATCGACAAAGCGACCACGGTTATAGCCATTGCTACCTTCGCTGGTTAACTGTCGTAACGCCAGTCCCTGGGCGAGGCGTTTACTTAACAACGAATCCGACTGGTATAAGTCCTGAAGGGCGTCAAAAATTGCCGAATCAGCACTATGAAAGCGAGATGGATACCAGGTAGTTACCTTGTCGTAACCACGAAGGCTTATCGGTACTGAATTCGATACCGCAATGGCCTTGTTAACCCGGGATGCTGCAGCGCGCCCGAGCCAACCGGAATCAGCATCAATCCGAGCGAGGCCACTTTCCAGAAAATCCTGGCCATCAAAATGTGAACGTTCGCCAAACCCGGAAGACACTGCATTGATCACCAACAACTGCTTCTTCTTGTACAATGAATGCATATGGGTCATTGCCGGATGAAAACCAAAACCATTATCAATGGCCAATAAGTCATCCTTAATGGCTGGATACAGATTGGGACGCAGTCTGGCCATGTCCGGTTCAAAAGTAGGCACGACGGTATGCAGGGAATCTAGGGCACCGCGCATGATCACCCAAACCAGCTTTGCGGGTTTATCATTGCTTGCAGACTTCACCGCAAGGGGGGTTGCCGCCAGCAACGGGGTATGAATTGTTACCAGTGATGCGCTTAGTGCTTTAATAAATTGTCGACGACGCATCGTCACCTCCGTTGGAATTCCGGGCTCATCAGAAATAACGTCATGGCGACATCCCGACTTTCGGCACGACTGACATGGGCATAAGTATCGTGACTTACGGTACTTCCGAGGGTGGTACTCATCAATGTCTCCGGCTCCGTTCGTTTTGTCCGGCGCACGGTTTCGGTAGTCCATTCGATCCGCGCCATCAGAGCACTGGCACCATCCCAGGTTTGCTGCATATCACCAAAACCAGCAGGGGAGCCTGCTTTAAAAGGAGCCTGACCAAGAGAGCGCATGGTGGAAAAATACTGTCCCTGCCCCACTTGTGTTACCCCTAAACCGCGTAACGATGAATAAACAAAATCTTTCGGATTCTTAAACTTGGCGCGATCATGGTGCCAGGCATCGGGATGACGTACCAAAGCCTCCATCACCTGTCGGATATTGCCATTGGATTGTTTCCAACGTTGTTGCAATGCCTGCAGCAGCTCCTTTGACGGGGTATCGCTGACAAAATGAGTTGCCAGTTTAGTGGTAATAAATTTCGCAGTATTGGGATGGGCGGCAAGGTCCCTGAGCATCGCCTCTCCCTGCTCTATGCCCTTTTGACGGTAAATTTTCCCCAGCAGAATCCGTTCTCCGGGTTCATGACCATAACTGCGATATTTAAATCCCGTGGTATGTTTATCGACTGGCTTTTTCACGCTCCAGCCGGTAATCCCCTTCGCTAATTCGACAACATCGGCCTGATTGTAGCCACCGTCTACGCCCAGAGTATGTAATTCTAAAATTTCGCGCGCCAGATTTTCATTCAGGCCCAACCGTCCGTGCTGAACAAATATCGAGTTCGGTCCAAATGACTTTTCATTATTCAAATATATCAACATCGCCGGATGCTGGCATACCGCAATTAACATATCGGTAAAAGAACCGAGCAGGTACGGAGCAATGGCTTCCCTCTCCAGAGTCGCCGCCAAAGCTGTCATCCCCTGAGAACTTGCCGATACACTGAAATGATTCGAGAAAAAATCAAGTAGCCGCCAGCTCACACCATGTTCGGACGCAAGCGCCTGATTAAAACTGTCTGTAGCCAGCTGACGATACGTGCTCTGAAAGTAGTTTCCAGCCGGATCCATCAGTTCTTGTGGTATTTCTCCATCTTCTTCACGCATACCACTATCAAGAAGTTGCTGGCGCTGTTTTCGTAATTGCCGAATCTCAGCCAGTTTTATTAAAATTTGTGATGAGTTTGGCGACGAACTTTTGGAAAAATCGATGGCTCGCAAGTTTGCCATCACCCACCCCTGCGGGTCGGCGGCGGCCGCCGCCAGGTCATCTGGCCTGGCTCCAATACCAAAACGATTTACCGCAATAGCAGCAGCATGACTGATATTGACATTATCAACTGGTTGCATAATAGATTACGTATGAATTTTACTCTCTACTATTAACTTAGTAGTGATCATTGGCTTTGCCAAATCATCCAAATCTAAGCCGGCTATACTTAATCGAACATAGCCACCAGGCTGTGTTAACCTGACTCGCTATATGAACCATAGGCAACGAGCCTGTTCCATTCTGACTCGATGAAACTTAACCAAATTAGAATGGGTATTATCGATTCAGTTCGTTTCAACTTCGTTAACCAAAAGGCCTGACAATGATGCATATCTCTCTAAACTCCTGGCTTAGAATAAGCAGTATTCCGCTATTGCTGATGATTTTCGGTTGTGGTTCAAATGGCACCGGAACCGCCGAACAAAAGCCGGTGGATCCCCGTCAGGGCAAAGAAGTCTCGCAGGTATGTTACGCAAGTTCTCTTGATCGATGGAGCACGTTAGATAATGAACGCAAGGCCTTGCTGATTTACCCCAGGGCAAATAAAGCTTACAAACTGACTCTGTCTGGCACCTGCGACCCACAATGGGCATTTACCCGAATTGCGACGGTACAGCGCATGGGCTCAAGTTGCTTGTCGCGTGGTGATAAAATCGTGACCGACATGAGCGGAGGTATGGCAGATAGCTGCATCATTACCCGCATTCACGAGTGGCATCCAGAGAAAACAAGCGACAACAGTGATGTCAAAGATGGCGATACTCAAGCAACCGACAATGACGAAAATAGTGAAGAAAAAGACAAGCTACAGCAAGACTAACTCAATCAATGACTGGTACTGTATCCCTGGAAAAGGTTTGTTTGAGCACGACCGTCGATTCAATACTATCGATGGCTGACACTTTGCCCAACGACAATTTTAGAAAATGTTCATAATGGCCCAGATCTTTGGCAATGATTTTCAGTAAATAGTCGTAACTCCCGGTAACCACGGAACATTCCAGAATCTGCGGCAGGGAACGCATCGCCTGTTCAAACTCTTCGGCCTTATCGAATGAATTCTCGGTCAGGCGAACCTGAGCATACACGAGCACTGAATAGCCCAGTGCCTGCGCATCCAGGGTCGCCCGGTAGCCTTTTATTACCCCACTCGACTCTAATTTTTTAACACGTCGCAAGCATGGTGTATCGGATAAATTCACCTGTTCTGCCAACTCAGACATGGCAATACGAGCGTTTTGTTGTAATGCATCTAGTATGTGTAAATCTTTATTGTCCACCCATGGTTCTCCACTTAACGCGAAATATAGCGTATTCCACCACAATATAACCAATAATTAGGAATTATCACCACAAAAATAGAAATTTATTAAATTATTTTATCGTAATTCACTGACCAAGCTTTGATAGCATTTAGACAACGACTTATTGAAGGATGGATACTGTGACTGCGAATACCCGTGCTTTTGATCAATGGATCAGAAACGAATTTTGTCAGCTTAATTCCGAGCTTGAATCCCTGTACTGGCAACAGGACGATAAAGCCAATGTAGAAAACCTTGGTGATGATTTAAAACAAACCTTAACCACCGAGGGCAATGCGCTAATTACCAGCTTATTGGCCGAAGGCAATACTGACGAAGGCTTTGATAATGCATTTAACCTGCTCGGTAATGTGGGACTGTTTATGGCCGCTTGCCGCCGCCATGAAATTACCGAACCAACCCGGGAAACCGTATCACCGCTGACGGAAGCATCGGCGCTGGCGATGCATATTGGTGCGTCCATTGGGGTAACACCAAGATTCGCAACAGCACACCTGACCACTCATAACAGTGCGATTAACGGCGTATACAAGCGCTTCACCGATTTACCCGATGAAGCCCTGTTCATCGATTACAATACTAAGGGGATCCTGGCCTACAAACGCGCGGCCGATGCGTTATTAAAAATTCAGCCCCTCGGCATCAGTCACCCTATCACCGCCGATTTACTGAAAGTCGCGAAGCAGGCACTGCAGGATGTTCTTGATTCAAATCAGATTTTATTTGAGCGATTAGATACGGATCGATTTTTCTATTGTGTGCGCCCATATTACAAACCTTATCGGGTCGGTAAAGAAGTGTATCGCGGTGCAAACGCCGGAGACTTTGCCGGTATAAACGTCATTGATATGCAGCTTGGGCTGTGTTTTGCCAACGAGCCCTCCTACTCGCAGATGCTGGTTGATAAGTTTTTGTATATGATGCCAGAAGACCAAACAATTCTTCGCGATTGTATGCGTCGTCCAAGCTTGATGGACGATTTCCTGGCTGCAAAAGATGCCCACAGGCAACAATGGTACCAGGAAAATTTACAGCTGTTTCTGGACGTCTGTAAGTTGCATGGCGACACGGCGATTGCACACCATAATCAACTGGTTGAGAAGTATATTCGCGTGCCATCAATGTCAATGATGCAGCAACACATGGATAAAGTGACCGCCTCTGGTCCTCCGCTACCAGCCTTGCTTGATGGCCTGGAAAAACTCAGGGATAAGCGATGTGCCGCCAAACGAGATGATATCCGCACCCGTTATCAGGATATTGAAGATTTAAAACAGACGCTGGATAAACGCTAATAATGAGTAAAGCCGACTTCCACCTTCCCGACGGTAATTACCTGTTAAACCATAGTGTTGGCAGGCCGTTAAAAAGCCTGGAGCAAAGCTTTCAGGAACAGTTTTTTGCCCCGTGGCAACGAGGGGTAACCGAACCCTGGGGCCAATGGCTTGGCATTATCGACGACTTTACCGCGCAATTATCCCAGCTATTCAATTCCGATGCTAAATTGTTTTGCCCACAGGTTAACCTGTCATCGGGCCTGACCAAAATTTTACACGCTTTGCCTGCCCTTTCTGCGAAAAACGTCACCATTGTTATGACAGAACAAGACTTCCCAAGTATGGGGTTCGCGATACAGCAAAGTTTACCGAATGCCCGGATACGTTATATCCCCGAGACACAGGACGTAACCGATAGCAATGTCTGGCATCAACACCTGACTAACGATGTGGATCTGGTTTTTATCAGCCATGCCTATTCAAATAGCGGTCAACTCGCCCCCATTGCTGACATTATCAGCCTTGCGCGGGATCGGGGCATTATTTCCATATTGGATATCGCTCAATCCGCTGGAGTCATCCCCCTGGATCTGTCGCTAACTGCACCTGACTTTATGATCGGTTCCAGTGTCAAATGGCTTTGCTCCGGTCCGGGAGCAGCGTATCTATGGATAAATGAACAGCATCTCGATAGCTGCCAGCCCGTGGATGTCGGTTGGTTTTCCCATGAAAACCCGTTCGAATTTGACATTCACCACTTTAAATATCACCCGACGGCGATGCGATTCTGGGGCGGTACGCCGTCAATCGCCCCCTATGCCATCGCCGCTCATACCCTGAAGTACTTCAACCAGCACGACAATACGTGGTTGCATCACCATAATCAGCAAATGCTCGATATGATCTGGCAGCAGCTTGGTGACTTTATTCGTTCGCCGCAATCCCCGGCAAGCCGCTCAGGCACCGCCATTATGCATTTTAATGACAGGCACGAAACGGTCTTGGCAGCACTCGCTGAGGAGCGAATCGCTATCGACAGCCGTGCCCTGGGAATTCGGGTATCTCCTCATGTTTACAATCAGAAGGACGATGTCCAGCAATTTATCCAGGTGGTAAAAGCACAGCTTTAATATATCTGGCAGCCCAATGGGGGTTGCCAGGCTCGCTTTTGGTGAGCGCTAACGGCAAAGCTTCGTGTCTTTTCAGACTCATCTCTCGGTTAACAGGATAAATCCAATCAGGTATTAGCTACGTATATATTCATCAACGAGTTCTTTCGACGAGTAAAGAGTCGACGCGCAGATGAGTACAAGCCAAGTAAACAAAGCGAATATCGAACAGACCAAGCCGCCATCACTGCTATGGCACGGTTTGGCCTTTAACCTTGTCTGGTTTTTAATCGTGGTCATGCAGTGGGGTGCGGTTGCAGCCATGCTAACAGTGATATGGTTCAGCGTCGCACCACCGCGATCAACATCCCTGAAACTGATAGTTGGCTTTGCCAGCATCGGCATCATTGCCGACTTCGCCTTTATCAATGCCGGACTGTTGACTTTCAACGACCTCACCATCAATCCACTGTGGTTGAGTGTACTTTGGATTGGATTCGCCCGCTTCGCGTTTGTCTTTTTGCAGCACTGGCCTCTATCCTACTGGCAGCTAGCACTGATTTCTGCTGTATCCGGACCACTCAGTTATTACATTGGCCACCTCAACCAGGCAGTCATCTTCGACTGGCAACTGATTCCACAAATTCTGTTCTTCGTGCTGTTTTGGGCAGGTCTAATGCCGATGGCACAACGTAGTTGGAGGAAGTTTTCATGATTCCATCAATACCCTCGTCATTATTAACGATGGCAATGTTCCTTGGGCTTAGCGTCACGCCCGCGATGGCTTTCGCTGATGCTTTAAATACGACACAACCGAGCAACATCACCCACTCCCCAGACCCTAACCTGGGTCAGCAGGTTGCCATTTCCAGCAGTGATGGCGGCGGCACGGCTAACATCAGTGATTGGCAGCAAGTGGGACAAGCCGAACTGAAAGTCCTGTTTTGGGACGTGTACCTGGCAAAATTGTTTACTCCAGACGGAGAGTTTGACACGGGCTCTGAGGGTATCGAGCACCCATTGAGGCTACACTTAACCTACTTCCTTGATATCGAGGGCGAAAAACTCGCTGAAGAGACTGAAAAGCAGTGGCATAAAATGAAATTTGAGCACCCGCGCAATTCATCATTCATTGCCCAGTTAGGCGACGTTTTTCCGGACATCCAGGAGCAGGACTCCCTCACTATTGAGACAAGTTCATCGGGCGATGCGAAACTGTTCCACAACCAGCAACTGATCCATGAATTCGAGCCGAGCATTCAAATCGACCAGTTCCTGGCGATTTGGCTATCAGAGAAGTCGTCGCGACCAAAATTGATGAAACAGCTAACCGGACAAAATCAATGAAACTAATACCGTCATCCTGCAAAACGCTAACTGTAATATTCGCTGCACTCTGGGTTATCCTGCTGCTTAGCAGTTGCTCACAATCTGTCGAGGAATATCAAACCACAGGGCCGGATTTTAAGCTCGAGCAGTTTTTTAACGGCAAGGTAAAGGCGTATGGCCTGGTCACCAATTTCAGTGACGATTTTGTCCGTCGTTTCACTGTCGATATCGATGCCAGCTGGGAGGGCGACACAGGTGTACTCGATGAATACTTTCTCTATGATGACGGCGAAAAGCAGTTTCGCCGCTGGGTAATTAAGAGACTGAACGACTCAACCTATCAGGGCAAAGCCGACGACATTATTGGTACTGCAACTGGCGAGCGGTCGGGTGCCTACATTCGTTGGCAATACAAAATGTTGTTAACGGTCGAAGACAGCGAATACGAAGTCTCGTTTGACGATCAGATGATGCTTATCGACGAAAATCATATGATGAATATCGCCAAAATTAAAAAAGTTGGCATTACGGTTGCCAAGGTTACCTTGTTTTTTGAAAAAGAAGAGTAGTAAAACTACTCTTCAAAAATTCCCAACTTACGATCTCGCTCGACGTAGCGATTGAAGCGCTACCACGCACCCTGCCTTGATGTGATTATCCAGTCTATCCCACAATAATGCGACTAACCTGCCCTAAATAAATATCAAATAATAATGATACAAAATGGTACACACTAACCGTTGCTTTATAACTCACCACTGACATATGTTCGTATACCTGAATTTTTATTCAGTCCATTTTACTAACGAGCTGCTCATTACGTAGCAGTAACAAACAGAAGAAGTAAACAATGAATAATAAAAACCCGCTATTTAAACAAAGTTTAATAGCAACTCTGACTGCTATGTATGTCGGTGCTTCAGGCGTCGCAGTGGCAGAACCAGGAGTTAAAAAAGTTGAAGGAACAAGCTTCTACGAGCCTACCTTTACCGCTGAAGATATCGCTCAGGTACAAAAAGAACGTCAGCACTTCTTAAGTGGTGATGTGTTTATTGGCCAACCGGGTGTTGCCAATAAAATCATTAACCCACGCAGCCCTGAACAGATTTTTCAGGCCGAAGAAGGTGTAACAGGTAAGCGCCAGTACATTGTGCAACTCGACGATGAGCCACTGGCAACCTACGATGGTTCCATTTCAGGACTGGCGGCGACAGCCGCACCAAAAAACAGGTCGGTGATGGCTCGCGGACGTGTAAACGTTAAATCTTCCGCTGCAATCGATTACAAAAACTACCTGGTTTCACAACAAAAGCAATTTGTCAGCCAGGTACGCAGTAAAGGTGCAAATGTCAAAGTAGAAAAGCGTTTCACACTTGCTAATAACGCCATGTTGGTGGAAATGACCCAGCAAGATGCGTTATTAATGGCTCAACAACCAGGTGTTAAACGCATCACCCCAAACCGTATTTTTGAACTTCGTACCGATCGCGGTCCGGAATTTATTGGTGCCGAAGCCGCCTGGACCGACGCATCAGCGCCTAATGGCATTGGTGCCAAGGGTGAAGGCATGGTAGTGGGTATCATCGATACCGGTATCAATACTGACCATGTAGCGTTTGCCAGTGATGAAGAGTACACCAATTCAAATCCGTTCGGCCCTGGCGTTTTTGTTGGTGACTGTGTTGCTGATGCAACCCTGTGTAATGATAAATTAATCGGTGTTCGCTCTTATTCGGAAATCACCGATGTTTATTCGGCACCGGAATTCCAACAGTATTCATGGCAATCAAATATGATTCGCCCGGCGAACGGCGAAGATTACAATGGTCACGGTTCTCACACGGCTAGTACCACCGCCGGTAACTGGGTAGAAAATGTCCCACTACAGACAGTTGATGGTACAGAAACCAGTGATGGTGTCGATTTACCATTTAACTTTCCAAAGACTTCTGGTGTAGCACCGAGAGCTCACATTATTTCTTATCAGGTCTGTTGGCCAGGTGGCTCCGGCGATCCATACGCAGGGTGTCCGGAATCCGCAATCTTGTCGGCGTTTGAAGACGCTATCGCCGATGGTGTCGATGCTATTAACTTTTCAATCGGTGGTGGTGAATCCTTCCCTTGGGAAGATCCGATGGAACTGGCATTTCTATCGGCCCGTGAAGCTGGCATCAATGTCGCTGCCGCCGCTGGAAACTCAGGTCCATACTATTGGTCTGCCGATCACACCTCACCTTGGGTAACTACGGTTGGTGCTACTACCCATGATCGAGTGATCGATGCAGGTAAAACGTCAATTTCAGGCTTTGAAGGCGATGCACCATCATGGCGCATTCCGAGTTCCCCTATTGAAGGTAAAGGTTTTACTGAAGAAATTTCTGGTGAATTTGTATTAGCATCGAGCTTTGCTGACCCTGATGAAAACGATGCATACTCGCCGTATTCGTGTAACGTGCCATTCCCGGCAGACACGTTTACCGCAGATCAAATTGTTGTCTGTGAACGTGGCGATATCCCACGTGTTGATAAAGCTAAAAACGTTGCTGCCGGCGGCGCCGGCGGTATTGTACTGGTTAATACCCAATACGGTCAGGCAACCGTAGCAGACAATTTTGTTATTCCAGGCATTAATGTTGCCTCCAACAACAAATTTAAACTTGAGAACTGGATCAAAAACTCTACAGCAGGCACCGCTCGGGCAACGATTAATGTAGCAACTAACAATTACTACATGGATGAAAACCTGGCCAATAACCTGGCACGATTCAGTTCCATGGGACCAAGCCAAACCAATAACACCCTGGTTCCGGATCTTGTTGCGCCTGGCGTTGATATTTACGCCGCAAACGCTGATGACCAGCCATTTACCATGTATCCACGCGCGTCCGACTGGACCTTTATGAGTGGTACCTCAATGGCAACACCACACGTAACTGGTGCGATGACATTATTAAGCCAGTTGCATCCAGACTGGACACCGGCGGAAATTCAATCAGCGTTAATGCTGACAGCGGGCGATGTGTGGTTAAACAATGGTTATCAACTTCTTGAGCCTTATTACAACTTCATGGCCGGTGCCGGTTCTATTAATGTAGACCGTGCCAATAACACTGGCCTTGTCATGGATGAAACCATTGAAAACTATGTCAATGCAAATCCACGTAATGGTGGTTTTGATAACTGGTTGAATATTCCTTCCATGGTTGAGATGGAGTGTGAAGGTACCTGTACCTGGATGCGTACTGTGAAAGCCACCAAAGATGGTAGCTGGACGGTTACCGGCATCGGCCAGGAAGAGGGCGTAGAAATTAGCGTTTCTCCTGCCAACTTTACATTAAAAGCCGGTGAAACCCAGAGCATTATCATTAAGGCATCGCTGCCTAGCATTATTGAGCAAAAAGTCGACCCGAGTGAGCCAGGTGCGCCATGGGAAGTAGAGCTAAACAATTTTGCTTTCTTTAACGGCAAGGTGGTATTAAGCGAAGATAACGGCAATGCACCTGATGTTCATATGCCAATTGTCGCTGCCAACGTTGCTGCACAATTACCAGTATCTCACGATATTGACATTACCCGTGAGCAAGGTTCCGACACCATTATCGTAAATACCGATAATTACTCCCAGTTAACGCCAAGATACTATGGCCTGGTTAAGCCAGAAATCCATGGTGCAGAGTTAACCACGGTAAGTCCATTCTTGTCGAATAACAATATTGAGAAAGGCTGGGACATCAGAGCGATTGAAGTACCGGAAGGCACCAAGCGCTTAATGGTTGAAGTGCAATCTCACGATTATAGCAATCAATTTATGGAGGATAATCCAAGATACGCGAGCTTTAATCCATTTATTGCCGTAGGGATAGATAAAAATGCTAATGGCAGTTTTATTCCGACCGAAGAACAGGCAGCCGAAGGTATTCAAATGCGTGATGAGTACCGCGATGAAATTGTTTGTTTATCGAGCTCACAAGCAGAAAACAATTACTGTAATCTGATTGACCCGATGCCAGGTACATACTGGATAGCGACTATGGCTATTGGGCAGACAGGGGAACCAGTAACCGTTGACACTGGTGTTGCCTTAATTGGTGACAATTCAGACACTGGTCAGCTTACGGTATCTGCGCCAGCGTCACACGACGGTAATGGTGATTACCCGCTGACTATCGGTTGGGATATCCCGGGTGCGAAGAAAGGTGATAAGTACTATGGTGGTTTTGACTTAGGTAATACCGAAGGCGCAGAAGGCACTATCGGCTTTACTGCTCTGAATTTAACTCACAGTGGGGATGCGGTAAGCTGGGAAGTCAGCCAGGACCGAGCAAAATCCATGGACGTTCTTGACGTTACCATGAAGGTTAAGCCAAACCTGGAGTCTGACGATCGCGACTATAACTTCGCTATTACTTTACCTGAAGGCATGCGCTTAGCGCCGGCAACCGTCAAAGCGAATAACCCGCAAATAAAAGCGGCTATCCAGGCGGATGAAAATGGCTTGACGCTAGCTGGTACACAATTATCTACTCGCAATGTCATGCGTGACTATGTTATGACCACTAACCTCACCGATGAGATGTGTCACACACCTCTGATTGATGAGTATTCAGACGGTGGTTATATCGACCTTCATGGTGAATTCCGCATGCAGCCAAACGCTGAGTGGATGGTCGGCGATCACAGAAGTTACGTCGATGCACCGATTGACTGGTTATTCTGGAACCAGGATGCAAGCTTTAAAGTTTACAACCAGGAAAATGGCGGCTTTATGCGTATGCACGCTGTCGGTGCTATGCAGTTCAATCAATCTTACTGGATGATGAGCCTGCATCGTGGTCCTGGTTTCCTGTATGAGTCACTGGCACCTTTCTGGCGCGGTAGCTTTACCATGGATTACCTGCGTAACCCGGACAACCCTCGTGGTTTAACCATTGCGTCGCAGTATGCGGCCGAGCGTCCAGACCTGGGTGATTTACTATTCCTTGAGTTTGATAACGTGACCGATAAATACACCGGTGATGAATTTGACTTTGAAATGATTCTGCGCAGCGGTTTTGACGATCATCCTGGCATGCATGAAATCATCTATGCATACGATAACCTGGGCGCAGATCTTGCCAAAGGTGTTGTCATGATTGAAGGCTTCGATTCAACATTCTCTGCTAACGCTGGTCCTAAAAATGATTATCTTTGGGAAGTGTTAGGTTTTGATAACCTGGACGAAGTACTGCAAGATGACCTGGTCGTGTGTTTTGATTACGTTGGCCCAGAGCAAAGCGAGATCGAATTGTCATTCAAAGTCGCGGTACAACCAGAAGCGACAGGCAAAGACTTAACGATTAACTTTGACTATGACCTTGAAGGTCAGGACAGCGTAGCTTTAAGTCATGACGTGTCTGTTTCCAGCAACCTGAAAATCGCAGAATTTGCTGACATGACGGTTGATGAGAATGGTCGGATTGACGGTATCGAAGTCTTCTACGTGGATGGCAACAAAGTGCCGAACACTATCGAAGTCACGGGTGAAAACATCAGTGCAGAAATCGATGGTGATACGTTTAACCTTATCCCAGATGCCGATACTCATGGTGAAACCATGGTTACCGTTACTGTTCGCGACATCGAACATGCCGGTGACTTTGCTTCAACCTCATTTATGCTAACGGTAATTTCCGATGGCATAGAGAAAGGCTGTACCGACAGCAATGCTACAAACTTCGACAGCAATGCTAACGAAGATGACGGCAGCTGTGAGTATCCACAGCCTCCGGGACAAGAGAAGAAGAAATCAGGTGGTGCTATGTATTGGTTACTGCTGATCCTTGCCGGTGCGATGGTTCGTCGCCGCGGTTAAGCTTAAGCGGTTCTGAAAACTAAGGCTCATTGCCTTAAGAAAAAGCCAGTGACTTGTCACTGGCTTTTTTATTTTCCGTTCAAATGTTTGCAGAAATTTTGTTAATTCTAGTCATGACAACCAGCTCAAACCTTGCTAGCATCGGGCATTAGCAAAAATTATAACAATTAAAATCTGGATCTTTTATGAGCGCTTCTCGTGAACATTTCAGTTCAAAACTAGGCTTTATTTTGGCTGCCGCAGGTTCCGCTGTGGGAATCGGCAATATCGTTGGCTTCCCGGTCAATGCGGCAAAAAATGGTGGTGGTGCATTCCTGGTAATGTACGCTATTTTCGTATTCATGATTTGTCTGCCGGTAATGTTGGCAGAGATGTCGGTAGGACGTAAAACCGCAAAGAACCCGGTTGGGGCTTACCATGCTTTGGGCGGTAAATCCGGCCCCTGGCATTTCGCCGGCCTTCTCGGCATTATCACCCCGTTTATGATCGCCGTATTCTATACGGTACTGACCATTTGGATTTTCATATACCTGATTATGTCGGTCACCGGTAATCTCGATTACCTGGCCAGTGCCGATGGTTTTGGCAATATCATTAACAGCCCATATCTGTTCCTGTCGATGATAGCCGTTGGTGGCCTGGTTGGCTCGATTCTTTCCCTCGGAGTTAAAGACGGTATCGAAAAAGCGGCGAAGATCATGATGCCAGCCTTATTTATCATGTTGGTATGCCTGGTTATTTTCGTATTAACGCTCGACAACGCGATGGCAGGATTAGAATTTTATCTGATTCCAGATTTCTCCAAGATCACCCCGCAGGTAATTAACGGCGCCATGTCACAGGCCTTCTTCTCATTGAGCCTGGGGATGGGAATTTTAGTGACCTATGGTTCCTACATTTCGAAAAAAACCGATATCGCTGGTTCTGCAAAGCTCGTTGCTATCACCGATACATCTGTGGCCTTTATTGCCGGATTGATGGTGCTACCCGCTATTTTTTCATTCAACCCAGATGTTAATACCGATAAACTGAGCGATAGTTCGGTGTCGATGATCTTCGTATTTTTACCGAAAATCTTCCTGGCATTACAAGCAACGGTAGGCTATTTCGTTGCCAGTTTGATTGCTTCGATTTTCTTCCTGTTGGTATTTTTCGCCGCTTTAACGTCTTTGGTCTCCATCATTGAAGTACCGGTTTCTTATCTGATTGATGAGCGCAAACAGCCTCGTAAAACGGCGTTAAGAAACATATTTATTTTCGGTGGTATTCTGGCGGCACTAGCAACTTTATCGTTCGGTATGGTGGATTTCCTTACCAGCCTGACCAGCTATGGCGGTAAATCAAAATCCTTATTCGATGTGATTTACGATATTTTCTATGACACGATTTTGCCGTTAAATGGTTTACTAATCTGTTTGTTCGTCAGCTATCGCTGGAAAAAGCATAACCTTAATGCTGAACTGAGTGAAGGCAACCCGGGCTTTGGACAGTCATTAATGGCCAAGTATGTAGACTTCTCATTGGGAACCTTTATTCCACTTATCCTGGCGATTATCTTTATCAACACGGTTGCCAAGATATTCTTCGGTGTCGATTTGATTGGCTAACCAACCTATCTATCAAACGAAAAAACGGGACCTGGTGTCCCTTTTTTTGTCTCCAAAATTCAAAGGGACATAGATACTGAAAATCAATAATTCTGCCCCCTTGATTATAAAAAAATCCTTTCAATGGCAGTAAATATAACGCCTCATCTGCAAGTATAAAACTGTTCACTAACAATAAAGCCTTCCTCTAGGAAGGCTTTTTAATTCAAACTTTGGGCGTTTCGGCAAAGCTATTTGCCACATTAAGCTTTTGAATTAACTTATTGAGGTAAAAATTCCAGGGTATATATGCTCGCACCTGGCAGAAGCGGTGAAGCAACGCCTTTGACCCAATCATCATGACCTTTACCATAAAATGGTGACAGTGGATGCCCGGACTGGGATGAAGGCATATGAAAGATAGCCTGTTTTTCATGCCCTGGGGATACGACCATACGTTGTGATGAGCCAAACGCTACCCCTTGTACTCTCGGCATAAAGGTGTCACCACGAACCGGCTGTTGTGGCATATCCAATAACCAACCCAAAGCAGGTATCGCTTTTGAGAGGGGGTGTTGAATTTTGGTAATATTGTGAGCCCCCCAGGTTGCCTTATCAATAGAGCCATATTGTGCAACCAGTTGCTGATAGGTAGAGGTTGCAACCGCCTGGCTAAATTCGGTCCAGCTCGAATACCCGTCCGGTAATAAGTGTTGTGGCTGCTCCGTTAAAAGCTGCCACATCGGAACTTCAACCTGACTGCGAATTGGCCGGAACGATAATGCTAATGTGTTTTCCTTACTAACGGATTGCATCATTGCGGTTAATGGCGCAAACAGCTCATCCCTGAGGTTTAATCTGAACTGACGCACAAATAAATACCCAACAGAGTCTATCGCCGCCCGGGCCTGCCAATTGTCCAGAAATTCAACCAACTCAGTATAATCATGTTGTTTTACAAAGGAATCGGTAAAGACTTGGTTCGATAAATAGTTATGCCATGGTGTTAAAAAGACCGCTCTATCGTCGTTTTGAATGTCTAATAAGTCTTGCTCGCTAAACTGCTCTATTGCATTTAAACCATCGCGAATTTGCTGGCTGCGAGCACCAAGTGCGTAGCCACCGTTACCCAAAGTCTGATACATCTCATTACCAACGACCCGGCTGTTTCCCGTCCATAATCGATTCTTCTCTGGGTTTAATACGACAGGGTATTCATCGGACGTCAGGTAGCCAGTCCAGCCAATATCACCCGCACTCCAGTCCTGGGGCACAGCCCAGCCCTGGCTGCCGGTGCTATCTAAGCCAAATTTTCTTGGAATTGCACCGGCAATCGTCCAAGCAATATTGCCATCTTTATCACCAACCATTAGATTTTGCGCAGGAATGCCTGCACTGTGAGCAACGTCGATGGCCTGTTCGACATTTTGCGCGTACTCTAATCCGAGTAAGTTAAAGTTAATGCCCTGTGCGTCGTGAGCCACCCAACGCATGGCGATTAAATTCCCCTGATGGTCTTCACCAATGACTGGGCCCCACTGGGTTAATTGGATGTCTACCGACCTTGATTCCTGGCCTTTTATTGCGACAGTTTCCTGTTCAACACTGAATGCTTTGTAACCTTGTGGGGTTAAATATTGGGCGCCATCTTCTGACAACACTAATTTGATCAGATCGTTCCAGTCACCGTAACTATTGGTAAACCCCCAGGCTATATTATGATTACTGCCAACAACAATTGCTGGCGTGCCTGGTAAAGAAACGCCATCAATCAATAATGGCGTATTATCAGAGGCGTAGCGCAAGCTGGTTCGATACCAGATATTGGGTACCCCGATACCTAAATGCATATCATCGGCAACGATAGCGCTACCAGTTTTAGAAACCTTTCCGGACACAGCCCAGTTATTGCTGCCTTTAAGGCCTTCCTGATTGTCGGGAAATAAGTCAAATCGATTGCCTTGGCGGTTTGTCGGTTGATAAGCAATATCGGCAAAGACTTTGTCCTTAGGGATTTCGCCTTTGGGTAACTGAGTGCCATCTACCGCGGCATCCCAGTTTGAGCCCTCAGGTGTTAAAAACTGAAATGCGTCTTTGGATAATAAATCGGACATCGCCCCTAACAATAATTCTCTGTCACCATACTCATATTGCAGGTCCATGTACATTGAGTACAACACCAATAAACTGTCCTCTGGTAACCAGGGTTTGGGCTCAGCACGCAATAACGCATATTCAAAAGGCTTAGCACCCAGTTCATTTAAACCTTGATTAACGCCTGCGGTGTAATATTGCAATATGGACTGTTGCTCATCGGTTAGTAACGTTACAAATTCAGTCACACGTTTTCTAAACTGGTGAACCCGGACTTTCTTGTCATGATTAAACGCTAATTCACCGAACAGCTCTGCTAGCTCCCCGGCAGAATTTCTGCGTAACAGGTCCATCTGGAAAAAACGCTCTTGTCCATGCACATAACCTAACGCGAAACTCACATCCTGCCGGTTGGTTCCCGAGATTTGCGCAATTCCCTGTTGATCCCGGGTTACTATCACCTCCTGGTCAATCTGACCAACCACCTTACCGTCAAGTTTTGGCAAGCTTTGGCTTAGATACCAATAGATGGCGATCACCATCATTATCAGCACGATGAGTAAAATTTTTGTGGATTTAACTAACAGATTAGTCATTAAGTCATCCTTAGATTTTTATTGTTGTTTGGCATCAGGGAAATAGGCTGTTTCTTGGCTGCTTTTACCTAACATTAATAATGAGTTTACCGCAAACATGAATACGAAAAACAGCCCTGATTGTGCAGAAAATACAACTAATTTTCGTTTAATTGCAGCAAACGTTGCTTATCTGTTCTTCGTGTTCATAGAAGAAAATGAAATACTCACTTAGATTCCCTGTCGTAGCAGGGAATGACTCGATGTGGGAGCCCGCACTCCACTTCCCACCGAAAATACGCGTCCATGCATTTTCGGCATACCGGTCATCCATGACCATAACCTTCCTCTTACGCTTCCACCTAAAATACGCATCCGTGCATTTTCGGCATACCGGTCATCCATGACCATAATGCGTAACTGGCGCTGTTGGCACTGACGTTGCTTTTTCGCTACACTAGCGCCCAATCCCTGTTACCTGATTAACACCGTAATCATGCAAGAACTCATTCCTTTGATCCGCCTGCCAGGCCACAACGACGATATTCCCGCGACAGATGCACAGCGTCTGTTTCACGGCCGTGGGCATCAATACCCGGGATTTGAGCATATTTGTATCGACTGGATTCCGCCGGTTGCCGTGATTTCGTTATTCAGGGAAGAAAATGACGAGGCGCTAAACAGGTTAGCGGATTACCTGCAAAGCAACATTGATGGTTGTTGTTCAGTGCAGTTGCAGGAAAGGTTTCTATCGCAAGCACCGTATCGGCTGCTACGTGGCAAGCAAATCGATGCATTAGATGCCATCGAAACAGGGCTCAAATACGGACTAACGCTGGGTAAATCGCAAAATCATGGTTTGTTTTTTGATATGCGCAATGGCCGTAACTGGGTAAGGGCAAACGCAAACGACAAAAATGTCCTTAACCTTTTTGCGTATACCTGTGCATTTTCCGTAGCAGCTATCGCCGGCGGTGCCCGTCAGGTGGTCAATATTGATATTGCCAAAGCCCCCCTGGCACGGGGCCGGGATAATCACCGACTTAATGGTCATCCGTTAGAGAGGGTAAAGTTTGAGGGTGTGGATATTTTTAAATCCTATGCGCGCCTCAGAAAATATGGTCCTTATGATTTACTAATTTGCGACCCGCCTTCGTTTCAAAAAGGCAGCGTTAATATCCAGCGTGACTATGGGAAAATCATTCGCCGCGTACCACAACTCATAGCTGATCATGGTTTACTCATGTTGTGCCTGAATTCACCGGATTTAGACCAAAAATTTTTAAAAGATACGGTAGCCCAGGAATGCCCCGAATGTGAGTTTATTGAAGAGCTTTCACCGCCAGACGTCTTTATCGATGCCGTTGCTGGTAAAGGCCTGAAAGTGTTGATTTATCGTTATCGAAAATCGGAATAAACACTCATTTTGCCGGTTTCAGGTTTCAGCGGTCAGTGTAGGCCTGAATCGAATCCTGGCTCACGTTTCTCGTTTCTCGCTTTTAACCAACAACCATCTTTAGTGCAATAGCGATCAAAATCAGGCCACCGAAAACCTCGGCTTTACCCTCTAACCAGGTACCGCTGCGATGACCAATATAGACACCTAATGCACTGAAAACCGCGGTGACTGCCGCGATAACGAGGCACGCCAACAAAGGCTGAACGGCAAGCAAGGTAAGGCTAAAACCGGCTGCCATTGCATCGATACTGGTTGCCAATGACAGAATCAACATGACTTTGAAAGTGATTTGAGCAATATCTTCTTCAATTCCCTCAGCGAAACCCTCATAGATCATCTTTGCGCCAACCAGTGCTAATAGAGCAAACGCAAGCCAGGGAGCAAAGCCGTCAATCCAGCCCAGCATACCTTTACCACCCAGATAGCCAAGTAGGGGCATAAGCCCCTGGAACAGGCCAAACATAATGGCGGCAATCATCGCCAACCGAAATTTCGATGACACAGGTTTTGACCCTAAACCAATCGAAACGGCAAAGGCATCCATGCTAAGTGCAATGGCTAAAAATATAACTTCAATCATCAACTTATCCGGTAAATTCTGCCCGCACCCTATATCACCACTCTGATCGCCAGAGCGATTAATACGATGCCGGTTATTTTATCCACGATCACACTGTTTTGCTTTAACCGGTTCAGTACCGGTCCTCGAGACAAACCGTACGCAACAATGCAGTACCACAAGGTATCTATGCCGCCGACCGTGGCGATCATAATCAATTGTTGCTGCAAAGTCGCATTTACATCAACAAACTGACTGAACAGGGCGAGGAAAAACAACGCCAGTTTTGGATTTAAAAACGCGATAAGAAAGCCATCACGCCAGCCGTGGACCTTAGGTTCCCCATCAGTATTTGCATAGTCTAACTTGATGTTGGTTCCCTTGCTGCGTAGCGCATTAACGGCTAAGTAAACGAGAAAGGCTGCACCGGCATATTGAATAATGCTGTAAAGCGTTGGCGACTGAACAATAACCAGGCCAATCCCGGTTACCGCGATGGCCGCATAAAGGGCAACACCAAATCCATGACTAATTGCCGTTGCAAGACCTGCACGTTGCCCACCTAACATGGTATTACGCACAACCAGCGCCAGGCTGGGCCCAGGAGACAGTGCCCCAAGAATGCAGACCAGGACTAGTGATAACCAGAGTTCAACCGCCATTTCGTTATTTCCAGGAATTGTGAAGGACTTATGATAACAATGCTGAATGATAATACCAATGGAGAAAGAAAGTTGGTTGATTCTAATTTTCAGCACAAGGCATTTAAAAATGTGACGTTATTTAAACCTGGTGGTGTCATTTTAAGTAACACTATTACACGAAAGTTACGCCCGTTGCTTGTCATTAAATTTATCTTTTTTACAGTCGTAAGAATAATCAATCTTCAGACGCCATTGCTATAAACTACACTTAGAATTAACTGTAATGGGAGAAAACCTGATGTTTAACAAATCCTTGTCTGTGTCTCTGCTCTTTACCTGTTGTTTGCTTTATACGGGGTTAAGCGTATCGGTTTTTGCGAATCAAAACTGTCAGCTTGCCGCGACTGAACTCAAACAATTGAAACTGGATATGCGCCAGAGCGAAAATCAGTACAAAGAAATGCAACGGCGGCAAAGCCAGCAAAGAAATATGCCCCAATCGGAGAGCGAGCGGCAGCTCATGTATATGGAAAAGCAACGCTATCAACGCCAGCAAACTGAATACCAACAGCGCCAGGATGCCCTTGAGAAAATTCTCGAAGACTGTCGCCAATATCGAAACGATGAATAACGAAAAAGGCCAAAAAGTTGCTTTTTAAGCTAATCAGATTACCACCCCCTATCTCAACACTAAATTAATATCAATAAAATCAACGCATAACAAATTCGGTTCGATATTTGCTTGTTTACTAATAATTAGTTATCGATAAGGAACACGCATGTTGGCAACAAAGATTAAGACCCAGCTGTTAATGCTGATCGGCTGGATGCTGTTGGTAATAGGGTTGATTTTCATATTACTGCCGGGACCGGCAATTCTGTTCATTCCGTTAGGGCTTGGCATCCTGAGCCTGGAGTACGCGTTCGCCAAACGCTGGCTGCGAAAATACCAACGTTATTCCAGTCAGGCAGCCCAAAAGATGGATGACTGGTTCACACGTCGCCAGTTTCAAAGAGTGTTTAAACGTCATTAGTCGGGTAACGTTGCCACTACGGGTTTTTATGGCGGCGTTTATGCGTGGCCCACTTCACTGGACAAATGACCCAGGTCAATACCGAGTTTTTCAGCCGCTCGCTGCCAACGAAGTTCGATCGGCGTTTCAAACAGGATCTGCTTATCGGCATCGGTATTTAACCAGGAATTTTGTTGAAATTCTGCTTCCAGCTGGCCGGCAGACCAGCCCGCATAACCCAGTGCGACAATAAACTGATCCGGTGCTTTGTCGGTACCTAAAGACTGCAGGATGTCCTTCGACGTCGTGATCATAATATCATCTTTAAGTAATAACGATGAATGCCATCCGGATTGGCTATTATGCAAGACAAATCCGCGATCCGGCGATACAGGTCCACCGGCAAGAACCCGTTGGTTGCTGACATCCTGTAATGAATGTTCAGAATCAATCTGCCGGAGTAATTCTTTCAGGGTAATTCTTACCGGTATATTGATCACCAGGCCCATGGCGCCATTGGCATTGTGCTCGCATATGTAAGTGACCGTTTTAGTAAAATACGGGTCATTCAGAGTGGGCATCGCGATTAACAACTGATGTTCTAAACTTTGCACGCAAATATTCCTATGTGTTAGACCAGGAAGCCAGTTTATTACTACTGGCTTTTGCGTTTCTTGTTATTGTTCGGATGGTTTCTGGTTGATGTTTTCTTCAATAGCATCCATCAATTTACCACTGATGTTGATTGGGTATGCTGCTTCAATTTCACGAATACACGTTGGACTGGTGACATTGATCTCGGTGACTTTATCGCCAATCACGTCAAGGCCAACAAAATACAAGCCACGTTTTTTTAATTCCGGAGCGATGCTCTCAGCAATGAGTCGATCACTGGCTGACAGAGGTCGCGCTTCTCCTCGTCCGCCGGCTGCCAAATTTCCCCGGGTTTCACCTTGCGCAGGAATGCGCGCCAGACAATACGGCATAGGCTCGCCGTTAACGATAAGAATGCGTTTGTCGCCATCCACTATCTCGGGCATGTATTCTTGAATCATAGCATATTGACTGCCATATGCCGTTAAAGTTTCTATGATGACACCGACGTTTGCTTCATCCCCTTTCATGCGAAAAATTGACGAGCCGCCCATACCATCCAGGGGCTTGACGATAACATCCTGATACTGCTTATGAAAGTCTCGAATACGCTGGCTGTCACGGGTCACCAGGGTAGCCGCCGTCAGCTCGGGAAACCAGGCGGTAAATAACTTTTCGTTACAATCGCGCAGGCTTTGCGGCTTGTTGACAATTAAAGTACCCTCAACCTCGGCACGCTCAAGCATGTATGTGGCATAAATATATTCCGTATCAAACGGCGGATCTTTGCGCATAATGATGGCGTCCAGATCCTTAAGTGCCATATCCTGTTCGCCGGTAAATTCATACCACTTTTCCGAATCGTCAAAGACCTTTAGCGTTTTGCTCACGGCTCTTGCTTCGCCTTGCAACAAATATAAATCGCCCATCTCCATATAATGTAACTCATAACCTCGGCGTTGAGCTTCCAGCATCATTGCCATACTCGAATCTTTGGCTATTTTCACCGTTTCTATCGGATCCATTACTACGCCAAGTTTAATTGTCATGAAAAATTCCTGATAAGTTAATGTTCGTTGGTTAAGCGAATCGTTTTTGCCGAACCGCCATTTTAAAGCAGCGGTGTCAACAAGTTAAGTATTCGTTGCGTTGCGTTGAATTGTTCAACGTAAATCGCCGAATCGGCATTGTAATGCGGTAATAGCAGTCAGCGCCGCGGTTTCGGTGCGTAACACCCGCGGCCCGAGCAGCACCTCTTGATACCCCTCAGTGCTGGCCTGGCTGATTTCTTCTTCCGTTAGTCCCCCTTCAGGGCCAATTAACAAGCGAACGCGATTTTCATGTTCCAGGGCCAAGTCTTTGACCGGTAATCCGATAATCGAATGCTCCGCTCTCGGATGCAGGTTTATTTTAAGCGCCATTGTGTCCTGCTGCAGAAACTCTTCAATGTTGCGGGCATCATTTACCTTAGGAACAATGGCTCGGCCGCTTTGTTCGCAGGCCGCGACAACAATTTTCTGCCACTGGGCAATTCGTTTTTGTAAGCGCTCACCACTAAGCTTTACCCCACAACGTTCACTGAACAAAGGGGTGATTTCGCTTACCCCTAACTCAACCGATTTCTGCAGGGTGAAATCCATTCGGTCACCTCGTGAAATAACCTGTCCTAAATGCAGATGCAGGGGCGATTCATTAGCAACCCTAATCTTTTCCACCACCTTGATATCAGCACGTTTTTTACTGACATTGATCAGTGTTGCCAAATACTCGTCACCATCACCATTAAATACGGTGATGGCATCCCCTTCCTTTAATCGCAAAACCCTGATCACATGACCAAAGGCATCATCAGAGAGACTAACGGTTGCATCATTCGTTAACGGTTCGGCTAGATAAATTCGGGTTTTAGGCGTCATATATTCGTTATCGGGGTGTGATATAGGTTATAGGTTAAAGAGTTTAGATTGAAACTGCATTGTACGGAAAAACGAAATGAAAAGGAAAGACTCTGTCAGGGCAATGTAAGTGTGATATACAAGCGAACAGCCGTGGCCAGGGCACGATTCAATACAGCTGCACGAATCTATCTAGTAAGGAAACTAATTAGCCAATCGTGCCCTGTGCATAGATGGATAACAGCAGGATACTGAATGGCAGGAGATATTTAATGAAAATACGATATTTCAAAGGCATGGTTTACTCCTTGTTGTTCATGGTTAGCTCCTGACAAAAAACAACCAGGTCGACCGTCAATCATTTTGCCCTTATGCGCAGACAATACAGTTATCACGTTAACTCGTGCACCACGGGTTGATGTTAACTACAACTCTAAGCATATTGCATTCACTATGTTCTGCATTTACCGTGCCTAAATTAAATAATTCGATTTAACATAGAGTTAGACGAAGCTGGCAATTGCCATCGGCTGGAGTGTCAAATCCACTGACATTACCACCCTGTAAAAGAAAGACTTCAGAAAGCCATTATTTAGACGTCTAGACGTAAAAAAGTAGATTTATCCAGTTTGAGCGGGTAGAATTCGCACTATATTGAAATTGGCTTATGTTTAATCATCAGCTGAGCGGTCATAATCTAATACCACGACCGACATTACTTATTACAGAGGCGTTATGGCAAAGCAATACTTTACTTCAGAATCAGTTTCTGAAGGCCACCCAGATAAAATCGCAGACCAGATTTCTGATGCCGTACTGGATGCAATTATCGCCCAGGACAAGCACGCTCGTGTTGCTTGTGAAACTATGGTTAAAACTGGTGTCGCGATCATTTCCGGTGAGGTAACCACAGAAGCCTGGGTTGATCTGGAAAAAATTACCCGTCAGGTAATCTGCGATATTGGTTACACCTCGTCCGATGTAGGTTTCGATGGTGAAACCTGCGGTATTATGAACCTGATTGGTCAACAATCTCCTGAAATCGCCCAGGGTGTTGATCGTGCCAAACCGGAAGATCAGGGTGCTGGCGATCAAGGCTTGATGTTTGGTTATGCAACCAATGAAACCGAGACATTAATGCCGGCTCCGCTTTACTATTCGCATCGTCTGGTAGAACGTCAGGCCGAAGCCCGTAAATCAGGTATTTTGCCTTGGTTACGTCCCGATGCAAAGTCACAGGTAACCTTTATCTATGAAGATGGCAAGCCGGTGGCTATCGACACCGTGGTATTGTCGACGCAGCACAATCCAGATATCAAGCAGGAAGATTTATTCGATGCGGTGATGGAAAATATAATCAAGCATACCCTGCCGGCCGAGCTGTTAACCGCAGATACCAAATATCACATTAACCCAACCGGTCGCTTTGTCATTGGCGGTCCCGTTGGTGACTGTGGTCTTACCGGTCGTAAAATTATCGTTGACACCTATGGCGGTATGGCTCGTCATGGCGGCGGCGCATTCTCAGGTAAAGATCCGTCGAAAGTGGATCGCAGTGCCGCCTATGCCGGTCGTTACGTGGCTAAAAACATCGTCGCCGCCGGCTTGGCAGATCGCTGTGAAATTCAGGTCTCGTATGCAATCGGTGTTGCCGAGCCAACGTCAATTGCCATTGAAACCTTCGGTACTGGTAAAATTAGTGAAGAGAAACTGGTTGAATTGGTTCGCGAGCATTTCGATTTGCGCCCGTACGGCATTACCAAGATGCTTGATTTGCTGCATCCAATGTACCAGCAAACTGCGGCATATGGTCACTTCGGTCGTGAACCTTATGAAATGACCGTAGGCGACGATACCTTCACCGCCTTTAGCTGGGAAAAGACCGATAAAGCCGACGCGCTTCGCAAAGCGGCTGGTCTGAAGTAGTTATCCAGACATTAAAAAAGGGCCTTAAGGCCCTTTTTTAATAAAGCTATAAGCTATAAGCTGTAAGCGGTTTCGTTATATTCTGCCAGCTCAAGTTGTTTTGTTAGTGCTTAATCGTTATCCAAGCCGTCTAACGTAACCCCTTTTAAGCCACCCATTCCGGTTTGCTCATTCGATCGTAGCTTAATCATCAGACGCAAGTCATTTGGAGAGTCGGCATGATGCAAGGCATCGGTGTAACTAATCATACCACCTTCGTACAAATCAAATAATGCCTGATCGAAGGTCTGCATGCCCAGTTCCCGCGATTTGGCCATGACTTCCTTAATGTCTCCCACTTCGCCTTTTTTAATCAATTCGGCGATGTAAGGTGAATTTAACAGGATTTCAATGGCAGCAGCACGACCATTACCATCCCGGGTCGGTACCAACTGCTGAGCGATAATGCCACGCAGGTTCAACGCTAAATCAAATAACAACTTACCATGTTGCTCTGCCGGCACCAGATGCATGATCCGGTCAATCGCCTGGTTCGCATTATTGGCGTGGAGCGTAGCGATACACAAGTGACCCGTTTCCGCAAAACTGAGCGCATGTTCCATGATTTCCTGTGATCGGATCTCACCAATCAGGATCACATCCGGAGCCTGACGAAGTGAGCTTTTCAGGGCCGCATCAAAGGATTCGGTATCCATGCCAACCTCACGTTGGGTGATCATCGATTTACCATGCTCGTGCACGAATTCCACCGGATCCTCAATGGTGAGGATATGGCCACGGGCATTACGGTTGCGATAACCAATCAGTGATGCCATTGAGGTCGATTTACCGGTACCGGTACCACCCACAAACAACACTAAACCACGTTTCGACATCACCACATCTTTTAACACCTGTGGTAATCCGAGTTCATCGACATCAGGAATCTGGGTGACGATACGACGAATCACCATACCCGGCATTTCCCGCTGCCAGAACGCGGAAATACGAAAACGACCAATACCATCAACGGCGATTGCATAGTTACACTCTTTGGTTTCTTCGTATTCCTTAAGCTGCTTCTCATTCATTGAGCCTTCGACCAGCTCAAGCGCGGACCCATAGGTCAGCACCTGCTCATCGATAGGTGTTAATTCGCCATTGATTTTTGCACTTGGTGGCAGATTTACGGTAATAAATAAATCCGAGCCGCCCTTCTCAATCATGGTTTGCAGTAGTTGATGAAAGTACATGGGAAAGCCTCGGATTAGTACACTTTGAACTGGTTCTTATCAACCGCTTTGGCCATCGCATCTTCGCGCGAAATCATGCCGCGGCTAAGCAGGTCCTGTAAACATTGATCCATCGTCTGCATACCGTGTTGCATACCGGTTTGAATCGCCGAATACATCTGTGCAATCTTATCTTCACGAATCAGGTTTCGAATCGCCGGCACACCAACCATTATCTCGTGTGCAGCCACCCGGCCACCACCCACTTTCTTGATCAGGGTTTGTGAGATTACCGCACGCAGGGATTCGGAAAGCATTGAGCGAACCATATCTTTTTCTTCACCCGGAAATACATCGATAATACGGTCAATGGTTTTCGGTGCTGATGTGGTGTGCAAAGTACCAAATACCAGGTGACCGGTTTCTGCTGCGGTCATGGCCAGGCGAATGGTTTCCAGGTCACGCATCTCACCAACCAGGATAACGTCCGGATCTTCACGAAGTGCGGAACGCAAGGCGTTGTTGAAGCTCAAGGTGTCACGGTGCACTTCCCGTTGGTTAATCAAACACTGTTTGTTTGGGTGGACGAATTCGATAGGATCTTCGATGGTCAGAATATGATCACGCTTGGTGTCATTGATATAATCTACCATGGCCGCCAGGGTAGTTGATTTACCGGAACCGGTAGGACCGGTGACCAATACTAACCCACGCGGATTCTCGGCGATGGTTCTGAAAATATCGGGACAACCTAATTGATCGAGAGACAATATTTCACTGGGAATGGTACGGAATACCGCTGCAGGCCCACGGTTCTGATTGAAGGCATTTACCCTGAAACGTGCCAGGTTTGGCACCTCAAAGGAAAAATCCACTTCCAAATTTTCTTCGTATTCTTTACGCTGGCGATCGGTCATAATATCGTAAACCAGCGCGTTGACGTCTTTATCTTCAAGAGCGGGTACGTTAACTTTACGTACATCACCGTCTACTCGAATGGCGGGGGGCATGCCTGTAGATAGATGTAAATCGGATGCATTGTGTTCGACACTAAATGCTAATAGTTCGGTAATATCCATACATTCCCTTAAGTTATAATCATTGTTATAAAGAAATAAAACATGACAGAAATTGCTACCCGGCTGACACAGGTTCGACAACAGATCATTCAGGCATGCCAGCAGGCAAAGCGGGCGCCTCAGTCTGTCACTTTACTGGCAGTCAGCAAAACAAAATCGGCATCATTGATTCAGCAGGCTATTGACGCCGGCCAACGGGATTTTGGTGAGAATTATGTACAGGAAGCTGTCGAAAAAATTCAGCTACTCGCCCACAATACCGACCTGACCTGGCATTTTATCGGGCCAATTCAGACCAATAAAACACGCCTGATTGCGGAAAATTTCTCCTGGGTTCATAGTGTTGACCGGGAAAAAGTCGCAAAACGCCTGAATGAACAACGTGACCCTAACATTACCCCCCTGAACGTTTGTTTACAAGTGAATATTAGCGACGAAACAAGTAAATCAGGTGTTAACCCCGATGAATTACTTGCACTTGCGGATTTTATCAGCAACTGCAATCAGTTACGCCTGCGGGGCGTGATGGCAATACCCGAAAAAACCGATAATATCGAAACATGTTTACAACAATTTAACGCCTTGCAAAACTTGTTTAAGACATTGCAACAACACTACCCTGATGTAGATACGTTATCGATGGGTATGAGCGGTGATATGAAGCAGGCGATCACCTGCGGTTCGACCATGGTTCGCATCGGTACCGCAATTTTTGGACAACGGAATTAGAATCTGGTCGCGAGAAATGAGACACTAGAAATTAGAATCAATCAGACAAAACGCTGAGCCAAAAGCCATAAAGAAAAACAACAAAACCGCTTACAGCTTAAAGCTTGCGGCTTACAGCTAAAAAACAACTCAAGGAAACCCAATGACCAATGAACATCAGACAGTAGCTTTTATCGGCGCCGGAAACATGAGTGGCGCCATTATTGCTGGTCTTGTATCTAATGGCTATCCGGCATCGAACATTATTGCCGCCAATCCAAGCATGCCCAAACTTGAGACGTTACAAAACAATCTTGGTATCAATATCACGACCGATAACATCCAGGCATGTCAGCACGCCGACGTGGTAGTGTTAGCGGTAAAACCCCATCTGATCCAGCAAGTGTGTCAACAGCTCGCTGACAGCACAGATTTAAGCGGTAAATGTTTTATCAGTGTTGCCGCCGGCGTTAATATCATTCCCATGCAAGCAGCATTGGGATTTGCTGCGCCAGTTATTCGTTGTATGCCAAATACACCATCGCAAATCGGTCTCGGGGTAAGTGGCATGTATGCATCAGGCGAGGTATCTGAGAATCAGCGACAGTTTGCCGATCAACTGATGCAGAGTGTTGGTATCGTTCAGTGGCTGGACAGTGAAGCGCAGATCGATGACTTAATCGCCGTTGCCGGTTCCGCTCCCGCTTATTTTTTCGCATTTATGGAAGCGATGCAAAATAAAGCCATGGCTCTGGGATTCAGCAAAGCGGATTCGAGAAAACTGGTCCAACAAACCGCCCTGGGAGCTGCTCACATGGTGGTTGAGAATGATGATCTGGATATTTCGACCCTGCGTGAGAATGTCACCTCAAAAGGCGGCACCACACAACAGGCACTAACGACCTTTGCTCAAGGCGGTTTAGCTGAACTAGTCGACAAGGCGATGCAATCGGCAATCGACCGCGCCGTTGAAATGGCTAAAGATAATTCCTAAACGTATACTGAACTTATATCAAAAATAAACTTTGGAGAATTCATGGAAGCCGTCAATTTTCTGCTTAACTTCCTGTTTGATACCTATATTATGATCCTGTTACTCAGGGTCTGGTTACAGGCTGCCCGCGCAGATTTTTATAACCCTTTCAGTCAGTTTGTTGTGAAAGCAACGGCTCCTGTGGTAAACCCGTTTCGTCGCCTGATTCCAGGATTTGGTGGCGTCGATGTTGCCACCCTGGTGGTCGCATTACTGGTTGGAATCGGTAAATTTGTCGTCCTATCACTATTAAATGGCGCCCCCATTGATGTTCTGTCCTTTGTCCTGATTGGCGCACTCTTTACGATAAAACAAGCAGGATTTTTAGTATTTTGGGTAATGATACTCATGGCCTTGATGAGTTGGGTGGTACAGCATGGCAATCCCATTCAACTGGTTTTCCATCAATTAACTCAGCCCATTCTTAATCCAATCCGTCGTGTATTACCCGACTTGGGTGGACTCGATCTATCGGTTCTGATTGCTTTGGTTGCGCTGAACTTTCTCAACCTGTTTATCGCCGGCCTGCTGCCAATCTGGCGCATCCTGTAATCCCACTCCCTAATCGTTTCCTTTCGTGTTAACAGCAATAATCCCAACTTTAAAGGTTATTGCTGTTTGCCTGTCACGTTGGCCAATAACATTAGCCGGCTTGAAACTCTCCTCTTAATTTTTTGAGAAATGATATAAAATGCTGAATTACTTTATTTATTTACTGAAGCGAGATAAATAAAACATCGCTCAACTGCGATATCGGTTCACGCTTTCCCGGTTAACATCGCTTTAGTGGATAGCTGTTATAATTAATACCAATTGATCACATATCTATAGCTAGATTGGCGTGTGAGGAAATACAATGTTTAAACCCTGGATCGTTCTACTCTCATCCTTATTCTTTTCCAGCCTGATAACTGCGCAGCCAGCAGAGACCTATGTAAAACAGTTAGGTGATATGGAAGTGCACTTTATAGGCATACCCACCTCTTTTTTAACCCCTGAAGTTGCCAGCAGTTATAAAATTGAGCGCAGCCGCTATCGGGGATTGATCAATATCGTGGCCCTGGATACCACCGGTGAGGATAAAAAGGCTCTTTCAGTAGGTATTTCTGGTACTGCTACTAACCTGGTAGGCCAGACCATAAATCTGGAATTTAATAAAGTGACTGAAGGTGACGCCATTTATTATCTGGCAACGGTAGAGTATCCGAATGATGAAACTTATCGCTTCGATATTTTAATCAATCATGATGGTGATGAGCAGCAACTAAAATTCACCCAGAAATTTTACGTGGATGAATAAAGCCCGGACGGTAATCCATCCATTGGTATCAAAATTGAAATGCGGTATGATGCCGCATTTTTAGTGTATCGCACATTTAATGTGAAATAGCGGGCAGGATAATGAAACAAACGCTGGTGTTAGCAACGGGTAATCCCGGTAAAGTCGTAGAGCTGTCGGAATTACTGGCGGAGCAGCATATCGAAGTGTTACCACAGAGTAACTATGATGTACCTGACGTCCCTGAAACCGGGACCACCTTTGTTGAAAATGCCATAATTAAAGCCCGCCATGCCGCCAAATGTACCGGATTACCCGCCATTGCCGATGACTCGGGTTTAGAAGTCGACTACCTGCAAGGTCAACCGGGAATTTATTCAGCAAGATATGCTGGAGAAGCGGGAAATGACAGCGCCAACAACCAAAAATTGCTGGCTGCAATGTCGGCCGCAGGCACTGATCAACGCAGTGCAAGATTTCAATGCGTACTGGTGTATATGCGCCATGCCGATGATCCTACGCCGGTTATCTGTCAGGGGACCTGGGAAGGTAGCATAGTATCTGAGCCTCAGGGTGATCAGGGCTTTGGCTATGACCCGGTTTTTTGGGTCGATGCCCACAAGTGTACATCCGCAGAACTGCCAAGAGCAGTAAAAAATCAGTTAAGTCACCGGGGTAAAGCGCTTAAGAAACTACTGGCCTATTTTGAGCAACAGAGTTAATTGATGCTGGTATTACCGAAACTGTCGCTCTACATCCATATCCCCTGGTGCGTACAGAAATGTCCCTATTGTGATTTTAATTCCCACGCGTTAAAACAGGATATTGACGAACCCGCTTATATTGATGCCTTAATGCAGGATCTCGACGATGATATTGCCCGTTTTCAAATTGACCGGCCTGTGCACTCTATCTTTATTGGTGGCGGTACCCCGAGTTTATTTTCGGCCAAAGGGATCGCAACAATCCTCGATGGTGTGAGTGAACGATTAACACTTAATACCGACACAGAGATCACCCTTGAAGCCAACCCAGGAACTGTTGAAGCCGGTAAGTTTAAGGGATTTGCCGATGCCGGTGTGAATCGATTATCTATCGGCGTGCAGAGTTTTGCCTCAGATAAATTACTTAAACTCGGCCGAATTCATGATTCATCTCAGGCGATCCGGGCTGCAGAGCTCGCGCATCAGGCTGGCATAAAAAGTTTTAATCTCGATTTAATGCATGGCCTGGAACAGCAAAATGTTGCTCATGCGTTAGACGATTTGCGTCAGGCCATCGACCTTAATCCACATCACCTTTCCTGGTACCAGTTAACCATAGAGCCAAACACTGCCTTTTCATCGAAGCCGCCTACCCTGCCTGAGGATGATATTTTGTGGGATATCCAGGAACAGGGGTTTGAATTGCTGAGTAAATCAGGCTTTCAACAATATGAGATTTCCGCATTTAGCCGGGGACAAGAGTATCAAAGCCGTCATAACCTCAATTACTGGCAAAACGGAGATTACCTGGGAATAGGTTGTGGTGCCCATGGCAAGATCAGTGACGTCAACGCACAGACCATTCACCGGACCGTAAAAATCAAACACCCGAAAGGATATTTACAGCCAGAACGAAAAGCTCTGGATCACTGGCACCAGGTGGCGGAGGCGGAACGACCATTTGAATACATGATGAATCGCCTGCGCCTGTTTAAACCATTTGACCTGCAAGACTTTCAACAAACCACCGGGTTAAGCGCAGGTATCCTGACCCAGCCATTGCAGGAAGGATTAAGCAAAGGCCTGTTGCAGGAAAATGCTGGTCAGTATCAGGTTACACCGCATGGCCACCGCTATCTCAACGACCTGCTGGCATTGTTCTTATAAGCGATCGATTTCATCCTTCAAGTCATAGCCTTTATCGGTGACGATTTTTTCCAGGGTGGCAATACGCTGTCGTAGCTCTTCGATTTCATTTGCCAGGGCATCATTCTGATCATCAGAATTCTTTTGGTTCAACTGAATTCTTTGTCGCTCATTAAAATATGCAAAAATCAGCGAAGCGACGACAATAATGACGATAAAATTAAACACAGACATCGATAAATATTTCCTTAATTCAATTCGTGGCAGCCATTTTACTGAGCATTCTGACGTACGTTAACCATCAGCTAGCCCAATGCAACGAGAGTTTATACCTACTATAGAATAAGCAATTACCAGACCAAAGCCATCAATAATTGAAAAACAACAATAAATACATCAGGTTGACTATGTATAGATTTAAAAAACAAGGTCAAAAGCGGCAAACTTTTAGACAGGCAGGGCTAATAATTAGTAAAATTTACCAACTTTCACCGAAATACATACCCAATCAATTAAGATGGCAGAGTGATCAATGAATCAGGATATGCAGGCACGGGATCAGGAATTTATGCGAGCAGCCATGGTCGAGGCTGAGCGGGCAGCGTCGCTGGGAGAAATTCCAGTGGGAGCAGTGCTGGTTCATAACGATGAAATCATCGCCCGGGGCTGTAACCAAAGCATTTCTCTCAACGATCCCTCTGCCCATGCAGAAATGCAGGCAATGCGGGCTGCCGGAGATATTCTCAATAATTACCGCATGCTTGATTGTACCTTGTACGTAACGCTTGAACCCTGTCCTATGTGTGCGGGTTTACTGGTTCATAGTCGGATATCACGATTGGTTTATGGTGCCAGTGATTTAAAAACCGGTGCCTGTGGCTCGGTGTTTAACCTGGTACAAAGTGGTCAACTGAACCATCAGGTAGAGATAACTGCTGGTGTTCTTCAGGAAGAGTGCTCGGCCAACTTGTCGGCGTTTTTTAAGAAACGCCGGGATGAGAAGAAACAGGCGAAGCGTGCGCAGCGCAAGGCACCTTAGGAACGATTAATTTGATCTGCAATTTGACTGGGGCATAACCATTACTCGCTGGTGATGGCCATTGTTATTCATGTCGCGGTTTCAGGCAGCATCCTGATTTTGCAGCACCACCCGGTAAAATACCCGATAACGCGCATTAACTTTACGATGAGTCGAACGGGCCTGACGACGTCGATGATTAGCTCGTAGGGTTTTTCTTTTCATAACAACCTCCGTTGCGTTAACCCGCCGCTACGGAGCTCGATGAACATTTCCTGAATTGAGCTCACCATCCAGATCCATCTCAGACAGGTGTTAACGTAGCCAGCAGGTACTACCCTTTAATTATACAAAACCAATATGACATTTTTGTGACTAAATTGTCGAGTACGGATTTGCAATCATCATGCAAAGTACCAAAAAATGAAATAAACGCGTTATTTCAACTCGTTAATAACGATCGGCGGGCCTTAGTCCTGATGCAAATTTTGTTCATCCAAATGCACTAATGTGTCGTAATAAGCGCGGATATTTTCCACATAGCGAACCGGTTCATCACCACGGACATAACCAAATTTTGCCTGTTGATAATACTTACGCTGCTTTAACAATGGTAAACTTGCTTTCACATCCAGCCAGCGATCAGGGTCGCCCCCTTGCTGTTCTGTCAAGAGTCGGGCATCTTCGAGATGCCCCCAGCCAATGTTGTAAGCGGCCAAAGCAAACCATTGCCGATCCGGTTCATCAATCCGCTGCGGAATACGGGCAAACATTTGCTGAAATAATTTGGCGGAGCCACGAATACTCTGCGCCGCATCCAGTCGCGAATGCACATCCAGTTGCCGTGCGGTTTTCTTGTCTAACATCATAATGCCCCGTCCCCCCGTGTGGGAGCGGGCGGTAGGTTGCCATTGGGATTCCTGATAGGCAATCGCCGCCAGTAATCGCCAGTCCATGCCTTCAGCATGGCGACGAAACAAAGACTCAAACTGAGGCAACTTAACTTTCGCGGCGCTGATAAAGCCGTTGTTATCCAGTGCGACGATTCTGGTCACATCGGTGAAATACTTTTCCTGTAACGTGAGCAATGTACCGTCATGGTGCGAGGTTCCAAAAAACTCAACCAAGGAGGCGAGTAATGCATCATCGGCATCCCTGGCTAACATCCAGGCTATCGGTTGTGATTTTTCAATGGTAAACGCCACATTGATTTGTGGATACAAGGGTTGATTTAATGCAAGGGTATTGGAATCGACAATGGTAAAATCAATGTCTCCGTCGGCAACCGCGTTGAGCAGTTCCTCGCTATCATGAGAATCAGTTTCCTGCCAGCTTAGCTGCGGCTCAAGCTTTTGCAGTTGTTCAAGGCTTTGTGCATGAGAGGAATCCTGAACAACCATCAGCTTGCCGTCGATTTCATTAATCGATTTAGGCCATTTTCCGCCTTGCTTAAACACCAATTCCTGGGAGACCTCTGTGTAACTTGGTGCAAATCGATAATTTTCTAATCGTTGCTCGGTTACGCTCAGCCCCGCAGCCAGTATATCGACCTGCCCACTATCCAATTTTTGCAATAGCTCACTCAGACTGTCTGCAACCACCATATCGAGCTCGACGCCAAGGTATTGGCTGTATTTACGCGCCAGTTCAAATTCAAAACCAGCCTCATTCGAGGCCTGACGATAATAGTTTGCCGGCCCTTGCAATGTGCCAACCCGAACCACGTCTCGCTTAAGGATACTGGCAAGCGAGGTTGTATGCCCAGGGTCTTTACAAGCTGCCAGGGAGCAAATAATAAGCCCGATAAACAACAGGCGAACATATTGAACAGTAAGGATAAATTTTTTCATAGCAATTTTATTGTGTCGCGAATTCAGAAATTTTTACAGCACTTTTTAGATTTAGTGCGTTTTCGCGGGGTTTTTATCTTATCAAAGGTCATCTTTTCTTCTATAATGCGCAGCAAAATTTCCCCTTCAATCTAACCATGGTATTTAGTTTATGGAAATCCTACGCGGCGCTCCGGCGTTATCCGATTTCAGAATAAAAAAACTCCTGGCGCAATGTGCGCAATTGAACCTGCCCGTCACCGACGTTTACGCAGAGTTCATGCACTTTTCGCACAATAGTGCGGCATTGACCAGCGATGAGCTCAGTAAATTAGAGAAGCTGCTGACCTACGGACCAACGATAGAAGAGCACGAACCACAAGGTACTCTGTTTCTCGTTACCCCCCGCCCCGGCACCATCTCCCCCTGGTCTTCCAAATCTACCGACATCGCTCACAACTGTGGCTTAGATAAAATCATCCGACTTGAACGTGGTATCGCCTACTACGTAGAAACCAGCAAAGAACTATCTGCTGAACAAACCAGTGTGTTAACAGCCTTATTCCACGATCGGATGATGGAAGTGGTTTTTGCGTCTTTTGAGCAAGCTGAATCGTTATTTGCCAGCGCCGAGCCGGGTACATTGACCTCGGTCGATATTCTCGCTGGTGGGCGTGAAGCTTTGGCCAAAGCCAATATCGATTTAGGCCTGGCATTAGCAGACGATGAGATTGACTACCTGGTAGAAAACTTCACCAAGCTAGGCCGCAACCCGAACGATATCGAATTGTATATGTTCGCCCAGGCAAACTCAGAGCACTGTCGTCATAAAATCTTTAACGCCGACTGGACTATCGATGGCGTTGCTCAGGATAAATCATTATTTAAAATGATTAAGAACACCTACGAGCAAAACAGCGACTACGTGTTAAGTGCCTACAAAGATAATGCGGCGGTAATGACGGGTTCTGAAGCCGGTCGATTTTTCCCGAATCCGGTAAGCAAAGAATACGAATATACCCAGGAAGACATTCATATCCTGATGAAGGTGGAAACCCACAACCACCCTACTGCTATCTCACCTTATCCAGGAGCCGCCACAGGTTCTGGTGGTGAAATTCGTGATGAAGGGGCAACCGGTATTGGTTCCAAGCCAAAAGCGGGTTTAGTTGGTTTTACCGTATCCAACCTTCGTATTCCTGGTTTTGAACAGCCGTGGGAAACCGACTTTGGCAAGCCAGGCCGCATCGTATCGGCGCTGGATATTATGATTGAAGGTCCGTTAGGCGGCGCCGCGTTTAACAACGAATTTGGTCGTCCGAATATCCTCGGTTACTTCCGTACTTACGAAGAGCAGGTACATTCGTTCAACGGTGAAGAGGTTCGTGGTTACCACAAACCAATCATGATCGCCGGTGGTTTAGGTAACATCCGCGAAGAGCACGTTCAAAAAGGCGAAATCTGCGTTGGCGCTAACCTGATCGCATTAGGTGGTCCGGCGATGAACATCGGCCTTGGTGGTGGTGCGGCATCTTCGATGGCTTCAGGTCAGTCAAACGAAGATCTCGACTTTGCCTCGGTGCAACGGGAAAACCCGGAAATGGAGCGTCGTTGCCAGGAAGTTATCGACCGCTGCTGGCAGTTAGGTGATGACAACCCAATTCTGTTTATCCACGATGTGGGTGCTGGAGGTCTGTCAAATGCCTTCCCAGAGCTGGTATCCGACGGTGGCCGCGGTGGTAAATTTGAACTGCGCAATGTGCCAAACGATGAGCGCAGTATGTCGCCACTGGAAATCTGGTGTAACGAATCTCAGGAACGCTATGTATTAGCCGTTGCGCCTGAGCGCATGGATGAGTTTAAAGCCATTTGCGAACGTGAGCGCGCCCCGTTTGCGGTTGTCGGTTACGCTACTGAAGAAGAGCACCTGACCCTAACCGATGAGCATTTTGCCGATGATGCGAATAAGAATACACCAATCGATTTATCGCTTGATTTATTGCTTGGTAAGCCGCCGAAAATGCACCGCCAGGTGGAAAGTAAGAGCGAGGCGGGTAAAGCATTGTCGCTGGCAGACGTTGATTTAAATGATGCTGCCGATCGCATTTTAAGCTTGCCGACCGTGGCTGAGAAAACCTTCTTAATCACCATTGGTGACCGCACCGTAACCGGTATGGTTAATCGTGACCAGATGGTTGGTCCGTGGCAGGTACCTGTAGCAGACTGTGCGGTTACCGCTGCTGCACTTGATAGCTACCATGGTGAAGCCATGTCAATGGGTGAGCGCACGCCAGTTGCCTTGCTTAACTACGGCGCTTCAGCACGTTTAGCCGTGGCAGAGTCACTAACTAATATCGCCAGTGCCGATATTGGCGATTTAAACCGCATCAAGCTTTCTGCTAACTGGATGGCCGCTGCCGGTCACCCAGGCGAAGATGCCGGTCTTTACGAAGCCGTTAAAGCGGTTGGTGAAGAATTATGTCCAGCCCTAGGCCTGACCATCCCGGTAGGTAAAGATTCCATGTCAATGAAAACCAAGTGGCAGGACGAGAGCGGCGCAGATAAAGCCGTTACCGCACCACTTTCATTGATTATCACTGCCTTTGGCCGTGTCGAAGATATCCGTAAAACGGTAACGCCACAGCTTCGCAACGATAAAGGCGATTCTCGTATCGTTGCTATCGACCTGTCCGGCGGTAAAAACCGTTTGGGTGGTTCATGTCTGGCCCAGGTTTACAAACAGCTTGGTACTGAGACTCCGGATGTTGACGACCCGGAAGTTTTAAAAGGATTCTTCAATGCGATTCAGCGCCTGGTTCGTGAACAGAAACTGCTTGCTTATCATGATCGCTCGGACGGTGGTTTGTTTGCCGCCGTCGCCGAAATGGCATTTGCCGGTCATACCGGTGTGGATATCGACATCAGCAAGCTTGCTGGTGATGATTTAAGTGTCCTGTTCAACGAAGAGTTAGGTGCAGTCATTCAAATTCGTGAAGCCGATGTTGATGCTGTCCACGCTATCTTGGCAGAGCATGGCATCCTCAGCTACTGTAATGACATTGGTCGTTTGAATAATGAAGATCAGATTCGCTTCAGCCGTGACGGTAAGGAAGTACTGACCAACAGTCGTACTCACTTCCGCACAGTATGGGCGCAAACCACCTATAAAATGCAATCTTTGCGTGATAACCCAGAGTGTGCTGAACAAGAGCATATGCTTAAGTTTGATACCGAAGATCCGGGCCTGAACGTCAACCTGACTTTTGACCTCAACGAAGATATCGTCGCCGAGCACATCGCTGCCGATGCAGAAAACGAAACCAACCCTCGAGTTGCGATTCTGCGTGAGCAAGGCGTTAACTCGCACGTGGAAATGGCGGCGGCATTCGATCGTGCAGGTTTCATCACCGTTGATGTCCATATGTCCGATATTCTGGCTGGCCGAGTCGATTTGGCTGACTTTAAAGGTCTGGTTGCCTGTGGTGGTTTCTCCTACGGTGACGTTTTAGGTGCTGGTGAAGGCTGGGCGAAATCGATTCTGTTCAACGACCAGGCCCGCGAGATGTTCAAGACCTTCTTCCATCGTGAAGATACGTTCTCGTTAGGCGTCTGTAACGGTTGTCAGATGTTGTCGAACCTGCATGAGATTATCCCTGGCTCGGAAGCATGGCCACGTTTTGTACAGAACAAATCTGAGCGTTTCGAAGCCCGTTTTTCCTTGGTAGAAATTCAGGAAAGCCCATCTATCTTCTTTAAGGGCATGGAAGGTTCACGTATGCCAATCGCTGTGTCTCACGGTGAAGGTCGTGCGGAATTTGCATCGGAACAGGCCATTGCAACCGCCAATGACTCGGGTACCGTAGCGATGCGTTATGTCGATAACTATGGTCAGGTAACGGAAACTTACCCGTCGAACCCGAACGGTTCTCCGGATGGTATCACCTCACTGACCACTACCGACGGTCGCGTCACCATCATGATGCCACACCCTGAGCGCGTGTTCAGAACCGTGGCGAATTCATGGCACCCGGATGACTGGCAGGAAGACTCACCTTGGGTCCGCATGTTCCGCAACGCCAGAAAGTTTGTCGGTTAACGAACAAAAAAAGCGCCTCAGGGCGCTTTTTTCAATTTAGTTGCAGGCTACAAGCTTTAAGCTGTAAGTCGCTCTTCGGGGTCAGGTCTTGCATTGTGCTTCGAAAATGCACAATGCAAGACCTGACCCCATCACTCCTCTGATCCCATCATACCCGAAGCACCAACCTCTCGACGCTATTCTATACTTACCCAAGCACCTGATTACTGAGCGGGGGAGCTCATGTTACGACGTCAATTTTTAAACCGCCTAGGCCTTAGTCTCGGCGCCACCTTTCTAACCACTCAACAAGCCTTAGCTTTTACATCTGCCAGCAGCAAAGACAACACCGGATTTAGCAGTAATGAACCAATATCACCGGGAGACTGGCAAGCCCTGAGAGACTTATTTCCGCTTACCCGGGATTATATTCAACTGGCAACGTTTTTACTCGCCTCGCACCCGAAACCTGTCGCCGATGCTATTACCAGGCATCGACAGGCCCTCGATGAAAACCCTGCCGATTACTGGCACAGTAAATACCTGACCATAGACGGTGACATTGCCAAGTCCGCCGCCGATTACATGGGTGGCGACCCTAAATGTATTGCCCTGACCGACAGCACCACCATGGGCCTCGGCCTGGTTTACAGCGGCTTGTCATTGAAACCCGATGATGAAATTCTGCACACCACCCATGATCACTACTCTACCGATATGTCACTGGCTCACCGAGCCAGCAGGACCGGTGCTAAGGTGCGACAAATAGACCTTTACGACAATGCCTGGGAAGTAACTGTCGATGACGTTTGTCAGCGCTTAAAATCTGCGATTCAACCACAAACCCGGGTATTTGCCTGTACCTGGGTGCATTCATCAACCGGCGTGAAACTGCCGATAAGGGCAATGGCTGATGTTATAGCCGAGATTAACCAGGGTCGGGATAAACAGGACCAAATCCTGTTTTGCGTCGATGGGGTGCATGGCTTTGGCATCGAAGATCAGGATATCAGCAAACTTGGCTGTGATTTCTTTATTGCCGGTACCCATAAATGGATTTTTGGCCCGCGCGGTACGGGAATAATCTGGGGCAAAGACACCGCATGGCAACGAAGTGAAGTCGTTATCCCAAGCTTCAGTGCCTCTTACGATGTCTGGCTTGGCAATCTGACCCAGGATAAAGTGCCAGTTGGCGAGCATATGAGCCCAGGTGGATTTCACTCCTTCGAACATCGCTGGGCCCTGCCTGAAGCCTTCAAACTGCATATGCAGTTAGGTAAGCAAAATGTTCAACAACGCATCCATGAGCTAAACACCCAGACCAAACAAGGCCTGGCAAAAATGTCCCATGTGAAGTTACACACGCCCATGGACTCACAATTATCCTCCGGTTTAGTCTGCTTCGAAGTTGATGGCTTACAACCAGAAGAGGTGGTTAAAAAATTACATACACGAGGGGTGATCATGAGTAATACCCCGTACCGTAAAACCTACGCAAGATTCGCCCCCTCATTGTTAAACAATGAAAAAGAAATGGATGTCGCACTGGCCGAAATTAACCGCCTTGGATAACGATATTGGCTAATCTTATACCAATAGTATTCAATAGACTAATTGGCGAAATTTACCGTTTTGAAAATTGCTGAGTAATCAGTAATTAATGTGGATTGGTATTATGAAAGACATGAAAGCACAGTTGTCAAAAACCACGTTAACGCTGCACTGGCTGGTGGGCGTCACGGTGATTTTATTATTGATTGTCGGTTTTTACATGGATGCCGCCAAGGCCAGGGAACTCTATCCGATTCACAAGTCCATCGGCATGTTAGTATTAGTGCTGGCCGTTGTTCGTATCCTGTGGCGCATCAGGCAAGGCTGGCCGCAGCCCCTGACCGACAATCTTTTGCAGATAGGATTAGCGAGAATTGCCCATTGGATACTGATCACAGTTACCATCATAATGCCGGTTTCCGGTATGGTGATGAGCGCGATGGGCGGCCATGGCCTGATACTGTTTGGTTGGGAGTTGGTTGCCGCCAACCCTGATCCGAATAACCTGGAAAAAGTCATCGCTGTCGACAAAGGTCTGGCAAAGCTGGCAAAAAGTGTTCATGAAAGCTGTGCTTATATTGCCGCACTGATTGTCACAATCCATATTCTCGCCAGCTTATATCATCACTTACTGAAAAAAGATGGCACCTTAGAGCGCATGCTGGGGAAAAAAGTCGAATAACGGCCTGCTCCCGATAAAAACCAATGCGAATCAGATTTTACTGCCAGCGGGCTGCGATGACTGGTCGTTTATTTGCTCTGTTGGCTCTGCCATAGTCTGGACCCATTGGCTGGCAATTAACGAGCACATTGCTATCGCTGCACCACAATAAAATACCCAGGATGGCTCGACCAACCACAGCAAGCCGAACGAAGCGGGAATGATCACCGCGGCAATATGATTAATGGTAAAACTGACGCCGGCATTGGATGCGATGTCTGCCGGATCGGCAATTTTCTGGAAATAGGTTTTAATGGCAATCGCCATCGCGAAAAAGATGTGATCAACCACATACAATACCGCCGCCAGGTAACCATTCTCTACCAGGCCGTAACCACTGAAGACAATGATTAAACCAATATATTCAAAAGTCAGGGCTTTGCGCTCTCCCACCCGTCCAATCCACTCGCCCACCTTTGGAGCAATATAGATATTCAGTAAATGGTTGACCATGTACAGCATCGTAATATCCGCCACGGAATAGCCGAACTTCTCGACCATCATAAAACCGGCAAAGACAACAAAAATCTGGCGCCGGGCGCCGCTTAAAAAGGTCAGTAAATAATACAGAGAATAACGTTTTCTCAGTACCAGGTGCTTATGTTGTACCACCTTGGCAGGAAACAACGGCATATACAGCCATAGCCAGGCGGTTAGCGCGAGTCCCAGGCCACCTAATACCAGATAGGCCGAAGCAAAGGGCATCGAGAAGTATTCAAAGGCGATATAGATAAAACCATAGACGACCAGGGCTGCGAGAGATTTTACCGACAGTAGCTTGCCAAGTTTGGCCGGCGCTTCTTCTTTGCTAAACCACTGCAAACTCAGCGACTGGTTAATGGTCTCAAAATAATGAAAACCTATCGACATCAATACGGTGGTTGCATACAGTCCGTACTCGAACGGGAACAAGCCCGTAATCGCTACGCCGACCGTCAACAGGCACAGGGATACCAGGGCAAAATGTTGTTCTTTGATAACCAGCAGGATAAATACCGCGGTAAAGGCAAGAAACCCTGGGATTTCTCGCAGCGACTGGAGCATACCGATTTCAGCACCGGTAAACCCTGCCGCTTCAATGGTGAAATTATTTAACAGCGCCTGCCAACCGGAAAAGCTTAGCGTCATGATCACCGATGAGACGACGAGAAATACAAAAGGAGTTCGCCAGGAAGAGGTCGTTGCAGGCTGGTTCATATCATTCAATTATTTATAATGCTTAAGTAGTTAAGATTAACAGGAAAATGCCGTTAATGATATTTATCACAGGTCTGAGGCCCGGCGTATGATCAATAACCGAGGCAACTATCACTATTCGTATTGTTGTTCGAATTAGTTGTCGGTATGCTGAAGTTCGTTGTTAAACCTATTAGCCAGCATAAGAAGAGTCGCAATGAAAGACCATGCCAATGTCCCGTTAAATGATTATATCGAATATCCACCAGCAGAAATGCTCAAGCGCTCAGAGCAGTTTTTTGAGGACATCAAACGCCGCCACTCAATTCGAAAATTTAGCGATCGCCCCGTCGATAAGGCGATTATCGAGAACTGCATTAAAGCGGCTGGAAGAGCCCCGAGCGGCGCAAACCACCAGCCCTGGCATTTTGTGGCGATTCAATCAGCTGAGGTTAAAAAGCAAATACGCGAACAGGCTGAAGCACTAGAACAAAGCTTTTACCAAGGTCGGGCTGGAGATGAGTGGCTCGATGCGTTAAAGCCTCTGGGAACTGACGCGCAAAAACCCTATCTGCAACATGCGCCCTGGTTAATCGCCGTGTTTAGCCAGAAAAAAGGGGGCATTCACGCTGACGAGAAAAATACCAATTACTATGTTCACGAATCGGTAGGGCTGGCGACCGGATTTTTACTTAATGCGTTGCATCATAGTGGCCTGGTGACCCTGACTCATACCCCAAAACCCATGTCGTTTTTAAGTAAAGTCTGCTATCGTGACGATAATGAACGCCCTTATATGCTGATTATTGCCGGCTACCCGGCTGATGATGCAACCATTCCGGAACATGCACTGGTAAAGAAAAGCCTCGAAGATATCGCCACCTTTTTATAATACCAACCACATCAAGTTTGTGCACAACTCAGAGTTAGGGCAGAGGTTCTGTTACAACATAGATTTCATTGATATAGTCATTCTATATTATTGAAATCTAGGGCCTTAAATGGACCTCTGACAAACTCCCTACGGGTGAGTTTTAAAGGCGTTTATCCGGCGTTACTGATTTTGACAATGGAACGACCATTCTCTGCAATCAAAGCCTTGTCTAAACGCCTGTAAATTCTCACTGAGTGAGCAATAATTTAATGTGATTGGTATAAGGAGGCCTGTTTCAGGGACTGTTGCGCAGACAGAATTGTCAGAAACAGGCACGGGATTACCTGGCACCTTCGATATTTGCGCGCTTTACGTGAATAATCAATTCAGGAAAAAATGCCTCAAATGTCGCTCGGTAACTTTCATAGCTAACACGGACAGGGTCAATTGCCTGGTGCAACGGATTGTTAAAACGCATACGCTTACCAATCCCCGTTAATGCCCGGTCTATATTGGCCAATTGCTGATATCCATATAGCCAGTCCTGATCTGCCATGCGTTCTACCATATCCTGCATACGTGGTGGCATGAGATCGAACCGTTGCCGCAGTTGCTGATAACTGCGGTAGCGAAAACGGCTAAAACTTTGTTCACTGAAATCCTGCCAGTGCAGGGCGAGAAAATGATCGAAGACAACGTCTGAGATAATGCCTGAAAAGCGTCGCATTTCCTCAGGTAATTGCTGTTTTAACTTGCGGACTTTCGGGTGGTTATCGGTAAAGCGGTCAATGCTGCGATGATTCGCAATCCCCAACTGAATGGGTTCAGGTAGCGCAGAGATATCAAGTCCCTGGCAAAAATCGCCCATCAGATTGCCCGTCAACGAGTCACTGTTGTTTTGCGCCAAAAACAGATGGGCCAGATAATTCATCGACAACAGCTATTGGGGTCAGGTCTTGAATTCTGCATTGAAAATGCACAATTCAAGACCTGACCCCAATGGAAACCCCAATGGAAACGGACAATGATTACTTCAGACATAAATAGCTACCTGAAAACCAATGTTCTCAGCTTAAATCCAGTTCGATATCGGTACAACCTTTAGCGCAGGTGATCTTGGCTACGGAGCCATCTTGCGGAGCCAGAAATTGCAGCGATTGCTGACAATTAGGGCATTTTGCGGGTTTGCCCATCAAAACACGTTTTATCAGGGCTTTTTGGTCATTATAGGATTTTGCGGTTTGTTTATTTAATTGTTTTATTTGCTGCAGATCCATTCACACTACTCTGGGCCTTGGGGCGGACAATACCAGCCATCATAAATACCATCAAATTTGCGAGCATGGGTTTCCAGCAGCATTTGATAACCAATAATATTATCATAACTGGCCGGCATTTCCGGATAAGCGGTAATTTCCCACGGATGTTCCGGGTTATCCAGGTATGGGCAAAATGATAATTTCTGGTTATTTTCGAGTAGGATTTGCCCAAACTTCAGGGCTTTTTCCTGACTGGGAAATATCACTGAAAACTGTATTTCTCTTGGGTTTGCCAGGTTATCTCCGGTTTGTAACATATGCCAAAGCATATTGCCATTGGAGTCGGTTGGAAACTTGGAAAGATCTCTAGTCACGGTGCACCTTGCTATGAATCTTATATGAAATAACAACTTAGAATATTGACTATCCTGTTCTATCTAGCTTAGCAAGGGTTGCCAGTTTTCGAAACTCGTTTCAAAGTAAATTTTTCCCCGCTAACGATATGTTCGTAGGTAAATTGTGACTCTGATAGCTCCAGCACCCGGTAGGCATGGTAGTTTTGCTCATCACATCGATCGGCTGGATAATCTTTATCGTGCTCGATTTCACCGTTGGTAATGGTAAAGTGAATATCTCCGACCAACCCCCAGTCACCGACTTCACTTATTTGCGATAACAGCTTGCCTTCCAGGTTATAGCTATAGAAAGTGAAAATAAAGGTGCCATCGACCTTCAATTCGGCAAACTCACTAAATTGCTCCGAACCCAGATCTTCGCTGCGATGCCAGACTCCGACTAATTGCTGACGATGATACACGTGTTGGCTCCCCTTCCTGCTAACGCTAAACCAACACATACTTTAACAAAATTTTCAGCGTCTTATCGCTGAAAACCTGCATTTGATGCATTTTAAGTTGATTTAGCCCGTTTAACTCAGTTTAATCAGGGCTAAGTAAGTAAAAACGGGTTAAAAATCACGCTTATGTTAAAAATAACGCAACTTCTTTCTGCCTTGATCATTGTCGGCGTTTCCGCCACTACAATGGCCCAGGGTGAGCAACGACCGCTCACCGTCACTGACATCATGAAATTTCGTAGTATCGAGTCCACATCCTTATCTGATAATGGCAAATGGCTGGCATACAGTGCGCAACCCGATCGTGGCGATGCGACATTTTACGTTCAGTCGGTAGACTCCGATGCTCGTTACCAGGTGGAACGAGGTATTTCCGGCTATTTCAGCGACGACTCTCAGTTTGTCGCAATTAGCCAGAAGCCAGCGTTACTGACGTGGGAAAAAGCCAGTAAAAAAGCCCGTAAAGATCTGAAAAATGAATTGACGGTGATTAACCTGGTCACCGGTGAAAAACATCACTTTCTCGATGTCGAAGATTTTCAGCTGCATGCCAATGGTCCATGGCTGGCATTCTCGCAAACCGTAAAGAAAAACGAAGAGAAAAACGCCGAAGCAGGAACAAACAAAAGCGAAGGTAAACAGGATTACCTGGCTCTGGATAACGATAAAGAAACGCCGGCAAAATCTGCTGAAAATGCAGAAGAAAAGCCAGCCGATGAAGAAACGCCTGAGCTTTTCAATGAGAAGCAGATTAATAAGTCGCTAACCCTGGTAAATCTTACCAATGGCGAGCAACAGGTCATTGAACACGTCGATCAATTCAAATTTTCACCTCAGCTTGCGGTCATTGCCTATAGCCTCTCCAGCAAAGATGGAAACGATAATGGCTTAACATTGCTTGAGCTAGGTGCAACAGAAGCCAAGACCCTGGTTGCCAAAGATAATGCCAGCTTTACTCAGTTAAGCTGGAATGAGGAAGGCGATACCCTGGCATTTATGCAAGGTGATTTTACTGAAAAAGAGGAACGTCGCTCGCATCAACTGGCTCTGCTTGATGCAATAAAAGGCAAAGTAAAAACCGTTAAGCTTGATAGAAATGTTCCTGATTTAACCTCGCCTTATGTTCCTTCTGTAAGCAAACTTGTCTGGAGTCAGGACGATGAACGCCTGTTCTTTGGTTTTAAATCATTACCGGAAGAAAAGCCTGAAATGGCGAAAATTGAGTCGGAAGACGATCTGTTCGATATCGAGCGTTTGACCAGCGATCGTGGCCTACAGGTTTGGCACGGTGAAGACCCGTTGATTAAAACCAATGAAAAGTTTCAATATAACCGAGATAAAAAACACAGCTATCAGGCGGTTTACCATGTAAGCAAAAACAAAGTCGTACCGTTGGCAGGCAAAGATATTCCGTATCTTCGTGCAACGGAAAATGAACAAGCGATGATTGCCAGCAGTGATTTAAAATATCGTAAGCTGCGCACCTGGGAAGGATTTTTCAGCGACTTTTATTTAGTCGACCTTGATGACGGCGAAGCTAAACTTATCAAAGAAAAGTTAAGCTCATACAACGATATGAAAGTCAGTGAATCCGGTCGTTATGTGGCTTATTACGACCAGGGACATATCTGGGTCTGGGATAGCCGCAAAGATCGTCATCACAATGTTAGTGAAGGCATGGCAGTGAGTTTCGCCGATGAAGATCACGATTACCCTTCAAAGGTTCCAGGATATGGTATTGCCGGTTGGGTGGAAGATGACCAAGGCTTTTTCGCATATGACAAATTTGATATCTGGTTTTTCTCAGCCGATGGCGATGATAAAAACTGTTTAACCTGTGACATAGGCCGTATCGAACAGCGCCAGTTTCGTATCAATATTGAAGACGAAGAGCATGACTTTTTCGGTGAGGAACAAACACTATTGCTAACCAGCTACAACGATGCAAAGAAAAACTTTGGTTTTTATCAGTTGGCGCTGGAGTCAAATACGCTAACCAAGCTGGTAGAAGAAGATAAGAAATTCGAGTACCTGGCAACGGCCAAAGATGCCGATGCCATTTTATATACCCGTGAAGATTTTAATGAATTTCCGGATCTTTGGGTAAGCAAGCATGACTTTTCTAATGCCCGCAAACTCACCGACGTAAATCCACAGAAAGATGAGTTTTTGTGGGGTGATGCTGAGCTTGTAGAATGGACGTCAACGATGGGCGAACCGCACCAGGGCGTGTTAATTAAGCCTGCAAACTATGTTGAAGGTCAGACGTACCCCGTGCTGGTTTACTATTATCGTTTATTCTCACAACGCATGTATGAATTTAATGATATGAAGGTCAATCACCGACCTAATTTTCCATTCTATTCATCCAATGGCTATGCCATCTTCCTGCCGGATGTCCATTTTGAAATTGGCAGCGTCGGCCATTCGACCAATAAGTCTATCTTGCCCGGTATTCAAAAGCTGATTGATATGGGAGTTGCCGACAAGGATGCGATTGGTTTGCATGGCCATAGCTGGAGTGGTTATCAAACCCTGTTTTCAATTACTGAAACTGACATGTTTGCTGCCGCCGTATCTGGCGCCCCGGTATCTAACATGACCAGTGCGTATTCAGGTATTCGCTTAGGCACCGGCCTTGCTCGTCAATTCCAGTATGAAAAGGGGCAAAGTCGCATTGGTGCCAGCCTGTTTGAGCGTCGCGATCTATACATTGAAAACTCACCGGTATTTTTCGCTGAACGCATCAACACGCCATTATTGATGCAATTTGGTGATATTGATGATGCCGTGCCCTGGCAGCAAGGTGTTGAGATGTACCTGGCGATGCGCCGTTTGGGTAAAGAGGTTATTTTCTTACAGTATGAAGGGGAACCACATCATCTGAAGAAGTACCCGAATAAAGTCGATTATACCATCAAAATGAAACAGTACTTCGATCATTACCTTAAAGGCGCGCCGGCTCCTAAGTGGATGACAAAAGGCGAAGCTTACAGCGAGCAGTAAAACACCATGAAGCTGTAAGGCTTTAAGGCTGTAGAGCTTTAAGGCCTTATGGCTTTATAGCTTTATAGCTTTATAGCTTTATAGCTTTATAGCCTTACAGCCTTGATTTTAGGTGCGGGGGGATTCATCTTCCTCAGACACCATTTTTATCTCGCTAAAGCCCATTCTGGCAAATTCTTTCTGGCGAAAATCCTTAACCGCATGCTTGCCTTTTGAGGTCATGCGTACCTGTTCTTCCATGGCGAGGAAATTGCTGATATCAATACCTTCCGCGGCGGCGGCGGCCTCATAGATATCATTATGACGAGAATAGGAAAACGGTAGTTCTTTGCGAACGCCTTTATAGATATAGGTTAGTTTTCTGGGCATCGGAACTCCTTAATCATCAGCGGATTCTCACTATATCGATGAAAACCCAAAAGGTGACAGTTGCAAGCAAGGCTGCATCTGCTGACAGCGCGAATTCACACATTCGCGCTGCTGACAAATCGTTGCTCGTTCTTCATTCTGATTTCTGAGTACTGAACTCGAAATATTTACTGGACCTTATCCTAAGCGCTGTTGCAGCCAGTTGGAAATATCTCGAACTTGCGGTGCACAAACAGAATGCGGCATTGGGTAAGTATAATATTCCGGATTAAAACCTAAGGTTTCTAACACAGATTTAGCCTGGGTGCCGAGCATTGGATTGACCACTGGATCCTGGCTGCCGTGCATGATGCAAATATCGATATTGCGATTGGCATCATTTAATTGGATGGAATCCTTGGTAGCGAAATAGGTCGACATTGTTAACAAACCGCCCAACGTTTTGGGATACGTCAACGCCGCCTGATAAGCAACGGCGCCACCCTGGGAAAAACCAGCCAATATGATTCTTTCAGCGGCAATACCAGAAGCAACCTGCTCGTCAATCAATGCCTGAACCGCCATCGCCGACTGGGTTAATTGCATAACATCGACTTTACGTTCAACACTCATATCTAATATGTCATACCAGGCAGGCATCACCATGCCACCATTAATGGTCACCGGCATCTGCGGAGAATGGGGAAAGATGAAACGAATTGGCAGAGTTTCGGGTAAGTGCAACTCAGGCACGATTGGTTCAAAGTCATGACCATCGGCACCAAGACCATGTAACCAAATAACACAGGCCGTAGCTTGCTGTTTGGGTTCGACCTTGATGGTTTGTAATACTAAATCGCTCATAAACGGCTTCCTGCGATTATACCAATCACACTAAGTTTGTGCACAACTCAGAGTTAGCAATAATTTAATGTGATTGGTATTAGAATTAAAGAAAGCCGATTATACACATAAACCCGACTGATGAATCTAGTCCTCCAGTCCAATGCCATTTTTAATGTACAAACAAAAGGTTAATTAATGTACAGTAAAAATAAAAAGGCCTGATAATGGATAAACAGCTGGCAAAAACTCTCACCTTAAGTGTGTCACTACTACAGGGCATTACCCTGTGGTTTCTTTATTACAGTTTTGAGCAACAGATATTTCCGGCCACCGACCCGATTTGGTTTAACCCTTTGGTGGCGGTAAGCATCGTATTACCGGTGTTATTTTTGCTATCTTCAACGCCGCAAAACTGGCAACGATTACTCTCTTTTCTTGGCATATTTGCCATTATCCTGACTGCGATGGCCAGCTATACTGGCATTCAACAAACACCCGTGGAAATTATCGAGTCTGGTGGCATACTGTTTGCGTTTGTAGTGACAACCGGCATTGCCTCATTTAAGGCCATCATGTACGGTCAACTGTGGAGCGAACATGACTCGCTCAATTACCAAAAGCTTTTTCAGCTATCCTGGCGCAATTTTTTAATTGCCGCAGAATCCACATTATTTACCTTAATTTTGTTTGCCATATTGAACTTAGGTGCGGCCCTGTTTGAGGTGATTGGCATTGACCTGTTCAGTAACCTTTTGCAGCAATCCTGGTTTAATATCCCGGTAATTTGTATGGCATTTGGCTTTGCCATCATCACCTTTCGCCGCATTAGCAAAACCGTCGACATCATTGCCAGTATTTTACAAACCCTGATCAAGTTCCTGTTGCCGATGCTGGCGTTTGTTGGCGTCGCTTTCCTGTTTACGTTACCGTTTACTGGTTTGGAAAAACTCTGGGCTACCGGGCACGGGAGTGCCCTGCTTCTGGCATTACAAGCGATGACGTTATTTTTTGTCAATGCGGTCTATCAAAATCAGCATCAACAACTACCCTATCCCATGTTCTGGCATCGTTTTATTTATCTGAGCATCGCGATATTGCCAATATACAGCGTCATTATTGCTTATGGTCTCTGGCTTCGTATTGATCAATACGGATGGAGTGTCAGCCGTTGTTGGGGGGTAATGATCTGGGCAATTCTCACCTGTTTTTGTCTCGGTTATTTACAGGGTATTGTTCGCCAAAAGGATAAGTGGCTGAACACATTGAGTCGGGTAAATGTACGTATGGGGTTGGTTATGCTGTTGCTGATGATTGTGGTTAATACCCCGCTCCTTAATTTTCAGCAAATATCTGCCAACAGCCAGATACAGCGGTTGGATGATAATGTTATCGAAGCCGAGGAATTGGATATTAATTATTTCCGCTGGAATCTCGGTCGCTCTGGCTATCTGGCACTGCAACAATTAAAAAAATCTCTGCAAGTCTCACACCCAGCGCTGGTAACAAAAATTGACCGTATCTATGCACCAAAACGGGATGCAGATGAAGAGGTAAGCCTGGCGCAATTTCAGCAGTTTGTCGATTACTGGCCAGATGCCAGGCAATTTCCTGATGACTTGCTCAACGCTTTATATAATCAGGAAAATAATCGATGGTTTCGACTCGGCCATCAGCATTATACCCTGATTGCATTTGACCTTAATCAGGATTCAACACCAGAATACCTGAGCGTTGAGCAGTCATCGAATTTCACCAACATTAATATCTGGAGAACCAACGAGGCCGAAGCCTGGCACAGTCAGGGGCTCTATTATAACGGCAATGACAGTGACGATCTGGCCGATATCAGGAAACTGTTAGATACGGGTAAGATTAAAACGGTTGATCCGATGTGGCAGGATATCATGATCGGTGAAGTCCGGTTACGGGTTCCTCTGTAAAGATCAATAAAAAGGGCATGAATGCGGTTTGCATACATGCTCCTCGTTATATCGTTCGGCGATGACTACTTTTTCATTACCCGAATCGAACCATTTACACTTTCCAGATCCAGTGATGAGCTGGCATCACCAAACTTGCCTTTCAGATCCGTACCGTAGTATTTTCCTTTTTCACCGGTCAATCCAAATTCAGTACGAATCGAACCATTACCAGTACTGGCATCAACTTTGGCGCCAAATTCTTCCGGCAGGTGAATGCGAATTCCACCGTTGACGGTTTCCACTTCAATATCGATATTCTTCGCATCATCGGCGAAGGTTAACTCGATGCCGCCGTTGACCGCATCCACTTCAACATTTGACGCCAGGCCCGACGCTTCAATGGAACCGTTGACCATATCCGCATTTAACTCACCACGGACTCCATCAACGCTTAACGCACCATTAACCAGATCAATCTCACTCAAATCCGTGGTTACCGGCACCTGGATCAGGTATTCAACACTGCCAGAATTATTACTGCCCCAGCCGCCGCGCTCTTTATAATCGGTTTCGATACTGACGCGATTACCACTTTGGCGCATTTTCACGTCAACATTTTCTAAGTCTTCCTCATCATCAGCGGTGACAATGGCTTTTACGCTAATTTGATTTTGATCCCAACCGGTAATTTCAACGTTGCCATTAACGTTATCGACTAACAGCTCGCCTTTACCGCTTAAATCGAAGGTTTTTTCGATGGTCTTGTCAGCGTCCGCCTGCGCCTGGAAGGTGATCAGCGACGCTAATGCCAGACTAATTAAAGATAACTTTTTCATTGTTTTTTCCTTTCGTAAAACTATGGGAATGACGATTAACATCATTGATTTGTTGAATAGGATGTCACTAACTGGAAAAAGGTTTAAAAGATGCTAAAAATTTTTCAATCCGCATCAAGAATCGCTATCATGACTGTCACCTAAAGCCTCGGATAACCCTATGTTAAATGTGCAACTCCTGTTAACTGGTAATGAATTAATGAGCGGCGACATCGTCGATTCTAATTCGGTATTTATGGCACAGAGCCTCAAAGAAATGGGTATTGAGGTCAGCAAAAAAGTCACCGTAGGTGACGACCTGACCTTGCTCGTCGATCAAATTGCCAAACTTTCTTCGGATGCCCATGTGCTGATTATTAATGGTGGACTGGGTCCAACGGTGGATGATTTGACGGCCCAGGCGCTAGCGGCAGCGTCAGGATTGGAACTTGCAGAACATCCAGAGGCACTTGCACAATTACAGGCCTGGTGCGACAAACGACACTACCCGTTGACCGAGCCAAATCGCAAACAAGCCATCTTGCCTATTGGTTGCGACATTATCGCCAATCCTATAGGCAGTGCCCCCGGCTTTTCCCTGGTACTCAATAAATGCCTGGTATTTTGTACCCCGGGAGTACCCAGGGAAATGAAACAAATGGTTATCGAAAGCATCCTGCCCCAAATAAAAACCCTGATGCCTGACGATATGAGTAACAAAACCCATAAGTTGAAAGTATTTGGTATTGGCGAATCCGGATTACAGAAAATCATTAATGAAAAAATTTCCGATTGGCCAAAGCACATTGATTTGGGATTTCGCGCCAGCCAGCCACTTTTAGAGGTCAAGCTTACTGCTCATTACGCAACTCACCATCAGGATTTAGAGCATTGGACCGACAGGGTTAAGTCTATTTTGTCACAGCATATTGTCTGCGAAGGAGAAGGCGACCTGAGTACAACCCTGGTTGATATTTTAAAAAGTGAGGGCAAAACCCTAACCACCGCAGAGTCCTGCACCGGCGGTTTAATTGCATCATCAATAACTTCAGTACCTGGTTCTTCAGCAGTGTTCGAAGCCGGTTTTGTTACCTACTCGAACCGCATAAAACAACAGTTACTGGCGGTAAATGAAAACATCTTAGCGACTGATGGAGCCGTAAGCGAGGCCGTTGTATGGCAGATGCTCAGCGGCGCGTTGCAAGTCTCGGGTGCCGATGTTGGCGTTAGCGTATCAGGCATCGCCGGCCCTGATGGCGGCAGTGAAGAGAAACCGGTGGGAACCGTCTGGCTGGCCTGGGGCAGCAAAGACAATATTCACACGGTAGAGTTATATTTCCCCGGACCTCGACGATTTTTCCAGACATATATTGCCAATGCGGCCCTAGACTTAATGCGAAGATTTTTGCTGGGTTACCAGGAAACCCCGAGGTACATCATTGAGCGGCAAAGGAAAAGATAACAAAAACACTAAAAAGTAGTGTGATTGACTACTTATACAATTTTTCAGCTCTCTGCTTTTGCGACCAACGTTATTAACATCTTGTTTTTATTGATTATTAACTATTGGCAAGGAGCTTGCTTAACTAAACTCAGACTGACAAGTTTGTCACCGTCAACCAGCAAATAACAATGGTTCAGTGTAATCACTGATACCCGACTCAGGAGTGAAACATGAAAAAGTTAATGCTAGCCGGTTTATTGGTTACCTCAACCCTGGCAACCACGGCCTATGCTCATGGCGACAAGGAATATGCAACCTTCACCTCAGATCATTGTTCGATCAATATGAACTACGGTGTTGTGGTTGAAGCGAACAGCATCCGCTTTCTCGATAACGACAACACCATCGTACAAATCAATAATCAAAAAGATCTGTTCGTCAACGGAAAGCAAGTCGACCTGAACGACGATCAACAGGCACTGGTGAGCGACTATGCAGCTGGCGTCAATGAACAAATTCCTCGTGTAGTAAATATTGCCCTGGATGCGGTGGAAATCGCTTTCTCAGCCTTATCCCACGTAGCGACCGGGCTTACCGGTGAGGAGAACACAGCCACCGATTCTTTAAACGAATCTTTTGCTGCCATTCGCGAAAAAGTAAGTACTCGCTTCCACTCAGAGGACGGTGCTGTATATCTGGCTGAGCAGGATTTCGATGATTTAGACCAATTTATTGAAGATGAACTGGAAGGGGAAATCGAGAATCTGGTCGCCAATTCAGTTGGCGATATCTTAATCGCCGTCGGCCAGGCCATGAATGATGAAGAAGGCGATTTTGAGCAAAAAATGGAAGCCTTTGGTGAACGTATGGAGCGCATGGGTGAAGATATCGAAGTCGCCGTTGAAGCACAAGCCGAAGAGTTAGGAGCTGAAGCTGAATTATTGTGTGAAGAACTCCATGATTTAAATAAGATCGAAAGCCAGCTTAGCGAAAGTGTTACCGCACTTGCCGATTTTGATTTAATCGAGGTTCGCGATTAGATAACCACTCTCCCCAAACGACTAAAGGGAAGCTATAAGCTTCCTTTTTTCTGGCTTTATCATGAGCAGGGGCAACTCTGCTCATTTGCATTATCGAGGATCGGTCCGCGTAATATCATCACGGCTCGCATATTGCTGATGAAAAGCACGCATTGATGGATACGGAGAAAAATCTACCAGCTCGCGAAACATCGCCCAGTCGATTAGGCAATACAGACAAATTGCCGGATAATACCAGTCGTTGTACTCACCACGCTCCACCTGTTGTTCCAGGACTGCGAATAATTTTCCCAGGCGTTCGCGCTGTAAATTAAAAAACAGGGCGTTTTGTGATGGATCAATACCACTGCGCATCAGCAACAGTATTTCCACCAAAGAGTCACTCGCTGCATCAATCAGGGTTAACTGATTTTCCTGCTGCCAATTCAGTTCATTAAGATCAAATTTTTTCGCCAGGTATCGAAAAATCACCCGTGAGTCGTAGATATTGTGCTCGCCATCGAGCAAAAATGGCACTTTCAGGGTCGGGTTATGCTGGCTTAACAGTTCCCGACCCTGTTGATCAAATATATCGATATCATGAAAGACCAGGCCATCATCCAGGTAGGCTGAGGATAATAACCTAGTGCGCCTGACAAACGGTGATGTGGTAGAACCGTAGAGATCCATATTAAATTCTCCAAAGACTTTTATTGAACCATGATTGCATCGATTGTTTAAACAGGAAAGCAGAAATCCGTTAAAATGTTGCCTGTAAACAACAATCAATGGGATTTTGATTCCGAGGATGGCTTTATCTTGAATCTGATGGCGGATTATCAGTTTTAATCGCGATTACATTGAAAAAGCCCGCATCACGCGGGCTTTTTTAGGCTAACAACTAAAAACTTGGATTATTCCCACTCGATAGTCGCTGGCGGCTTGCCTGAGATATCGTATACCACGCGGGAAATACCATCGATTTCATTAATAATCCGGTTAGACACTAATCCTAAGAAATCGTATGGCAAATGGGCCCAGTGCGCAGTCATAAAGTCGATAGTTTCAACGGCGCGCAGGGACACAACCCAGTCATACTTGCGGCCATCGCCCATAACGCCTACCGAGCGTACCGGCAGGAATACGGTAAATGCCTGGCTGACTTTGTGATACAAATCCGCCTTGTGCAGCTCTTCAATGAAGATCGCATCGGCACGACGCAGCAGATCACAATATTCTTTCTTCACTTCACCTAAAACACGAACGCCTAAACCAGGGCCCGGGAATGGGTGACGGTAAAGCATGTCGTATGGCAGACCCAGCTCTAAACCAATTTTGCGAACTTCATCTTTGAACAATTCACGTAATGGCTCAACCAGACCCAGTTCCATATCTTCCGGCAATCCACCAACGTTGTGATGCGATTTAATCACGTGAGCTTTACCGGTTTTTGATGCGGCAGATTCAATCACGTCCGGGTAAATCGTACCTTGAGCTAACCACTTAGCATTCGCTAGTTTACCGGCTTCTTCGTCAAATACTTCAACAAATACATTACCGATAATCTTACGCTTTGCTTCCGGCTCATCAACACCCGCAAGGCGATCCAGGAATCGGTCTTCGGCATTGACATGAACGATGTTCAGGCCAAAGTGATCACCGAACATTTCCATCACCTGTTTGCCTTCATGCAAACGCAGTAAGCCATTATCCACAAATACGCAGGTCAGCTTATCACCAATGGCACGATGCAACAGCATGGCGACAACCGATGAATCTACACCGCCCGACAGACCAAGAACGACTTCATCATCACCGATTTGCTGCTTCATTTTCTCGATTGCATCTTCGATGATAGAACTCGGCGTCCACAGCTTTTCACACTGACAGATATCAATCACGAAATGCTCTAAAATACGCATCCCCTGTTTGGTGTGAGTCACTTCCGGGTGGAACTGAACGCCATAAAACTGCTTGTCTTCATTGGCCATTGCCGCATATTTACAGCTTGGTGTCTGGGCGATTGTTGTGAAACCTTCAGGGATCTCAGAAACCTTGTCACCATGACTCATCCACACATCTAATAGTGCATTGCCATTGGCACCAATGCTGTCTTCGATGTGCTTAAACAATGAAGACTCTTTAATGATTTCTACCGCTGCATAGCCAAACTCTTTATGAGTCGAGCTTTGTACGCCGCCGCCCAGTTGCTCCGCCATGGTTTGCATACCATAACAAATGCCAAGTACCGGAACATTGGCATTAAATACATACTCAGGTGCACGTGGTGAGTTAGCTTCGGTAACGGACTCCGGACCACCGGCGAGAATAATTCCTGACGGGTTGAATTCGCGGATTTGCTCTTCAGTCACATCCCAGGCCCACAACTCACAATAAACGCCAATTTCGCGCACGCGACGGGCAATTAACTGGGTATACTGGGAACCAAAATCCAATATTAATATTCGATGATCGTGAATATTTTGACTCATTCGTCTCTTCTCTTAATAAGCTGGCTGTCGAAACAGCAAAAATTTAAATCTGGATGAACAAAAACAGGCCCTTGCGGGCCTGTTGTCTTAGCCTAAGCGATAGTTAGGCGCTTCTTTGGTAATGGTGACATCATGAACATGTGACTCACCCATACCTGCAGCAGTAATTTTCACGAACTGCGGCTTGGTGCGCATTTCCTCAATCGTCGCACAGCCGGTTAAGCCCATGGCGGAACGGATGCCACCGATTTGCTGATGAATAATCGCCGCCATTGGTCCTTTGTAGGCAACCCGGCCTTCGATACCTTCCGGTACCAGCTTGTCGGCTTCATCGGCTTTCTGGAAATAACGATCGCTGGAGCCTTCTTTCTGGTTCATCGCCCCTAACGACCCCATGCCACGATAGGATTTATAATAGCGACCCTGATACAGCTCAACGTCACCCGGTGCTTCTTCAGTACCCGCTAACATGCTGCCAACCATGACACAGTGCGCGCCTGCTACCAGGGCTTTTGCGATATCACCAGAGAAACGAATACCACCATCAGCGATAATTGGAATGTCCATGCCAGACACGCCTTTCACCGCTTCAGAAATGGCGGTAATTTGTGGCACACCACAACCAGTAACGATACGGGTAGTACAGATAGAGCCTGGGCCGATACCAACTTTAACGGCATTGGCGCCAGCTTCAGCTAACGCTTTCGCACCTTCGGCAGTTGCCACATTACCGGCAACAATTTGTAAATTCGGATATTCGGCGCGGGTTTTCTGAACCCGATCGATAACGCCCTGGGAGTGACCGTGTGAGGTATCAATTAGCAAAATATCAACACCGGCTTTAACCAGGGCAGCAATGCGCTCATCGGTACCAGCACCCACACCAACGGCAGCACCTACCCGTAAGCGCCCAAACTCGTCTTTACAGGCATTTGGCTTGCTTTCGGCTTTTTGATAATCCTTAACGGTGATCATACCGACCAGTTCAAAGTCATCATTGATCATCAGGATTTTTTCGATGCGGTTAGTGTGCATCAAATTCAGGATTTCTTCGCGGGTTGCATCTGGCTTGACCGTGATTAATCGCTCTTTGCTGGTCATTAACTCAGAAACCGGCTTGTCAAAGTTGGTTTCAAAGCGCATATCGCGACCGGTAATGATGCCAACCAGGTTATTGTCAGCATCGACAACAGGGAAACCAGAAAACTTGAGTTCATCTGCGAGGTTACGAACCTCACCTATGCTCATATCCGGGGTAACCGTTACCGGATCGGTAACGATACCACTTTCAAACTTTTTCACCTGACGTACATTTGCTGCCTGCTCTTCAGCCGTCATGTTTTTATGGATAAATCCCAGACCACCTTCCTGCGCCAATGCGATCGCCAGACGAGCATCGGTAACCGTATCCATGGACGCGGATAAAATTGGCACGTTTAGTTCTATCTTTTCGGTTAATTTGGTTTTAAGATTTGCGGTGTGGGGTAAGACAGTCGAATGGGCAGGTACAAGCAGTACATCATCGAATGTCAGGGCTTCTTGAGCGATTCTTAGCATGGCAACATCTCACCTAAAGGCATTAAAATATTGCGGATGGATTTTATCCGTTTACCCCCTTACAGTAAACTTAAATTTTGTAACAAAACGTCGAAAACAGGGAAAAACTCTTAAAAATTTATCATGACCCCTAATTATCAGCAAAAACGCCATATTATGCAGGTCAGCGAGCTGACCAAAAAGGTCCGTTTTCTACTTGAAACGGAAATGCGCACCCTGTGGTTATGTGGAGAAATCTCAAACTTTATGGCGGCCGGATCCGGGCACTGGTATTTATCATTAAAAGACAGTAAATCCCAGGTCCGTTGTGCCATGTTTCGCGGCAACAATCGCCAGGTTCGGATTAAACCAGAAAATGGCAAGCAGGTCTTGGTCAAAGCGAAAGTTTCCCTTTACGAACCGCGCGGTGACTTTCAGCTGATCATTGAGCAAATGGAAGATGCTGGTGAAGGACTGCTACGACAAAAATTCGAGATGCTTAAAGCCCAGTTACTGCACGAAGGGCTGTTCGACCAACGTTACAAACAACCGCTACCGGAAAATATTAAAACCGTTGGCGTAATTACCTCAGCCACCGGCGCTGCTATCCATGATATTTTAACGGTAATGAAGCGTCGCAATCCCGGTGTACAGGTGATTATTTATCCAACCCTGGTACAGGGTGATGGCGCTGCCGCGCAAATTGCTGAAACCATTGAAGTAGCCGATATCCGTGACGAATGCGACGTGTTAATCGTTGGCCGTGGCGGCGGTTCCCTGGAAGATCTCTGGGCCTTCAGTGAAGAAGCGGTGGTGAGAGCTATCTTTGCCTGTGAAATTCCGGTAATTAGTGCCGTCGGCCACGAGGTCGATATCAGTTTAAGCGATTATGTGGCCGATCTACGTGCCCCAACCCCTTCGGCGGCAGCAGAACTGGTCACCCAGGATAACAAAAGCCTGCTGGATAAGGTGCAACAATATCGACAACGCCTCGGCCACCTTATTGCCTACCAGTTCAGTCACCTGCACCGTCAACACGACAGAATACAACATCGGCTGGCGCTTACCCACCCCAAGCAACAATTACAACATCAGCAACAGCTCGCCGATGACTTGCAGCAACGACTGACTTACGGGTTACTGAATCAGCTACAGCAAAAACAATTACGCGCCGAAAGAGCGGAAAATCGCCTGCAGTCCTGCTCTCCGGGCAGAACACTGACCTTGCAACAATCCCGGTTGGTCGACCTTAACGCCCGACTGCAACAAAGCATTATCATTAACCGTGACCGACAGCGACAACGACTGGCGCATCTGGCGCATAACTTACATATTGTCAGTCCCCTGGCCACCATTGCCCGAGGTTATGCGATTCCCCGGGATAAACAAGGTAATATCATACGATCTTTAACAGCCATTGATGTCGACGATAACATTAGTGTGCAGTTAGCAGATGGTCAGTTCCAGGCCAAGATCACAGCCAAAGACTAAGTAATCTATTCCTCGATGACTACCCTGCATCGCTGACAAACAAGGACCACAATTGTGGTCCTTTTTTTTAATCGTTGCTTTTATACCCTTGGGTTGCCCGGGCTTTTTTCTTCTGCTCGGTATAGGTGAGTTTGCGCTTGTTGGCAAACGGGTTGGCGGTGCCCCTGAATTCAACTTTAATCGGTGTACCCATGATTTTAAGCGCCTTACGGAAATAATTCATCAGATAACGCTTATAGGACTGTGGCAGAGCATTTACCTGGTTACCATGGATAACAATAATCGGCGGGTTATAGCCACCGGCATGGGCGTATTTAAGCTTAATGCGGCGACCATTAACCATAGGTGGTTGATGATCAAATACCGCCATGTCCATAATCTTGGTTAACATCGCCGTTGACGTGCGACGAGTGGCTGAATCGAATGCTTCCTCCACCGACTCAAATAAATGGCCAACGCCAGTACCATGTAATGCCGAAATAAAGTGCAATCGCGCAAAATCGATAAAGCCAAGACGACGATCAAGCTCTGATTTGACTCGCTCCTTAATATCATTATCCAGGCCATCCCATTTATTAACCACCAGCACCAGGGAGCGCCCCGATTCCAACACGTAGCCTAAAAGAGATAGATCCTGATCAGTGATACCATCGCGGGCATCAATAACCAGTAATACCACGTTGGCATCTTCAATCGCCTGCAGGGTTTTAATGACCGAAAACTTTTCCACCGCATCGGTAACATTTTTACGGCGACGAATGCCAGCGGTATCAATCAAGGTATACTCGCGATCACCCCGCTCCATGGGAATGTAAACACTGTCTCGGGTAGTACCCGGCATATCGTAAACAACGACACGCTCTTCGCCGAGGATGCGGTTGGTCAAAGTCGATTTACCGACATTGGGTTTACCAATAATCGCCAGCTTTATTTTGTCGTCCTGAGCCGTCTCTTCACTATCGTCGAACTCTTCACCTTCCTCCAAGTGCACTACATTATCATAATCCTCGTCAGCATCGTCGCCCTCATCGGTCAGCGCCATACCATCAATATGCGGAGCCAGGGCCAGGTTTAATAACTGGGTTACGCCACGATTATGGGCAGCCGCTATCTGGTGGACGGTATCACCCAATCCCAGGTGATAAAATTCCGCCACCGCAGAATCGGCATCAATGCCATCGATTTTATTGGCAACAACAAAGACTTTTTTACTCTGCTTGCGTAGGTATTCGGCAATCGATTCATCTGCCGATGTTAACCCGGCACGGGCATCGACTAAAAACAATACCGCGTCCGCTTCATCAATCGCCATTAACGACTGTTCCGCCATCAGGGCATCGATACCTTCCTCATTGCCAACAATACCGCCGGTATCAATGACAATAAACGATTGCCCTTCAACCTCGGCCTGGCCATACTGGCGATCACGGGTAAGCCCTGGATAATCCGCCACCAGCGCGTCACGAGTTCTTGTAAGACGATTAAATAAAGTTGATTTTCCTACGTTAGGACGCCCAACCAGAGCAACAACAGGAAGCATGGCTACCTCAAAAAAATAATCTTAATAAAATAATAGCGGCCCCGTAAAACTTACGGGGCCGCTGATAACTTTAGCAAACTTTAGCTTTTATTGCCTTTGGCAAAAATCTGCTTTTCCTATAAAACCCGATGTTAAACAACGGGTTCAGAGTCTACTCTGGCGTTTTAATAACCTGGAGTTCACCGTCACGTGATTGAGCGTAGATAAGACCTTCGTCTACTACCGGCGTCACATAGATAGCACTACTGTCTACCCGATGACGGGCAACGATAGAACCATCAGTTTTATTTAGCCAGTGCAGGTAGCCTTCCAAATCGCCAATTACCACGTAATCACCGATGCTTACCGCACCGGTAGTCTCACGGTTGGTAAACGATAACTGGCTCCACAGCTCAGTACCGTCATTACGGTCAATCGCATAAACATGGCCTTTTTCATCGGTGGCAAAAATCTGGTTACCATCAATGGTAAGCTGGCGATAAGATGAGTATTTACGTTTCCACACTTCCCGGCCACTGCGCATATCCAGCGCCGCTAAATTACCATTCGATGAAATACCATAAATCTTGTCACCGAACACTACCGGAGTCACATCGACATCGACAATGCGTTGTAACTCGGTTGCCCCGGATGGTTCACCAATTTCGGTTGCCCAGCCCTGCTGACCATTGTCGATGATATAAACCACCAGTTCGCCTTTGGCATTACCAATAAAAGCACCACCGGCACTGGTAACCACGCCACTGGCACCACGCAATGTCAACGGCGGTACGCTTTGCTCGGTTTTCCACAACTGTTCGCCGGTCTGTGCATCCAGGGCAATAAGCGCACCTGAGCCGGTATTAACCAGTACTTTATTGGAATCCAGCGCCGGGTTGGAGATAACTTCGCCGGCAACTTTCGCCTGCCAGATAAGCTCGCCATTTTCCTGGTTTAATGCGTAAACGATACCGTTTTCACTTCCCCAGATAACCATGTTATATCCGGCAGCTCCGCCACCAGAAATCCGTGCGGTTTCGCGGTCATCGAAAAACCCTCGACTGCCATCAATATTGCTAAGGTCGACATGCCAGATCTCTTCGCCGGTCGTCTTATCAAATGCATAGGCATCACCCAGTCGCTCGGCAGTAAATACTTTATCGTAGGCGACCACCGGGTTTAATCGGGAAAAATAATGCTGAACGCCTTCGTCAGTCGATTGTTCCCATAAGACTTCCGGTTCAAACTGGGCATTAATTTCGGTTAATTCAGCCACCAGCGTACTGGTATCTTCGTCTTCATCATCGGAAGCACAGCCAAACAGCATCGCCGATGCCAGAATGGTGCTTAGTAATTTTTTATTCAGGTTTTTCACACCAGCACCTCAGCCTTAACCAGCAACGTTAATAGCAACGGCCAGGTCATCCAATTTCATTTGTAACTGCGGGCTGGTTTCAAGGCCGCCAGCATCCACGGCTGTCTGATAAGCCGTACGAGCCTGCTCTTTGTCGCCCGCTAATAAATAAGCATCACCCTTAGTTTCGGCAACATTAGCAGCAAATTTTTCCGGGAATGGGCTTTCCAGGGTAGCCAGGGCTGCATCCATATTCTGTTGTTGAATCTGTACGCGGGCCATACGCAACATGGCAATCGCCTTGATTTCTTCACTTGGTGCCAGTTCCGCTGCAGTCGTTAATTGCTTTTCAGCTTCAGCAAAATCACTGTGTGCTACCGCATCTTTAGCCAGTGCTAGCGCAGTGAAGGCTGCATAACTAGAATCTTTGTGGTCATTAATGAAGGCCTGGCTTTCACTGCGAAATTTCTCGTCATTGCTTTCCATTGCCTGCATGTTTTCCTGAAACTGAGTCGATGCGGTTTCCATCGCTTCAATTTTCTGGTCCTGATAGTAGTTGTAACCGAAAAAGCCGCCCAGTCCGATCACCAGACCAGCGATAATCGAGTTACCATTGTCATGCCAAAACTTTTTAATTGCTTCTACTTGTTGTTCTTCTGATTGATAAATTTCCACAACATTACCCTTCTACTAAATTCGTTAACAGCTCTGCGACTTGTGCAAAAGGCAGGCTAATTTGTTCTTTTTGTTGCCGTAAATATTTTACGGTCACGGTTTCTTGTTCTAATTCTGATTCACCAAGAATTATCGCGATCTGTGCACCAGATTTATCCGCACGTTTCAGTTGTTTCTGAAATTTGCCGCCACCACAATGGGTTTGAATGCGGATTTGAGGTACCGCATCACGCCATTGTTCGGATAAACGCAACGCCGCCAGTTCCGCGTCGGCCCCCATGCTTACCACATACACATCTGCGGCAGGGCGCAAGTTCTGAAACTTATCAAGGCTGGTGAGCAACAATACCAGGCGTTCAATACCCAAAGCAAAGCCTACCGCAGGCGTCGCTTTGCCTCCGAGTTGCTCAACCAGGCCATCGTAACGACCTCCCGCGCAAACGGTTCCCTGAGCACCGAGGGAATCTGTTACCCACTCAAATACGGTGCGATTATAATAATCCAGGCCCCGCACTAGTTTATCGTTTAAACGATAACTGATACCCGCAGCATCAAGGCGTTTACAAACGTCGGCAAAATGCTGCTGCGACTCTTCATCTAAATATTCAGACAACTTTGGCGCATCGACCAGCAATGCCTGAACGTCAGGGTTCTTGCTATCCAGTACCCGCAAAGGGTTGCTGTGCATGCGCCGGCGAGAATCATCATCCAGTTTATCTTCATGCTGGGTCAAAAATTCCACCAGCGCCTGACGATAATCGGCGCGAGCTTCATTTGAACCAAGCGAGTTAAGCTCTAGTGTGACAAAATCTTCGATGCCAAGTTCCCGCCATAGGCGAGCACTTAAGATAATCACTTCGGCATCAATATCCGCCGATGCGATACCGAAGCTTTCCAGGCCAAACTGGTGAAACTGGCGATAACGACCTTTTTGTGGTCGCTCGTGACGAAACATTGGCCCCATATACCACAAACGTTGCTCCTGGTTATATAGCAAGCCATGCTGATTACCAGCGCGAACACAACTGGCAGTCCCCTCAGGACGTAGCGTCAGAGAATCGCCATTGCGATCGTCAAAGGTATACATTTCTTTTTCAACGATATCGGTAACCTCACCAATACCGCGTTTAAAAAGCGCAGTTGACTCGACCACCGGCATACGAATTTCCGAGTAGCCATAATTACTGGCGACATTGCGCAGAACCTGTTCCACCTGTTGCCACTTTTCCGTTTCACCAGGAAGGCAGTCGTTCATACCACGGATTGCTTGGATAGCTTTAGTCACTCGAATGTTCTCTTAAATCTGTAAAATCTGTGTCGGTAAATTCGCCATAAGGGCGGCATTATAGGCAAATCTTCGGTTAACGCACAAGCCCGTCGATTAGACTTGTTTGAATTTGATTTGTCGTTCACCGGCCAGCATTTGTGCTTTGGCGCGAATTTTCTTTTCCAGTTGGTCAACAATATCCTGATTGTCGATACGTTCTTTTTGACGAACTCCATCTAAATAAAAGCCACTTTTGCGGTTAGACCCGGTAAGGCCAAGATCGGAAACCGTCGCTTCACCCGGACCATTCACCACACAACCAATAATAGATACGTCCATTGGTGTTAAGATATCTTCCAGGCGCTGTTCCAGGGCATTAACCGTAGAAATTACGTCAAACTCCTGGCGTGAACAGCTCGGACAGGCAATAAAATTGATGCCTCGCGAGCGCAGTCGCAATGATTTAAGAATATCAAAACCGACTTTAATCTCTTCAACCGGGTTGGCTGCCAGAGAGACCCGCAAAGTATCACCAATACCCTCGGCAAGTAACATTCCCAGTCCCACTGCCGATTTAACAGCACCAGAACGAAAACCACCAGCTTCGGTGATACCAAGATGCAATGGGTTTTCGATTTGTTTGGCTAATAAACGATAGGCGCCAACCGCCAGAAATACATCGGAGGCTTTGACGCTGACTTTGAACTGATCAAAGTTCAGGCGATCGAGGATATCAACATGGCGCAATGCAGACTCCAACAAAGCTTCAGGAGTAGGTTCTTTGTACTTTTCCTGTAAATCGCGCTCCAGTGAACCACCATTCACACCAATGCGAATAGGAATATTTTTATCACGGGCAGCATCGACAACGGCGCGAATGCGATCTTCACGACCAATGTTGCCTGGATTGATGCGCAAACAGTCAACCCCATATTCGGCAACTTGCAAAGCAATGCGATAGTCAAAATGAATATCGGCAACGAGCGGTACGCGCACCTGTTGTTTGATTTGCTTAAATGCTTCAGCAGCATCCATGGTTGGCACGGAAACACGGACTATATCAGCACCGACATTTTCCAGTTCGCGAATTTGCCTAACCGTTGCTTCAACATCGGTAGTCGGAGTATTAGTCATCGATTGCACGGAGATAGGGGCGTCGCCACCTACCGGTACATTGCCCACCATTATTTGTGTGGACTTGCGACGTTTGATCGGATTTTCACTAAACATGTGTTGTTGATTAATCTGAATTTACTGTTAAGGCAGCGCTTACTCCGCTGCCTCCTCAATTACGGGCTCGGGCACGATCATTTTTGCAATTTGCCCGACTTTATACTGGGACAGAGAGATCTGTTCTCCCTGATAGGTCATCTCAACCAATTCCGGTTTCCCCAGAGTCACATTAAACGGCGGCTTACCGTTCAAGGTCATGACATAATCGTTTTTCTTAATACCCCAGGCCAGTCGGTTGCCATCGGCATCAAAGATATTGACCCAGCAATCACCTTTAAAAACAAACTTTAATTGTGCGATTGCCGCATCGGAATTTGCTGGTTCGCCCGAATCCTGAGCAGGGATTTGAGTGGTCAGGGTTTCTTCTGTAGCCTGAGATTGTTGATCTGGCTCGTCCTCTTCGGCTATAGGTTGTGTTTGTTGAGGCACGGTCTCCCGGCTCTCAACGACCATCATGGCGGCAGTCAAGGGTTCACTGGTAACGGGCTGCTCATCATCTACCAGGCTGTCCTGGGTATCTGCGCCTGTTTCCGCCATATTGCCTGGTGCTTTAGACAAGGTTTCTTGTTCTGCTTCGAACGACGTTTCAGGGACGGATGACTGAGCATTACCTGCAGTGACATCATCCTGTTCGGCAGTTACCGGTAGTTCATCCGAGGTTACAATCTCGCTAACATCCTGCTTATCTTCCTGAATGAAATGATACGCAGAAATCCCTAGCATCAATGCAGCCAGGACCGAGCTGGTGACCATCAATAACTTGTTCTCAGCTTTTTTCGCTTCTTTTTGAGAAAAACTTTTCATTTCAGCACGTTGCTGGCGAGCAACACCTAGCGTCTGATAGCTTTCCAACACATCATTCTCATTAAGACCGAGAAACTTGGCATAATTGCGCAGATATCCACGCAAAAAGGTCGCTGGCGTATCTGGGTCAAAGGATTCAGTTTCCAGCTCGTTGACCAATGCCAAACGGAAATTCAGGTGCAGGGCAACATCTTTCTGACTTAGCCCTTTCGCTTTCCGGGCTTCCCGGAGCATTTGTCCCGGGCCTACTACTTCAATATCATCGCAGATATTAATAGGTTGATTTTGTTCGCTCATAATATTCTGTTAACTCTGCTATTTTTTTGGTCTGCTTAATCGAATTACCTGACCGACATGAATATTTTCATCCACTAAGTCATTCCAGCGCCGCAAGGTGCTAATGGTGATGTTGTATTTAAGCGAAATTCGATACAGGTTATCACCTTTGGCAACAATATGTACCGGTCCATCAACGTTTATTGCCGATGCCGCAGCTTGATTACCAACCGCAGTCACTGCCGGTTTCGGCGTTTGCTTGTTTACCGCAAACGCAGCGGCATTGATTGCTGGCGGCTGTACAGGAGATGTTTGTTGTTTCACAGGTGTCGCCGCCGTCTGCGTTTTCGAACTGCTGCTATTATCGACTGGCGGCTTGTTTTGCGGTTTGCCCTTATCCTGCGTCGCAGGCAATGATACAGGCTTCGTTGCCGCACTTACCACAGCACTAGCATCACCCTGGGGCGATTGTTGTTTGCTTTTCACAACGCTCTTTTTCACCCTTGCCGTTTGCTTGCCCGTCGTCGATAGCGCCGCTGTTTTTAACACATAACGATGGTATCGTTCGGCCAGGTCATCTTCAGCAATGCGTATCAAGCCATCTTCAAGGTAAGACTGTGCCTGTTCCGACTCCGGAAACATGTTGATCAGCATTTTGGCATAATTTTCAGCGATTTCAGCATTACCCATATTTTGTTGGATTTTAAAGGCTAAGGCCATTGCCTGTGGGGTAAAGCGGCGGGTCGCCAGTTCAAATCGACTCATATATAAGCCAGCCTGATCGTAGTCACCTTTGGCATATTTAAACTGTGCCAGCTGTAGCAGGCTAGTTGCGCGATTCGGGCTATGTGCCAGGCTGCGCTCCATCGCATGTTCAGCCTTATCGATGTCATTGACCTTTAAATGACAAAGGGCGATGTTTTCATAGGTTTCGGCTACCCGCAGGTAACTGGGAACGCGAATCGCTTTTTTGAATAAGGTCTCTGCCTCGCTCACCCGTTGCTGACGACACAGAAAAACACCGAAGTTATTCAATGTATCGGCATTATCGTCTTCGATATCAAGCGCCTTGCGATATGACTCTTCCGCCTGTTCTGTTTCACCCACCACTTCAAAATAATGAGCAAAAGCGGTATATACGTCGACCAAATCCGGAGCAAACTCTTTCGCCCGTTCCAGGTTAAACTTAGCCTGAGCCATATTGCCCATATTCAAATAACTCAGAGCCAGCGAAATCCGGGTTTTGGCTTTTTGTTCTTTGTTGACGTCTCGATCAACCACCGGTTTTTCTTCTGCATAATTTTGCGTTACACAACCGCTGGTCGCCATCGCTGTGACAACCGCCAGAGTGATTGCAGAGAACATCTTCACTGATTTATGCATCTTCCTGCTCTTACTTAGTTATTATTCTGATGACACCATTTTTACCGAAATCGCATCGCCTTGCATCTGTTTTTTTCCCGTGCGCTTGGTTCTGTCCAGGACATCGCCGGCCAATTGACCACAAGCGGCATCGATATCATCACCTCGGGTGCGTCGGGTGATCACCGTAAGGCCGTACGATTGCAATACTTTATCAAAGCGGTCAATACGGGAGTTGCTGGAGCGTTTGTATGGCGACCCAGGATACGGATTAAACGGAATCAGGTTAATTTTACTCGGAGTTCCTTCCAGCACTTTAGCAAGCTCATGCGCCTGCTCTGTCGAGTCATTGACATGATCTATCATCACGTACTCTACGGTTACCTGTTTATTAGCCTTCGAGCCTTCAATGTAGCGACGGCTTGCCGCTAAAAAGTCTGTTAGCGGGTATTTCTTGTTGATCGGTACCAACACATTACGTAACTCATCGTTGGGTGCATGCACCGAAATAGCTAAGGCACAGTCGATTTTTTCTTTCAGCATGTCTAACGCAGGAACAACGCCAGAGGTGCTTACCGTAACCCGACGCTTCGACAACCCATAGGCCAGGTCGTTAAGCATGTTGTCGAGTGCCGGAATCAAATTCTTCATGTTCAGCAATGGTTCACCCATGCCCATCATTACAATATTGGTAATCGGGCGGGTACCTGCAATACGGGTCGCGCCAATGTCATTGGCGACACGCCATACCTGACCAATGATTTCAGAAACCGAAAGGTTGCGATTAAAGCCCTGCTGCGCGGTCGAGCAAAATGAACACTCCAGTGCACAGCCCACCTGGGAGGATACACACAACGTGGCCCGGCCGTTTTCCGGGATCCATACGGTTTCTACTTCCTGACCGCCTTCAAGCTTCAAGGCGTACTTTATGGTACCGTCATTTGAGACCTGTTTTTGCGAAATCTCCGGTGCCTTGATCTCACACAAACGCTGCAGCTTTTGTCGTAATGCCTTGTTAAGGTTGGTCATTTTTTCAAAGTCATCATAACCAAAGTGATAGATCCACTTCATGACCTGATCGGCGCGAAAAGGCTTTTCACCGATACTGGCAAAATACTCACGCATCATCTGGTGATCAAAGTTCAGCAAATTAACCTTTTCAGGGGTAACTGATTCCTGGATTGCAACTGGGTTAGCAGACATTAAAAGCTCGAATTCTCTGGTGTTAAAACGGACGCCATTGTACACATTTTAAGCGCTACAAACAATTTTCAGTTGTTAGCAAAATGTTACTTTGCGTTATTATTTCGGTTAAAAAACGTCCCTTGTTCGACTATGGGTTAATCGATATTTTCCGGGCCGCAGATACAACAAAAGGATTTTACCAGATTCGGCAAAATCCTTTTGATTCATAGGAAGGTAAATTGGCGCAGCTAGATTCCTGCAATCCCTTCCTTACTCGTCAATTAGCGAGTACGAGGACAGATTTCGTCGTCGCTGAAGAAGTAAGCAATTTCGCGAGCCGCTGACTCTAATGCGTCAGAACCGTGTACCGCATTTTCATCAATTGACTCAGCGTAGTCGTGACGTAGAGTACCTGCTAAGGCTTCAGCTGGGTTAGTTGCACCCATGATTTCACGGTTTTTAAGTACCGCATTTTCACCTTCTAACACCTGAACCATAACTGGACCAGAAGTCATGAAGTCAACCAAAGCACCGAAGAAAGGACGCTCTTTGTGCTCGGCATAGAAGCCTTCCGCTTTCTCGCGGCTCAGGTGAACCATTTTAGAAGCGATGATCTTAAGACCAGCAGACTCAAAACGGTTGTAGATAGCACCAATTGCATTTTTAGCAACAGCATCAGGTTTTACGATAGAAAAAGTACGTTCGATAGCCATGATAAGCCCTCAATTACTGAATATAAAAAATTTTGGCGCGAATTATAGACGAAAGAGTGAGGGATTACATTATTTTTTTGGCCCCCAACGAAGCTGTAAGCTGTAAGAAAGACTTTAACGCTGCAGGGCTTTAACGCTGTAAAGAACACTCTGCTAGCTTACCGCTTATAGCTTGAAGAAGGCTTTAATGCTATAGAGCCTTCAGGCTGTAAAGAACACTCTGCTCTTGCTACTTAAAGCTTACCGCTTGTAGCTTGTAGCCCTAAAAAACGTAAGGAGCCCGAAGGACTCCTGGTAAGCTTTAAGCTGTAAACCATAAGCTTCAAGCTGTAAGCCGTAAGCTGTAAGAAAAAGCTTTAAGCGATAAGTGATAAGTGATAAGAGTCAGATCAAACTACTTAAAGCTTACCGCTTATAGCTTGTAGCTCTTAAAAACGAAAGGAGCCCTAAGGCTCCTTGTTAGTTTTTAAGCGATACAAATTCCGGATAAGCTTCAATACCACAATCTGACTTATCTACACCATTGTATTCTTCTTCATCACTGACTCTGATGCCAACCGTCTTTTTCAATAGGAACCAGACCAGTAGGCTCGCCAGGAACACCCAGGCAAAAATCATTGCTGCACCGTAAAGCTGGGCACCAAAGGTTGCATCGCCATTGCTGAATGGCACTGCCAGCAAACCAAACAAACCAACAACACCATGTACTGAAATGGCGCCGACTGGGTCATCGATTTTTAACTTGTCTAAGCTAACGATTGAAAATACTACTAAGACACCGCCTAATGCGCCGACTAATGAAGCGAATAACGGCGATGGTGATAATGGGTCGGCGGTAATAGCAACAAGGCCAGCTAACGCACCGTTGAGGATCATGGTCAGGTCCGCTTTACCCCATACCGCTTTATTCAGTAATAACGCGGCAACGGCGCCAGCAGCTGCCGCCGCATTGGTGTTAAGGAAAATTTGACCAACCGCAGTGGCATTTTCGGCATCTGACACCATTAATTGCGAACCACCGTTAAAACCAAACCAGCCCATCCACAGGATAAAGGTACCTAAGGTTGCCAGCGGCATGTTAGAGCCTGGAATTGGGAAAATTTCACCGTTAGCTCCGTATTTACCTTTACGAGCACCCAGCAACAGCACTCCGGCTAATGCCGCGGCAGCTCCAGCCATGTGAACGATACCGGAACCGGCAAAATCGGAGAAACCGGCTTCTGACAGGAAACCACCACCCCAGGTCCAGTAACCTTCAACCGGGTAGATGATACCGGTTAACACAACCGTAAATACCAGGAAAGACCAAAGCTTCATCCGCTCGGCAACGGCACCTGAGACAATTGACATGGCAGTAGCCACGAATACCACCTGGAAAAAGAAATCCGATTCCAGAGAGTGGTCCGCATCACCTGCCTGAGTACCAATCAAGCTGCCGAATGATGGCAGAATGCCACCTTCCGCGTTATCCACGTACATGATGTTGTAGCCGATTAACAGGAACATCACGCAGGCAATTGAATACAGACAAATGTTTTTGGTCAGGATTTCGGTGGTATTTTTAGAACGAACTAATCCGGCTTCCAGCATGGCAAATCCCGCAGCCATCCACATTACCAGCGCGCCTGAAATTAAAAAATAAAAGGTATCGAGTGCAAATCTCAATTCGGAGACTGTCGTTGATACTGATGCTAACTCTTCCATTGTTATCTCCTGTTAAAGTGCAGCTACATCAAGTTCACCGGTACGGATACGTACCGCCTGTTCAAGGTCATAGACAAAGATTTTGCCATCGCCAATCTTGCCAGTGTGGGCCGATTTAGTGATCGCCTCGATGATGCGATCCGCATCCTCGGACTTTACTGCGATCTCTAATTTGACTTTAGGCAGAAAGTCCACCTGGTATTCGGCGCCACGGTATAACTCCGTATGACCTTTTTGACGACCAAAGCCTCGAACTTCACTTACGGTCAAACCTTCAATGCCCACTTCAGAAATAGCTTCACGAACATCATCGAGTTTGAATGGTTTTATTATTGCGTTGATTAATTTCATTTCGCCCCCTATTAAAAGTTGAATTAACTACTACAAGTGGCGTGCCAACTTTTTAACCCTAGTAAAATCAAGGGTTGAGGGGAAATTATCTAGTTTCACCAATATGGTGCACCGAGATAGTGCAAAAAAAGTGCAATCAAAGTGCAGGGTTACGTGACGATGCTGGCGCACAGTTACGGTTAAAGAGGTAATCTTCGATGGTGGAAGAAAAGGGTTCTTATGCTCACCCTTTTCAGGTGGAGAAAATGCTCTCGTTGTCGCATTTTGGGTTATGCCCAGGGATGGGCTGTATGCAATAAATGCATGGATGCCGGCATGGACGCTGGTATGTCGGAAATGTCTGGAACAGATTTCCGATTCAATTTTCTGTGACAGACTGACGCGGTTATGGCCAGGGAAGGCCTGTATACCGAAAATGCACAAGTGCAAGGATGCACGCAGGTAGAATAACGCAGGAGCAGTTATCGAGGAGCAATTTTCGGTGACAACGAAGGGCCCTGGATTGGGTCTCAGGTTTCAGGTTTCAGCAGTCATCCCGGCGTACGACCACATGGATGTGGGAGGTAGAGCAATGCATGGAGCAATTGCCGAGGCCGGGACCTCGCTCTTTGATTTTTTGATGAGATTTCCTATCAAGTAGGAAATGACGAAACCATTAAGTTTTCGTGTTTCTGGCTTATAGCTTATGGCTTTAGTGCGCATATCCATTGCTAGGAGTAACCTCCGATTGCATTCTAGGAGCGCTAGCGTGCCTGGAATATAATGTGCCAGCAACGAAGTGTGCTTTCGTCTTCTACCTCCCACTTCCACCATAATTCTCGCTTTGCCAAGCGCAATCTCCGATTACATGCCAGGAATGATTTTTAATCGTGTGCCAGGAGCTGGCTTGCCAGCGTGCTCTAAGTCACACTTATTGTTCCTTATTTGCCAGCAGGTTGCCCTTGAACCGGCTGAATTTTTGCAATGGAAACTCCCACAGGAAACCATGGTGGAAAACATAACTTGAGTGATTCGACGGCTCGGTCGAGCTGGCACCTATCCAGGCGACCATTGCATTCGGCGGTAGGCGTTTTAACAGTTCTAGCGCAAAAATAGAAGTGGTTTTCTGCTCACCGTTTTGATTTTCAATCGGAAAGTTTTTATCCACTTTCTGGTATTCGTAAACGCCATCAGGCATAACATCAAATAGAATCAGGGTCTGACGTTGAAAACCGGTTTTCGAGGTTTGAATCGCATCATCATTAAACCTTAGGTAAGTTGCCTTGGAGCGAATCACATTGGGATAATGATTTGCAGCGCTATATCTTGCTGAACGAACCACCTGGCGTTGGGACCAGACGTAACTTTTATACGTCTCTTTACCCTGCCATTCATCTTCGGGGATTAGCTTAGGTTCCGAAAAGCAATCAAACTGGAATCTCGAATAAGCACCGCTGATTGCCATGTGGTAGACGGTAGGATCCAAACTACACAGAGCCGGTAAAGGTCTTAATAAGGTTTTACTGATCGGTAATGAGGCTTCATCTTGCTTAGTTTTCTCAGCTTCGAAAGCATCAGCTTCCTGTTGCGGATAGATATCTGCCATCCCTTCACTATTAAACAGGGTCGTCAATGCATAATCATCGAAAGCCTTGGGATTGAGCGTACGCGTAAAGTATTCCTGGTTGAATAAGCGGTCATCACTCAGCAATGCTGAGTCTGAAGGCAATGACACCACAACCTGGTTGTAATCAGGTTGTTGTAAACTAGTCTGAATCCAGGCGCCATATTCCCCTTGAAGGTGTTTTATAAAGTTTGCTCCGTAACCTTGCTCTTCATAAACGAAATGACGGCGGATGGTCAATTCATTATATGGGTATGGTGTCTCAAACGGGTGATTATCGATTTCCGCAATAACACCTTGTGGAACTACCTGGCGAATCTGGGTAAAACAATGTCGGTAAAACGCTTTTTGTTGATCTAAGGTTAACTCAGCAAGGGTTTTGCTACCAACAGGGTCGATACAGCGCTGAAACACCTTATCCACTGTCTTCTCATCAACATTAGTCACGTACCTGATAAGTAGGGCGGATATTGACTCTTTTTTTGCACTCGGTTTCGGGCCAAGATCCAGTATCGGTCCATTATCAACGATATGAGGCTGATAGGATGACGTTTCCCCGGCCATTGATACGCTAGCGGTGAATAGGCGTTGTGCCTCTTCAATCATCCAGTAATGCCAGTTACTGGCAACCTCGGTGGCGATGAATTTAGGCGTTTTAGCCGCTGTGCCGCTAACCGCCTGGATCCCACGATGCACGGCGATGGTCTCGTTGTGAAAAATCGGATTATCGGTATCAATTTTATATGAAAGCGGTCGCTCGTAAGCAGGAATATCATCAAATGATAACGATGATTGACTCACTTCATGCAAAGATGAAATATCAACAACAGGTTGGTGTCTGACGGATTTTTGACTGCTGCTACAGGCTGTGAGTGTGATTAGTAATAAGGGTGCAAAAGCTCTCATGTTATCTCCCTGATTATTCTGTCCGTTGCACACAAGGCTAACGAACGATAAATGGGGGCTTTTGACTTGGTATATCTAAAGATACCAGGGTGATTCTACAATGATTCGGTTACGGTTTACATCTAATCAGCAGAATTTTAATGAAAAATTTACCAATCAATCGGTTTTAGCGTTTGAGAAACTGTTTGATTGGGTGCTCGGCCGGCTGATAGGGTGCTGCCCCAAGCGCCAGGCGCGCATATTTATCGATTAAGCGAATGACATCGCGAGAATAGACCATTGAAGTGTGGGTTTGCTGAACGACAATATGTTTGGTCATGCCACTGATGCGGGTTTCGTCGACACTAACGGTTCCATCCGATTCTTCAACTCCATCACGCCATACCCGATCCAGCAATGGCCTGGCGCCGATTTTCAGGTTACCCGCTATTGAAATCAGATGGTTAGGCAAATTCCACTCGGCGTCGTAATGACTCGGCAATAAACCAAATTGAGTCGAAGATCCTAACATGCCCTGGATATTTAACTTCGCCAAATCTTCAGCAATCCTTGCACCCTGGTGCGGCGTCCCAAGGGTAATAACCAAAGGCACCGTATCACTATCGATCTGCCGGTGTTTGAGAAAATCACGAATAACCAACCCTCCCAAAGAATGACCAATCATAATCACCGGCCCCTCCGCAATTGCTACCTGCAAGGTATCAAACAACGCTTCCTTATCAGAACTGGTGCTGGGGTAGGACAGGTTGTCCACTTGCCAGCCCATTTTCTCCAGGCGCCGTGCCATCGGCGCCATAATCAGGCGATTCATGAACAGTCCATGCAAAATCACAATTTTCATTCAAATGTTCCGCTCGTTAATACTGGTGTTAATATCAATGGCTCGCTGGTTGCGTTGATACATCTTTGCCGCCGCGGCGGAACAAACGGATATTCTGCACATCCTCTTTAATCAGATACAGCGATGGAATCAAAAACAGGGTGATTACCGTCGCAAACAAAATACCAAAACCTAAGGAAATTGCCATTGGAATAATAAACTGCGCCTGCAAACTGGTTTCTGTGTAGATAGGTAGAACCCCGAAAAAGGTCGTCAAAGACGTCAACAAAATCGCGCGGAAACGTTGCATCCCGGCACTGACAACGACATCAAATAGCCGCATTCCCTGATCTTTGGCCTTGTTAATAAAATCGACCAGAATCAAACTGTCATTTACCACAACCCCGGACAAAGCAATAAAGCCAAACATCGACATCATGTTAATGGTTTTGCCTAGCAACATGTGACCAAAAATGGCACCGATGATACCAAAGGGGATCACTGACATAATGATCAATGGCTGAACATAGGATTTTGTTGGAATGGCAATTAAGCCATAGATAAGAAATAGCGAAATCGCCGTAGCCATCAGTAATTGCTGAACCAACTCCTGCTGCTCTTTACCAGCCCCTTCCATGCCGTATTTCACTGTCGGGTATTTGCTAAGAATTTGAGGAATAATTTCGGCGTTTACATCGGCAATAATCTTTCTCGATTCGACTTTAGCTGAGTCGATTTCGGCGGCAATGGTAATCGAGCGTTTTTGGTTGATCCGGGTTATCCGTGAGAACCCCTGCCCTAATTCGACATCGGCAACCTGATAGAAAGGCACCTCATCTCCGGTAGGAGTTCGCACCCACATATTTTCCAGATCAGCCAGTGAACGACGCTCTTCTTCCGGATAACGCACCATCACCTTCAATTCATCGCGTCCACGTTGAATACGCTGTGCTTCTTCTCCGTAAAACGCCTGACGGGTTTGCCGTGCCAGATCCGCCAGCGTTAAACCGAGAGCCTCAGCCGCAGGCTTAATACGTAATTTCAATTCTTCCTGACCACGGCTGAAAGAGTTACGAATATCATAAACGCCATCATACTCGGACAATTTATTCTGCAGCTCAAGTGCCGCCAGCTCCAGCTGATCATCATTGCTACCAGTCAGCTGAAATTCCAACGCCGAACCACCACCGGCGTTCGTGCCTGCAAACAAGCGCAATTCACGCACGCCAGGTAATGCTCCCACTTCATTGCGCCAGAGTTTTTCAATGTCAAAAGCGCTGAGTTCGCGAAACTCTGCTTTATTGAGCTCGACGAGCATACCGCCACCAAGATCGCCCTGGGTCCAAACCATGCTATGTTGGATAAATGGTAACTTATCGCCAGTGTGTTGCTCTGAAACCCGATAGGCGGCATCAATAACCGCATCTATCGCCCGATTTCGTTGCTCTGGTGGTGTACCATCGACCATAGTTATCTGTCCCTGGATAAAATCGCTGGGCACATTGGGAAATACTTCGACTTTCACTAAAGAGCCCGCAACGATACCAATAGACAGGCATAACACCGCAAAAAATGTCGCCAGGGTACTGTAGCGATTTCGCAGCGCGAAATTTAAGGTTTTTTGATATTGGTTATTAATAAAGCCATCGAGCCATTTCTTGAACCAGAGCTGAATTCGATGAACGATATGGGCATTCTCCGGGTCAATTTCTTTGTACTTAATATGGGCTAAATGCGCAGGCAAAATCCATTTCGATTCAATAATCGAAAACACCAGGCAAAGTGCCACTACGACAGCAATGGCCCGGAAGAATGTTGCCGCATTGGCATCGATAAAAACCAGGGGGAGAAACGCGGCAATGGTAGTTAAAACACCGAAAGTGGCCGGCATCGCCACCCGGTGCGCACCGCGAATGATACTATTTTCTGAATGACCACTGGTCTGAATTTCTGAGTAGGCACTTTCACCAATAACGATGGCATCATCGACGACAATCCCCAACACCATAATAAAAGCAAACAGGCTGAGAAGGTTTATAGTGACAGAGTATTCGCCCAACAGTGGCATCACCATAAAGGCGCCTAGAAAACAAATTGGTATCCCAACCATCACCCAGAAAGCGACACGAACCCGCAGGAATAAGGTCAGCACAATAAATACCAATAAAGCACCAAGCAACAGGTTAGTGATCATCATATCCAGACGTTCTGACAGGTAAAACGAGCTATCACCGTAGACATCCAAAGATACACCTTCAGGCAATAACTGACGTTTCTCTTCAACGTATTTTTTCACCGCATCGGCTATCGCCAAGTCGTTCTGATCGGCAGTAGACTTAATGCGGATATTGGAAGCCGGTTTGCCATCGAAACGGGCAAAGCCTTCACCCTCGACGAACTCATCTTTGATGGTTGCGACATCTTTTAATAATAAGCGGGTACCATCGGGGTCGGTGCGCAACACCAGGTTTGCATACTCCTGCCCGGTATAGGCCTGGCCTTCGGTACGCAGCTGGATATAACCACCACTAGATTTGATCGTACCACCCGGCAGGTCCAGGGAGGATTTGCGAATCGCATCACTGATTTGATCAAAGGTCAGCCCATATTCCAGCAGGGTAAGTTCAGAAACTTCAACGCTGATTTCATAATCTCGGTTTCCTACCACAGAGGCAATATTGACCTCAGGCAATAACATGATTTCATCACGAATGTTTTGCGCCAATTCCTGGCGGGTGCGACGATCCATATCGCCAAAAACGGCCACCCACAACACATCCGCTTCAAATTCACGTTTCACCACCAGCGGTCGTTCAATTTGATCGGGAAAGGTCTGAATGGTATTGATTTGCATCTGGATCTCATCGAGCTTTTCTGACAATGGGAATCCATTTTTAATTTCAATGGTGACGGTTCCGGAACCTTCCTGAGATTGCGAGGTAATGCGCTTAATGCCTTTAATGTTTTCCAGCACGTCCTCAATTTTAATCACCACTGACTTTTCCACATCCTCGGGAGAAGCGCCGGGGTGAATAACGCTTACCTGAATTGAGTTACTGGCAAACTCCGGAAACATTTTTTTGGTAATGGTCAGGTAGGAATAGGCCCCCATCACCAGAATAAATATCATTAACAGGTTGGCGGCAACACTGTTGCGGGTAAACCAGGCAATAATGCCCGTCAGTTTTTCATCAACTGGCTGCATCTTTACTGCACCTGTACATTGGTTTTATGAGCAACTTCAAGCTGAGCATCATTCATCGCCTCATCGCTCCCCTGTTCGCCACTGATCCTGAGTTTCATTCCCTGAACCGGCATTTCCAGACGGGTGGTGACAACGCGGACACCGTCGATAATATCCCCTTCAATGTAGGCGTATTCTTTATCCGAGCGAAGGATATCAACGGTTATAATTTTCAAGGTATTGTCTTCGTCTACCAGGTGAACCTGGCCAGCACCGCGAATGGCACTGCGGGGAATTGCGACAATATCCTGAAAAGTCTTGCCTTTGATGTTTGCCTTAACAAACATGCCCATCCGTAATTCACCGCTATCACCGTTATCATCGCTGAGCAGGTTGTAGGGGTCATTGATTTGCGCCACCACATAGTGCACCCGCGAACGATCATTGACGACCCCCTCATAACGGGAGATAAATGATTCCCAACTCTGCTTACGTTTGCCCTGGCCAGAGGAAATAATCACTTTATTTTCCGGATTACCCGGCTGATTTACCTTGGGCAGCCGCACAAAGCCAATATCCTGTTGTTTAATTGGCAGGCGTACCTCGGCATAATCTACTGCAAAGGTATCGACTAACTGAGTTCCCGTTCCCACATACTGACCAATATCCACGTATTTGGTTTTTACCAGGGCATCATAAGGCGCAACGATTTTAGTGCGCTGCAGTTTTAACTGTGCTTCCTGAAGGTCTGCGGCCGCAGCCTCGACATCTGCCTGTGCCCGCTGTAATTGCGGCAAACGCAGTGCCAGAATAGGCGCCGAAGACAGAGGTTTGCCGGTAAGCTGCCACTCATCTTCGGCCTGGTCGGCGCGAGCTTTTTCTTCGATTAATGTTGCTTTTGCTGCATCAAGGCGGGACTGGGCTTCCAGCACCCCAACCTTATAGGTAATCGGGTCGATTTCCAGTAACACTTCGCCCTTCTTAAAAAAGCCGCCCGCCTTCATTTTATCGGCTACAAAGGTGATTTGCCCGGCGACCTCCGATATTAGCGTCGTCTCAGTACGTGGCATTACCGTGCCCTGACTATTGATAATAAAAGTGACATCTCGTTTTTTCAGGTCTGTTACTTCCACCACCGGCAATTGCGCCAGACTGGGTTTCTTTTCGGGTTTTTGAGCCAGTGCCGTTAATCCAGTACAGCCAACGAAACCAGCGATCACAATTGCAATTGGGGCAATGTAAACCATGATCGAACGCTTTTTCTTTAGCGCTAGTGATTGTTGTTCAAATTCGCTTTTGAAACTACTCATAGGGGTCTCTAATCAGTTAATTTATACGGACATTCAGTATGTTACGTGACTTGCTATTATACGCATATTTATCCCTAATGGATCCTCAACGTAAAAATTCCTGCCAGCGCTGCAGCATCAAAAGGAAGTCTTCGCTGCCACATTGGGCAACCATAAAGCTTTGGTCTTCTTCTAATTCAGGTCGATATCCGTCATCGTCCTGGTGCCAATCGCCCTGGTGCTTTGGGTACTGCTGTAACTGGGTGTTGGCAGTAACAACAACATCATCACAGTCCGCCTCTAAGCTAAACTCCTTACCTGGATATTGCAACTGGCCAAAACCATTGTTAATAATTTGTTGCATTTGCTCACTGAGCACCGACAATTTTATTTCGTCGTCAGCGATTTCCTGTTCCAGCCAAAAGCCTACAACTTCATGACCGTAGGAGAAGCTGGCTTTTGGACTCTGGTCAATAAAGTCGCGATAAAATTCGTATTCCATAATGCCTGATAAACCAAATACTCAATGCTTAATTCACTTCGTTATCTATAGTGTAACCGAGAACTTTTCTGGTACGTAACGGTCTGATGGGAAAATAAAATCATTTTGTCTATGGATTTTTCAGGGATGCCCCAGCCTATTATCAGGTTTACGCCCTACTTGTTGCCATTCATCCTGGCCTTAACGGTACACGGCATAATCCTTTGGCTATTATTACCTAAGCCAGCAGCCATCATCGAAAATAAACGTTTGCCACTTCCTGCTGGCAACATTGACAGCTATTTATACCGACCGACTCCATCACTAAAGGTCGACTCGAAAACGGATGCGGCTAATAGCATTTTGGAGCAAGCGCCAGAAACAGAAATTAAACCGCTAAAACCGATGGCCCCAAAGTCATCCGTAGTTGGCAAAAAAGAGTTTCTGCCCGCTGAGCAAAAATCGCCTGGTCAGCGTTCCCTATCCCCTGAGAACTCTCAAAACGCCAGCAAACAAGCGTCAGCTAAGGCCAGATTTAATCCCTATCAGGGGTTAGCCGAAATCAATCAGCAAAAAGATCTTCAGGCCTCTGGCAATCCATATCGCAATAGCCGTGGTTATTCTGTATTTCAGCAATTGCCTGAGCCGGTACCAAAAAGCTTAATAAGTAAAAGTGACGAACAGGTTCGCCGTGAAAATACCAGCATAGTCGGTCATGAAACTATCGAAAAACGCGATGGCTATTGCTACCAGGAAACGGACTTAAGTTTTATTAATGATGAATTTGGCAAGGTAGCATCAATCAGTGCCTGTGGCGAAAGTTCCGATGAAAGGTACTTTCGGGAGTTTATGAAAACGAAGCTAAAAAAAGCAGGTAACAGGTAAAGAAAAAGCAGGTTCAACTCAAAGGACTAAATGCAAAAGTGATTTATGCACTGAATCCTGAGACCTGAGACCTGCTTGTAAGATACCAGGGTAGCCCTGGTATCTTGGCGCGGTTATGCCACGTTCTGGGCGATAACTACTTCTTTCGCTTTATTGGTGTAACTTTCCATCTGATGGAAGTTCAGGTAGCGATATGTATCGGCTGCCGTTGCATCAATTAGCTTAGCGTATTCCATATACTCTTCGACGGTTGGCAAACGACCAACAATAGCACCTACCGCCGCTAGCTCTGATGAGGTCAGGTAGACATTCGCGCCATTACCTAAGCGGTTCGGGAAGTTACGAGTAGAAGTAGACAGAACCGTAGACTTCTCAGCAACACGAGCCTGGTTACCCATACATAATGAACAACCCGGAGTTTCGATACGAACGCCGGCTTTGCCGTAAGTCGAGTAATAACCTTCTTCGGTTAACTGATCACGGTCCATTTTCGTTGGCGGTGCAACCCACATACGAGTTTTCAGCACGCCACCAAAGTTCTCCAGCAGCTTACCCGCAGCACGGAAGTGGCCGATATTGGTCATACAAGAACCGATAAATACTTCGTCAACCTCGTCGCCAGCAACTTCGGATAACAGCTTGGCATCATCCGGGTCATTTGGACAACAAACGATAGGCTCTTTGATTTCGTTCAAATCAATCTCAAGCACGTGCGCATATTCCGCATCGCTGTCAGCTTCCATCAGTGACGGGTTATCTAACCATTCCTGCATCGCATTAATACGACGTTCGATGGTGCGAACATCACCGTATCCTTCACTGATCATCCACTTAAGCATAACGATGTTAGACTCAAGGTATTCAGCAACAGACTCTTCTTCCAGCTTGATCGTACAACCCGCCGCAGAACGCTCTGCTGAGGCATCAGATAATTCAAACGCCTGCTCAACAGTCAGGCCTTTCAGCCCTTCAATCTCCAGGATACGACCGGAAAATTCGTTAACCTTGCCAGCTTTTTCAACCGTCAGAAGGCCATTTTGGATACCGTAGTAAGGGATAGCATGAACCAAGTCACGTAAGGTGATACCTGGCTGCATTTCGCCTTTAAAGCGAACCAGTACCGACTCAGGCATATCCAGAGGCATAACGCCAGTTGCAGCAGCGAATGCCACCAGGCCAGAACCAGCCGGGAATGAAATACCTAATGGGAAACGGGTGTGAGAGTCACCACCAGTACCTACGGTATCTGGCAATAGCATACGGTTTAACCAGGAGTGGATGATACCATCGCCTGGGCGCAGGGAAACACCACCACGGTTCATGATGAAATCTGGTAAGGTGTGGTGAGTATGAACATCAACAGGTTTTGGATAAGCTGATGTGTGACAGAACGACTGCATCGTCAAATCCGCTGAGAAACCAAGACACGCCAGGTCTTTTAACTCATCACGGGTCATAGGGCCGGTAGTATCCTGAGAACCAACCGTAGTCATTTTCGGCTCACAGTACTGACCTGCACGAACACCGTCCACACCACAAGCTTTACCAACCATCTTCTGAGCTAAAGTAAAGCCTTTGTTGGATGCTTCAACGTCAACTGGTTTTGCGAATAAGTCGGTCTCGCCTAAACCAAGAGCTTCACGAGCACGACCGGTCAGGCCACGACCAATGATCAGAGGAATACGACCGCCGGCACGAACTTCATCCAGTAACACCGGGCTTAATTCGAACGTAGAAATCACTTCATCGGTGCCAGAACGTTTAACAACACCTTCGTACGGGAAGATATCGATAACATCGCCCATATTCATTTTCTGGACGTCCAGCTCAATCGGCAATGCACCTGAATCTTCCATAGTGTTATAGAAAATCGGAGCAATCTTACCACCTAAACAAACACCACCGCTGCGCTTATTCGGCACGTAAGGGATGTCTTCCCCCATAAACCAAAGAACCGAGTTAGTCGCAGATTTACGAGAGGAACCGGTACCAACCACATCACCAACATAGGCCAGTGGAATACCATCTTTTTGCAAGTCTTCGATCTGCTTGATCGGACCTACGTTGCCATCGTCATCCGGGTTGATACCATCACGACCAATTTTCAACATGGCTTTGGCATGCAGAGGAATATCCGGACGAGACCAGGCATCAGGTGCCGGAGACAAGTCATCAGTGTTCGTTTCACCAGTTACTTTAAATACTTTAACGGTAATTTTCTCAGCAACGGCAGGCTTATTCAGGAACCATTCAGCATTCGCCCAGGATTCCATCACTTTTTTCGCGTGCGCATTGCCCGCTTCCGCCTTTTCTTTAACATCGAAGAAAGCGTCGAACATCAATAAAGTCTTTGACAGGCCTTGTGCCGCCAAGTCGGCATTATCGGCGTCATCCAGCAGGTCGATCATCGGCTGGATGTTGTAGCCGCCAAGCATAGTGCCCAGTAATTCTGTCGCTTTCGCCGCATCAATGATTGGCGATGTAGCTTCACCTTTGGCGACTGCAGCAAGAAAAGCCGCTTTCACATAAGCAGCATCGTCAACGCCCGGTGGTACGCGGTTAGTGATTAGGTCGAGAAGAAAATCTTCTTCACCTGCAGGAGGGTTTTTGATCAGTTCAACAAGTTGAGAAACTTGTTCAGCATCAAGTGGTTTAGGAACGATGCCTTCTGCGGCGCGCTCTTCAACGTGTTTACGATATTCTTGAAGCACAGTACTTTCCTCTTTTCTGTGAATGCCGGAATATCCCTGTTCAGGACAGGGATTTTTTGTTGGCGGCATTATACGTGAATCGGAACTTAAACTGAACCGCATAACCAGTAATATAATTTATATCCGCTATAAACAATAACTATAAAGGTGACAAAAATGTAAGTACCATTTACGTTGCCTTAACCGGCCGCAACAATGCATAAATTGTCCCGAAAACTATGCTTTTCAAGCGCTTTAAACTAATTTTAATAGATAACCCGACACTTCATTACAGGTGACTGATTTGGATAATAAAATATCCCATCAGGACAACTTTGTGTTTCTTATCATTGCCCTGGTATTGTTACTCGCCGGGGTGGCAATGGCACAGCAATTTTTTGCCGGCACCATGCAACGATTGATGCAGTCAGCAACCGTAATTACCCTGCTTGTCGCCGTCTGGGGAAGCCATGACAGACACTATCTGTTTCGTAGCTCGCTGATATTTCCCGTCGCCATCGTTATTACTTCAACCGCCGCCTACTTTATTGAAAACATTAACAACCTTTATATCCATCTCTTTCTATTACTAATTTTTTTTATTATTACGGCGCGAAAAACAGCCACCCAGGTTTTATTCAGTGGCCCGATCACCTGGAATAAAATCCTTGGCTCAATATGTTTATACATGCTGATGGCAATGATTTGGGCACTCATTTATACCCTGGCTCAGCTCTATGCAGGTGCAGCCTTTAACGGGGTCGAAGAAGGGTTGCAATGGCATCAGCTTTTACCTGATTTCGTCTACTTTTCTTTCGTAACCATAACAACCCTGGGTTTCGGTGATATTTCACCATCGATACCCATGACTAAATTTTTAGTGTATCTGGAAGCGACTGTCGGTCAATTCTATCTGGCGATACTTGTTGCCAGCCTGGTTGGTGGCCGCGTAACAAATCGCTCAACCCAGGAAGAGGCAAACCATGACTGAACCTAATAAAACCAAACCGGAGCTTACCCAACAGGATTTACAGTTTACCCGACGAATGATCGATACCGCGATCAAACTAACCGCGATTTTTATCGTTCTGTTCTGGTGTGGTGCAATTCTGGCCCCATTTATCCTGCTGATTCTCTGGGGAGGCATAATCGCCATCGCTTTGTATCCATTTTTTCAACGCCTTAGCAGTATCTTAGGGGGGCGTGGCAAACTGGCAGCATTCGTCATAACCCTGCTCGGCCTGGCCCTGCTGGTGTTGCCTACGATCAATATCTCCGCATCGACTATCGATAGCGCACAAGCCGTATCGGAAAGTATCAAGGATGGCAGCTTTGCCGTTCCTGAACCCACCGAAGCGGTAAAATCCTGGCCACTGATCGGTGAAAAGGTTTATCAGATATGGGGACAAGCTTCCGATAATTTTGAGAATTTCGTGGTTGAGCACGCCGATACCTTAAAAACCATTACCGAGACCCTGCTTGGCGCCATCGCCGGCATAGGCGGAACCGTACTGCAGTTTCTGATTTCACTGGTTATTGCCGCTGTGATGCTGGTTAATCACAAAAAATGCCTGTATGGCTGTCGCCTGGTCTTTAATCGCCTGATGGAAGAAAACGGCGAGTCGGCAATATCGGACTCGGTTGCCACCATTCGCAGTGTTGCCCAGGGTATTCTTGGCATTGCCGTAATCCAGGCGTTACTGGCTGGCATCGGTATGTTTATCGCCGGTATTCCGGGTGCGGGCATCTGGGCCTTACTGGTATTAATTCTGGCAATCATGCAACTACCGCCATTGTTAGTGCTAGGGCCGGTTGCGGCATATTACTTCTCCGTCGCCGGTACCACCGCAGCCAGCATCTTTTTAGTCTGGGCACTTATCGTCAGCTTTAGCGATGCCATCTTAAAACCTATGCTACTGGGCCGCGGCATTGACATCCCGATGTTAGTTATCTTACTTGGTGCTATTGGTGGCCTGCTCCTGTCGGGCATTATTGGCCTGTTTGTCGGAGCGGTTGTGCTGGCTCTGGGATATAAACTCACCATGTACTGGCTGGCACACTCAACAGTTCTTATCGACAAGCCTTCTGATGATTAATTGCGGAGCAGATTGTGACCAATAATGAGCAGGAGTTAGTGGCGGGTAAGGCGGAAGCTACTGATAACGAGTCTTCCGCACCACCGGAAAAGGGCGATCTTGCGAATCGTCTTACTCGCATTATTTTGGTAATCGCCGCGCTTTATTTTGTCTGGTACCTGATCAGTGATCGACTGACGCCAATTACCGATCAGGCTCGGGTGCGGGGTTTTGTCATTCCCATTGTCCCGGAAGTATCCGGACAAATTTCCCGCATTCACGTTGGTGGTGATAAACCGGTGAAAAAAGGCGAAGTCCTGTTTGAAATTGACCCAAGCGATTATCAACTGGCAGTAGAGAAAGCCAAAGCCGCGCTTGAACAGGCCGGGCAGGATGTTGGTGCCAGCACCGCCAATGTGGCATCCGCGAAAGCAGTATTGGAAAAAGCCAAAGCCAATCTGCAGACCATCCAGGAAAATGCCGATCGCGTTTTTGCTCTTGAAAAGCAGGGCATTATATCGACGGCGCAAGCCGATGAAACGCGCGGTGCCGTGACTCAGGCGGAACTGGAGATCGCTAATGCCCAGGCTGCCTATGAACAGGCGCAACAACAACTCGGTGCAGCCGGTGAAGAAAATCCGGCGATTCAGTCAGCCCTGAGTCAACTGTCTGAAGCGCGTCTTCAATTAGCCCGTACGAAAGTGCTGGCACCTAGTGATGGCGTTGTCTCTTACGCCAAGGTGAACGTTGGCTATTATGCCGCCGCCGGGGCAAAAATCATGACCTTTATTGCCACCGATATTGCCTGGATTGAAGCGTCTTATCGGGAGAATAACCTCGGCAATATTAAACCGGGAGACGCGGTAGACATTGTTCTTGATTCAGCCCCGGGAAAAATATTCCCGGGACAGGTCAAGTCGGTGGGATACGGGGTAAGTTTTGATAAGACTCAACCCGGAGAGCTTTCCACCCCAGAGAAACCGAAAGGCTGGATGCGTGATCCGCAGCGGTTTATCGTCGTCATCAGTTTTGTCGACGACTCGGTTCGCGGTTATCTGCGTGAAGGCGGGCAGGCTGATGTCATTACTTACACCTCAGATAATCTTGTGCTTAATGGTATTGGCAAATTCTATATGCGCCTGACCAGCATTTTCACCTATGTTAACTGAGCATTTGTGGCAAAACTCCAGCAATACCATTCGCATATTACGCCTGGTATTCGGAGCCGGTTTGGCCATTGCCATCGCCTTCGCATTTAACTGGCCGCTGGCATTTCTTTGCCCGGTGCTGACCTCCAAGTTTCTGGCCACTGCCACCCCCAAATTACCAGTAAAAACCCTGACCAATATATTTTTAGTGGTGGTGGTTGCGTTCTCTTCGGCGATTCTAGTTACCCGGTTTCTGCTGCCCTTTCCCATGGTATTTATGTTGGTAGCATTTTTGTTAATTTACTGGTTGGCATACTGGAGTCATAGCGGTGGCAATGAATTGGTGATCACTATGTTGCTCATCGGTTTCACTATTATTCCACTACTGGCATTGCTGCATCAGGTAATTGTTATTGAAGTGACTTATGGCTTTATCTTTTCCTGCCTGTTAGCACTGGTTATTACCATGATCGCCCATGAACTGGTACCCGATAAGCCTGGTACCCAGTATAAGAACGCAGAAACCGCAAAGGCGGCTGAACGGAAACTGCCGCGTAAGACTCGATTGCAACTTGCGGCACTGACGACGATTATTATCATGCCGGTACTCACGCTGTTTTTACTCTTCGATTTAAGTAATGCCATGTTAATTCTGGTTTTTGTGGCCATATTGGCACAAAAACCCAATTTACTGGTGGGAATCCAGGGAGCAAAAGCATTATTGCTTGGTAATACCATAGGCGGAGTCGTTGCTATCCTGATCTATGCGTTACTGGTCATGGTGCCGCAATATGCATTTTTGATTTTCCTGTTTCTGCTGTTGTTCCTGGGGTTTGGAAAACTGATATTTTCACCGCGACCGCTGGCTCCTATCTATGCCATGGCGATGACCACCGTCATTATTCTGGTGTCTTCGGCAACCCTGGGGAATGCTGATGCTGATGAAAAGTTTTATATGCGTATCATCCAGGTTGCTGCCGCCTGTGGATACATTATTTTTGCGACGACCCTGACCCGGCCGTATTTTGATCGATTAGAAACGGAAGACTAGGGGCGAGAGGTGTCGAAAGGTGACTAGGGGTGTCAAAGGGTGACAACGAAACGCCTTTACCCGAAGTAACTCCTGGAGTTACGTACCCGAAGCCAATGTTTTTTATTGGCGTACCCGGAATAAACCTTGAAGGTTTATGTACCCGAAACGCAGTGTACCAAAGTTTCTTTTAAGGCCGTTCGCCCTCCGAAACCTGAGACCTGAATCCCGAGACCTGCTCCTAAGATTTTCATTGAAAATTTGCAAAGATACCCTGTCGTGGCAGGGTATGACGAAGCTAACAGGTTTATTTGGTGGCTAGGGGTGCCGAAAGGTGTCTAACGATGTCTAAAGGTGACTAAGGGTTATGGTCATGGATGACCGGTATGTCGAAAATGCACAAGTGCAAGGATGCACGCAGGTAGAATAACGCACTAATACATGGAAGTATGTAGGTAGAATAACGCAGGAGCAGTTATCGAGGAGCAGTTATCCGGGAGCATTTTTCGGTGACAACGAAACGCCTAGGAGTTTGTCATCCCGGTGTAGACCGGGATCTCGCTTTTTAAATTTTAATTCGGTGCAATCTTCCACCTCCCCCTTCCACCATAACTCTTGCTCTTTTCTAGGCGCAATCTTCGATTGCATGCCAGGAACGCAGAGTGCTAGAAGCTGACTTGTCAGCGTGCTAGGAACAACGTGTGCTTAAAATTTTTTCAAAAAAAAACCAGGCTATTCAGCCTGGTTTTTTGATGAAAAAATAGAAACTCTTATTTCTTTTTCTTAACCGCTTTCGCGTTTGGTAAGTCAGTGATAGAACCTTCAAAGATTTCAGCAGCCATACCAATTGACTCGTTCAGAGTCGGGTGAGCATGAATGGTTAGACCAACGTCTTCCGCGTCAGCACCCATTTCAACCGCCAGGCCAATTTCACCTAACATTTCACCGGCATTAATACCGATGATTGCACCACCTAGTACGCGACCGCTTTCTTTATCAAAAATAAGTTTGGTTTTACCTTCAGTACGCGCTGATGCAATCGCACGACCAGATGCCGCCCAAGGGAAGTTCGCCACTTCAAAGTTCAGGCCCTGCTCTTTCGCTTCACGCTCGGTCACACCAACCCATGCAATTTCCGGATCTGTGTAGGCAATCGAAGGAATACAACGTGGTTCGAACACGTGCTTCTTACCAGAAATCACTTCAGCAGCGACGTGACCTTCGTGTACCGCTTTGTGAGCCAGCATCGGTTGACCAACAACGTCACCGATAGCGAAAATGTGGTTTACGTTAGTACGCAACTCGTTAGTTACATTGATAAAGCCACGCTCATCAACGTTAACACCAGCTTTATCTGCATCGATCATATGACCATTTGGTTTACGACCAACTGCCACTAAGATCTTGTCATAACGAACCTGGCCTTCCGGAGCATTCTTACCTTCAAAGGTGACATACAGACCGTCATCTTTGGCATCAACCGCTACCACTTTGGTCGATAACATAAGGTTGAAACGATTCTTCACGTACTTGGTGTAAATCTTCATGATGTCAGCATCAGCTGCAGGCACTAATTGATCCGCAAATTCAACAACCGATACGTTAGCACCCAATGTGCTGTATACGGTACCCATTTCCAGACCGATGATACCACCACCTAATACCAGCATTTCGCCTGGCACGTCTTCAAGCTCAAGCGCACCGGTAGAATCCAGAACACGTGGATCTTCGGTTGGGATAAATGGCAGGTTTACCACAGAAGAACCAGCGGCAATGATAGCATTGTCAAAGTTAACCGTAGTAGTACCGTCTTCGCCTTCAACCGCTATGCTGTTAGGACCAGTAAACTTACCAAAACCATTAACAATCTTTACTTTACGCTGCTTGGCCATGCCAGCCAGGCCACCGGTTAACTGACCAACAACTTTTTCTTTCCAGCCACGAATTTTTTCAATGTCGATTTGTGGCTCACCGAAAGTAACTCCATGTGACGCCATTTCTTTTGCATCATCAATGACTTTGGCAACATGCAGTAAAGCTTTAGAAGGAATACAACCCACGTTCAGGCAAACACCGCCTAAGGTTGAATAGCGCTCAATTAATACCACATCCAAACCCAGATCCGCGGCGCGGAATGCGGCAGAGTAGCCACCAGGTCCAGAACCTAAAACAACGACTTGAGTTTTAATATCGTTACTCATGTTAACCTCAAATTTTGATTATTAACTCAAAGGCCTGCCGACCTTAGAGTTTAGATTTTATTCATTTAACTGTGTTACCGGAGATTGACGTTAATCATCGTATGACTAGCAACCATAAAAGCCCGGTTTAACGCATCCACAGTACTTAATTTGTTGTAAAAAAATTAAGTTTTTTCATTCATTCGTAGCGTTTCGTTCCGTTTTTGTCATTATGTTTAAAACATTACAACAAAGAACCAAACACAATAATTTGGCGCGCCAAGTGTACCGTGTGTGACAAATTTTCGCCAACATTAGTGCAAAATAATGGGAAAAAATTTCACTATGACGCTAAGTGCGCCAACCGATACTTACCTCGGTTGGCGCATATTACTTAATTACAGAATTAACTGGCGGATATCTGACATCATTGACGACAGATGCACGCTGAACCGTGCCGCAACCGCACCGTCAATTACGCGGTGATCATAGGATAGCGACAGTGGTAGCATCAATCTTGGTTCAAATTCCTTACCATTCCACTTCGGCTTCATTTCTGATTTGGAAACGCCAAGGATCGCCACATCAGGAGCATTAACAATTGGTGTAAATGCGGTACCACCGATGCCGCCGAGGCTGGAAATCGTAAAGCAGGAACCTTGCATATCGGCAGCGGTTAATTTACCAGCGCGCGCCTTTTTAGAAATTTCCAGCAATTCTTTAGAAAGCTCATGAATACCTTTTTGATCCACATCGCGAACCACCGGCACAACCAGGCCATTTGGCGTATCAACCGCAACACCAATGTGGACGTATTTTTTCATGATCAGGCTTTCACCAGACTCACTCAGGCTTGAGTTAAACACTGGGTACGCTTTTAACGCGCTTGCTGCTGCCTTCATGATAAATACCAACGGCGTGATTTTAAAACCAAGCTGTTGTTTTTCGGCGATCACATTCTGCTCTTTGCGGAATGCTTCGACATTAGTAATGTCGGCTTCATCAAACTGGGTCACATGCGGAATGGTTACCCAGTTTCGATGCAGGTTAGGCCCAGAAATTTTCTGAATTCGGGTTAAAGCGACTTCTTCCACGTCACCGAATTTACTGAAATCCACTTTAGGCTGGGCAATAACCTGTAAACCACCGGCACCACCAGAAACACTGCTACTTGCGGTTGCCTTAGGACGAGACAGTTCATATTTAACAAACGACTGCACGTCTTCTTTAAGGATACGACCTTTGTTGCCCGTACCTTTCACTTTGGTTAAGTCAACACCAAACTCACGTGCCAGGCGACGAATCGACGGCGAGGCGTAGATATGCCCTTTGCTTTGACGCTCACCGGCACTTGGGTGATGTGGTACTGGAGCCGCTTTTGCCGGAGCTGGCGCAGGTGCAGCCTGGCTCGCCGGTTTAGCTTCAGTTTTTGCCTGCTGCTCTGGCGCCGCTGCTGGTGCCGTGTCGCCACCTGAGACTTCCAGCATAATAATCAGTGAACCTTCGCCGACCTTATCACCAGTGCTAACTTTTACGTCTTTTACCACACCCGCTTGTGGTGCAGGAACATCCATGGTCGCCTTGTCGGTTTCCAGGGTAATTAAGCCGTCTTCCGCTTCAATACTGTCACCCGCATTAACCAGGACGTCAATAACATCCACTTCACCATCCTGACCAATATCCGGTACCTTAACCTCAATCACTGAGGACGATGCAGGAGCTGGAGCGGCTTGTGGCGCTGGTGCACTCTCTTGTACCGATTCAGCATTTCCTGAAGAGATTTCCAGCATCAGGATGAGGCTACCTTCACCGACTTTATCACCCGTACTGACTTTGACTTCCTTCACGATACCCGCTTGTGGCGCTGGCACGTCCATGGTTGCTTTATCAGTTTCCAGGGTAATCAAGCCATCTTCCGCTTCGATGCTGTCACCAACATTCACCAGAACATCGATGATATCGACTTCGCCGTCCTGACCGATATCTGGTACGGTGACTTCGATAACCGAAGAACTGCCTGAAGACGCTGCTGGAGCTTGTTGCTGTTGAGGTTTCTCGGCAGGCTCACTGGCAGGAGCGGGCTCTGCAGCTCCGGCATCTGATGCCGCTGCAGTTTCCAATAATGCAATCAGGTCGTCCTGCTTAATTTTATCGCCAACGGCCACTTTTAACTCGGTAATTTTGCCGGCAAAGGGTGCCGGAATATCCATCGACGCCTTGTCGGTCTCGACGGTAACAATGGCATCCTCAGCCTCTACCTGATCACCAACGGCTACACATAACTCAATAATTTCAACTTCATCGCCACCAACATCCGGGACTAGAATTTGTTTAATATCTGACATCTGTATTTTCCTTATCCCGTCTGATTACGCGTAAAGCGGATTAAGTTTTTCCGGGTTAATGGCAAACTTATCGATCGCCTCTTTAACGACTGAAGCATCAATATCACCGCGCTGGGCTAACTCGTACAAGGCTGCAACTACCACGTATTTATGGTCCACTTCAAAGTGATGACGCAGGTTAGCGCGTGAATCGGAACGACCAAAACCGTCCGTACCCAAAACGCGATAATCCGTTTTAATGAAGGCACGAACCTGATCGGAGTAAGCTTTTACGTAATCGGTTGCCGAGATAGCCGGACCGTTTTCCGCTTTAATCACCTGGCTGATGTAAGGCACTTTCGCTTCCGCTTCAGGGTGCAACATGTTCCAACGCACCACTTCATTACCTTCACGAGCTAGCTCATTGTATGACGTCACTGAGAATACATCTGAGGAAACACCGTAATCCTCAGCAAGAATGCGCGCCGCTTCGCGAACCTGCAGCAAGATGGTACCTGAGCCCATTAACTGAACATTCGCTTTCGCTTTACCTTGTGGCTCAACACGGTCCAGTTGGTAGATACCTTTGATGATACCTTCCTCTGCGCCTTCCGGCATTTCCGGGTGTTGATAATTCTCATTCATCAAGGTGATGTAGTAGAAAATGTTTTCGTCATTTTCATACATACGACGCATACCGTCCTGAACCACAACCGCGACTTCGTAACCATATGTTGGATCGTAGGTGACACAGTTCGGAATCAGGTTCGCCTGCACATGAGAATGACCATCCTGATGCTGTAGACCTTCACCATTTAGTGTCGTTCGACCAGCGGTTGCACCTAACAGGAAGCCTTTTGCCTGGCTGTCACCAGCCGCCCAGGCCAGATCGCCAACACGCTGGAAGCCAAACATAGAATAATAAATATAAAATGGAATCGTCGTCGCATTACAGGTTGAGTAAGACGTACCTGAGGCAACCCAAGATGCCATTGCGCCCAGTTCGTTGATACCTTCCTGCAAAACCTGGCCTTTCTTATCTTCACGATAATAAGCAACCTGATCCGCATCCTGAGGTACATATTTCTGACCTTCGTGGGCATAAATACCAACCTGGCGGAACAGACCTTCCATACCAAAGGTGCGCGCTTCATCCGGGATAATTGGTACGACACGTTTACCAACTTTTTTATCCTTAATGATCGAGTTAAGTACTCGCACAAAGGCCATAGTTGTGGAAATGGTGCGTTCACCTGAGCCTTTTAAAACAGCATCGAACGCTTTTAATTCAGGAACCACGATATCTTCGTCGTCTTTTTCACGGCGTGCCGGGGTAAATCCGCCCAGCGCCTGACGGCGTTCCAGCATGTATTGCATTTCCGGGCTGTCTTCCGGGAAGCGGAAGTACGGCAGGTTTTCTAAGTCACCATCTGCAATTGGTACATTAAAACGGTCACGGTAATGCTTAACCGCATCCATGCCCATTTTCTTAACCTGGTGCGCAATGTTCAGGCCTTCACCTGCATCGCCCATACCGTAACCTTTAACGGTTTTCGCCAGGATGACTGATGGACGGCCTTTAGTATTCTGCGCTTTATCATAAGCAGCGTATACTTTCACCGGATCATGACCACCACGGTTTAAGCGCCAGATGTCATCGTCTGACATGTTAGCGACCATCGCCTGGGTTTCCGGGTACTTATTAAAGAAATGTTCGCGGGTGTATTTACCACCTTTGGCTTTACAGTTCTGATACTCACCATCAACGGTTTCGTTCATCAGTTGTAATAGCTTGCCAGAAGTATCACGGGCCAATAGTGGATCCCAGTAAGAACCCCAGATAACCTTGATAACTTCCCAACCCGCGCCGCGGAAGGTACCTTCCAGTTCCTGGATGATTTTGCCATTACCACGCACCGGGCCATCTAAGCGCTGCAGGTTACAGTTAATAACGAAACACAGGTTGTCCAGGCCTTCACGAGCAGCCAGGCCAATAGCACCTAATGATTCCGGCTCATCACACTCACCATCACCCAGGTAACAGTATACGCGCTGGTTAGAACAGTCTTTAATGCCACGATCGGTAAGATATTTTAAAAAGCGGGCTGTGTAGATTGCCTGCAACGGTCCAAGACCCATAGATACGGTTGGGAACTGCCAGAAGTCTGGCATCAGGTGCGGATGCGGGTATGACGACAGGCCGTCACCATCGCATTCCTGACGGAACTTATCTAGTTGCACTTCACTCAGGCGACCTTCCATAAAGGCGCGAGAGTAGATACCCGGAGAGATATGGCCCTGGGCAAAAATGAAATCGCCACCATCGTTTTCGTTAGCCGCTTTAAAGAAGTGATTAAAACCTACATCGTAAAGCATTGCCGATGATGCGAAACTGGAAATATGGCCGCCCAGTTCCAGATCTTTTTTCGAGGCACGCAATACCATCATCAAAGCATTCCAGCGGATTGCGGCACGAATGCGGCTTTCCATCGTCTGGTCGCCCGGCATGTTTGGCTCCTGGCCTGCCGGAATGGTATTAACATAGGCGGTCGTCGCATCGAAAGGCAGGTGAGTACCACCACGGCGGGCACGGTCAATTAACGTTTCCAGTAATTGATGTGCTCGTTCAGGGCCTTCCTGCTCCAGCACGGCTTCCATGGACTCTAACCATTCTTGCGTTTCTTGCGGATCGATATCGTGGTTGAGGATCTCAGACATAACGATGTTCTAACTCCAGTTTATAAAAAAATACGGCAAAATTTTTTGTATTAAAGATAGTTGAAATTCCACAACTGTCTTTACTTTGCCATCAATAAATAAATGCTCGCGTACGTATGCAACACCTTATCTTTATAGGGTTTGCAGTCGTCGCAACGAGCGTTTAACCCGGCTGTTCTCTTCGCCGAGTTTCAGTAATACTTCTTCGATGTAGGCCAGGTTCTTGTGGCTGGCTCCCCACGCCTTATTCGGTTCGCCACTAATAATGGCTTCCAGCAGGCGCTTTCGATATTGGGCAATCTTTGCCGGAACCTCCGGACGTTTGGCCAATACCTGTAAATTTTTCTCGATATTGTCAATTAATAAAGTCGCCATAGAGCGAACCAAATGCAGCAACACAGCATTATGCGAGGCATTACAGATAGCCACATAAAAATCGAATACCGCTACCGCTTCACCATGAAAGTTTTCGCTGATCGCCGTATTCTCAATTTGTGCATCAACCATGGCGTCATATTTTTGCTGGATGATCTCAAAGTCAGCTTTAGTGCCGCGCATGGCGGCATAATAAGCGGCCATGCCCTGAATACCGTGACGAAATTCCAGCAGGTCATATTGGGATTCACCTTTCTTCGCCAGTAAGTCAAACATGGGATCTCCCATGCCACTGAGCAACTTGTCATTAACAAAGGTGCCACCACCCTGACGACGGTAGACTAAGTCTTTACTTTCCAGTTTCTGAATCGCTTCTCGCAATGAGGGGCGCGATACCTGAAACTGTTCGGCTAATTCGCGCTCCGGCGGTAGCTTTTGGCCCGCCTTGAGACTGCCTTCCAGAATCATGGCTTCAAGGTGCTCAACGATCACATCCGATATTTTTGCTTGCTGTATCTTCTTGTAGGCCATTGATTTCGCTCTGTATTGCCATGAACCCTTGATAAGACCAAATCTTCACCAGGATAAAAACCCTGAAAAACAATGGTTAAATGGTCTTACCAATTTATGAAAAATCAGGTTAAAACATAACAGAAGATCAGGGATATGTAAAATTTATGGCTAAAAAATGGTATCGTAGACACAAGGATTGCCTGGAAAAATTGCGGGCATTTCACAATGGTCCGACCAATACAAAAGGAGGTTTCGGGTCTCAGGTTTCAGGTCTCGGAGGGCGAATGGCCTTTACTTTAAGCAACTAGCACGCTGACAAGTCAGCTTCTAGCACACTGCGTTCCTGGCATGCAATCGAGGATTGCGCCTAGAAAAGAGCAAGAGTTATGGTGGAAGTGGAAGGTTTCGGCCAGGGATTGGCCGGTATGCCGAAAATGCATGGATGCCGGCATGGACGCCGGTATGTCGGAAATGTCTGGAACATATTTCCGATTCAATTTTCGGTGGAAGAAAAAACAAACCTAACCACGTCATACCGTGATACTACACGGTATCTTGGACTAGGAAAAATGACTCTTGAGCGCCAAAAACAGGAGTTAAATCTCCCTGAACACGTATCGCGAACAATACTCCGGGCAGGTGACAAACAACGTCGCTGCGAGAACTAGCTATTGCAAATGAGGTAAGCTGCGCTGAGGGAAGTGGAAGGTGGAAGATTGCACCTGTTAAAATTTAAAAAGCGAGATCCCGGCCTTCGCCGGGATGACAATGTTTTAGGCGTTTCGTTTTCCTGGCTAGTTCGCCACGCCCGCAATGGTCATAAACGCGGTGGCGGCCAGTAACAGCAGGACATTACGTTTTGCCAGGCGAACTAATAGGCATGGTTCTGCGGTGCAGTCCTCATCATCGATTTGGTAATCTTCGGCAATTTCAGCAACTTCACAAAGGTACTGGCGTGGGCTTTGTTTAAAGTTCAGCATTCCTTCGAGCCACAAGGTTGAAGCCTTTGAGAAGTGACCAACCAGCATATAGCCGAATGCGACTGCCCGCGTTGGAATAATATCAATATAAAACAGGAGTTTTCTGGCATGGTCGGCAGCCGCTTCTGGCAGGAAACTTTCACCATCGTGCTCACCACTTTGATTGGCGACGGCTACCAGGATACGGTAAAAAACAACGCCGAAAATACCAAAGAAGATGAAAATTAACATTAACGCCATGTAATATTGGTAGTTCATCCATACCAGGGTCTGACCAAAGCTTTCTCCTTCAAACTGTTGGCCCTGTTGCAATTCATCCTGATGCAGCACCACCGCTTCCTGATCACCGCGCATTGCCGCGTTAAGGTAATTCTTGTAGCTGTCACGAATCCTCTGGCTACCAATACATACAATAAGCACCAGGGTTACCACAACAAAATCAATCAGAGTGTGATCAAATAGCCAGAGAATTATTGAGAGTATTGAAGCCGGTAGTAAGGCAAAGGCTACGAGGTTAATGATATTGCGGCTTATTTCGCCTTTGGAGACAAACCCACGGGCAAAACCGACATATTGGCCATAGTAAAAATTAAACTGCCAATACCGGGAAAGTAAGATTCGTTCGGCCGCCAGGGCAATAAGCAAACTTATTAAAGTCATTGAAAACCCAACTATTATAGTGATGTTATTATCATCGTATTTAACAAAAATTCTACAAGCAGAATGACAGGATTACCAGAAACAATTGCGGTTATTAACCTGAGCTTACAAAAACCAGTAAGCATTTCGCCTCATACAACCCGGGAGCAAGCAATCTTCCACCTTCCACCTCAGACTTCCACCTTAACAGCCCTCTTCCACCTGCTTTAGTTTCGCTTTGTAATATTTCCAATCAAAATACTCTCCCGGATCGGTTTTCCGGCCCGGAGCAATATCACTGTGGCCTGTGATGCTATTATCGTTGATCTCCGGATACTCTGCTTTAATGGCCTGGCTAATATAAACAAGCTGTTGGTATTGCTGCATGGTATAAGGCAAATCATCACAGCCCTCTAATTCGATACCAATCGAAAAATCATTACATTTTGTGCGCCCGTGAAATTCGGATACACCGGCATGCCAGGCACGCTTATCAAAAGGTACATATTGCACCACCTGACCATCGCGCTTCACCAGGCAATGGGCAGATACTTTCAGTTGATGAATTTCCTGAAAGTATTCATGTTCATTAGGATCCAGACAACCGGTGAAAAGTTGGTCGATATAAGGACCTCCAAATTGCCCCGGTGGAAGGGAAATATTGTGGACCACCAGCAAGCAGATATCGGAACACCCCCTATCATCACAATATGGTGAAGGACAATATGAGATGGGAGAACTTCGTTCGTAAGTTAAATTGGTTTCGGCTTGCTTTAACCAGCCATTCTTTATTGTATAGATACTTGTCATTAGCCTGAGATTTTCGAAATTCATTTGTCGACATCCTGTCAGCATAATAACGATTTAATCAATGGGTGGCGAGTACGCTGAATTTAAAAGTCACGAATACGCTGAATAAATTCAGGCCCGGGTACGTGAAATTTTTAATTTCACTCCGGGTAGCGGGTTGGTTTAGGTACATAGGCTTCTCGCCTAAGCATTACCTCCCTCGTCATTCCGGACTCCGCTCCGGAATCTGAAAAAGCGAGATACCGGGCTCGGCAATTGCTCCCTGCATTGCTCTACCTCCTATATCCCTAAAGTCGTACCCCGGTATGACGCGTTAAAGTAGCTGTAAGCGGTAAGCCAAAAGCTTTAAGAATAAAGCTGTAAGCTGAAAGTAGCTGGTGACCTGCTATTGGCTGTCCAAGAATTCCATAGCAGTTATTGTAATTTCAATTTCGAATCTCAACGGGTTCTGGTAGCGTATAATAATCAAAGTTGGGTAAGTATGCTGGAGCGCACGATGCAGGAAAAGGATGACAGTCAAAAAATCGGTAAAGCAATGACCTGGGTTGCCTGGATAATAGGTCTGTTACTGTTGGTATGGTTTTTCCAGACAAAACTGGACGCTGATTGGAATCCAAACCAACAACCTAAAGTCGCGGTTAATACCAGTGGCCAGCAGCAAGTGGTTTTAGAACGTAATCGCTATGGCCATTATGTCACTGCGGGTTTTATCAATCAGGAAAACGCATTATTCATGCTCGACACCGGTGCAACCAGCGTATCCATTCCAATGGAGATAGCCGACAAGTACGGTTTGGAAAGACAAGGCAGTCATCGGGTACAAACGGCCAATGGCTCAGTCATGGTTTACGCAACAACCATCGATGAGTTGAGTATCGGCAATATTAACCTATATAATGTGCGCGCCAATATTAACCCTGGGATGACGGGGCAGGAAATATTACTCGGCATGAGCGCATTAAAGCAGCTCGAGTTTAGCCAAAAAGGTAAATACTTACACCTGACCGTACCCGGCAACTACTAAGTGACATATATGCAGGACCATTTATCCAACGATATTCAGTACAGCGTAACTTCTGCACTGTCTGAAGATCTTTCTGAGCAGCTTAACGGTCAGGCAAGTGCCGACCAGGATATCACCGCTAGTTTGATTCCTGCCGATGCCAATGCCGTAGCCACTATTATAAGTAGAGAAGACTGCGTCATTGCAGGGGTCGCCTGGGTTAATGAAGTCTTTAAGCAACTAGATGCTACAAGCAGCACTGACCAAAAAACCGAAATTACCTGGTTTGTTAATGACGGTCAGTCAGTCAAAGCCAACAATACCTTATGCGAAATCAAAGGTAATGCCAGGTTGTTGCTAACCGGCGAGCGCACCGCCCTTAACTTTTTGCAATCTCTTAGTGGCACCGCAACCATTACCGCCCGCTATGTTAGAGAACTAGAGGGTACGAATACCCGATTGTTGGATACCCGCAAAACCATTCCCGGCATGCGCAGCGCGCAAAAATATGCCGTCACCTGCGGCGGCGGTCATAACCACCGCATCGGCTTATTCGATGCTTTTTTAATTAAAGAAAATCATGTGAACGCCTGTGGCGGCATTGCCCAGGCAATTACTACCGCGAAACAAAACTTCCCGGGTAAAACCGTCGAAGTAGAAGTCGAGAACCTTGATGAGCTGAGCGAAGGCATAGACGCCGGTGCCGATATCATCATGCTAGATAACTTCACCACCGAGATGATTGAACAGGCAGTAGCGATTAATAACGGCAGAGCGAAATTAGAAGTGTCCGGTAATATGACCCTGGAAACATTGAAAGAATACGCCAAAGCCGGCGTTGACTTTATCTCTGTTGGTGCATTGACGAAGCATGTAAGAGCGGTCGACCTATCAATGCGCTTTGTTTAAGACAAAGCGCATTGAGGTTTCCGGTCTCAGGTTTCAGAACTTAAAGCTACTAGCACACGAACAAGTTCGCTCCTGTCACACGATTAGAAATCGTTCCTAGCATGCAAAATCGAAGATTTTGCGCCTAGAAGGGATTGCTAAGGCCTGTAATTTTAAGCACAAACACCCCCCTGGTTTCGTCATACCCTGCTACGACAGGGTATCTCAAGTACGTCAGCAAAGAACAATAGCTCACTTTCCTCAATATGACTGACTAGTCAGCCCTTGGGTCATCATAGTATTAACTTACCCATAGCAACGACGAAGTCCTCACCTTCCAATCGCCTCCGGCTCCCCTTTGTCCTACGCTGTCATCGCCAATCCCTCCTTGCATCTTTGTGCAATTAAACTTTCATCAAATGTTAATATTTGTTACCTAACTAATTAATAATGAACAATTTTTGATTAGAGCTTATTTATCAGAAAGTGAAACTCGGCGATTTTTTCAGCACTTAAACCGGTTTTTCCTGAAAAAGCTAATTTTTTGTTAAAAAGTGTTTTACAGAGATTTTTTTTTGAAGCATATTAGAAAAGGCCCCCTAAACATAACAATAACGTTAATGGATGTTTAACATGAAAACTATGAAAAACAACAAAGGTTTTACCTTAATCGAATTGATGATCGTTGTTGCGATTATCGGTATTCTTGCTGCAGTTGCTCTGCCTGCATACCAAAACTACACCAAGAAAGCTGCATACTCTGAAGTAATTCTTGCTACTACGCCATATAAAGCAGCAATTGAAGTGTGCTCACTTACTAACGCAATTGCTGACTGTGACCTAGGTACCAATGGTATTCCTGGTTCTCAAGCATCTCAAGCAGTAGCTTCTGTAGGCGTTACTGACGGTGTTATTCTAGTAACTCCAAATGCATTTAAAGGTATTGTTGCTGGTGATACTTATACGTTATCTCCAACTCAAGCGACCGGTGCTGCTGGTGAGCAAATCACTGCTTGGACAGAGACATGCGCTAACGCAGACTTCTGTTAATAGTTAAGTAAGAAAAAAGCCCCATTTGGGGCTTTTTTTATGGCTTTTTTTAGGTACACTGTCAAAAAAGGCTATATGAAATGAATGCTATGAAAGGACTTCATCGTCAATCAAATTTATTATCAAAATTTGTTAGAAGCGAATTAATCAACCAACAACAAGCTACAGAAATATTTAAAGCTTGTCAGCAGTCAAAACTGTCTGTTTTAGATTATATCGCTAATGAATTAAAAATAGACTCACTAACCATAGCAAAAACTTTATCAAAAAGTTATGGCTACCCATTGGTAGATTTAAAAGCCTTCGAATTCGATAACTTTCCTGAAGGTTTGAGAAATCAAAAACTGGTTGAGAAACATCAGGCGCTACCTGTCTATCTTCGCGCAGGCGTATTACACATTGCCGTGTCCGATCCCACTAATCATGATGCCTTAGAAGAATTTCAGTTTAATACTGGCTACACTACTGAGTTTATTCTTGTTGACAGAGACAGTTTACAAAAACAAATAGAATCTTATTTAGATAATGAAGCCGAAGCCCTTGAGATAACAGAGCTTGACTCTGAAGAGTTAAGTGGAATTGACGTTGCCGAGACTGAGCATAAGGATGATGAATCCGGCGGCGAAAATGACGCACCGATCGTTGTTTATATCAACAAAATTCTGCTCGACTCTATTAAAAAAGGAGCATCCGATTTACATTTCGAGCCCTTTGAAAAGAAATTTCGAATACGTTTTCGGATTGATGGTGTTTTACAGGAAGTCGCTAGCCCACCTGTTGGCCTGGCCAGCCGGTTAACAGCCCGCTTGAAGGTCATGTCAAAGCTGGATATTGCCGAGCGCCGTGTACCTCAGGATGGTCGTATCAAGCTTAATATCACCAAAAATAAGGCCATCGATTTCCGTGTTTCCACCCTGCCTACCATGTGGGGGGAAAAGGTAGTAATGCGTATTCTTGACTCTTCGAGTGCCAAGTTAGGTATTGATATCCTGGGTTACGAAGAAGAACAGAAAGCCATGTATATGGAAGCCCTGGCTAAGCCACAGGGGATGATCCTGGTAACCGGTCCAACCGGTTCTGGTAAAACCGTATCTCTTTATACCGGCCTCAATATTCTTAATACCGAAGAGCGTAATATTTCAACCGCAGAGGATCCGGTTGAGATAAACCTCGAAGGGGTAAACCAGGTCCAAATCAATAACAAAGCTGGTTTGACGTTTGCGGAAGCTCTGAAATCTTTCCTACGTCAGGATCCGGATATCGTCATGGTTGGTGAGATCCGGGATTTGGAAACTGCGGAGATTGCCATTAAAGCAGCACAAACGGGTCATTTGGTATTATCGACTCTTCATACAAACTCGGCCGCAGAAACATTGACTCGCTTATTGAATATGGGCGTTCCGTCGTATAACGTAGCAAGTTCAGTGAGCCTGATAATTGCCCAACGACTTGCCCGACGATTATGCAGTCATTGTAAAGAAGTAGATCAGGTTACCGATGAAGCGCTATTGGAAATAGGTTTTAAACCAGACGAATTAAAAGACCTGACCATTTACAAACCAGTCGGATGCGACGAGTGCACCGCTGGATACAAGGGCCGGGTCGGTATTTATGAAGTGATGAAGATTTCAGAAGAAACTGCTGAGATTATTATGCAGGGCGGAAACTCATTACAGATTGCGACCCAAGCTCAGAAAGAAGGATACAATAACCTGCGCCAATCTGCGTTGTTAAAGGCCAAAGCTGGTGTAACTAGCCTGGCAGAAGTAACTCGTGTTACGGCTTAAAATTAGAGAATATAGATATTATTGCCCCCTGAATAAATAGAATAACAGGTAAAAATCATGGCAGTTACTGCAGCAAAGAAAGCACCAAAAGTTAAAGAGCTGGATACCTTCATCTGGGAAGGGGTAAACCGCAAGGGTAAAAAAATTAAAGGTGAGCTTTCTGCCGCCAATATCGGCGAATTAAAAGCTCAATTGCGCGCGCAAGGCGTCACACCGCTAAAACACAAGAAAAAGCCGAAGCCGTTATTTGGCATTGGTGGGGGTGATAAAAAAATCACCCCTAAAGATATTGCTGTAGTTACCAGGCAACTAGCAACGATGTTAGCCGCTGGTGTTCCTCTGGTTCAGTCGATAGAGATGATCGGAAAAGGAAATGAAAAGCCGAGAATGAGAACTCTTTTAGGGGAAATTGGCGCTAAAGTACAAGCAGGTATTCCATTGTCCGATGCCCTACGTGAGCATCCACAATATTTCGACGACTTATATTGTGACTTAGTCGAGTCCGGAGAGCAATCCGGTGCGTTAGAAACTATCTATGATCGAATCGCACTTTATAAAGAAAAAGCCGAAGCGTTAAAATCTAAGATAAAGAAAGCAATGACATACCCAATTGCGGTAATCGTTGTCGCTGCAATAGTGACTTCAATTCTACTCATTAAGGTTGTTCCTACTTTCGTAGATATTTTTGCTAGTTTCGATGCCGAGTTACCTGCTTTTACATTATTCGTAGTAGGAATTTCCGATATTATGGTCGCTTCCTGGTACTTTGTGCTCGCTGGGTTATTTGCCATTGGTTACGTCTTTAAACAGATGCACTTAAAGAGTCAGGATTTCAGAGACAAAGTAGACCATGCAATATTAAGAATCCCCGTAATTGGTATGATTTTAGATAAAGCAGCAGTTGCGCGTTTCGCACGTACTCTCTCGACAACATTTGCTGCAGGCGTTCCTTTGATTGATGCTCTTGATTCTGCTTCGGGTGCAGCAGGCAATGCCGTATATCGTGATGCCATCCAGGAAATTCGTACCGAAGTGTCCGCAGGTATGCAGATGAACTTAGCGATGCGCAATGTTAATGTTTTCCCTGACATGGTCATTCAAATGGTCAGCATTGGTGAAGAATCTGGTGCTCTTGATGATATGCTAGCGAAAGTTGCTACTGTTTATGAGCAAGAAGTTGATGACGCGGTAGATGGCCTGACTGCACTTCTTGAGCCAATGATCATGGCCGTCTTAGGGGTAGTGATTGGTGGTTTGATTATTGCAATGTACCTACCAATTTTCCAAATCGGTATGGTTGTATAACGTCCAATCTATTTATTTCAGTTACCAGGGTAAGCAACACGCTTACCCTGTTCTTTTAACAAGGAATGTATTTTGTTTTCCGATCTAACCTCCCTGTTTGAACAGTCTCCGCTGTTTTATTTTTCAACCGTATTCATTCTCGGCCTGGTGATTGGCAGCTTTTTAAATGTGGTTATATATCGACTACCGAAAATGCTGGAACAGGAATGGTATTGTGAATGCCGTGAACTTCTTAGCCAGGAGCTTAATGAAAAAGGCAGTAAAGCGCTAAAAGCTTCGCGAATTGAAGCAGAAAAATCTGGCATTTTGTCTTTATCAAAACCTGCATCCTCTTGTCCTAATTGTGGTCATAAAATTAAAGCCTGGGAAAATATACCTGTTATTAGCTGGTTGCTTTTAAGAGGCAAGTGTTCATCCTGTAAAGAGCCAATTTCAATCCGTTACCCTGCCATAGAATTAGTAACCGGTTTATTATCAGTGGCGATCGCCAGCCATTATGGCGTGACCTGGGTGACGGTTGCCATGCTATTGCTGACCTGGTGCCTGGTGGCTCTTACTATGATTGATTTCGACAAAATGATTTTGCCGGATCAAATGACCCTACCCTTGGTTTGGATTGGTTTGTTATTAAATCTGAATGGTATGTTTGTCAGTATCGAAACCGCAGTCATCGGGGCAGTTGCCGGCTACATGAGTTTGTACACAGTATTCTGGCTATTTAAGCTTGTCACCGGCAAAGAAGGGATGGGTTACGGCGACTTTAAATTGTTCGCAGTTTTCGGCGCCTGGTTCGGCTGGCAGTTACTACCGCTACTAATCTTAATGGCTTCCTTTGTTGGCGCGATTATCGGCATTAGCTTAATGGTACTTCGTAACCATGAGGGCTCGAAACCCATTCCATTTGGCCCGTATTTAGCCATTGCCGGTTGGATTACGGCGTTGTGGGGAGAAGGGATATGGCAATGGTATTTAGGCCTGCTAGCATAAACATTAGCTTCTAGCACGAGGCCTGCAACGCCTCTCCTAGCACATGAACCAAAGGTCCATTCCTAGCATGCGACAACGAGTGTCGCGCCTGGCAAAAGCGGTTTTAACTAGGAGCAAAATCTCTGATTTTGTGTGCTAGGAACTGCGTGTGCCAGGAGCCGTTACGTAGGCGTGCTAGTAGCTAAAGAGTGCTAGTGCAGGCACTTGCACTCTTTACGCTTTTTACGCTATAACTCTCCCATCACACGCATTCGGACATTCACTTTGTCAAACCTTATCATTGGCTTAACCGGCGGGATCGGTTCCGGAAAGACCACCGTCGCCAATCTGTTTAAACAATACGATATCGATATCATTGATGCGGATATTGTCGCTCGCCAGGTTGTAGCCAAAGGCGCTCCCGCCTTACAGCAAATACAACTGCATTTTGGTGAGGATTACCTCTTACCAAATGGAGAGCTGAACCGTACTAAGTTGCGACACAAGGTATTTCAGGAGCCCGAAGCTAAACAGTGGTTAAATACCCTACTCCACCCGCTCATTCGCGAAGAAATGATAACTCAATGTCAGCAGGCGAAAAGCCCTTATTGCCTGTTAGTCGCCCCACTGCTGATTGAAAATAGTCTTTTTCAAACCGTCGATAAAGTTTTAGTGGTCGATATTCCAGAACAAGAGCAAATTAAACGTACCATGACCCGCGATGAAAACACCCAGGCACAAGTTGAAGCCATCATGGCCTCACAAGTATCGCGACAGGAGCGTTTGAAACATGCGGATTTCGTCATTGAAAATACTACCGGTGAACAAGAGCAACTGCCATTGAAGGTAGAGCAGTTGCATCGGCATTTTCTAAAGCTAATAGCTAAGTGACAAAGCTAACGCCTTGTCACTGTTTAAAGAGGTAAGCTACGCTGAGGGATAAAATACTCTCGTTGTCGTATTTTCGGTGGAGACTATCGTCGGTGGGTGCTTGAAACAAGAATTCACTCATCCTCACGTAAATAGGGAACTCTTTCTCAGTAACTTTGCATAGATACCCTGTCGTAGCAGGGTATGACAAAAATAGTGATCGCTTACAACCTGTGTATAGAGGAGCGGCTAGCATAGACAAAAAAACGCTAGGCGCACAATCTTTGATTTTGCATGCTAGGAGCAGCCTTGGCTGCGTGCTAGGAACGAAGTGTGCTAGGAGCTGACTTGTCAGCGTGCTAGTAGCTTAAAGTGAAAGCCGTTCGCCCTCCGAGTCCTGAAACCTGAAACCTGAGACCTAAAAATTTCAAAATACTTCAGAATTTCACAAATCTGAAGTATTTTTGAAATTTTTCCTATCCCCTTTCTTAAAAACTTGTTAAGTTACTAAAAGCGTTAGTTTATTCCATATTGGAAAACTGCGAAAAATTAAAAACTTAAGTTCCGCTTTTCCCCCAGATTGCGTGAAAAATAATAAGAACAAGCACCATATGTCTGAGATATTGTACGAGCACCCTTTAAATGAAAGGGTTCGTAACTATTTAAAACTTGAGCAACTCTTTGAGCAAATCCAAAGCTCACTTGGCGACAGTTTTGTGCATAGCTATCCTTTGTTTTTCAATGCATTTTTTTCCATTCTCGATATTCTTGACCGTCATGATATTCGTGGTGATTTGATCAAAGATTTGGAAAAACTCGAGCGCAATCTTACCAACTGGGGAAAATCACCTGAAGTGGACGGTAATGCGTTGCAATCTGTGCTTGAAAAAGCAAAATCCTTGTCGACCATTTTCCGCTCTAAAAGCCCATTATGGGCAGCGTTAAAGAAAGATAAGTTCCTGGATGGGTTGCGGAAACGTTTCACCCTACAAAGCGCCTATTCTGGTTTTGACCTACCGGCGTTAACCTTCTGGTTTAATCAACCACCGATTATAGTTCGCGAAGACATTAATCGCTGGCTCGTAGAAGTTAACAGCCTCGAAAGAGCTTTGACCCTGGTATTAAAGTTTATCCGCCAGAAAGCAGAGTTTGAAAATATTGAATCCAACAACAGCTTTTACCAGGATAGCGGTGAGGGCTTACTTATGCTGCGCGTCAAGTTAAACAAGGGTGTTGATTACTTCCCAAGCGTCAGTGGCAACCATTTTCGTTACTCGATTCGCTTTATGGAACTTTGCGAACAAAAAGGTCAACAGTATATCAATGATAAAGTGTCCTTTAAGCTAGCCAAGTGCTGATTACCTTATTCATCTGCTTAACGCTTAACCTTCAATTAAAATTCCGATAGACTCTGACTATTTCCCGTTGGAGGCTTAATATGCCAACCGTTGTTGACTGCCCTACTTGCAAAGCCAAGGTAGAGTGGAAACTTGAAAACCAATATCGCCCATTTTGCTCTAAGCGCTGCCAGTTGATTGATTTAGGTGACTGGGCCGAAGAAAACCACAAAATTTCCCAACCGATGCAAAGTAACGAGCCGTTAAGCGAAGAAATGCTCGACGCTCTGGAAGAAGAGTTTTTGCAGCATAATAAATTTTTTGTGGAGCCAGAATGAGCTTAAATCAAAAGTTACCGCTTTTGATTTTGCTATAAGAGGTATGCTGCGCTGGTGGATAATATGCTCTCGCTGTCGCATATTTGAGGTAAGCTGCGCTGGTGGAAGGTGGATCACCAAAAAACGTTACTTGCGGCTTACAGCTTGTAGCTTTCAGCTTTTCGCTTTTTTCCGTCTATAACGACGAAAAAAAGCGAATGATTCTGTTTAAACCATTCGCTTTCGTTGTTGCTGTGACATATTTTTTATCCTGTTGTCCTGATGTTACTCCGCTAACCCTGGTGAGTTAAACATGGGTTAAACGGTCCCGTGCTAGTTATTACTATGTTGACGGGGTTAAGGACTCACCTGAGACTTTAGGTATGCCACGTTCAAACGGGTTAAATTACCCATCACGATTTCATCCTGGCTAAATTCCAATGCCCGGTTTAAATCGCTGTATGCTCCCAGAGTATCGCTCATAAAATACCGAACAATCGCCCGGTTACTATACGCCATGGCAGACAGGTAGCGTAACGTTTCACTGTCCTTTTCAATACCTGCCAACGCTTGAATCGCATCGCTACAGGCGCTGTCCGCCGCTGCATAATCTTTGGTTTTAATATTCAGGGCACATAATCCCATGGCTTTTTCGTACTGGGTTGCAGCATCCATGGTCGCTGATGCTAACTCACTTGCACCTTCAACCAGCTCGCCGGACATTATTGCATCACTGCCAGGGGCATTTTTCACTACCGCTACTTTGAATGGCTTTTCCAGTTTCGCCAGTTCCACATTTTCATTAGCTCGAGCCCCATGCGAGCAGGCCAAAATACAGAAAAGCAAAGATCTGTAAAAATAGGTTGTTTTAGTCGACATGATGTTTCTCCTCGGTTTGGTTTTCATCATCAAAGTTACCTTGTGGCAACACTGACAATTTAGTGAATCCCTGGCCCGACTGACAAACGAAAAATGTTGTAGATATGACGTGAATTTATTTCACGCCATAAAGCGAACTTTGCGCTTTATGGCTGGTTTTTAAGAAGGCATCTAGCATGAGGCGAAAATCGCCTCGCCTAGCACATGAACCGTAGGTTCATTCCTAGCATGCGACAACAAGCGTCGCGCCTGTTAGACAACATTAGCTTCTAGCACGAGGCAAAAAACGCCACTCCTGGCATGCGACTACATCAGTCGCGCCTAGAACGCTAATATTTACTAGACCTGAATGCTTCGTGAATATGCAACGTGCAAAAAGTCAATCTAAGTACAGAGTTAGTTTGACTAAATCCGTTATATAGGCTCGTTGACGACCTTCTTTTCTCGGTTGCCAGAATCCAGTACCTAAATTATTCAATTATTTTGCAGAGATACCCTGTCGTGGCAGGGTATGACAAAACTGGAGAGCGTTTACAACGCGAGTTTGGATACTGACAAGCGTCAGACAACAGCAGCCAGGCGCAAAATTTTCAATTTTGCATACCAGGAGCAGGTTAGGCTGTGTGCTAGGAGTGAAACGTGCTAGGAACGCAGTGTGCTATTCGCTCGCCAATTAAGCGAGCGAATATCAGGCACAATCTGCAAACGCCGCTTTTACCCAATTGGCAAAGGTTTCCAGCTCTGCTGAGTTTTCGATATTCTCATGTTGCAGTAAATAGTACCTGTCATTCGTTGCCAATTCCTGTTCAAACAAACGTACCAGGTGTTGTTCCTGGAACCAGCTCTGGCTGATTGGCATGGGCACCAGAGCAATACCCATTCCCTGCTGCGCCGCACGAGCCAGACCAAACATACTATCAAACTGAATGATCTGCTTTGGATCGAAATCATGAACACCCACATGTTCCGCCCACTGATGCCATGACCAGGGCCTTGACTGATGCAGGATAAGGGGCACTTTTTTGAGTGCTTCAAAGCCATCCTGAGCATACTTGCGATATAAGCGCTTACTACACGCTGGTACATAACGCAGAGGGAATAACTCAGTAACGATACTGCCATTGGGTTTGCCATTTGCCAAAACTACGCTTAAGTCGCCACGAACCGGGGTTGCTCCAGCTTTTGCCGTTTCCAGTTGCAGGTTGATGTCCGGGTTTAAATCGGTCCATTCACTTAACCTGGGCACGAACATTTCACTGGCAAAAAATTCCGGTAGGCTGACACTAATGGTTTTGTTTTGCTGGTTATTGGTAAAGTCGGAAATTGTCGTTTCTAAGTCGGTAATAATCGGCTGTACCGCCTTATAAAATTGTTTACCTGCATTGGTCAACTCAATTGCACGGGTCTGACGTTTAAATAAATCTGTGCCCAGTTGGTCTTCCAACTGCTTAATTTGATGACTCACTGCGGATGGGGTGAGGAAAAGTTGCCCGGCAGCATGCTTGAAACTCAGGCATTTAGCGGCAATGCAGAAAGATCGTAATCCACGAATCGGTGTTTGAACGGCCATAATAATAAATCAGTGTTATTGGTATCCAGCGGTATTGAATTATTTATAAAGCAATTCTCACGCCAAGTTAAAAACACGCTACAGCCCTGAATTTTCGTAATAAAAACAGATAGCAACGCACCAACAACTAACAACCGCACCAAAGAGGTGCAAGGCAAGCTTCGCTGATGGTACACGGCCTATGTTTAGCGCTATAACCAACATCGAAGCTGGAACTACTGTGTTTTTTCAGCAAAGATACCCTGTCGTGGCAGGGTATGACGAAACTACTAGGTTTATTGGGTGTCGAAGGGTGACGAAACTACTAGGTTTATCGGGTGTCGAAGGGTGACGAAAGTTGTCTAAGGGTGACATCCAAAAGCCCTAAAAACCTAAAGCCTTAAAGCATTGTCATCCCGGTGTCGACCGGGATCTCGCTCTTTAGTTTTTGCCAGGCGAAAAATCCATGATTTTGCATGCTAGGAACGCAGTGTGCCAGGAGCTGATTTGTCAGCGTGCTCGGAACAACGTGTGCTAGAAGCAGCGTGCTCGTAGCTTAAAACAAAGGCCGTTCGCCCTCCGAAACCTGAAACCTGAAACCTGAAACCCTCGATTTCATCGTCTTTATTCTTCCATTCGCTCGCATCGGCCTATTTCCATCATCGGCTCCGGGCTAGTGCTATCGGCCTTATAATGAATTGGGCGCGGCGAATTGTAAGCAACATAGCCTTTATCGCTGACAAACAAAAATCGTTTACTGTCTTTGTGAAACTCCAACTTACCTATGCCTTTACAATGCATCCGGGCGTCGAGATTAAAATCTCTGCAAAAACCTAAAAATGAATCGTCTGTCACCCGAACCCATTCATACGGATATTCCTCGATATTGGAACCTCTGGAATTTGGCTGAATTTTATAGGCCTCAATCACTTCATGCGTAGCGTTTGATGACCAACTTTTAGTTTCTTGTTGATATTGAAAACCAGCACTATGTTCCACCTGGCAAAGATAACTATTATTAGCCGCCGAAGCAGTAGCCACAAACAGAGTTAAAGCGGGAAACATCACCTTAATTATTGTTTTTTTCATCTACTTTTTTTCTTCTTTTCTTCTTATTGGTAACCATTACAATCTTCTCAGAACAAAATAACAACACAAGTTTTTCTTTGTATTTTCAATGTAATTGCGATTCACTAAGGTCGATTCTTTTGCCAATACCAAGTAAAATTGGGTTAACTATTCGGTCAATTTGGAAGTTACGTGAAGCCCGATTCATTTACCCAGAAACGTCACTTTATCGTCGCCCTCGGAAAATCGCTACACAAGTTCGGTGCTACGGCCTACCGCCTCGAAAGTCACTTGAAAAGTGTATCCAACTTTCTTGAAATTCCCGCCTCTTTCGTTATCACCCCGACTGCCCTGACGTTTGTCCTTTACAATATCGAAGATCAGCAAGAATACAATTATGTAGTGCGGGTTAACCCAGGGGATATTGATTTAGGCGCCCTCTCCCGAGCTAACGATTTGGTTGAAGAACTCGCGTCTGGACAAAGAACACTGGCCGAAGCCATTGAACGGCTCGAAGATATTGCCCAGCGCCCTTCTCCTTATCATGGGTTTCTTATTTTTCTTGCTTATGGTGCCTCTCCGGGCGCTTTCGCGCTACTTATGCATACCACCTGGCACGATGTTTTCTGGTCAACCATATTAGGCTTTCTGGTTTATTTCCTGGTGCTCTGGTCAGAACGCTCAAAGGGCGTTGCCAACGCACTGGAGCCCATCACGGCGATCATCATCGCCCTTGCGGCCAGTGCGATAAGCCAATACGATCCATCGATAAATACAACGCTGGTGATTTTGTCATCCATTATTATTTTTATTCCTGGTTTGTCACTAACCACAGGTCTTGCGGAACTGTCGGAAAAAGATTTGATATCAGGAACGGCGAAAATCATGCATGCGGTGATGATCCTGTTTAAGCTCTATTTCGGTGGTGTACTGGGAATGGCAATCGCCAACCTGATATGGGGCCGGGCAGAATTTGTGGCCAGCACTCCGGTTCCCGACTGGACCGTATGGCTGGCGGTATTTATTCTCTCGTTATCACTCGTGGTCATATTCCGTGCCCGCCCTCGCCATGCGCTGTGGGGCATTTTAGCCGGTTTCATTGCTTTCAGCGCCAGCCGCTGGGCTGGCATGTATGTGGGCGTGGCACTCGGTGCCTTTGCTGGAGCCTTTGCGATTGGCGTCTATTCCAACCTGTTCGCCCGCTTTGCCAAAGCCCCAGCCACCATAGTAATGCTGCAGGGCCTTGTCGTTCTGGTACCCGGTTCGAAAGTGTATATCGGCTTAAACTCTTTAGTGACAGGCACAGAAATTGTTAAAATCAATCAAATTGGCTCTGAAACCTTTTTGATTTTTATGTCGATAGTCGCAGGATTAATCTTTGCTAATGTCGCGGTACGGCCTAAGTCTTCCCTGTAAAAGGTTAAAACAACCATGTGCATCTTGTTTATCGCCATCAACCAACATCCCGATCACCCACTGATCGTGTGCGCCAATCGCGATGAGTTTTATCGACGGCCGACGCAAGCCATGCACCACTGGCCAATACAACACCATGACGCGTCTTCTGGTAAATGGCAAATTACCGCAGGCAAAGATAGTCAGGCAGGTGGAACCTGGCTCGGCGTGGCGTATGATCCGGACAATATTGCCAATGGCCTGCGCTTTAGCGCCCTGACGAATATTCGCGATGGCAATGCAACTGATCATCCCCAGCAACAGCGGATGCGCTCACGCGGTGAGTTGGTAAGCACCGCACTATCAAAAGATAGCGATATTGATCTCGATTGGTTGCTAGTGAACGGTTACGAATACAATCCATTTAATCTGATTTACCAGCGCAATGACATCAGCGATCCGGCGCTGTTTTGTTACAACTCACGAACCCAGCAACAACAAAGACTCGGCGAAGGTTTTCATGCCATCTGCAACGGCAATCTTAACGATAAATGGCCGAAAATGGCCAAAGGCGAGAAAGCCCTTGAGACGATAGTAACTAAGCATGAACCCCTACAAATAGATGCCTTACTGGAGATAATGCAGGATCAAAGTACCGCCCCGGATGCACTTTTACCGGATACCGGCGTCGGTATCGACTGGGAAAGGCGGTTATCCAGTATTTTTATTCAATCAGAACACTACGGTACTCGCTCGACCACGCTATTTTTCACCCATAAGCAAGGTGGCGCCAGCCTGTTTGAGTTAACCTACGATAATAACGGCAACCGACAGTCGATGGCAGAATTTCAATTACAGGATAAACATTACTCATGAGTAATCAGGAAAATATTTGCATCATAACCGGTGGGTCATCCGGTATCGGCGCCGCCATTGTCAAATGCTTTGAACAAAATGGCTATCGGGTATTTAACCTGGATTTAAAACCCGGCGAAAATGGTGAATATGTGCAATGCGATGTCAGTGACTTTAATGCCACACAAAAGGCCATCGAAAACATTATTAAACAATCCGGTCGAGTCGATGTACTGATCTCAAACGCTGGGCGTCATTTGTCTGCCAATATTGAAAACACCAGTGAAAAAGTCTTTGATGACCTCATTGATCTTAATGTAAAAGGTGCCTTTGCCGCGACGCAGGCTGTGCTGCCGATGATGAAACAGCAAAACTCGGGGGTAATTTTATACATCGCTTCCGACCAGGCACTGATTGCCAAAAGCAATTCATTTGCTTATTGCCTAAGCAAGCATGCCCTGGCTGCCATGGCAAAAACCACGGCGTTAGATTATGCTCAGTTTAATATCCGCGCCAATGCCATTTGCCCTGGCACCATCGAAACGCCCTTGTATCACCGGGCGATCGATGCGTATTGCAAGCGTTCGGGAGCCGACAAGCAAGAGGTACATCGGGAGGAAGAAGCCCTGCAACCAATCGGACGGCTTGGACAACCCGATGAAGTGGCAGAATACGCGTTATTTCTGGCTGGCGACAAGGCAAGCTTTATTACCGGTGCGCTGCAGGTCATCGACGGTGGTTACACCACAGGGTAAATGGGAGTTACCATGGCTGATTCGATCAACATCATCGATCCCCATCTACATTTTTTTGATTATCAAAATGGTCATTATCATTGGCTAAAACCCGATCACCCTCCCTTTTGGCATAATAAAAAAATACTCCAGAAAAACTTTAACGAGACGCATTTACCCACCAACCCAGCTATCCAGTTACAAGGCTTAGTGCATATCGAAGCCGGATTCGACAATCTTAATCCGGAAAAAGAGCTGGATTTCCTCAACAACCGGACATTACCCACTTATCGTTCCATTGCCTGTGCGGATTTAACCAAAGACGATTTTCGCGAATCTCTCAAGCGCCTGAAACACTACAGCCATTTTATCGGTGTTCGGCATATTATTGATGAACATGGTGAGTGGTTACTCAATGACCCAACGTTTGAGAAAAACCTGGCGCTACTGGCGGAAAACCAACTCATTTTTGAAGCACAGCTCGATTGCTGTGATTTAGATAGTGCGATACGTCTGGCAACGCTTGCCAGTAAGTATCCTGATTTGCAGATATGTATCAACCATGCGGGCATTCTCAGGGATTACAGCGAATGGCCCGCGTTGCCCGAATATGCCATGTGGCGAGCGGCCATGCATTACTTTTCTGATCAGGATAACATTGCCGTGAAAATTTCCGGCATGGAAATGCAAAACCTACGCTGGAACTGGCAACAGGCAAAGTGGCTGGTTCATAAACTAAAAAACTTGTACGGCCTCGATAAGTTAATGCTGGCCAGTAACTTTCCAATTAATTTGCTCAGCATTCCATACGACGACCTCTGGCTTGGTTATTCTGAAGAGTTAGACCTGAGCGACGAGGCGTTCCAGGTACTGGCTCATGATAATGCCAAAAGGATTTACAGACTTTAGGTCAGCGACCTAAAGTCTTTGTTTATGGTGGGAGAGTGCGTCGCCGAGGACGATGTCGGTGAGGATTTCATCGGTGAGGACGTTGTCGTAACAGCACTCATTGCTTAAGTATTTTCTGCAACCATGTCGTCTGTGGCGATAACCGACACTAGTTTCCTTCGACGCAGTCCTCACAGAAAATTGCTCCCTGCATTTTCTGCATACATGCCGTCCGTGGCAATAACCGACGTTAGTCTCCCTCCTAAAACTTATTTAACCTCCATATTCGGAGACCGGTAAACCACCTCGTCATTAAGCTCGATGCCTAAACCTGGCTCATCACTGACCTGGAAATAGCCATTCACTGGCTGCAAATCCTGAACGCATAGTTCCCTGTTCCAGTCTTTAATCGCATAGGTGTGGTGCTCATGAATCAGGAAATTAGGTAGTGCGGTTTCCAGGTGCAAGGCAGCAGCGGTCGCCACCGGCCCACCGCATACATGGGCCTGAATTCGAACATCGAAGGTGTCGGCATAATCACACACTTTTTTCGTTTCAGTAAATCCTCCACACAAACCAACATCCGGCTGTAGCACATCGATTGACTGGTCCTGCATGTAAGGTTTGATGCCCCACCGGTTATACAAGCGCTCACCGCCGGCAATCGGTACATTGACCTTATCAGCGACTTTCTTATGTAAATCCGAATTTAGGTAATTCACCGGCTCTTCGTAATACATACAACGGAACTCTTCGACCATATCGCCCAACTGTATCGCTGTCGTTGCGCCTAACAGGCTATGGCATTCGAAAATAATATCGCCATCATCGCCCATGACATCGCGAATTGCTGCCAACCGGGCCCGGAATAACTTCAGCTCCGGATTGGTGAACAACTTAGTCCGGTCAAAGTGAGTGACGCCATGCATGTCATACATAATGGGATCGACTTTGACTGCATCGTAACCTTCTTTTAAGGCTTTTTCCGTCGCCCTGGCATAATCAGCAGGATCGTTTAAGCGATTCACTTGTGTATCCCAGTCAAATTGCAGCTGACTGGCATAGGTACGCAGTTTTTCATTAACTTTGCCGCCCAATAGTTGATATACAGGCACATTCAAAGCCTTGCCCTTAATATCCCACAGAGCGGTATCGATGGCACTCATCGCCGCATAAATCACCGGACCGCCGCCGAGCCCCCAGAAACTTTCCCTTAGCATCCGCGACCATAACAGTTCAGTTTGAAAGGGGTTGAAGCCAATCAGCATAGCTTCGGCTATCTCTTTGATCATATGAGCTGCAGCGCTGTGACCCAAATCATAGGCCAGTCCCGCTTCACCAACGCCACTGATGCCAGCATCGGTATGAATTCGCACAAAGACCGGATTCCAGACCTCTCGCTTAGGGCAATGAATATCAAAAATCTCAACTCGGGTAATTTTCATGGTGATTCCTTCCTGCAATTCCTGAACCTGTTATTTAATGAAATCCGGGTTTATTTTATAAGCCTTGCGCAACATTGCTGGCCAGGCTTTTTGACCCCCGGTTGTACCGCTATGAACGATATTCGCCTGGGCATAAATATTATCGATGATGGGCTGTCCAACACTTATGGATTCCACACCACTGCCCTGTATGGCCAGTTGAATTTCACAGGCACGATTTAAATCATACATGCGCATAAAGGCATCGCCGATGGTGTTTCCTACCGTAAGCGCACCATGGTTTCGGAGCAGCATATGATGGTGATTACCGAGATTGTCCTGCAAACGCTTCTTCTCTGCCGGGTTTACCGCCAACCCCTCATATTCATGGTAGGCCATTGAAGCGATTGAAAACATCGAATACTGACTTAACGGCAACAAGCCGTTTGGCTGGCTGGCGACCGCTATGGTCGGAACGGTGTGAAGATGCAAAACGCACCCCGCATCATGGCGCACCTGATGAATGGCGCTGTGTATGGTAAAACCTGCCGGATTTATCTGAAATGGACCACCATCAAGTATATTGCCGTCAATATCGATTTTTACCAGGTTCGAGGCGCAAACTTCATCAAACGTAATACCAAAAGCGTTGATCAGAAAGTGTTCGGTTTCGGGGATGCGGGCGGAAATATGGGTATATATCAGGTCGTCCCAGCCAAAGTAGGCAACCAGCTGGTAACAGGCGGCAAGATCAATCCGCGTCTGCCACTCGATATCGCTGACCTGATCTTTTAAATTTCGTATCGGTAAATCAAACACCATCAATCCTTATATTATTCTCTGGCTTAAGTATATCTGCTTTAATGTCGATATCGCTGTCTGGTAATTAATCACTGGTCAGAGTAAACTAGCTGTCAGCAATTGTCATACTATGGATAGCAGCTATTGAAAAACGCAGTACTTTTTCTTGTTTCACTGATTCTAATCGTCCTCAGCTCCGCCTCTAATGCCAAAGAATACACGTTAACCCCGGATAATGGCCGATTAATTGGCAGTATTACTTACCATACTGTTGAAAAAGGTGATTATTTTCAAAAGATTGCCGAACAATATGATATTGGATTTCTGGCCTTGATGGAATCAAATCCTGGCGTTGATCCGACTCGACTAAAACCCGGTATGGTGCTGACTATTCCGAGTCAGATGATCCTGCCATACGCAAAACGCGAAGGGATTGTGGTCAATTTATCGGAATTACGTTTGTATTATTTCCCAGAGGAAAGTAATAAGGTGCATGTGTTTCCGGTCGGTATTGGTAAAATCGGAGACTCCACCCCTACGCTGATTTCACACATCAGCGAAAAGCGACACAAGCCAGACTGGTATCCGACCGATGATAAGCGCGAGGAATATCAGCAGCAACACGGTACGCCGATGCCGAAAGTGATACCAGCAGGTCCGGAAAACCCGCTTGGTGATCATGCGCTACGCCTTGGCCAAAGCGTTTATCTGATCCACGGCACTAACCAACGCTTTGGCATTGGCATGCGGGTAAGTTCTGGTTGTATTCGTATGTACCCGAAAGATATTGAATGGTTATTTAACGAAATAGATATCGGCACCAAAGTGACCATCATCGACCAGCCGATAAAAATGACTTACCAAGAGCCGAATACCCGCCTGATTGAGGTGCATTCGCCTTTGTCCCTGGAAAATCACCAACAGCCAAGCCTGCTGCCATTTTCTGATGGGGTGAAGAATTTTCTTGGCAACGACCCCGATCTACTGGGGCTGTTAGAAGAGTATGTGAAATCTCCGAAAGGCATCCCGATGCAGATATCGCCCGGTAGTTATGCCAATGAGCAGGACAACAGCCAAGTTAGTGAAGCCGGAAGCCTGTAATCAACACACTAAGCTTCATATTAAAGCTACTTACAGCTTATTGCTTGAAGCTTATAGCCATCCAGGCACAAAAAAAACGGGCGTTGCCCGTTTTTCTGTGCCTGGATGAATCGCTTATTTCTTGTAAGATTCAACCACGTTATCAACGCGTTCATTCGCTTCTGCGGCCATTTCTTTTGCCGCCATCGCGTCAGCAGTAGCCTGTTGTTGTTGCACTTTAAGATCCGCAACTTCGCTACTAAGGCTATCCACCTGAGCGGACAGATTATCGACCTTCATATTAAGATCGGCAACATTTTTTTCTAACATTTCGTTACTTGAACAGCCTGCAAGACCGAGAGCAAATACCATCCCCGCAAGTGTCATCATCTTGTTTTTCATCTAGCTACTCCAAAATTTACCGCTAACAATTACAATCACTTAACCACCCAACCTGGTCGAAAAGCAATCAATATCTTCTGGCAATATAGCACAATAATTAAAAAACGCTTTGTTTTTTTTGAAGAAATTCGCCACAACAACCATAGTTAAATTTCAATATGGGAGAGTAAGGGATGGGAACAATAAATATCATTCAGGGTGACATAACCACCGCTAAAGTCGATGCCATCGTCAATGCGGCAAACCCACGCATGCTTGGCGGTGGTGGTGTTGACGCGGCAATCCACCGCGCCGCTGGCCCGGAATTATTATCTGTGTGCAAGAAAGTGCCAGCGATAAACGGTATCCGCTGTCCTTTTGGCGAGGCCAGGATCACCAGCGCCGGTAATCTTGCCGCCAAGTACGTCATACACACCGCAGGCCCGATATACCAAAGCGACAAAACGCCACAACAAACTCTGGCAGCAAGTTACCAAAACGCCTTAACCCTGGCGTTAGACCACCATTGCAAGTCCATCGCCTTTCCGGCAATTTCCTGTGGTATATACGGCTACCCGATTGAGGAAGCGGCCGAAATTGCTATCGACGTTTGTCAACGGCCTGACTATTCCGGGTTGAATATTCAGTTTTACCTGTTTAACGACGCGATTATGGCGATCTGGAACAGAGAATTAATTTCAAGGGGTCAGAGTTGTTGATATTCAACAACTCTGACCCCTTGAAATATGGTTGCTTTGAGTCTTAGATTATTGGTAACCCCAAATCTTCTTTTATCTTATCAATCACCACATAGGTATGGGTCTGGCTGACTCCGGGTAACTCGACAATTTTACCGAGCACATCACGATAATCACGCATGCCGGTGACCCTAAGTTTTAACAGGTAATCGAAACCGCCGGCAACCATATGGCATTCGGCGACCTCTTTTAATTTGACCACTTCGCCACGAAAATGATTAAAGACATCAGCGGTGGTTTTATCTAACGTCAGCTGTATAAAGGCAGACATGGGTATATTGAGCTTTTCAGCATTTAATATGGCTGCATAGCGCTTCACATAACCTTCACTTTCAAGCCGTTTTACCCGGTCCAGGCAAGGGCTGGGGCTTAAATTCACTTTTTTTGCCAATTCAACGTTTGAAATTCGACCATCCTTTTGCAAAGTGTCTAAAATAGTAAGATCGATGCGGTCCAATGAACGTGGTTTGCTACTCATGACGCCACCCTTAGTAAACAATACAATATTTGGCACTTTTTAAACTTAGCCGAATATTACACTGAAATTAGCTGAATATCACTCACATATTCTGTCGCAAATTCACTAGAATCTTGCGCACTAAAAATAGTATAAATTTCGGGCCACTTGCCATGCTTTTTAACGGAAAACTTATTACTTCAGATCCTATTCGTCAGCAAATTCGCGACCATTATCGCGCTGATGAAAACCAGGTACTTGCCAACCTATTACCGATTGCTGAAATCAGCCCTGCCGCGAAGTCCAGAGCCTGGGAGCGTGCCCGCCAGTTGGTGGTTGAAATACGCAAAGAGCAGGTCGGTAAAGGCGGTGTCGACGCCCTGCTAAATGAATTTGCCTTATCAACCGATGAAGGTGTAGTACTTATGTGTCTGGCAGAAGCCCTGCTTCGCGTGCCAGATAAAAAAACGGCCGATAGTCTGATTCGTGACAAATTAGCGGAAGGTGACTGGAGTTCCCATATCGGTAACTCCGACTCAATTTTTGTTAACGCTTCATCATGGGGTCTGTTACTAACCGGCAAAATGGTTAACTACACTGATCAAAACAAGAAAGAGCAATTTGGCCTGTTAAAAAAGACCATGGGGCGCCTGGGTGAACCGGTTATTCGTAAAGCCGTGCGTTACGCCATGCAGGTGATGGGTACTCAGTTCGTGATGGGTCGAAAAATTGACTCTGCTGTTGAGCGTGCCAAGAAAACCGAAGCCAAAGGTTATACCTATTCCTACGACATGCTCGGAGAGGGTGCGCGCACCATGGCCGATGCGGATCGCTACTTCCAAAGCTATATGACCGCTATCGATGCCATCGGCAAAGCGGCAAAAGGCAAGGGACCACAGCAAAGCCCGGGGATTTCCATTAAACTTTCAGCGATTCATCCTCGTTACGAATTCACCCATCGTGAGCGCGTACTGGACGAATTGATCCCTCGCTTAAAAGAATTAGCGCTGGCGGCAAAATCATACAATATCGGTTTTACTGTTGATGCAGAAGAAGCGGATCGCCTGGATATCTCGCTTGATGTGATTGGCGCTGTATTTGCAGACAAGGATCTCGATGGTTGGGACGGCTTTGGTATTGCGGTTCAGGCCTATCAGAAGCGAGCTTTGTATGTGATTGAATGGGTACGCCAGCAAACCCAAAAGGCGAACCGACAAATGATGGTTCGCCTGGTAAAAGGTGCCTATTGGGATTCTGAAATTAAGATCTCTCAGGTGGAAGGCTACGAAGACTTCCCGGTATTTTCCCGCAAGCCATCAACAGATGTTTCCTACCAAGCCTGTGCAAGACGTTTGCTCGACTACCGTGATAGCATTTATCCGCAGTTTGCAACGCACAACGCATACACGGTCGCCACCATCCTGGAGATGACCGACGACCACAGTGGCTTTGAATTCCAGCGCCTGCATGGCATGGGTGAATCACTGTATGACCAGGTGGTTCGTAACGATAAGGTAGCCTGCCGGGTATATGCACCGGTCGGTGAACATGCGGACCTGCTCGCTTATCTGGTTCGTCGTTTACTTGAAAATGGCGCTAACAGTTCATTCGTTAATAACATCGTTGATGAAGACATCCCGGTAGAAAGCCTGTTACAGGATCCGGTTGAGCAGGTGCAGGCCTGGGTCAATAAATACAATCCGCAGATCCCTCAGTCCCTGGATATATACGGTAGTGAGCGCGCCAACTCAAAAGGTATCGATTTAACGAACGTTGACCAGGTAAGTGTGATGCGCGAGAACCTGGATAATTGGTTTACTAACGCAACATCACAACCGGCCATTGAAGGCGCCGAGCCGGTTATTAATCCAGCCAATCATGATGAAGTGATTGGTTACCTGAAACACATGCAGCCAGAAGAAATGACAGCGGCAGTCGACAAAGCTCAGGCGGCGTTTGCCAACTGGTCAGAAACGCCAGTAACCGAGCGTGCCAACCTGTTGCGTAAAATTGCCGATGTGTTGGAATCTCACCGTGATGAGATGATCGCCCTGTGCATTAAAGAAGCGGGTAAAATCCCGGTAGACGGTGTTGCCGAAGTGCGTGAAGCCGTGGATTTTTGTCGTTATTATGCCGCTCGCGCCGAAGAAATGCTGCCGTCACAAGAATTGCAATCTCGTGGTGTAGTGCTTTGTATCAGCCCTTGGAACTTCCCGTTGGCGATATTCCTTGGACAAGTCGCGGCGGCGATTGTTATGGGTAATACGGTAGTGGCAAAACCTGCGGAACAAACCAGTTTAATCGCCCTACGCACTATCGAGTTAATGCAGCAAGTCGGGATGCCGGATAACGTTGTCGTTCCAGTTATTGCCAGAGGCTCTTTGGTCGGTGCTCATGTCGTGCCTGATCAGCGAGTGCAGGCTGTGATGTTTACAGGTTCTACCGAGACCGGTACCTGGATATCGCAAAAACTGGCTGAGCGCCGTGGCCACCAGATCCCCCTGATTGCCGAAACTGGCGGTCAAAACTGTATGATTGTTGATTCAACGGCATTGCCAGAACAGGTAGTCGATGATGTGATTGCCTCAGGTTTCCAGAGTGCCGGACAACGCTGTTCAGCATTGCGGGTATTATTCCTGCAAGAAGATATCGCCGACCGGGTGATTAACATGATTAAAGGCGCAATGCAGGAGTTGCACGTAGGCGATCCGGCTATGCTGTCCACCGACATTGGTCCGGTTATTGATAATAAAGCGTTTACCAACCTTAATAATCACGTAGATTACCTGCAGGATAAAGCGACCTTGCATTATCAATGTGAGGTACCGGATATGGGCGACACCGGCCACTTTTTCTTCGCACCACGCTTGTATGAAATTTCCGAACTGTCGGTATTAACCAAAGAAGTATTCGGTCCTTGCGTACACGTGATTCGCTATAAAGAGAAAGATTTGGATAAGGTTATCGATCAGGTTAATGCCACCGGTTTCGGATTGACGATGGGTATCCATACCCGTATTGAAGAGAAGAGTGAATACCTGACTAAACGTTCACGCGCCGGTAACATCTACGTAAACCGTAACATGATTGGTGCCGTGGTGGGTGTCCAGCCATTTGGTGGCCGTGGTCTTTCTGGCACTGGTCCTAAAGCCGGTGGCCCAATGTATTTAAGCCGTCTGGTTAAGGAAGTAAGCGACGATACCATCACCACAGAGCAGGTTTCCGTTGAGCAGATTCTGGTAATGACTACAACTAGCAATCAACTCGATGTTGAGAAAATCATGAGCCAGGCCAAGCGTGATGAAAACAAATGGTCGATGACCGATGTACAGATTCGCTCCTCGATCGCTCGTCAGTTGCTGGCCAACCTGGCCAAAAATCCGATTGTCCAGAACCTGGAAACGGATCTCGATCAGGCAATGCTAGCAGCGCGGGCGCAACTCAACAGTTTTGAAAAAGCTCTTAGCAAACCAACTACCTTGCCTGGGCCGACGGGAGAGTCGAACAAACTCTACCTGGAATCCCGTGGTACCCTGGTGGTAGTAAGAGACACAAATACGCCGTTTGAATACTGGTTAGTTAGCGTTATTTCAGCATTGGTTGCCGGCAACACCGTCGTGTGTGCGGTTGCTGATGATTACCTGAATGAAGTCATTGCCATTGAAAGCGCATTGCAGAAGCTTGGTCTGGTATCTGGTATCTTCCAGGTGGTTGGCTTAGCGCAGTTGCCAGAGGTACTTGCTCATCCTGTGCTTGCTGGTGTCGTGTGTGGTCCTCAAAGTTCCCTGGTGGCTTATTTAGCCGAGCAACTGGCAGCGCGTAAAGGGGCGATCTTGCCCGTTATCAGCCCTGCTCGTTATTCGGCCATGTTGCATCGCCTGGTTACCGAGAAAACCGTTACCATAGATACAACTGCCGCCGGTGGTAATGCATCGTTAATGACTATGGAAGATGCGTAATATCTTCCTTTTTGAACACCCAGCTTTTCTCTGAAACGCTGGGTGTTCGGGTTTCAGGTCTCAGGTTTCAGGTCTCGGATGGCGAACGGCCTTTGCTTTAAGCAGCGAGCACGCTGACAAGTCTGCTCCTAGCATGCAAAATCAAAGATTTTGTGCCTGGCGACAACAAAAGAGCGAGATCCCGGTCGACACCGGGATGACATTTGGAACCTAAAATCAAGGCGTTTCGTTGTCACCGAAAATAGCTCCTGCATTTTCGGCATACCGGTCATCCATGACCATAACCCTTAAACACCTTTCGTCACCTTTAGACACCCTTAGACACCTTTTGTCCCAAGTTACCAGTAAACCCTTAACGCCCCGGTAATACCGAAACCATCGAATTCACCACCATCATTGGCATCATCGTCCATATTGGCGTATTGGGCACCCAGGTGAATTTTGAATTTATGCTCGTTTAAAAAGAAATTTACCCCGGCAAACAACTCGTGGTACGTATCACCGCGGTCACTTTCAATTTGGTTTTCGTATCGCCCAAGACGCACACCATTGTCGCCATCACTATTTAGGTAGGTATAACGAAATACATACTGAACGACTTCACTCTGATCATAATAAGGCATCACCACCAGGCCAAATAAATCCGCCTGGTCAAAGTAACCGCTTCCGAAGGCTAAATCCGTACGCAACCCCCACTGGCCCTTTTGAAACTGTCCTGACAGACTGCTTACATGGCCAAAGTCCCGGGTTCCGGCATTTTCATCTTCTTTGTTGTACACATAATCAAGGCGGATCTCGCCCCCATCAAACCAGTCGTTGGCAGTGAACTCGCGACCAAGCGCCAGTAAGGTGAAATAGGCCGCTTCGGTAAATCCTATTTCCTCCTCGGGATCACTGGAAAACAGCCCGGCATAGTAAGTCCAATCATCGGCAAATGAATTAGTAACACTGACACCGGTGAAGTACTCGGCGGTGAACCAGAGATTATTGGTCAGGTTATTTCGCTGTGGCGTCAGAAGTTTTTTCGATGAGGTTTTACCATCGAGGGTAAAACCCGCCGATTGCTTTAACACTTTCAATGTCATGCCATTATCAAATGTCCAGGCGATGTTGGCATCGGTAAGGCGGTTATAACTATCAGAGAGAGCATCATTGAGATCGAAATCCCCTTCAAACGAAATCGTCGCTCCGTTAATCTCGCTTTTAAAGCCAAAGCGCAGTCGACGCCATAGCAAGTCATTAAACTCGCCCTGGTCGGCATCAAACCATGCCGCGTCCGCATGCAGCCGGCCAGACAAACTAAAATAATCGCCCTCCTCGTTCTCCCAGATCTCAGCTACATCCCAGGCGGATTCAAATGCCGATTTTTGTTCTTCGGCGTACGCTACCGGGATAACCATGAATGGGATAAGAGAGAAAGCAGAAAAGGACTTAACCATGGATGTAAGGGACATCAACTACCCCCGATTTTGACAAACTCTCTGAAAAGGTAGTTTAAAAGATGAAATTCAACAACTTATTATAAATACCAGTGGCCCTGCATGCCGGTTTATTCTAAAGCAAAAGTATTCTCCCGGTTATTACCGATTGTTTCCGTTATAAAAAATTATCTTTCTACAATTATGAAGCTTTTAAGAAGGTTTGGTGACAGGAGGTGATTCATTACTGATAATCCTGAGGTTCAGGGCTGTGCGTTCAAGATTTCCACTAACTTTTGTTCGTACTCAGCGACTTTATCCTCAAAAAATCCGACTTCTTCACGAACCACACTGCCATCACGACCAATCACATAGCTGGTTGGCATGCCTTTTAGCTGGTATGCCTCCCCTATCTTACCTTCCGGATCATAGATTACGGTGAAATCGGCGGGATATTGTTTGAGGAATTCTTTAGCGAAGCTTTTATCAACATCGAGGTTGATGGTAATGACTTTAAAACCCTGATCCTGATATTTACTCTGCATCTCATTCATCCACGGGAAGGATTTACGACAGGGTATGCACCAGGATGCCCAGAAATCGAGGTAAATTACATCTCCCTGATGTTGCTCCAGTAACTGCTTAAGCTGCTGCTCGGCAATATTACCAGTGCTGGATCTTGCCTCACTCTGAGCCTGTCCAAGCATGCTATATAAACCAAACCCGGCTAGCACAACCAGAGAACATAAAAATATCGATATAGCTTTAGACATATAATTTACAACCTACGACTTCATTTTTTGGCATTACCAGGAGGAAAGCTGTTTCTTCTCGTCAATGGCTTCCTGCTCGGCTTCTTTGCGCACTTCCTCCAGTTGTTCCTGGTTCTGGCAACGCTCCACCACTTGATCATCACGATAATAACGAAGGTTCAGACAGTCTTGCTCATAGCGGCGCTCCAATTCGGTGCGCAGTATCGGCTGGCCACGAGCGTTATCAATCTGCTTTTTGAGGCTAATACATTCATTTTGCTGCTCCATGCTCACTTGAATGTCATCACAATTAACCGCATTGGATGAAGAACAGGCGGACAAACAAACCGTTACAGCGATGGATAACAGGAATGGTTTCATCAATTTCCCCTTTCTTTTAATAAGCTTGCACTGACTGTCATCATTGTTATCGGCAGTGACTTTAACCAACATAGCAGTAACCATTCATATCGGCAATGTTCTTCGCGGCAACGCATTAGCAATACACGATAGCTATCGCTATGTTATCACTCCGGAATTGGTATAAAATGTGTAGCAACACAGGAGTACAAGATTATGATGCAGGTAGTTGACTATCGACACCCTGAGGCCGCACAACAGTTTGTCGCCTCGTTGCGGGAAACTGGGTTCGGGGTTTTGAAAAATCACCCAATCCAACAGCAATTAGTGGAATCCATTTATCAAAACTGGCAAAAATTTTTCGACTCTGAGGAAAAATATGACTATGCCTTTGATCCTAAAAAACAGGATGGATATTTCAGCCCTCAAATTTCAGAAACCGCCAAAGGCCATAAAGAAAAAGATATCAAAGAGTACTATCACGTATATCCCTGGGGTCGCATCCCGCAGAGTCTAAAAGAGGAAATCCTCGATTACTATCAAAAGGCGTCTTCCTTAGCACAGGAATTACTCGACTGGGTTGAAAAATACAGTCCCGATGAAGTATCAAAGCTTTATCATGAGCCGTTATCGAACATGATTAAAGATACGCCAAATACCCTGTTACGGGTCTTGCACTACCCACCGTTGCAGGGGGATGAACAACCGGGCGCCATTCGAGCCGCCGCTCATGAGGACATCAACCTGTTAACCATTTTGCCAGCGGCCAATGAACCAGGCCTGCAGGTACAGTTGAATACCGGCGAATGGATGGATGTGCCGTCCGATTTTGGTAACTTGATCATCAATATTGGCGATATGTTGCAGGAAGCCAGTGGCGGCTATTTTCCATCGACCAGCCACCGGGTAATTAACCCGGAAGGGGCCGATATGAAAAAGTCGCGAATTTCCCTGCCGCTGTTTTTACACCCTCGATCTGAAGTGGTGTTATCGGAACGCCATACCCAGGCTAGTTACCTTTTAGAACGGTTGCGCGAGTTGGGCGTTAAAGACTAACGAATGCTGTCATCGGCCGACATTAACTTTATTGTCAGCCATAAAAAAGGGCCAATCGAGTTGGCCCTTTTTTTATGTTCGCGAATCCTTAGGATTCCGATACTGTTTCCGCTTCAACTGACGGTTTTTTCTCATCGCCTTTAAACCAGGCAAACATGCGTTTGAAGCCGCGCCCGATATCTTGGAAAACGATATACAAACAAGGGATCAGAATCAGAGTCACCACTGTGGCAAACAACACGCCGTAAGCTAACGATACCGCCATCGGTACCACCATTTTCGCCTGCATACTGGTTTCCAGCATGATAGGCACCAGGCCGATAAAGGTGGTTAACGAGGTCAACAAGATCGCTCTGAAGCGTTTACAACCCGCCTCTACGACGGCTCTGGCTGCCGCCATGCCCTCAGCTCGGGCTTTGTTGACAAAATCTATCATCACCAGGGAATCGTTGACCACCACACCGGCAGCCGCAATAAGGCCAAAGTATGAGAAGATACTTAAATCCAGGCCATGCACCATATGACCAATGACCGCACCGATAAAACCAAACGGGATCACCGACATAATGATGATTGGCTGGCTATAGGAACGTAATGGAATCGCCAACAAGCTATAAACGATCAGCAAGGTAATGACGAAGTCACGAATCAAGGTGTTCTGACTGTCAATTTCTTCCTGGATCTGGCCACCGAGTTCACTATTTAAGCCGGGATATTTCTTTCTCAGCTCGGGAATAAAATTCTCGCGAATGTCTTTTGCGATCTGGAATTTATCCGCCTGGAAGTTATCAACCTTAGCCCAGACATTTATCAGGCGGGCACCATTTTCACGACGGATCTGGTTAACGCCATCGGTAATGCGAATATCAGCAATTTCTGATAGCGGCACTTCCGCACCATTTGGCGCTTTGATCATCACGTCTTCCACATGGCCGATTGAGCTACGTTGTTCTAATGGGTAACGCACCATCACTTTGATTTCTTCGCCGTTACGCAGGATACGTTGCGCCTCCAGTCCATAGAAACTGTAACCCACCTGAGATGCGACGTCGGCAAGGGTAAGACCTAACGAATACGCCAGCGGTTTTAAGTCAAATTGTACTTCCTGGGCCGCGTCCATACGAGAGTCATTGACATCGCTAACCCCAACCAGTGAATTTAGTTTTTCCTTCAACTCACGAGAGGCGGCCAACAATTGCGGACCATCCTGACTTTCCAGGCGGAAGCCGATATCACCATCATCCATCTGGTTATCGAACAGGCTATCCTGAATATTAAGCTCTTTTACGCCAGGAATAACCGGCAGGTTAGCCCGCCATAACTCGGCAAGTTCGAACGTATTCAGTGGACGATCTTCCGGGTGCACTAACTTAATCGTCATATTCGCCCGAGTGCGGCTTTCCACATACACCGCCATCGACGCAATCATCTTCTGGCCGTATTCTTGTTCAAGCTCGTTATCTACCTCGACAATCGACTTCTCAATCGCCCGAATCGCATTAAGGGTCGCCTGCTCAGAGGTATCCAGGTTCATTTCCAGGCGAACTTTAGGGAAATCATGAGGGATTTTCGGCATCCCGGTATCCCGCACAAATCCAGCCTGCATAATACCAATACAGATCAGCACAAAGGCCAGGAATGAACACACCAGGGCATAGCGATACTCGACGGTTTTTACCAGCATCGGGCGATATACGTTCTCAATGAAGGATTTCAGGCCATTGTCGATTTTCCGGCGGGCAACATCGAATGGATTTTTTGGGTTATGAACCTTGGTTTTCATCGAGGCCAGGTGCGTCGGTAAGATTAACTTAGACTCAATCAGCGAGAACACCAGACATAACACAACCACCATACCTATCGCCTGTCCCCAGGCGGCCTGTGGACCATCAGCCATGACAAATGGCATAAAGGCGGCAATGGTAGTTAACACCCCGAATGTCGCCGGGATTGCAACCCGTTTCACGCCGCGGATCACGCTGTCGATGTTATTACCATTCTTTTCCACTTCCGTATGGGCACTTTCGCCCATCACGATGGCATCATCAACGACGATACCCAGCACCATGATAAAGGCAAACAAGCTAGTTAAACTGATGGTGACATTGATAAAGGACATCGGCATAAACAACAGGGTACCGAGGAAACAAACCGGTAGGCCCATCATTACCCAGAACGCCAGGCGAATGCGCAGGAACAATGCCAACATTAAAAATACCAGTATCGCTCCTCCCAAAAGATTCGACAGCATCATATCCAGTCGTTCTTCCAGGTACTCGGTCAAGTCGACCCAAGCATCGATAGCGACGCCTTCAGGCAAGGTCTTTTGTTTGGCTTCGATGTAGTTATTGACGATTTTAGCGATGTCGGTGATGCTTTGATCCGGCGCCGCTTTGACTTCAAAACTCACCGCATTTTTGCCATTAAATTTCGAGTACTGAATACCCTGTTCGAATCCATCACTGATAGTAGCGACTTCGCCCAGCAATACTTTTGAACCATCTTCACGGGTGATCAGCGGCAGGCGCTCGAACTCCTGGCCAATATATGCCTGGTTTTCTACCCGCAGATTGATATAGCCATTTTCCGCGCGAATCTGTCCGGCCGACATATTTCGCGACCAGTTACGAACTGCACTGGCAACATCAGAGAAACTCAAATCATAAGCGCGTAACTTATCTTTCGATACTTCAATGGCGATTTCATAATCCAGGCCACTGTGAAAATTGACGATGCTCACCATCGGCAATTTACGGATTTCATCGTGAACTTTGCGGCCTAATTCTTTCAGTTGAATTTGTGACAGGTCGCCATACAAGCTGATAAACAGAACTTCCTGTTCCATTTTTACGCGTTCAACCGTCGGTCGTTCCATCCCCGCCGGAAAGGTAGAAATAGAGTCAATCGCCGATTTTACTTCTTCAAGCACCACCTGGGCATCATAGTTGTCGTCGATTCGAAACCAACCATTGGAGTTATTACGGCCCGAATAGGTAATGGTGCGTTCCAGCCCCTGTACCGACTCTAAAGCCTCTTCAACTTTAATGGTGATGCCTTCTTCCACTTCCTGGGGCGCAGCACCAGGATACATGGCCTGGTAACGTAACCAGTTGATTTCGATTTGCGGAAATATCTGCTTGCGAATGGTACCCATAGTGAACAAGCCACCAAGGATAATCACGATCATCAATAAATTCGCGGCGACCGGATTTCTGGCAAACCAGGCAATGATCCCTTTTTTGGTATCATCCATTAGTTATCTCCCAACGCGACCTGAGTTTCATTTTCGTCGCTTTCAGCATCCAAAGGACTGTCGACATCATCGGACAGGATCGCAAGTTTCATGCCGGCAAGCGGATAATCCAGTGCCGACGTGATAATTCTGTCACCATTGTTTAAGCCCTGGTCAACCACTACCGATTTACCTTGCTGGCGAAGAATATTGACCTGGCGATATTCCAGTGCATCGTCACCGTTCATAATGGCAACCTGTTGATCAAGCACCAAATGACGCGGTACCAGCGCCGCATCTTCAACCTTAATACCGTCAATACTGGCATTTAAGTAAGTACCAAACTTAAGCGGTGATTTTTGTTGTTGCAGAGCGTATGGATCGGTAACTTCCACCACCAGGTAAGACATACGTGACTGATTATCAATAACACCTTCGGAGCGAACCACTTTACCCTGCCAGGATTGGCCACTTGCCGCCTGGTCAGAGGTAAGGGTCACAGAACTGCCAACCCCCTGGTTTTTCAAGAACCGTAACTGATTATTGGCCACCGGCAAGCGAATTTCACCGTTCGCAATTGACATCACCGTGCCCATTGGATTGCCCATACCAACCACAGCGCCAAGGCCTACATTACGATCGGCAACTAAGGCATCGTAAGGGGCGACAATCTTAGTGCGCTGTAAATTACGACGAGCCCGCTTAACGGCAGCTTCAGCGGCTTTTACCCGCGCCATTTCCTGCGCTAACTGAGGTTTGCGCAGGCTAAGCTCTGTCGGCGATGTGTCTTTGATTCGCTGCCATTCGCGTTCGGCCACTTTGCCCTGTGCTTTTTCAAGCTCTAGTGCGGCTTGGGCAGAAGCAAGCGTCGCTTCGGCATCGACTAATGCCGCTTCATAATCACTTGGATCAATTTGTGCCAGTAACTCACCTTTCTCGACAAATCCACCGCGCACGAAGGTATCAGAAAGTTTGACAATCTGGCCGCTGACCTGGGCAATAAGCTGGGTCTCATATTTCGGTTGCATTACGCCATAAGACGAAACATCCAAAGATAAAGAGCCAAGCGTTACATCCTTAACAGCAACAATAGGAACGACGTCTTCCTGAGGCTTCTCTTCTGGTGGTTTCCGCATACTGGAAAGGCCAAGGAAAGAGCCTACACCCACGCCCAGGATCACAAATGGCAGTACGATTCTTTTGATTTTCACGTTTAAACCTCGGTATTCAGGCAATTTTCTGCGCTATATGTTACCTATTTGTAGTCAAATGTAACTGACAAATGTGTAAACACATGTAACAAGTCATTACAATCCACTTAAAAATCACATAACAAGCTGTTTTATATAGAGATATGCCAAAAATATTTTTTCAGTTAAAAGGTAGGTTTTGATCACATTTTTGCCGGAAAAATTCAGGTTTTAATTGAAAAACCCGTTTAAGGAGTCGGTTTTGACTATTTTGTTGAAATCTATGTTGCAAATGGGCCTCTGCCCTAACTCTGAGTTGTGCACAAACTTAATGTGATTGGTATAAATACGCAAAATATTTGTGCACTGGCTGAAATTAGATAACCGTGTTGGCGACTCTCCAATACAGGCTCTGTTCACCTGCGCTAACAAGCATCAGAATATGACCGACAATAACTCTCAGTCAGGGGGGTTACCTTTGTCAGAATTCGATGCTAGATTTAAAGTATTATTATCAGGCAAAGAATATTGGACGGTCATGCTAACTCGCGTACGTGTATTTTTTAGAACCCTACAGCAAGACGATGTGGTCAACCAGGTGCTGTCATTAGAAGTAGCAACCGCGGTGTTACTGTTTGAAGTAATACGAGCCGATGACGAATATACTGAAGAGGAAAAGCGCTATTGCCAGCAAATGTTAATCGAACAGTTCGGCCTGGAGCGCAATGAAGTCGACGCGATCCTTGCCGCTGCTGAGGATGAATCATTTCATGCGACCGACTACTACCGCTATACCAGCCTGGTAAACAAGCACTTCACCCTTGGACAGCGCATCGAAATTGTCGAACGTTTATGGCAGCTGGCGTTGAGTGATGGCAAACTCGATGCTATTGAAGAGCACACGATCCGAAAAATTGCCGATTTATTGCATTTAAACCATCAGGAATACATTCAAACAAAACTCGCCGTGCAAAATGGCTAATACCAATTCCGCACGGAGTTTTTTGTTAAGCCTTAGTAGGCACACCGATTTCAGGCTGGTAAAATGCGAACCTAAACCTTCCTACCCCCTGAGTAAACAACATGGCTGACGTCGGCAAAACCAACACCCTGAAAATCGTAAAAATTACCGAAATCGGAGCCTACCTTGATGGTGCGGAATCGGGCGAGATTTTGTTACCGACCCGCTACCTGCCGGAGTCCGCCGAAGAGGGTCAGGATTTGCAGGCTTTTATCTATTACGATTCAAAAGATCGATTGGTCGCGACCACGGAAATACCGAAAGCACAACTTGACGATTTTGCCTATTTAAAGGTGGTCCAGGTTAATAAAATGGGCGCGTTCCTGGATTGGGGCCTGCCCAAAGATCTGCTGGTCCCTTATAACCAGCAGAAGAATCGCATGGTCGTCGGCAAGTCGTACCTGGTGAAATTATATCGCGATCACCATACCGACCGCATCGCCGCTTCCAGCAAGCTGGATAAATACCTCGATATCTGGCCCGCCCGCTATGAAATCGGGGAGCAGGTCGAATTAATCATCGCTACCAAAACCGATTTAGGCTTTAAGGCCATCGTCAATAACCAGCATTGGGGCTTATTGTACGATAACGAGGTGTTCCAGCATTTGCGCACTGGCCAGAGGCTCAATGGTTTTATTAAAAATGTCCGCGATGATGGTCGCATCGATTTAATCCTGACTCGCGGAGGTTTAGGAAAAATCAAAGATTTTGCACCTTCGTTAATGGAGTATTTAAACGCTCACAAGGGATATTGCAGTCTGCATGACAAAAGTAGTCCGGATGAAATTAAGCGTGTTTTTGGAGTGAGTAAAAAGACCTTCAAATCCACCATCGGTAACCTGCTGAAGCAAGGCAAAATAGAACTGCTGGATTCGGGCTTTCGGTTGAAAGACAAGAAGTAGCAGCGCCGTTTCGAGCACACAATCTAAGATTGTTCCGGGCACGTGACAAAAAGCGTCACTCAGAGAACACAATCAAAGATTGTTCCGGATACGTGACAGAAAACGTCACTCCGAGAACACAATCAAAGATTGTTCCGGGTACGTGACAGAAAACGTCACTTCGAGTACACAATCGAAGATTGTTTCGGGTACGTGACAAAAAACGTCACTCCGAGTGAGGTGAGCGGCACTGAGTCATTCCCTGCCACGACAGGGAATCTTTGCTAACCCTGAACGACGGTTTCTAGTTTTATCGACAATCAAACACCACAGGGCCAGTTCAAGTTTCTCGTTTCTAAAGAATACAAAAGGCACCATAAAGGTGCCTTAAAAGTTCAGGGATGCGATGCCAATTAGAAACTCGCGCGTACCCCTAAGGTGATACCACGTCCTGGAAGTGGCGCAACGTCTTTTAAGAAAGACGAGTGTACTCGCGCTTCGGTATCGAACACATTATCAACTTTCAGGAACAATACCGTATCATTGCCGATACCATCTAAGTAATAGTTGGCGTGCAGGTCAACCATGGTATAACCGCCGGTCTCGGTTTCCAAAGACGCCAGTCTATCCTGCTCGAAATAACGGGTAACGTTCACACCGGTTTCAAAGCTGTCCGCCTGATACTGCAATCCGCCACCGACACGTAATGGCGGAATGCGGGGCAAGTTACCACCATCAGACAATTGCGCACGAATGTAATCGGTAAACAGGTTGGCTTTTAAAGAAGCATTCAGCTGATACACCATTTCCGCTTCAAAACCGTACATATCGACATCATCCTGGCGGTAAACAAAGATTGGCAAACCTTCTTCATCATGAGCGTGTTCTTCCGCGCCACCGTCGATTGCTTCTTCACTCGCTTCCTCTCCATGGTCATGAATGCCACTTTCTTCAAAGACAAACCCGGTGTCCTGTTGATAATAGAAATCATCCGAGTGGTTATAGAATACGCTTGCAACAACCCCCAGGTCACCAGAGAACTTACGCCAGGTCAGGTCAAGGTTATATGAGGTTTCAACCTCGACATCCTGATCGGATAACTCAATATGGTAGCCGTCTGCTTCTTCATGCAACTCATAAAGCGCACCCAGCTCAAAGCTATTAGTACCTATATGAGGGCCGTTGGAAAATAATTCAGCCGCAGACGGTGCACGCTGTGAGAAAGCAAAGGACAATCCGAGGTTGTAACCTGGCTGATAGTCCCAGACTAAACCCGCCGATGCACTGACAGGAGTAAAGTCCTGCTTTGCCAGCTCCAGCTCTTCATGTTCTTCGTGCTCCTCCATCGCATGATCATGGTCTTCCTGGCCATGGCCTGGCTCAAGGGTTACATGCTCAATCCGCGCACCGAATTGCAGCAATACATCTTCGAAGTGTTTTTCTTCTAACCAGGCAAAGGCGACGGTGTCGGTTTTTGAAGGCGGCGTGAAAGCTTCTTCACCCTGCGCTTCAAAATCCGATTGCTTATAGTGCAATGTCCAGGCACCTTTAAAACCCTGGTATTCACGATGGTAGATATCGAACTTGGCTTCCCATAACTGATTTTTAAACGTGGTACCGATTTCACCATCTTCAATTTCCTGATGTTGATAATCGGTATAAGAAACTTTAGAAGCGACACGATTTAAAAAGTTATCGTCAAAACGCAGGTCACTTAACACCTGAAAACGATCCTGGGTTAAATCGCCAAATACAGATTCTTCCTCATGCTCTTCCTGGGTCTCTTCTGCAGTAACGTCTTCTTCATGACCGGCATGAGAATGCCCCGGTATGCCATAGGTACGGTCGGTACGACCATATGAAAAACCCACATAACCATTATCTAACAGGTAACTGGTACCTAAGGTAAAACCTTTTGCATCGTTTGCCGTGTTTGCCAGGCGAGAGCCGCTTTCTTCATGCTCTTCATGGCCTTCTTCGTGCTCTTCGTGCTCATCATGTTCAAGCTCAGCCGGACCGGGAATTTTGTAATCATTCGCTTCACGCCAGAAACCATCAAAATGAATCGCCAACGAATCGGTTCCGGTATTAATATCTATGGTGGCTAAATCTTCGTCGGCGACCGTATTGTGTTGCAATGAAAAGCCAACACTCTGCTCTGATTCTGTTGGTACACGCTTATCAACCACGTTTACGACACCACCAATGGCACCGCTCCCATAAAATAAGGTGGCAGGTCCGCGCAATACTTCGACTTGGGTGGCGGTACTTGTTTCCGTTGCCACGATATGGTCTGGACCGACGCGAGATGCATCTCCGGCGTCTAAGCCATTTTGCGTGACTAAAACACGAGGACCATCCAGGCCGCGAATAATCGGGCTACTGGACACCGGCCCGAAGTAGCTGGAATGCACGCCCACTTCATTTTTCAGAGTTTCACCCAGGGTAGAGGCTTGCTTTAAACGCAACTCATCCGCGCTTAACACATTTACCGGCAGTGCTGACTCCATGGTTGAGGAATGTAACGGCGTTGCATACACATCAACGACATCCATAACCGACGGCGAAAGTTTGACAATAATGTTGTCAACATCATTTCCTGAGATGGTCAAGTTGTGATTTTTATGTACGAAGTAGCTCGCCTCAACATGAAGTTCCGCCGCACCATCGGTCACATCCGTTAAGGTAAAGTGGCCATTTTCGTCGGTGGTCACGCGGTTTTGCGAAATGCTGACTTCAGCATTGGCAACGCCCTTGCCCTGATTATCGATAATGGTTCCTGATACCGTTGCCGCCCAAGCTGGGGTAGTAACAGCTAAAGTCAACGCTGTGGCGGTGTATAAGCGATTTAAACGCATAAGAATGTCCTGAAATACAAAGTTGGAAAAAAGGCATCGCCAGCCACTCACAAACCACACCGTTAAAGTCTGGTTTGATTAGCGCAAAATAATAGGGAAAATGGTTATTGCTGTTAGCACGAGCCCGGTTAAACAAGAATCAGATGATGCCTGGCGGTCCACGACAGGTTGCCGTGTGCACTGCAGCAGAGTGGTAAACTGGCTGTTGCTGGCAAGATTGGTGAAAACTCGCAACCAGATGCGGTTGATGTAATTCAGATTTTTCAGGCTTGTCCAGATCGCCGGCTAATTGCCAACAAACCTGGCAGTGCATGTGATTCGACTGTAACTCGTGCTCTGCCTGGTGATAACTGGAAAAGATAAAAGTGAGCAGCAGTAACCCAGCAAACAAGAATCCCAGAGCATTACGGCCTGAAACGTTTCGATTCAAATTGTGCGGTATTATCGCAGTCATGTTTACTGGTCTGTCGGTAGCGTGAATTGCTGTTTATTTACTAGATATAGCTTGTACTGGGAATTCAATAATTAAATTATCCTGGACATGCTAATCACGGCTCCAATTAAGATGTGTTATATTATCACACTTAATTACCGAAAATAACAAGTATCACATGGTACAAAAATCTTAAACGAGTAAATGTTTCCTTCAATACTCATCCCTTCTATACTCATCGGTCCAGTCGTGATAGCTTAGTTTTATCATTACCTTAACTATACAGTCAGTTCATGAGCGCTCAACAAAACCTTGCAGACTCGCGTCATTCGTTACGCCATCCAGTAGACCTTACCATTCGCGATGATATTGCCTATGTCAGCTTAAATCGCCCGGATAAGTTGAACGCCCTGAATTTAGCCACCTTTAAGTCACTGGCCAGTATTGCCCGTTCGTTGCGCAACAACCGTAATATTCGCGGTGTTATTCTACAAGGCGCCGGCGCTGATTTTTGCAGTGGCCTGGATGTTAAATCGATCATGGAGGATAAATCCGGCATGGTCCGCCTGTTAAAAAAATGGCTTCCTGGTTCATCAAATCTTGCCCAACAAGTCAGTAGCAACTGGCGTAAAATTCCGGTGCCGGTGATAGCAGTGATTCAGGGACGGTGTTGGGGAGGCGGATTACAGATAGTGCTGGGAGCAGATTTTCGATTTGTCACTAGCGATGTCAGTCTGGCGGTAATGGAGAGTAAGTGGGGCCTGATCCCGGATATGGCGGGGAATATGGCATTACGAGAACTATTGCCAAAAGATCAGGCTCTACGATTGGCAATGACCGCCGAACCAATATCCGCCACCGAGGCACTGGCGATAAATTTGGTCACTCAGGTTTCCGATACACCATTGCAGGACGCGGAATCGCTATTAGGGGAGCTAAAATTAAAATCTCCCGATGCGCTGGCCGCGATCAAACGGCTGTACACCCGTAACTGGCAAAGCCCGGACTGGAAAATGCTGATGATGGAGACCTGGTACCAGGTCAAAATAATCTTAGGTAAAAACCAACGCCGGGCAGTGAAAAAACAACTCAACCCGGACGACGCCAAACCCTATCTACCCAGAGGTCGTTGGTAGACCGAAAACAAGCTGTAAGCTTTAAGCTGTAAGCTGTAAGGACTAAACCTCTTATATCTTATGGCTTGTGGCTTACCGCTTTCGAAAGGTAACCACTTATGGCTTGTGGCTTACAGCTTTCGAACTGAGCGCCCGGCTCAGCTCAGTTCGAAAAAGCGAGTAAACACCTTATACAACTCCGTCCCCTGATTCACACTCGCTGAAGCAAAATGCAAAATCGGGATCACCGGCTGTTCGAGGCTAAGATAATGTAGTGGCTCGGCATCCTCATCACTATAATTGTCCATTCGCAGAATTCGTGCCAACGGCTGACCGGGCTGCAATGGCTTGCCGAACTCTGCAAGATAATCGACCATGCCACCCATCGGCGCGTAAAACACTTTGTAATCCTTTAAATAACAGGCGTATCGGGTTAGCGTCTGCGGCGTAAAACCGTTTGCTGCGATAACACCTTTTGCCTGCAGATAACTGAGAATGCTTTGCGCATCAAATTTAGCTTCATCAAGGTCGATGAGTTCCTGCGAGCCCAACTCAAGGGTAAAACTTTCCTTATTAAAGTCCATCTCACGGCCTATCCGTTGATATGCCTGTTGCAAATCCCACCACGGGCAAAACGTGGCTTCATCAAGGGCACCGGCAAAATCGTTAGGAATTAATATGGTGTGGGGGATATTAAAATAATTGGCACTTGCCCTGGCATATTCCGGGCAATATAAATGCTTGCTGGAAATTGGCCCGGTGTGCAGATCCAACACCAAATCAGCCTGCAACGCCATGCGCTGTAATTGAAAAGCAATCCGACGACCAGTGGAAAGCCCGTAAATATTATGCTCCAACTGTTGGTCAATTTCTGCCAGCATCCATTGTTGGTAATCATTCAAAATGGTGGCTTCGTCTGCTTGTGGATACTGGGATACAAACCTCGCTGCCAGCTCACCATTATAGTGATACATCCGATTCCAGTTCACCCCGGTAATCGGGTCAAATCGACCAAGGGTATATTCACCATTTTTATGATTACAGCCAACAGGGTTGGCATAAGGTACCAGGGTTACATCGCCAAATAGCTGCTGTTGCTGCAACAACTCAAGGAGTTGATAAATAACTGCATTGCCCTGCACCTCAGCACCATGGATATTAGCCTGGATGTAGACGCTAGGCCCCCGGCCCTGTCCTTTCAGGACATATACAGGTACGGTAAGCGCGACACCGCTGGCCATTTCGCCAACGTGTAAAATTTGCTTTTCTACCACAATAAATTCTTATTATTAATGTAAAGTCACCCTGACCGATTAATCAGTCAGGGCATGTTGTTTTAGCTCGGCATTATGCCAGTCGTGAATACGCTTATCGGCATCGATAATGCCCTGGTGATCAGTCAATTCAAGATGGGTAAGCGGGGCACGCAGCATCGGTGAAGCAATCATCTTGCGTAAATGCATTAGCACTTTTACTGGAATCGGGTTGGCAGCACTAAACAGGGCGTTGGTGGCATTATACCAAACCGGGAATAATGACTGGTTGTCACCGCCGAGAGATTTTTTCACATACAGATTGGTCGCTTCAGGCCAGACATTCGAGCAGACAGAAACCAACCCTTTCGCTCCGGCGGCGGCGAGATAAGGCATTAATGCATCTTCGCCACTATAAATGGCCAGACCCGGCGCCACCTGACGATAAGCAAGAAACTGATGAATATCGCCACTCGCTTCCTTCATCGCCCACAGATTAGGATGAGAGACGAGATTTGCGACCGTTTGCGCAGGAATATTAACACCACTTCGTGATGGCACATTGTAAATCATGCACGGATGCTTTGCCGCATCCAGTAAATTCTTGAACCAATGGGTTTGCCCGGCGACGCCAGGCTTAGCATAAAATGGTGTGCCGAGTAGGTAAGCGTCGATATTGAGGCGATTACAATGTTTCATCCAGGTCAGCTGAGCTGGAAGATCCGCACCGCCGACAGCAACCATAATTGGCACACCAGGATTCAGGTTAGAGACGAAGCTTACCACTTCTAACTGATCTTCCAACGAAATCGCTAACCCTTCTCCAGTGCTCCCCATCAACAAAATGGCGTTACCGGCACTGTCCTGCTGATCCACCAACTGGGTTAAGCTATCAAAATCGATAGCACCTAATTCATCAAATGGCGTGATTAACGCGGTCCAGGTTGCAAAATCTGCCAAATTATATGATTTAGTCATGTTTAACTCTTTGTCTTTAATTCTATGTCAGGCACAGTATTGTGCCTGTATACATTCCAACCACCACAAGGTTGACGACGAGTGGGTCGGTTGATATTAATCCAAATTCGGGAAAGTTGAGGTATTTGCCTGACACAGAGTCACGCAAAGACCAGAAGCTCTCCACCTTGTACGGGTGACAGCTGCCAGGATTCAGCCTGCACAGCCGGTAGCATGATCATCAAAAATCGCATTCAACCCGGGTTGAATGGTTTGCCACCTCGGCGCTAATCCCCCTCATTACCCTTCAATGGAGTTTGATCTCCTCCGGATAATTACCTGGTTAACGCTCCTCTTCTGGCCCTTATTTAGAAGGGCATATATGCATTTTCCGGCCACCAAGTTCGCCAGGCAAACCGGTTTGCATACGTAACGCGTATTAAAGCACTAGATCGGTGACAATTCAACCTGCAATTATTTCTTCTAAACTCTTTACTCAGTGGCTGAAACTAATGAAAATATGCGGCATACAGACCCCAGGAGCCCCGACATGGCATTATCAAACCCCTCACAACTGCTGCTTAGAAACGATGATCTGCTTCAGGGGCAATCGATTCTGCTGGTTAATTGCCCGGATCCGCAGTTTTGTCAGCAATTACGACAGTTAAACCCAGACTCGCAAATCAGCGCGTTTAACGTTAACTTTGCCGAGCATCAGGCTCTGGCGAATATGCCCGGTATCGACGCGCATTTTGGTGAGCAGTATCAAGCTGATCAGCCGCACGATTTGATTGTGCTGTATTTCCCAAAATCCAAGCACGAGTTTCAATATCTGTTGAGCATGCTCGCATCAGTGTTACATAAACAAGGTTCGGTGTTAGTGGTCGGCGACAATAAAGGCGGAGTTAAATCGTCACAAAAACTTGCCAGCGATCTCACTCAAAGCTACCAGAAGCTGGATTCTGCCAGACATTGCACCCTGTTCTCTCTCACTTATCAGGACAGTCTGCCACCGTTTAACCTGGTTGACTGGATTGAAACCTTTGCGATTACCCAGCATGGACAGGCGCTACAGATTTGTCATTTACCAGGAGTTTTTAGCCGTGGTGAACTGGATAAAGGCACCGAACTGCTGTTAGCCAGTTTACCCGAAAGAATGAATGGCAAAGTGCTCGACTTCGGCTGCGGCGCGGGCGTCATTGGTGCCGTAATCGCCAGTTTATACCCACAATGTGACGTTGATATGCTCGATGTAAATGCTATGGCCGTAGCAAGTGCGCGCCTGACCCTGGATGCCAATAAACTTAAAGGCAATGTATTTGCCTCGGATGGCCTTAGCAAGGTTGTTGGCAAATATCAGCATGTAGTTTCCAACCCGCCATTTCATCAGGGTATCAAAACCCATTATGCGACCACTGAAACATTCCTGAGCGATATCCGCCATTATCTCACCGGCAATGGCGAGCTCAGCATCGTCGCCAATAGCTTTTTAAAATATGCCCCCATTTTAAAGCAGCACTTTAACCATTGTGAGCTTAAAGACAATGCTAATGGCTTCAGTATCCATCACTGCAAATAATATCGAACGCCACATGTTCAAGGTCGCTGGCGGCTCCCAGAAAGGGTTAAAAATGCCGCTTTGCGACGAAAATTACACTTAATTGCAATTTAATTAACAAAAATTAAACAAGACAGTCTTTCTTTTTACAACACTTCATTAACTTAATCAGTGAGTTATCACTACATAGGTGACAAATTTGTTGAATATTTGCTGTACATTTTTACAACAATTTCACCATTGTTTCCAGCTCAGAATTCTTTATCATACCCCCATCGAAATTAGCAGCTACGCCAAAACCAAGGCTCAGTGGGAACACGCGCTAATAACTCAGGGATCAGGGATTAAATTGAAAATGGAATAAAGATCTGGGCGGGCGTAGCTGACCCCATTAAACATTGTTAGAGGTGGAAATGATTAAAGAAGCCAATATTTTAATTGTTGAAGATGAAGACGTTACACGTTTAAGTTTACAAAGTCTGTTTGAAGGTGAAGGTTATCGCACCCATCTGGCCACTAATGGTGAAGAAATTTTACCTATTATTGAATCGCAAAATATTGACCTGGTGTTAATGGATATTAACTTACCAGGTAAGAATGGCCTGATCATGGCTCGTGAAGTACTCCAGAAACATCAGGTTGGATTAATGTTCGTTACTGCGCGCGACAGTGAAGTCGATAAGGTCCTTGGCCTGGAAATCGGTGCGGATGACTATGTTACCAAACCGTTTAATCCTCGCGAATTAACCATTCGTGTCCGTAACCTGTTAAACCGTTTAGGTAACAGCGCAGGTCGCGTCGAACAGGCTCAGGAAGATACGTCGGTGATCCAATTCGACAACTGGAAACTGGATCCTAATTCGCGCCAGATGATTTCACCTCAGGGCAAGAAAATTGCGATTCCCCGGGGAGAGTATCGGGCACTGCGCCTGTTAATGGAAAATCGCGGCAAGATCGTTTCCCGCCAGGAGTTGATCCGGCGCATGACTGGTCGCGAATTGCGGGAAAATGACCGTACCGTTGATGTAACCATCCGCCGCCTGCGCAAGCATTTTGAAAGCGATGAGCAAAGCCCGGAATTTATCAACACCATCCATGGTGAAGGTTACCGCTTCGTGGGTAACCTGGACAGTTAGTCCTTGATTGGATAACCGGAACAGTGGTTCTATTCGAGCCACTGTTCCAGTGCTTTTAAAGCCTGATCATTTTTTACGATTAATTCCATCAATCGCTCGGACAGTTCATCAAAATCCGCCTGCGAATATTCCAAATCACTGGCCAATTGATACACTTCTTTTAAGCCAGTGTTACCCGATGCGGATTTTAAAATGTGACAGTTTTCCTGCCACAGACTGTAACTTTGCAGTTCGATCGCCTGCTCCAGCTTTTGGAAATATTTAACGGCTTGCTCGCGGTAAAGCTCGACATTCTGCATGAAAGCTTCATGCCCAAGGACATCACGATACTGACTGATTAAGGTTTTGTCTAAAATGTCCATAACGTGCGATATCTGTAGATTCATATTAAAAATCTAGCAGTTATCCAGAAAGTGGCGAATACTTTATCGTATTTTATTGCCGAGTCGGCATTTGTTTTACAGTTTTTAACTGAGTACAGGCCCCGTATATATTGATTTTAATCGACTTTTGATCCAGAATACCCGACCTTTTTACTAGGGCATAGCATTGCACTACCAATGACATGCTATGAACCATAAATAACCCTTTGGTTGTCCGTGTTTCAACGGCAACAGGGTAACGTGACTGATGACATAACGCGGAGAAGTAATGCCAACATCAATGCCTGATATCGCCAACCACACCAAGGCCCAGACAGAGGGAGTCCTTGACCGTGTCGGTATGGGGAATATTGAAATGCCAATTATGCTAGCAGCGAAAGATGAAGCTGAACGCATGGTATCGGCACATATTGACGCATTCGTTAATTTAAAAGAGCCAAAAGCAAAAGGCATTCACATGTCTCGGCTGTACTTGTTGCTGGATGAGTTGGCCAGTAACAATACCCTTAATTATCAGTCGTTAGTGACTCTGCTGGATGAGTTTATCAGCTCCCATCATGATTTAAGCGATACCGCGTTAGTAAAATTTCAATTTGATTACCCAATGCGCCGGGAAGCGTTAATCAGCGGTAAGCTTGGCTGGCGCGTATACCCGGTGACGATTACCGGCAAACTTGAACAAGGTCGATTTGATATAGAGTTAGGTATCGATATCGCATACTCCTCAACCTGTCCATGTTCGGCAGCTCTGGCTCGCCAACTTATTCAGCAATCCTTTAGCGAAGCGTTTGCGGATCAGGATCAGGTCGCCTCAGAAGATGTTCATCAGTGGTTAGGCACGACCCAGGGCATTGTAGCCACACCTCACAGTCAGCGTTCTATTGCTGAAATTAAGGTGAAGCTAAACAGCCAGGTCAACAACTTCCCGATTACGGATATCGTCGATACCGTTGAAAACGCCTTGCAAACGCCGGTCCAGGCAGCGGTAAAACGTGAAGACGAGCAGGAATTTGCCCGTTTGAATGGTCAGAACCTGATGTTCTGTGAAGACGCTGCCCGCCGTGTTCAACATGTGATGAACCAGGTTACCGGGTTTGACGATTACTGGGTCAAGATCAATCACCTTGAGTCGCTGCATGCACACGACGCCGTTGCCGTTACCACTAAAGGTATCGATGGTGGTTATACGCCGGAATAATCGTCGTTAAGCGTCGTAATCTGACCTTAAAAAATTCCCAAAAAGGTTGCTGAAAAGCAACCTTTTTTCGATCTTAACGTAGGAAAAATGGCACCCAACATCCTCATTTTTTCCCCGGTAAATGGTGAAAAATCAAATCTTTGTTAAATTTAACTACATAGATTTTTATTTCCTGGCGAGCTACGAGGAGAACACCAATGGCATTTGAAGTGACGTTTGAGTTATCAGACTCTGATCTGGAGCACTTTCGTGGGGTCATGCATAAGGCACAAAATAACGCTAAACATCTAAGCGAAGAGACCATTCTGGCGAATGCCAAGCGCCTGATTGATGCAATACATGGCAATGTGCCCGGGTTTGTTAAAGAGCGCATCGATAAACTTCAACGACTTATCGCTATGATCGAAGACCAGGAATGGCAACTTCCCGAAGAAGAAAAGCAAGATGTCCTGTGTGCCCTCGCCTACTTCAGTGATCCCCAGGATCTAGTACCTGACGATATCCCTGCCCTTGGTTTTCTCGACGATGCGATTATGATCGAACTGGTCGCTATGGATTTACATGATGATATCGAAGCGTTTGATGAGTTTTGCAGTTACCGGGAACGAGAAAAAGAGCGGGCTTCGGATACCATTACCAAAGATGACTGGTTAGATGCAAAACGTCGTGAACTGCACTCCAGAATGCGCCACAGGCGCTCATCGCGGCGAAGCGGTGGATCATCATTCCGCTCTATTTTTTAATCGTTGCCGTCGTGCGATTTGCATAAAGTAATATCGCGTTAAGCTGCAACCTATGGTCAGTTCAACTTTCTGAAACCTGAATCCTGAGACCCGCAGAAACCACATCTTCTATCCCTAATATTGGATAGATGATGTGGCCTCTGCATATATATTTAAATTTTTTTAACCTCAATTTAATTCACTTGTAAAACTTTCAGGTTAAATTTCATACTTTACTACTGCCCTTACCACTTCTGGCTTTGTTGAAAATATATTCATTATTCGCCTGTATAACAGACGGTATTTAGCCTACCCTTATTAAGAGTAATCACTCTATTTTTTATTGACCTGATTAAAAACTGGTTATATGGTGAGAGATTCCCCCCGGCTGGAATTGCGGTATTTATGCGCAAATAAAAAATGTTTATTCAAACCAATTGCAGCATTACCGCCAGCGTGTTTTAGAAGGAGATACAGCCATGCAACTTTATGATCACAGTCAACAGAAAGACAACTGTGGTTTCGGGTTAATCGCTCATCAGGAAGGTGAAACCAGTCATAAGTTGATCAAAACCGCCATTGCGGCACTGGACCGCATGCAACATCGAGGTGGCATTGCCGCCGACGGTAAAACTGGTGATGGCTGTGGCTTACTACTCCAGAAACCCGATAGTTTTTTTCGCGCCATTGCTGAGGAAAATGGCTGGCACCTTAGTAATAAATACGCTGTAGGTACCATTTTCCTGAATCCGGATCCGGTCATTGCCGCTGCAACAAAGAAAATCCTCGAACAGGAATTAAGCCAGGAAACCCTCGATGTTGTCGGATGGCGTATTGTCCCTACCGACACTAATGTACTTGGGCCGATCGCCAGGAGTAATTTACCGGCCATTGAGCAAATCTTCATAAATGGGCCACGTGGCTGGCGCAGTAAGGATTTAGAGCGTCGCCTGTATATGGCACGACGTCGCGCCGAAAAACGCATTTCCGACTCGGTGTTTTATGTCGCCAGCATGTCTTGCCTGGTCAATATCTATAAAGGGTTAGTCATGCCGGCAGACCTGCCGAGGTTTTATCTGGATTTAGCCGATATTCGCATGCAATCTGCGATTTGCGTTTTTCACCAACGGTTCTCAACCAATACCTCACCGCAGTGGCATCTGGCACAGCCATTTCGCTACCTGGCTCACAATGGTGAAATTAATACCATTCAGGGCAACCGCCAGTGGAGCAAAGCACGAACCTATAAATTTAAAAGCCCGTTAATGCCAGACATGCAGGATGCCGCACCGTTTGTCAATGTCACAGGTTCCGACTCGTCATCGCTGGATAATATGCTGGAACTGTTTATGGCCGGCGGCATGGACTTGTATCGGGCAATGCGCTTATTAATGCCACCAGCCTGGCAGAACAACCCTGCGATGGATGATGAAATAAAAGCATTTTACGAGTTTAACTCGATGCATATGGAACCCTGGGATGGTCCTGCGGGTATTGTTATGACCAATGGCCGCCATGTGGCCTGTAACCTTGACCGAAACGGATTACGCCCTGCCCGCTATGTCATTACCCGGGATAAATTTATCACCCTGGCATCAGAAATTGGTATCTGGGACTATGGCGAAGACGAAGTGGTAGAAAAAGGCCGCGTCGGTCCCGGTGAAATGCTGTCGGTCGATACTTACACCGGTAAAGTGTTAAAGTCAGAAGATATCGATAACGATCTCAAATCCCGCCACCCCTATCGTGAGTGGCTGAAGAATAACATTCGCCAACTGGTGCCATTTGAACAACTCGCTGCCGAGCTGGTGGGCAAAAGGGTGTTCTCCGATCTGCAAATGGCAGAGTTACATAAACTGTTCAATTACTCCTATGAAGAGATCCAGCAGGTGATCAAAGTCATGGCAGAAAATGCGCAGGAGGCGACAGGCTCGATGGGCGATGACACGCCAATGGCGGTACTTTCAAGCCGTCCAAGAACCCTGTTTGATTATTTCCGCCAGCAATTTGCCCAGGTAACGAATCCACCAATCGATCCATTGCGGGAACGTTATGTGATGTCTTTGGCGACCTGCATCGGTCGCGAGCACAATGTATTCAACGAAACCACAGGTCATGCGGACAGGATTCAGTTTGAAACCCCGGTATTAATGTACACCGGCATCAAGCAGTTACGAGAGTTAGAAGCCGAGCATTATCGATCCAACACCATTTGCCTGAATTACTCTCCTCAGGAAGGCCTGGAAAATGCTATTCGTCGGGTCTGTGACGAAGCCGTTGAGATGGTTCGTAATGACACCGTCATCCTAATTTTAAGTGATCGTAAGATCAGCAAAGATAAGTTACCGATTCCGGCGGCAATGGCCGTCGGAGCCGTACAGCAACGCCTGGTCAACGAGCAATTGCGTTGTGAGTCGAACATCGTTGTCGAAACGGCTGCGGTGCGTGATCCGCATCATTTCGCGGTTTTATTCGGCCTCGGCGCAACGGCAATTTATCCGTTTTTGGCGTATGAAACCATTGAGCAATTGGTTGAACAAGGCAAGATTAACTTGCCAGCGCGTACCGCATTACAAAATTACCGCAATGCCATTAATAAAGGCCTGCTGAAGATTCTTTCGAAAATGGGCATATCGACCATCGCCAGCTATCGCTGCTCTGGTCTATATGAAGTCATCGGCCTGAACCAGTCAATCATGGAACTTTGCTTTCCCGGGATCCCGAGCCGGATTCAGGGTGCCGATTTTAGCGATATTCAACAGGACACTATTAACCTGGCGCGTCGCGCCTGGTTACCACACCAGAAAGTCCCCCATGGCGGACTACTGAAATATGTGCATGATGGCGAATATCACTGTTTTAACCCGGATGTAGTGAAATCACTGCAAAATTCGGTGCAAACTGGCAATTATCAAGACTACAAAGTTTTTGCCGATGCGGTAAACCAACGTCCAGTCGCCACTTTGCGCGACTTACTGGCGTTAAAAGACGACACCCAAGCCATTGACATTAAAGACGTCGAAGCCGATACCGAATTGTTTAAACGATTCGACAGTGCTGCGATGTCAATCGGTGCCCTGTCTCCGGAAGCACATGAAGCGCTGGCCATCGCGATGAACCGACTCGGTGGGTTTTCCAATTCCGGTGAAGGTGGCGAGGATGCGGCTCGATTTGGTACGGTGAGAAATTCTCGTATAAAGCAAGTTGCTTCTGGTCGATTTGGCGTAACACCGCATTACCTGGTCAATGCCGATGTGCTGCAAATTAAAGTGGCGCAAGGGGCAAAACCCGGTGAAGGAGGACAATTGCCCGGTGATAAGGTCACCCCGCTGATTGCCAAACTACGTTTTTCGGTGCCTGGTGTAACCCTGATCTCGCCACCACCGCATCATGATATTTATTCGATTGAAGATCTGGCGCAATTAATTTTTGACCTCAAACAGGTAAATCCTAAATGCATTGTCTCGGTCAAACTGGTTTCGGGTCCGGGTGTTGGTACTATTGCTTCTGGCGTGGCAAAAGCCTATGCCGACTTTATTACCATTTCCGGTTACGACGGCGGTACCGGAGCCAGCCCACTGACCTCAGTAAAATATGCCGGTTGCCCCTGGGAGCTTGGTTTAACTGAAGCCCACCAGTCATTGGTGGCTAATGGCCTGCGCCATAAGGTTCGCCTCCAGGTTGACGGTGGCTTAAAAACCGGTCTGGATATTGTCAAAGCCGCGATTTTAGGCGCTGAGAGCTTTGGTTTTGGCACCGCGCCAATGGTGGCGCTGGGATGTAAATTCCTGCGCATCTGTCACTTGAATAACTGTGCTACCGGTGTTGCTACTCAGGATGCCTTATTGCGCGAAGAGTACTTCAAGGGTCTGCCTGAACAGGTGATGAATTACTTCCGTTTTATCGCCCAGGAAGTGCGTGAAATTCTCGCTCAGCTAGGGGTTGCCAGCCTGACCGAACTGATTGGTCGCACCGATCTGCTGGTACCATTACAGGGCATTACCGCTAAGCAGCAAAAGCTCGATTTGAGTCCAATCATCGCCCCAGTTGTTGCCAATAGTGATACCGCATTGTATCAAACCGAAGCTAATACGCCATTTGATAAAGGTAATTTGAATCGGGCGATTCTGGCTCAGGTAAAAGAGGCCATTATTAACAAGACCGGCGGTGATTTTAACTTTACCAGTCGCAATACCGATCGCAGTATCGGAGCTCTTATTTCTGGAGAAATCGCCAGATTGCACGGTGACCAGGGCATGAGCGCCAATCCCATTCATATTAAGCTCACCGGCAATGTCGGCCAGAGTTTTGCCTGCTGGAATGCTGGCGGCTTGAATATGACCCTGATTGGAGATGCTAACGATTATGTCGGTAAAGGAATGGCCGGCGGCCAGGTGGTGATTAATCCACCCAAAGGCGTCACCTACCAGCCACACCTGACCCCAATTATGGGTAATACCTGCTTGTATGGTGCCACCGGTGGCCGCTTATATGCTGCGGGTCGCGCTGGTGAGCGTTTCGCGGTTCGCAATTCCGGTTGTAATGCAGTGATCGAAGGAACCGGCGATCATGCCTGTGAATATATGACAGGCGGTATTGTCACAGTACTCGGCGATACCGGATTAAACTTTGGTGCCGGGATGACCGGTGGCTTTGCTTATGTCCTTGATGAGGCCGGCGATCTGGACCAGCGCATCAATCAGGAATCGATCGATACCGTCTCTTTGGATGAACTGGTGATTCACCAGGAACACCTGCGCGGCATCATTAGTCGTCACCTTGAGCTGACAGGAAGTGAGCGGGCGCGAACCATTTTGGAAAATTACCACCGGTTTAGCCAGCAATTCAAACTGATCAAACCGAAAGCTGTCGATGTACAAAGCCTGCTGGGGCACCGCAGCCATAGCGCTGCCGAGTTACGAGTCCAGGCACAATAGAGGCAACTATGAGTAAAAATGTTTATCAATTTGTCGATGTAAAGCGCGTCGACCCACCGAAAAAGGCCATCGAAGAGCGCAAACAGGCGTTTGTGGAAATTTATAACCCGTTGCAAGCCGAACAAAGTAGTGATCAGGCCGAACGTTGCCTTGACTGCGGTAACCCATATTGTGAATGGAAGTGCCCGGTGCACAATTACATTCCCCAATGGCTGGAGTTAGTCACCGCCGGCAAAATTTTCGAAGCGGCGGAGCTTTGCCATCAGACCAACAGCCTGCCAGAAATGTGTGGCCGCGTCTGTCCCCAGGACAGGTTATGTGAAGCGGCCTGTACCCTGAACGATGAATTCGGCGCGGTAACCATAGGCAATATCGAAAAATACATCACCGATAGCGCCTTTGCCCAGGGTTGGAAACCTGACTTGTCCAATGTCGTAGCAACCGGTAAAAAAGTGGCGGTGATCGGTGCCGGACCGGCCGGCCTTGCCTGCGCCGATGTACTAACCCGCAATGGGGTAAAAGCCGTGGTGTTTGACAAACAGGCACAAATTGGCGGCCTGCTTACCTTTGGCATTCCATCTTTTAAACTGGAAAAAGAGGTGATTCAGCGTCGCCGGGAAATATTTGAAGGGATGGGCATCGAGTTTGTGCTCAATACTCATGTCGGTGTCGATATTGAGTTTTCCACCTTATGTGATGACTACGATGCGGTTTTCCTGGGTCTTGGCACTTATACCGATATGACCGGCGGTTTTAGCAACGAAGGCGCTCAAGGGGTGTACAATGCACTGGATTACCTGATTGGCAATACCCAGCATGTAATGGGTATTAGCAATAATGCCAAGCCCTATACTAACTTCAAAGGTAAAAAAGTTGTCGTGCTCGGTGGCGGCGATACCGCGATGGATTGCGTTCGTACGGCGATTCGCCAGGGCGCTGCTGAAGTCACCTGCGCCTATCGTCGAGACCAGGCCAACATGCCAGGCTCACCGCGCGAGGTACAAAATGCCAAAGAAGAAGGCGTGGATTTTCAGTTTAACCTGCAGCCTTTAGACATAAGTGTCGATGACAATGGTATCGCTAATGGCGTCACGTTTGTGCGCACCCAACTGGGCCAGCCAGATAGTAATGGTCGCCGCTCGCCAGAGCCTATTGCCGGTAGTGAATTTACCATGGCGGCAGATGCGGTTGTTATTGCCTTTGGCTTTTTACCCAGTCCACCGCAATGGATGAAAGATGCCGGGGTTGAGGTAGATGCCAGAGGCCGGGTAATTGCCAGTGAAAAATCCGCCTTTGCGCTGCAAACCAGCAAACAGAATATTTTTGCCGGCGGCGATATGGTGCGCGGTTCCGATTTGGTGGTAACCGCTATCGATGAAGGTCGCAAAGCGGCGCTCGGCATTCTTGATTTTGTTTTTGCCGACGAGCTGATTCAGATCCAATCCGCTTAACCGACTGACTTGGTTAAAAAATTAAGGGGAGCTAAGCTCCCCTTTATAATGTATACCCTTGTCGATACTATTTGTTGGCCGCGGCGCGGGCTTGATGCAGCTTTTTGTAGCTGTCAATCAAGCGCAGGTGCCTATCCAGGCCTTCGAGCTTCATACTGGTCGGTGTTAATCCTGGAAATCTGACATCGCCGTAAACCGTGGCCACTACGGTTTCGAAAACATCCGCACCAAACATACGGCTGAGATTATGGTGATAATCGTCCAGCTCTAAATCTTCTTCCAGGGTGATTTCCAACACCGCGTGTACGGCCTGATAAAACAGGTTTCGCTCTACCGTGTTATCGTTGTATTGCAGGAACTCTTCTACCAGTTCCTGGGCAGTTTCCAACTCACCGATAGCCAGGTAAATCAGAATTTTCAGCTCAAGTATCGTCAGCTGTCCCCAAACCGTATTTTCATCAAACTCGATACCAATCAGGGTAATGATATCGATGTAATTATCCTGTTGACTCTCCTCCAGGCGCTCAACTAAAGCAGTGAGCTGAGCTTCGTCAAGCTTATGAATATTGAGAATATCTTCACGATAGTCGAGCGCTTTATTGGTATTATCCCAGATTAAATCTTCAACCGGGTAAACCTCCGAATAATCCGGTACCAGGATGCGACAGGCCGATGCACCGAGTTGATCAAATTCCGCGACGTAAACTTCTTTACCCATTTGTTCGAGGATTAAAAATAGGTATTGGCTCTCTTCTTCGTTAGTACCGGTAAAGTCCCACTCGACAAATTCATAGTCTTTCTTAGCACTGAAGAACCGCCAGGAGATAACCCCGGTTGAATCAATAAAATGTTCAACGAAGTTTTCCGGCTCACTGACCGCCATGCTATTAAACGTCGGCTTAGGTACATCATTCAGCCCTTCAAAACTGCGGCCCTGCAACAATTCGGTCAGGCTCCGCTCTAATGCCACTTCAAAGCTTGGATGGGCACCAAACGAGGCAAATACGCCCCCGGTTTTCGGATTCATCAAGGTGACACACATCACCGGAAACTGTCCACCCAAGGAAGCATCTTTAACCACCACCGGAAAGCCCTGCTCTTCGAGGCCCTGAATACCAGCAACGATTCCCGGGTATTTTGCCAATACCTGATCAGGAACGTCCGGAAGTACGATTTCCTGCTCAATAATCTGGCGTTTTACTGCCCGCTCAAAAATTTCCGATAAACACTGTACATGCGCTTCATGGGGATTGTTGCCTGCACTCATGCCATTGCTCAGGAACAGGTTTTCAATGAGGTTGGAAGGAAAATAAACCGTCTCGCCATCGGACTTTCGCACATAGGGAATCGAGCAGATACCTCGTTCGACATTGCCGGAATTGGTATCGATCAGGTTCGAGCCTCTGAGCTCGCCAGCCGGGTCATAAATCTCACGGGTATAATCATCAAGAATGCCGTCCGGCAACTCATCATCGGCACCCGGCTTAAACCATTTTTCATTGGGATAATGAACAAATTCAGCGTTGGCAATTTCTTCGCCAAAATACTGGTCGTTATAGAAGAAGTTACAATTTAATCGTTCGATAAATTCACCCAGTGCCGAACACAGGGCACTTTCCTTGGTTGCCCCTTTACCATTGGTAAAACACATCGGCGAGGCTGCATCGCGAATATGCAAAGACCAGACATTGGGGACAATATTACGCCAGGATGACACTTCGATTTTCATCCCCAGGTCAGCTAGCATTTGCGTCATATTAGCGATGGTTTTTTCAAGCGGCAGGTCTTTACCCAGAATGTATGTGCTTTCATCTTCCGGGAATTCAGTAAGCATGGCATTGGCGTCTTCATCCAGGCTTTCGACAAAATCGACCTTAAATTCGGGCCCTGTCTGCACCACTTTTTTCACCGTACAGCGGTCAATGGAACGCAAAATACCCTGGCGATCCTTTTCCGAAATGCTATCCGGCAATTCCACCTGAATCTGGAAAATCTGATTATAACGATCTTCCGGATCAACGATATTATTCTGGGACAGGCGAATGTTTTCGGTCGGAATATCACGGGCATTACAATATACCCGGACAAAATAACCGGCACACAAAGCAGATGATGCGAGGAAATAATCGAATGGGCTGGGCGCAGAACCATCGCCTTTATAGCGAATCGGCTGGTCGGTAACGACGGTGAAATCGTCAAACTTGGCTTCAAGTCTGAGGTTTTCAAGAAAATTAACTTTGATTTCCATGGTATGGCTCCGCAATCATGCGTGTTTTGGTGTGCGTAATAGAAGCTATTATATGAGATTGAGCCCGGATCCACATTAATTCCTGCTTAGAATATGTATCTGAATTTGCTATAGCCTATTCCTTTGTGCACATCGGGAGTCAGCAAAATTTGGCACCCACCTATTAGCATCCACATACATCACGCACGAGCACCGGCAATAAATTGCACCAAATTAGAGCAATCGCACAATAACAGTTCATTTTTCATACCGATTTGCGAATTCCCCGCTCCTATCCGTGGGCATTAGCCCGATTTCATCTTGGTACAATTGTTGCTGAATAACATCAGGACAACACCAATTAAGTGACTTAAACCTGAATTGAATCAGAAGGCTGGCATTTTGGAAAAAGACTACATCATCGCAACGGATCTCGACGGCACATTGTTGGACCATCATACCTATCGATTTAACAAGGCCATGCCGGCGCTGGAGTATTGTGATAATGCCCAGGTTCCAATCATTTTTAATACCAGCAAAACCTTTGCCGAAACCGAACGTCTTTGCAAAACCCTGAACAACAATCACCCGTTCATTATTGAGAATGGCTCTGCCCTGTATGTGCCGAAACATTACTTTGCGCGCGAGCTCGAAGTGAATATTCCTCGCTTTGATGCCGGAGCCTACTGGCTTTATAAATTCGGACTGAACCGTTCCGAGATTCTTTCCAGGCTAACCACCTTTAAGGCGCAGCATACCTACCAATACTGGGGGTTTAATTCGATGTCGAACCGCGATTTATGTCGGGTCACCGGATTAAGTTTAGAGCAGGCTGCCAGTGCTCAGGAGCGCCAGTTTTCCGAGCCATTGCTTTGGCAGGATAAGGTCGAAAAGCTGGCAGCCTTCGTCAAGCACCTGCAATTGTTTGGCCTGAATGTGATTAAAGGCGGACGGTTTGTCCATGTCCTCGGCCAGAGTAACAAAGCCAAGCCGCTGACCTTCCTAAAAGAGATGTATGAATTAAATAGTGATAACCAGCAGACACTCATCGCCCTAGGCGACAGTGACAATGACAAAGATATGCTCAACTGCGCCGATATTGCTATCGTGATTGCTTCACCGGTTCACGAAAATCCTATCATTGAGCAACACCCGCACCTTATCCGCTCTCGCTATCAGGGACCGGATGGCTGGAACGATTCAATCTTAACCCTGCTACAGGACAATGCCTAATCCGGCATAAAGTTACCTAGGAGAATGTGTTATGGGCGATTTTTATCAAAACGGTATTATCACCACCTTACATAATTTGTCTCGCCGTCCGGTGGAAGACATGGAAGAAGAACTAAAACAATTCAGCCAGGTTCGGCCGATGGGGCTGGTACTGCCTTCCCTGTATTCTGAATTAGAAACCAAAGCGTTACCCAATATCATTGATGAGCTCTGTAAAGTTCCTTACCTCTCGCAGATCGTCATCGGTCTCGATCGCGCCGATGAACAGCAATATCACCACGCGCTGGAGTTTTTCTCAAAATTACCACAACCCCACCAGGTATTGTGGAATGACGGCCCCCGGTTAAAAGCCCTGGATAAAGAGTTACAGGAATTAGGTCTGGCACCAGAACAAATGGGGAAAGGGCGCAATGTCTGGTACTGCTTCGGCTACGTATTGGCCTGTAATCAGGTAGAGTCCATCGCTTTGCATGATTGTGATATTTTAACCTACGACCGAAATCTATTGGCACGGCTGATCTATCCGGTAGCGAATCCAAAATTTAACTACGAATTTTGCAAGGGCTTTTATTCGCGCATTGCCAACGGCACCTTAAATGGGCGTGTCAGCCGCTTACTGGTCACGCCATTAATACGGGCCCTGAAAAAGCTCGTCGATAAATCCGATTACCTCGATTACCTCGACAGTTATCGGTATGCCCTGGCCGGTGAATTTTCGTTTCGTATTGATGTGCTCAATGACTTACGCATCCCCAGTGACTGGGGGCTGGAAATTGGCGTATTGGCAGAGATGAAGCGAAATTATGCGACCAATCGCCTGTGCCAGGTGGATATTGCCGACGTTTATGATCATAAACATCAGGACTTATCGCAACACGATGATTGTGGAGGCCTGTCAAAAATGTCGATTGATATCGCCAAGGCGTTATTCAGAAAGCTGGCGATCCAAGGCGCGGTATTCAATAACGGTACATTTCGAACCCTTAAGGCGACTTACTATCGGATAGCCCTGGATTTTATTGAAACTTATCGCAATGACGCGATGATTAATGGTCTGGAGCTGGATGTTCATAAAGAAGAGCAGGCGGTAGAACTGTTTGCCGAAAACATTATTAAAGCCGGTAATAAGTTTCTCGAAGATCCGATGGAAACACCATTTATCCCCAGCTGGAATCGGGTCATTAATGCCAAGCCTGATATTTTTGAGCGACTAAAAGCCGCGGTAGAGGCAGATAACCAGGAATTTTCTGCCCAGTTACAGAAAAAATCTGCCTGAAAAACATTATAGAGGCTAGCCATGACCAATGAACTGATGCAACGCGTTGAAGCACACTTGAATGTGATCTACCCCGATCAAAATTGTCAGGATCTCAGCCAACAACTGGTCAGTACGATGGGCATAGCCATCGATGCGAAAGCGCCGGTACCATTTACTAACTTGTGGGATCAAAACGATATCTATTTAATTACCTATGGTGACAGTCTGATTGATGAAAGTCTGTCTCCCGGGCAAAGACCGTTACAAAGCCTGCACCATTTTATCCGCAACTATTTGCAACAGGTAATCAGCGCCGTTCATATTCTGCCATTTTATCCATACAGCTCCGATGATGGTTTTGCGGTAATTGATTATTACCAGGTCAATGAATCCCTGGGGGACTGGCAAGATATCCAGGCCATCAGCGAGGATGTAAAAGTCATGGCCGATGTGGTCATCAATCATTGTTCGGCCCGCAGTGGCTGGTTTGAAAACTTTAAACAAGGTAAAGATCCTGGCAACGATTTTTTCTTTACCGCATCGCCCGATGAGGATACGTCGCTGGTGGTTCGACCAAGAACCCACGATCTGCTCAAACAGGTAATCACTCCGGATGGCAGCAAATACGTATGGTGTACCTTTAGCCATGATCAGGTAGATTTTGATTTTCGAAATCCAATAGTGCTTAACGAGTTTGTCAGCATCCTCAATTATTATCTTGAGCAAGGGATCACTATCTTTCGTTTCGATGCGGTGGCTTTTTTGTGGAAAGAGGCAGGCACCAGTTGCCTGAACCTGCCACAGACCCATGAAATTGTTCGCCTGTTACGGTTATTGGTTGAACATAAAAACCCACAGGCGGTGATCATCACCGAGACCAATATCCCCAACCGCCAGAACCTGATGTACTTTGGCAATGCCAATGAAGCCCATGCCATCTACAATTTTTCGCTACCACCGCTACTCATTAACACCCTGGTTACCGGTGATTGCACCCATTTAAAAACCTGGTTGATGTCCTTACCGCCAGCACAAAATGGTACCGCTTATTTTAACTTTATCGCTTCCCATGATGGTGTCGGTTTGCGCCCGGTAGAAGGGCTACTCAGCGAAGAGGAAACTGACTTACTCATTAATACCATGGTAAGTTTTGGTGGCCGGGTTTCCTGGCGGGCGTTAAAAGGCGGCCGCAACCAGCCCTATGAAATCAACATCAGCCTCTATGATGCGCTGTCAGGCACGGTCAATGGACCTGACAGTTTACAAAAGCAACGTTTTATCTGTGCCCATGCGATTATGCTGGGTATCGAAGGGATACCGGCAATCTATATCCATAGTTTTTTTGGAACCCAAAATGATTTAGAACGAGTCAATTTAAGTAATCAGAATCGCTGCATTAATCGTCACAAATGGAATTATCCTGAGTTGCAAGGGCACCTGGGTAATGCCTTCAGTCACCACGCACAGGTGTTTGAGGAATTAACCGCGTTAATCAAATTACGCAAACAACAAAAAGCGTTTCACCCCAATGCCACGCAATTTACCCTGCACCTTGGCGTCCAACTGTTTGGCTTCTGGCGCCAGAGCCTGGATCGGCGACAGAGTATTTTTTGCATATCCAACGTCACCTGTGAGCCCCAGCCATTATCACTGGCTGATTTAAATTTGATTGATATGGGGGATTGGCGCGACTTGATCACTGGCCAGACATTTACCAATGTCCGCGAATGCATCACCCTGGCGCCTTATCAAACGGTGTGGATTTCCAATTAACACGGCAACGTAAAATCAAGGGGTCAGAGTTGTTGAAAATCAACAACTCTGACCCTGTAGGATCCCCACAAATTTATAACGCTTCATAGCCGAGTCCTTCGCTCTGGTTTTGAAGC
>NZ_SWDB01000045.1 GCF_005116735.1 Thalassotalea mangrovi | reverse complement strand
GAGGTAATTAACTATGAATTACCAATGGATGCGGACCGACTAAGTTAGTGAGGATTAGTGGCTGTTCAGAGCGAACTACAGTCATTCAGCTCTTGTTAAATGAATTTACCGTTTTATGTCTGAGGCAATATTGTGGGTTTAATTGAAGCCATATTAATGGGGATTACTTTTGAAAAGCTGCAAAAGCCGCTTGTCTTTTTTTCGATGTTAATTGGCTTGTTATTTTTCACTTTTGTCGGATTGTTTTTGTGGTATGGAATTTACGAAATCGTAGTTAGCGACAGACCAGAAAAATTAATACCCAGTTTAGGTGTTGCCCTTTTTTCATCTGTCTTTTTTGGATTAGCTTACGTTTGTGGCTACATGATAAAAAGATGTTTCAATTGAATTGATTACGGGCCGAATCTGGCGCTTATAGTTCGATCAGTGATATAGAGTAAGCTTGATTAATAAATGCAGTGGCCAGCGGCCGTTACGAGCGAACTGCAGTCACTCAGCTACTGCCAAAAGAATAAACTGTTATAAGCCAAGATGAATCGTAGACAACTATTACTCCAATATTTGCTAATTTACCCAATCTACAATGTCGTAGGGATGGCACTTGGTACATTGATCCTGTCTTTTGTGTTCTCGTGGACAGTTGATTATGCAAAGGGATTTTTCTATATATCGTCGGCTGTCTTGGTCGTAATCTTCTATGTCCTAAATATATCCACAATTTTTCATGGGATTGTGTCTGGTAGTAACAGTAATTTGAAGTAGTAGCTTATAACAAGCCAAGTCAGCGGGACTATTTATCGCTGCACTCAAAATAGCTCCTGCTTGGGGCGTTACCTCTTCATCACGCATATATTAGATCTTGCTAACAGGCCGAGTTTGGCACAAAGCTGCCGTACAGGCCCGGCTAAGATTCCCTGTCGTGGCAGGGAATGACTAAAACAAAACGGCTTACCGCTTGAAGCTTGAGACTTGAAGCTAAGAAACCAGAGTTTCGCCCCGCCTAGCATTCCTCTAGGTAAGGTTTGATCGCTTTTTCATCCAACTCGACGCCAAGGCCAGGGCCTGCTGGCAAGCGATATGCGCCATGTTCGCAGTTCATCTCGGTAGAGACATAACGCAGGTTCTTCTCAAATACCTGATGCTGGAATTCATGGGCGGTTACCGCCTGAATCGCGGCGCTGGCCTGCAAACTTGCAGCCATAAAGATGCCGACACCGATAGTTGCGTGTGGGATCACTTCTAAATGATGCGCCTCGGCGTATCGGGCAATGCGCAAAAATTCAGTGATGCCTTTATGCCCCATCTCTGGCTGAATAATCGAGCAAGCCTGGCGATTGATTCGCGCCGCCGCATCAAATACGGTGCGCCATTCTTCACCAACGGCAATGGCACAATCGACGCTGCCGGCAACCCTTGCCAGCCCATTGATATCTTCACTGGGTACCGGAGCTTCGGCAAACCAAAGCCCATGCGGCTGCATTTGTTTGATCAGTGCAATAGAGTCATGAGCCTTGTACGCCCATAATAGATCACAGGCGATCCTGGCGTTTTCGCCGAGAGATTCGCGCAGCGCTCTGATTTCATTGACGACCCCCTCAGAAGCAAGTGGAGAAGCAAATTTAAAACTGTTAAAGCCCTGGCTTTTCCACTCGGCCGCATAGTCAGCGCGCTCGGCTAATGTGGCTTTTGGTAGTCCGGAAATATACGCCGGTATGGTATCACGCCGCACACCACCAATAAGCTGGGTCACGGAGCGGTTCACTTGCTTGCCGGCCAGATCCCAAAGGGCAATGTCGATGGCCGCCAACGCGTCAAGATAATAACCGCCGTTATAGCCACGAACCCGCATCATATCGTAGAGATCGTCATGAATGGCTTCCCGATCCATGGGGTCTCTGCCAATCACAAAATCGCCGAGCAATTCTTTTATCAGCGCGACGGTTGCACCGGGGGCGACTATGCCATAGGTTTCTCCCCAACCAACCACACCATGCTGGGTTTCCATTTTAATAACCAGCGACCTATCGGATGTAGGATACACGGTGCGATTTTCTTTACGGATAAAGTAACCCTTATCATTGGGCTGTTCCCCTTCCCTGGGCTTCAAGCCGCCATACAGGGCTTTTTCCCGGGGAATGGTTGCGATAAAACAGCGAATCGATTTTACCGTATCTGTCATTAGTGCCACTCCGGCTGCTGTTGTTTAAGGATCGTCTTCAGGTGATGTTGAAACACTTCTAATGACGGGTCATCGGTTCGTTGCAACTCCTGTTCCAGTAAGCCGGTAAGACGTACCAGTTCCTGATGATAGTCCGGGTCAAAAATAAGGTTGTTAAGCTCAAGTGGATCTTTGCTCAAATCATACAACTCATCGCGATTGTCCCCCGGATACCAGACAAACTTACTGGTTGGGGTACGGATCGCCCTTAGACCAAACCAGGAACCGTTGTACCACTCATAGGCATAGAGTGCCGTGTCTTCGCGACCAGCATCTGCCACATCACCCTGCTCCATCAAAGCATTGAGGGGACGACCATCAACATCGCCATCATCCGGTAACTGCATCCACTGTGCCAGTGTAGGTGCAATATCCATCAGCGATACCTGGCGATTAACAATACGTGGTTCAACTTCAGGGTTGCGAATGATCAATGGAATGCGCATCAGTTCATCGTATGCGTAGGGTCCCTTGTCAAACAGGTTATGTTCACCAATCATACTGCCCTGATCGCCAACCAAGACAATATGTAAATCGTCATAAAGCCCGACTTCTTTGGCGGTATCCAGTAATTCGCCGACAATATCATCGACCATAGCAATGGCACCATAGTAAAAACTGCGGGATTTTCGCCAGTCAAGATCGGTCATATGCTCGACTTCATGCCAAGGCCACAACACCCTATCCTGCGCCATAGGTTTTAAGGTTCGTTCTTTTGCGTAATTTGCTGGCATCTCAATCTCTTTGGGATCGAACATGCTGGCATAAGGCTCCGGTACGCGATACGGTGGATGCGGTTGATTGAAGCTCACCACCCCGAAAAACGGTTTGTCCTGTTGTGCCGCGGCACGCAACATTTCCTTGCCAAATTTAACCTTGTCATACGCATGGGTTTCCTCGTAGGTGCCCGGCAAGGTTTGATAATAAACGTGTTTCTCGTCACCTTGATCCAACTGGCCCTGCTCATAGCCCTTTATTGAGGCAACATCCTGATAAGGCACATAATGCCTTGGCTTACGTACCCGGGTATCGGCATGTTCGCGAATAAACTGGGCACCACGAATTTTCGGGCCCTGGGGACCAATATGCCATTTCCCTACATAACCGACATAATAACCGGTATCAACAGCACGCTTGATCAATCCGCCCTGGGATGGGTCGAGTTGATATTTTCGAGAATGAAACAGTTCGACATTGTCATCGAGACCGTTTTTATGCCCCCAGCGCCCGGTAAACATGGCAGCCCGGGAAGGTGAACATAAGCCGGTAGTGGTCATGGCGTTATCGAAGCGGGTACTTTCAGCGGCCAGGGCATCGATATTCGGAGTCTGAACCGGGCCACCACGGTAAGAAAACGTGTCAAAGCGCATATCATCAAAGAATAAGATCAACACATTCGGTTGCTTGCCTTCAGAACTTGCTACCTGCGGCGTTGCATCGGTTTTGTCGGCCGCAACTTGCTGCGCTTTCGATTCCGGGCTGCCATCACAGGCAGCCAATAAAGTCATCAGCAACAGACTGGGTAAAAGAAGAAGTTTTTTCATTATTGTATTAACTCTTTTGTTATTCATGAATTAGCCGCCAGTAAAGCCACCAGTGACAAATAAGCTTTCGCCCGCCATAAAGCTGCAGGCAGGAGATGCCAGGTACAAAACCGCGCCAACAATTTCTTCCGGTTGCGCCGCTCGACCCACCCAGTTCAATTGCCTGGCATAATCATCCCAGGCTTGCTCCGCCTGCGGATCATTGGCTCGTTTTTGCGGATAGGTGTCTACCAGTCCTGGCGCAACCGTATTTAACAGGACATTGGCTGCGGCATAGTCTCGGGCCAGGCTTTGAATCAGGTTATTGATTGCCGCCTTGGCGGCTGCATAAATACTGACGATCGACTTTGGACTACGTTGATTAACGCTGCCAATATTGACCACACGTCCCCACCCCTGATGTTTCATGCGCGGCAGAATATCCTGCAAGATTTCGAAGTTACTGCGCAGGTTGATGTTTATTTGCTGTTCAAAATCATCATTACTGACATCGGCAAAATCGCCCACCACCTGGTAGGAAGCGTTGAGCACCAGAATATCAATGTCGCCAAAACGCTGATAGGCGCTGGCGATCAAATCCCGACCTGCATTTTTTACCGATAAATCCTGACTCAGGGTGTGGCACTTACCACCCGACTCCCGGATTCTGGTAGCGACCTCTGCGGTGTCTATCAAGTGGTCATGAATGATCACTTCGGCGCCACAATCGGCCAGGCCTTTGGCAATCGCAGCGCCAATACCATCGCTACGCCCGGCTCCGGTGATCAGGGCTCGTTTGCCCGCAAGGCTAAAAAGTTTTAAATAATTGATGTCTTTCATAAGCTGCATTTACCCTTGAATGGATGGCTGGCAATTCCCTGAACTCCGGGTTTACCACAAAGAATGCTGCCCGCCCAGGGCATTTGCTGATAGTCTTTTTCACTCAGTCCGTAGCTTGCGGTGCTAATAAAGAGCGTATCCAAATCGCGGCCACCGAAGGTTACACACGTCGGCCTGGGCATGGGCACCGGGACGCTACCCAGCAATTTACCCTCATGGCTATAACAAAGTACCTGCCAGCCGTCCCACATGGCAATCCACAGATTGCCCTGTGCATCGACACACATGCCATCCGGCTTGCCCTGCTCGCCGTTAAAGTCAATAAATACCGACTTGTTAGTGATTTCGCCGGTAGCTAAATCAAAGTCATATCGATAGAGAATTTGCGAAACGGTTTCAATGATGTAGAAATATCGGTTGCAAGGTGACCAGCCCAAACCGTTGGCTGCGGTATAGTTCGTATCCTTAACATGGACCGTTAAATCATCGCTAACACTAACTAGTTTACCCGTTGGCTGCGCCAATCCCTCACGCAATGAGCCAAGCCAAAAACGGCCTGCTGCATCGACCTTACCGTCGTTTAAACGGTTTTCCTGACCAACACCGATTTTGCTAATAATTTGACGACATTGCTGGGTGTGAACGTTAAAGTGATACAAGCTGTCATTGGCGGCCAGGACCAATCGACCGGCGCCAGCCAGGGCAAGCGCGGAAAACTGAAAGTCCAGAGCATAGGTGGACAATTCTCCGCTGCCGGGAACAAAGCGACACAAGGTTTGGGTGACAATATCAGGCCAGTACAAACACTGTTCCTCTGCCGACCATACCGGCCCTTCAGGAACCACACCCCGATGCGAACACAACTGGGTCAGGGATAATTCGGTTAATACGGGTGTCATACGCTTAACACCTTGCTTAGAGCTGAGCGGCTCAACTTGCCGGGAAACACCAGTAACGACGCTGCCCCGGTAATGACCGCCATCAAAATAATAATCCAGCTTCCCTGACTGGCCTGGAGTCCCAGTGCTAACAATAAAATGGCGACGGCTAGAATTCCAATGCCGATCACCTTACGAGCAAACACATTGGCGGATGCGCTGTCTGCTACTTCGCGCTGCGATTGCCTGGGGTGTTTTGTTGACCACTGGGCCATGTATTGCTGATATTGCTGGCTCTCGCCAACACGCATTCGACCGGAAATTTCAAACAGGCTGAGCAATAGGATCGGCACCAACACACCGACCATCATTTCTGGCGACCGGGATAATGAAAAATCCCAGATAACCGGGGTCACGAATTTAAAAACACCGTTAACCGTCAAACTTAAGATAGTCACCGTGACCACAGATTTTCCCGTTTGTACTTTTGAGAACATCGCCCAAACCGGTGGCAGGAATAACGCCACGCCGGTGATCGCAGCAAGACTAAAGACCACTTCGACGATGCCCCCCATGTCCGCCACCGATAGCGCCACCCAAATACAGATACATCCAAAAATCACCGTTGCCAGGCGAGCCACCCGCATCGCCTCACGATCACTAACATTGGCTTTAACGGCCTTGTATACATCGTTAGTAAACACACCGGCGGCAATATTCAAGGTGGTATTTACCGAACTGGCCGTGGCAAACACCATAGCGACTAAAATTAATCCCATTAAGCCATCCGGTACCACTAACTGACTGACTAACATATAAGCGCCTTCGGCCCCGGCGGCATCTAAATCTGGATTGATTACCCGGTAAATCATCGGCGGCAACATCCAGATTAACGGCGCTATTAAATATAAAGCGCCAAACAAGATACCCACTTTACGTGCTTCGCCGGCATTTTTTACACTGGTATAGCGTTGTACGTACGCCCAGCTGCCGCCAATAAACACCATGTTATAAAAGCCAAAGGCGGCCAGGAAAAAGCCATCATATTCGGCATTGGTCAGGGCAAAGAAGTTGGCGGGTGCGACATTAATAAACTGACTGACACCACCGACTTCAATAAAGGCAAGGGGGACGACAATCAGCACAGCCGCTGTTAATACAACAAATTGCAATACATCCGTGACCAGCACCGCCCAGAGTCCACCAACCGCCGTATAGATAATGATCAACATGCCAAGTAATGATATCGATACCGATAACGGGATACCGGCAGTCACTTCCAGCATCTTACCCACAGGATACAGGAACGCGCCGCTACCAAAAATGGAGATCAGCAGAAATACCAGGGTATAAAATTTCTGTGTTTTGATGCCGAGTCGTTCTGCAATAAACTGGGCCGCGGTAAGGGCCTTGGTTCGGTTCCAGCGCGGCGCAATAAAGAAGCCAACGACAAATCCGGCAATACTCATGGTTGCCTGAATAATTACCGCTACCAGACCTGTGTTATAGGCGATGGCTCCCCATACAACAAAGGTGCCAACCGAGAAAAAGCTCATAAATAATGATAAACCGGATATCCACCAGGGTACGGCGCCACCCGCAGCGAAAAACGATTTCACATTTGAACCGCTGCGGGCGAACGACACCCCAAGTACAAATACGATCAATGAAAAGGCAATAGCAATGCCTGTATCTAACAAACTCACTTAACGAAATTCCCCATATTAAACCTGTACTGTTTGCAGCATCTGTTGGTTGTTGTTATGCGGCACCATCATAAAGCAACCGTATTTGCTTTTATAGCAATTTAAACGCGTTTTAGCTGTGAGTTCAAGCAGAATAAAATCCAATTACGGCTGATATGCTATGGAATTCTATGTGTTAATGCCGACAAACAACGAAGCAGCGGGCGCCCCTGTAAACGTTTTCAAACTAAGGGTAACAAAATCAAACGGGCAATTAAAGCCAATATTTATCGACAATCCAGGAAAAAGCCCTGAAAAATGCGCATTAGTCGATAAGTGGTTAAATGCCCCAGCGCATGATTACTAAAACAACAAATTGCTATTATAGATTTTTATGATACATTAGTGCGTAATCAACGCGAGGTAGTAATAAAAAATGACTAAATTAATCAAACCCGTATTCGTTTGCACCGCACTAACAACCCTGGCAGCATGTTCTTCTACCAGTTTGCTAGATCCTGCCAGTGATCCCATGGTGCAACCTTATCCAGGCACCGATGTTGCCGGTTACCAGCTGGCCTGGTCGGATGAATTTAATGGTACTGAAGTCGATGAAAATCGCTGGAAGTATCGCCTTGACTGCAAACACTGGAGTAAGCAACAAAAGCAAAATAACAGTGTTTCTGACGGCTTACTCAGAATTCACCTGAAAAAAGAAACGGTTTCCTGCCCGGAAAATAAAGCACTACAGCCCGGACAACAGGAAGGTGAGAAACCTGCCGGTGAGGTGCAGTATACCGGCGGCGGCGTTATCTCCAACGATGAAATGCGTTATGGTTACTATGAAGCACGACTAAAAACGCCAACCGGTGCCGGCTGGCACAGTTCGTTCTGGATGATGCGCCATGGCATCTATGCCGGTGATCCGGCTTACAGCCAAATTGAGTTGGATCCCTTTGAAAATGATTCCATTGACCCTAAGCATTATCAAATTGATGCACACCAATGGCGTCCCGAGCCAGGTACCGAAGATCCGGGTCGTACTCAAAATAAAGTCGGTACCAAACAGGTTCGCTTCAGTGATGACACCCGACTCGACGAATTTCATGTCTATGGGATGGAGTTTACCGAGACCACGATTCGATATTTCTTTGACGGCAAGCTGATGAAAGAAACCGCATTTCCAGAAAAACAATACAAGCATAATGATGTCAGTATCTGGTTAACGTCAATTGGCACCTTCCTCGGTAATACCAAAGCCATCGATGATTCCCGTTTGCCAGAGCAAATGCAGGTCGACTATGTGCGCTTTTTTAAAAAACAATAACCGTCAGTGGGATTAAACAAGATGGAACAACCTAATTCCTTACTACAAGGTACATTTCCGGTGGTACCGACGCCATTTCATGCCAATTTGGACATCGATTACGATGGTTTTAAAAATGTCATTCGTTACATCATTGACTGTGACGTCGAAGGCCTGGTTTTTCCAGGTCTTGCCAGTGAATATGCGCAGCTGAGTAAAGCCGAACGGCTTGAAGCGACCGCAATCGTTGGCGACATGTGCCGTGGAAAGCTCGACTTTGTGGTTGGCGCCAGTGCTCCGACCCCCGAAGAAGCGATTGAATATTCGATAGCCGGAGCTCAAGCCGGAGCCGTATGTGCGATGGTCATGGCGCCGCTAAAATTTGCTCAGGACGAGCAGGCGATGATCGATTTTTACCGGACACTTGCCGAAAAAGCACAGATCCCGATCATGTTGCAGAATGCGCCACCGCCGATGGGCGCTGGGTTGAATGTCGATACTGTCCTTAAAATTATCGCTGCCGTGCCACAAATCCACTATGTCAAAGAAGAGACGATGCCTTGTGGGCAACGCATTGAACAGTTGCTTAGCAACCCACCTGCCCACCTTAAAGGCGTATTTGGTGGCGCCGGCGGCCGCTATATTCTCGATGAGTTAGATCGCAATGCCCTGGGCACGGTGCCTGCATGCGAGCTAACGGAAATGCATAAAACGTTAGTCGATGCGCACCGCAACCATGATTATGACACTGCGTTTGATGCCTATACCAAAATGATCCCGATTTTGAATATGCAGGCGGTTTATCGCTGTAATTTAACCAAGCAGATATTGGTTCAGCGCGGCATTATCAACAGTAATGCAGTGCGGGTGCCCGGTCCGGTTCTCGATGATAAAAATATTGCAGAGCTCAATAAACTGTGGCGATTGGTACAAGACTATATGCCAGCGATAGCCTAACAGCGGCTAGCAAGGGTTCACTGCAAAGCAATGGCAATCATTTTCCATCTTGGTTATGATTGCCAACAAGCCAATACGACTATGAAAATACACAATATTGTGACCAATTCGAAGCCTGGTGCGCAGGCTAACCAGAGTATTATTGACGGCATTGCTGTATTACAGGCACTGGCCACCGCCGGTAAACCAGTGGGCGGCAGTGAAGTCGCAAAAATACTGGGACTGGAAGTCACCCGAGCCAACCGCCTGTTAAAGACCCTCGCCTCTATCGGTATTACCCAACAGACCTCAAATCGTAAATACGAGCCAGGGCCAGGCATGCATGTGCTTGCCACGCAAAGTTTGTACGCGTCGGGTTTGTTGCGAAGTGCATTGGCGCCATTAGAAAACCTGGCATTTTTTGGCCGTACCGTCGCCCTTGGCGTCCTCTGGTATGATTCCGTGTCGTTCTTGTATCATGCGCGACCCGGCATGGCCGCAAGCGAAGGTATTGGCCGTATCGGTTTACGCGCGGCAACGACCAGTGGTATCGGTTTGGCATTGCTGGCCAACAGCTCTGAAGATACGGTCCGCTCTACCTATGCTACTGGCGATATCCCAGGTTTTCCTGATGGTATTGAATCCTTATTGGCCGAGCTTGCGAAGATCCGTCAACAAGGTTATGCCCGGGTAAACGTCGCAAGCGACAATCCGCAATTTGCCAGTCAGACAACGCACACGATTGCGGTCCCGTTGGATGCCTCCCCTGGCGCCGCCATCGCTTTGTCAGGTTGGATATCTGAGGCAGAAACGGCTGACATCGTTCAGGCACTGCAGCAGGCAAAACTGAAGATTGCTGAGAATTTAAAAGCCGCCAAATCTGAATCCTGAACCAAACTCATTGCATCCTGAATAGAGACGAAACAGCAGCAAAACAACCATCACTTGTTTTGCTGCTACAGGTTAAGCCATTAAGTCAGGCGAAATTTCGTTCTATGCCCGGTCGGATCACCAACTCATGCGGGATCACATTATCCGCTAAGTCGAGTAACGATTTAATGGTTTGGGCGACAGACCTGGCATCCATGTACCCATCGACCTCGCGTTGCCGAAAGTTGCTGTTTACCCCACCGGGATAGACATTGATGACATCCACGTTATCAGCGGCAGCTTCTTTGCGAAATACCTTTGTCAGGGCATCAAACCCAGATTTTGTCGCCGTATAGGCACCAATGCCTGGGTTCGAAAACAGGCAAACGGTGGAATGAATATTGATGATTTTACCGCTACCCTGCTTTTTCATCTGTTTAAAGGCCGCCTGAGAAAACACCGCTGGCGCCCTGAGGTTAACCTGATACATGCAATCGAGATCGGCAAAGTCTATCGTTTCGAGCGTTGCCCGGGCACTGTTTGCTCCAGCACAGTTTATCAATACATCCAGGCCGCCAAGGGCGGCACTGGCATCGTTAACAAAGTTCTCAATAGCCTGTTGGTTGGTACTACAGAAACATCGTGACAATTTTACCTGGCTGGCAACGACCTGCTGTGCCAGCAAGTCGTCCATCTTTTCCGTGTTTCTGCCACAAATCGCCAGGTTATGCGAGTCATTGGCAAATAGTTCTGTCAATGCCCTGCCAATGCCCGACGTGGCTCCGGTGATTATCAGTTTCATCACTTTCCTGTGTAATAGCTTGAATTGAGCGTCGAAATGTCCAACTTGGCTTGTTCGCCATTACTCCACCGTACCTGGGCGGCGTCAACCTTGTTACAGTCGCCTAACCCGACATGCAACTGATTGTTATTACCATGAGAAAACGACGACGAATTGGCGCCGACGGTACGAACATATTGATTGTTACAGGCGGTTAATGTCAGTGTCGCCGACAGCGCACTGGCATTTTGTTGTGGTGACTTGCCAACAATGACCCTGACAAACTGGTTATCTGAGGCCAGTTGGTTGGTGTACAAGTGCCAGCGACCACGTTCATTGGCATAAAGTAAGTCAAGGTCACCATCAAGATCGTAATCAATCGCTTCGGCGCCTGAGCCAGTCGCACCCAATTCCGCAGAGATCAGGCCATGATTGTCGCTTTCCCGAAAACCCTGGCCCTGGTCATTAAGCAGCAATATTTGCTTGTTGCTGGTCGCCATGTTGCCAACACGCACCACAAACAAATCACTCCAGCCGTCATTATTAAAATCACCCGCAACCGCGCTCACCGTCTGCTCTGGAATATTAATGCCCAGTTGTGCGCTGACATCAATAAATTTGCCACCACGATTTTCCAGAAGTTTGGCAGGTAACCGTTCTGGTTCAATCGTAGCCGGTGTGGAAGTCACGTTATGAATCACTCCAGCCGTTGGCGAGGTCGTATCGCCTCCTACCCGCCACTGGCCATCGCCTAAATAGCCAATGTACAGGCCTTTTGCTTTGATAGTTTCAGGCCAGCCCTGCGCCTGTTCTGGGCTTAGCTGTAATTGCCGCTCGGCGACTTTATCCCGAGCAAAAGTTAGCTGACGTTTTTCGGCACCGACAAATACATCGTAGTCGGGATACGCCATTTGCAGGTTTTCTAAAATGAAATCACCATCAATCGTTAAATCGTCGAACTGAAACTGCTGGCGTCGCACGAAAAAGGCAAAGCGTTGCCGCTCTGCATCGTAGAATCGTTCTTCATAAAACTGGTGCTTGGCACGAGTTAAAAACAAATCCATATCACCGTCATTGTCAAAATCAATTTCGGCAATGCTGCGAACCTTGCTGATATCGGCAAGTTTGCCGAACACGTCTTTACTGGCATTGATAAAACCAAGCCCAGCCGTTCCTTGTACGGCAACCATGTTATCGCCGCCATGAAACAGGATATCGGCATCGCCATCACTGTTAAAGTCGGTGATCGTGGTCTTATATCCGAGCCATTTAGCCTGCGGTAAAATGCTGGAAAACTGCAAATCGCCCTGGTCGTTATGGTACAGATAATTAGCGCCCTGGGTTTGCTGTTTCAGTGGAAATGCTGAAAACACCACCTCCATATCGCCATCCTGATCCGCATCCAGTAACTTGACCGCCCGTCCCCGAGTTCGCTCATATAAAGGGAACTCGCCCTGGGCTGTAAATGTTCGGTCACGGCTAACTTCAAAGATTCTCGGGTAGCTCGGCTTTTTACCACCGCCGCCGCCCATCGAGATGATCAATTCAATGTTGCCATCCTGATCAAAGTCTTCTACCGCCAGGCCGTGGGTATCGCCACCAATCACTTTTTGCGGTTCGGAGAAAACCCCCTGGTTATTCCAGTACACTTTGACCATATTGCCATGTTCGGTTAGCAGTAAATCCGGATAGCCATCCTGATCCAGGTCGGCAACAACCGGGGCATCCCATTTTCTGCGCGAACGTTGTTCAAGGGCGATCACCTCAGTTGGTGCTTCGCTAAATAGGGTCGATGTCACCTTGCTCGCAGGTGTTGTCTGGGTAGCCGTTTGAGAACAGGCTGATACGGTTAATGCCACAGCCAGGCTGATTGATGATTTTTTTATTGTCATAAGTAATTTCACGTAAGTTTGATAAACAAATAGTCGCAACTATCAGAAAAAAACCCCATCAACCAAGAATGAGGATTTTCATTGCCAACGGGCAGCACAGCCAGCCGCTGGCATCAATTAAACACAGGCGTTAATCCCAACGGCTATCCGCACACGATTGCATGCCATAGTAATTACATACCTTCGCTGCCGGGGTACTGCCGTTTATCAGAATATGATACGGCTCGATAAATCCAGTCATGTTCAGGCTCTCAATATTGATATTGAAGTGGTAATCCACACCTGGCTCGTTGTAATCAATTACCCCACCCAATGATGGACCGATATATATCTGTCCTTGCTTAGACCATTGCTCGGTGGTCGGCAGGCAAACGTTGTCACAATTAGGGTTGGTGGTTTCAAAGTAATCGAGCTGGTTTTGTTTTAAGTGTGCATCCAGGCCAAAGTGAGCATTGACGTTATAGATATAAGACTCTGCAAACCAGCCCGGTTTAAGGTTGGTACGTTGATGCACCTTATCCAGGCAGTCATTAACCGGGTTGATTCTTGCCGCCCACTGATTAACGCCGCGCGAATACGGTTGGGCAGAGCAGCCTTCGCCATACGTCGCATCAATTTCCGCTTTCCATTGCTCCCGGGTATAAGTCTCACCCGCCGGACTGAATAGCTCAACAAAGCCACTATCAACACGAACCGCCTGGCCACAGCCATTGGCAGTGACGCCATCGACCTGGACCGAGCCATTTTCCTGGAAGTGAGGACCAAACATCACCGGCGCCAGGCAATCCGTACCGCGAATGTTTTGCGCAAAGATGTTACGAATGCCACCTTTGTCATAGTCTTTCATCGTCAGGTTATCGGTTTCCATGCGCAAGGTAATGCCACCTTCGCTGTGCAGGTTTCTGAACAGAATGTTATCTGCTGCATAAGTTTGCACCAGGCCATAGCCGAACAGCGAGTTACGTTGGTCAATGTTTTCGATAATGCCGTTCACCGGCCAGTGGATGTCATTGTCGCGCTCGGTGATACCCACCAGGAACGAGGCAAAAACGGTTTTGTTATCTTCAATGGTGAAGTTCGAGAACTTAAAGTTGTCGATATCGCCCATTTTAAATACGGCGGTACGCTCATTTGGCGCGCTGCGTAAATCAATGGTAAAGCCATTGCCAAGGCCTATCACACTAAAGTTCTCGGCCTTGCCCTGACTGCCATTGCCCATTTCAAACATCCAGACGTTATAACCGCCACCAGCAGCCATATAAAACGT
>NZ_SWDB01000044.1 GCF_005116735.1 Thalassotalea mangrovi | reverse complement strand
TTCTCTGCAATCAAAGCCTTGTCTAAAAGCCTTTAAATTCTCACTGAGTGAGCAATAATTTAATGTGATTGGTATTAAATCTTATTGAATAGGCGTATAAAAGCTTTCCGGAATTTCAAAATCTCCTTCCGCTTTTGCCAGCACATCCCCTTCGAAGGTCAGTACTAATTTCTTCTCGGAATCAAAAGCCTGATCGCGACCGGACTTAAAGTTGTACACGTAGTACCATTTATCGTCGTTAAAGGTATCAACAATCACTGGGTTGCCCAGAACAAATTTCACCTGATCTTTGCTCATACCGATTTGCAACTTATCAATCTGTTTTTGTTCGATATAGTTGCCTTGCGGTACATCAATTCGGTATACGCATCCTGAGGCGAACGTAGTGGCCAATCCAAGCAAAATGCTTAGCGATAAAGCACGGGATTTCATTAATTATTATTCCTTAACGGCTACAACCTATACTGCCATGGATAATAACCAAGGGGCAGGGGAGATTAAAGGCTTTTTGTGAATTTTTTAGTGACATCTCGCGACTATTAACCAATTAGCTAATAATCGCGTTGCTATCAGACGTGTTAACTGGCTAAAAGTTCCCGGGCATTGGCAATAGCGTTGTCGGTAATTTCGTCGCCGGCCAACAGGCGGGCAATTTCACGTTCCCTGGCATCTTGATTAAGTGGCGTGACCGAGGTTTGCGTATGCTTACCATCGGTGAGTTTGGCAACGAATAACTGTTGTCGGCCTTTGCTAGCCACTTGTGGCAGATGGGTGACGCAAATAACCTGGGTATTGCCCCCTAACTGTTGCAACTTTTGCCCAACTTTAGCTGCCGTAGGGCCACTGATACCAACATCAACTTCATCGAAAATCAGCGTAGGTGTGATGACTTTCTCGGCAAGGATCACCTGAATTGCCAGGCTGATTCGCGATAATTCACCTCCGGAGGCGACTTTATGCAAAGCTTCAAGTGGTTGTCCCGGGTTCATACTCACTAGAAATTCCACATCATCGAAACCATAAGCGGATAATTGTTCGCTATGGCTATCGGTGATTTTCACACTAAACTGGGCGTCAGGCATACTTAACTCACGCATCGATTGAGTAATTAATTTCGCCAGTTTTTTCGCCGCTTTTGAACGACTGTTACTTAGTTTCGCAGCAACCTGGTGATACTGTTCCTTGATCGTGTCCAGCTCATCATGCAGGTGTTGGTGTCGCTCTTCATCGCCGCTTAAATGCTGAAGCTGCCCCTGCAATTTCTGATGGTAAGCAAATAAGTCTTCGGGATTAACCTGATGCTTGCGCGCCAGGTTAAGCGCAGTGGAATAGCGCTCTTCGATAATACTAAAAGATTCTGGATCGAGATCGATGCTTTGCTGGTAATAATTCAAATCGCGCGACGCTTCCTGAATCTGAATACTGGCTTCGGTCAACATCTTGCTGATCTCCTCCGCGCCATTGTCCAGTGCCGCCAATTGTTGCACATCATCAACGATTTTCTGCAATTGCGCCGTCAGCGAGTATTCGTTCTCATCATCTAACTGTTTCAGGCACTGGCCGGAAAGTACCAGCAACTGCTGAGCATTGGCATGGCGCTTAAAATCCGCCTCAAGTTGTGAAAACTCACCTTCCTGTAAGGAAAACTCGTCCAGTTCCTTTACCTGGTATTGCAACAGTTGTTGTTGCGCCTGACGTTGTTGCTGACTTTCCAATAAGGTTTGCAGTTCGGTATTAGTGGCACGCCACTGCTTTTGAAAATACTTGATTTCATCGAGTAACCCCTGATGCTGGGCGTAGTCATCAAGCAACAGTCTTTGCTCAGTGGTTTTTAACAATAATTGATGATCATGCTGTCCATGGATGTTAATCAATAACTGACCCAAAACCTTTAGTTGCGCCAGTGGTACCGGTGTGCCATTGATGTAGGCTTTTGAGCGTCCCTCGCTGGTAATTAAGCGACGAATAATACATTCATTATCATTGTGTAAATCCTGTACGGTTAACCACTGTCTGGCTTTGTCGTTATTGCAGACATCAAAACAGGCAATCAACTCGGCTTTGTCACTACCGGGACGAACAACGGAGGTTGTCGCACGTTCGCCCAGGCACAAGCCTAAAGCATCTATGGCAATCGATTTACCGGCACCGGTTTCCCCGGTTATGGTCGTCATACCGTGTTGCCAGTCAATTTCAACATGGCTGACAATCGCAAAGTTGCGGATACTGAGATTGGTTAACATGATAAACATCCTGTAAGGGTACTGGTTATTTGTACAGTAAATTATCAGTGTTTAAAAAATGATGCAAGAAAAAAAGCAAAACCCGAAACACCATAAAGCCGTAAGGCTATAAAGTAAAAAGGCTATAGGGCTATAAAGTAAAAAGGCTATAGGGCTATAAAGTAAAAAGGCTATAGGGCTATAGAGCCATATGGAGCTACAACTTAACGCTTACAGCTTACAGCTTACAGCCTACAGCCATACAGCTTACAGCCATACAGCCTTACAGCCTTACAGCTTACAGCTTTCCCTTCGTTTTTGTTGAATTTCTCAGCGGTCGCAGCCACAATAAGCTCAACTCGAATAAACTGGAAATTTTATGTCTTTGCTGTTGGCTTTAACCAGACGTTACTGGATTCTCCTTACCATGTTGATGATGTCTATTATCTGTGTCTTGTCCTTGTACCCCTTGCAGGCACTGCCGGTGGTTCCCGGAACCGATAAGACGCATCATTTTCTCGCTTATTTCGCCCTGGTGATGCCGATGGCGTTAAAAAAGCCAAATTACTGGCCGGTACTGGTTCTGAGCTTTATTGGTATCAGTGGTGCCATTGAGCTGATCCAACCTTTTGTAAACCGTTATGGAGAATGGCTTGATTTAACTGCCAATATTTCCGGAGTCATAGCTGGCTTTATGGTGGCGCAGATTATCAATCGAATCTTTCCAGAGAAAAAACTGACCGTACGAGAATGCAATGAGCAGCAGGCGTTTGAGCGTGAATGATTGTCAGTCAAATAACGATATTTTTACTTAGTAAAAAGGCCAGCTTAATTGCTGGCCTTTTCGTTTTTGGTACTTAATGAATCAAGTTGACTGACACATTATCCGGTCTGTTTGGCTCGTAGCGCATTAGATACTTTTGAAATCGCTGGGCGCTGTAGCTTATCACTAATAAACCATCCGGCTTTAAGTAATAAGTCAAAATTCACCCCATGTTCGATTCCCAGGCCATTGAGCATGTAGACCACATCTTCAGTGGCAACATTGCCGGAAGCACCTTTGGCATAAGGACATCCACCTAAGCCGGCAACAGAACTGTCAATGACGGCAATTCCCATATTCAATGCCGCATAGATATTGGCAAGGGCCTGACCATAGGTGTCATGAAAATGCACCGCGAGTTTATCCATGGGTACGTACTTGTTAACGGCTACCAGCATTTCCTGCACCCGGTGTGGGGTGCCAACCCCTATGGTATCGCCCAGGGAGATTTCATAACAGCCCATGGCAAACAGGTCTCTTGCTACCTCGGCGACCTGTTCCGGTGCAATGTCACCCTCATACGGGCAACCCAACACGCAGGATACATAACCGCGAATTTTAAGATTGTGCTGTTTCGCCAGTTCCACCACGTCAGTAAAGCGCTGTAGGGATTCTTTGATTGAACAGTTAATGTTTTTCTGGCTGAAGCTTTCAGAAGCAGCGCCGAATATCGCTACCTCATCGACGCCAGCAGCAATGGCTGCCTGCAACCCCTTCAGGTTTGGGGTGAGTGCAGCATAGGTTACCGAGCTATTGCGCTTTATCTGCGCAAACACCTCAGCAGAGCTGGCCATTTGTGGAACCCATTTGGGCGATACAAAGCTGCCGGTCTCGATATAAGATAACCCAGCGTCAGTCAGGTGGTTGACCAGGTCAACTTTCACTTGCGTGTCGATTGCGGTCGCTTCATTTTGCAATCCATCCCGGGGGCCAACTTCGACCAGTTTTACCCGTTTTGGCAATCTCGGATTTGCTTTGATCATAACTGGACTCACTTACTCGTTTTCAAAAGCTAGCAGGGCAGAGCCGCCATCAATCATGTCACCACTTTGATAATAAAACTCGGTGACTTTGCCATCGGCGGGTGCCACTATCGTATGTTCCATTTTCATCGCTTCCATGATCATCAATGGCTGGCCCTTAGTCACTGCCTCGTCAACAGCGACTAAGGTAGTGATCAATGTACCGTTCATTGGTGCCTGTAAACCAGAATCGCCACCATCATCATTACTGTCATTGAAATCTTCAACAACATTGGTGAAGGTAATCGCTGCCTGTTCGCTAAAGATAGTAAAGTTTTGCTGTTGTGCTGCAATCACTACCTGCTGACGATGGCCATTGACGGTAATTAACAGACCATCGTCGACTAATTGTCCCTGGACATCATAGGTTTGTCCCTGGCAGGTTAACAGATAATAATGTTGTTCACCCTCGCGGCACTCTTCCACTTCAACCGCAAAACGTTCTGACATCGCCATCAGTTCAAATTTGTGAACGTGCTTTTCATTTGCTCGCCAGGCGTTATTGTTTTGCCAGGGCGAATAGGGGTCATTAGCGCTTGCTAAGGATTGGTTTGCCTGCTTTTGGGTTAACAACACATAAGTCGCAGCTAACGGTAAATAGCTGTCAATATCGCCAGGCTGTTCGTTAAACAAGCTCTGTTGATGAGTTTCAATAAAACTGGTATCGACATCTGCTTGTGCAAACGCATCATTACTCGCGACGTTATAAAGAAAATCGATATTTGTCGTCACGCCCTGGATTTGATAGTGCTTCAGCGCACTTTTTAAACGCAACAATGCTTTTTCCCGGTCTTCATCCCAGACGATCAGTTTGGCGATCATCGGATCATAATAGATGCTGACCTCATCCCCCTGGCGAACCCCGGTATCGACCCGGATATGTGCATTTTCAGTGGGGGTTTTTAAGAAATTCAAGGTACCCGTCGCTGGTAAAAACTCCTGATCCGGATCTTCCGCATAAATACGGGCTTCGAATGCATGGCCCTTGATTGCTAACTCGGATTGTTGCTTCGGTAGTGCTTCGCCGGCAGCAACGCGAAGTTGCCATTCAACTAAATCCTGGCCAGTGATCATTTCCGTAACCGGATGCTCTACCTGCAAACGGGTATTCATTTCCATGAAATAGAAAGAGCCGTCATTTTCATACAGGAATTCAACCGTACCAGCGCCGCGATAACCGATGGCTTTGGCAGCAGCGATCGCCGCATGTCCCATTTTTTCGCGAACCTCATCGCTTAAGCCTGGTGCTGGCGCTTCTTCGATGACCTTTTGATGACGTCGTTGCACCGAACAATCGCGCTCGAACAGATAGACGGCATTATCAAAGTTGTCACAAAATACCTGGATTTCGACGTGGCGTGGCTGAGTCAGATATTTCTCTACCAGCATCACATCGTCATTAAAGGCTGCCATTGACTCACGCTTAGCCGCTGCTAACGCCGATGAAAACTCTGCTTCGCTCCACACCTGGCGCATTCCTTTGCCGCCGCCACCCGCAGCTGCTTTCAGCAATACCGGATAGCCCATGGCATCAGCATGTTGTTTGATCAGAGCTTCTGACTGGTCTTCACCATGGTAGCCTGGAACCAGGGGAACATTGGCCTTTTCCATGATGGCTTTGGCCGCCGATTTAGAACCCATCGCTTCGATGGCCGCCACCGGTGGACCAATAAAGGTAATATCATTTGCCTGGCACAGTCGGCAAAATTCCGCGTTCTCAGATAAAAATCCATAACCTGGATGAATCGCCTGGGCGTTGGTTTTTATTGCCGCATCAATAACTTTTTGTGCTTGCAGATAGCTGTCCTTGGCTGGAGCAGCGCCAATGTAGACGGCTTCATCGGCAAGGGTGACATGCATAGCCTGTCGGTCTGCATCCGAGTAAACCGCTACGGTTTTTATGCCCATGCGCCGGGCAGTCTCAATCACCCGACACGCAATTTCGCCGCGGTTGGCGATCAGTATTTTACTAAACATAATTATTCCTTATCGCTTAACCAACTGGCCGGTCGCTTATTGAAAAATGCCTGCAGACCTTCCTGGCCTTCGTCGCTGACCCGAACTTCGGCGATACGTTCGCTGGTCTGTAACAACATTTTGTGATCGACTGCCTGATGCTGAAAATCCAGCACCAGGGCTTTTGCTTTGCGAACTGCGTGCGGGCCATTACTTAAGATCAAGTCACAACGATTGCTGACTGTCTCACTTAGCGAGTCCTGAGGTACCACGTCATCTACCAGGCCAAGTTTTAAAGCCGTTTCAGCCTTGAATCGCTCTGCAGTCTGAAAATATCGGCGACTGGCTCGCGCCCCCATGGCTTGCATGACATAAGGACTGATGGTGGCCGGGATCAGGCCAAGCTTAACTTCTGAAAGACAAAAGCTGGCGTTGTCGGTGGCGATCGCCATGTCACAGCAACTGACCAGGCCCACGGCACCACCAAAAGCGGCCCCCTGAACTTTGGCAATGGTTGCCTGCGGCAGGTGATTCAGCTTATAGAGCATATTTGCCAGAGCCATGGCGTCTTGCTGGTTTTGTTCCAGCGTATAGTCCGCCATGCGCTGCATCCAGGCCAGGTCGGCGCCGGCTGAAAAATGTTTTCCCTGGGCTGAAAGTACCAACACCCGAATATCAAGGTTATTGGCAACTTGCTCAAAGACATCGGTCATCGCTGCGATCAGAGAATCGTCAAACGCATTGAATTTATCCGGGTTATTGAGACTGACCTCAATTACCCGGTTTTGTGGATAGCTAATTTCCAGTAATGGACTGGAACTGTTAATTGTCATCTAACTTACTCCCAGTTAATTACATGCGGAAGATGCCGAAGCGAGTTTCTTTAATCTCGGCATTTAATGCGGTGGATAACGCAAGGCCAAGAACCTGGCGGGTATCGGCAGGGTCGATTACGCCATCATCCCATAAGCGGGCTGAGGCATAATAGGGGTGTCCCTGTTTTTCATATTCGTCAATAATCGGTTGTTTGAAGGCCTGCTCTTCCTGTTCGCTCCACGCTTCCTCACGTTTTTGTTTCTGGTCACGTTTAACCTGCGCCAGTACACCAGCTGCCTGCTCGCCACCCATCACCGAAATACGGGCATTTGGCCACATAAACATAAAGCGCGGGTCATACGCGCGACCGCACATACCATAATTACCCGCACCAAAACTACCACCGATTAGTACCGTAAATTTCGGTACCTGGGCACAGGCAACCGCGGTTACCATTTTCGCGCCATGCTTGGCGATACCGCCAGACTCATATTGTTTGCCGACCATAAAGCCGGTGATGTTCTGTAAAAATACCAACGGTATTTTGCGTTGCGCGCAAAGCTCAATAAAGTGCGCACCTTTTTGTGCCGATTCGCCGAATAGAATGCCGTTATTGGCGACGATGCCAACCGGGTATCCGTGGATGCGGGCAAAGCCACAAACCAGGGTGGTGCCATACAGGGCTTTAAATTCATCGAATTCACTGCCGTCAACGACACGAGCAATAACTTCCCGCACATCATATGGCTGTCTTGAGTCTTTTGGTATCACTCCATAAATGTCGCTACGGTCATATAGCGGTTCTTGTGGCGAACGGATATCAAGCTGTGCCGGTTTTTTCCGGTTTAAGTTACCAACCGCCTGTCGCACTAATTGCAGCGCATGCTGATCATTTTGCGCATAGTGATCGGCGACACCAGAGGTTCGACAGTGCACATCGGCACCACCCAGTTCCTCTGCCGATACCACCTCGCCAGTTGCGGCTTTGACCAGCGGCGGCCCTGCCAGAAAGATTGTACCTTGCTCTTTGACAATAATGGATTCGTCCGCCATCGCCGGTACATAAGCACCACCGGCTGTACAGGAGCCCATCACCGCAGCGATTTGCGGAATGTTTTTCGCAGACATATTGGCCTGGTTGAAAAAGATGCGTCCAAAGTGTTCTTTATCCGGGAATACTTCATCCTGATTAGGCAGGTTCGCACCACCTGAGTCCACCAGATAGATACAGGGTAGGTTGTTTTCTTCGGCGATGGTTTGGGCACGCAGATGTTTCTTTACGGTCAACGGGTAGTATGTTCCGCCTTTGACTGTGGCATCGTTGGCGATGATCATACATTCCAGGCCATTGACGCGACCAATACCGGTAATAATTCCGGCAGCCGGCACATAATCGTCGTATACCTCATAGGCCGCCAACTGCGACAGCTCCAGAAAAGGTGATCCTGGGTCAAGTAACTGATAAACCCGGTCCCTTGGCAGCAATTTACCGCGGGATAAATGGCGCTGTTGATATTTTTCACCACCACCTTGTTTAATTTGCGCCAGGGTCTCTCTTAAATCATCGACCTGCGTTTGCATGTGAGCGGCGTTGGCAGCAAACTCTTCGCTGCGAGTATTTATTTTACTGGTTAATTTGGCCACGATAATTCCTTGCTAATTAGTTCGTTAATCGACTTATTACTTGGACTCGTTAAATAATTCACGGCCAATCAGCATGCGACGAATTTCTGATGTTCCGGCGCCAATTTCATAAAGTTTCGCGTCACGAAGTAAACGACCGGTTGGGAATTCATTGATGTAACCATTACCGCCGAGGATTTGTATCGCATCAAGGGACATTTTTGTCGCCAGTTCTGCGGCGTACAGGATCGCACCTGCGGCATCTTTACGTGTGGTTTCACCGCGATCACAGGCTTGTGCCACCATATAGACGTAGGCTCTTGCCGCATTCATTTGGGTATACATATCCGCGACTTTGCCCTGGATAAGCTGGAATTCACCGATCGACTGACCAAACTGTTTACGATCATGGATGTAAGGGACCACATTATCCATACAAGCTGACATAATGCCTAAAGGTCCAGCTGATAGGACAACGCGCTCATAATCTAAGCCGCTCATTAATACCGCGACGCCTTTATTCAATTCGCCAAGAATGTTTTCTTCTGGTACTTCGCAATCTTCAAATACCAGTTCACAGGTATTGGAACCACGCATCCCTAATTTGTCGAGTTTTTGATGACGACTAAAGCCTGGATAATCGCGCTCTACAATAAATGCCGTGATACCTTTCGAACCTGCATGGATATCGGTTTTAGCATAGATAATGTAGGTGTGAGCGTCAGGACCATTGGTGATCCACATTTTATTGCCATTTAAAACGTACTTGTCGCCTTTCTTTTCGGCACGAATCTTCATGCTGACAACATCAGAACCGGCGTTGGGTTCGCTCATTGCAAGAGCGCCAATGTGTTCACCTGAACAAAGCTTTGGCAGATACTTCATCTTCTGCTCGTGGGTACCATTACGGTTGATTTGGTTCAGACATAAATTCGAGTGAGCACCGTAGCTCAGGCCTACCGACGCCGAAGCTCGGCTGATTTCTTCCATCGCCACTACGTGTTCAACGTAACCCAGGCCGCTGCCGCCGTACTGCTCATCAACGGTCATGCCCAGTAAGCCCATGTCGCCGAATTTGCGCCATAAATCATTTGGAAACTCATTATCAATATCGATTTGCTCCGCTCGTGGTGCAATTTCGTCGCGGGCAAATGCATTTACCTGATCGCGGATCATTTCCACGGTTTCGCCAAGATTAAAGTTCAGTGAAGAAAAACGGGAGATCATAGTGTTTCCTTATTTAGTTAAGTTTGCTGTTGTGCTTGCGCTGGCTTTCTCTGTTAGATCCTGGCGAGCCTGTTTACAGCGTTGTTCGAGGGTGGACAATTCCATCAGCACGACTTTAATGTCATCCAGCTGTTGATGCAGGGCGGATTTTTTTTCGCTGATAAGCTCCATGATGGTGTCAAGTTGACTGGTACTGGTTTTATCGGTGTCATATAGATTGAATAAACGTCCCGTTTCAGCCAATGAAAAACCGAGACGCTTACCCCGCAATATCAGTTTCAGGCGCACTCGGTCACGACGATTGTAGATGCGTGTCTGACCGCGACGCTCCGGGCTTAGCAAGCCCTGGTCTTCGTAAAATCGAATGCTGCGCGTCGTTACATCAAACTCTTTCGCGAGATCGCTGATACTGAAGGTTACTTGATGATTGTTGATATCATTCATGGAGAATTGTCGAATAATGGTTTTTTTCTAACTTAGGTGAAGTTTACGTAAAGGTAAAGGTGTTTTGTTAGTCATGACATTTCAGAACCCAGATTATTGTAAACAAAATCGGACAAATCTTCGCCTCAATCCCTTTCTAGGCCTATAGCACTATGTGAATTGCGAGGTCTTTTGCATTATGTTTAGCTCTGGCAATAATTAGTTACGCTTTCGTTTAGCGAACTAAAAAGTTTACCTTGGCGTAAACTTGGAAATTGCGTTAATCTTGATTTCAGATACAAAAATGAAAATGGAAGCATTATGTCTAGCAACAAATCTATTGTAATTGTCGCCGCCGCCCGCACCCCAATGGGAGGCTTTATGGGCAGCCTGAGTTCCGAACCTGCGGTTAAACTTGGTGCTGCGGCAATCCGGGCCGCACTCGGTCGTGCAAACGTGGCCAGTGACCAGGTTGATGAAATACTGATGGGCTGCGTACTGACTGCCGGGATGAAACAGGCACCGGCACGCCAGGCGGCTTTATACGCTGATGTTGATATGTCGACACCGTGTACCACAGTATCAAAAGTGTGTGGTTCCGGAATGAAGGCAGTGATGCAAGGGGTTGATACGTTACGTCTGGGTTACAACAAAGTCGTTGTAGCCGGCGGCATGGAAAGCATGTCTAATGCACCATACTTGCTTCCAAAAGCACGTCAGGGCATGCGTATGGGCCATGCTCAAACCTTGGACCATATGATGTATGACGGTCTGGAAAATGCTTACGACGGTAAGGCAATGGGCTGTTTTGCCCAGGATACGGCAGATGAGAAAAAATTCAGTCGTGAACAGATGGACGCGTTCGCCCTGGAATCATTAAAGCGTGCTAACGATGCCATAGACTCAGGCGCCTTCAGTGATGAAATTACGCCGGTAACCTTCAGTACCCGTCGTGGCGATGTGACAGTAGAGATTGACGAACAACCCGGCAATGCCCGTCCGGAAAAGATTCCGTCGCTGCGTCCGGCATTTAAGAAAGATGGGACGGTTACCGCGGCCAACTCAAGCTCTATCTCTGATGGTGCAGCCGCTCTGGTATTAATGACCGAAAGTGAAGCTAACGCGCGTGGCCTGACACCATTGTGCCGGGTTGTAGGACATAGTTCGCATGCGCAATCACCTGAGACCTTCACCGCTGCTCCGGTTGGCGCTATCAAAAAATTATTGGAACAGATCAACTGGTCAGTTGCCGATGTTGATTTATTTGAAATCAATGAAGCGTTTGCCATGGTTACGATGCTGGCAATCGATGAATTGCAGCTTGACCATAACAAAGTGAACATCAATGGCGGTGCCTGTGCTTTAGGTCACCCGATTGGTGCCAGTGGCGCTCGTATTCTGGTAACACTGATCCACGCATTGAAAAATAAAGGTCTTAAGAAAGGCCTGGCAAGTCTTTGTATTGGTGGTGGCGAGGCAACGGCCGTCGCTATCGAAATGCTTTAAGATTTAACGAAAACCAGCCGCGTCCTGCGGCTTTTTTTTCGGCCATAAAAAAGAAAAGTGAAAACAGGCCGAATTGATTTGGGGAAGAAGACAAGATGAATTTTAATTTATCCGAAGAACAGCAAATGTTCGCCGATATGGCAAAGCAATTTGCGATGGCTGAGTTAGCGCCTCACGCGGCGACGTGGGATGCAGAACATATATTTCCAAAACAGGTGATTCAACAGGCTGGCGAATTAGGGTTCTGCGGACTCTACACGCCGGAGCATAAAGGCGGAATGGGGTTAAGTCGACTCGATTCGGCCATTATCTTTGAACAGCTGTCCATGGGCTGTACCGCCACCACGGCAATGATAACCATTCATAACATGGCAACCTGGATGATCGCCACCTGGGGCACAGATAGTGTTTGCGAGCGCTGGTGTGAAGGCCTGGTGTCAGGCAAGCTTCTGGCATCTTATTGTTTGACTGAGCCTGGCGCAGGCTCCGATGCAGCATCGCTGACCACCAGTGCCAGAAGAGACGGTGATGAGTACGTGATCAATGGTTCGAAGATGTTTATCTCCGGTGCCGGCGAAACGGATGTTTTAGTCGCGATGGTGCGTACCGGTTGTGAAGGTGCGAAAGGGATCTCTGCGGTTGTGATCCCGGCCGACAGCCCGGGCGTGATTTACGGAAAAGCGGAAGAAAAGCTTGGTTGGAATGCGCAGCCAACGCGCCTGATTACTTTTGAAGATGTCCGCATTCCGGTTGCCAACCTACTTGGCGAAGAAGGCGAGGGGTTTGCGATTGCGATGAAAGGTCTTGATGGCGGTCGCATTAATATTGCAAGCTGTTCAATTGGTACCGCACAACAGGCCTTAACTACGGCTACCGCTTACATGAAGGAGCGTAAGCAATTTGGCAAAACCATTGCGTCATTCCAGGGGCTACAGTTTAAACTGGCGGATATGGCGACACAGCTAGTTGCCGCCCGACAAATGGTTCGTCTGGCCGCATTTAAGCTGGATAATAACGATCCGGAAAAAACCGCTTATTGTGCCATGGCAAAACAGTTTGCTACCGATGTTGGATTTGCGGTATGTGATGCTGCACTGCAAATTCATGGCGGTTACGGTTATATCAAAGAATACCCGTTAGAACGACATTTCCGCGATGTGCGCGTCCATCAAATTCTCGAAGGTACCAATGAAATTATGCGACTGATCGTATCTCGTCGAATTCTTACCGAGGGAGCAGGAGAAATTTTATGAGCGAAGTCGTTTTGTTTGATGAATTAACTGCAATTCATGGCAAAAAAATTGGCGTTGCCACACTTAACTCGCCGAAATCCCTGAACGCGTTAAGTCACGATATGGTTCATGCGTTGCTGCCAAAACTACGCCAGTGGCAGGATAACCCTGACATTGCCATGGTATTGGTACAAGGCAGTGGCGAAAAGGCGTTTTGTGCCGGTGGTGATATTGTTCATCTGTATAAAGGCATGCAAAACGACACCCAGGGCGCGCAGTCGGCGTCTCAGTATTTTTGTGATGAATATAAGCTGGATTATCTGATCCATGCCTACAATAAACCGTTGCTGGTATGGGGATCAGGAATCGTAATGGGCGGTGGCCTTGGATTGATGGCTGGAGCGAGTCACCGTATCGTCACTGAAACTTCCCGCATCGCTATGCCGGAAATAACCATTGGTTTATTCCCGGATGTAGGCGGCAGCTACTTTTTGAATCGGATGCCGAAAGGTTGTGGCTTATTTCTTGGTTTAACCGGTGCCAGCGTCAATGCCGCAGACGCATTGCATGTGAATCTGGCTGATCACTTTTTGACCAATGAGCGAAAGCAAGTCTTACTAGACCAGTTAATTGAAGTGCACTGGGGCGACACAATTTCCCTGAACCATGAAAAATTGACCAAAGTCTTATCCAGCTTAGGTGCCGAGGTGAAATCCTCATTACCGAAATCTAACCTGGTGAAGCATCAGCAACTTATTGAAAGCCTGACAAGTGGCAGTAGTTTATCTGAGATTGTTGATGCCATTACAACGATAGACTCTGATGATAAATGGTTGCAACGTGCGCAAAAGACGCTGCAGCATGGTAGTCCGCTAAGTGCACACATTATCTATCGGCAATTGCAGACCAGTAAACCATTGTCATTATCTGATTGCTTTCGCTTCGAATTAAGCCTAGCAAGCAAATGCGCTGAATATGGTGAGTTCCAGGAAGGAGTCAGAGCCTTGTTGATTGAGAAAGATAACCAACCAAAGTGGAAATTTGCCACAATTGATGAGGTTGATCCGCAAGTTCTTGACTGGTTTTTTGAATGCAAATGGCAAGCTTCGAATCATCCGCTGGCTGAATTAGGATTGCGTCCTATAGCGGTTGGCCAGTAAGTTTTTTAACCCAGATAATAAAATGGTAATAAGAAAGAGGAAATAAGATGACGGCGATTGCATTTATCGGATTAGGCAACATGGGCGGACCCATGGCGGCCAATTTAATTAAAGCAGGGCATCAGGTACGTGTGTTTGATCTGAGCACCGAGGCGATAAATGAGTTAGTAGAGCAAGGGGCAACATCTTCAGCGAGTGCTGCAGAATGCGCTTCCGGTGCCGACATTGTGATCAGCATGTTGCCGGCCGGCAAGCATGTTGAGCTGTGTTATCTGTCGGAACAAGGCATGATTCACACCATGAAACCTGGGACGCTTGTTATTGATTCGTCAACCATCGATAAGGCCACTGCAGTAAAAGTAGCGACCGCATTAAAAGAAAAGGGCATAGACTTTGTTGATGCGCCGGTATCCGGAGGCGTTGCTGGTGCCGCTGCCGGGACGTTAAGTTTTATGGTGGGTGGCAGTGACAACGAATTTAATCGTGCCCAACCAGTACTGGAAGCCATGGGTAAAAATATCTTTCATGCCGGTGGTCACGGCGCCGGACAGGTCGCTAAAGTATGCAATAATATGCTGCTTTCTATCTTGATGGCGGGAACGGCTGAAGCCTTGCAATTAGGGATCAATAATGATCTGGACCCTAAAGTGCTTTCAGAAATTATGCTGAAAAGCTCAGGCCGTAACTGGACCTTAGAATTATACAATCCTTGCCCTGGAGTGATGGAAAGCGTTCCTGCGGCAAATGACTATCAAGGCGGTTTTATGGTCGACCTGATGGCAAAAGATTTAGGCCTTGCCATGGATTGTGCAGTGCAGAGCCAGTCGACAACTCCAATGGGAGCACTGTCGCGTAATTTATTCTCCCTGCATGCCAACCAGGGCAATGGCACACTGGATTTTTCCAGTATTTTTAAGATGTATGAAAAGGAAGATAAATGAATCTATCGGAAAAAGTAATCGTGATCACCGGTGCCGCCGGTGGTCTTGGCGGCGCCATGGCAAAAGATTTTGCTAAGCATGGTGCGCGCCTCGCGTTAATCGATATGTCAGAAGATGCGTTGAGTGGCATTGTCTCAGAACTTAAGGGTATGGGGACAGATGTTAAGGCTTACGGCGCTAACGTGACTGATGAAGCGGATGTGGAAACTACCTTTGCAAAAATCGCCACCGATTTTGGTGGTATTGATGGCCTGGTCAATAATGCGGGTATCCTGCGCGATGGCATGTTTGTAAAAGCCAAAGATGGCGAAGTGACTGCAAAAATGTCATTAGAACAATTCCAGTCGGTAATTGATGTTAACCTGACCGGCGTGTTCTTATGTGGCCGTGAAGCATCGGTGCAAATGATAAAGCACAAGCGTAAGGGCGTTATCATAAATATGTCTTCTATTGCCCGTCAGGGAAATATGGGACAAACCAACTATTCTGCATCGAAAGCCGGTGTCGTTGCGATGACAGTGACCTGGGCGCGTGAATTGGGTCGTCACGGAATTCGCGTTGGTGCAATCGCTCCAGGAGTCATTAAAACGGCGATGACCGATGCGATGAAGCCAGAAATGCGTGAACGCCTGGAAAAAATGAAGCCGGTTGGCCGTCTTGGCCATGCTGAAGAAATCGCTCACACCGCGCGATATATCTTCGAAAACGAATTTTTTACCGGCCGGGTTGTTGAAATTGATGGCGGCCTAGCCATGTAATCCAGAGATTTTCCACTGCCCATGCCCGTATTACCGCACATGTCTCCTTTAAACAGGGCTTATGATATAGTGCAGGTTTTTACGGGCTGTCAGCTTTTCTTTTGCCTTTAATCATTCAGCAGAAATTTATTCATGTCCAAAGCATTATTTTTAGACCGGGACGGTATTATCAATATTGACCACGGCTACGTTTCAAAAATTGAATCATTCGATTTTAATCCGGGTATTTTTGAGCTGTGTTATGCAGCACAACAAAAGGGCTATCTGCTTATCGTCATCACCAATCAGTCAGGCATTGGCCGTGGTAAATATACTGAGCAGGACTTCCAGGTATTAACCGAATGGATGAAAGGTAAATTTTCTGAACAGCAAATCACCATTAATGATGTTTTCTATTGTCCACACCATCCCACCAACGCTAAACCGCCATACCTTCAGGATTGCCAATGTCGAAAGCCGGGACCCGGGATGATTGTTGATGCGGCAAAACGTCATAATATCGATTTATCACAGAGCATTTTCCTTGGTGATAAATCCTCGGATATGGAAGCGGCACAGGCTGCTAACGTTTCAACTCGCATATTATTGTCTGGTCAGTACCCGATTGACGCTGATTTTAATGCGGTACGGGTTGAATCTTTGGCGCAGGTTGTAAAGTTTTTGCAAGACTAAGTTAACTAATTGTTAGTCTTGTACGATAATTAAACGAACGATCGGTTTTTTGTGTTTTTTGTTGATTTGGGTGTTGACGGCGCCAGGAAAATCCCTAAAATGCGCATCCACTTCCACGGCACAAGTCAACGACTAACCAGGAAGGGTTTTGAAGCCACGAACT
>NZ_SWDB01000043.1 GCF_005116735.1 Thalassotalea mangrovi | reverse complement strand
GGCCGATTGTACCTACGTTAACGTGCGGTTTGGAACGTTCAAATTTTGCTTTAGCCATTTTGCTATACCTTAAAGTTATTAAAGATAAAGGGTAAATCCCTTATCAGAAATCCTAGCCCACACGAGCCTGACATATTGCATCTGCAACAGTTTTTGGAGCCTCATTATATTGTTTGAACTCCATGGAATAAGAAGCGCGACCTTGAGTGGCACTTCTTAAGTCGGTTGCATAGCCGAACATTTCAGCCAGCGGAACCAATGCATTTACCAGCTTCATGCCGGCTGGGCCTTCATCCATTCCCTCGATCATGCCACGACGACGGTTTAAGTCGCCGACAACATCACCCATATTTTCTTCTGGCGTGGTTACTTCCACTTGCATCATTGGCTCAAGTAACACAGGGTTTGCATCTAATGCACCCTGTTTAAAGCCCATGGAAGCGGCCACTTTAAACGCCATTTCGTTCGAGTCGACGTCATGGTAAGAACCATCGAACAAGGTGACTTTGATATCCAACATTGGGAAACCAGCCAACACACCGTTGTTCATCTGTTCCTGACAGCCTTTCTCGACAGCAGCCCAGTACTCTCTTGGTACAACGCCACCAACGATTTCGCTTTCAAACTGGAAACCTGCTCCTTCTTCAAGGGGCTCCATTTTCAGCCATACATGACCAAACTGGCCTCGACCGCCTGATTGACGCACAAATTTGCCTTCAACTTCAACGGATTTACGAATCGTTTCACGATAGCTAACCTGAGGCTTACCGACATTACAATCGACTTTAAACTCACGCTTCATTCGATCAACGATAATATCAAGGTGTAATTCACCCATACCGGAGATAATGGTTTGTCCGGTCTCTTCATCGGTCTCGACGCGGAACGATGGATCTTCAGCGGCCAATTTACCTAAAGCAATACCCATTTTTTCCTGGTCAGCTTTAGTTTTTGGCTCAACCGCCACCGAAATTACCGGCTCTGGGAATTCCATGCGCTCCAGGGTAATCACGTGATTTGGATCACACAATGTGTCACCCGTTGTAACGTCTTTCAAACCGATTAAGGCGGCAATATCACCGGCGCGAACTTCTTTGATCTCTTCGCGGTTATTGGAGTGCATCTGCACGATACGACCAATACGCTCTTTTTTCGCTTTAACCGGGTTATAAACCGCGTCGCCAGAATTCACCACACCACTGTAGACGCGAATGAACGTCAATGTACCAACAAACGGGTCGGTCGCGATTTTAAATGCCAGCGATGCAAACGGCGCATTGTCGTCGGCCTCACGGGTGCCTTCGGTTTCATCTTTGTCGTCGTTGATACCCTTGATGGCTTCAACTTCAGTCGGTGATGGCATGTATTCAATGACACCATCCAATACCGCCTGAACACCTTTGTTTTTAAAGGCTGAACCACAGGTACAAAGAATGATTTCATTGTTCAGCGTACGGGCGCGTAAACCTGCTTTGATTTCATCTTCGGATAAATCGCCTTCTTCCAGGTATTTATCCATTAATTCGTCGCTTGCCTCAGCCGCAGATTCCACTAAGTGTTCGCGCCATTCTTCGGCAAGATCCTGCATATCTGCTGGGATCTCTTCATAGTTGAAAGTCATGCCCTGGTCCGCTTCGTTCCAGTTAATGGCCTTCATTTTGATCAGATCGACGACACCGGTGAAATTCTCTTCCGCACCAATAGCTAATTGCATGGGTACCGGGTTTGCACCGAGACGATCTTTCATCTGTTCAACGACGTTTAAAAAGTTTGCTCCTGCACGGTCCATCTTATTGACGAAGACCATACGTGGAACGGAATATTTTTCCATCTGCCGCCAAACGGTTTCCGTTTGCGGTTGCACTCCGGAAGATGCGCATAATACGAGTACGGCACCATCGAGCACACGCAATGAACGCTCTACCTCAATGGTAAAGTCAACGTGGCCAGGAGTATCGATGATATTGATTCGGTGGTCTGGAAACTGACCTTCCATGCCCTTCCAAAAACATGTCGTCGCAGCGGAAGTGATTGTGATACCACGTTCCTGTTCCTGCTCCATCCAGTCCATGGTCGCGGCACCGTCATGTACTTCGCCGATTTTATGAGATAAACCGGTATAAAAAAGTACACGTTCAGTGGTTGTGGTTTTACCAGCATCTACGTGCGCACAAATTCCGATGTTACGGTAGCGCTCAATAGGAGTTGTACGAGCCACAATAGTATCCTCTTCCCAAGGTTTGATACCTTAGATTGCAGAAAAGGGTAGCCACAAAGGTGACTACCCTAAAGTTATTACCAGCGGTAATGTGCGAACGCTTTGTTCGCTTCAGCCATACGGTGAACGTCTTCACGTTTCTTAACCGCAGAACCTTTGTTGTCAGACGCATCCAGCATTTCGTTTGCCAGGCGCTGAGCCATTGATTTTTCACCACGTTTACGAGCAGCTTCAACTAACCAGCGCATAGCTAGTGCGTTACGACGTACCGGACGAACTTCAACTGGAACCTGATAAGTAGAACCACCAACGCGGCGAGATTTAACTTCCACTTGTGGGCGGATGTTCTCTAGCGCAGTTTCGAATAGCTCTAGGTGTTCTTTGTCAGATTGTTTCTCAGCTAAGATGTCTAATGCACCGTATACGATTTTTTCAGCTGTAGATTTTTTACCATCAACCATTAGGATGTTGATGAATTTTGCAAGTAGTTCAGATTTGAACTTAGGATCAGGTAGAATTTTACGCTGACCTACAACACGTCTTCTTGGCATTTTTCAATACTCCGATAATATTTCAGGAATTTCCCAAAACAATTGTTGTTTCTAAATGTTTGGCCTTACTTGACGGAGTTCCGTTAAGATTTAGGGCGCTTAGCACCGTACTTAGAACGGCCTTGTCGTCTGTCGTTTACACCAGAACAATCCAGTGCACCACGAACGGTGTGATAACGCACACCAGGTAGATCTTTAACACGACCACCGCGAATTAGGATAACGCTGTGCTCTTGTAAGTTGTGACCTTCACCACCGATGTAAGAAGTAACTTCGTAGCCGTTAGTTAAACGTACACGAGCAACTTTACGTAGTGCTGAGTTTGGTTTTTTAGGCGTAGTTGTATATACGCGAGTACATACGCCACGACGCTGCGGGCAAGCTTGTAACGCTGGAACGTTACTTTTTGTTACCTGCTTGACACGTGGTTTACGTACCAATTGGTTAATAGTTGCCATTAATGGGCTCCTGATTAGTTAAAACATGTGCATATCCGCAGTTATTTTCTGCTAATGATGCACGCTTATAAACGTGAAAAACCGCGACCCTAAACATAGGGTCGCGGAATTCTATAGGTCAAGCTTTAACCTGTCAAGTCACAGAGGCGATCTCTGCGATCTTTTTAACAATTTAGCTTACTCTTCACCCATACCTTCTGGCATGTCACCAGAAAGATCGGCGTTAAGTGCATCGGTTAATGCCTGTTCAGCTTCCATTGCCGATACGGTCGGCTCTTCAACCTGATCAGCTCCACGCTTGTTCTGACGCTCTTTGTGATAGGCATAACCGGTACCAGCCGGGATCAGACGACCAACAATAACGTTCTCTTTCAGACCACGCAGACCGTCTTTCTTACCAGCAACGGCAGCTTCGGTAAGAACTCGGGTAGTTTCCTGGAACGATGCTGCTGAGATAAATGACTCAGTCGCAAGCGACGCTTTGGTGATACCCAGCATCAGAATCTGATATTGAGCCGGTTGCTTACCTTGCGCTTCCAAATCGCGGTTAGCAACGCGGACGTTAGATACTTCCACCTGCTCACCAACCAGGAATTCACTATCACCGGCATCCATGATTTCACACTTACGCAGCATCTGACGTACGATAACTTCGATGTGCTTATCGTTAATCTTAACACCTTGCAGTCGATAAACGTCCTGGACTTCGTTAACGATGTAATTAGCAACATGCTCAACACCACGCAGACGCAGGATATCGTGCGGAGACTCTGGACCATCGGCGATAACTTCACCTTTGATGACCTGTTCACCTTCGAACACGTTCAGCTGACGCCATTTAGGAATCATTTCTTCGTAAACTTCACCGCTCGGCTGAGTGATTAGCAGGCGACGCTTGCCCTTGGTTTCTTTACCAAATCCAATGACACCGGTCACTTCGGCAAGGATCGCAGGCTCTTTCGGCTTACGAGCTTCGAACAGGTCAGCAACACGTGGCAGACCACCGGTAATATCACGAGTCTTCGAGCTTTCCTGAGGAATACGAGCCAGGGCATCACCAATGCTAACCTCTGCACCATCTTCCAGGTTAACAATCGCATTACCTGGCAAGAAGTATTGTGCAGGAATATCGGTACCTGCAATCATTACGTCGTTACCTTTGGCATCAACCAGCTTAACCATTGGGCGCATTTCTTTACCCGCTGAGCTGCGTTGAGCCGCATCAGTGATAACGATGCTGGACAAACCGGTTAACTCGTCGGTTTGACGTGTCATGGTCACAGATTCGATTAAATCAACGAATTTAATCTTACCAGCTACCTCAGTGATGATTGGGTGAGTATGCGGATCCCAGTTGGCGATGGTTTCGCCGGCTTCAATGGCTTCACCGTCAGCTTTACTCAGGATTGCACCGTAAGGAACCTTATAACGCTCTTTCTCACGACCTAATTCATCGATAACCGTTAACTCTGAAGAGCGAGAGGTAATAACCAGCTTGCCTTCTGAGTTGTTAACAAACTTAGCACTTTGCAACTTCAGGGTACCGGTGTTTTTCACCTGGACACTGTTTTCTGCAGACGCACGTGATGCCGCACCACCAATGTGGAAGGTACGCATGGTTAGCTGTGTACCAGGCTCACCGATAGACTGAGCGGCAACAACACCAACTGCTTCACCTTCATTGATCAGGTGACCACGGGCAAGGTCACGACCGTAACACTGGGCACAGATACCAAAGTCTGTTTCACAGGTAATGATTGAACGAACCCATACCTGGTCGACAGAATGTTCTTCAAGAACATCACACTTTTGCTCGTCAAGTAGCGTATTACGCTCAAACAATACCTCTTCGCCACCAGGGATTAGTACATCCTGAGCAACCACACGGCCCAATACGCGCTCGCGCAATGGCTCAACAACGTCACCACCTTCAATCAGAGGTGTCATCAATAGGCCTTTGTCGGTACCACAGTCATGTTCGGTAACAACCAAATCCTGGGCAACGTCGACCAGACGACGAGTCAGATAACCTGAGTTCGCTGTTTTCAGTGCGGTATCGGCCAAACCTTTACGAGCACCGTGAGTCGAGATGAAGTACTGAAGTACGTTCAGACCTTCACGGAAGTTCGCGGTGATCGGCGTTTCGATGATGGAGCCATCTGGCTTAGCCATCAGACCACGCATACCAGCCAGCTGACGAATCTGTGCGGCACTACCACGAGCACCGGAGTCGGCCATCATAAAGATCGAGTTGAAAGAATCCTGTTCTTCCATCTCGCCGTCACGGTTAACAACCGTATCTTTCGATAGGTTTTCCATCATCGCCTTGGAAACTTTTTCGTTCGCAGACGACCAGATATCGATAACTTTGTTGTATTTCTCACCCGCGGTTACAAGACCTGATTCGAACTGTTGCTGAATCTCTTTAACTTCTTCTTCCGCAGCGTCGATGATGGTGTACTTCTCATCTGGAATAACCATATCGTCAATACCAACCGATGCACCGGCAACCATCGCATAATGGAAACCTGTGTACATAATGTGGTCAGCAAAAATAACCGTTTCTTTCAGGCCAAGGTTACGATACGCATGGTTGATAAGATTTGAGATCTGCTTTTTACCAAGTGTCTGGTTGATAATCTCAAACGGCATGCCGTCTGGACACACCATCCATAACAAAGCACGGCCGACTGTGGTATCAATCAGGTTGGTTTCCGGTACCAGATTGCCGTCCGCATCTTTTTTGTGTTCGGTGATGCGGATCTTAACGCGGGCATGCAATTCTGCAGACTCGGTACGATAGGCTTTTTCGGCTTCTTTTGGAGAAGCGAAAACCATGCCTTCACCTTTACCGTTTACGCAGTCACGAGTCAGGTAATAAAGACCTAATACAACGTCCTGTGAAGGTACGATAATTGGATCACCATTCGCCGGAGACAGTACGTTGTTGGTAGACATCATTAGCGCACGAGCTTCTAACTGAGCTTCCAGCGTTAATGGTACGTGTACCGCCATTTGGTCACCATCGAAGTCAGCGTTATACGCCGCACATACCAGCGGGTGCAAGTGAATGGCTTTACCTTCGATCAGTACCGGTTCGAATGCCTGGATACCCAATCTATGAAGTGTTGGTGCACGGTTAAGCATAACCGGGTGCTCACGGATAACTTCATCAAGAACGTCCCAAACTTCACCACCTTCGCGCTCAACTAATTTCTTAGCGGCTTTAATGGTTGTAGCCAGGCCACGGGCTTCCAGCTTACCGTAGATAAATGGTTTAAATAACTCCAGCGCCATCTTCTTAGGAAGACCACACTGGTGTAAACGAAGCGTTGGACCAACGGTGATTACAGAACGACCTGAGTAGTCAACACGCTTACCAAGCAAGTTCTGACGGAAACGACCCTGCTTACCCTTGATCATATCAGCAAGAGATTTCAGAGGACGCTTGTTAGAACCTGTGATCGCACGACCGCGACGACCGTTATCTAATAACGCATCAACAGATTCCTGTAGCATACGTTTTTCGTTACGGACGATGATATCCGGAGCAACCAGGTCTAAAAGGCGCTTCAGACGATTGTTACGGTTGATGACACGGCGATATAAATCGTTCAGATCAGATGTTGCAAAACGACCACCATCTAGTGGTACAAGCGGACGCAGATCTGGTGGAAGGATCGGTAGTACCGACATAATCATCCACTCTGGCTTGTTACCAGACTGGGCAAATGCTTCCATTAATTTCAAACGCTTGGTGATTTTCTTACGCTTGGTTTCGCTACCGGTTTCCGGCAACTCTTCGCGCATTTGCGCGATTTCGCCTTCCAGATCGATTTCTTTCAGCAACGCCAATACCGCTTCGGCACCCATTTTTGCGTCGAATTCATCACCGTGCTCTTCCAATGCATCCAGATACTCTTCTTCAGTAAGGATCTGGCCACGCTCCAACGTTGTCATACCGGCTTCGGTAACAACATAAGATTCGAAATAAAGGACACGTTCGATATCACGTAACGTCATATCCAGTAATAAACCAATACGCGATGGCAATGATTTTAAGAACCAGATGTGAGCAACCGGACTGGCCAGCTCAATATGCCCCATGCGGTCACGACGAACTTTAGTCAGGGTAACTTCAACGCCACACTTTTCACAAATAACACCACGGTGCTTAAGGCGCTTGTATTTACCACACAAACACTCATAGTCTTTTACCGGGCCAAAGATACGAGCACAGAACAGACCATCGCGTTCTGGCTTAAAGGTACGGTAGTTGATGGTTTCAGGCTTTTTCACTTCGCCGTATGACCATGAACGGATCATATCTGGCGATGCCAGGCCAATTCGAATACCATCGAATTCTTCTGTTTGATTTTGTTGCTTAAGAAACTTAAGTAAATCTTTCACACTCTGTCTCCTGTCGGAGTTAACATCGGGAGAGGGTATCCCCTCTCCATGTAGTAACTTTACTGATTAACTCAGTGCCCGGTTATTCCTGATCCAGTTCGATGTTGATACCTAACGAACGGATTTCCTTCAATAATACGTTGAACGATTCAGGCATGCCCGGTTCCATACGATGGTCACCATCAACAAGGTTTTTGTACATCTTAGTACGACCATTGACGTCATCGGATTTCACCGTCAGCATTTCTTGTAGGGTGTAGGCAGCACCGTATGCTTCCAGTGCCCATACTTCCATCTCACCGAAACGCTGACCACCAAACTGAGCTTTACCACCCAGCGGCTGTTGAGTAACCAGTGAATAAGAACCTGTTGAACGAGCGTGCATCTTGTCATCAACCAAGTGATTAAGTTTCAGCATGTACATGTAACCAACAGTTACAGGTCGCTCAAATTCACGACCAGTACGGCCATCAATCAGGGTGAACTGACCGCTTTCAGGCATATCTGCCAGGCGGAATAGTTCTTTAATCTCTTTCTCTGCCGCACCATCGAATGCCGGTGTCGCTACCGGAAGACCAGCACGCAGGTTATCTGCCAGACGCATGATTTCATCATCAGAGAAAGTGTCTAAGTCGACATCCTGACGAGATTCACCAACGCTGTATACTTCTTTCAGGAATTCGCGCATTTTCGCAACTTCCTGCTGAGCTTTAACCATACGATCAATCTTTTCACCGATACCGCGTGCAGCCATACCTAAGTGAGTTTCAAGGATCTGACCGATGTTCATCCGCGATGGTACACCCAGCGGGTTAAGTACGATATCAACCGGCTCACCGTTCTGGTCATAAGGCATGTCTTCAACTGGTACAATGGATGAAATTACACCCTTGTTACCATGACGACCGGCCATTTTATCACCTGGTTGTAGCTGACGTTTAACCGCAAGATAAACTTTAACAACCTTAAGGACACCCGGTTGTAGGTCATCACCTTGAGTGATCTTACGACGCTTAGCTTCGAACTTCTTATCGAAGTCTTCTTTGATCGCATCGTACTGCTCGGCGATTTGTTCAAGATCAGTTTGCTGAGCTTCGTCAGAAAGAACCTGAGTCAACCACTTGTCACGAGACATAGAAGTCAAATCAGACTCGCTCATGCCTGAAGCCAGTAACAGCTTCTTAGCACGGGCATAAATACCATCTTCAAGAATGCTGAACTCATCGCCAAGGTCTTTCTTAACCTGCTTAAGTTGCATCTCTTCGATTTCCAGCGCACGAGCGTCTTTCTCTACACCATCGCGGGTGAAGATTTGTACGTCGATAACCGTACCGGAAACTGAGTTCGGTACACGTAATGAGCTGTCTTTAACGTCTGCGGCTTTCTCACCGAAGATCGCACGTAGAAGTTTTTCTTCCGGCGTCAGTTGCGTTTCACCTTTCGGCGTAACCTTACCAACCAGGATATCGCCACCGTTAACTTCGGCACCGATGTAAACAACACCAGATTCGTCCAGCTTAGAAAGCGCAGACTCACCAACATTTGGAATATCTGAAGTGATTTCTTCGCTACCCAGCTTAGTATCACGGGCAATACAGCTTAATTCCTGAATGTGGATAGTGGTGAAGCGGTCTTCTTTCGTTACACGCTCGGAAATCAACATCGAATCCTCGAAGTTGTAGCCATTCCAAGGCATGAATGCGATACGCATATTCTGGCCAAGTGCCAGCTCACCAAGGTCTGTTGATGGACCGTCGGCTAATACATCACCACGTTGTACCGGATCGCCGATATGACAGGTAGGACGCTGGTTAATACAGGTGTTCTGGTTAGAACGCGTGTATTTAGTCAGGTTGTAAATATCGATACCTGCTTCACCTGGTACCATTTCATTTTCGTTTACACGAACAACGATACGAGAAGCGTCAACATAATCAACAACACCACCACGCTTAGCTACGGCTGTTACGCCAGAGTCAACGGCAATGGTTTTTTCCATACCAGTACCAACCAGCGGCTTATCCGCTTTTAACGTTGGAACCGCCTGACGTTGCATGTTCGCACCCATCAAGGCACGGTTTGCATCATCGTGCTCCAGGAATGGGATAAGCGACGCTGCCACAGAGATAATCTGCTGTGGAGATACGTCCATGAACTGTACCTGATCCGATGACATCAGGGTTGATTCGTTCTTATGACGACATGGCACCAGGCCTTCAACTATCTTGTTGTTGGCATCGGTTTCAGCATTTGCCTGGGCAACGACGAAGTTACCTTCTTCAATGGCTGATAAGTATTCGATTTCATCCGTTACCACACCATCGACAACTTTACGATATGGAGTCTCAAGGAAACCATAATCGTTAGTACGGGCATAACAGGATAACGAGTTGATCAAACCGATGTTTGGACCTTCCGGTGTTTCGATTGGACAAACACGACCATAGTGAGTCGGATGTACGTCACGAACCTCGAAACCAGCACGTTCGCGAGTCAGACCACCCGGTCCTAATGCAGAAATACGACGCTTATGAGTCACCTCAGAAAGCGGGTTGTTCTGATCCATAAACTGTGACAACTGCGAAGAACCAAAGAATTCTTTAACGGCAGCTGAAATCGGTTTGGCATTAATCAGATCCTGCGGCATTACCGCATCCAAATCACCCAGGCTCAAACGTTCACGTACAGCACGCTCTACACGAACCAGACCAACGCGGAATTGGTTTTCGGCCATTTCACCAACACTACGGATCCGACGGTTACCTAAGTGGTCGATATCATCAACTTCACCCTTACCATCTCGGATCGAGATCAGGGTTTTCATTACAGAGATAATATCATCATTGGATAGTACGCCTTCGCCGGTGCTCTCTGAGCGACCCACGCGGCGGTTAAATTTCATACGACCAACAGTTGATAAGTCATATCGCTCATCAGAGAAGAACAGATTATCAAATAACGCTTCTGCAGCGTCTTTTGTTGGTGGCTCACCTGGACGCATCATACGATAAATTTCAACTAATGCTTCTAAGCGATTGGTTGTGTTATCGATACGCAGGGTATCTGACATGTATGAACCACAGTCGAATTCATTCATGTACAGAGTTTCAAAGGATTTGTAACCCGCTTCTGTCAATTCAGCCAGTAATTCCAGCGTGATCTCAGCGTTCGCTTCCGCAACCACTTCGCCGGTAGACTTATTGACATAAGGTTTTGCTAATACACGACCAACGATGTAGTCTGCTGGTACTTCCAGCGTATCAACATTTTCTTTCGCAAGTGCACGGATATGACGCGCAGTAATACGGCGACCTTGCTCTACTAAAACATCACCGTTTGGCATTTTGATGTCGAACGTCGCAGTTTCACCACGTAAACGATCAGGAACCAATTCCATGATCAGCTTATTCTTTTTCAGATCAAAACGCGTTGTCTCGTAAAACATTGCCAGGATTTCTTCCGTGCTATATTCAAGCGCACGAAGAATGATAGACGCAGGTAATTTACGACGACGGTCAATACGGACAAACAGGTTATCTTTCGGATCAAATTCAAAATCCAACCAAGAACCACGGTAAGGGATAACGCGGGCGTTATACAATACTTTACCTGAGGAGTGGGTTTTACCTTTATCATGATCGAAGAAAACACCTGGTGAACGGTGTAATTGCGAAACAATAACACGCTCCGTACCATTGATTACAAAGGTACCATTTTCCGTCATGATTGGGATTTCGCCCATGTAGACTTCTTGTTCTTTAATATCTTTTACTGTACCTGCGGCGGCTTCTTTATCATAAATTACCAAACGTAATTTAACGCGCAACGCAGCAGAATAGGTAAGTCCACGGATTTGACACTCTTTAACGTCAAACAGCGGCTCGCCTAAACGATAACTGACATATTGTAATTCTGAATTACCAGAATAACTTTTGATGGGGAATACAGAACGGAATGCGGCTTCTAAGCCATACTCACCTGTTGGGTCGATATCAATAAACTTACGGAAAGATTCGAGTTGGATAGACAACAGGAATGGATAATCCATTACCTGAGCGCTCTTACCAAAGTCCTTTCTAATTCGTTTCTTCTCAGAATAAGAGTAAACCATGGGGTTCCTCAGCTTGCTGGTTATGGCCGAATCTGTCTTGTCAGACAGGAGTAAAACTAAATCCTGACCCTTTTTCAGGATCAAGATTTAATAATGCACTGTTTTGGTTTAAAAAAAAACCATATTCTTTAGCGCAAAAAGGCCGGTGACGTTTAAATCACCAGCCATTGCCTATTCAGGCAGCAAATCTGTACGAATACAGATTACTTGATAACAACCGTAGCACCGGCTTCTTCAAGTTCTTTCTTAAGTGCTTCAGCTTCAGCTTTTTCAACACCTTCTTTAAGAGCTTTAGGAGCTGACTCAACAACTTCTTTAGCTTCTTTAAGACCAAGACCTGTAGCACCACGTACTGCTTTGATTACAGCAACTTTGTTACCACCGAAGCTCTCTAGGATAACGTCAAATTCAGTTTGCTCAGCAGCTGCGCCGCCTGCGTCACCACCAGCAACAGCAACAGCTGCAGCGGCAGAAACACCGAATTTTTCTTCCATAGCTTCTACTAGTTCAACTACATCCATTACAGACATTTCTGCAATAGCGTTTAAGATATCGTCTTTAGATACAGACATTGTAATCTTTCCTATTTTAATAAACAGCCAACTTGCTGTTTGAAATAACTATAATTTGCAAACAAACAGCAATAATTAAGCTGCTTCTTGCTCTTTCTGATCGCGAATTGCAGCAATAGTACGGGCAAGTTTGCCTGCAGATGCTTCTTTCATAGCGCTCATTAAACGTGCAATAGCTTCGTCGTATGTAGGTAACTTAGCAAGTAACTGTACATCAACGACTTCACCTTCATAGGCTGCTGCTTTTAATTCAAAAACTTCGTTTTGTTTAGCGAAGTCTGCGAATAAACGAGCAGCGGCACCTGGGTGCTCGCTTGAAAATGCGATTAGTGAAGGACCAACGAAAGTGTCTTTAAGACATTCGAAAGAAGTACCTTCAACTGCACGACGTGCTAAGGTGTTACGAACAACTTTCATCCATACACCGTTTTCACGTGCCTGCTTACGCAGTGCAGTAATCGCTTCAACTGTAATACCGCGTGAATCGGCGATTACAGCTGACTGAGCGCCATTGGCAGCTTCTTGAACTTCAGCAACAATTGCTTTTTTGTCATCAAGATTGATAGCCATTGGCTTTAACTCCTGGTTCCACCGGCAAAGCCGGTATTTAAAACTCCCGAGTCAGGTTACTTTGTTACTACAAAGCTTCGCCGTCCCGGGCCATTACGGCGAGAGCCAGAAATTTAGGAAAAAATCTGGGTAATCACCATCTACGTAGGAAATTAAGTGGTCAACCCGCAAACACGGATATTTAACACACCTACGGTCTTTGACGGGAGCTCAAAATAAGATATTTTAAGCACCTACCAAAATTAGAGGGGCGAAATTATAGACTAATATCACCCCTGTGTAAACGTTAAAAACGTATTAGATGTCACTCAAAGAACTTTGAGCGATGGCAACACCAGCACCCATAGTTGTTGAAAGACTGATCTTCTTGAAGTAAGCACCTTTAGCTTGTGCAGGCTTAGCTTTCTTAAGCGCAGCAAGCAAAGCAACCAGGTTCTCTTCTAATTGACCATTTTCAAAGTCAACCTTACCGATGGTAGAATGGATGATACCATTCTTGTCGTTACGGTAACGAACCTGACCAGCTTTTGCATTTTTAACAGCAGTAGCTACGTCTGGAGTTACAGTACCAACTTTCGGGTTAGGCATAAGGCCACGAGGACCAAGTACCTGACCAAGTTGACCAACAACACGCATTGCATCAGGAGTAGCGATAACAACGTCAAAGTTCATTTCGCCTTTTTTCACCTGTTCAGCAAGATCTTCCATACCTACGATGTCAGCACCTGCTTCTTTTGCAACGTCAACGTTTGCACCTTGAGTAAATACAGCAACACGTACGTCACGGCCAGTACCGTTTGGAAGAACAGTAGCACCACGAACGTTTTGATCTGATTTACGAGCGTCGATGCCAAGCTTAACAGCTACATCAACACTTTCTTTGAAGTTAGCAGTCGCTAACTCTTTCAATAAAGCTAAGGCTTCATTGATTTCGTATTCTTTTAATACGTCTACTTTTTCACGGATTAGACGAGCGCGTTTTGATAATTTAGCCATTGATTAATCCTCTACCACTAAACCCATAGAACGAGCTGAACCCGCGATTGTACGTACCGCAGCATCCATGTCCGCTGCAGTTAAATCTGGCTCTTTAGTCTTAACGATTTCTTCAAGTTGAGCACGTGTAACGGTACCAACTTTTTCAGTGTTAGGACGACCAGAACCACTCTTGATACCAGCAGCTTTTTTCAATAAGAAAGAAGCAGGTGGAGTCTTAGTTTCAAACGTGAAAGAGCGGTCGTTGTATACAGTAATAACTACTGGAACTGGAGCACCTTTTTCAAGAGAATCTGTTTTGGCGTTGAATGCTTTACAGAATTCCATGATGTTCACACCGTGTTGACCTAGCGCAGGACCAACTGGGGGTGAAGGGTTAGCTGCACCAGCAGCAACCTGTAGCTTGATTAAAGCTTGGACTTTTTTAGCCATGATTTAATACCTTTAGTATGGGTACAAACGCTATTGAACCAATAGCTCCCCGTTGAAATTAGGACTTTATTTAAACGCCTAGCGGGCCTCAAATAAAATCGGCAGCGGATTATATATTAATCAGAGGAAAGGGATCAAGAGATACGATTAAAAAAGCAGCAATAAATCGTGATTTAGTTTTTCGCCATGCCACTAAGACTTTGAGTTGTTATCAGAATGGCCAGACGCCGGCGATACCAACCAGTAAAATCCAGCTTCCGAGGAATATTTTCAGACGCATGCCACCAAGTGCCTGAGCAATAAAGCGAGCGATAAATCCGCCGATCATGGCGCCAGGAGCAGCAAAAAGTAATACCTCAGTGACGATGTGTCCTTGTAGCGCAAAGTCGGCAACCCCGGCAATCACCGTAATGGCAGAAACCATTACGCCGACAGCAACCGAATACATTACCGAAAAGCCGAGCAGCAGCAAGACAACCGCGATAATTTCGCCAACCCCGACGCTGATCCAGGCGGTAATAATGCCACCGATAAAACTCGCGAAAACAAGTAAGGCAATATTTGCCTTGCTAAACGATTGCTCGACGTGGTTAACCTTATCACCAATCGTCGCCACCTGCGCCAGAACCAACACACCAAAGAGCAGAGAGAAAATACTGAAGATAAGGTTCACATCACCAACAGGAGGGAATGGTAAATACTGAACAAGCCACATACCTGTGATAGAAGGAGGAACACAAACGAGTAATGCACTAAGTATTAAGGATAGTGATTCAGGTACCGTAGCTGTTACGGCACCAGCTGCACAGATTTTTGGTTTACGTGAAAACCAATATAGCCAGGTAAAGCTGCCAACGCTCATCCCAAAGCATTGAATGGCAACGCTGGTGGCAATAACCTGGTCAATATTCATCCCCATCGCAGTAAAGCTGGGTACGAAAACGATGCCACCACCTGCACCCGTTGAGTTGGCTGCTATTGCACCACCAATACCGAGAAACAGAAAGCCAAAATATTCTTTTATTGTGTCGAAAGGATTCGCGAAATTTTGTAAGCAATAAAGCCAGATGCCAAGCAATGCGAATGCAATCATGCACCAGATCACCGGACGATTAAATCGCTCAGTTACCTGTATTTCTTCATTGGCGGTATTAACGGAAGACACTGACATGATTAGCGCACTAGATTTTTTTGCTCAAATTACCCCACTAACCAGCGTTGAGCAAGCGATACCTTGTGAATTTTATTTCTGTAAATTTAATGATTACTTTCTTGATACACCGAATTAACAATCAGCGATTACTATACGTATGGTGAATCGAGTTGAGATACTTGATTAATCAATTTTTAAGACGATTGGGTACGTCCCTTCGCTGTTATCGACCATGGTTCGAGAGGAAATATAAAGGGACTTATGGATTGTCGAGATTTCATGGAGGTAAAATCTCGGCTAAGTATGTCCATATAAACCCATGCATCAATCCATCCTGTGATGCAGGGTACTTACCTCCCTGTAAGCAACCCTTCCTTGCTACCCTCCATGGTTCGGGAGGAAATATAAAGGGACTTATGGAATGTCGAGATTTCATGGAGGTATAATCTCGAATAAGTATGTCCATATACAAACCCTGACTAGAATCAATTGAATGTTCCCGACACAATCGATATACCAGCATCCCTGCAGGCAACCATCCCTGGCTCGTTCAGGATAAATACATCCATATACAAAAAAACCGGCTAACAGCCGGTTTTTCATTAACAAATTTTGAATTAGCCTTTTTCAACCTGGCTAAATTCAAGCTCAACGGGTGTTGCACGACCGAAGATGGAAACAGAAACCTTAATGCGGCTCTTTTCGTAATCCAACTCTTCAACAACACCGTTAAAGTCAGCAAACGGACCATCAATAACACGAACCACTTCGCCTGGCTCGAACAATGTTTTTGGTCTTGGTTTATCGGAAGAATCTTCAAGACGTTGCAAAATGCGATCAGCTTCACGCTGGCTGATTGGCGCCGGGCGATCGCTGGTACCGCCAATAAAGCCAAGTACGCGCGGTACACTTTTCACTAAGTGCCATGCTTCTTCGTCCATCGCCATTTCTACCAGGACGTAGCCTGGAAAGAACTTACGTGCACTTTTACGCTTTTGACCTGCACGCATTTCCACAACTTCTTCAGTTGGTACTAAAATCTGACCAAACTTGTCCTGCAAGCCGTGAATTTCAATGTGTTCTTGTAAGGTCTTTTGCACACGCGCTTCATAGCCAGAAAAGGCCTGAACCACGTACCATCTTAATTTGATTTCTTCAGACATAGATTAAACCTGCAAAGAAGTAATAAAGTTGACGATTGCGAACAATGCTGTATCCAGGCCCCATAATACAAGTGCCATGATTAATGTAGCAACAATAACAATACCCGTAGTGTGTAATGCTTCTTGACGTGTTGGCCATACAACTTTACGTACTTCGGTGCGTGACTCTTTGGCGAAAACCAAAGCATTACGACCTTTTTCAGTCTGCGAAGCTATCAAACCGGCAACAACAACTGCAACAACTGCAACCACTGCGCGAATTAGTACTGATACTTCACCATACATGTAATTAGCAACAACGATACCAGCCAAAATAAGGAAAACTAATCCCCACTTCAGCGTATCTAGAGAACCTGATTGGTTTTCTGTACTAGCGTTCATAACTTTGACCTGTTCCCGTCATTCAGATAAAACCCCGACACCTGTCATGGGCCGATAAAATTGGCAGGGGTGGAGAGACTCGAACTCCCAACCGTCGGTTTTGGAGACCGCCGTTCTACCAATTGGAACTACACCCCTTCAAAAGAGGGACATTATAAAGGCGTTAAATTAAAATTGCGATTACTAGTTGCGCAAAAATCTAAAAAAACTGCCTGCAAGGGACAAGTATTAACATTCAAGTAACGGTTAAGTCAAAAAATAAACCTACGGCAGAGCCGTAAGCGACAAGCTTTAAGCTGTAAGACGAAAGCTGTAAGACGAAAGCTGTAAGCTTTAAGTAGAAAGCTGTAAAGCTGTAAAGCTGTAAGGAGAGAGCTGTAAGAAAAGGCATGTGACGCGAAGTTAAACCTAAAACTACTTACGGCTTGTAGCTTGTAGCTTGTAGCTTACAGCTTGCAGCTCCGATTGATTTTCAATCGCGCATAAAAAAAGGTCGCGTAATGCGACCTTTTTTCGAGAGTATTGAAAATCTATCGATTACTCGATGATTTTTGATACTACACCAGCACCTACAGTACGGCCACCTTCACGGATAGCGAAGCGTAAACCTTCGTCCATCGCGATTGGGTTGATTAGCTCAACAACAAACTTAAGGTTGTCGCCTGGCATTACCATTTCTACACCTTCTGGTAACTCTACTGCACCAGTGATGTCAGTCGTACGGAAGTA
>NZ_SWDB01000042.1 GCF_005116735.1 Thalassotalea mangrovi | reverse complement strand
CCGATACGGATGGCGACGATGAACAATCCAGTTCAGAACCTAAAGCCAGTGATAGTAATGCTAAAGATGGCGCTGCAAAAACCAAAGCAGCACCAGAAGAAAAAGACATAACCAGCAAACGGGCGTCTACTGAGGAAAACGCTGAACCTAAAGCCGTAACGAAAAAAACCAGCGCCAGCAGAAAAACAGCGGCACCTAAAACTGCCGCAGCGAAAAAAGCGGCGGCCTCTAAAGTATCATCCACAGAAAAAGCGACTACCACTAAAAAAGCGGCTACGACCAAAAAAGCAGCGACAGCAAAAGCTGCCAGTAAATCCGTCAAATCCGCAACGACAAAAACAGACGCTGAAACAGAAAAACCGGCAACACGTAAAGCCGTCAGTAAAGTTGCGCAAAAGCCGGCTACCAGAAAAACAGCGAGCAAAAGCGCTAAACAAGCAGCAACCACAAAGGCGACAAAAAAAACGACGTCAGCGAACAGTGACAAAGCGGAAACAAAAGCGACGGCAAGCAAATCCTCGACTGCTACCACGACTAGGCGTAGCGCTGCGAAAACCGTGAAAACGGAATCTGCAAAGGCTAGTGAACCTGCCACCAAAAAGGCAGTAACTCGGAAAGTTGCGGCGACAAAGAGTGACAGCAAAGTAAAAGCAACCACTAAAAAAGCGGCGACAACCCGTAAGGCAACGACTGCTGCCAAAGCCAAACAAGCGGACTTGTTTGAACAACCGGTAAGCAAAGAGACTAAAACCAACACTTCCACCAAGACCACGAAAACCTTGAGTGATGAAGAGAAGAAAGCGAAGGTTGCTCAGGCTGTCGAGAAAGCCAGAGCAAGAGCAAAGGCAAAGAAACAGGAAAAGGCAGATAGCTAAACATGGCATTTTGGATAGCAAGCTCACCCCATAATCATATTCAGGCAAAAACGCCTGCACTGATGCGATTGGTCATCTTCGCAACCCTGCCCGGGATTCTTGCCCAGTGGTATTTTTTCGGCTGGGGTAATTTGCTTCAAATTGCCCTGGCAGTATCATTCTGCGTGTTGACGGAGATCACCTTCCTCGCCATTCGCGATAAAAATATCAAAGCACAAATTTCCGATTATTCTGCAGTTCTGACCGGGGTATTAATCGGTATATCGATTCCGGCATTCGCCCCATGGTGGATCGCTGCCATTGGCAGTGTCTTTGCCATCGCAGTAGTGAAGCAATTGTATGGTGGACTCGGCTACAACCTGTTCAACCCGGCCATGGCCGCCTACGTATTGCTGCTAGTTTCCTTTCCCGTGCATATGACTGCCTGGGCACCGGTCAGTGATTTAATGACTCAGCCAGTGGGTCTGTTCGATACCCTGTGGTTGATTTTTACCGGTTTTAGCAGTGACGGATTTTCGGTTGAACAGATTCGGATGAATATTGATGGCATCACCATGGCGACACCGTTGGATACGTTAAAAACCGACATTGGTCGAGGCCTAACCGTAAAAGAAAGTTTTAATAACCCGGTATTTGGCGAATTTGTCAGCCACGGCTGGGAATGGGTCAACCTGGGCTTTCTCATCGGTGGCCTGTATCTGATTGCCAAAAAAGCGATAGACTGGCGCTTACCGGTTAGCTTTTTAACGGGCTTGTTGGTATTCACTTTTATTGGTTATGTGGTTAGCCCTGACAGTTCGGCCTCTACCATGTTTCATTGGTTAAGCGGTGGTACAATGCTTGGCGCATTCTTTATAATCACCGACCCGGTTAGCGGCTCGACAACGGCCAAAGGCCGAATTGTCTTTGCCCTGTTGATCGCCCTTCTGGTTGCGGTGATTCGCAAATTTGGTGGTTATCCCGATGCTATCGCCTTTGCGGTACTGCTGGCTAATATGGCCGTACCTTTAATCGATCAGTACACCAGGCCGCGAACCTATGGCCATAAGCAGGGAGGCACCTCATGAAGCAGGCGATGAAATCCAATGCCATGATCCTGGCCATCTTCGCCCTCGGCTGCACCCTACTGGTTGCCCTGGTCGATATGTTCACCGCCGAAACTCGTGCCAGACAGGCTGAACAGCAGTTGTTAAACACCTTGTATCAGGTAATCAATCCATCCCGATTTAACAACGATATCTATATGGCCTGCCAATATGTAACCGATAAAGACTTACTGGGTAGTGAACAACCACAAACAGTCTACACCGCCAGGCAGGATAATTTACCGGTCGCGGTTGCCATTACCAGCGTCGCACCCGATGGCTATAATGGCAACATCGAGCTATTGGTAGCAATCAATAAAGATGGCAGCCTCAGCGGCGTGCGCGTGCTTGAACACCAGGAAACACCGGGTCTCGGTGACAAGATTGAAACCCGAAAATCCGACTGGGTATATCGTTTCGAGAATAAACAAATGACCAGCGATAAGGACAGCCGTTGGGCAGTAAAAAAAGATGGCGGTATGTTTGATCAGTTTACCGGGGCAACCATCACCCCGCGAGCCGTAGTCAAGGCGGTAAAAAATACCATGATGTTTTTCGATAAAAATCAGGCTGACATTTTAAATCATAATCAATCCTGCCGAGGTGAAAATGGCTGATTCTTCAACTGATACGCCGAACGTTAACCCTGGTGACGAAACGAATAACACCGTAGATACCAAGCCGGGCGAATATCGCGAATTGGTCTGGCAGGGCCTGTGGAAGAATAATCCAGGCCTGGTACAGCTTTTGGGTCTTTGCCCCCTTCTGGCAGTAACCACCACATTCACCAATGCACTGGGTCTTGGCCTGGCCACCCTGTTTGTTCTCATATGTTCTAATGCCACCGTATCCGCTATTCGTCAGTGGGTGCCAAAAGAAGTGCGAATTCCGATTTTCGTGCTAATCATTGCCGCCTTCGTAACATGCGTGCAATTGCTGATGAATGCCTACGCTTATGGCATCTATCAATCGCTTGGCATATTTTTACCCCTTATCGTCACCAACTGCGCCATCATCGGCCGTGCCGAAGCTTATGCCTCGAAAAATCCAATCAAACAAGCCAGCTTTGACGGCCTGATGATGGGTATCGGATTTGCATTAGTATTACTGGTATTAGGTAGCGTGCGCGAGCTACTTGGTCAGGGAACCTTGTTTGACGGCGCGCACCTGTTACTCGGTGACTGGGCGAAAGGATTAACCATTCAGGTGGTCGAGTTTGATTCACAGTTTTTGCTGGCTATTTTACCGCCGGGTGCCTTTATCGCGATGGGCTTTTTAATTGCCGCCAAAAATGCGATTGACAATCGTCAGGCCCAGAAGTTGGCCAAAAGCAGTAAACCTAAGGAAATAGAACGAGTTCGAGTGAATTTTGAAGGGTAAGCTTGCCCTTCTAAAGACACTATCGTTCAGGTCAGGAAAGCAGTATGAATAAAGAAAAACGATTAGAGATTTTAACCCGGCTACGGGATGACAATCCACATCCAACCACAGAGTTGAATTTTTCCAGCCCGTTTGAACTGTTAATTGCCGTGTTGTTATCTGCCCAGGCAACGGACGTTGGTGTGAATAAAGCGACAGACAAGTTATTTCCCGTTGCCAACACGCCGCAGGCAATACTGGATTTGGGCCTGGAAAAGCTAAAAAGCTATATCAAAACCATAGGACTGTTTAATTCCAAAGCAGAAAACACCATTAAAACCTGTCAGATGCTGGTAGATTTGCATGGCGGTGAAGTGCCTGAAGACAGGGCCGCACTGGAAGCCTTGCCTGGTGTTGGACGCAAAACCGCCAACGTGGTACTGAATACCGCCTTTGGCTGGCCAACCATCGCCGTCGATACTCATATTTTCCGGGTCTCTAACCGAACCAAGCTGGCGATGGGAAAAAACGTCGATTTGGTCGAACAAAAGCTGCTAAAAGTGGTTCCCGAAGAGTTCAAGGTTGATGTCCATCACTGGTTAATCTTACACGGTCGATATACCTGCGTGGCACGCAAGCCTAAGTGTGGTTCCTGTATCATTGAAGATTTATGTGAGTATAAAGACAAGACCGAGTAACATTCAAATCGATTATCTCCTATTATTCGTTTACTGATTGATCTAGGATAACATATTAGAACCTACTAATATGTAGTGTATATCAGCCAATCTAAACATAGGAGCGAGAACGTGGATATCGGCATTGATGATAAACAACGAGAAAACGTAGCGGCACAACTTAAAATATTACTGGCTGATAGCTATACCCTGTATTTACAGACCCATAATTTCCACTGGAATGTGACGGGACCGCAATTTCGTGAATTGCACCTGATGTTTGAAGAGCATTACACAGAGTTAGCAACAGCCGTTGATGAGATTGCCGAACGAATCAGAACCTTAGGTGTTGTAGCGCCAGGTACCTATAAAGCATTCTCTGAATTATCGACCATAAAAGAAGTGGATGGTGTGCCAGAGGCTGAAGTCATGGTGAAGATATTGACCGCCTCTCATGAGAGTGTGGTAAAAACATGCCGCCAGGCGTTAAAGGCTGCTCAATCTGCTGATGATGAATCTTCAGCAGCATTAATCTCCGACAGAATGAGAGTGCATGAAAAAACGGCCTGGATGCTTCGCGCGCTCCAGGGCTAGAATGAAAGGCGTTTTCCCCGGGAGGAAAACGCCTTAATCTTATCCTTGCACCCGCACCGGTGGACTAGAACATGTCCGCATTCATCACTTTGTTCCAGGCCGCAACAAAGTCATTCACAAACTTCTCCTGGTTGTCATCCTGTGCATACACTTCCGCATAGGCCCGGAGAATTGAGTTAGATCCAAACACCAAATCTACCCGGGTTGCGGTCCATTTCACTGCCCCCGATGCCCGGTCAACAATGTCATAAACGTTATCACCGGTTGGCTGCCAGCGATACTGCATATCGGTCAGGTTAATAAAAAAGTCATTACTGAGAACGCCAACATTGTCGGTGAACACGCCGTGTTTGCTTTGCCCATGATTAGTCCCCAGCACTCGCATACCACCAACCAAAGCGGTCATTTCACAGGCGGTTAAGCCCATCAACTGCGCGCGGTCCAATAACATTTCTTCGGGACTGACTACATAATCCTTTTTCATCCAGTTACGAAAGCCATCATGCAGTGGTTCTAACACCTCAAACGAGGTTTCATCAGTCATCTCCGCGCTCGCATCACCCCGGCCAGGCGTAAACGGCACTTTGACACTCACGCCAGCGGCGCTTGCCGCTTGCTCAACACCAACGTTGCCGGCTAAAACAATCACATCGGCAACACTCGCACCGGTGTCCGCGGCAATGTTTTCTAATACCGAGAGTACTTTGGCTAATCGCTCCGGTTCGTTGCCTGGCCAGTCTTTTTGCGGTGCGAGCCTGATTCTGGCGCCATTGGCACCGCCGCGTTTATCGGAGTTTCTATACGTACGGGCACTGTCCCATGCGGTAGATACCATTTCACTGACGCTTAAGCCACTGCTTTTGATTTTCTCAATAACAGCCTGAACATCGTAGCTGGTGTTTCCTTTCGGCACAGGATCTTGCCAGAGCAAGTCTTCCTGCGGCACGTCCGGGCCTATATAACGAGCTTTCGGCCCCATATCCCGATGAGTTAATTTAAACCAGGCACGAGCAAAAACCTGAGAAAAATATTCAGGGTCCTGATAAAACCGCTCAGATATTTTGCGATATTCAGGATCCATCTTCATAGCCATATCAGCATCCGTCATCACCAGGTTGCGACGAATCGACGGGTCTTCGACATCGGCGGGCTTATCTTCCTCTTTGACATCTACCGGCTCCCATTGCCAGGCCCCGGCGGGACTTTTCTTCGACTCCCACTCATAATTAAGAAGTAGATGAAAATAACCGTTATCCCATTGGGTTGGCTCTGTGGTCCAGGCCCCCTCAATGCCGCTGGTAACACTATCCCGACCAATGCCCCGCTTGCTCTTATTGAGCCAGCCAAAACCCTGGTCCTCGATCTCCCCCGCTTCCGGTTCTGCACTTAACAATGCCGCATCACCATTGCCGTGACACTTACCCACTGTATGACCACCAGCGGTAAGCGCAACAGTTTCTTCATCATTCATCGCCATGCGTTCAAACGTCACCCGCACATCATGCGCCGTTTTCAAAGGATCAGGGTTACCGTCGACACCTTCCGGGTTTACATAAATCAGTCCCATCATTACCGCCGCTAACGGATTTTCTAAGTCACGCTCGCCCGAATAACGACTGTTTTCGCTGCCGCTCGGCGCCAGCCATTCCTTTTCGGAACCCCAATAGGTATCTTTCTCAGGATGCCAGATATCCTCACGACCGAAGCCAAAACCATAGGTATTAAGACCCATCGACTCATACGCCATGGTACCCGCATAGGCGATTAAATCGGCCCAGCTTAGCTTATTACCGTATTTTTTCTTGATCGGCCATAATAAGCGCCTGGCTTTATCAAGATTGGTATTATCCGGCCAGGAATTTAATGGCGCAAAACGCAAATTCCCGGTCCCAGCGCCACCACGGCCGTCCGCAATCCGGTAAGAGCCGGCCGCATGCCAGGTCATTCTGATCATCAAACCACCGTAATGCCCCCAATCCGCAGGCCACCATTCCTGGCTATCTGTCATCAGTGCCAATAAATCCTTTTTCAGCGCTGCAAAATCTAAGGTTTTTACTGCTTCAGCATAATTAAAGTCAGCCGCCATGGGATTCGTCATGGTGTCGTGCTGATGCAAAATATCTAAATTTAGTGTTTTCGGCCACCACTCAGTGTTAGACATACCACTTTCTGTGGTGCTGCCATGCATGACCGGACATTTACCTTGAGACACGGTTACCCCTCTACCTATAAATTTGTTAGCCAATTAACACTATAGTTCAGGTAAAACCTATGGTTAAAAATTCAGGCCAGATATTCCATGTTTAACCGCAAATGATGCTTGCAGACAATTAATACCAATCACATTAAATTATTGCTCACTCAGTGAGAATTTAAAGGCGTTTAGACAAGGCTTTGATTGCAGAGAATGGTCATTCCATTGTCAAAATCAGTAACGCCGGGTAAACGCATTTAAAACTCACCCGTAGGGAGTTTATCAGAGGCCCATTTACGGCCCTATATTTCATTAATATAGAATGACTATATCAATGAAATCTATGTTGTAACTGATACCTCTGCCCAAACTCTGAGTTGTGCACAAACTTAATGTGATTGGTATAACTGCCGCTGGTTCATCGATTTAACAACACCTGCATAAATTTCGAACAAAAAATTACCCTTTTCCGGAACCAACAGAATTATCCATTGTCCCAATAGAATTCGTCGTTGATGTAGACCATTTACCTGACTCCCTCAGTGACTGGAAAACCAGAAGGGAGATCCTGTATGATTACCGGTCTTTGTGAAATTAAAGAAAAAACATCAAATTAAGGAATCGATATGAGAATTCTGCACACTATGTTGCGCGTTGGCGATCTGGATCGTTCTATCCGTTTTTATCAGGACGTTTTAGGGATGCGCCTGTTACGCCGTTCCGATAATGAGCAGTATCAATACACCTTAGCGTTTATGGGTTATGACGATATGGCACACTCGACCGTATTGGAACTAACCTACAACTGGGGGGTCGATAATTATGAGTTGGGAGGTGCCTTTGGCCACATTGCCATTGAAGTCGACGATGTTTACACGGCCTGTGAAAAAATAAAATCATTAGGTGGTGTTATTTCCCGCGAGCCCGGTCCGGTAAAGGGCGGCACGACAGAGATTGCGTTTGTGAAAGATCCGGATGGTTATGCCATTGAATTGATTCAGGCCAAAGAAGACTAATTAAGCGTAAACAACAGCACACATTGTCAACGAAAATCGCTGGCAGTTTTTCGCTGGGCCCACTTCGCTTTCCTGCAGAACCACGTTATTATCCTAGCTTTATCAATAAGTCGCCCAGGATATAACGTGGCACAAAAATCCATCATTTATAAAGCCTCCATTCAAGTTTCCGATCTCAACCGGGAACAATACCCGCATTTTCAGCTGACGATTGCCAGGCATCCTTCAGAAACCGAACGACGACTAATGCTCCGCCTGTTGGCGTTTGCGCATCAATACGACGAACAACTGCAATTATGTAAAGGCATCTCTACCGACGAAGAACCGGACTTGTGGATCAAAAATTACAGTGAAGAAATTGAGCTGTGGGTAGAGCTGGGACAACTGGACGAGAAGCGTCTTAAAAAAGCCAGCAACCGTGCTCGCCAGGTTGTCATCTATTGCTACGGCAGTGCCAGCGATATCTGGTGGCAGAAAATACAACATAAAGCCTCACAATATAACAATGTCAGCATCTGGCAGGTGAACGAAGAGCAGAGCAATGCCCTTGCCCAATGCCTGCAGCGCACCATGGAACTACAATTTACCATCGATGGCTCACAGGTTTGGGTTAGCGATGCGGAGCACGCCATACAGGTGGACCTTAAATTGTTACAAGATAATTCCCAGACTCGTTAGCAGTTGAGGTGATATCGCAAATTCGCTATGTTCGTTGACTTAACAATTAGAAACGTATGATTGAAATGAAAAAATCCAACCTTTATGGCATCGCAGCCGTTGCTTTCGCATTGACTCAAATATGGGTATCCGGACCCGCCAATGCGATTAGCGTCGAACAAGTGCGCAAAGATGTCTCCGCCCTGGCCGGTGATGATACGCTAGGCCGTGCCGCCGATGGCACCGGTATTGCGATTGCTGAACAGTACATCCGTGATGAATTTAAAGCCGCTGGTTTGCAGCCATTTTTTGGCCAAAGCTACCTGCAAACGTTTAGCCTTTATCATTACCAGCCCCGCCCTTTTGCAGTCGCCATTAATGGGCAAGCATTAGACCCGGCAAAAATTTTTGCCGCTGGTAGTGCAGCAAAGGTAGAGTGGCAGAAAGACAATATCGCAATTATCCATATCGGTGCTGAAGATGATTTTCGCGCCAAATTGAAAGAGCTTAATGAAGCCGGTGAGAATGCTCTGGTACTGGTAAATCCTGTTCATGAAAAACTGTTTAAAGGATTTTCCCATTACCTGGCCACGGGAACCCGGTCACTCAGCGAAAAACCAGAAAAAGCGCTGGTTTTTGCCCTCTCAGAGACACCGGAAATTAACAGACTGTCGGTAACTGGTGGCTTCGATAAGAAACACATTACCCTGAATAATGTCGCCGCCGTCCTGGAAGGTAAGTCCCGTCCCGACGAGTATGTGGTTTTTTCCGCCCATCACGATCATATTGGTCAACAAATCGACCCTCAAAGTGGTAAAGATAACATATATAACGGGGCTAATGACGATGCTTCAGGCGTTGCCGCAGTGCTGAACCTGGCGCGTTACTTTAACAACATGGAAAACCGTGAGCGCAGCATCCTTTTCATCACCTTTACTGCCGAGGAATTAGGCCTTTTAGGTTCAGAACACTTTGCCAAAACTATCGATGCCGATGCCATGGTGGCGATGTTTAATATTGAAATGATCGGTAAGGCATCACAATTTGGTCCCGGTAAAATGTGGATGACAGGGATGGATCGCTCTAACCTGGGCGACCTGTTAAATACCAACCTGCCTGCAAACCTGCGGGCCGATAACTATCGCATCGAAGCCGACCCATATCCAGATTTCCAGTTATTTTATCGCTCTGACAATGCTTCTCTGGCGCGTCTGGGTGTGCCTGCGCACAGTATCTCCAGCACCCAAATAGCGAAAGACCAGGATTATCACCAGGTAAGCGATGAAATCTCTACCCTGGATCTTGGACAAATGACAGAAATCATCAAAGTGCTGTCGTATGTCAGTAAGCCGATTATCACTGGTGTGCAGACCCCGGAACGAATTAAACCTCTGGCGGCGAAAAGCCAGGGACATTTTTTTTAATACATAACCCGAGTGATGCAGATTGAGTCGAACGATGAAGGCTTATGACAATCACTCATCAATCAAGAGTTATACACAAATGAAAAAATCTTTAATTGCTTTAACGATTTCAGCCAGCTTGCTGGCAGGCTGTAATCTGACGGCGCAAAACTCTGCTGCTGAATCTCAGCCTGCACCTAATAATGTAGCGGCCAACGTACAAACCGAATCGGAAAAACTGAATGCATTTTTTGAACAGGTATTCATGGACTCGGTAATGCGCAGCCCACAGTACCAGACCTATCTCGGTATCAAAAAAGATTATGGCAAATGGGATGATAATTCCGAGCAGGCAGCGGCAGAAGAGTTGGCAATTACCAAAAAAAATCTGGCTGCACTAAAAGCATTTGATTATGACGCCTTGGACGAACAGTCCAAAATCAGTTACAAGCTTGCTGAGCGACAAATGCAAAACAGCATTGATAACTACAAATGGCGTTATCATAATTACCCGGTAAACCAGATGTTTGGGATTCACTCAAACATTCCTTCGTTTTTAATTAACCAGCATAATGTAAAAAGCCTGGATGATGCGAAAGCCTATGTCAGCCGCTTAAACGGCGTCGACACCGTGATTGAGCAATTAATCACCGGCCTTAAAGTGCGTGAGAATAAGGGAATCATCGCCCCGTCTTTCGTATTTCCTCACGTGATCCGCGATTCACAAAATATTCTTATCGGTGCGCCATTTTCTGAAGGCGAAGACTCTACATTGATGGCGGATTTTCGTAAAAAAGTCGACGCCCTGGAGATTTCTGACCAAGAAAAAGCAGCACTTATTGATGACGCTGCAAAAGCGCTGTTAACCAGTGTGCAACCAGCCTATCAGGATCTGATCGATTATTTGATCAATCTTGAAACCAAATCCTCTGTCGATGCTGGCGCCTGGAAATTCCCGAATGGCCTGGAGTTTTACAACAACGCGTTGCAAAACACCACAACAACAGACCTGACAGCAGAGCAAATTCACCAAATCGGTCTTGATGAAGTGGCCCGCATTCATGATGAGATGCGTGTCATTAAAGACAAAGTGGGCTTTAAGGGGGATTTACAGGCGTTCATGCAGTTTATGCGTGAAGACGACCAATTCTACTATCCAGATAGCGAAGAAGGTCGCCAACGTTACCTGGACGAAGCAACCGCCTACATCGACAATATGAAGTCACGTTTGGACGAATTATTCTTGGTCAAGCCAAAAGCCGATCTAGTTGTTAAGCGGGTCGAAGCATTCCGTGAAAAATCTGCTGGTAAAGCGTTTTACTCTAGACCGGCTCCGGATGGCTCTCGTCCTGGTATGTACTATGCCAACCTGTATGATATGAAAGCGATGCCAACCTATCAGATGGAAGCATTAGCGTATCATGAGGGTATACCGGGTCATCACATGCAACTGGCCATCTCTCAGGAGCTGGAAGGCATTCCAAAATTCCGCAAGTTCTCTGGTTTTACTGCCTATTCTGAAGGCTGGGGCTTATATACCGAGCTGTTGCCGAAAGAAATTGGATTATATGAAGATCCCTATTCTGATTTCGGTCGCCTGGCAATGGAATTATGGCGTGCCTGTCGCCTGGTAGTAGATACCGGTATGCACGTGAAAAAATGGACGCGCGAACAAGGTATTGATTATTACGTCAACAATACGCCAAATGCCAAATCCGATGCCATTAAAATGGTTGAACGCCATGCGGTCATGCCATCCCAGGCAACGGCATACAAAATCGGTATGCTGAAAATTATTGAACTTCGAGAGAAAGCGCAACAGGAATTGGGCGATAAGTTTGATATCCGCGAATTCCACGACGTCTATCTTAAGAATGGACCGCTACCGCTATACGTAGTCGAAGATATGGTTGACCGCTATATCGCTGACAAGAAAGGCGCATAAGCCACTTTAAAAAAAGCCTGCATCTAGCAGGCTTTTTACTTTTTCCTGATCTAATCCCTTGTTTATGATGCTAAGTCAGGAAAATTTTATAACCATCCAGCATTCGCCTGATAAACTTAACCTATGAATTTATCTAAGCTTATCGGCTTTGTAAGATGACGTTAAATCGTTTTCTGGTAAGATTTTTACTGCTGTTAGTGGTACTGATTGTCGCCAACATCGTTGCCTTTCGTTTTTATAATAAAGCGATTGATGACCTGATTGCCCATCATAATGACCGGCTGGCGATCCTTGAGTTATCGAACCTGGTGCGCTCTAAATCTAACAAACTCACCCGTACTTCGCGCACCTATGTCACCACCGGAGACAAAGCCTACAAGGAGTATTTTTTCGAAGTCTCCGACATATGGAATGGCCGCAACCCTCGCCCGCAAAACTTTTTTAGTATTTACTGGGATAAGTACCATACAGACCGATTACGGGAAATTCATCACTCCACCCCGATTCGCGAGCTAATTCAACATTTGTTGGCTCCGGAGAAAATCCTAAAGGAATTGTATCAGGCGACTCAACTTTCCGAACAATTGGCTGAAACTGAAGAAGAAGCTATCAGGATATTCGAGTCAGATCCGGAAAGTGGACGAAAAATAGCCCTAAAGATGCTTTACGGGCCTGACTATCTGAAAACCAAATCAGATATCATGGATCATATAGATAAGTTTAAAGATAGTTACGATGTATGGCACTTTAAAAAGGTCAATGCCCTGGAAAAACGTGCTGACATGTTCCGGATTGGCAAAACCTGCGTCCAGTTAAGCCTTATTTTAGTGCTTCTGGTTGGTAGTTATTTTATATCCAGGCAAATCAGTCGCCCGGTATCCAGATTGGTGGAACTGGCGAAAAGTATTTCTGAAGGCCATTTTAATACGCGATTAAAACTGAATTCGAAAGTCGCCGATATTTCCTGGTTAGCAAAAGCCATGAACCAGATGCAGGATGATATTGCCGAGACCGTACAACAATACGAGCAACAGGCGTTAGTGGCAACAGCCGCCAAGCAGCAGGCAGAAGCGGCAAACAAAAGCCGTGGAGAATTTCTTGCCAATATGAGTCATGAAATTCGCACCCCCATGAACGGCATCATCGGTATTAGCCAGTTGTTACAACAACAAAACCTGACCAGCGAGGATAGAGCTTATGTCGACAAAATTCTCCTGTCTTCTCGGCAGCTGCTTGACATTTTAAATGACATTCTCGATTTTTCGAAAATCGACAGTGATCGCCTACAGTTGGAAGAAGTCGACTTTGAACTACTCAGCGTATTTGATCGACTCAGCAATGTATTGGGTATACAGGCGCAGGAAAAAAACCTTGGTTTTTACTTCGATATACCTGCCGGATTCAAGCAAATGTATCATGGTGACCCGGTGAGGATTGGCCAGATACTGTTGAACTTGTGTTCCAATGCGATCAAATTTACCAACCATGGCCGGGTTGATGTAGTGCTGGACCTGCTCGAGGATAAAGATGAAATCGCCATTCATATCAAGGATACCGGCATCGGCCTGTCGGAAGAGCAATTACAGGCAATATTTGACCCATTTCGCCAGGCGGATAATTCCACGTCGCGCCGATTCGGTGGCACTGGCCTTGGCCTGACCATTAGCCAAAGCCTTGCGAAAATGATGGATGGCAGAATCGAAGTTACCTCGACACTCAATCGTGGCAGTACTTTCAGCTTAATTATTCCCGACCGTTGCTCAGCAGTTGAGCCTTACCAGATCCCCGACAACCTGGCCATTTACCTGTTTAGCGGCGTCAGCCATCATATTCATCTGATCAAGCGCAGCTGCAAGTACCACAACATCAATTTCCGTTACTCGCCGATAGAAACGCTGGGGCAAGTTGAGGAGCAGCAGGAGCAGGACCTGTGGATCATCATCGATGCCTGTGCCGACCCGGATAACTCATTGCTAAATTCGGTAGAAAAGAATCAAGATTGGTTGGCGAGGCAAGAAACTAAACTGATCCTGCTTTCTAACATCAATCAACCCAAAGTCCGTGAACTATTTTCCTTTAAAGAAAACTTAGAACAAATACAGTCTCCACTATTGTTAAAAGATATTGCAGAAATTTTATTCAAAGGAGACCAAGACGAGCCAAAACCGGTTATCAGTAATCGATTCTCCGGCACCCGGATATTATTGGCAGAGGACTTTAAACTCAATCAGATAGTCGCTAAAGGCTTACTGGAAAAACTAGGCGTTGAAGTCGATATTGCCGAAAATGGTGAGCAGGTGATTAAGGCCCTGCAATATCACAACTATCAATTAATCTTTATGGATGTACATATGCCTGTCATGGATGGCCATGAAGCGACTAAAGAAATCCGCCAGCATACCCAGTTTGATCATATTCCCATTGTCGCCCTAACCGCAGATGCGCAAAGCCATCATATTCAACAATGCCTAGATTCGGGAATGAACGACTTTCTCGCCAAACCTTTTTTGCTAGCCGATATCGAAAAGATGCTGCACAAACATTTGCGTTAACTGGTAAGTAGGAATCAAAAAAATGGCGAGGTAATAAACATAACCCTCGCCCAACGGAGCATTTAAGCAATTAATAGCAATTCACATTGCCAGTTAAATCATTCAGAATATAACCACTTAGCAATTTGCTATTAATACTAACTTAATGGATTAATGTGACAGAATTATGACGCTTAAAATTACAGGCTCCATGATTGCGGCGGCCTTTTTGGCAGGATGCACAACGAGCATGCAGGTTGAAACAAATTTGGATCAGGAAAATTTCGATGAATATTTTTCTGCTGGCTCAGTCGAGGTATTCGCCAGCACCAATGATCTTCCTGGGCCTGCGAAATTCATTGGCATGGTTGAAGGTGAGAGTTGCCAGATGAAAGCCAGCGATGCCCCGGTAAGTGCTGCTGATGCCCGTACTGAAGCGAGAAAAAAAGCAGCTTCGATGCAAGCCAATGCGGTGGTTTTTACCTCTTGTGTTGACATTGACGAGCCCCAGTGCAATCAGCTTTTAGTTTGTTACGGCAAAGCCTATCAATTAGTTAACGAGCCAGGTCAATAATGGCTGAGCATAAGCCTTTCAGCTTTTCGCCGATCGCCATCGCGCATACCCCCTATAAGGAAAAATTTGCGATTCCCAGGCAACCGGGTCTGGTAACCGCGGCAAAAGGAGTCCTTGAGCTTATTCCACCCTTTAACGACCGGCAGATGTTGCGCGATATTGAACAACACTCACATCTTTGGCTGTTGTTCGTGTTTCACGGCACAGCGGAGCAAGGCTGGAAACCGCTAATCAAGGCGCCGCGCCTGGGTGGCAATCAGAAAACCGGTGTACTTGCATCCCGCTCAACCTTCAGACCTAATCCCATCGGCATGTCCGTGGTCAAACTCGAGGGTATTGACCTTAGCGGCAAAAACCCCTGCATCCAGATTTCAGGCATGGATTTGATGGACGGCACCCCAATTATCGATATTAAGCCGTATATCCCCTACTCGGATGCACTTAGTCAGGCTCATTCACAGTTTGCACCCGAGCCGCAGCAACATGACATTGATGTAAAATTCAATGACGAAGTGTTGCAAACATTATCCTCATTGGCTAACGGCGATGAGCTGAAGACGCTCATTAATCAGGTATTGTTGCAGGATCCACGCCCCGCCTATAAAAAACAGGATCCATCCTGGCAGGAATACGGCATGATGCTCGATGACTACAATATTCGCTGGAAAATTGCCGATAAAACCTGTGTGGTGATGCAGCTGACCCAAGCCCGTTAACTCCATCAACGCCAATCGCAACTACACTTTAGCTAACGTGGTTGAAATGTAGTTATTGTGAGTAAACTTCAGAATTTAATTTTTGTGCTCGGATGCCTCTCATTAATCGTTAGCCAGGCACGCGCTAATGACAATGACGCTTCGCTGTCCCTTGGCGGAGCGATACGCGGCAACTATTCCTGGCTCGATTATGGCGACGATGCCAATGGTAATTTTGACTTTGAGCTGTTTCGTCTCGACCTGGGTGTGGAAAAATCGTCCTGGTTTGTTGATATTCAATATCGATGGTATAAAACATTCGATGCCGTTCACCATGCAGAGTTTGGCTATAAATTCTCGGAAAGTAACATCCTTAGTGCCGGCATCACTCAGGTTCCGTTTGGGTTAGAGCCATACGCATCCCACAGTTTCTGGTTCGGCGGTACCTATTACCTGGGACTTGAAGACGATTACGATACGGGCGTTAAATGGCGTATCGAACGCGATAACTGGGTGTTTGATACCGCCTATTTCATCCACAGCGAATATGATAACCCGGACCGCTGGGATCGCTATTCGTTTGACTTAGCCAGCCCGGCCCAGGGTGAACCAGGCTTTAAAGAGGATGGCCAGTTTAATATCCGCGCTCAATATCGCCTGGGTAAACATTTACTCGGAACGTCGATACAAACCGGCAGGTTCACCAATACGGCAAACCGGGAATCCGGCGACCACTGGGCCATCGCTGTCCATGCCGATGGCCATTTTGCTAACGACTGGAATGCCCAGCTTCAATATATTAAATATTATTACGAAGATAATGCGTTGTTGTCCACGGAGGATTACCGTATCACCCTGGTGGCATTTGAAGCACCATTTGAAATTGCCAGCGAAGCGGACGTAATCAGCTTTAATCTCGCCAAAACTTTTCAAATCAACAACGCCTTCCTGGATTCCGTTACTTGCTACAATGATCACACTTACATCGCTGCACCAAGACGTGCTGGCTTAACCGATTCGATCCAGAATGTCACCGGATGTTCGCTGGTTAAAGGGGGAATTTACACCTACATTGACTGGATTGCCGGTAAAAACATGTGGTTTGCGGGCGGACCAGGCGTTGGCATTGCTGATCAGCCATCGAAATGGCATTCGAGGCTTAACATTAACCTGGCCTGGTATTTTTAAGGTGAAAAGCCGATAAAAACCATGCTACCTTAACCGTTTCGATTCAATCCTGGCAGAAAAATCCATGCTCAATCTGGTTTGGCCACTTTTAGGTATTGGCGCCGCGATACCTCTGCTGCTTTATGCCCAGAAATTTACCTACCCGACCATGCAGAAAATACTCGGCACCAGCCTTGTGGTGGCTGCATTCATTTATATTGGCTTTGGGTTGGTGTGGGGCGATTTTCTCTGGCTAATGATAGAGGTTGCAGGGGTCGCCATTAAGTAGAGCGTGTTGACCTTTGCAGGTCTAACTTTGTTCAATTAGAGCCAATTAATTGTGAAACTGTTGAAACTAACAGCACGCATATTCTGTGAAACCGTACCATTGAATTCTTCGAACAGCGTTTGTTTTGAATCTGAACTGCAGTTTTTCTATTTACCGTACAATAAGTACGCCAAATAAAAAAATCCTTGCCCAAATCCCAAACAATTCGCTGCAAAATTGACCTCGAAAGATAAACACGCTCTAGGCGTTTTTTGTGATGGCGACGACCAGGAACCGAATTTGGCTGGCACTTGGTTGGTTACTCCATCCTGTCTGGGATATTGGCCTGCACCTGCAAGGTCCCGGCTGGCATATCGTGCCGCCATGGTATGCAGTTGCCTGCGTATCTTTTGATATCCTGGTGGCGATTTATATTGTCTGGCGAATCCGCAATCAGCCATTGCACCTGACAGCGACAAAATTATCCTGAGTCAATTTAATCCCCTACTTTGCATGTGGTCTTGCTCCTTATTCCTGATTCTTTTATAATGCCGCCGTTTTATTAACCCTGCGCCAGTTTTACGTTCTGGACAGCAAGAGGAATTTACATGTCACAATACGTAGTTTGTGCTCTGTACAAATTTGTCCGTTTGGAAAATTTTGAGCAAATCAGAAAACCATTACACCAAACCATGGAAAATAACGAAGTTAAAGGTACTTTGTTATTAGCCCTCGAAGGCATCAATGGAACCATAGCCGGTCCGCGCCAGGGTATCGATAACGTGCTTGCGTTTTTACAAGCTGATCAGCGTCTTGCCAATATCTCTTACAAAGAATCATATACCGATCATCCGCCTTTCAAGCGTTGTAAGGTCAAACTGAAAAAAGAGATTGTCACCATGGGCGTTGAAGGCATCGATCCTCGCCAGGTGGTTGGTACTTACGTGAAGCCGAAAGACTGGAATGCCCTGATTTCGGATCCAGAAGTATTTGTCGTCGATACTCGTAACGATTACGAAGTGGAAATCGGCACCTTTAAACATGCCGTGAACCCAAATACAGAAACTTTCCGCGAGTTTCCGGATTATGTCGCTGAAAACATGGATCCGAACAAGCACAAGAAAGTAGCAATGTTCTGTACCGGTGGCATTCGCTGCGAGAAATCTACGGCGTATATGAAAGAACAGGGTTTTGAAGAGGTATATCACCTGGAAGGCGGTATTTTGCAGTACCTTGAAGATGTACCGGAAGAAGAAACCATGTGGGAAGGCGACTGTTTTGTATTCGACGATCGCGTCACCGTTAACCACAAACTGGAAAAAGGCATATATGATCAATGTCATGCCTGCCGTATGCCAATCACCGAAGAAGACAAACAGCGCCCTGAATATCAAAAAGGCGTTAGCTGTCATCGTTGTATCGACAACGTTACTGACGAGCAACGCGCCCGTTATGCTGAGCGTGAAAAACAAATTAATCTTGCTAAACAACGCGGTGAAGATCATATCGGTGGCGGCGTAAGCAAAGTCATTGCTGAGCGCCGCGCTGAGAAAAAAGCTGAGATTGAGCGTCAACGCCAGGGCCAGAAAGGCTAGTTCTGCTTCGATTTTGCATCGATATCATCAAAAAGCCAACTATCAAGGTTGGCTTTTTTAATGCTTTCAATAAGATAACCGCTTTGTGTGAAATCTGATTGCCGAATAAGGTATTGATAAAGCGTTAAAAGTTGTAACTAAGACCCGTGGAAATTGGCGAAAAAACCTCCTATGTCTTACACTTGGCATCGAACTGACCACTTTCGAGGTACCATTGTGGCGGAACGCAAATCCGATAATGCCAGGCTAGCAGACAAGCGCATTAGCTCTCCTTACTCCCCTTCAAAACCCTCTCATATAACCGTAGAGGAAGACTTTCAAACCGTTTCCTGGTGGCTGAATACCCGCCGAAGATGTCACAAGCATACTATCGTGAAACGCAATGCAGTGCGCCGCAAAATTCGTCACTAAGGTTTGTTAATACCAATCTCATTAAGTTTGTGCACAATTCAGAGTTAGGGCAGAGGTTCAGTTACCACATAGATTTCATTGATATAGTCATTCTATATTAATGAAATCTAGGGCC
>NZ_SWDB01000041.1 GCF_005116735.1 Thalassotalea mangrovi | reverse complement strand
AAAAACGCTTCAAAACCAGAGCGAAGGACTCGGCTATGAAGCGTTATAAATTTGTGGGGATCCTACAGGGTCAGAGTCACAGACTCTGACCCCTTGATTTCTAACCCCTGATTGGAGTTTTAAAAAGTTAAGCACTGATACGCTTATACTTGATACGGTGTGGCTCAATTGCCTGCGGACCAAGAGTTTTCTTCAGCCATTCTTCATATTCGGTGAAGTTACCTTCAAAGAAATTCACCTGGCCTTCATCACGATAATCGATGATGTGGGTGGCAATTCTGTCCAGGAACCAACGGTCGTGCGAGATCACCATGGCACAACCCGGGAATTCCAGTAAGGCTTCTTCAAGCGCACGCAAGGTTTCAACGTCCAAATCATTGGTCGGCTCATCGAGCAGCAATAAGTTGCCGCCGGTTTTTACCAGTTTCGCCAGGTGCACCCGGTTACGTTCACCACCGGATAAATCGCCAATGAATTTTTGTTGATCATTACCTTTAAAGTTAAAGCGACTGACGTAGGCACGGCTAGGAATTTCATAACCACCAATCTGAATCAGGTCATTACCTTCGGAGATTTCCTGATAGACGGTATTTTTAGCATCCATATCGTCACGGAACTGATCAACACTGGCCAGTTTCACGGTTTCACCTAATGAAACGCTACCGGAGTCCGGTGTCTCACTGCCACTTAACATTTTAAACAAGGTTGATTTACCGGCACCGTTCGGGCCGATAATACCAACAATGGCACCTTTTGGAATTGAGAAACTCAAATCATCAATTAACACGCGACCATTGAACGACTTGGTAAGGTTTACCACATCCAGCACTTTGTCACCCAAACGTGGTCCGGGCGGAATGTACAGCTCATTGGTTTCGTTACGCTTTTGGTTTTCCTGGCTCGATAGCTCTTCAAAACGTGCCATACGGGCTTTGCTTTTTGCCTGACGGGCTTTCGGGTTAGAGCGTACCCATTCAAGTTCCTGTTTAATGGTTTTCTGCAATGCATTCTCGGCGCGCTTTTCCTGCTCCAGACGAGCATCTTTTTGTTCCAGCCAGGACGAATAGTTACCCTCCCATGGGATACCGTGACCACGGTCAAGCTCAAGGATCCAGCCGGCAACATTATCAAGGAAATAACGGTCGTGGGTAATGGCAACCACAGTACCGTTGTAATCGTGTAAGAAACGCTCTAACCAGGCAACCGATTCCGCGTCCAGGTGGTTGGTCGGTTCGTCGAGCAGTAACATATCCGGCTTTTCTAACAACAACCGACACAAGGCAACACGACGACGTTCACCACCGGATAATACTTTAACCTGCTGATCCCACTCCGGCAAGCGCAGCGCATCGGCGGCACGCTCTAATACATTGTTGATATTATGACCGTCCTGGGAGTCAATAATCGCTTCCAGCTCGCCCTGTTCTTTGGCAAGGGCATCAAAGTCTGCGCCTTCTTCGGCATATTCCATATACACCTGATCGAGACGAGCCAGGGCATTTTTCACTTCGCTAACCGCTTCTTCAACGACTTCGCGAACCGTCGCTTCTTCATTCAGCTCCGGCTCCTGTGGCAGATAACCAATTTTGGTGCCAGCCAACGCTTTGGCTTCGCCTTCAAATTCGGTATCAACGCCAGCCATAATGCGCAGCAAGGTTGACTTACCCGCACCATTCAAACCTAGTACACCGATTTTGGCGCCAGGGAAAAATGACAGGGAAATATCTTTTAGAATGGTTCTTTTTGGAGGCACCACTTTAGAAACGCGGTGCATGGAATAAATAAACTTATCGGGCAATGCCATGGATAAAACCTTTTGATTTTGGTACTCGAATTATAGCCGGATATTTTATCCCAAGAATGGCTCATTTCACAATTGTAAAGGTTGACCTGATGACCACCAATCAAGGTGTTTGGCTGGGCGCTGTGGCAAAGAACTTGGTGATAAATCAAACTATATGGTAACAACTGAACAAAAGCCCACGGATTCCTTGCATCATAACAACAGGATTGCATCATTTTGTGTTTATTTATTGCTCACAAACTGGTATAAAAAGCACTTCATGGACGATCAGGATGTTAGGGATTTCAATCACTTCATGCGCAAGCTAGATACGCGTTTCGGCGAAAACTTCAATAAAGTTGTAATTCAGTCTCTGACGCTGTCGACTGCCGCATTGATATGCCTTTCGTCTGCCACGTTTTCACCACGGTCGTTGGCCAGTCAGGCGAACCTTGCGGATTCGCTTGCCACATCACTAGCGGCAAACCTGGAACGCATCAGTGCCGAGCAAGATGAACAAAAGGCACAACAATTATTTGCGACTTTGCTTGCCGACGATACATTAACCGATATTGAAACCATTAATATCCTGCGTGCCAAAGGAATGCGCGCATTTGCCAGTGATAATTTGCAGCTGGCTATTGAGGAATTTAACCGGGCCAGGGAAATCGCCGAGGTCATAAAAGCCAGGCAGCAGGTCGCTGAAATAAATAAACGGCTTGGTGTATTTCATTACTTTCGCGGTGAATACGAGCAGGCCGCAGCCTACTACAAAAAGTCGTTGTTATTTTACTCGTTGCAACATTACCCGGTTGAACGGGCCAACCTGTTTAATAATCTGGGTCTCGTCTACAGCAACATGGCCGAATTTAAAACGTCGCTCGATTATTATCAGCAGGCAGAACCCATTTATCGGCAATATGGTGAACCACTGGATGTGGTCGATGTGCGTTTCAATATCGCCGGTTTGTATGTGCAGATGAAGCGCTATGATGTCGCAATAGAGTCGTTTTTAGAAGTAAAACGATTTCGTGAACAGCAACAGGACGAATCGGGTCTGGCATTGGTACATAGCGATCTGGGCGTCGCTTATAAATATGCGGGTGACTTTCAGCTCGCCGAACGCTATCAATTACTGGCATACGACTATTACCAGACTCAGGGCGAGGGTTACCACCTTGCTACCCAGTGCAACAATCTGGCCGGTTTGTACAATGAGTTTGGTATGACGGAACACGCAAGGAAGTATGCAGAGCAGGGGATTGACCTTGCACAACAGCATCAGCATAAAAGCGCCTTAGCGGGAAGCTACTATGAATTAGCGTTAGTCACCTATACCGCGGGGCAGCAACCAGCGGCGCTTGATCATTTGCAGCGTGCCAGGCAATTGGCTGAACAGTATGATAACCAACGATTACTGGATGAAGTTAAACAACTGTCTGCATTGGTTTATGCGGCTGCCGGTCAATATCGACAGGGTTATCAAAGCCAATTGGCGGTTATTCAGGATAAGGATAAACGCAATAATGAAGAGTTAAATGCGCAGCTGGCTGAATTTGAAACCAAACAGCTTAAACAACGCATCGGCCAGTTGGTAACCCAGGATAAGTTGACGCAACTGGAATTCGAACGCGCCAATCAAATGCGTAATTTCTTTGTGTTTGTACTGATCTGCATCACCATTATCGGTTTATTGTTAATGCAGAAACGTCGTTCCAGAAAGGCTGAAGCGGAACTTGAAGCCAGGGTGTCAGAGCGAACTGCAGAATTAAGTCAGGCAACAGACAAACTGGAAGAAGCAAACCGTATTAAAAATCAGTTTCTTGCCAATGTCACCCATGAGATCAAAACGCCTTTGTCGGTAGTACTGGCTAATGCCGAAGCGTTATTAAATGAAGAGCTGGCTGGCGATGATAAACCGGCGCACTATCGACAACTGCATACGAACAGCCTTTATCTGCTGGATATCGTCAATGATTTACATGATCTCAGCAAGATAGAAGCCGATCAACTTAGCCTGTGTCCAAGACAAACGTCGCTGAGTGAATTATTTGCACAGCTTGACGCCATGTTTTCGAAACAGGCGCGAGACAAGGGGCTGACGTTTCGTGTTAACCAGAACTTTGACAATGATATCTCCATCAACCTCGATGCCATGCGCTTTAATCAGATATTGATTAACCTGTGCTCCAATGCAATTAAGTTTACCAACGCAGGAAGTGTCATAATTGATGTTTCATTGCTTGATGAACAATTATTAGTGCGTGTCAGCGACACTGGTATTGGCATGGATGATGAGCAGGCCAGTCAGGTATTTGGCTGTTTTGTGCAGGCCGATGAAAATATCGCCCGGCGCTTTGGTGGCAGTGGCCTTGGTTTGTATCTGGTGGCGAAATTATGCAGTCTGATGCAAGCGGATATCAGTGTCAGTAGTGCCATCGGTCGTGGCAGCGTATTTACCCTGACCGTACCCATTACCAGTTGTCAGCATCACTCAAGCCGCCGTACAGTCAGTGCAAGCATTCACAGTCAACAGGCATATCGGTTTACCGGTCAGGTGTTGGTGGCTGAGGACCATCCGGATAACCGGGCGCTGATTTCGCTTTATCTGCAGCGCCTGGGGTTAGAGGTTCTTGCGGTTGAAAATGGCGAGTTGGCAATAAACGCGATTGAACAACATGAACTGGACCTGGTATTGATGGATTTGCAGATGCCTGTGCTGGATGGTTTTGCCGCGCTTACCCGGTTACGAAAATCTGGTTTTCAAAAACCGGTTTATGCGTTTACCGCCAATGCGATGTCCCATGATATTGAGCATTTTCATAGCATCGGCTTTACCGGCTGTGTCGAAAAGCCCTTAGATCGCCAAAACCTGATAAGCATGTTGCAACAACATTTGCCGTACCAGTCAGAGGTCGTGATCGATGAAACGCCTGAGGTTGTCATAGCCGCTAATCAGGATGCGCAAGCTCAACAACAACTGGCAAAGCGATTCCGCGATAGCATTCATCTCGATGTTGCCAATATCTGTCGCGCCGATGCCGAGCAGGACTGGCAGGCGATGAGTCGATATTGCCATAAACTCAGCGGTGCAGCCCTGATGTTTGGCGATAAAAAGCTCGCTGATGTGAGTCGACAATTAGAGCTTTGTCTGGTTCACCGACGATTTGAACAAAAACACGCGTTACTCATGGCGTTAAAGCGCGAAGCCGGGCAAATGGGTGATCCAGCCAGTGACGACATGAGACACGAGTTTTGGGACAGTAAAGTCACTAGTGCTACATTACAATAAGGTTTTAGTCTAACCCCTGACTTCTGCTCTGCTATGTTAGATTATCGGTGTTTATTACCTTCCAGGAATTACAGATGAGTGTGGAAATGTACGCGGCCTTGGCGCTGTTTTGTTTGGTATCGTCGATAACGCCCGGCCCCAATAACCTGATGTTGATGTCATCTGGCGCAACCTTTGGGTTTCGTCGCACCATTCCGCATCTGCTAGGCGTCGCCATTGGTTTTGTGGTGATGGTAATCCTGGTAGGGATAGGTTTGACGCAACTATTTGACCTGTTTCCAGTCAGCTATCAGATCCTCAAGGTCATTAGCGTCGCCTATCTGCTGTTTCTGGCCTACAAGATTGCTCACTCGTCTGATGCGGTAAAAAATAATGCAAACACTATCGCTGAACAGGACGAGGGAGATGAGAATAACCAGCCAACCCCAATCAGCTTCTGGCAGGCAGTGGCATTTCAATGGGTTAATCCTAAAGCCTGGACCATGGCATTAACGGCTATCAGTGTTTACGCACCATCACAACAATTCGCCGCCGTGTTAGTCGTTGCAGGTATCTTCGGGATGATCAATTTACCCTCAATTAGTGCCTGGACCATGCTGGGGCAGGAATTACAGCGGGTGTTAACCAGTCAGCGACGCTTGCAACGTTTTAACTGGACCATGGCGACATTGCTGGTGTTGTCATTGTACCCAGTGGTGTTTATCTGAGTTTAACTGATTGTAGCTGCCGTCGGGTAGCACACCTGATGAAAGCCGGTAATGGCGTAGGTTTTATGCCTTGCCTGATCACCTTCACCGGTATAAACATCCACATGCTTTTGCTTGATTGCACTACCGACATCGCTGGCGATAAACTCACTGCGGTTTAAATGAGCTTTAATGTTGGGGATATGCACCTGGCTTTGTTTGGGGATGATCCGGTTATCAACCGCGACCTCACCGATGACCAGAGGTTTGCCGATTGAATTTAATGGTGTCTGGCTTTTATGCCAGTGTCCGGAGAAATATCCCAGATACCAGCCAAAGCGGGTTTTTCCCCAACCCTCGATTCTGACGGCATTGACAAAATTGAGCTTGAACCGGTAAGTTTCATCGTTTTTTAAGGTGAGTGATTTGTACGGCGCAACAGAAAAATCAGTTTCTATCGGCGTGTAATAGCCTGTGATTCTCCAGTTATCTTCACAACGAAGGTTGGTTGTCGAACTTGATAATTCCGGGGGCACCGCCGTGCAACCGGTGAGTGCAAGCGATGCAATAAGACCGGCCAATCCTCTGCCTTTGATTAATTCCATGTGGTTATCTTGTTGCTAATTACGTTATACCAATCCCATTAAATTATTGCTCACTCAGTGAGAATTTAAAGGCGTTTAGACAAGGCTTTGATTGCAGAGAATGGTCACTCCATTGTCAAAATCAATAACGCAGGATAAACGCCTTTAAAACTCACCCGTAGGGAGTTTGCCAGAGGCCCATTTACGACCCTATATTTCATTAATATAGAATGACTATATCAATGAAATCTATGTTGTAACTGAACCTCTGCCCTAACTCTGAGTTGTGCACAAACTTAATGGGATTGGTATTAGTTATTATCTAACTGATAATAAACGACCGTCTCAGAAATACCACTATCTTCATGCACATACGTTTTGATGTAGGTCATTCCCAGTTTTTCCATAATGCGAATCGAACCTTCATTTTCCGGTACCGCCAGCGCCGAGAATGCTTTCACCTCGGGTTGAGTCGCCAGGGCATCCATCACCGCCTGTGCCGCTTCGGTCGCATAACCTTTACCCCAGAATTCCTGCTTAAAACGCCAGCCGAGCTCCAGGTTATGATCATCGCGTTGCTCGGAGAAAAAGTTCGCCGGGCGCACCAGAATCCAGCCGATAAACTCATCCGAATCTTTTAGATTTACCTGCCATAATCCCCAGCCCCTCTCCGGGTTACGATAGGCATTCAGGCGCGGGATAAACCGCTGTTCGATTTCCTGCCAGGTGGTGGGTTTGCCATCATTGACATACTTCATCACTTCCGGGTTTTGATCGAGTTCGAATAGGAGTTGGCTATCCGCTTCAGACATAAGCGTAAAAGACAGGCGTGTACTATTTTCTATATTCATGTAACCAGCAGAATTTATTATTTAATCTGGCAATATAACACAAACGGTTTCTCTTATTAGGTATTTTATTAATCAATCACTAATGGCTTTTTTGTAAGTCTGGAATATGGAGGGATGCAGGTTTCCCCACCAAACACGTTTGATTTACGATTTATTGTTAAATTGATAAAGTTCATCAATATGGGCGTGTGATCTAGCTGGTTGTATCGTCAGACTTTTAGGTTCGATTTTTCAATAATTCGATATAGAGATGTTCTTGAAATATTTAATGATTTCGCCGCTTCTGACAGGTTATGTTTACTGTCCTCAATAGCTCTCACGATTTCCGCTTCTTGCAATTCGCTGGGCTTTTTGCAATTTCGTTGCGCTCCGCTATTCGACTTTTCCTTCCTGTCGTTCGGCAATTCGTCAGTTCCCAGTATCTGGGCTCGTTCTATGTAATTCAAAAGTTCACGGATATTGCCAGGCCAGTGGTAATGCTTTATTTTCGCAATGAATTCGTCACACAGAATCCTATCTGTATCACCACTGAATTTGCCAAGGTGCGACTGAGCAATAATGAATGCATCATTTTCCCGGTCACGTAATGGTGGGCTTTCGAGCTGCAAGATATTGAGGCGGTGATAAAGATCCTCTCTGAATTTACCTTCGCTAACGGCTGATTCGAGGTTATTGTGCGTTGCCGCAATAATCCGGCAATCGACTTGAAACGAAGAGTTGGCGCCAATTCGCTCTACTATTTTATCATCTAAAAACTTAAGTAAAACCGCCTGTAATTGCAAAGGTAATTCACCAATCTCATTAAGAAATAAAGTGCCACCATGGGCTTGCTCAATTTTCCCTTTGTGTTGACAAACGGCACCGGTGAATGACCCCTTTTCATGACCAAACAATTCCGATTGGATCAGATGCTCTGGAAATGCAGCACAATTAATGTTGATAAATGGCCCATTGGAACGCTCTGACAGTTTATGTATTGTTTGTGCTGCCAAATCTTTTCCTGTGCCGGTTTCTCCGAGTAGCAAGACACAAGCACTTGATTGAGCGACCAGTTGAATCTTTTGCCTGAATTGTTGCATCGCAAAAGAGTCACCTACCAGCTCATTGAGTGGAGAATCGTGCTCTGAAGTTCGAGGTCTGGATTGCGCGATATTAGCGAGGCCGTATGCATGACCAAGAGTATGTTCCAGGCGGGAGGAGTCAACTGGGAAGTGATGATAATCGTGAAAAAAACGAGGAAACAGCAGTTGCGCTTTTTGTAAATGAGAATCATTGATTAAGGCAATATGTTTTACCTCAGGGTGGTGACCATGCAAGTAGTCCAGAGAAGAAAATATTTGCTGGTGTGATTGGTTTTCCAATATCACCAACATTACCCGGATTGCGAATTGCTGGATGAGTGCGGAAGCCTGTTCAACCTGATTTATTTCGCAATTCAAACAACGCCAGTTGGAGAGTTCAGGTTCTATTTTTTCTCGATATTCTGGGGGTCCGATAACAAGGACAGTTCGTTTAAGGATGGAATTCGAATCTCTGCACTTCATTGAAATCCAGATACTACTGTTGATTAAACCTGTGGGGTAAAGCCTAGAAGATGATTTTCCTTTGAGCAAGAAAAAGCCGGCTAATGCCGGCTTTCAACTGTAAAGAGTGGCTTATTTAGGAGCCAATAATCCGCGACGCTCCAGTAGGTGAACCGGATCTGGTTCCTGGCCACGGAAACGCTTGTACATGATCATCGGATCTTCAGTACCGCCAGATTCCAACACGTTCTTACGATAAGATGTTGCCGTATCCTGATCGAAAATGCCTTTTTCTTCAAATACTTTCCAGGTGTCCGCGTCAAAAATGTTCGACCAGATATAACCGTAGTAGCCTGAAGAATAGCCACCCGCGAAGATGTGCGAGAAGTACGTAGTGCGATAACGTGGTGCAATCTCGTCAATCAGACCAATGTTAGCCATCGCATCGGCTTCGAACTTGTCCGCATCCTGCTCTTCGGCAGTTTTCAATGTGTGCCATTTCAGATCCAGTAATGCCGCTGCCATGTACTCGGTAGTAGCAAAGCCCTGGTTGAATTTCCCTGAGGCCTGGATTTTTTCGACCATTTCCATTGGGATCACTTCACCAGTTTTGTAGTGAATAGCGAACTGGTTCAGTACTTCTGGCTCGGTCATCCAGTTTTCCATTACCTGTGATGGATACTCAACGTAATCGCGTGGCAGGGAAGTACCCGTCAATGAACGGTAATAACCGTCAGATAGTAAGCCCTGAATGGCATGGCCAAACTCGTGGAACAAGGTTGAGGCCTGATCAAATGTCAGTAGTACCGGCTCATCACCGACAGGTGCCGGGTAGTTCAAAACGTTGTAAATAACAGGCTTAACGTTTTCACCATACATCTTGTATTGTTTGCGGAATGAACTCATCCAGGCGCCACCGCGCTTCGAAGCACGCACGTAGAAGTCGGTCATATAGACACCGATAGAAGAACCGTCTTTATCGAAAACTTCATAGGTGGTGACATCCGGGTGGTATTTCGGTAAGTCATCACGCTCTTTAAAGGTAACGCCCCAAAGTTTTTCAGCCGTGTAGAATACGCCCTGCATGGTGTTTTCTAAAGAGAAATACGGTTTGGTGGCTTCTTCGTCCAGGTCATACTTTTGCTTGCGAACTTTCTCGGAGTAATACCACCAGTCCCAAGCTTCCAGTTTAAAGTCTGCACCTTCAGATTCGGCGAAAGTTTGCATATCGGCAACTTCCTGCTTGGCACGCGCTAAAGACGCAGGCCAGACTTTGTCTAACAGACCGTAAACGTTTTCTGGTGTTTTCGCCATCGCGTTTTCCAGCACGTAATGGGCGTGAGTTTCATAGCCTAGTACCTGGGCACGTTGATAACGAAGGGATGCCATTTTCGATGCAATTTTCTTATTGTCGTTGGCATTGTCGTTATCGCCACGGTGGGTGTAGGCGTAGAATAACTGCTCACGCAGGTCGCGCTTGGTCGAATAGGTTAAGAATGGGTAGAAGCTTGGACGATGCGTGGTAAATACCCACTTGCCTTCGTGGCCACGGTCGCTGGCAGTTTTCGCCGCTGCAGCAATAATACCTTCTGGCAGACCGGCCAGGTCTTCTTTATTGTCGATGACTAATTCAAAGTCATTGGTTTCATTCAACAGGTTTTCGCCAAACTGAATGCTTAATTTGGATAACTGTTCGTTTAAGTCACGTAACTTGGCTTTATCGTCGGCATCGAGATTAGCACCACCGCGCACAAAACCTTTGTAGGTTTTCTCTAATAAGGTTTTTTGTTCGGTGTTTAATGTCAATGTATCTTTTTGTTCGTAGACCGCTTTTACGCGCTTGAACAGGTCTTCGTTCAGATATACATCGTCGGATAGCTTAGATAATTTTGGTGAAATTTCTTTCGAGATAGCCTGCATTTCCGGCGTCGACATAGAGCCGATTAGGCCATAAAACACGTTAGTGACTTTGGTTAGTAAATCGCCACTTTTTTCCATGGCTTCAATGGTGTTTTCGAACGTTGGTTCTGCTTCATTATTGGCGATTGCCATAATTTCTGCTTTTTGCTCGGCAATGCCTTTTTCAAGCGCAGGCATGTAATGTTCGATTTTAATTTTTTCAAATGGTGCTATACCAAATGGCGTATCGTAGTCAGAATAGAAAGGATTCGCTTGCTCAAGGTTGGCGTCATTTTGTGCAACTTGTTCGGCGGCGACTGGCTGTGTATTTGCCTGTTCTTTTTGTTCTGACTGACATCCAGCCAATGCGATTGCCAATGCAATCGGCGTTAACACGCGTTTGTTCATATTAATTTCCCCTAAAAAAAGTCCGGTTTACTGACATTTTGCCTTTCCAATCGGAACACCGGACTTCTACTATATATTTAACTTCGACACCTTATTTAACCTAAACGAAGGGAAATGTAAAATATTCATGGCAACAGCCCGCTGTGATACTGTCAACTTTCAAAGCAGGCTGAGGGGGAGGGTAAGTGCGGCTACTACTCGCCCTGGGAGCCGTCCGTGTCGCTACCTTTTGACAGTTGTGCGATAACATACTCGAACGAGGATTGTGGTTGAGCGCCAATTAACAGTTGCGCATCGATTAACGAGTTACCTTCGATTTTTCCGATCACGAATGCTGGAGTCCCGGTTACGCCTAACGATCTGGCCAACGCTATATCCTCATTGATGTTGTCTTCAGTCGCAGACTCGATACAGTCATTAAATGCATCCATGTCTATGTCCAGGCTACTTGCCGCCTGTCGATAATAATCGTCCGATAGCTTAGCTATGTTGTTAAAGAAAACTTCTCTTAATTGCCAATACTTTTGTTGCTGATGGGCACAGTGACCAGCAATCGCCGCACCACGCGCCTGAGGGTGGAAACTTAATGGAAAGTCGCGTACAAAATATGCGGTTTTGCCAGCGTCAATAAACTTTCGTTGAATGGAGGGAAACGTTTGCTCAATAAAACGCTTACAGTATGGACACTGAAAGTCGGAAAATTCGATAATAGCGATCTTGGCTTCGTCGTCCCCCAGTCTTGGAATGGTATTATTTCGGTTGAAGTTTTCTAAAGTTCCAAGCTGTTTGGTGTTAGGGCGTTGTGAGCGGGTGGCAATTTCATGAATCTCTTCTACCTGCTTAGCTAATATCGACACTTGCTCCTGAAGTTCACTGAGTTGTTGTTTCATCTCCGCATTATCGGCCGAATCGGAGCAGGAAACTAACGATAAGCTAAAGAATATCACGCTGAATATCTGTATGAGTCGTTTCATGTAGACCACCTTAAGTTATTGATATAACGCACGGAGTAAGGTCGAAACCACAAAATGCAAGACATCGGGTTTTACAATACTTCCTACCCGTCTAACAGAACGAGTTTACCCTTAGCGTTTTTCAATGTGTTAGCGAATGCAAGAAGTGTAGAAAAGGCTCGCTGAAACGGCAATTCATTCTTCAAGAAATAGACACCCTCATCAGGCCAGGTCGGTCACAAATTCGAACAATTAATTTTTCTGAATTTTCCGGTTGAAATCTAAAGCATTTTTCCAGGCTTTATCTACGGCCGACAAAAATGGCGAAGGACATGGCTTGAATATTAAATAGACAGTTTGCTAGTGTTGGCGCGCTAATTCCCGTTTTGTAGTTGCCCGACGGCGAACCAATGTTCAGCTCTTATATGCATGGCAAATAAAAATGTCGCGGCAGTAATACAAAATGGAGTCATGGGGTTATTGGGTTCAGTTAATGAAAGATAAGAACCAAACCCACTTCTGTTAAGGGGATAATATCTTGAAATTTAAGTCTGTGCTAAAGGCAGGGGATTTTTGTGCGCCAAAATCCTGGATGCCGATGCTATTAACCACCAGCTTATTGCTGGTTTCTACTAATTTATTGGCTTCGCAAGCCGGTAGTGTCATTTCATCAGAGACTTCATCTTCGGTAAATGATGTCGAAGCTCTGGTGCGTCAGGTACAGAATCAAACATTACGTCTGTCCAAATCAATGCGCGACAAGGCAGCTGAAAGCGCCGCTGTAGATATAGCCAAAGCTCGTCATCAAGGGTTACTGCGACTGGCTGAATTATCTCCGTCAGATGTCGTCAATATGAAGATTCCGAATAGGGGGTCTGTAACTAGCAAAATTAAACCTTATCTGCTCGATCGTAAAAAATTGACCGGAGCTGTCGAAGTCATATACGAAGATGATGCGAATAATGGTATTGCTCAGGTTCAATATCGGTTAATGCAAAATGGCCGAAAATTCGTAATAAAACCGACCCTGCCCGGTCAGTTAAAAGGCTTAACCACTGATCAGCACATTGAAATTAGCGGCCTGCACCTGCCAGTAGACGATAGTGAGTCATACCTGTTGCTTGAGCAGGGAGATACTGCACAAACTTCACAACTTGTCACCCCACAAGGTGCATCAATTACTCTTGGTGAGCAAAAAACCCTAGTGATGCTGATTAATTTTCAGGACAATGCGGAAGTTAAGCCCTGGTCAGTCGAGGAAACGTCAGATCTGGTATTTAACCGTGTTGATGCGTTTATTCGTGAAAACTCCTACGGCAAGACCTGGTTAACCGGGGAAGTACTCGATTTTACAACCTTACCAATTGCCCAGACTTGTGACAGCTGGGTAATATATACGGCGTCCCGGGAAGCTTTGTCGACGCAAGGCATAGATGTGTATGATTTTGATAAAATCATTTATATCTTTCCTGAGAATTCTGCGTGCGGTTGGACTGGTAAAGGCACATTAGGGGGTAACCCTGGGCGTACTTATATCAACGGCTCTTTTACCCTAAATACAGTTGGCCACGAGCTGGGCCATAATTTGGGGTTGCAACATGCCAATGCGTTTGAGTGTGGCGATTTTGCTATCGCCGAAAATTGCTTAAACCTTAGCTATGGCGATAAAGTTGACATCATGGGCGCTTTTGGAAATGAAGGGCATTTTAATGCCTTCAACAAGGAAATTCTGGGCTGGTCGAAGGATGATGCAGCTAGTGTGGAATCAGTTAATACCAGTGGCACTTATTTCATCAGCCCATTGGCAAGCCAACAGGCCTCTGGTAGCAAAGGACTAAAAGTGTTGCGTCATCTAACGGCGACAGGGGAGCAATATTGGTATTATCTTGAGTACCGGCGTGCAGAAGGGTTTGATCAGTTTATAGCCGATACCCCGGCATTATCGAATGGGGTGCTGGTTCATTACGCCTCCGATAGTGATATATCCAGCTCACGCTATCTGGATATGACCCCTGCTAGTGGTTTTTACGACTGGAATGATGCTGCTTTATCAATTGGTCAATCCTATACCGATATGGAAGCGGGAGTGGTAATCGAACCGGTTGAAATTACGCCAGATGGTATATGGGTTAATGTTCAGGTGAGTCAGGAACTTTGTGTGGCATCAGCCCCAACATTAACGATTACCGAGCCGGTAAGTTGGGGAGCAGCTGGCAACGCACAAACGTATCAGTTAACGGTGACGAATAATGATAGCGATAGCTGTCCACAAACCGACTTTGCCCTGAGCGCTGCTGTTCCTGTCGCCTGGTCAGCGGATAATGCGATCCTTTCTCTGCTTCCCGGGGAGTCGAAAACAGCAACAATTACTGTGTTTTCTGCAGATGATGCCGAAGATGGTTTTTACACTATTTCCTTTAGCGCAGAAAATGCTGTAAGTCAGGAGTATATCGCCACACAGGAAGCGACATTTGTGGTTGAAAGCCCCCAATTACAGTGTCAAGCTGTTGATCCTGTGTTACACCTTCAGTCACAGTCGGCGCAAACCGTTGCACCCGGGGAAACAATAGATTTCCAGGGGCTATTGGAAAACCAAGATTCATTAGAATGCGATGCGAGTTTGTACAACATTACCGCAAATCTGCCCGACGGTTGGTTAGTGAGTGAGCAGCAAGTGCAACTGGCTCCTCAACAGAGTCAGCCGGTAACAGTGACGATTACATCACCGCAAATTGCGCAAACCGATACGTATAATGTGACTCTGGTCGCTGAAGTTGCCAATAAAACCGAAAGCGCGGCTATGGCCGATGCCATATTTGGTATCGATCGCACACTGGCCTGTGAGTTGCGACAACCTGAGTTGAACTTGCTCTCTGATGCAATACAGTCCGGTATCAGCGGTGAAACCCTGACCTATCAATTTTCACTGTTAAACCATAACAGCCTTGACTGTGAATCGCAGGCATTTTTGATCGATGCTGGCCTACCTGAAGGGTGGAGCACAACGGCTCAGCAATTAACTTTGGCGAGTGGTGAAAGTCAGGAATTTATCCTGAACATTACATCTCCTGCGTCTGTTAACGCCGCGGACTATGCATTACCGATTAATGCGACGAACGTGCAGAATACGGCCCAGTTTGCTCAGCAAAGTGTGACTTATCGAGTTCTGGCAATGGAAAACGCGGCTCCAGTGGCAGAAGATGATATTGTCATCATTACCGATAAATCGGCAGTCGATATTGACGTGCTCGCAAACGATTTTGACCCAGACGGTGATTTGTTGACTCTGGTGAGTGTTTCTCCGGGGGCGAAGGGCAGTGTAAGTATCACCACCGATGGCAAGGTGTATTATGTTCCGGCTAAGAGCTTTAAAAACAGTGACAGCTTTACCTATGTGGTAACAGATGGTGAATTGCAAATTAGTGCGACTGTTACTATCCAGCTGCAAAGCGATGAATCATCGAGCGGAGGCAAAGGGGGTAAAGGCGGCGGAAAAGGCGCTAAAGGTTAGTATCATTTCGGAGCCCGATAAAAAAGAGCCAGTCTTGCGACTGGCTCTTGTATTACTAGCTATCTAAAAGATATGCCAATATTCGTCCATATCATTAAGGTTCAATGGTTTGTACTGAAACACCAACCGCGATGTCTTCAGAACCCTCGTCATCTGCAACATTGATAATCAAGGCTTGAGGTCCTATCAGCTCTCTCATCACATCGCCGACTTCAAAGCCGGGTTGTAGTTCGACGGTGAATGCACATTTGAAGGTTTCACCCACAAGGATGTCTGGATTTGCACCGAAGCTACAGAATGGCAAGCTAGTTTCTGCACCATAGTCATAACCTTTGGATGATTCATCGCGGATCACAAAGGTATTGGCTCCCGGTGTTGCGCCATCGGTTAATGCCACCCCACCAACTGTCATAGCGGTAATGTCGACATTGTCTACACCACCATTAGTGAGTTTGACATAAACATTGAGTTTAAAGGCAAATTCAGGAGTGATTTGCAGTGGTACGTCAATAAATAGCACATCAGCAGGATCACTGGCCATCAGCATGGCACCATCCGTATCAGTACCGTAAACAGTTGCCAAGTTACTCCATGTATAGCCAGCATCACCGGATACTTCCAGAGTGATGGTACATTCGGCAAATTCACCTGGTGAAAGCGTATAACCGCTGGAAAGAGGTGCATCGGCAACAACGCCATCACTGTCTAAATCAATAAAACAGTTGTCGGTCAAATCTTGCAATGAACCACCTGCGTCCGCGGTATCCACCACATCTTCCAGTTTATCAAAGTTAACGTCATCGACACCGGCAGCATCAACACTGAAGCGATAGGTGTAATCAATGCTTCGGGTTAAGCCGGTATCGCCAGTTTCTTCAACTTCAGCGGCAACACCATCTGCCAGTCCATCTACGGTTTTCACTAAGGTGATATTGGATGGCACATCATTAATATTAACCGAAGCTGAGCCTTCGGCGGTCGCATCATCGCCTTCGTTATCCGAAGCCATTGCGGTTACGGTATTCATATGGACATCGCCCTGATCGCCACCAATAAACTCAGTGAAACTACAGGTATATGGTGCGCCAAGGAAAATAGTACCACCAGTAGCACAATCACCTTTGCCGTTTAAGTCTCCGAAATCAGAATCGGTTAGTGAGTCCAAGGTAACGGGATCGTCATAAGTTCCCGAAGTGCTGGTTACTTCCACGGTGAAAGTAACATCATCACCAGGCTCTAACACCGAAGCTTTGTCTGGCGTTTTGGTCACGGTAATACTTGGAGGTAGGTTAGTGACCGTTACCCGTTCTACATCACTACAGGTATCACCACTACTGGTTGGAACATCACCTGGACAACTTTCTGGATCGCCAATTGGGTCATCATTTTTGTCCAGCAGAGAGACCAATACGGTATCGTCATAGATTTCAGGACTTTGATCGTCAGGCAAGTCACTGTCGACTATGGTGACACTAAACATACAGCTAAATGTCGCGCCCGCTGCAACCTCTATTTCACTACCCATTGCTGGCGCACAGGTGCTGGCTGTCAGGTAAATACCATCTGCAGTGCCTGCTGGTGCCGGGGTATCCCAAAGGTTGATTGCCGTTTCAAAGGTACCGTTACCGTCAAGATCGATATAGTCGGTCAGGCTGGTAATGGTTACCGCTGAGGTCATACTGGTATTAGTGAAACTGTAACTAAAGTCAAACTGTCCACCTGGTTCGCTGTAGGTAGATACGCTGGTAACTTCCTTCGCAGGTTCTGGTGGATCAGGTTGAATGAAGATGTCGATATTAAAGGTATCACAGTTACATTTTGATTTGGTATTAGGTATCTGCCCTGGGTATGGATCTGCTGCGGCTGTACAATTATCCCCAGTTTGATTGTCCCAGGCGGCACAATAGTTAAAATCAGCACGATTGTCACCATCTTTGTCGATACAAAGCATGGTGATTTCTTGCTGTACTAATACGTACGAATCAGAGGGGGACGGATTCTGAAATTTTTGAATATCGCCACACTGGTCCATGTCGAGATCAACGTAAGAGCCGATATCTGGGTTTGGACTTTTGGGTAGAGCAATCGAACAGTAATCCGGATAGGTAACCCCAGTAGGCGCTCCCGCTCCGAGATCGGTTTGCACCACTTGTGGACTTTGATCGGTTAGTGGTAAATAAAAGGTGGTATCCCAACGCTCCTTGGCATTTGTCTTAACTGTTAAATCAGCATCAAAAGAAATGACATCACCTGGCGAACATTCCGTAATTGAAATGTTACCGACCTGCGTGATTTCAACATCGTTGGCGGTACAGTTTAATGCATCAGTAGCCAGCGAATTACCAGGCTCAAGCAAATATGCATCGGCCATACACTTTTCACTTTCTAAATTGGGCCAAAGTTCGGCTTTTACGGATGTGACACTAAACAGCCCGACTAAAGGAACTGTTAGCAAGCAGGCTCGTGCGACTCGCGTGAGCTGCTTTGAATTGAAAATAACCATAGCGTGATTGTCCTATCTAAAAAATTGAACAAAGTTTGGCGAACCATGAATCTCTACCCGGTCAGACTCAATTCTTTCAGCCTGGCATTTCGTTTATCTTCAAAGAGTGCCATTATTGAAACCGTTGCTGAGAAGCAAGAACACTGCGAGTTAATCCGCACAAACTTGACGCTACTAAAGCAACCCCTGTGCCACTTATTAATGCACTGATTTTATTGGGTTTGTTTGAGCGAGGAGATAGGGGAAATGTTCAGATTTTTGAGACTCGCCATATTATTAAAATTAACCACTTGATTTGCATATAATTAATCATGTAACAGAATGTTACAGTTGTTACACTTTCCGGATAGAGGGATAGAAACCAGCATTTAATTGAGACCACATAAATGACATTAAACTTAGACCGCAGCATTCGCTTAGCCATCAACACCAGTGAAATGGAATGGGAATCATCGCCAGCGCAAGGAGTTTTTCGCAAAAAACTGGAACGGGAAGGGGTGGAAAGCGGATTAACCACCAGCCTGGTGAAATACGATAAAGAAACGGCGTTTGCACCGCACCCGCATCCAAATGGCGAGGAGATTTTTGTGCTTGAGGGAGTGTTTGAAGATGAGCATGGTAAATACCCGAAAGGCGCTTATTTTCGCAACCCTCCCGGCAGTCAACATGCACCGAAAAGCCCACAAGGCTGTGAATTATTCGTCAAATTGAACCAGTTTCAAACCGGTGACAACCAGCTGGTGCGCATACAAACCGCGGAACAAACCTGGTTACCAGGACTGGTAGATGGGTTATCGGTAATGCCGCTGCATTCGTTTGCCACCGAGCATACCGCACTGGTGCGCTGGCAGCCGGGCACCCATTTTCAGCCACATGTGCATCCGGGCGGGGAAGAGATCTTCGTACTCGATGGTATGTTTGAAGACGAATTTGGCCAATATCCGAAGGGCACCTGGTTACGCAGCCCGCCTTATTCCAAACACAACCCGTTTTCAGAACAAGGCTGTATTATTTTCGTAAAGACGGGTTATATGCTCTAGACATGGGTTTGCCCGGCAATATTGGATTGAGCCCCTGGCTTGTTGTAGGTTGGCTGGTCGCAAGTCGTGGTCTTGGACGTCTCGGAATAAACCGATTTCGCAACCATTGATTACTGCGTTTCTCGAGAATATAGAAGGATATGATGGACAATACACCGCAAGCTACCACCACCGCAGCAGCGACCAGGGCACTACCAATAGTTAAGCTATGCATATTGAAGATCAGGCGGTCAACACCAAGCACCAGGTAAGGGTGGAACAGATACAGTGAATAGCTGGCATCCCCCAAAAGGACTAACCAGAAAGGGAACTTAATACTTCGTACGCCCCAAAGCATCAGACTAACCACAGCCACGGCAGGAACGCCAAATGACAAAAATCGAATACCACCTCGGTCGATGAAAAACATCAAACATACCAATGTCAGCGCCAGTCCCAGCGCCAGGTATTCGAGAGATTTATTAACATCGATGTGGTTGGTATTTTTCCACAGAGTGTAAATCGCCATACCGTAAATGAACTCCAGCAAAATGGTATCGGTATAGAACTGATAGAATAGATTATTGGCATCGAATAATTGTCCTGCTGAGATTAACAGTGCCAATATACCGGCACAAATCGCGCTGGCATGGACTTTTGATAGTTGCAGGCTGAGGGCGAACACCACGTAAAAGAACATTTCGTAATTCAGCGTCCAGCCGAGTTTGAGAACCGGAGCCACTTCACCGCCAGCGTTATGATAAGGGATGAATAGCAGCGACTTGATTAGTTCAGTTACCTGTCCCGGCTCTGAGGACACCAGCGCCGGAAAATAAGTGCCGATGAAAAATATGCCTAAGGTGCCGACGTAATAAAGCGGCAGCACCCGAAAAATGCGCTTAACGATAAAGTGAGAGCTATCACGCTCGGTGATATAACAAATAATAAAGCCACTGACGACGAAGAATATGTCGACGCCAAATTCACCTCTGTCAATCATTGGGATATGGCTGAAAACGACTGCAAATGCGGCAAGGGCGCGCAATACCTGCAGGGAATCTAATTTATTAGTCACGTGTCACTCGCAGAAAATTATTTGTTTACGGGGAATATCATCCCTGAATATCGATAAAACGTGGGCTGGTAAGTTCCCACAGCCCGGGTTAAACAACTGCATTAGTACTCAATTGGTACAAAACACTTAAGGAAAGTCGTGTTGGATCCATTAACACCAAAATATGACAAGGGACAGGACGCCCCTTGCAACGACTAGTGATAAATTAACTATAGGATATGTCGGTAATATTTCTTTGGATATTCAAAAAAAACTATCCGGTGACAGCAATTAACGAATTCGATAACCACATGGTAATTAGATAACCCAGGGTATAGGCGACAAGTAACGCCGGCGCATATTTTAAATAGGACATAAACGTTAGCTCCGACATTTTACTCATCGCGATAATACCGGCGGCCGAGCCGATAACCAGCAATGAACCACCGACGCCGACCGCATAGGTCAATGCCAGCCATTGCGCGACACTAAGGTCTGGTTGCGCTTTTAGTAGGGCCGCGGTAAGTGGCACATTATCAACCAGCGCAGAACCGACACCAGCGAAATAGCTGGACATACTCGGGTCGTATTGTGCATAAGCATCGGCAAGCATATTTAATACGCCAATTTCTTTAAGCATCCCGACCAGCAACAAAATACCAAGGAAAAATAACAGGGTGTCATACTCGATGCGGCGGATATAGTCGAGCATCGCCGGCCGCTCAGTGTCCTTGTTTAACAACCGGCCGACCAGAAACATGGTAGACAGGCCGGTCAGGAAGGTGAGCACCGGTGGTACGCCGTAGAGAATGTTAAGCGCCATGGTGGCACCAATGGTACCGATAAATATCAGCGAAATGATAATCTCTAAACGGCTGAACTGATGTTTTGTCTGCTCGGTGGTAACTTCACCTTGCACCCCAAGGCTTAACAGTACCGCCAGCACCGCAACACTGATAAACGCCGGCACAAACAGCAGTAACAGTTGGGTAATTTGTACATGCCCGTCTAAAAATATCATCAAGGTGGTGACATCACCGGTTATCAGGGCTACACCTCCGGAATTCACCGAAAAAATAACTAAAACAGCGGTTTTTATGCGGGTATCGAGGGGTAAATTAAATGACTGTAATAACGCCAGTGAGACCAGGGTGGCGGTAACGTTATCGCAAAAAGAAGACAGCAACAGCGCAAATCCGGCTATGGCTAGCATCAGCTTGCGTTGACCGATTTTTGCCGGGAATATTTTCTGAATTGCTGCCTGGATCACGCCCTGGGCGTTAAGATAAGCCACAAAGGTCATGGTCGACATTAAAAATAGCCAGAGTATGGCAATTTCCAGCAGGTTTTCTTCGAGGTGATGATTAATGCGCGGTTGTTCTGTTCCGGCATTAATAAACAATAACATCCAGGCCAGGCAGCCAAGGAACAAGGTGGTTTTGGCTTTGTTTATATGGGTAACTTCTTCAAATACGATACTGAGAAGTGCCAGCACAGCCAGAAACATCAGGAAATAATCAAGCATGGACTTCACGCATAAAATGATATTGGATAAACCATAGCAGTAGGATCTCGCTCCTGCTAACTTCCGGTTTGTAGGGGTTAAATGGAGGCTGGCGATAGTAGCAGATATAGCATCCTAAAACACGTTAAATTTTCAATGAAAATAAAAAGTTATCTTTAACTCTCGGTTATATGCTGTGGCAGCAGGCACAGGAATGCTGATTATCATCGCGGGATTTAAGAATAGCGAAAGTTTAAGCTAGTATGTAAACAAACGACCAAGGAAATGCAGAGTAAATGGCGAAAATTACTTTTATCACCACAAATAACGACGTAATGGAAGTTGAAGGGAGCAGTGGCTCGGTTATGGAATTAGCGGTTGAGAATAATGTTCCTGGCATATATGGAGACTGTGGCGGCGTGTGCAGTTGCGCTACCTGTCATGTGCATGTCGCGCCAGATGATATGGCCAAGGTCGGAGAGCAGGGGGAGATCGAGAAAGACTTGCTGGATATGAACGACTGCGCCACGGAATACAGCCGACTTAGCTGTCAGATAGAGGTCAGTGATGCCATTGATGGCATAACACTGACCGTCGCCGAATATTAATTGATACCGGGATTGCACCCCGTTAACTATCGTCATCGGTCAGAAGTCCATCGCTTTCTGCGGTCTGCTGCTGATCCGCCAGCCGCTCCCGCTCCGCTTTCGACACATATTTGGGCTTGTTGCTTTTATGCAGCTTTTTATTGGTCTTTTTCTTTTTGGCCATCAATATGGATTTAATTTTCTTTTTTCGGTTCATAAAAGATTAAAGGTCTCCGGTTTCAGGTTTCAGGTCTCGGAGTGCGAACGGCCTTAAATCGAGGGTTCAGGTCTCGGAGGGCGAAAGGCCTAAAATTTGAGCAACTAGCACGCTGATAAATCAGCTCCTGGCACACGGTTAAAAACCGTTCCTGGCATGCAATCGAAGATTGCGCCTAGTAAAAGCTTATGAGCGAGATCCCGGCCTCGGCAATTGCTCCATGCATTGCTCTACCTCCTACATCCATGCAGTCGTTCGCCGGGATGACATCAGTAATCTAAAATTTTAGGCTCTTCGTTGTCACCGAAAATTGCTCCTGCATTTTCGGCATACCGGTCATCCATGACCATAACCCTTAGATACCTTTAGACACCCTCAGACATCCTAAAAAGTTAGCCGAGCTCAGAGTCTTCGTCATTTCCTGCGACGACAGGAAATCTCAGCCAAAACATAAAAAGCGAGATCCCCACTTTCGTGAGGATGACATAACTTTTGGCTCTTCGTTGTCACCCTTAGACACCTTTCGACACCCCTAGACACCCAAAACCTAACTAAGGTTTCAGGTTTCAGGTCTCAGGCTTCCGGTTTCAGGCCTCAGAAAGCAAGCACTTACCGCTTATAGCTTACAGCTCGCTAAACATCATACGTCGTCGACGAAGTATCTCCGCCGCGACCGGTCCAGTTGGTATGGAAAAATTCGCCTCGCGGCTTGTCTTTACGCTCATACGTGTGGGCACCAAAGTAATCCCGTTGCGCCTGTAATAAATTGGCAGGTAAATCTTTACAACGATAGCCATCAAAATAGCTCAATGCCGATGCCAGGCAGGGGATAGAAATACCGGCCAGAGTCGCCTCGCTCACGACCTTGCGCCAGCCAGGTTGAGCGGCTTTAATCGCCTGGTTAAAGTAATCATCCAGTAACAGGTTGTCGATTTCTGGATTTTTGTCGTAAGCCTTTTTGATGTCGTCTAAAAATACGCTGCGGATAATACAGCCACCACGCCACATCAGGGCAATCGCGCCATAATCCAGTTCCCAGCCAAAATCTTCAGAAGCCTGTTTCATCAGTGCATAACCCTGGGCATAGGACACCATTTTTGAGGCCAGTAATGCATCTTTCAAGGCGTCGATAAAAGCTTGTTTATCACCGCTGAATTTCGTTGTAACACCGTCGATAATGTCCGCAGCAACAACGCGCTGCTCTTTTTGTGCCGACAGGCAACGGGCAAATACCGCTTCACCAATCAGGGTCAGTGGTGTGCCTAAATGTAATGCTGTTACCCCAGTCCACTTACCGGTACCTTTCTGACCAGCGGTGTCGAGAATAACATCGATTAACGGCTTGCCGTCTTCTTTGTAGGCCATGATGTCAGCGGTAATGTCTATCAGGTAACTGCTTAATTCGGTTTGCTTCCAGTCAGCGAAAACCTGCGCCATTTCATCGACGGATAACTCGAGCACATCACGCATTAGCAGATAGGCTTCACAGATCAACTGCATATCGCCATATTCGATGCCGTTATGCACCATTTTTACGAAATGGCCGGCACCGCCGTTACCCACCCAGTCACAGCAGGGGACATCGCCGTTAACCTTGGCGGCGATAGCCTGAAAGATAGGTTTAAGCTCTGGCCAGGCCGCTCTAGAACCGCCGGGCATTATTGATGGGCCGAGAAGTGCGCCTTCTTCACCGCCAGAAACACCGGTGCCTATGTACAGCAAGCCTTTTTCTTCAAGATAGGCTGTGCGGCGATCAGAATCTTCAAACTGGCTGTTGCCGCCGTCGATGATAATATCCCCTTCGCTAAGATGCGGTAATAGTTGTTCAATTGTCGCATCAACGGCGCTACCCGCTTTGACCATCAGCATGATTTTTCTGGGACTGGACAGTGAATTGACAAACTCTTCGATACTGTGCGCGCCGCGAATGCTTTTATCTTTACCCCGGCCATTGATAAAGCGGGTAACTTTATCGGTGGTGCGATTATACGCGGTGACGGTAAATCCTTTTGAAGCCATGTTTAAAATCAGGTTTTCACCCATGACCGCGAGGCCGATAACGCCAATGTCTGACAGGTTTTTCATATTCAATACTCTTATTCGTCAGGAATCGAAGATCGTTTGTGCAGTAGCCACTGCGCAACAATGTACAACCACAATCAGTGATCAACGAAATTATTAACGCTTATTGTACATAGATATCGGTGCTTTGGCTTGGCGGATTGTTAAATAAATGTGATTCCAGGCAATGCATCAGCGCTGGTATTTACCGGACGGGAGCATTAATGAAATTTAAACAACTGGTCCAACTTAATGAATTATGGTGGTTTTTTAATGTTGAAAGCGCTAACCTTTGGGGCTCTGCCGGATTTTTGCGCAGAATATGAGGCAGCTATTTTCAGAGGTTTTCTATGTTAGATTCGATTCGCAATAACATTCGTGTATTAGGTGAAATTCTCGGACAAACCATTGCCATTGAGCAAGGACCTGAGTGGGTTGATCGCATTGAAGCGATTCGGGCTCTGGCCAAGGAGGCTAATAGCAATGAAGCAGCATTAGATAAGATGCAGGACATCTTCAGCGAGATGTCGCAGCCCGATATGCTGGTGTTAGCGCGTGCCTTCAGTCAGTTTTTGAATCTGGCTAACATTGCCGAGCAACAATATACCATTTCCGAACAGGGACTGGCGGAGCTGGATCTGCCACACCCGTTAACCGAATTGAAAACCAAAGTCGGCGGCATTGCACCTGATAAAATTCGTCAGGCGTTACAAAAGCTGCGTATTGAATTGGTGCTCACCGCCCACCCGACCGAGGTGAATCGACGCACCTTCATTCATAAATATCATCAAATCGCCGATCAACTGGATAAGCACCGCGATGATTTTTCGCGGATCAGTGAACTGGTTGAGCAAGCCTGGTTTACCAATGAAATTCGCCAGCAACGACCGACTCCTTTAGATGAGTCGCGTTGGGGGCTGGACGTGATTTCCGATAGCTTATGGTCGGCATTACCGCAATTTATGCGTGAACTCGATCAGGTATGCCAGCAGTTACTGGGTGAACCTTTAGCCGATGACTTCATGCCAGTGAATATTGCCAGCTGGATGGCGGGTGATAGGGATGGAAATCCATTTGTTACCGCCAAGCTCAGTCGTGAAGCGATAATGAATGCACGGATTCGTGCGACCCGGTTGTATTTGCGGGATATGCGCGAGCTATACCTGGAAATGTCGATGCACAAAGCCGACGCTGACTTGCTGGCGGCAGATGTGCGTGGCAGTGGCCCATATCGACAGCAATTAAAGTTGCTAATCAATCGTCTCGAACAGAATCTTGAATTGTTATTAAATGGTAATACCCTGGGCAGTATCGAAGATGCCAATGAATTATTGCAGCCATTAATGCGCTGTCGCCAGAGTCTTCTTAATCATGGGATGCAGCGCGCTGGCAATGCGAAATTACTGGATTTAATTCGCCAGGTGCAATGTTTTGGCATATCGATGGTGAATCTGGATGTTCGTCAGCACAGCGAACGGCATGATGCGGCGATGGCGGAAATTCTCAAATATCTCGAGTTAGGGGATTACTTGCAATGGGACGAACAACAACGCCAGCAGTTTCTGGTCGCCGAACTTAACTCGAATCGTCCGCTGTTGCCTGAGCATAAATGGAGTGACGAGACCCAGGAAGTCCTCGATACTTTCGCAATGATCGCCGAACAACCGCAACAGGTGTTGGGTATCTACATTATCTCCATGGCAAGCAATGCCAGTGACGTTTTACTGGTGCGTTTGTTGATGAAAATCTGTGGGGTGAAGTGGCATATGCCGATCGCGCCCTTGTTTGAAACCCTGGATGATTTAAATAATGCTCCAGCGGTGATGGAAGAGCTGCTGTCGCTGGATGTATATACGCAAAGCTGCGCCGGTCAGCAAACAGTGATGATTGGATATAGCGACTCAGCCAAAGACGCTGGCGTGCTGGCTGCGAGTTGGGCTCAGTACCAGGCCCAGGAGGCATTGGCAAAGGTGTTTGCCAGCAAAGGCATTTTACTGAAATTGTTCCATGGCCGGGGCGGCACCATTGGACGTGGCGGCGGACCTGCTCACGCTGCGGTGGCATCGCAGCCTCCGGGCACCCTGGAAGGCGGTTTACGGGTAACTGAGCAGGGGGAAACGATTCGCTATAAATTTGGCTTGCCCAATTTAGCAGTGCGTAGTTTACATCTATATGCATCAGCGATTCTTGAGTCATTAATTATCCCGCCAAAATCGCCAAAAACCACCTGGCGTGAATTGATGGACGCCATGGCCGCGGATAGCTGTAAAATCTATCGAAGCTATGTGCAGGAGCAGCCTGAGTTCGTGCGCTATTTCCGCCAGGCAACGCCTGAGCAGGAATTATCGTCACTGCCGCTTGGGTCCAGACCTGCCAAACGTCGTGCTGATGGCGGCATTGAGTCATTGCGGGCAATTCCCTGGATTTTTGCGTGGAGTCAGAACCGCATGGTCCTGCCGAGCTGGCTCGGCTTCGGTCAGGCGATCGCCAATCATCGCCAACAATACCAGTCATTGATTGACGAGATGCTTGCGCAATGGCCATATTTCCGCTCGCGATTATCGTTAATCGAAATGGTTTATCTGAAATCGAACCCGATGATTGCCAGTCGCTATGACGAAGCCCTGGTAGATGATGGATTGAAACCTTTGGGCGTTGGCTTACGACAACAACTGGCGAATGACCAGAAAACCGTACTCGCTGTCTCGGGCCATCAGCAACTGATGGAAAATGACCCATGGAATTTAAGTTCCTTTGAATTGCGTCGCCCGTATTTATTACCCCTGCACTTAATGCAGATTGAGGCGTTAAAGCGTTTGCGCGTATCACCTGAGAACTCAGGATGTGAGCAATTACTGATGCATACCATGGCCGGTATTGCGACAGGAATGCGTAACACCGGTTAGGTTTACGATTAAGTGACTAACGAAACCTGCAAAAAGAGCACATTATGTGCTCTTTTTTTTGGTAAGCAGCTTGTTGTTTATTTGTTGCCAGAGGTTTTACAAAAAATTAAGTGACGGTTAATCATAGTTCGATATGAGTGTTATTTCCTTATGTATTACAACGGGTTATAGGTGTTTTCAGGGGCGGTTTGCGAACGGCGGAGGCAATCGGCTAAGCGTCAGAATAATGGTATTTCCCGGGATTAATATTCCTGCTGTAACAAAACTGTCATATTTCTGTCTTATAATCGCCGACATAAGAATTTAAGTCGCTATGAAGGTTTAAACGTGACAATTTCCGCTAAAACTTTTGAGCCAAGGCAATTGAAAAATTCCCTGGCCCGCTGGATGATATCTGCCGGCGGTGTCAGTGTGTTATTCACCTTGGTGCTTATCTTTATGTATCTGGTTTATGTTATTAAACCGGTGTTTGAATCTGCCAGCATCGAACCGGAAACTACGATTCAATTTGTCGAACAGGGGAATACGGTTGCCGTTGGCGTGGATGAGCTGAAGGAAATCGGATTTCAAATTAGCGAGCAGGGCGTCATGTCCTTTTATCAGTTACGGGCCAACGACCAGCACCCGGTTGGTGAGCAATTGCTGATAGAACCTCTTCTTATTGACGACGAAACCCTGCAAAAAGTACGGGCAACCACTGCCAATCAATACATCCTGCTCACCACCAAGGGCACCATTAAAGTCGTGCAACCTGCATTTTTACTGTCGTTCGACGGTGACAAGCGAATGATGAAACCGGCAGTTAGGTATCCACTGGGTGAAGACGCGATTTTCATTGATGAGAATGAAGCGAAAATCGTTGATTTTTCTTTTGTGATGAACGAAGAAAAAGCGGTGATACTGGCACTGACAGAAGATAAACGCCTGATTAAAACGTCGTTAATCGCGGAAGACGATTTTAACTATGATCCGGAGTTCTCCGCAGAATATCAGTTAGTCCAGGAAGACGTTGAGGCGATTGATTTTATCCAAGTGACTCCGGATATGACCCTGGGTATGGTGGCAAGCAATAACGAAGTCAGTGTATATGAGCTAGACAGTGATTGGGATGTGCCACTCAAAGGTCAGTTCAATCCGGTCATTGAACAAAAAGCTAACATCACTGCGATGGCGCTATTATCAGGCAGTAGCTCGATTCTGTTTGGTACCGATAAAGGTAAAGTGCTGCAATGGTTTGAAGTGGCAACGGCGGATGGTCGCGAATTTCAGCAGATTCGAAGTTTTGGTGTCAGCGTTGATGAACCGGTAACGAAAATTTATCCGGAATTGTATCGTAAGAGCTTTTTTACCGTCACTCCAGCAGGCGAGGTGGGGTTGTTTTATACCACCAGTGAAGCGGATCTATGGCGCGGTCAGATGCTCGAGTCTGATCAGCAGTTGATGGCTATCGCCCCGCGAGCGAATGGCCTGGCCATTGCCGGCAACGGCGAGCTTGAGGTGTTAACGGTTCATAATGAGCATCCGGAAGTTACCTGGTCGGCGTTATGGCAGGAGGTCTGGTACGAAGGGTACCCGGAACCTGATTATATCTGGCAATCTACCTCTGGGTCGGATGACTTTGAGGCAAAATTCTCTCTGGTACCGATCTCGTTTGGTACCATGAAAGCAGCCATGTATGCGATGTTGTTTGCTGTACCTGTCGCCATTGCTGCGGCCATTTACACCGCTTACTTTATGCCACCGGTGATGCGTCGCACGGTGAAACCAACCATTGAGTTAATGGAAGCATTGCCAACAGTAATCTTAGGCTTTTTGGCCGGTCTTTGGCTGGCTCCGTTAATTGAGGCTTATTTACCAGCTGTATTTCTGTTGCTGATTCTTCTGCCACTGGCCACGTTTGTCACTGCATTTGCCTGGTATAAGTTGCCGAAAAATATCAAAGTGATGTTACCTGAGTCCTTTGCACCGCTGATCATTCTGCCGGTGTTGATATTGGCGGCATTGCTGGCGTTTTACCTGTCACCGGTTGTCGAAGCCAGTTGGTTTGGTGGTGATATGCGCAAGTTCATTACCAATGATTTAGGTATCGATTTTGACCAACGTAATGCATTGGTTGTTGGTATCGCGATGGGCTTCGCAGTAATTCCGACCATCTTCTCGATGGCTGAAGATGCGATTTTCAGTGTACCTAAGCACTTAACATCAGGCTCCCTGGCGCTGGGTGCTACCCAGTGGCAGACGCTGGTAAAAGTCGTGCTCCTGACTGCAAGCCCGGGCATTTTCTCGGCGGTAATGATGGGACTGGGACGCGCTGTTGGTGAGACCATGATTGTCCTGATGGCAACTGGTAACACGCCGGTAATCGACTGGAGTATTTTCCAGGGGATGCGTACCTTGTCGGCAAATATTGCGGTTGAGATGCCGGAATCTGAAGTTGGTAGTTCCCATTACCGCATCTTATTCCTTGCAGCCTTTGTGTTGTTTGTTTTCACCTTTGTCTTTAACACCTTGGCTGAGTTTGTTCGTCAGCGATTGCGTGAAAAGTACAGCTCTCTGTAGTGTTTAAGTAGGATTATATTAACGATGAAAACATGGTTTAAATCAGGCTCTCCATGGGTTTGGCTTTCAGCGGCCGGGGTGAGCATCAGTTTAATCTCTGTCGTGGGATTGTTGTTTCTGATTGCCTCAAGAGGTCTGTCCTTCTTTTGGCCATCGCAAATCCATCAGTTTGAATTACAAACGGCTCAGGGACAAACCTCTGTGGTAATCGGTGAGATTTATGATCGCGAGCGTATTCCTGCCAGCCAGCTAAATAACGCTCAGGTTGACTTAGGCGATGCGGAGAGTGTTGAACGCTACCTGGTAAAAACCGGTAACCGGGAGTTGGTTAACCTGGATTTTCGCTGGGTATTGGAACCTATGGTGCAGCAACAATCCCAACCTGAAGACGTTGCGGTCATTGAGCGTCGTACCAATGGTAACTTCTACGGCTTTATCGAAGAAGTTTATATGGATGGTGAATCGGTTGATGTTGCTAAGCTCGACAGCTTTATCGACCGGGTAAATGAGCTGCAGGAAGACATTGAACAACTGCAGGGTACCGACATCGGTGCCATTAACTATGAGCTTGAGCGGATTCGTTTAAAAGAGCGTAAAGCCGAGCTTGATGGCATGTTGACCGATGAAGTTAAAACGGGCTTTGAAAAACGCCGCCAGGAACTGGCCGCTGAATACAAAGAGCTGGAAGCAAATCTGAATAAGCTACGCCGTGACGTACAACGTGACAAGATCGTAGTGCGTGCCATGGATGGACAGACGGTTGATATTAATCTTGAGCAGGTATTGCAGATCAACTTTAACAACCAGATGGGCTTTTTCAGTAAACTCGGTCAGTTTTTTACCCAAATCGGTAATTTTATTGGCGATGACCCTCGTGAAGCCAATACCGAAGGCGGGGTGTTTCCAGCCATTTTCGGAACCGTATTGATGGTACTACTGATGACTGTGATTGTATCACCGTTAGGCGTTGTCGCCGCCATCTACCTACACGAATATGCGGGCAATAATGCATTTACTAAGCTATTACGAATTGCGGTGATCAACCTTGCTGGTGTTCCATCAATCGTTTATGGCGTATTTGGTCTCGGCTTTTTTGTCTACATGGTCGGTGGTTCAATTGACCAGTTATTTTATCCGGAGTCATTACCAAGCCCAACATTTGGTTCCCCCGGCGTACTTTGGTCGGCAATCACCCTGGCTATTCTGACTTTACCGGTTGTCATTGTTTCCACTGAAGAAGGCCTGGCACGGATTCCATCCTCGATGCGTCATGGCTCGTTGGCGCTTGGCGCCACCAAAGCAGAAACCTTGTGGCGTATTATTCTGCCAATTGCCAGCCCGGCGATCATGACGGGTATTATTCTGGCTATTGCCCGTGCCGCCGGTGAGGTTGCACCGTTAATGCTGGTGGGTGTCGTAAAAATGGCACCATCTCTGCCACTGGACGGCAATTTCCCGTTCCTGCATTTAGACCGCAAATTTATGCACTTAGGTTTCCACATTTATGACGTTGGTTTCCAAAGTCCGAACGTTGAAGCGGCCCGACCTTTAGTCTATGCGACGGCGTTATTGCTGGTCACCATTATTGTTGCCCTGAATATGACGGCGGTATCGATTCGAAACCGTCTGCGCGAAAAATATCGTGCTTTAGAGCACTAATGTGAATCTGAAGTACAAAAAGTTAATTGAGAATCAAAGATATGATTAATGTAAATCCACAAATATTAACCCAAGGCAATAAGCTGGATATCAATAATTTGTCTCCTGAGCAGGTGGCGTTGGAAATTAAAAACCTCAATCTTCACTACGGAGATAAGCAGGCGCTAAATGATATTTCGATGAAGATTCCAAAAGGCCAGGTGACCGCATTTATCGGCCCAAGTGGTTGCGGTAAATCGACGCTATTGCGTTGTATCAACCGGATGAACGATTTGGTAGACAGTTGCCGTATCGATGGCGCGATTGAACTGCACGGCGACAACATTTATTCCAAGCATGTTGATGTGGCGCAATTGCGCCGTAAAGTTGGCATGGTATTCCAGCGCCCGAATCCGTTCCCTAAATCCATTTATGAAAACGTGGTTTACGGCTTGCGTCTGGTCGGCCAGAACAATCGTCGGGTCCTGGATGAAGTGTGTGAACGCTCTTTGCGCGCCGCGGCACTATGGGACGAAGTTAAAGATCGTATTCACGACAGTGCGCTGGGATTATCTGGTGGTCAGCAGCAACGTCTGGTAATCGCCCGGGCGATTGCCATTGAGCCAGAGGTATTGTTACTCGATGAGCCGACCTCTGCCCTGGACCCGATTTCAACCTTGACCATTGAAGAGCTAATCAATGATCTGAAGAAAAAATACACCGTGGTGATCGTTACCCACAATATGCAACAGGCGGCTCGTGTCAGTGACCAGACCGCCTTTATGTATATGGGTGATTTGATTGAGTATGCTGATACCAATACACTGTTTACCACACCTGCTAAGAAAAAGACCGAAGACTATATTACCGGCCGCTACGGTTAATCGAAGGAGATTTCCGATGGAAAAGTTTAATACCGGCAAACACATTTCTGGCCAGTTTAACCAGGAATTGGAGACCGTCCGCAACCAGGTCATGACCATGGGCGGATTAGTTGAGCAGCAACTGACTGATGCCCTGGCATCGGTTAGTGAAAACAATGAAGACCTGGCGCAAAAAGTATTAACCAGTGACTATAAAATTAATAGCCTGGAAGTGTCGATTGATGAAGAATGCACCCGCATCATTGCCAAACGTCAGCCTGCGGCCAGTGATTTACGCCTGATTATGGCGATCATCAAAACCATTGCTGATTTAGAACGCATTGGCGATGAAGCAGAAAAGATATCAAAAGTAACGTTAGAGCATTTTCCCGGCAAAAAGCATGACTTTTTACTAAATCTGGAAAATCTCGGCCGCCTGGTTTTGTCCACCCTACATGACACCCTAGACGCGTTTGCTCGCATGGACTTCGATGCTGCGGTAAAGGTGCATCAAAACGATGACAGAATTGATCGTGAATATGAGGCGATGATGCGCCAGCTGATGACGTATATGATGGAAGACCCCCGTTCAATCCCGTCAATTATGAGCGTTATTTGGTCAGCGCGAGCGCTGGAGCGTATTGGCGATCGCTGTCAGAACATCTGTGAATACGTGATTTACTTTGTTAAAGGCAAAGTTGTTCGTCATATTTCTGAACAGGATATGCACGAGCTAAAATCGTAACATTATGAATTTACTTGAAATACTGTTAGTTTAGTTGGGTAATTAGGGTCTTTTCCCAGAATAATCCATAATTAACGGTTGAAATGGGGGGCAAATCACGTATATTTGCCCCGAATTTTAGAAAGCAGCAAACTTAGGTTGCAGGAAATAATATGTCTGCCAATAACATTCTTGGTGTCTTTGCAAAGTCACCATTAAAACCCCTCAAACAGCACGTTAATGCTGTCAATAAATGTGCAAAACTACTTCCTTCCATGTTTTCCGCTTGTGCCCAGCAGGACTGGCCAAAAGCTGAAGATATCCGCAAGCAGATTTCTGTGATGGAAAAAGAAGCGGACCAGTTAAAACGCAAAATTCGTACTGAACTTCCCGGTGGCATCTTTATGCCGGTGCAACGTACCGATATGCTGGAGCTGGTGAGCCAACAGGATAAAATTGCCAACAAAGCGAAAGACATCGCGGGTCGCATCCTGGGTCGTCAGATCAAGGTACCAGAGCAGCTATCTAACGATTTTGATGCTTATTTATCGCGTTGCCTGGATGCCATCAAGCAGGCCGCGAAAGCTGTTAACGAAATGGACGAGCTACTTGAAGCCGGCTTTGCTGGTCGTGAACTGGATTTTGTCGAGACCATGATTCATGAACTGGACGCGATTGAAGACGATACCGATATTATGCAGGTGAAGTTACGTCAAAGTTTACTGGCGATCGAGAAAACGCTGGATCCGGTTGATGTCATGTTCTTGTATCAGATCATTGAGTGGGTTGGTGATTTAGCCGACATCGCAGAACGTGTAGGCGCTCGCCTTGAAATCATGTTAGCAAGATAAAGATAAGGTTTCGTATTAATGGATATTTTAGCTAATTATGGAACCATGTTGGTTCTGGTTGCCGCCGCAGTAGGCTTTTTTATGGCCTGGGGTATCGGTGCTAATGACGTAGCCAATGCGATGGGAACATCCGTTGGTTCCAAGGCGTTAACGATTAAGCAGGCAATCATCATTGCAATGATTTTTGAATTCGCCGGTGCTTATCTGGCCGGTGGTGAGGTAACGTCGACGATTCGTAAAGGCATTATTGATGCCAGCTACTTTACCGATATACCTGAACAACTGGTATTCGGGATGATTTCTGCTTTATTTGCTGCCGCCACCTGGTTGTTAGTGGCGTCCTATTTGGGATGGCCAGTGTCAACGACACACTCAATTGTCGGTGCCATTATTGGTTTCTCGGCCATCGGTGTAGGAGTAGAGACGGTAGCCTGGAACAAGGTACTGGGCATCGTCGGCAGTTGGATTGTAACCCCGCTGATCGCTGGTGTGTTCTCCTTTATTATTTTCAACAGCGCACAGAAGCTAATTTTTGATACCGACAAACCGGTTGAACAGGCAAAACGCTGGGTACCTATGTACATGTTTCTGGCCGGTTTCGTCCTGTCGCTTGTGACTATTAAAAAGGGTTTAAAGCATATCGGTCTGGAAATCGGTACGGCGGAAGGCTACATCTATGCGATAGCCGTTGCCCTTGCGGTGGCGTTAGCTGGTAAATTCTTTATCTCTCGTCTTGATTTAAACCTTAAAGCTGACCGCCGCGCACAATACATGAACGTAGAAAAAGTATTTGCGATTTTGATGGTAATTACCGCTTGTTGTATGGCATTTGCTCACGGTTCAAACGACGTAGCTAACGCCATCGGTCCATTAGCGGCAGTAGTAAGCATTATTGAAAATAATGGTGAAATCGCGTCTAAAGCGGCACTAGCCTGGTGGATTTTGCCATTGGGTGGTTTAGGTATTGTTGCCGGCCTTGCCATTTTTGGCCACCGCGTCATTGCCACCATTGGTAAAGGCATTACCCACTTAACCCCAAGCCGTGGTTTTGCCGCAGAGCTCGCCGCTGCCTGTACCGTTGTAGTTGCATCGGGTACTGGTTTGCCAATTTCTACGACGCAAACCCTAGTCGGTGCGGTATTAGGTGTGGGCATGGCCCGTGGTATCGCCGCGATTAATATGGGCGTGGTTCGCAACATCGTTGTATCCTGGGTGATCACCTTGCCAGTTGGCGCTACCTTATCGATCATGTTCTTCTGGATGATCAAAGGCGCGTTAAGCTAAAGCAAAAGCTGTAAGATAGAAGCGATAAGCTGTAAGTAATAGCTTTTTTGAAAACCAGAACTTGTCCGCAGGTTCTGGTTTTTTTATACCTACCACCAATCAAACTTCCTACTTACAAGAAGGCTTTAAGGCTATAGAGCTGTAATGCTGTAAGTAAAAAGCGGCTTTTACTTTACGGCTTACTGCCTTACAGCCTGGTTTTTGCTCTTACTTACAGCTTACGGCTTACAGCTTGCAGCTTGCCGCTTTTCCACTAACATTTAACTAATTCACCCACAATAAGTGATTGACCATGTTAGCCTGCGAACCGCTCAGGGTTTGCCAGACATTGGCCATGATGTTATTGACAAGTTGTGCCGTCAATCTATGGGCAGCGCCCGGCGCACCTGACGAAAAACTATCTTCATCGACAACTTTAGAGGCCCGCCAGGATCAGGCACAGGCCGATACTTACCTGCCACTTGTTAGCAATAGTGCCTGGGAAGAAAAGGTTGCCCAGGATGGCTTTTACGATAACCCCTTTAGCGTTTCTGTGTTTTCCGCCGATCACGGTGAAGACAGAGAACGACTGTGGTCGCAGACGAAATCCATTTTTGTATACGGCTTTGGTGTTATCGGCGTAATTGCCTTAATGCCAGAGGAAATCTCCAACTGGGAGAAAGACGGCGAGTTAATGCGTAAATGGGGCGATAACGTCAGGGAAGGGCCGGTATGGGATCGTGATGTCTTCTGGATTAACTATATTGGTCACCCATATTCCGGGGGCATTTATTATCAGGTGGCTCGAAAATCTGGTTATCGTCAATGGGATTCGTTTATGTATGCGACTCTCATGTCTACGTTTTACTGGGAGTATGGCGTCGAAGCGTTTGCAGAAACGCCTTCCATTCAAGACCTGGTGGTCACTCCGGTTATGGGCTGGGCATTCGGCGAATGGATGCATCAAACGGAACGTCGTTTGCGAATGGGGGACGGCAAGGTTATGGGATCAGAAGGACTTGGAACATTATCCTTATGGTTGCTCGACCCAGTTGACTCATTGGGAAGGGGCATTAATCAATTATTTAATCGGCAGATATTTAAAGCTGGCACTGGCTATATTAATTACCACTCGCAACAGATTCAGTCAGAAGGAGAAGCCGGACTTTTGCGGGAAAATCAGTGGCAGGTCCAGATGCATTTTCAGTTTGGTGATGGCAAGCCACTGACCGCAACGTCGACACCTTTGTATTACCAGTTCAGTCGCGACCCTATTGATTACAGCATTATTGGTATTGGCGTTGGCGGCGGTTATGCCTGGCTGGATAATGTCTGGCGGGTGGAAGATGATCCCTTTGCCGAGTTTAGCCTCGGGCTTTATTTCACTAACGACTTCTCCGCCCGGTTGAATTACGCTCGCGCTCATTTTCAGCAGCGCTCCGATTCTGAAAAGCTTACCTATGAAAACTACAGCATTAGTGGTCAGTATTATTTTCGCGCCGACAGCGATTTTCGCCCTTATCTAACCGCCGGAATAGGGGAGATGTTGCGTGATCAGGATCGCGATTTAAAATCCTTCTTCAGTCATGCCGGTCTTGGATTGCATATGAAACTTAGCAATAACATCGCCATTCAAACCGATATTGCTCGTTATTTTTCGACTAAACTCGATACTCAGGAGGATCTACTTCGCCTTAGTCTGATTTATCGGTTAGGCAAAGGTAATTGGCGCTGACATAAGATGAATACCCACTTACCCAACCTCAAACACCTGCAATACCTGGTTGCTTTGCATCATCATCAACATTTTCACAAGGCGGCAGAATCCTGTTTCGTCAGTCAGTCGACATTGAGTAGTGCCATCATTAAGCTCGAGCAGTTATTAAACTGTCAGTTGATTGAACGTGACCATAAAAACTTTGTGTTTACCCGACATGGCAAAGAAGTGGTGGCCATGGCGGAACAGTTGTTAAATCAGGCGGATGATTTGATTAATTACTGTCAGGTTCAGGGCAACCCTGCACAGGGAAAAATTTATCTCGGCTGTATTCCCACCATCGCCCCATTTTTGATGACTGAAGTAATCGAGCGCGCCCACCAGAGTTATCCCGGGTTGGATATGTTTGTCATTGAAGACACCACCGAAAATCTGCTCGATGCCCTGCAACATGGAAGAATTGATGTCGCGGTATTGGCACTACCGATTGATGACAAATTTTCCCAGGGATTTCATTATTTGCCGCTGGGAAAAGATGGCTTTTATCTGGCGGGGAGCCGGGCGTTAATTGACAAAGTCCTGGCCGATGGTGATTATCGCCATGTGAGCAAGGGGCAAATATTTGTCCTTAGCGAAGAACATTGCCTGACCCGTCATGCGCTGGCAGTATGCAAGGTTAACGAAAAAGAAAAACTGAATGACTTTGCGCCGACCAGTTTAACTACCCTAATGCAGATGACGTTGCACCACAAAGGCCTAACCTTTTTACCTCATATGGCGATCAAAAGGGGGTTGGCTGGCTACGCTGATATCGCCTATGCGCCGTTGCCTGGACATCCTAGTCGTGAGATCGCTTTAGTTTATCGACATCGTAGTTATCGTCAGGAAACCTATGAAAACCTGGCAAAAATTATCAAACCTCTTATATAGCACCTGAGTATTTCTATTCCTGCCATTATCTGTTTCAATAACTATTTAAAATTAATTCAAACTATTTTTCCCTGCGGTACGACTATAGGGGAAAAGTAGCTTTAAAAAGTAATTAACAGGGAAAATTTGTGTTTGAGCGAAGCGATGAAACCCTGATCAAACAGGCATTGAAAGGCAAGAAGTCGGCCTGGGTGCAGTTGGTCAGGCGCTATGAAAAGGGTATTTACAATTACGCCCTGCGCATGGTTGGTCACCCGGATGATGCTATGGACCTGATGCAGGAGATTTTTATCGCGGTGTTTCGCAATCTCAGCAGTTTTCGTGGCGATGCCAAATTCAAAAACTGGCTTTATCGGATTGCTCATTATCGTTGTATTGAGTTTTATCGACGCAAACGTCCGACCCAATCGCTCGATGATGAACCACAAGAGGTAACCGAGGAGTCCGATCAGCAACCCGAACAGTTGATGCATCAGACCCAACAGGCATTGGCGCTGGCGAATGCTATGCAAAGGTTGCCGATAAATCAGAGAACCGTGGTCGAACTAAAGTTTTTTCAGCATTTCACTTTTGATGAAATTGCTAACCAGCTTGGGGTGTCCAGCAATACGGTGAAATCAAGGTTGTACAGCGCATTGGATAAGTTAAGGGGTGTATTGGAGGTAGACTATGTCTGAGAAAGAACAATTATTTCAGGCCTGGCTGGATAACCGGCTAAGCGAACAGCAAAGTCAACGCCTGGAACAGCTGGCATTAACCGATGACGAATTGAAAAATCGTCTGGCAACGGCCCGCTATATCGAACAGCAGGTACATGGCTATGAAGAGCTAACGCCACCACCCTGGGATCCTGGCGGCATCGTTGCAGAACAAAACAACACACCCTGGTGGCAATGGTCCGGACTTTCGGTATTGTCGCTTGCCTGTTCCTGTTTTGCGATTGCTCTGGTGTTATTCAATGTGCGAATCACGGCTCAGACGGATGGGTTTGCCATCACCTTTGGTCAATCCGCACAAGGCAATAATAGCCAGCAGTTAGAAGCGCTGTTGGATCAAAGGCTACAACGATTTGCGGCTGAGCAGGAATTGGTGCTGGCCAACTATGCGTCTGACTTAAAAGATCAACAACAGGCAAATAACATACAGCTGGCCGGCTATTTGATGACGACAACGCGACAGGAAAGGCAACAGGATATGTCGCACTTTATCCAGTATGTCAATGAGCAACGCAGTGAAGATGCGTTAGACAACAAGCTTAAGTATCAACGGCTGGAATATGCCCTGCAGGCTCAGGCCCTGACTCAGGGGGTAGGGCAAGGTGTTTACCAGTCAACCAACTTCAACGAAGAGGACAAATAACATGAATAAGTTTAATAATGCGGTACTGCCTCTGGCGTTGTCCGTTATCAGCGCCTTTACCAGCGCGAACCTGGCTGCCAATGAACAACCTTATCAGGAACTGGGCAAGCAAATTGAGATCATGGAAGATATCTTTACCAGTGCTATCAAAAATGATGGCAATAATAACAACATGGGGCTGGCTGCCATAGAATCCATGTACCTGGCTAAACAGGGCGTGGTGTTTACGGTAAAGTCAAAACGTAATTTTCACTTCCCTGGATTTTCGGTACCGGTGCCGGTAGCGCCAGTTGCTCCTATGCCACCAGCGGGCTTTGAAAACAGTGAGTTGTTTGGTGAAGATTTACAGGTTGTTATCGATGAAGCCATGGAAGAGGCCGTGGTGGCGATGGAATATGCCCATGAAAATATGCGCATGGATGTCGAGAAACAACGACAACTGCGTGAGCAGGAACGCGAACTGGCTTATGAGCTCAGAGATATCGAACGCGAAAACCGGGATTTGGCCTTTAAAAAACGCACTCTCGATAAGGATGAGCTGAAGGAATTCGAAAAGCAGGTAGCGAAACTGGAACAGCGCAAGAAAGACTTGTTGCAGGAGAAACAACAATTAGCCAAAAAAGCCGGTGAACTCAAAGCGGAACAGGATAAGCTCCGTGATGAGCAAAGAAAGCAACAACAGGCATATTTTGCATCACTACAGACTAATCTCAGTGAAATATTGTGTACCTATGGTGCTGGTTTGAAGGCCTTGCCGGGCGATGAACACGTATCTTTAATCATTAAAGATGCCGCCTTTGACCCATCGGGCAGAACGTATAAGGACCAGGTGCTGGTGTTTGCCAAATCTGATATTAAGAAATGCTTGAGTGAATCTATCGATGCCAAGGGGTTATTAAAATCCGCGACCACTTATCAGCTTTAAGTAAGCAAATAAGAAAAAGGCCAGTCAATGACTGGCCTTTTTTTGCAATGAATAGAATTAATTGAGAATGTCGATAATTTCTCTGGAAGCGTCCACAAGGCGAATCAGCTTGCCATCAATTTTAACCGTGACGATGCCGTGTTTATCAACCGGAACGACAATATCCCGGTGTCTGTATACGTCATAACTGAGCACGGTGCCGCGTTGTAGTTTCTTTTGCCAACCTGGTGGCAACTCACCGCGCGCTGCTTTCTTTTTAAGGCCCGGTGGCAACTTATCTTTATCATTTTTGGCAAATACTGCCGTCGAGTTCAGGGTTAGCAGACCGGCAATGATCAGTACGATATAAGGTGTTTGCATCATGTTATCCTTCTGTCGTTTGTAAATTATTTTCAGTGACTTTATTTAAGGTGATGCCTAATAACCCTTTACCTTGTTGCAGGGTATTGTCATCAATGATTTTCCATACCTGTTCTTCTTTACCGCGACGAAACACCAGGTATTGTTCTTCACCGCGCTCACGTACAGTGACTTCATCATAATAAGTGCGCTTCCCTTCCTTTTCGATGTAATCTTCTCCAATAACGATATTGGGCACTTGAATTGCGTCGGCAAAGGCATCCAAAAATTCGTTTTTAGAGGCACTTTTAATCTGGTATTCGCCTTCATAACCGTGTCCACACCCCCACAGAAAAACGCAGGTTATTGCACAGGTAAGCATTTGCTTGAAACTCATATTTTTATAATCCTGAATATTAATTAATGGGTCAAGCAGCCTAATGCTGCATGGTAATTGGGGGCAGGTCTTTAATCGCAATGATTTTATATCATTTGCGATTAAAAGTACCGGTATCCAGGTAGGATACCGGATTATACCAATCACACTAAGTTTGTGCACAACTCAGAGTTAGGGCAGAGGTTCAGTTACAACATAGATTTCATTGATATAG
>NZ_SWDB01000040.1 GCF_005116735.1 Thalassotalea mangrovi | reverse complement strand
AATTAGTGGGTGTCCCAAAACGTGCTAATTCAGGACACCCCAGAATTTAAACTTTGAGAAAACGTGAATAGTAAAAATATGCGGGTGTCCCAAATATAGAATTTCGCCGGAGGAGGAGGGGGGATTTATTTTTCGCTAGAAATTACCTATAAAAAAGCCCGGGACAATCCGGGCTTTAAAAGAAAATACCAGGTAATTATACGCTTGGCAGGGTATTGGCTGGCATTAACTGGTGGGCGAAGGCACTTGCCAGTAACTGGCTTGCAGCTTCAATATCCGGTGCAAAGTAGCGATCTTTGTCGTAGTAAGCGACTTTTTCGCGTAGCGCTGCTTTGGCTTTTTCAACACTTGCAGATGCTTTCAACGGTGCACGGAAATCAAGGCCTTGCGCGGCTGCCAGATACTCAACAGCGATGACACCAAGGGTGTTGCTGGCCATATCCGCCAGACGACGACCGGCAAACGCTGCCATCGATACATGGTCTTCCTGGTTAGCGGAAGTTGGCAGGCTGTCAACGGACGCTGGATGCGCCAGGGTCTTATTTTCAGAGGCTAATGCCGCTGACGTCACCTGGGCAATCATAAAACCTGAGTTTACCCCGCCATTTTCGACCAAAAATGCTGGCAGCTTGCTGAGGCTGGCATCGATCAACAATGCCATACGGCGCTCTGACAGCGCTCCAATTTCACTGATCGCAATTGCCAGGTTATCAGCAGCCATCGCCACCGGTTCCGCGTGGAAGTTACCACCTGAGATAAAGTCACCATCATCGGCAAACACTAATGGGTTATCGGTTACGCCATTCGCTTCAACCAATAAGACCTCTGCAGCCTGGCGGATTTGCGTTAAACACGCACCCATTACCTGAGGCTGGCAGCGCAGGGAATACGGATCCTGGACCTTTTCACAATCGATATGAGACTGAGCGATTTCTGATGTATCCGTTAACATGGCGCGATAGGCTGCCGCCGCATCGATTTGCCCCTGCTGACCACGGATTGCATGAACGCGATGATCAAAAGGTGCCCGCGAGCCCATTGCTGCCTCGACGCTCATCGCACCGATCATGGTGCTGGAAGCATATAGATCTTCTGCCAGGAACAGGCCTTCCAAGGCAAATGCGGTCGAGGCTTGGGTACCGTTTAATAGTGCCAGGCCTTCTTTCGCCGCCAGGGTAACTGGCTCAAGTCCGGCAATTTTCAAACCTTCAACCGCACTGATGACTTCACCTTTGTGCAGTACTTCACCTTCGCCAAGCAGAGGTAACACCATATGCGACAATGGTGCTAAGTCGCCAGAGGCACCCACACTGCCTTGCTTAGGTACATAAGGGTAAACTTCGGCATTAATCAGGCTGATCAATGCTTCGATTACTGACAGGCGAATACCGGAAAAACCGCGCGACAATGAGTTGATTTTCAACACCATCATCAAGCGCACCGTGGCTTCGTCCATTGGCTCACCGTAACCGGCAGCATGACTCAGAACGATAGAGCGTTGCAGCAGTTCCAGTTCTTCGGTTTTGATACGGGTATTGGCCAGTAAACCAAAACCTGTATTGATACCGTAAACCACTTTGTCTTCGCGAATGACTTTCTGAACCGCTTCTGCGCTTTTATTAATGGCATCGAAGCAGCTAGAATCCAGGGTGATTTTTACTGCTTCGCGACTGACTCTGCGCAGATCCGCCAGCGATAACTGACCGGAAACGATATTTAATTGAGACATAATGACGCTTCCTTATTTGTTGGTGATCATTGGCAAGTCAAGGCCTTGCTCTTTGGCACAATTAATGGCGATGTCATAGCCAGCATCCGCATGACGCATAACACCAGTCGCCGGGTCGTTCCAAAGCACGCGCGATAAGCGAGCATCAGCTTCATCAGTACCATCAGCCACGATAACCACGCCGGCATGCTGGCTAAAGCCCATACCAACACCACCGCCGTGGTGCAGGCTCACCCAGGTTGCACCACCGGATGTGGACAACAGGGCGTTCAGTAATGGCCAGTCGGATACCGCATCGGAACCATCAAGCATGCTTTCCGTTTCACGGTTTGGTGAAGCCACTGAACCTGAGTCTAAGTGATCGCGACCAATGACGATTGGAGCTTTTAATTCCCCATTTTTAACCATCTCATTGAAGGCTCGGGCCAGACGAGCACGATCTTTTAAGCCAACCCAGCAAATACGTGCTGGCAAGCCCTGGAATGCGATACGCTCTTTCGCCATATCTAACCAGTTGTGAAGATGTGGGTTATCTGGAATTAATTCTTTAACCTTGGCGTCAGTCTTGTAGATATCTTCCGGATCGCCCGATAGTGCTACCCAGCGGAATGGACCAATACCTTCACAGAATAATGGACGAATATATGCCGGAACAAAGCCTGGGAAATCAAAAGCGTTTTTCACACCTTCTTCCAACGCCATCTGACGGATGTTGTTACCGTAATCGGTAGTGGCTGCACCTGCTGCCTGAAGATCAAGCATCGCCTGAACCTGAATCGCCATTGATTGCTTGGCCGCTTTAACCACAGCAGCTTCATCTTTTTTACGCATTTCAGCTGCATGTTCCATGGTCCAGCCTTTTGGCAGGTAACCATTGAGTGGATCATGTGCAGAAGTCTGGTCGGTAACAACGTCTGGGGTGATACCGCGCTTCACCAGTTCCGGGAATACATCAGCAGCATTGCCTAAAAGCCCCACAGAAATCGCTTTGCCATCGGCAATCGCTTCGTCAATCATGGTTAATGCTTCATCGAGCGTGGTTGCTTTTTTGTCGACATAGCGTGTTTTCAAACGAAAATCGATGCGGGTTTCATCACACTCAACGACTAACGCACAGAAGCCTGCCATGGTTGCCGCAAGAGGTTGAGCACCACCCATGCCACCAAGGCCGCCAGTTAGTACCCACTTACCCTTGGCATCACCATTAAAGTGTTGATTAGCCATAGCTGCAAAGGTCTCATAGGTACCTTGGACAATGCCCTGGGAGCCAATGTAAATCCATGAACCGGCCGTCATCTGGCCGTACATCATCAAGCCTTTTTTATCCAGTTCATTGAAGTGTTCCCAGTTACCCCAGGTTGGAACCAGGTTCGAGTTGGCAATCAATACTCGAGGCGCATCTTTGTGGGTTTTAAAAACGCCAACTGGCTTGCCCGATTGAATTAATAGTGACTCATCGTCTTCAAGGCGATTTAACACTTCGATGATCTTGTCGTAACACTCCCAGTTACGGGCTGCTCGGCCAATACCACCGTATACAACGAGTGATTGTGGATGTTCCGCAACTTCCGGATCCAGATTGTTCATTAACATACGCTTGGCTGCTTCGGTCAACCAGCTTTTAGCGGTGATTTCGCTACCACGGTCAGCGCGAATAACGCGCGATTTGTCGAGACGAGGGTCTGAAGACATGATCTCTCCTACTACTTAATTAAAAACAGAATGCCCGCCAAGGCGATAACGATCTCCTGGCGAGGTTAGAATTGCGAATGAAACCACCCCGGCTCGAGACCAGGTGCGGCGTTTGATTTGTAAGCATGCCGTTTGTTCAGGGGTTTGCAAATGCTCACAAACGGAGTCTTTAGCAACGACCGCGGCAATTTCCTGACTTGCTTCGGTCAAAGGTGCTTCCTGTGACAGGTATTCATGTGGCGTCAGTTTTGAAAAATCCTGTTCCCCATAGGCTGGCAACAAACTGGCATTGACGAATCGTTGCTCCAGCTGCACCGGCAGGCCATTATTGCGGTGTAAAACAACCGATTGAAATACCTTGCTACCGGCTTTTATCTGCAGGTTTTTAGCGATTTCATCGTCGGCGGGGACGCTGTCCAGTTGCAGTAACTGGGCAGAATAAATACCACCGTTTTCATTAATTTCATCTTTAATGCTACGTATCTGCAAAACCGAGGACTGGGATTTAAAACTGGCAACAAAGGTACCAGCGCCTTTTGAGCGACTAAGCACTCCTTCTTCCGTTAACTCCTGCAATGCCCGGCGCGCGGTCATCCGCGACACTTGAAATTGTTCGGCCAGTTCATTCTCAGAAGCAACCCGAGCCAGTTCCGGTAACTCGCCGGATTCGATCTGGGCGCGAATATGATCTTTAATCTGAGTAAATTTAGGAGTGCTCATGATGTCTGTTAAACTGCTCAGCCTTATACCAATTACATTAAGTTTGTGCACAACTCAGAGTTTGGGCAGAGGTTCAGTTACAACATAGATTTCATTGATATAGTCATTCTATATTATTGAAATCTAGGGCCTTAAATGGACCTCTGGTAAACTCCCTACGGGTGAGTTTTAAAGGCGTTTATCCTGCGTTACTGATTTTGACAATGGAACGACCATTCTCTGCAATCAAAGCCTTGTCTAAACGCCTGTAAATTCTCACTGAGTGAGCAATAATTTAATTTGATTGGTATTATTAACCGACCTGAGGTGCTTTTCCTTCAGGCCATTTGAATTATATAGCATGGATGAATTTTAAGATGGCTAACCAACTTGTATATACATCTTGTCTGCCAAGCATCATAGTCGATCCTTGTTGTATATACAAGTGGAAAGTGCCAACTTGGGAATAAGGTCATTCAGGCAATAAAGCAGGGTCTGACGTTAGCGGTATGTTGCTGCTGGCGGAATAATAGAAATGGGTTCATTGGTGCAGATTAAAAGGATAGCAGAAATGCCTGGTCTGGATGCGCAGCTTTTAGAGTCGAACAGCCGAAATTGTTATATTCGATTACGGGTTCTCCAGTAATTGTTCTACTTCCGAAAGACTGGGTAGCGCCCAGAAAGCTCCGGGTTTACTGACCGTGCAGGCACCCGCGCAACAGGCAAACTCAAGTGCAGCGGTCAGATCCGGCAGCCGACAAAAATCGGCCAGCTCATCGCTACCTATATTCGCCCTTGCCAGTTGATACAAAAAACCACCAATAAAACCATCGCCACCAGCCGTGGTATCTTTTACCGTGATCTGAGGTGGTTCCACCTGGCCTTGCCCAAATTGGCTAAACCATTGAAGCGGTTCACCGCCATCGGTGATCAAAATCAAGAGTGTCTGATTACTGAGCAGTTGTTGAATATAGGTCTCGGTTGCCAGTGATTCCGCCATAAATTCCAGTTCTTCACGAGAAAATTTCAAGATATGGGCCTGGTCGAGCAGACGGTTAATGGTCGAACGGATGTTCCTGGTTGAAGGCCAGAGGTTTTGCCTAAGGTTGATATCAAAACTAATCAGTTGACTGGTCTGTCTGGCATTTGCCACCAGGGTTTCTGTGGTATGGGCTATTGAGTTTTCGGTCAGGCTATTTGAACAAAAATGAAAAATTCCCTTGTTGGCAAACGCCTGCTGACCGAGGTGGTGCGGTTGATAAAGTAAATCGGCGGCAGGTGGTCGATAGAATTCGAAACTACGTTCACCACAGGCATCTAAAGCGACGAACGCCAGTCCGGTTTTAGCCTTGCGGGTAAAGTTCAGATAATCCAGTTTTACCCCGGATTGCAACATCGCCTCTTCAAGGAACTGGCCAAACATATCCTCACCGAGCATGCCGGCAAAAAAGCTATCACCGCCAAGTCGGGCAATTGCAACCGCCACGTTTGCCGGGGCGCCACCGGGAAATTGGCTATAAGTAGGATTACCCAGAGCATCTTTGCCGGTACCGAGAAAGTCGATTAAGGCTTCACCAAAACAGATTACCGGTAGCATATTGCGTCCCCATTATTAATATTTAGTGACTGATATTCTGGAAAATACTGCCGGTAGTGCCTGATTAGAGCGCGGCAATTCATCGGCATAAAACTGTCGTTCTTCGTAAAAAACACGTCATCATAAATGCTTGCGCGGTGATTACCCGCAACGAATTGGTTACCTCCTGGTTTGGTGAGGCTATTAAACGTACCGGGTAAGTCGTGAATGACTTTTCCGACAGCTAAGTGTCAGAAAAGTCAGCTTGTTATCTTAGAAAAACGCCTGTAGCCCGGTCTGCGCCCGACCTAAGATCAGTGCATGAACATCGTGAGTACCTTCGTAAGTATTCACCGTTTCCAGATTGATCATGTGCCGAATCACATGGAATTCGTCGGCAATACCGTTACCACCATGCATATCTCGTGACATGCGGGCGATTTCCAGCGCTTTGCCACAGTTATTGCGCTTCACCAGGGAAATCATGGTCGGATCAAAGTCTTTTTCATCAATCAGGCGACCAACCCGAAGCGATGCCTGCAGGCCGAGGGTGATTTCGGTTTGCATATCGGCTAGTTTTTTCTGGAACAGCTGAGTCTGCGCCAATGGCTTGCCAAATTGTTTGCGGTCCAGGCCGTATAATCGGGCGCGATGCCAGCAATCTTCAGCCGCACCCATTGCCCCCCAGGAAATACCGTAGCGGGCCATATTCAAACAGCTGAATGGTCCCCGTAAGCCACGCACGTCCGGAAACATGTTTTCTTCCGGTACAAACACATTATCCATTACAATCTCGCCGGTAATTGAGGCTTTTAAACTCATTTTCCCTTCAATTTTCGGTGCTGACAGACCTGGCATGCCCTTTTCCAGAACGAAACCACAAATCTGATTGTCATGGGCTTCGCTTTTCGCCCAGACCACAAACACATCGGCAATCGGTGAGTTGGTGATCCACATCTTGCTACCGGTTAACTGATAACCACCGGCAACTTTTTTAGCGCGGGTTTTCATCCCGGCCGGATCGGAGCCGGCATCCGGTTCGGTAAGGCCGAAACAGCCAATCCACTCACCGGTGGCAAGTTTTGGTAGGTATTTCTCTTTCTGGGCATCACTACCCCAGGTATAAATGGGATGCATAACCAATGACGATTGCACACTCATCGCACTGCGATAACCAGAGTCAACGCGCTCTACTTCCCGGGCAACCAGGCCATAAGATACATAAGAAACGCCAGGGCAGCCATAGCCATCAATGGTCGCACCGAGCAAGCCCAGTTCACCAAACTGGCGCATGATGTTGGCGTCGAAGTGCTCTTCTCGATTTGCCATCAATATGCCGGGTTGTAATTGCTCCTGACAAAAATCCCGGGCCATATCGCGGATCATCCGCTCATCTTCATTCAATTGTTTATCCAACAAAAGAATGTCTTCCCAGTTCGATACTCCTGCACTCACGTCGTTTCTCCTGTTTTTAGCTGAAGCAATTTGTTGTTTGACAAATGTTAAAGCACGCAGATTAGTCGATTGCTTTAAAACCTATCATTTATTAATAATAGAGTTATAACAAGCATTTAATTGTCTGTGTTATGGCAAATATCAATTAAACATTTAAATGCAAGGCTGACTAGCGAATCACAATAAGAGGCTGATATGGAAACCACCGACAAAACTGCCAAACAGATTTATTTCGATGTTAAGGCAAACCCACACCGCAAAAAATTTGGTTTTGGCCGCAAAGCCGTGTTGGTTAATATCGATCCGCAAAAAGCCTACACCTGTACCGATGAGTTTAAAACGGCCTATGAAACGGATCCACGGCAGATGGAATATATCAATGCCCTGGCAGAGCAATTCCGTAAACTTGGCTGGCCAGTCGTCTGGACCCATGTTGCGTACATGGCATCAGGCGAAGACGCAGGGATATGGGGCACCCGCACCGATACCGAAGATTCACTGCAGAATATTAAATTTAATTCCCGGCGCAGTGAATTTGACGACAGGTTACAGATTGACCGTGAGCGGGATGTGATTTACCTGAAAAAAATGCCGTCGGCGTTTTTTGAAACTCAGTTGCAATCGTTGTTAGTCTGGCATCAGGTCGATACCGTGATCTTAACCGGCGGTTCGACATCAGGTTGTATTCGTGCAACCGCAGTCGATAGTTTATCCCGCGGCTATCGCACCATTGTGCCTGAGCAATGCGTTGCCGATAAACACGAAAGTTACCATTACGCCAACCTGACCGATTTGCTGCTTAAATACGCCGATGTTGAAGATGTCGAAGATGTACTTTGTTGGTTGCAACGCCAGGGTTAACGGAGAGCAATGTGAAAGCGAATCCCGGATATTACGATTACTGGCCGTATGAAAACCGGCCCAAGATAACCTGGCCAGGCGGTGCCAAAATAGCGTTTTGGGTGGCGCCAAATATTGAATTTTATGAATTAAATCCGCCGGAAAACCCGCATCGAAAAGCCTGGCCGCAGCCTGCTCCTGCGGTGCCCGGTTATTCCATTCGCGATTATGGCAACCGAGTTGGTCATATGCGGCAGATGCAGTTACTGGATAAATACAATATCCGTGGCTCTATCTCTTTATCGACAGCGCTTTGTGATCATCACCCACAAATCATTGAGCTATGCAAAGAACGGGATTGGGAATTCTTTTCCCACGGGATTTATAACACCCGCTATACCTATGGCATGAGTGAAGCCGAGGAACGCGATATGATCCGCGACTCAATGGAGTCCATATTTCGCCATACCGGTCAAAAATGCGCGGGTTACCTGGCTCCGGCTTTGTCGCACTCGGATCACACCATAGATTTATTCGCCGAAGTTGGCACCGAATTATTCGGCGATGATGCCGGTATATATACCTGTGATTTATTTCACGATGACCAGCCAACGCCCATACATACCCGTTCAGGAAAGCGCTTTATGTCCATTCCTTATAGTCTTGAAATGAACGATACCATTGCCTTTGTCGTGAATAAAATCCCGCCGCGCCAATATGGCCAGATACTCAAGGATAACTTTGACCGCCTGTATCAGGAAGGGGAAGAGTCCGGCACGGTGATGTGTATTCCGACTCACAATTATCAGGTGAGCTGCCCGCATCGACTAAAGGCTTTTGAAGAAGCATTGGACTATATCACCTCCCATGAAGATGTTTGGGTGACTACCGGGCGCGAGATTGCTGAGTATTACCGCGAGCATTTTTTTGAAAAGGCTAAACAGGACATCGAAAATCGTGTGTTGTCTTTAAGGGGAGGTAGCAATCATGGCATTGGATAAACGTTATTTCGAGTATCCTGAACGCAGTTATGGCATGGATCATGGGCGCTATGACTGGTCGATGTTAACCGACCGGCAAGCGATCCAGTGGCCCGGTGATAAAAAGCTGGCGGTTTGGATCAATGTTGGATTGCAATTATACCCGCTGGACCAACAAGGTGTACCATTTAAAGTGCCGGGCGGGATGACCATGCCGTATCCGGATTTGCGCCATTTTAGTCTGCGAGATTATGGCAATCGCGTCGGTATCTACCGATTTTTAAGAGCGTTTTCCCGTTATGGTGTGAAGCCGACGTATGCCGTGAATACCGAGCTTGCCCATCAAAATCCGTATTTGCTGGAAGCGATTTGTCGCGATGACCATGAGCTCATTTGTCATGGCTGGAATATGGATTGCCTGCATTACGGTGGCCAGGACAAACAGCAAGAAGCGGAATTAGTCGCTAAAAGTGTTGATGGTTTGCGCGAGTTGTCTGGTGAAGCCATTCGAGGTTGGTTGTCACCGGCGAAAAACCAAAGTGAGCACACTCCAGAGTTACTGGCGGCCAATGGTATCGACTTTCATTGCGATTGGGTTAACGATGATATGCCGTATCGATTCTTCACCGATAGCGGTGATATCTGGTCAATGCCGTTATCCACAGAACTTAGCGATCAGTTCATCCTGATGAATAATCTGCATAGTGAGCAAAGTTATGTAGAACAGATCCTCGATGCCACCGAAATGCTAGCCAGTGAAACTACGACTCAAGGCGGCCGAATCCTGTCGTTGCAAATCCATCCCTGGATGTTGGGACAGCCACACCGTATCGGCAAACTTGAACAAATTCTTGCTCACCTAGCTGAGCGCGACGATGTATGGTTTGCAACCGCCAGCGACATCCTCGACACCTTCACCTCGCAGCTCAAATAATTGCGAGTCGCATTTCGCGGGCAGAGTTAATTTCCAGAACACAAAACCAATTCTCTGCCCATTCTTCACGCATATTCTGCTATTTGAGGACACCCACCTTTTTTCAGCCGCTATCGCTAATTTGGGACACCCACCATTTCACTTAAATCAAATTAACCAATTTGGGACATTCAGATATTCATGCCTAGTTGGAATGCTATTTGCGGACACCCACCTTTTTTTAGCCGCTATCGCTAATTTGGGACACCCACCATTTCACTTAAATCAAATTAACCAAATTGGGACATCCAGGTATTCATGCCTAGTGTTCGGGACACCCAGATATTAATGCATATACGGATTTCATATGGGACCTGCTTGTAAGGCCGTTAGATGATTTGCACCATTTCCGGTAATTTTTACGGGTATTCCTTATGTCATTCTTTCGGGTGTCCCGTATTTACTGGATTTAATGAGTGCCCCGAGTTATTGCCGGATATTTTGAGTACGGAAAATCGAAATTAAGAGTGACTATCGGGGTATAAGACATTATTGAGGGTAAAGCGATCGCCTGGATAAATACTGGTCGCGACTAACATAACGCCATTGTCCTGATTGCTGTGATAGCGACGGGTAATGTTCATTGCTGGCGTACTGGTATTACTATCAAGTAATTCTGACACATCATTGTCCATCAGGCAGGCACTCACCTGTTGTGCAACGGAATGAATGGGTTCGCTATTTATCGCATTAATTAAAGCGTAAATGGCATTATCCTTAGTGATTTCCTGGTTGGAGCGGGTTTCATCAATACGCATATATAGCCGACAATAACACAGTGGTAATCTGCTCTTTGCTTCAAATCTCACACCACTGATATCAAGATATTTACCTGGTTGTGGCAGTTGCAATTGCTCAGCGATGTCTTTAGTGAGTGGCAGCACTTTTGCCTGATAAATTTCAAAACGTGTACTGTTCCCGAACGTTAAAAGATCATCGACAGAGTTGATATAGGGGTTGGTCGCAGAAGGCAGCGCTTCTCGCTTAACCCGAGTGCCGGAGCCTTGGCGTCGCTCTACCAGCCCTAATTGCACGATATGACGCAAAGCCTCACGGGCTGTATGCCTGGAAATTTGATATTCATTACACAACTCTTTCTCCGTCGGTAGCAAGCTGCCGATGGGATAAACCCGAGTCTGGATTTGCTCAATCAACTGCTCAGCAATTTGCAGGTATTTGGGTTTACTTGAATTGATATTCGTCATTTTCGCGCGTTTCTGTGAGTTTGACTCTTGCTTATTGGATGAATTACAGGATATTTTAATCCAAGGAAATTTATCCGGACAAATTTATTTTAACTTTATAACATGGATTTATGGATTCTTCTCTGACCCAGCAGCTGGTTATTGATATAAGGCAAAAGCCAGTCAATGCTCACGACAGACAGCGCTCGGCGCAGCACGTGCTGGATTGGCTCGCCTGCGCAACCGCGGGTATGGATTCAGAGGTGGGGAGAATATACCTATCATATGCAGAGCAAGCTCCACCGGGCAAAGCGACAACCATTGATGGCAAGCAACGATATTGGCCAGATGTGATCGCCTGTAATGCAGCGCTTGGCAATATTCTTGAAATGGATGATATTCATCGTCGCTCGATTCTTCACCCAGGCCCGGTTGTTATTCCGGCTGCATTAGCAATGGCTGAGCAGGTCGACGCAGATATACCAACATTACTTGACGCCATTATCCATGGTTATGAAGTCACGATTCGTCTGGGGCAGGCGATTGGTCGAAGTCACTATCGATACTTTCATAACACTTCAAGTTGCGCAGCCATAGGCGCAGCGATGGCATGCGCAACCTTGCTGAAACTCTCTGTTGAGCAAACCGTAAGCGCATTGGGTAATACCGGAAGCCGCACTGGTGGCCTTTGGCAAATGCGCCATGAGAGCGTAATGACCAAGCAATGGCACAACAGCGAGGCAGCAAAAAGCGGTGCTTTGGCCGCATGGCTTGCTAAAACCGGGTTAACCGGACCCACACAGATTCTTGAAGGACCTCAGGGGGTTTTCGCGGCCTTGTCAGATGACGCAACCCCCGGGGCGTTTATTGCTAAAGCTCCCGACTGGCTAATTTATGATTGCAGTTTCAAGCCCTGGCCAGCGTGCCGACATGCCCATCCAGCAATGGACGCGCTGTTACATACCCTAGAATTTGCTAACAACAAGCGACGACCGCAAAACTCTGCTGCAATTACGGCAGACGATATTGCTGCTATCGATATCTTTACTTACCAGGATGCTGTTACGTTTTGTGATAGGCTCCAAGTAAACAGTGAGAATCATGCTAAGTTTTCCATTCAACATGCAATTTCAGCGTTGATTATCAAGGGCGAGCCAAGGCTCAAACACTATCAACAAGATAGTTTCACCAACCCGTTACTTGTCGAATTTAGACAAAAGGTGAATGTCTATGTCAGTACCGAAATAGAAAATCGATACCCCAAGCATTACGGAGCTACTTGCACCATTACAATGATTGACGGACAAAGCTTTTCTGTTGAAAGAATCGATACTCTCGGCGACCCGGAATGTCCAATGAGTGAGAATCAGCTGACACATAAAGCTCGCATGCTATTTGACGCTGCTGGCCTTGCACAAGCTGATAGTCAGGCACTACTTGAATTGGATTGGACAAAGAAAAAAGATTTAACCAACCTTACCCAACATTTTGGCACAGCGAGACAGGATGTAATCAGAGAAGGTGGTTACAATGGTTGAGTCGAATTCGCATTCAACAACGGCTAGTGATGAGCGCAATGCGATGCAAACTCTGCTCAGTTATATCGAATCTCAACGTTATGAGAATCTTCCCCAAAGCGTAATTGTCGCCGCGAAAACCTTTATTCTCGATTCTATAGGCGTAGGCATCAGCGGCTCCAGGCATGAAAATTTGCCTTTGGTTAAGGCGGCGGTCAATAATTGGGGAGCAGGGAAGCAGGCTCAGGTCTGGGCTACTGGTGAATGGCTGCCTGCAAGTTCGGCGGCGACGATTAATGGCTATCAAATTCACAATCAGGAATGGGATTGTGTTCATGAAGAGGCCGTTGTCCACCCCATGGCTACCATATTATCGGCTTTGATGGCGTATGGGCAGCAACATAATGTGAGCGGGCAAAAGCTCATACTTGGTGTGGTTGTCGCCGTTGATGTGGCAACCTTAATCGGCGCATCGGCAACTTCGGGATTAAAATTCTTTCGCCCTTCAGTATGTGGCTGTTTAGGCGCGACCGCAGGTATTTGCGCGATGCTGGGAATCACCGGTAGTAAACTGGCAAATGCTTTAGGGATAGCTTACAGCCAAATTAGTGGCACCATGCAATCTCATCTGGAAGGCTCTCCCATGCTGGCGATGCAAATCGCTTTTAATGCTAAAAATGCGATACAGGCCGCTGATCTTGCCAGGCAAGGATTCAGTGGTCCGAAAGACATACTTGAAGGTCCATTTGGCTATTTCACTTTATTTGAAGATGGGTTCGATTTAACCCAGTTTTATCAAAAGCTAGGTTATCAGTATCAAATAGAACAAATCAGCCATAAGCCGTTTCCTACTGGCCGGGCAGGGCATGGCGTCGTCGATGCGCTTCAGGTGTTACAAACGGATTATGAATTTACCCCTGATCAGATAGAACAAGTTACGGTGGAAGTGACGCCGTTAATTTATCGTCTGGTCGCTCGCCCGATAAAAGAAGGCATGGATGTCAGTTACGCAAAACTTTGCATCGGATATATCGGAGCAACAGCGCTTTTAAAAGGCTCTGTCGATGTCGATGATTTTGCGAAAACCTGTCTGCACGACCCGAACCGCCTGCGATTGGGTGCGAAATTTCAAACGCAAGTAAACGATATTATTGATCCCAATGCTTTGGCGCCAATATCGGTTACGGTGCAATTATCAGATGGCCAAACCTTCTCACATTCACTGCCAGCTATTTTGGGACACCCACATCGTCCATTATCCAAAGCAGCTCAACTTCAGAAATTCAGAGCGGCTTGCCACAGTGCGCATATTCCAATGAAAGATGATGAAATTGATAAATTGATAAATCGCATAGACGAACTACCAGCAATCAACAATATTAACGATTTAGTTCAAATGATGATGCCGTCGTCGCGGTCAGGTTCTGGGGATTAATATGTCGAGTTTTCCAACCTATTTCGAAGCTTTCGATTACCAGCAGATGCTTACTGATTATCCGCTAGGCGATGACATGCTAAGTCGATTCCAGGGGATGAGCCGTGATGTGTTGCACGTGCTTCAAAACCAACGATTTATGCAGGTTGTCGACCGTGCCTGGCAAATACCGTTTTACCAACGCATCTGGGGAAATGCCGGGGTTACGCCGGATGATATTCGCTCGCTAGATGATATTGAAAAGCTGCCACTTATCTCAAAGTCTGACATCATGGAAAGCGTTGAAAACTTCCCTCCAATCGGCGATTTCCATGGTTTGGATAACCTTCCTAAAGACCAACGTCCTCCTATTGTTTTTCACACCACCAGTGGGACAACAGGCACCCCTCAGCCATTATTGTTTGGACCGAAAAGCCGCGAAGTACAATCTTTGCTGGTTGCTCGCTCGTATCGGTTTATGGGGCTAAAACCTGCATCGACAATTCAATCCTGTTATGGACACGGAATGATAAATGGCGGTCATTATATTCGTGAAGCGGTAACTCACTACACCAATTCGATGTTTCTAAGTGCGGGTACAGGTGTCGAAACGCGATCCTCACAACAGGTTAGCCTGATGAAAACCTTTGGTGTCAACGTGCTCGTAGGTTTTGTCGATTACATCAAGCGTCTCGCCGATGTTGCCAGGGAAGAGGGGATTGAACCGGGTAAAGATATCAATATTGATATGATTATTGGGCACTTTGGCATGGAATCCCGTGAATCGATCACCAAAGCCTGGGGCAACGCCGAACTTTTTGATTGGTATGGGGTCGGAGATACCGGCACTATTGCGGCTGAAGGCCCGGACCATAACGGTATGTATGTCTGGGAAGATGCGCATTATCTAGAAATTCTTGATGCCGATAGCAACCAGCCAGTGCCGGAAGGTGGGACAGGAAATATGGTCGTTACCTGTCTTTTCAAAGATGATGTTTATCCAATTATTCGTTTCAACACTCATGATATTACCCAGACACTGACCAATGAAGCTGAGCTGGATTTACCGTTCAAACGCATTAGAGGGTTTATGGGGCGCAGTGACAACATGGTGAAGTTGCGTGGTATAAATATATATCCACAAGGCATTGGCCCAATTTTAGCAGAACGGCCTGAGTTTCTTGGAGAATTTATTTGCGAAGCTAATCGTGATGACAGTGGTCGTGATGAGATGTTAGTGAAAGCCGAAGTTTCTACCATTGCAGCGAGCCGTGATAGCCTGATTTCGTATTATGAAGCGATTTTAAAACGAAAAATTGGAATTGCCGTAGCAGTAGAATTGGTTGGCGAAGGTGAGCTAACTCCGTTTACTCAGGTAGACATTCGTCAAAAACCGATTCGTTTAATCGATAAACGTTTTGACTAGCCGCCAGGAACAACAGAGGAGCACCCGCCTATGTTCGCGGAACAGGAATTGTTGGCTCTAAGCGCCAGTGAGCAAATATCGTTGATCAAGTCAGGCAAATTGAGTGCTCGTGAATTAGGGGACATCCAACAATTTGCCTTTGAAAAACTAAATCCGGCAATCAACGCTGTTACCCAGTATGCAAATGATAAATTCGTCGATGATGAACAAAAACCGTTAGCTGGCATATCAATAGGGGTAAAAGAAAATATCGATGTAGCCGGATTTAATACTACTGCGGGTCTTGAATATCTTCGCGATAATCAAGCGATTTCAGATTCGTTTTGTGTCTCCAGGTTGCGGGCGTCCGGTGCTACATTAAATGCAAAACTCAATATGCATGAGGGGGCGTTAGGGGCGTCTAATCACAACTCCCATTACGGCAATTGTTATAACCCCTGGCAATTAGATTTAACTCCGGGCGGATCTTCTGGTGGCAGCGCGGCTGCTGTCGCTGCGGGTCTTTGTAGCATCGCGCTTGGCACCGATACCATGGGCTCAGTGCGCATTCCCGCATCTTATTGTGGTGTTTTTGGTTTTAAACCAAGCCGAGGCGCGGTGAGTAACCGCGGCAGTGTACCGTGCGCGACTTCACTAGATAATATTGGTCCTTTGGCAAGAAGCGCCGAAGATCTGTTATTGGCATTTAACCTAATGCAGGGCTTCGATAACAAGGCAGCGGATTCAAGAAATATTCAGTTTAAATCTTCACCTCAAGACACTATGCCAGTGCTGCTGGTTCCAGAAAGTCTTGAGAACTTGGGTGTTGAAGACGGTGTTTTATCTGACTTTAATCGCAATATTGATGTGTTTGTTGATATGGGCTGCACGATTCGACATGTTGATATTAGTGATTATGATTTTTCCGCCGTTCGCCGCCATGGTCTGATTTTATGTGAAGCGGAAATGCGATGCACACACCAACAGGCATGGGAACAAACGCCCGAATTGTTTTCACCTTATTTGACGTCACTTCTCGGATTTATCGACAGTAAGACTCCTATGGATGTGATAAAAGCCGAACAAACGACGAATAATGCCATTCCATATACCCGAATGCTTTTTAACCAAGGCGATTATTTGCTGATGCCTACGACTCCTCAAAGGGCCTTTGCGATGAATGAGTCTGTTCCGGTTAATCAAGCGGATTTCACCAGTTTGGCCAACCACGCAGGGCTGCCGGCTGTATCTCTGCCGATGTTAACGGACAGTTTGCCTTGTGGTATGCAACTTATCGGCAAACAAGACCACGACTACGAGTTGTTAAATCTTGCGATTCAATGGCAACAGCAAAGTGGCTTTAAATATTATTTACCATCTTCGATTACTGAGATGCTGTCGAGCAGATAGGGGAAGTTATGGCTGGACCATTGACGGGAGTTAAAGTACTTGATTTAAGCCGGATACTGGCGGGACCCTGGGCAACTCAGGTTTTGGCCGATTATGGTGCAGATGTCTGGAAGATTGAGCGACCTGGTGCAGGTGACGATACCCGTCATTGGGGACCCCCGTATCTAAATGGTGATTCGGGTAAAGAAGCTGGGATGTCAGCCTATTATCTCAGTGCCAATCGTGGGAAAAAATCTATCTGTGTAGATATTACCTCTGACGAAGGGCAAAGTATGTTGCGCGAGATGGCTAAAGAAGCGGATATTGTGGTTGAAAACTATAAAGTCGGTGGCCTTGAAAAGTACGGTTTAGATTACGCTTCTTTGCAAACTGTGAACCCTCGCTTGATATATTGTTCGATAACAGGATTTGGGCAATCAGGTCCGTATGCCAATCGTGCTGGCTATGATGCCATGATTCAGGGTATGGGGGGGTTGATGAGCCTGACTGGTGAACGGGATGATTTACCAGGCGGTGGCCCGCAAAAAGTTGGTGTCGCGGTTGCTGATTTAATGACAGGTATGTATGCCGTATCCGGCATATTAGCGGCGTTGCATCATCGCGATAAAACCGGTGAAGGTCAACACATCGATTTGGCGTTACTGGACACCCAGGTTTCGTGGTTAGCAAACCAGGCAAGTAACTATTTGGTCTCCGGAGAAGTGCCTTCGCGATTAGGAACTGCACATCCAAATATCGTTCCATATCAAGCGATGAAAGTTCAAAATGGACACATGCTATTGGCTGTCGGTAATGATAAACAATTTCGAGCGTGTTGCGATATTTTGGGGTGTCCTGAATTACCGAGTGACCCTCGTTTTATGACCAATGCTGACAGGGTTGAGCATCGTGACATATTGATCAATTTTCTCGAAAATCGTCTTTTAAACCAGCCCCTGGAATTTTGGCTAGAACATCTTTCGGCCGCCCATGTTCCATGCGGCCCAATTAATACCTTGGATAAGGTTTTTGACAACCCTCAACTGAAGCATCGTCATATCCAATTTGAGCTGGAACACCCTATATACGGGACGATCCCACAGGTTGGTAACCCAGTAAAGTTTTCCAAATCTAAGATTGAATATAACCTCGCCCCTCCAGGTGTTGGTGAGCATAGCGACGAATTTAATGCCCGTTACAAAGACAAATCCATGAAGTAGAAACCGAGGATTCGCTCACCCTAATATTTTCCGTTTTAAAGGCTTTTTGCTATTAAATTTTCGGTTTTAAACCGCTTTGGTTTCCTAGCCAAAATTTTGGGACACCCGGATATTTTTGCAGTGTTGATGCCGTACAAAAAATCTGGTTAAATCGCGCGCAACTTTTAAATCAAATTGCAAGGCATTGCGACTTTTCAATTGTGGATACTCACTAAAAATAACCTTTGCAAATAATGACCTTAAATCCGGCCGCTAAAATTAAACCATGTAATTCATTACTAAGTTGAATTGATGACACAAGCGCGAAAGGATATAGTAAATCTGGGTGCCACACCCTACTATCATGTGATTAGTCGATGCGTGCGCAGGGCTTATTTGTGCGGTCTGGATGAGCTGACAAAGAAGGACTTTAACCACCGCAAGCAATGGTTAGTCGATAAAATTTTTCAGCTCTCTACGATATTTTGCATTGATATTTGTGCATACGCGATCATGAGCAATCACTATCACTTGGTATTGCACATCGATAGAAACCGAGCACAGAATTTATCCGATCGTGACGTTGCAATACGATGGATGCGCCTGTTTCGAGGGCATTCTCTTGTTCGTGATTGGTTAAACACCCCAGTAAATCAGTTAGAACCGGATTCTTTTGTTGCAGAAGTCATCAAAGAATGGCGAAAAAGGCTTTATGATTTGGGTTGGTATATGCAGTGCCTGAATCAATATATAGCAATCCGGGCAAATCAAGAAGACGAATGTACAGGCAGGTTTTGGGAAGGTCGCTATAAATCCCAGGCTTTGCTTGATGAAGCCGCATTACTGACTTGCATGACATATGTAGACCTAAACCCTATTAGGGCGGGCATTTCGACAACTCCGGAAAACTCAGATTTCACTTCAATTCAACGCAGAATTAAAGCTCTAGCACGCAATACCCGGTTTGTGGAAGATAATGTCATTGATAGTGAAGTTGCGCACCGACAGCAGCCAAATGAATTAAGTCCCTTTGCAAATTACCGTACAAGCTCAAAAGAACAAAAAGGGCTACCGTTTAATCTGTTGGATTATATTGAATTGGTAGACTGGAGTGCATGTTCAAAGCGTGACGATAAAACTGGCGAAATTCCAAAGCATATTCAGCCAATATTTATGCGCTTTCAGATTGATGAAAATTACTGGCAACAATTAATCCACAAGTTTAATTACCATTTCAGGTTAGCGGCAGGATCTAGTGATAGATTAAGAAAGTGGGCTTTGCTGACAGGGCGGAAATGGTGCAAAAAGCATGGAGGGAGTAATTTGTATAAACACTAAAAGCTGCTTTGCTACTTGCCCACACATTCAAGAAATTCCCCCGAGGGGCCCCTTAACAATATGGCACGACAATCACCCAAATATGGACTATCAATCTCGCAAGGTTTTTTTTGGGTCAATGCAGACATACGATCGATATCTTCAACCTTTATTGTGATGATGGATATCCCCGCCGGAAGCGATTCACCAGGTACTGTACGAGGCTCTGCATGCGGTACCTCGTCTATTTCAAATAACGTATTTCCAGCCAGTTGCAGGGTTGCAATATCAAATTGATTTTCAATGTCTAACCCCCAGGCTTTGTTCAAAACCGTAACTTTTGTCGAGAATTGTAACCCCTTGTCGGCATGGTGAAGGCTTTCGTAAAAGTCTAGTGTTGCAGCACGATCTGGTGTTGATAGAACAGGGATAAACAACGAACCTGATTTTTTCTGTGTCATTGGCAACTCAAAAGGCGGTACAGGTTTTAGTATTTGGGTTAAATAACTTAGCTCACCGGCAGGACCAACAACCTGCATCGCTTTGATAGCATCACTCATTTGCAAGAAAGCAGGTGGCCCAACTACGGTAAACTCTGCGCCTAATCCTTGAGCGACGGCGTCAACGTCTCCGACATTTACTTCCATCGCCATCCAACCATGGGTAAGCAAAGAGTTTTCCGGTTTGGCGTCAACATCTTCAATAACCCGTAACCACGCGTCTTTATTACTTGCTGCCAAGATGACGATTCTCGCACCTAATAATTTCGGGACACCCCAAAAATTTGATTCGCTCTCTTTAACAAATGAATCAGCGACAACTGAAAAATGTAACTGTTGGCAATAAGCTTGAACCACTTCATCAAGATTGTTGCAAACCAACGTCGCCCCAAGCACTGGGCCAAGTTGTCGTTTATGCTGGGTATCTAATGTCAATTTATCTGCCCTGATATTTACGGCCGTTTGCCAGTATGTCATCTGTACCTAACAATTCGTTAAGTTGAGTAAGGTTTAGCATTTTGGATTGAAAAGGTTTGGTGTTGCCACTTTGTTTAAGTGAAGATAAAAACTCCTGGGCCATAAAGGCGTGAGCTCTAACCAGAGCTCCGGGGAATAATACTAATGAGTAGCCCATGTTCTTAAGGTAGGTAGCTGATTCTATGGGAGTTGAACCGCCTTCGACCATGTTGGCGAGCAGCGGAATTTTGCCGCTAAAAAGTTCATTCATCGCTAACATTTGTTGATGGCTTTCAGGAGCCTCGATGAAGAGCATATCTGCACCGGCCTGGTAATAAGCCACGGCTCGCTCTATCGCAGAATCAAACCCTTCCACTGCGATTGCATCGGTGCGAGCAACTATCATGGTTTGCTCATTCATCCGGGCGTCAATGGCAGATTGAATTTTACCGACCATATCATCCTTACTAACTAAGGTTTTACCTTTGAGGTGCCCACAGCGCTTTGGCATTTGCTGATCTTCGATCTGAATAGCCGATGCTCCGCAGCGTTCAAACAATCGCACGGTGCGCTGCACATTTATGGCGTTGCCAAAACCAGTATCAGCATCGACTATTAAAGGTAACTCGGTTCGTTCACGGATTTGCGAAATCACATCTGCCACTTCATTCATGGAAACCAATCCAATATCAGGGCGTCCAAATCGTGTGTAAGCTATTGAAGCGCCCGACAAATACATAGCATCGAACTGGGCTTGCTCTATCAGCACCGCACTTAGCGCGTCGTATCCTCCTGGTGCAACGAGGATTTCTGGTTTTGCTATTAATTGCCGAAGGCTTTGTGCGTGCATGTTAATTCCCATTAATTTAGGGGTGTCCCAAAGTAAGCGATCTATTTTTAACTGTCCCAAAGCCAGCAACTCGTATATTGCGGGTGTCCCAAAATCTTATTTTTTGAAGATTGATGAAAATTCTGGGTGTCCTAAATTGGTTACCGGCTCTCTCTTGAGAATTTATCTTTCAAATACGACATTAATCCACCAGCGTTGACTATGGTCATTAGCTCAGGCGGAATGGGCTCACAATCAAAACTTTGACCCTTACTATGATTCATCACTTTGCCGGCCACCGGGTCGACACTGATGTTGTCGCCTTTCTCGATGTCCTCTAATTGCGGACAGACCAAAACCGGTAATCCTAAATTTAGTGCGTTACGATAAAAAATTCGGGCGAAAGATTTTGCAACAACAGCAGCAACACCGAGCTCGACCAAAGCTTGTGCGGCTTGCTCTCGCGAAGAGCCAATACCAAAAGCATCACCGCCAATTACGATATCGCCAGCTTTTACGTGTGATGCAAATTCCCGGTCAATGGCTTCCAGGCAATGGCTGGCCAATTCATTCAGGTTTGCTTTCATGTATGCGCCAGGAGCTAATAAATCGGTATCAATGTTATCGCCATAAACCCAGGCACTACCGGTCAACGGGTTGTCCATAATATTTCCTTATAAGTAGTCTCTGGGATCTGCGATTACACCGGCAATGGCGCTCGCTGCAACGGTGTATGGTGAGCCGAGATAGACATTGGAATCCGGTGATCCCATACGGCCTTTAAAGTTTCTGGAAGTGGAGGATATACAGTTTTCACCATTGGCAATCGCGCCTGCGCCCATTCCGGCACATGCTCCACAACCGGTCGGTAAAATAATGGCGCCCGCTTCGGTCAAAATGGACAGGGTGCCATCTTTCGCTGCCCATTCTGTGGTTTTTGCCGATGCCGGGGCAATCAATAAACGCGTACCTGGAGCGACTTTTTTTCCTTTCAATATTTCGGCAGCCATATGTAAGTCGGACAGTTTTGCACCGGTACAGGCACCAATATATGCCTGATGAATGGTTACCTGCTCAAAGCTATTAGCCGGATGTGTATTTTCCGGCGAGTGAGGCGCTGCCACCTGAGGGATGAGTTCATTAGCATCAAAGTGATAGACCCTAGCATAGTTAGCATCTTCGTCGCTTTGCCAGTTTAACGCGTCTTTAGCCACGTCCTGACCGGTATCTTTTATCCAGGTAAGGGTTTTCTCATCGGCCGCAATAATACCTGTTTTCGCGCCGAGTTCTGCGGACATATTGCAAAGCACCATACGCTCATACATCGACATATTGGCAATCGTACTTCCTGCATATTCAATCACTTTATAGTTGTTATTCATGCCCAGCTTTTTACATAAAAACAGCATGATATCTTTCGCGCTGCAGCCTTTTGGTAATTCGCCATCCCAATTAACACGGATGGTTTCCGGCACTTTTATCCAAATTTCTCCGGTAGCCAGGACGCCGGTCATTTCCGTTGCGCCGATACCTACCATAAAGGTGCCAAATGCTCCGCCCGTTGGCGAATGAGAATCGCCTCCGACCAAAAACATGCCCGGTTTCAAATGCCCCTGCTGGGGTAACATCACGTGGCAAATACCCTGCATATCGTAAAAATGGGCAATTTGATTTTCATCTGCCCAACGTCTGGTCAGCGCCAGTATCTCTGCGCTTTCCGGATCGGTTGCGGGAACGAAATGATCGCTTACCAGCACGACTTTTTGGGGATCAAAAATTGTCGCGCCAAGTTCCTCCAGACGAGACTTTACCCGGCGAGGGCCAGAAGAGTCATGCATTAAAACCAGGTCCAGCTGACAGGTAACAATTTCCCCGGGCGTTACATATTTCTTACCACTGGCATTGGCTATTATTTTTTGTGCAAGGGTTTGCGGCCGGTCGATTTGAGTTTTATTGGAAGACTCAAAGTTGCCTTTATTTTCAGCCATTTATCACCTGTAATGGTCATTGTTATCATGTTTTGCTTTATCGCAAATGGGCAAAATATCAACGTGTACTTGAACAATTTATCATGGTTTAATGATATGAATCGAACAAATAGTGCGCAGCGAAACAGTCATCACTTTAGCGTGAAAAACTCAAGGACTTAATGATAAATGTCAAAGGTAAGATTAGAGCTTAGCAAGCTGGGAGAGCAGACGATTGCGCATATGATTATCGATAGGGCGGATAAACATAATGCCATGAACCAGGCCATGTGGGGTCAATTTGAGGAGTATTGCCTGCAACTACAGCAGGAGATAAAACCAAGAGTAGCTGTTGTCAGTGCTGTGGGCGACCTAGCGTTTTGTAGTGGCGCTGATATCAAAGAGTTGCAAGCACATATCGATGACAGTGAGTGGATGCAAATCAACAATGAGGTAGTGCAACGAGCACAACTGGCAATCGAGCAATTGTCCTGCCCGACTATTGCCGCAATTAATGGCCACTGTGTCGGCGGCGGTATGGGAATTGCGTTAGCCTGTGATTTTCGGATTGCGGCATCGGATGCGTGCTTTGCTATTACACCCGCCAAACTAGGGCTGCTGTATTCATTAGAGGACACCCGCAGATTGGTGGACGCCTTGGGCAGCGCCAAAGCTCGTGAGTTACTTTTTACCGGTAAGTCCATTGATTGTTCAACCGCCATGCGGTGGGGATTGTTGACCGAATGCGTTACTGGCGAACAGTTAACACCCAGGGTTGATGCTCTGGTGATGCAGTTATGCGCTGCAAGCCGGACATCGATAGAGGGAATGAAACTCACCCTGGGGTTTCTCTGTGGCCGGACAATAGCCAGTGAATCTGAGATCCGTCAACTGTTTGATCAGGCTTTTACGGGACGTGACTTTATCCAGGCAAGTTTAGCGTTTAAAAATAATCGACAAGTGGACTTTAATTAGGAGGGACTATGGTTGCCAAGCTTCGCTCGAAAATGCATACCAATATGGATGATTTTCATAAACAGTATTCACTCGCGGGGCATACAGATGGCTTTTCCGGGCACATTGGTCCATTTTACCAAAAACAAAATGTCGAAACAGACTCGTTTACCAGGGCGTTACCACTGGATGAGCGTCATTTAAACCCTGAGGGGGTTGTTCACGGTGGTGTATTGCTCAGTTTTCTTGATTATTGTATCTATCGGGCAATCGGCGATGAAATGGGTCACGATATTCGCTTTGCCACCATTAATATAAACAGTAACTTTGTCGCTGCTGCGAAGGCCGGAGAAATTCTCTTCGGACAGGGAAGAGTAGTGCGCAAAACCCGCTCAGTAATATTCGCCGAAGGTCAGCTGTTCACAAAACGGCAGGTGATGACCGGCACGGGGATTTGGAAAATCATTAACTCAAACAACTAACACGCCATTTTCTTAACTGGGCTACGATCGATGAAATATTGTTAATTGACAAAGATCATCGATAAGGACGGTATCTGCAGCCATTATTGAGGCAGAGATAGATTGCAGGCTGGCGCAGATGAACAAATCGCCCGCTTATCAAATGGAATAATCAATGAAACATACAACCCTTCGCGGTACTATCGAATACACCAGTAAGAAGCCAGAACGCTTCGGAAAAGAGCGTGGTAGGGAATATTTCACTATCACTACCCAAAGCGATAACGTCAAAGTTTTACATGCTCATTGTGAAATAGACGATGAACCCAATGTCATTCGTGATGTGATATTGGCGATGAATAGTGACGCCAGCCCTATCGATTGCAGTGTTCGCTTGAGCGTGGGTGACCGTTATGAAGGTAGCGGTTGGATGCGGTTCGCTAAAGGTTATGTTGAGTGCGAAAGCCATAATCAACGTGATGGCCGCATCAGCCAAAAAATTGATGTCGACACACCGGTGAAATGGTTACAGGCTCACCCAATTGTTGGTGATGCCTTACTCATGCGCATCTACGACTTAAGCCAGGGACCCGGAAAAACTTTCTTCCCTGATCTGTTTTTAACGTCGCCGGATCACCGCGGTGCTACCGGACCATTATTATTTAAAACTGGCTTTGGTATTCGCTATGTCGGTGAAGAGGAAATCACCGTCAAAGCGGGAACGTTTCAGGCCCGTCATTTTCAGGTTGTCGATACTGCCGGAAATTTGCCGGAGGAACATCCGCCTTATAATCTTTGGTGTACGGCCGATGACAACTATTTGTTTTTAAAGGCAGGTGTTGATGGCTATATGCAAACCCATTACGAGTTGGTTGATTATCAATTTATTGAGGGAGGATTGAATCATGACTAAGCCGTTACCATCCTGGCAAAGCATAGAACAACACGATTTACTGGCCAAAGCCAGTCATGATGAAGTCTCGCGCCTTAACTTTCTTACTCATTTGAATGTACATTTAAGTGCTCAGATCCTGCCAGGCGTAAAAACGGCTTACGAGCAGGATGTGTTACCCAAAATTATTGAAGAAACGGGAGAGCAACCCAAAGATCGTCATCAGGTTCGCCAGGCGATGCTCGATAACGGCTATTTTCAGATGTGGAGTGCGCTGCGTCGCAATACCATGGAGATGCGCCAGCAATTGGGGCGATCGCAAGTGTTGCGTCAGGTAGATGAAATCGTTGAGAAAGTTGAAACCTATAATCGTGATGCCGAAACGCTAATGCTCGATGAATCGATTCAGATCCCGGAATATGTAAGCTCAGTGGATATTCACTGCCAGCCCGGATGTTATTACACCGAATACTTTGAAAACGATGTTACGGTTGCGGCCAGCTATGATTTGGGTTTGTTCGTAACTACCGCTGGTTTACTGGGCGCTCTCAATGATGGCGGCGGTAAAGGCGTTGGTAACTTTCTTTCTGCCGAGTACCCGGATTTTAACCCGAAACGTATTTTAGATATCGGCTGTACCATAGGCCACAACGCTGTGCCATTAGCTCAAGCGTTTCCTGATGCCGAGGTTATCGCTATCGATGTCGCAAGGCCATGTCTTCGTTATGGCCACGCCCGGGCGAAAGCGCTTGGTGTTGATAACATTACTTTTATGCAGGCGAACGGCGAGGATTTATCGCAATTTGCCGACGAGTCATTTGATCTTATTACTACGTCTATGTTCTGGCATGAAACGTCTCACAAAGCGATGCCGGCAATTATGAAAACTATTCACCGATTGTTAAGCCCAGGCGGATTAACCCTGCATCTTGAGCAACCGCAGTATCAGGGCATGAGTATTTATGAGCAATTTATCCGCGATTGGGATACGTATTTTAATAATGAGCCCTACTGGGGACCAATGCATGATGCTGATTTGAATCAGGTGGTGGTAAATGCCGGTTTTAGCGCGGATGACTTATTCCAGACTGGTGTAGTCTCCTTAGTGGATGAAAAGATTTTTGGTAGGCGCGAGGCGGGTGACAGCGGCGAAGATTACGGCCGAGCACCAGTGTGGAATGCATTTGGGATGTGGAAAAAGGCATCATAATGACTATTGATAAATTAAAGCTGGCGGGTACCAAAGCCAAAGGACAACGTCCGTATTTTCTTGCCGATAAACAAACTGAGCAGGTCATGTCGATTACAATGGCGCTGGCAATGGAGCTGAATGTGGTGAGAGAGCGAGCCGCTAGCCTGGAAGCTATTTTGGTTGAGAAAGGCATTCTTGGGGCCGATGAGCTGGATAGTTACCAGCCAAGTACATCGGAAGTGGAAAAGCGCAGTATCGAAACTTCGGAATATCTGGCGCGAATTTTACGAATTATCCAACAGGATAAAGAAGGCATGGCCGTTGAAGAGGACAGCATCGAAGATATTCAAAAGAAACTTTGTGAAGAATAAGGCAATGTGATGAAAGCGTCAGGTACATTCGATATAAATCTGGATCCGCAAAATGATGCATTCGCGCCTGTTGGGCGCATTATAATCGATAAAACGTATCTGGGAGACTTGAGTGGCTCAGGTATCGGCCAGATGATAAGTAAACGTACCCCGGATGGCCACGCCGCTTATGCTGCAATTGAAGAGTTCAATGGTGAGCTAAATGGCAAGTCTGGTGGCTTTACATTGCTACACCAAGGATTGATGTCAGCAGATTCTCAGCAGCTTCACATTCAAATTATCGAAGGTTCAGGTCATGGCGACTTGGTCGGGATTAGCGGTACCTTAGATATTATTCAATCCGAACAAAGCCACAGTTACCAGTTACATTTTGAGCTGAGTGAAGATTAACTCTGATTGCTCTCCTTCTCCTCTTCGTAAGCCTCTAACAGCTTTTGCGGTTAGAGGCTTTTTTCTAGGGCAAGCAAAAATATCCCGGAACGATGACAGTGATAAACCGGGACACCCAACTAATGATTACTTTTGTGATTTTTAGGACACCTGCGAAGTTAACCCTAGACAGGCGCACTAAAAATCTCTGTAAATCGTGGGTGTCCTGAAATTATGCTGAAATTATGTAGGTGTCCCGAAATTTCAGCATTCCGATAAATCGACTTAACATCTGTTGAGAAAATTGCGGGTGTCCCAAAATGGGAGATTTATGGGGGTCCCGAATTCGAAAGCTGGAGGACGCTGGGTGGCGATTGTCAAATGTCAATTTGTCGAAAACTTGGTTTGTTGGTTTTTTGACAAAAGTTTCGACCTCTGCGTAATATGTCCGTACAAATTATAAAAAACGGATGGAGCTAATATGACCACCATAGTCGTGCTTTTTAACCTCAAACCTGGCGTAAACGAAACGGATTATCAGCAATGGGCGCGGGAAACCGACTTGCCAACCGCAGGTGGCCTGCCATCGGTCGATAGCTTTGAAATACTGCAATCGCAAGGGTTGTTGATGAGTGAAGACAAACCGCCCTACGACTATATCGAAATCCTTAAAATCAACGACATGGACCAGTTTGGTAAAGATGTCAGTAGTGAAACCATGCAAAAGGTGGCGGGCGAATTTCAAAGCTTTGCCGACAATCCTCTATTCATCATGACCTCCAAACTTTAGGAGGCCTTATGAGTCAATATCAGGATCTACACGGTAAGGTCGCGGTAATTACCGGTGCCGGGCGCAAAGATGGTCTTGGAGAAGCCATGGCAAAACGCCTTGCCAGTGAAGGCTGTAAGGTGATCATCACCGATATCGGTCATGGTGAAGGCGAGTATATGCCGGAATCGGCGGTTGGTACTCGTTCTCAAATGCAGCAAATCGTTGATGAAATCATTGCCGCTGGCGGCGATGCCAAGGCGTTTAACTGTAACGTGTTAAATCCGGAAGAAGTGCAGGCGGCGGTGCGGTTTGCGGTTAGCGAATACGGTCGTCTCGATATCTGGGTCAACAACGCTGGTATCGGCTACTTGATGAAACCTATCCTTGAGATGTCAGTTGATGAGTGGGATATGGTGCTTAACGTCAACCTGCGCGGTGTATTCTTAGGGATTAAATACGCCAGCGAACAAATGGTTAAGCAAGGTCACGGCGGTAAGATCATCAATATTGGCTCGCAGGCATCAAAATCGGCATTTGCCCATGCGTCGGCTTACACCACCTCAAAGCACGGCATGAATGGTTTAACCCGGGTTGCCGCACAAGAACTAGGCGTTGAAAACATTAATGTGAACCAGATTTGTCCTAATCACGTCACTACAGGTCTTGGTGCCTGGCAGAACAGCCACTTTAGTGAAGTGACCGGTAAAGGTTACGACAAATACATGCAGGATATGCGCGACAGGATCCCACTGGGCCGTCCAGGTCTGCAGGAAGATATTGCCAAAGCCTGCGCATTTTTATGCTCGGAGCAAGCCTCTTACATCACCGGCGAATGCATGAATGTCTCCGGCGGTGAAGAATACCACTAGCAGGATTAATCATAACAATGGCAACCACGTATAACTGGCCAAACAATGCCCGACTGGCACTTTCGATTGTAGTGAATGTTGAGGAAGGCTCTGAGTATTCGGTAAAAGACGGCGACAATGGCATGGAGCCGGTGGATGAGCTAATGGTTCATCTGAAAAAACCGATGCGCAATTATGGCAATGAATCTAACTATCAATACGGTATCAATGAAGGCGCTCCGCGTATTATCCGATTACTGGATAATTACGATGTTCGCGTCACCTGGACAGCCGCAGCCGTATCTTTAGAGCGAGCACCATATTTGGCAGAAACCATTCGTCGCCGTGGTGATGAAACCTGTTCGCACGGCCATCGCTGGATTCATCAGTTTCGTATGGATGAAGAACAGGAACGCGAGTTTATTCGTAATGCGACAGAGTCCATCGCAAAAACCACAGGCAAACGCCCATTAGGCTGGCTCTCCCGCTATCTGCTTACCGACAGCACCCGACGCCTTTTGCAGGAGGAAGGCTATCTGTATCACATGGATGATTACAGTGCCGACAGCCCATTCTGGGCACCGGTGACTGGTAGTGACGAGCCGATGCTGATTGTCCCTTACGCCCTGGATAGTAATGACATGAAAATGTGGGTGGCTCCTTCTTACACGCCAGAGCAATGGCTGAAGTACGCCATTGATACTTTTGATGTTTTATATGACGAAGGGGCCAGGCAACCGCGGATGATGAGCCTCGGCCTGCATCTGCGTATCATAGGTCGCCCGGGCCGTATCTGGGCGTTTGAGCAATTCCTCGAATATGTCTCGAAAAAAGTCGGCGTGTGGTTCGCCACTCGTGAAGAAATCGCCAGTCACTTCGCGACTCAGGTTGAAAAGCCTGGATTTAGCGCGGAGTCATAATCATGAGCCTGCCTTTGCTGCGTAGCTTATTGTTTGTACCGGGCAGTCGACCTGAGCGTTTTGAAAAAGCGCTGTTAAGCGGCGCCGATATGACCTGCATCGATCTTGAAGATGCGGTATTGCCTGAAGACAAAACTTCAGCAAGACAATCAGTGCGGGATTATCTAAGCGAAACGGAACATGCCGATAAGGTCGTTATCCGGGTAAACCCATCGCTATCGACAGAAGGACAGGCGGATATTGCAGCGCTATTAACGGCAGGTCAGCACCCAAGGGCCATTATGCTACCAAAGGCATCTTCTGCCGAAGAAATCGCAGCGGTTTGCCAGCAATTAAATCAGACCGACATTCGTTTAATTGCGCTGTTAGAAACCGTGCAAGGGGTGCAACAGGCGGCAGCAATTGGCCAGGCGTCCGACAGGGTTGATGCATTAATGTTTGGCGGCGCCGATTACAGCGCCGATATTGGTTGTGAGTTTAGTTATGAACCTTTATTGCTGGCGCGGATGCAACTGGTACAAGCGAAGGCGAGCCAACCCAGACAGATGCAGCTAATCGATGTGCCGCATATTGATTTAACCGAACTCGAACACTGTTTTGCCGATACCAGCAAAGTAAAAGCGCTTGGTTTTACCGGCAAGGCGGCGATTCACCCGAAACAGTTAACGGCGATTCATAAAGCTTTTACGCCAACGGAGAAAGAGATTGCTAACGCCAAAGCCATCATCGATGCCGTGCCATCGGATAATGCCGGAGTAGTTGTGGTAAATGGTCGCATGGTCGACCGGCCCATTATTCTTGCCGCCCGGCGCACCCTGGCGCTAGCAGCAATTGCCGGAAAATTATAACCACGCAGTGAAAAAATATTCAGGCAGCAAAACACGAAATATTCAAGCCGCGAAATAGAACACTGAATAGAAAACCAAATTGCATAAACCAAAGCCAAAATGGCTTTGAATAAACAACAAAAATATCAGCAAGTAAGGATGTCATTATGGTTAAAACGGTAAAACAAGTGGGTGAGAATCGCTTTCGTGAATCTTTTGGGCGTTATTACGAAGGTTTCAATATCGGCGATATATATGAGCATCGCCCGGGTCGTACGATAACCAAAACCGACAATACCTGGTTCACCCTGTTGACCATGAATACCCATCCGGTGCATTTTGATGATGAGTACGCTAAAGCCAGTGAATTTGGTAAATGCATTGTCTGCTCACCGTTGACCGTCGCCTTAATGGTTGGCATGAGCGTGACTGACTGCTCGCAAAAAGCCATCGCCAACCTTGGTTGGGATGATATCAAAATGACCTACCCCTTATTTGAAGATGACACCCTGTATTGTGAATCAGAAGTGGTAGAAAAACGTGAATCCAAGTCTCGTCCGGGCGCCGGTATCGTGACCATTCGTACCACAGGCTTTAACCAGGATGGTAAGCAGGTATGCAGCTTTATCCGCAAGATGTTGATTGCCAAAGAAGGCCACAGCGTCGAAGACAAAATTAATTACTAGGTAAATCACCATGACCGAGATCTACAGCAAAGAAGATGAAGTCGCCATCCTCGACATGATTGATAAATGGGTAACGAATGAAGTAGCCCCGATTGCCCGGGAATTTGATCAGGCGGATAAATACCCAGAGCAACTGGTTGAGCAAATGAAAGAGCTTGGTCTGTTCGGTGCAACTATCGGTCAGGAGTGGGGGGGGCTCGGATTACCAGCGTCAATTTACGCGAAAATCGTTATTCGGGTGGCATCGGCATGGATGGCGCCAGGCGGTATTTTTAACTCCCACCTGATTCAGGCCTCAGCCATTGAGCGCTGTGGTACCCAGGCACAAAAGGACAAATTTTTACCTTTGATGGCAACCGGCGAAATGCGTGGTGGTATCGCGTTAACCGAACCCAATGCCGGTTCAGATTTACAAGCGATCACCACAACTGCTAAACGCGATGGTGATGATTACATTATCAATGGCGCGAAAACCTGGATTACTAACTCCCTTAACGGTAACTCATTGGCCGTTCTGGTAAAAACCGATACGGAAATCCAGCCAAGATACAAGGGAACCAGCTTGTTTTTGGTGGAAACCAAAGATGCCGATGGTAATTTTTTGCCGGGTGTGGAAGTCATTAAAATGAAAAAGCTCGGCTATCGGGCTATCGATACCTGTGAAGTAGTATTTACCAATTTTCGCGTTTCGGCAGCTAACCTCATTGGTGAAGAGGAAGGTCATGGGTTCTTGCAAGCCGTTGGTGGCCTCGAACTAGGCCGCATTAATGTTGCGGCCCGTGGCGCCGGTATTGCACAAGGTGCTCTGGATCTCGCTGTACGTTACGCCCAGGAGCGGGAAACTTTTGGTAAACCTATCTGCCAGCATCAGGCCATTCAGTTAAAGCTTGGTGAAATGGCATCGAAAGTGGAAGCGTCGCGGTTGTTAATAGAGCAGGCTGCGGCCAAGTATGATGCCCAGGAACGCTGTGATATGGAAGCGGGAATGGCCAAGTATTTTGCCTCAGAAACCGGGGTATTTTGCGCTAATGAAGCGATGCGTATTTTCGGTGGTTATAGCTATAGCTGCGAATATGAAATAGAGCGCTTTTATCGTGATGCCATGCTGATGTGTATCGGTGAGGGCACCAATGAATTCCAGCGCATGATTATTGCCAAGCAATTGATCGAGAGAAATAAAGTGTAAGTGACAGGTGGAAGAGGAAGATGGAAGAGGAAGGTGGAAAACATCTGAACTTTGCTGAAACCTGAAACCTGTTCTCGTTAAAGGAAGGATTGTTAATGAATCAGTTACCATTGTCAGGTGTTCGCATCCTTGCCGTTGAGCAGTATGGTGCCGGGCCTTATGGCAGCATGTATTTAGCGGATATGGGGGCGGAGGTGATCAAGATAGAAAACCCGGCGATTGGTGGCGATATCTCCCGTAAGACCGGCCCCTTCTTTCTCGGCGAAAATGACAGTTATTTCTTCCAGACATTTAATCAGAACAAAAAAAGCCTGACCTTAAATCTCAAATCCGAGCAGGGACGAAAAATTTTCGAGCAACTGGTGAAAACCGCCGATGCGGTAACCAATAACTTACGTGGCGATCAACCGGAAAAGCTCGGTATTACCTATGACGCGTTAAAGCATATTAACCCGAAAATAGTCTGTGGCCATTTATCGGCTTATGGACGCGATAATGACCGCGCATCCTGGCCTGGTTATGATTATTTAATGCAGGCGGAAGCAGGATTAATGTCGTTAACTGGCGAACCGGACCAGGCACCGGCACGTTTTGGTGTTTCCATGGTCGACTTTATGACGGGCGCGGTTGCATCCTTAGGCTTAACCGCGGGCATGCTTGGCGCTCATCGCACGGGCCATGGCCGGGATGTTGATGTCTCCTTATTCGATGTGGCATTGCACCAGTTATCTTATCCTGCCACCTGGTATCTGAATAAAGGTCATGTCACAGAGCGCGTTGCCCGTTCGGCGCACCCTACAACCGTGCCGTGTCAGCTCTATAAAACTCAGGATAGTTATATCTTTTTAATGGCAATGACGGATAAGTTCTGGGAGCTGCTGGTGACCTTGCTTGACGATGCCGTGTTAAGCTCAAAGCGCTATGCGACGGTTGTCCTGCGTCGTGAACTGCGTGATGAAATTACCCTGGAAATGGACCGGGTACTTTCAAAATTCGATACCAAGCACTGGCTGGACGTTTTAGAGGGTAAAATTCCCTGTGCTCCGGTTTACAGCCTCAGCGATGCGATGAACAACCCATACATTCGCGACATCGGCATGGTGCAACAGGTCACTCATCCGCATCATACCGATATGCAAATTCTCTCTAATCCGATCAAAATCGACGGTAAGCGACTAGAGGGCAATGCGGCGGTGGCAATGGGAGAAAACACTGACGAGTTGTTGGCCGAATTGGGATACAGTGTTCAGGATGTGCAAGTTTTAAAACAACAAGGCACGGTTTAATAACATCACAGACAATGGCATTAAACGAGGATTATTGGATGAAACTTAGCGGTGTAAAAGTACTGGATTTGTCGATGTTCTTGCCAGGTCCGCATTTTACCATGATGATGGCAGATCACGGCGCCGAGGTGATTGCGCTAGAGCCCCCCGGTGGTGAGCCGGTACGTCACGTTGGATTATCCCAGGACGAACACAGCGTCTGGTTTCGCAATGTGTTTCGCGGTAAGAAAAGCATTAACTTAAACCTCAAGCACGAAGATGGTAAAGCGGCATTTTTTGAGCTTTGCAAGGATGTCGACGTTATCGTCGAAGCCTTCCGCCCGGGGGTGGTTAGCCGCCTTGGTATCGACTACGATGCAGTGAAAGCGATTAATCCGAAACTCGTATATTGTTCAGTTTCCGCTTATGGCCAAACCGGCGATAAGCGTTTGTCACCGGCCCATGACCTAAGCATTCAGGCGGATTCCGGCTCGGTATTTATCAATCAGGGGTTGGACGGCCAGCCGGCGCAACCGGGGATGCCGGTTGCGGATATGGCAGGCAGCCTGATGGCCTTTTCCGGCATACTAATGGCCCTGTATCGGGCGCAAAAAACCGGACTTGGCGATTACCTCGATATCTCGATGCAGGATTCGCTGGTGGCCTGGTATGCTAATGTCATGGGGCCGCCCTTTGCAGAAAATCGTCCACCGGTTGTCAAGCAAGAGCGTAGCTGGGGAGGGGCGGCGATGTACAATATCTACAAAACTGCAGATAACCAGTATCTTACTCTTGGCGGTAGCGAGATTAAATTTGCTAGTAATTTATTAACTAAGCTGGGGCGCGAAGATTTACTCGAGCTTTGTAAGCAACCACCGGGCGAAGCGCAACTGCCAGTAAAACAGTTTTTCCAGCATACCTTTGCCAGTGAACCCCTGGCTCATTGGCAGCAGTTCTTTGCCGATATCGATGTTTGCTGGGCCCCGGTTCGCGATCTCAATGAAGCGATTCGCGACCCACATATACAACATCGGCAAATGCTCTTAACCGATGATAATGGCAATCACCACCTTGGCGTTCCGATTAAATACCAGCGAGAACCAGCACAGCCAAATTTTAAATTACCCGGATTCAGTCAGGATACCCGTCAGGTGCTTGCGCAACTCGGTTACACGAGTGAACAAATTGAAAACATGGCAAAAGATAACGCTTTTTTTGCCTAACACTTCGCTAATTTTGCTTCATCGATTGGCATAATCGGTAAGTTTTACGCGCTCGACAATCGTGATTTGGTAATTATTTTCAATATTGATCAGGTCGAGCTTTTTAAGCTGACTAAATCCGCGACTCGTCGTTTCCAATGACATCCCCAGATAGTCGGCAATATCCTGGCGGCTCATTGGTAAATGAAACTTGTTGGTTCCATGGCCTAGTCGATTTTGCATATCCAACAATAAATGAGCCAGACGTTGATGTGCTGTCCGCTGGCCCATGATAAATAACTGATCCAGTATCATTGATAAAATATGACTGGTGATCTGTTGATATCGTTTGGCAATGGCCGGATAGCGTTCAAAAATATTCTTCATCAGTTTTTGGCTGATTTTGATAACATTCGAGTCATTTAATGCTTTCGCACTAAAGTTGTAGATTAGCTGGTCGGAAACGCCGAGTATGTTGCCAGTAAGAAGAAATGCGAATACCTGTCTCGAGCCTGACGAGGTCGAACGTTCCAACATAATCGCGCCGGATACCGGGATATAGATATATTCGTTTAGATCTCCTTCCCGAAATAAATGTTGTCCAGGAGAATAGCGGATTTCTTCAGAGTTTCGAGATAAATCCTGATAAAATTCCGCCAAGGTATTCGTGTCCAGGTCATTACTCCCCAAAAAAGATCGTAATGCTGTCTTCACGCCTACTTTTTCGAGATCCAGAGGCATATTGAGAGTCCGTATTTATTATTATTTTGCAAAAATTAGCGTTGCTTCAGCATGATTATAATAATCATGTCCGGGTGCAGGCTAATGATTAGTGTCAGTTTAACTCCCAGAATATCGACTATTTTTTCAACTGACAATACCGTGCGGCAATTACGGCGATGAAAATAATCAGCGTGTAGTCGCTGCTCATTCTATGACTGTTGTGGTTATCTGGCTTCGGTCACGATTAAATCGGCGGGCACTTTTTCTGCTGGCACGCGGGTTGAGTGAAATTGCTGCAGTTTCCAGCCGTCGTCAGTTTTAATTACTACCACGCTCTCCAGCCAGGTAACAACCTTGCGGTTCTCTCCGTCGCCAATTTTCGACTGGGTCCAGTAATTGTATAACGCTAGATCACCGTGGATGTCGCTGGAGATAATATTAAAGCCATTGGTGCGGGGAATTGGCCCTTTGACAATGCTTAATGTTATTGCCAGATCCCAGACTTCACCTTGCTCTAGCAAAATAAAATCCTCGGTGACCGAGTTTTTCACTTTCTCTTTATCGCCATCAGAAAGTCCTGTGAAGATATCAATGACCGGTTGGAACGATGGTGGAAACTCAGTTTGCGCGTGAGCTTGAAGCGATATCATCAACAATGAAAACACGATAAGAAATGAACGCAGTACGCGCATGGGGTTTTCTCCTGAATAGTTACAGCAATCAGTTACAGTGTAGGTTTATACCAATTACATTAAAATATTGCTCACTCTGAGTTGTGCACAAACTTAGTGTAATTGGTATTAATCGGCCAATAATAAATGTTCGGTGCTGAAATACAGATTAACCTTATCACCGCTTGCTAAGTGTTGTTGGCTGTCGGTGTAAAACGAAATAACTTCACCATAACAGCGAGCGGTGACGGTAACCTGTTTACCATAAAATGTGGTGGACTCAACAACGGCCTGCAGTTCGACATTGTGTTGGTCAACAATAGGTGCAAGTGAGAGGCTTTCCGGGCGCACGAAAAGCTTATCGTTTTCTGATGGCTGAGTTTGTTTCTGGGCGAGTATCTCAGTGGCCTGTTGCGGTAACTGAGTCCTTTTGATTTCATTAAGTGGACCCATAAAGCGTGCCACAAATAGTGAATTTGGCTGTTGATATAATTGTTGAGGGGATCCAGTTTGCTGGATTTTTCCTTCGTCCATCAGGGCGATAGTATCGGCAAAACCATAGGCTTCATCTTTGCTGTGCGATACAAAGATTGCGGCCACCCCGGATTGTTTAATGATATCGCGAATTTGCGCGATCAATTCAAACTTTACCTTGGTATCGATGTTTGAAAATGGTTCATCAAGAAGTAATAAATCAGGCTGATAGGCCAGGGCCCGGGCCAATGCGACGCGTTGTTGTTGACCACCGGAAAGCTGGTTCGGGTATTTGTCGCTGATATTTGGCAATTGCACCAGTGCCAGCATATCCTGGACGCGAATATTACGCTTTTTTTTACTGAGCCTACGCAGGCCGTAGGCAATATTTTCATGAACGGTCAGATGTGGGAACAAAGCATAATCCTGGAACAGCATACCAAGATTTCGATGTTCAGGGGCGATTGTAATGTGGTCGGAATTAACTGTGTTACCGTTAATCTCGATCTCGCCCTTATCGACATCAGTCAGGCCGGCAATGGTCTTTAATAACGTCGTCTTACCACAGCCACTTGAACCAAGCAGACAAACAATTTCACCTTGGGCAACGTTTAAATCGACACCATGCAAGATGGTTTGCTGATGATAACTGACTTGTAGCTGGTTAATGGCCAATACCATGAATGACTCCGCTGTTATTTTTAGATTGCTGCATCACGGCTTGATGATGCCTAGTTGTTATGGTTTGCGCTATCGTTGGAATTCACTTTTTTCTGTAATGAATCCTGTGACATACGGTTCACGATAAGCAATGGTATCAAACCTAAGATAACAATGCTCAGGGCGGCCAGAGAGGCATGTTCCAACTGCTCGTCACTCACATACTGATAGACATAGGTCGCCAGGGTTTCAAATCCGAATGGGCGCAATAGCAGTGCCGCCGGCAATTCTTTCATTGACTCGATAAACACCAGCAGGCCACTGGTTAACAGAATGCGTTTTAATAATGGCAAATGAATGCGCAACGCCGTTTTACTAAAACCTGCCCCCATCGAACGACTGGCGTGATCGAGATGAGGAGAGATTTTGCTCATGCTCTCTTGTACTGAGCCAATAGGTATCGCACTGAAGCGCACCACATAGGCAAAGATAATGGCAAACGTTGTACCGGTTAAAAACAAGCCGGGTTGCCAGTCAAACCACTCTACAAGAACATCATTGCTCCAGAACTCCAACGCCGTCATCGGAATAATGATACCTATGGCTAAGACGGTGCCGGGCAGGGCGTAGCCCATGCTGGCCAGTTGCCCAGGTAGTGGTTGTATCCACGTGTGTTTAAGCTGGTTGGTTTGCTTCGACTGGCGCAAACCAAAGTTAATTATCAGGGCAACTATGACAGCTAAAACGGCGGCGATTAAAGCGATGAATAGGCTGGAGCTGCCGTATTCAATAAATTCCTCGCTCCAGACCTGATCGTAATAATCAAAGATAAATCCACACAGCACCAGGCTCGGAAGAATAAATCCGGCGAATAACACCAGGCTGGCAAAACCAGTGGCGAGCCAGGCTTTGCCACCGGATAACTGATACATTTCAGAGTTATCGAAGCTGTCATTTCGAGAATAATTTTGTTTGTCGATGCGCTGGCGTTTTTCAATGGCAAGCAATAGAAATATCATCGCTAGCATCAATACCGAAAGCTTTGCGGCAGCGGGAAGGTTGTAATAACCAAGCCAGGTATCATAAACCGCGGTGGTCATGGTATTGATGGCAAAATAATGCATAGTAGCGAAATCGGCCAGGGTTTCCATTCCCACCAACGCCAATGATGCAACGATGATGCCTCGGGCCTGAGGTATGCTGATCCGCCAGAAACTTTGCCAGGGGGTATCCCCTAATAGTCGGCTGGCCTGCATTTGCACCAGGTTATTTTGCGCAAACGCACTGCGTAAAAACAGGTAAACGTAAGGATAAAGTACCAAGGCTAAAATGACGCTGGCGCCAGGAATGGAGCGGATGTCAAAAAACCAGTAATCTGCCGGGCTTTGCCAGCCGAAAGTATTTCTTAGCCAGATTTGTACGGGACCGGCATAATCAAAAAAGTCGCTGTAGATATAGGCAACGATATATGCCGGCATGGCAAGTGGCAGTACTAATGCCCAAGAGAAGAAGCGTTTTCCCGGGAATTTGCACATGGCGACCAGCCAGGCTAATGGCAGGCCGATTAATAAACTTATCAGGCAAACGCCAATGACCATCAAGATGGAATTGCTGATGTAATCAAATAAAACCGTATCCGCCAGTTGCGCGAAGATCCCCTGAGAGCTTTCCATCGCGGTAAACACCAAGGCCAGGGTCGGCGCAAACAAGATGGCGACTATTAAAAAGCTGCTGATTTGCCAGGGACGTTTTACGATTGTTGTGTTCGCCAAAGGGGTTATCCGTTAAATTTATTATTGGTTATATCATTTTCACAAAAAAGGGATGACGTAATCGTCATCCCTAATATAAGGTTCTCGATTAAGCGAGTGAATTATAAATCAAACTTGACCTGATCGAGAAGGCGTAATGCATCGCTGCGGTATTTTGCCGCTTCGCTGATGGCAATGCTATCGACTTTGAAATCGCCCCAGGAAGCAACAAGCTCAGATAGCTCAACGCCTTCTTTTACCGGGTATTCATAGTTCACCGACGCATACATGGATTGTGCCGTATCCTGAGTTAGAAACTCGATTAATTTAACCGCACTTTCCTGGTTTTTGCTGTGTTTGGTTAGCACCACACCACTGACGTTTACGTGAGTGCCACGATTGTTCTGGTTAGGGAAATTAATGTTTACCGCTTCGGCCCAGGCTTTTTGATTCTCATCAGTCATCATTTTGCCCAGGTAATAGCTATTGCCGAGGGATACGGTACATAAACCTTCCTTGATGGCTTTAACCTGACCGCGATCATTGCCTTGTGGGCGACGTGCCAGATTATCTTTAACGCCTTGTAACCATTCCAGCGTTTTTTCTTCACCGTGATGGGCAATCATCGAAGAAACAAGGCCGATATTATAAGGATGTTTTCCACTGCGGGTACAGATTTGTCCTTTGTACTCAGCTGTCGCTAAATCTTCGTAATTAATGTCAGATTTATCGCCCAGTGTTTTTGCGCTGTAAATTGCACGAGCACGTTTGGTAAGGGCTACCCAGTTTTCATCACGAAACTGTGCCGGTACGTTTTTGTTGACTTCTTCGCTATTGATTGGCTGAGTAAGTCCGGCTTCTTCAAGCTGCAATAACGCCGCGAAATTGGAAGTTAATACGATATCGGCCGGAGACAATTTACCTTCACGCTGCAGGCGTTCCACAATACCACTGCTGGCAAATACCACTTTGGTTTTAATACCGGTCTGTTCGGTGAACTTTTCCAGCATTGGTTCAATCAGGAAGGGTTGACGATAAGAATAGATATTCACTTCTTCGGCCAGAGCACTGAAAGCGCTACCGATTAATGCCGCAGCTAAAATAATTTTTTTCATAGTCGACAGTCTTATTGTTGGTTAATGAGAATAATTATCATTAGCATAGCAATGATGGTGAAACAACTCTAGCAATATTTTTGCTTTTTACGCAAATTTTACCAGGCCGAACATACGCTTGTTATAAACCGGCATCGTCACTTCACAAACATGGGAGCATGGGCCTGCCGATTTGGTTTCCAATTTGGGATGTTCCTAATTTGGGACACCCACAATTGTTATCGAGGGAATTCTAACTGTCCTGCTAACCCACTAGCTACATTTTCAGCTTGTAAAAGATTCTGGATGACAGAGAAGAAGGAGGATCGATTCATCTCCGCTTCTCGGATTCCAGTGAATTTGAAATATATCACTTATCAATTTACCGCAGCGCCATGCTCATAAAAGGTGGGTGTCCTGAATTTTCGCATAGCAAACAATATGTGGGTGTCCTGTTTTTACTCATGGCAAAAATAAGTGGATGTCCTGAATTTGCAGGGCGTTTGAATTTTGCGGATTTGGCTTTGGTGAACTTTACTTAGAGGATGCATTTTAACCGCTATTTTTTATTGAAAACAGCGAGATAGAAATATTACCGGGCGAATATATGATCAAGTTTACGATTAATGACAAAGCAGTTACCAGTGATGCGGCACAAGATACCCCTTTGTTATGGGTGATCCGCGATGAGTTAAATCTTAAGGGCACTAAGTTCGGTTGTGGTATTGCCCAGTGTGGCGCCTGCACGGTGCACTTAAATGGCGCTGCGATTCGCTCGTGCTCAGTACCTCTTTCTGCCGTAAAGGGGGCAAAAGTGACCACCATTGAAGGATTAAAAGGCGAACATCCGTTGCAAAAAGCCTGGCTGGAGGCGCAGGTTCCACAATGTGGTTATTGCCAGTCCGGACAAATCATGCAGGCAGCAAGTCTGCTGGCAGAAAACCCCAATCCCAGTGAAGCGGAAGTTCTCGAAGCAATGAGCGGTAACCTTTGTCGGTGCATGTCGTATCGACGCATCACTAAAGCGATTATGTCGGTTGCAAGGTCTGGTTCGGTGAGGATTTATGATCCAACAGAAGATGATCAAATCAATGATGCAACGGTTTAGGGAGGCTGACCATGAAATCGATCAAAGAAGCTAAACAGACCGTCACTAATTACTCGCGTCGCCGCTTTTTAATAGGTAGCGTCGGGACGTCGCTACTCATGGCATTTGCGCCGTTGTCTTATGCCAGTGTCTCCACCAGGGAAATAGCTGAGGGTGTCGGCAGTGACAGGTTTTCGCCAACCGTATGGTTTGAAATTGCCAATAATGGTCAGATTAATGTGAATATTCCCCGGGCGGAAATGGGGCAGCATGTTGGTACAGCCCTGGCGCGTATTGTTGCTGATGAGTTAGGAGCGAACTGGGATGATGTCAGCATTACCCACGTTGATACTGACCCCAAATGGGGCTACATGGTTACCGGCGGCTCATGGTCGGTGCATCAGTCTTTTGCGCCGTTCTCCCAAGCCGGTGCGGCAGGTCGTATGGTGCTCTTAGAGGCCGGAGCAAAACTCCTGAAGGTAAAACCTGGTGATTGTCGGGTCGAGAATTCGCAGGTTATTTGCTCTGGAAAAGCGATTTCATTTGCCGATATCGTCAGCAAAGAAAAGCTTGAAAAAACCTACACGCCGGAAGAGCTTGCGGCATTGCCGATCAAACCAGCCAAGCAGCGCAATTTAATCGGTAAAGAAACCCATGCGCTGGATATCCCGGCCAAGATCAATGGCTCTGCAACTTATGGCCTCGATGTAGAATTCGATGGCATGGTTTATGCGCGGCCGGTGTTACCGCCTACCACCTATGGTTCAAAGGTCAATAAGGTCGATGACAGCGATGCAAAAAAAATCGATGGTTACCTTGGTTATGAAATTCTCGACGATCCCAGTGAACTGATCCAGGGCTGGGTCGTGGTATTGGCAAAAGATTATGTTAGTGCGATTAAAGCGGCGGATCGGCTAAAAGTGGATGTGACTGCGGGAGACACCGCAGATGTCAGTGAATCGGATATCCTCGCGCACGGGCAAAAGCTGGTTAACGATCCGAAGCAGGGAGCCTGGTTTGTCAATGAAGGCAATGTCGATAACGCCAAATCTGACAGTAAAAACACTCTCGAAAGTGTGTATCGGACCCATACGGTATTGCACCTGGCACTTGAGCCATTAAACGCTACGGTGTACCAGGAAGATGGTGTCTGGCACGTTCATGGTGGTAATCAGTGGCAATCGTTAACCTTACCGGCAATCGCCAAAGCGCTGCAGGTCAGTGAAGATAAGGTGGTTATCCATACCTATTACCTCGGTGGCGGATTTGGCCGGCGCTTATTTGGTGATTATATGATCCCAGCGGCGCTAACGGCGAAACAAACCGGAAAAACCGTAAAGTTTATCTTTACCCGCGAGGACGACTCTAAATTTGACCAGCCACGCTCTGCGTCCGTTTCCAGATTCCAGTCCTATTTTGATAAAGATAATAATTTTATGGGTATGACTCATGGTTTTTGTGCGGGCTGGCCAACCATGGCGATGGCCCCTGCTTTTATGCCGGAAGGAGCCAACGATACCGGCAAACTTGACCCGTTTTCTGCCGCCGGCGCCGATCACTGGTACAGCATGGCTAATCATAGGGCATTAGCCATCAATAATGATTTGGCGCAAAAAACCTTTAAGCCCGGCTGGTTGCGTTCGGTTGGACAGGGTTGGATCGTTTGGGGGCTGGAATCCTTTATTGATGAGACCGCAGAGCAGGCAGGGATGAATCCGATTGATTTTCGTTTGTCGCTGCTCGACGGTAAAGGAAAACAGGCCGGTACCTGTCCCAACAGTACCGGTGGTGCTAAACGTCTGCATCATGTGTTGTCCCGACTTAAAGATAAGTTAGCCGAATCGGATAAACCGGGCGAAAACGAAGGCGTTGGTGTGTCGGTAAGTTCCGGGCAGGAACGAAATATGCCAGCCTGGCTCGCGGTTGCAGCACATGTTAAAGTGGATAAATCGTCAGGAAAAGTAGAGGTGAAGAAGCTGACCCTGGTGATGGACTGTGGCACCGTCGTTCATCCGGATGGTGCCCTGGCGCAACTGGAAGGTGGAGCCTTATGGGGATTAAGCATGGCGTTACATGAGGGTACTGAATTTAAAAACGGCCAGGTTAAAGACCTGAACCTGAATACTTACACCCCATTGCGCCATGATCAGGTACCAGAGCTGGATATCGAATTTATTGATAGTACCGAAGTACCGGTTGGCCTTGGTGAACCTGGGGTTATTGGCATTGCTCCGGCAATCGGTAATGCCATCTACCAGGCGGTAGGTGTACGAGTCAAAGATTTACCGATTCGTCCGGAGCATATTAAAAAACTACTGAGTTAAATGAGTCGAGCAGTTGCGAAAGACCGGACAGTCATGTCCGGTTTTTTTGTTGTCGGTTAAAAGCGTTTTAGCATCAATAAATCTCTTTGCTTATCGTTACCAAGCCAAAAGCGGGTGTCTCCACATTCAACAAACCCCAGCTTCTGATAAAAGCGAATAGCCCTTGGATTATGCTCCCACACTCCTAACCATATGCCATCACAATTTAATGCCTGAGCCTGTTGCATGGAATCGAGAAACAGGCTGTCAGCCACTCCCATACCGAGAAATTCCCGGGCCACATAAATTCGGTCTAAATGCATGGGGTTGCTAAGTGGGCAATGCTCAAAAGCGTTGCCTGGTCGCAGCTGGACATAGCCGGCAATGTTAGCGGAGGCGAGCATCAATCGTGTAATGATCCCTGGATTTTGAATTTCGTCGCGTTGCTGTGCGTGACTGAAATGTTTCCGGCAATAGGCATCCATATCTTCAGGGGTGTTAAATTCAGCAAAGGTGTCACGAAAGGATTGCTCCATAAATTCACAAAGAGCTTTGGCGTCTTCACAGGTTGCGGTTCTGATTTGTATTTTCATCGATTCTTTATTTGGTTTTGGCTTGCCAGCGTTGCTGAAGCTCAAATACCAGTGACAATATTGCAGGTAATATCAGTAAGGTTACCAGGCTGGAGAATAACAGGCCAAATAGGACTATCACCCCCAAACCCCGATACAATTCAGTACCTTCGCCAGGAATAAAAACCAGCGGTGAAAGGCCAAAAATCGTGGTGATGGTCGACATCATGACTGGTCGCAGCCTTACCGTAAGTGCTTCCATGATTGCATCGTTTACCGGCATCGACTTTTGCCGCAGGTTGGCAATGGAACGCTCAACAATCAATATGGGGTTATTGACCACGGTGCCGATTAACACCAAAAAGCCGAGCATGGTAATCACATCGAATGGCTGATGATAAGCGTCGAGTCCGAGCGCCGGCAAGGAGTGGCCGATGGCATTAAACAGGCCAAGGCCGATGATGCCACCACTGATGCCAATCGGTACGGTCGTCATGATCAATAACGGATAACCCCAATTGGAAAAGACTGCCACCATCAACAGGTAGGCAATCACAATAGCCAACAGAAAATTGCCTTGCATGGCATCCCGGGTTTGCGCCAGTTCACTGGCGGCGCCACTAATGGTGTGAGTGATATTTTCTTCTGCCAGGGTTGCCGACACTGGCGCTAACAGCTCAGTTTCCACCAAAGTCAGCGCCTGTTCCAGTGCCATATTGCGTGGCGGAATAATTTGCAGGGTGACGGTGCGCATACCATCGACCCGGCTAATCGTCGCCGTATCAACGGTTTCGTTGAGCCGAACCAAAGCTGACAGCGGCACCTGTTGACCGTTAGGGCCATAAAACATTAAATGCTCTAATTCCCTTGGGTTATTGACGCTACCGGCAGTGGCAAATAATAGCATGTCTATTTTCTCGTCATCGATATAGAATTCATCGACAAAGGCGCCATCGGAATATGCCCAGATGCTGTATCCTAAATCGGCCTGCGAGATACCCAGTTCCGCTGCCCGTTGCCAGTCAGGGATCACTTCCACCATAGGTTGTGACATGGTCAGCGTTGGTGGCGAAGGATCGGCGTTTAGTTGTCCACCAGCAATGAGCTTGCCGGCACTGCTCATCAACTGCAATGCACGGCGGTACAACACATTGAGATCCCGACCTTTCAGTTCAATGTTAAGGCTGCGGGTGCCACCCTGGTTGCCGCTGAATATTGACCCTCGGGTGGCAAAGGAGCGCATACCGGGAATCGCATTAAAGCGTTCGCTAACGGCGTCAATGAGCTGTGGCGTATCGTGGCGATCGATAGGTTCACTAATAAAGGTCATGGTTCCAGGTGACATAAAACTAATATGCATCGCCAATGGCGGTACCTGGGTTTTAAAATCAGCGTTGATATCGACCCCATTTTCAGAGCCAGGTGCGTCACCTTCCAGGCTATTGGTTAATGCCTGGCGTTGTTCCTCATTTAACCAGTCTACGCGGCTGCGATCGACTTTATCAGTAAAATCGCTATCCACCTGGCGCCATAAATCTTTCATGGTTGCCATATTGTAACCGGGTGGTGCCAGTAGACGGGCAAACACCTTGGCTTCTTCACCTTCCGGCAAATATTCTGCATCTGGCACTAACGCCAATAAGGTAAATAAAGTGATAGCAATTGTGATGGCAACAGCGCCAAGTTGGCGGCTGGTGCGTTTTAAAATCCATTGGCTGAAACCAAGGATGCGGGTGGCAATCGACTCACCCCAGGCGGTGGTCACATGTAAGGCTTTATCCAGTTTACCCTTGTGTTCGACCATTTCCCGCACATTCAGGATACGCTGGCTGGCAACTGGGATTAACGTAATAGCGACCAGCATCGACATGATAATGGATGCGGAAATGGCGATAGCAATATCGGAATATAGTTGCCCGGCTTCCTGCTTTAAAAAAACGATAGGCAGAAACACCATCACCGTGGTTAAGGTTGAGGCAAGAATTGCTGGCCATACTTCGCGAATTCCTTCGATGGCGGCGTCGATGCGACGCTTACCCATGGCAACATGGCGAGTAATATTTTCGAGGGCAACGATGGCGTTGTCCAGCGTCATGCCGATGGCAAAAGCGACACCTGCAAGCGATACCACATTGATACTGCGCCCGGACAGTGACAGGCCTAAAAACGCGGCGAGAATACAAATGGGGATCCCCAGGGCACCGATGAGTGTGGCGCTGGTAGAGCGCAGGAATACCAGTAATACCAGGGTGGCAAGAATCGTTCCTATCACCAGGTTCTGGAGCACGGTTTTGGCAGAATTTTCGACGTAGCGGACATCTTCTGAATTGAGAGTCATGACCAGACCCTGGTCGGCAAGGATGGATTTATTTAACGCAGCGACTTGTTCCAGTACCAATTTCTTCAATGTAATCACATTGGCATCAACTTGCCGGGAGATAGATATGCCCATGGTTTGCTGACCAATCGTGGTCCGAAAACTGCGCATTTCCTGGTATCCCATCACCGCTTCGCCAATATCTTTAAGGCGTACATAGTATCCATTTTGTTCGCTGATAATCAGGTTGTTCAAATCGTCTAAATCGCTGAATTTTCCTAACGTTCGAATCAAATAGCGACGCTTGCCAAAATCCATATCGCCGCCGGATACATCGCGATTGCGAGCGCGAATGGAATTGCGAACATCGGCGACGGTTAAGCCTCGGGAGGAAAGTTCCGCCGGATTTAAGCGAATATGGATTTGTTTTTCGGCACCACCGGAAACATTAGCCCGGGCAACCCCGGGTATGCGTTCTAAGCGGGTTTTAATATTATCTTCAATCCAGTCCTGCTGATGGGTGATGTCACGCTGATCCGGGCCGCGAAACTGAATGGAAAAATACATGAAAGAATTGCCAGAGAATGAACTGGCGATGACGGCGGGTTCATCGACATTTTCCGGATAAGACGGTACCTGGGACAGGGCATTGTTGACCAGGATCAAAGCCTCATTGATGGCCATGCCAAAAGGAAATTCCAGCTCGATTTCGGCGCTGCCAAACGATGCGGAGCTAACCATGCGTTCGAGGCCATTGATGTTTTTCAGGTACTCTTCCTGTTCAAGCAAAATCTCGGTTTCAATATCCTGGGGCGTTGCACCGGGCCAGCGGGTTTCTACGGTGATAATGCGCGGGTCAAGATCCGGGATCATCTGAATCGGAACCCGAAATGCGGCGGCCAGTCCAAACAGGCAGATAATTAGGATTGCGACCAGCAATACAATCGGCTTTTTCAGGATAAGATTGAGCATGTTACCTAACCTTGCCCTTTGCACTGCGAGTTAATTTGGGGATGATGGTATCACCATCCGCCAGCGACTCATTACCGTAAATTACCACCCGATCACCGGCGTTAAGCTGTTCACTGGTCACCGAAATCCCTTTGTCCTGAAGGATGCCGGGCTTCACCTGAACGGCCCTTGCAATATTCGCCTGACCGTTTTCAACCACTTTAAAGACCAGTACACGACCATCTGGCTTGCGAACCAGGGCGTCTTTGGGTAAAAACAGGGCATCCTGGTCCTGATTGTTATCAATCAGGAACCGGGCCCTGACATTCATTCCGGGTAACCATCGCTGTTCTGTATTATCCAGGCGCAGACGTACCAAAAAGCTACGCAACGCAGGATCCGCCTGAGGCACAATACGATCGATAGTGGTGGTCAGCGCCGCCTCTTGTTCATTGCCCGAATCGACCAAGACCTGAGTATCGGTTGTCAGACTGCCGTAATAACGACTTGGCACCTGAATCTGCAGGTAAACAGGATCAAGCTGGGTCAGGGTTAAGACTTCGGTTTCTGTGCCTACGGCTTCTCCAACTTCGGTCAGTTTGGCGGTAATCACGCCCGAAAATGGTGCCGTTAGGGTATGGCGCGACAAGGCCTCCTGCGCCAGGTCGAGTTGGGCTTTAATCTGCTCCACCTGCGAGCGACCAGCCTGTCGTTCCGTCATCCTCGTTAAAAATTCTGAGTTAGAGATATTATGGTCTTTACGCAATTGTTCGCCTTCGGCAGCGAGGCGGTTAGCTTCTTCGAGGCGGATCCTGGCCTCATTGAGGGAAGCCTGTAGTTGCCGTACATTGAGCTGCGCCTGCACGGCGTCCAGGGTCAGCAACGGACGACCTTTTTCCACCGGATCGCCAATATCAACAAGCATCTCCTCGACGTAGCCCGGTACTTTTACGGATAAATTTGATTCTCGATAGGGAACAAGGTTACCAAATATCGGCAGTTGCGCTTTGACAGCCTTGATTTCCACCGGGGCAACTAATACCGCTTGTCCCTGATCCTCTGCATGTACTGTAATGCGCGGGAAAATCGATAGTGTCACCACAGTCAGGGCGGCGATAAATCTTCGGTGTCTAAGCATGCTATTGGTTTTATTGACTTTAATTATCTACAAATAACTATAAACCAGAACGATAAAACATGTAATACGAGCGCTGAAGTGGTTCGGATTATCATCAACAAGCCTGAGTATAGTTTGCGGCGAATAAGGCGCATCAGGTGAATGATTTTGCGGTTAGGTCGGGTTTACAACACCACACCAGGGATTTGTTATCGGAGTCACCATTTTGCTTCGGCTTTGGTTATAATGAGCAAAATTTTTACTGTGAGCCAATGCTTCGGCTACCTTCTAGGAACAAGTTAATGTCTGTATCTTCATCTTATTCGAGCAATCCGTTGACCTGGCAATTGCTGTTCATCAACGCCAATATCGCCACCATGAACGATGGAGCGAATTCCTATGGCGCGATTGAAAATGGTGCACTTGCTGTCACTGATGGCCTGATTGTCTGGACCGGTTCCATGACTGAGATTGCCGCATTGGATATTAGTGACAATGCAAACTTGCAAGTGATTGATGTTGCCGGCCAATGGTTGCTGCCAGGCCTGGTTGATTGCCATACCCATATTGTTTATGGCGGTCATCGTGCCAATGAGTTTGAATTGCGTTTACAGGGTGCCAGTTACGAGGAAGTGGCGAAAGCCGGTGGCGGTATTGTCTCGACGGTTAAAGCGACCCGAGATGCTAATGAGCAGGAATTGTTTGCATCGGCGCTGGCGCGGATGCAGGCATTGCAGGCGGAAGGCGTGACCACGATCGAGGTGAAATCGGGTTATGGCCTGGATACTGAGACCGAATTGAAGATGTTGAAAGTCGCCAGTCGCCTTGGTGAACAACCTGGTATTGAAGTTCGTAAAACATTTCTGGGCGCGCACGCATTGCCAGTGGAATTTGCTGATAATGCTGATGGCTACATTGATGTGGTATGCAATGAAATGTTACCAGCAGTAGCAGAGGCAAACCTGGCGGATGCGGTAGATGTATTCTGTGAGGGTATTGGCTTTAATATTGAACAGACCGAACGTGTTTTTAAAGCCGCTCAGCAACATAATATCGCCATTAAAGTGCATGCCGAGCAGTTGTCGGATCTAGGGGGAACCGCATTGGCAGCGAAATATCAGGCGATGTCCAGCGATCATCTGGAATACCTGTCAGAAGGTGGTATCAAAGCGATGCGAGACGCTGACATGGCGGCGGTATTATTGCCTGGGGCGTTTTATTTTCTGCGTGAGACTAAGCTGCCGCCGATTGAAGCGTTGCGCGAACACGGCGTGGCGATGGCTATTGCAACCGATGCAAACCCGGGATCTTCGCCCATCCACTCGATACAGTTAATGCTTAATATGGCTTGTACCTTATTTCGCCTGACGCCGGCAGAAGCCATCGCTGGTGTCACGATTCATGGCGCCAAAGCTTTAGGTGTTGATGATAAGGTTGGTTCATTAGAAGTTGGGAAGCAGGCCGATATCGCGGTGTTTAATATCGAACAGGTTGCTCAGCTTTGCTATCAGTATGGGGTTAATCCGTTAACCGCAGTTTATAAAGCCGGTGAAAAAGTCGCTTAATTGAGGTTTCAGTTAAAAATAGAGATTCCGGGTCGAAGCCCGGCATGACGCTGCGCTAACCCTATGAGTTCGGTTCCAGTAAATCCCAGAGGTTGCCGTAAAGGTCTTCGAATACTGCCACCATGCCGTAGGGTTCAATTCTGGGCGTTTCGTTAAAAACGATGCCTGCATTTAACATCAACGCATAGTCACGTTGGAAATTATCGGTCTGTAAAATCATTAACACCGCATCCCCGGCTTGCTTGCCAACCGCCTGCTGCTGGTCCGGCGTATCTGCCAGGGTAAGTGCCAGGGCAAATTCGGATGCGCCATCAGGCTGCAACTGCACCCAGCGTTTGCCGCCGCCCAGATCTACGTCGCTTAATAGGGTAAAGCCAAGCTTGTTAGTAAAAAAGGCGATGGTCGCATCATACTCTTTAACCAAATAGGAAAAGTTGCGAATTTTTTGTGTCATTTCACTCTCATACAAATAACAATATCTGGTTTAGTTATAATCAAGCTATTGATGCAGAGCAAACTTTAATATTATCTGCATCGTAGATTGGTATTACAGATGGAATAAAGGTAACGGGGATTATCATGCAAGAAGCAATTGACCTTAAGCAGGCCCTGCGGGTATGTAATAAAATTATCAGTCATGGTCAGCGCATCGATGGCGCATATAAGCTTGGCGACCTCACAGCCGAAAGCGATTACGATGGTTATACACTGACATTGTCTGATCATGCGGTAAAACTACACATCTTCTTTCACAACAAACATCAATTGGATTGCAAACGCGCCATCGAACTGGACGATTTTCTGCAAAAAATAGCAAAGTTGGATAAGAAAAACATTTAAAATTCAATAAGATAAAATCAAGGGGTCAGAGTCTGAGCTATCCCCACAAATAATTCAGAGAAAACAAGGGAATAAATAGATAAATTCGA
>NZ_SWDB01000039.1 GCF_005116735.1 Thalassotalea mangrovi | reverse complement strand
CTCTGCAATCAAAGCCTTGCCTAAATGCCTTTAAATTCTCACTGAGTGAGCAATAATTTAATGTGATTGGTATTAACACCCGAGTAAGCTTAAACCATATGTCCACTTACCCTCGGCATTACACCCCCTCAATAATCGTCACCGGCTATGGTTCCTCGGATTATCTACCTGGCTAATGCACCTCTTCTGGTTTTTATAAAGCTTCTTGCAGCCTCATAAATAACGGGGCTATTAAAACGTAAATAAACACGGATTGCAACAGACAGATAGACGTCTAAACCTAAAAAATCGATATTATTAAGTATTTTCAGCTTAGCTTCTGAATTTTAACGGTTAAATGGCAAAAACCTGCGCCTTTACATATAGTTTAAGCATTAAAAAGGAAAGGAATGCTATGGATTTCTTTATTGTAAAAAAAATCATTGGTGGCCTGCTAATGCCATTACCCGTGGTGCTTATATTCCTGCTTCTCGGTATTATCTTATTCAACAGGAGACCAGCAGTCGCAAAAGGCATGGTTGTATGCGGCACCATTGTCCTGATTATCATTTCATTTATGCCAATTGCCGATAAATTGATCGTTATTTACGAGCAAAAGTATCCGGTGTTTAATAATCGCCATGGCAAAATTGACAATATTGTAGTGCTCGGTTGTGGCCATACCTCAGATCGACGTTTGAAACCCAGTCAGGAAATAAAAGTATGTGCATTACAACGATTAACCGAAGGGATAAGGATATTACAACTTCAACCACAGGCGAGCATCATTACCACGGGCTACAATCCCAATGATAAGGTATCAAATGCTGAAAAGCTGAAACTCGCAGCCATCGAACTCGGATTACCCAAGGATAAAATACAGACTCTTCCCCAGCCAAGAGATACCGCTGATGAGGCGAAACTGCTCGCCCCTATGTTAGAGGGCAAAACCTTTGTGTTGGTTACCAATGCCAACCACATGACACGAGCGATCGAACATTTCACTGCCCAGGGCTTAACGCCAATCCCGGCACCCACCGGATACCTGGTAAAGGATCCGGAAGGAACCCGGGTGTGGCTAAACATTTTTCCAAGTGCCGCGAATATTTCAAAAACAGAACGAGCCTGGCATGAAACGTTAGGTCGGATATGGCAGTGGCTGCGAAGTTAATCTTGACCAATTAGCCAAACACGTATTTTCCAGACCGAAAATAATTACAACATTTAATGCATGGTTAAAAATGCTAAATATTAGTAATTATCACAATATTTACATTTATTCGATTCTTGTAACAGTCGCCAAATACAAATTAAACCCAATAAATATAGAGACTTACAAAATTGGCACGCATGGTGCAACCTAACTCGTGAATTCGCGCTGGTGATTAAATTATTCACTAGCTTCCAATAATTTATGAAATAGATTGCAACATGGACAGAAAAATAGAACGTAAATCCTTTCCCTGGAAAAAAGCCGCCTTGGTCATTCTGGCGATCACCGCTGTCACCCTGGTCGGTCGACTGTATTCCGCCCAACAAAGTGGCAAAGCGTTAGCGGTAAGTCCGCAAAACCTCACCATATCTACGGTTCGTACCGGTACCTTTGAAGATTACATCCCTATCCGTAGCCAGGTCACGCCGTTGAAAACTGTCTATCTGGATGCCGTAGAAGGTGGCAGGGTTGAACAGGTGTTAATTGAAGACGGTACCATCGTTAAGCCCGGTCAGCCTATCGTTAAATTATCCAATACTCAATTGCAATTAGACGTAATGCGCAATGAAGCGGCTGTGACCGAACAGCTTAATAACATGCGTAGCATCGAATTATCTCTGGAACAAAACAAGCTTAGCCACAAACGTAATCTGATAGAAATTGACTATCAGATCAAACGCCTCACCCGTCAGGTTGAAAGAGAACGTGTTGTTTATCAGCAAGGCAGCATTTCAGATAGTGCCCTGAAAGAGAATGAAGATCTGCTTGAATATTACCAGCAGCGGAAGCTGGTAACCCTGGAAAGCCAGAAAACCGATACACGATTACAGGAACAACAACTGGCGTTTCTGAAAGAAACCGGACAGCGTTTGAACGACAGCCTCGAATTTGCCCGGATCAATATGGAGAACCTGAATATGACCGCACCGGTCGCCGGCAAGCTGTCAGGATTCGACATTGAAATTGGTCAATCCATTGAACGTGGTGAGCGCATCGGTCAGATTGACGACCCAAACAACTTTAAATTACAGGCCTCTATCGACGAATTTTATCTGGAGCGCATTGATCTTGGCCAACAGGCAACCATAACCCGTAATCGCAAGGATTTTATGCTTCGCGTCTCAAAAATATACCCACAGGTAAACAATGGCCAGTTTCGCATCGACTTAGTGTTTGCAGAGCAGCAACCCGCAGGAATACGACGTGGCCAGACCCTACAGACAAAATTAACACTTGGCGATCCTGCCGAAGTCACCTTATTGCCTAATGGTGCTTTTTACCAGGACAGCGGCGGTCATTGGGTGTTCGTGGTTAGTGACGATGGCAGCAGTGCGATCCGTCGCAACGTGCGCCTGGGAAGAAGAAACAACCGTTTTATTGAGGTTCTGGAAGGGCTGGAAATTAATGAAAAAGTGATTACCTCACCTTATTCAAGTTATCTCGATATGGACCGCTTAAACCTTAAATCTTAATTACAAGAATCCGCAAAAATTACTATGAGGAAGAACGAAAAATGATAACCATTAAAAACCTGAGCAAACGTTTTACCACCGAAGAAGTAGAAACCACAGCACTGAATAATATCAACTTCGATATTAAACAAGGTGAGTTTGTTGCCATCATGGGCCCGTCAGGCTGTGGTAAATCAACCCTTCTCAATACCTTAGGCATGTTGGACAGTCCCAGCGAAGGTCATTATCTGTTTAATAGTGAAGACGTTGCCGGCTATTCAGAAAGTCAATTAGCCAGCATTCGTAAGAAAAATATTGGGTTTATTTTTCAAAGCTTCAATCTCATCGACGAATTGAATGTTGAAGAAAATGTCGAACTTGCCCTGCTCTATCACAACATTTCTAAATCTGAACGTCGCCAACGCGTCGCCGAAGTACTTGAAAAAGTCGGTATCTCGCACCGGGCGAAACATATGCCAAGCCAATTGTCTGGTGGTCAGCAACAACGGGTAGCCGTTGCCCGTGCTGTGGTAGGCAAACAGCGCCTTATACTCGCGGATGAGCCGACCGGTAACCTTGACAGTGAACACGGTCGCGAAGTCATGGAAATGCTCCAGCAGCTTAATAAAGAAGGTACCACCATTATCATGGTTACCCACTCTCCGGAGCATGCGGAATACGCCGATCGGGTGATCAACTTATTCGATGGTGAAGTCGTCGTGCAAGACCTGCGCGCGGTATCCTAATTCAGGTGTTAAGGAAAAACTATGTTACTAGCAAATTACTTTCAAACCGGCTGGCGTAACCTTCTAAAAAACAAATTGTTTTCATTAATAAACATTGTTGGCCTGGCGATCGGCCTCGCTGCCTGTGCATTAATCTTAATGTTTGTGAAACATGAGACCAGTTATGATAATTTTTGGCAAAATGCCGATAAAATTCATCGTTCTCACGTTACTTTTTCAATCCCTGGACGCGATCCAATGCACGCGACATCGGCGCCCGGGCCGCTTATTCACGCGTTGAAGAAGGATTTTCCCGAGGTAGAGTATGCCACCCGCATTGGTGGCTGGGGGCCGACCATCAACCATAATGGCCAGGTGTTTGTTGAACAAATTAAGCTCGTAGATGCCGACTTTGCAAAAATGTTCAGCGTCGATGTATTAGCTGGGGATCTTGAACTGGCACTCAGTGATAACTCATCCATTGTCCTTAATGAGTCGCTGGCGAAAAAATATTTTGGCGACAGTAATCCATTAGGACAAGTGTTGTCTCTGGACTTTAACTTCTTCAAAAAAGATTTCCAGGTCGGAGCGGTTATTGCTGACACTCCGAGAAATAGTCAACTAGACTTGCCGGCACTGATCCTGATCGATGAAAGCGCTTGGGAAGAGCAGAACTGGATGTTCCATGGTTGGTTTTCGGTAAATGCCCAGTTGTATTTCCAAACCCAACAAGCCTCGGATTTGGACAGTATCAACCGCCAGTTTGATGATTTTGCTAACCGTAATTTTCCGAAAATGCCTATCGGTGGGGATGATGCCAAGGCATCAGACTTTATCAAACTATCGGCGATGAACATTCAGGATTTGCATCTTAATGCCATTGGTTTTGGCGAAATGCGTCCCCAGGGCAGTAAAACAACCGTGATTACCTTTTCTGCCATTGCCATGCTGATACTGTTAATCGCCTGTATCAACTTTATGAACCTTTCTACCGCACACGCTGCAAACCGTGCTAAAGAAGTGTCATTACGTAAAGTACTAGGTGCAACACGATCCAATCTAATCACTCAATTTTTAGGCGAGTCGGTATTAATGACACTGATATCCGTGTTGTTAGCCTTTGTTATGGTGGAACTTGCCCTGCCTTTCTACAATGAGACCTTAAATCAGGAACTCGTTGTTAGCTATGATCCATCGACCATTGCCACATTGCTTGGATTAGCAATCAGCGTTGGTGTACTTAGTGGATTATATCCGGCATTCATTCTGTCAGGTTTCCGTCCAGCCACCGTCCTTAAGGCCAATAAATCGGCTGAAACCGGCGCCTCTTTAAGACTACGGGCGGCACTGGTCATTTTCCAGTTTGCCGTATCCATTGGTCTGTTCATCGCCACCAGCGTGGTATATAGCCAGATGCAATATGCCAAACAGATGGATGCTGGCTTTAATAAAGACAATATGTTGGTTGTTAACCGGGTGAGTCGTGAAGAAGCCAGCAATAAACGTGAGTTATTACTGAAGGAAATCGCTAAGAACCCTCAGGTTACCGCAATAACCTATTCCAACGAAACGCCAGGCAACACCAACGAAAATAATACCATGATGCGCACCCCGGAAATGGCCGAAGAAGATGCCTTGCTGATGGGTCAGAGAGCGGTTGGCTACGGATTTTTTAAAGCCTATGAAATCAACCTGATTGCCGGTCGTACATACGACAAGAATCGAGCAGATGTCAGCCCAACAGACGAACAATTGCGCGCTGGCGAAAAATTCCCGGGTAGTATTGTGATCAATGAGTCTGCGCTAAGACGTTTCGGATTCAAAGATGCTCAAAGTGCGTTAGGGAAAACCTTAATCACTGGTCGCGGCGATCCGGAGGAAAACCTGTCAGTCGATTTAACCATTATTGGTGTCGTTGATGACGTTCATTTTAACAGTCTGCATGCAACGATTCGTCCGGAAGTCTATCCGCTGTCGGCAGACTTTGGTAACAGCATCAGCGTACGCTTTACCGGTTCGCCAGAACAACTGGTTAAAGATGTAGAGACGCTGTGGCGTCAGGAAATACCAGGCGTACCGTTCTCATACTCCTTTGTCGAAGATAATATCGCTGAGCTGTACCAGAGTGAACAAGGTGAAGCAACGATGTTTGCGGCCTTCTCTGCGCTGGCGATTCTGGTTGCTTCCTTAGGACTTTTTGGACTGGCAAGCTTTACCGCCGATCGCCGTACCAAAGAAATTGGAGTGCGCAAAGTGATGGGTGCTGGCGTATTCGATATCGTGAAAATGCTGATGTGGCAATTCAGCAAACCGGTGATGGTAGCAAGCCTGATTGCCTGGCCCGTCGCTTTCTATTTCATGAGCGATTGGTTAGAAGCCTTTGTATATCGAATCGATACCAGTTTGATCATTGCGATGTGTGGGCTTGCGGCTTTATTCGCGCTGTGCATCGCCTGGGTGACTGTTGCCAGTAATTCGATTCGGGTTGCGCGCGCTAATCCGATCAAAGCGTTGCGCTATGAATAATGGGCGCGAAAGCTCCCATTACCGCAATAACCCATTTGGAAGTCAGGGTAGATAAAGCTTGTAATTGAACCTTTTTAACCTTCCTAATTATTAAGGGTCAGTTGTCTTATAAAGACGCTGCCCCTTTCCATACATAAAATAATCGTTTGAGTTCTCTGTTATCCAAGCAGGAACGATAACCGAAAGACCAGTGCGATAATGCCTACCAAGTATATCTGGTACGGTTATTTCTAAAGCCGAACACTTTCTTTGATTGAAATAGGAGTGATGAAGGAAAAATAACCAAAACCGTTTCTGGTACCAAGGATAGTTGACCCGTTACGCTTATTCATAAGATACAGAGGAGACAACCTCGTTACTGTCGAAGTGAATTTCGCACTGAAATAGCCGAAAATTAAGGAAACTACTGTGCACGACACGCTTTCCTGACGGCAAATTCTCTATTTTGTAATCAGATAAGCTTATCGTATCTAACTGCCTGATTACGCTTGAATAATCGACGCCTGGCTTAAAATTCCCACATAGATAAGAAATTTCCTTTCTCGCTTCGTTTGCGAAAAAGGCAAATACCAATAACCCCCCGCATATTGCAATCATTATAACATTCAGGAGTTTTTCACTATGCATATTATTTATACCTCCAACAAAGGATCACCAAACTTATTCACTAACCAATGAACTGAGCTTTTCACCGGATATAGGGTCAAGCAAGCCGAAGCGCAAAGGTATCAGGTATTCTTCACACTCTTCCCAACACACTTTCATAAATTTACAATTATTTTAAACAACCGAATACCAGCCGTTTTAGGTCAAATTTTCAGGTACACTTCCACATAACTCTCACCCATTTGCTAGACCATACGGCAGGCATATAAAACATCGTTTAAAATAAATTAGAAATATCCGAAAAATTTAATTTAATAAGTGCAAACGCATCAAAATGTACTATTGTTACATCATTAGCTACATATCATAGTGATTTTATTAAAAGTTTAGTGCCGTTCTCAAAAACAAAAAAGGCTTCTCAATGATTTCTAAAATACTAAAGTTAGAATGTTTAATTTCCAATCGTTACTATACTCCTAGGGCAAGCGAAGGCGATTCCCTGCAAAATTCCATGCGCTTCATATCGATAATATTTTTCACATCAGTTTAATCGCTCAGCATTTCAATGAGTTAAGTTTGAACATAGGAAAAGGAGGTCTGTATCGATTAAAGCCACCTAAACATAAACAAGTCTCAGATTAAGGTTATTTGGTTTATCACACGGATGTCTAGTAATGACCCCTTGAATAGCATATTCAACAATATCTATAACATTAGGTCATTTGCTAAGGAGAGCTAACAGTAAATAGACAGTATTATATATTGAATAGATAGGAGGCCTGTATCGCGTAGATTTATCATATTACACAACACAAAATTTCTCATTTAATGGAACCAGGAAAAGGATAGCCGATAAAAGGGTAAGGAACAGACTTCTTTAATAATAACAATAAAGAGGTTTAGTAAGGTAAGGATAATCAATCGAAAATACAGGATAGGTTCTTATAAAATAAGAATAAAAGTAGGGCTAAAGGTTAAGGATGATCTCAAATGGGTATAGGAAATACCCGTTCTTATATAATAAGAACAAAATAAAAGCACCTCAGGAGGGGTGCTTTTTTATTAGAACGATAACGTGCTAATGCAGCTCAAGCATCGAAGTCTTGTATCTATTTCTCCGTAAATATTTGATCTAAACCGGATTATCAATATCAATAAACTCGACATCCAGGCCATACTCCTTTGCCAGATACTCGCCAACCGCTTTGATACCATAGCGCTCCGTGGCATGATGACCAGCCGCGAAAAAATGAATATCCATTTCCCGTGCGACGTGGGTAGTCTGCTCACTGGCCTCTCCGGTAATGAAAGCATCAATGCCCTGCTCTGCAGCTAACTCAATATACCCCTGGCCACCGCCGGTACACCAGGCCACTGTCTTGATTGGACGATTGCTGCTACCCGGAATATGTAATACCTCGCGCTGCAACGATTGTTGAATACGTGAGGCAAAAGCCACGCCATCAACCGGTTGAGCCAACTCACCGGTTAAGCTAACGCTCAACGGGTTGTCCAGCTCTAAAGGACCGGTAACCTGAATATCTAACAACTTTGCAAGTTGAGCATTATTACCAAGTGTTTCGTGGATATCTAAAGGTAAGTGATAGGCAAATAAATTGATATTATTATCGATTAATGCCTTGATGCGTTTTTGTTTCATCCCAACAATTGGGTAGGCTTCGTTCTTCCAGAAGTAGCCATGGTGCACTAAAACCGCGTCAGCGTTATTTTCTATGGCCCTTTTTAGTAACGCGTAACTAGCGGTCACCCCAGTCACGACTTTTTCAATCGTCTCAGAACCCTCTACCTGTAAGCCATTGGGACAAAAGTCCTTGATTCGCCCAGGTTGAAGTAACTCAGTTAAAATTTTTTCAAATTGTTGACGTTGCATCCGCAAATCTCTGTGAAAATGTAGGCTTTTTTTACATGAAGAGGATAATAACACGAAAACAGAATGCGCGTGCTAACGCTATAAATGATTGACCATTATCCATGCACAAACACGATTAATCTGCCTGAGTTCGAACACACCGCATTTGTGGTTGTTGGTACCCCCAGGTAACCATTGCTTCACCCTGATGTTCCCAGAAAGATTCATTGCGCCCCTGATAGCGACTGCCACTGGCGCTTTCCTGAATATACATTAACGACACGCTATCTCCCCGCTCTGCAATCAGGGTTTTCGGATTTGTCTGATAAAAGGTAACCACCAGTTCATTGGCTGGATTCTGCTCACATTGATAAAACTGCGGGCCAGTGTTTTCAACCAATTGATATCGCGCCTGCAACTCAGCAATACGCCACTGATAAGACACTGCGATACATTGGCTTTGCAGTTCTTGCTTCCAGCATTCATTGCGTCCTTTCAACCAACCCCGTTGCTCTGCCTGCAGCGTCGCCCTCATTCCCCCACTGGATTTACTAAGGGCTGCTTGGTAGACGTCATCTAATTGCCGGTCCAGGTTCGCAAGGTTTGACTGGTCACAAATCAATGCTTCAGTGCTGCCCTCGATTACTTTTTCACAAGAAAAAGAAGGCGTTGTGGCTGCGGTCTTGTTCATTTTATTCGCATCATCGAGATCAGTATCAGCTTGCAACTGCTTTTCAATAAAATCGCACCAGGCTCGACTGTTCTTTTCAGGAACATCATTCTGGCCGCGAACCTTTAATTTAAATTCAACCACCGACTGCCACTCTGTCGAGCCAATGTCTGGTCCATGCCCCTGGCCATCGCCCGTCTGAACGCGTTTAGCAATTGCCTGATACCTTTCCATGGAACAGGTTTGAATGTTATTTTCATCTGGCTCGGAATCTGGCAACTGAGTATTGTCGTGACAAGCTGTCAAAAGACAAAGCATGACCACTGGCCAAAAAATCGCAGGCTTTAAACCAAACCGGGTGCCAGCGATTGCTTTAGTTCGATGTGTCGTTTTTATAGGCATGCAATTCTCACATTTCATAAGCATCTTAATAATGACAGGAAGCCGGTCAATCATTGTAAAAATGCGTGTTGGTGCTCAATAACGCATTCATTGACAGGTTTCGGTGTATTGTTTCGATCAACGACCCAACAGTCGCCGTAAATCGAACAATAGCACAATTCTATAGCCAGTCTGTTATCAACCTCCAGAATTGCCGCTATCGCTTCGCCTTCATATATCAATGGCGTTATGGTTTGTTCTGCTGGTAACGTACGGTTATGAATATGAGACTGGGAAATATCGGCAAACGCCTCAATGTCACTCCAGCGTTTAATGGGGCTGCCATCCAGGGCGACCCTGGCGTATTTGATCAACGCTGGACCAGTACCACTGTTAACCACACCATAACTAAAAGAATGACGTTCGAAGCTGCGATATAACTCAACATTTGGCCACACCGATGCCCGCGCATACGCCCGATCGATATAAGCTGAATATATCGATATGACCGCGGTTAACAGGCCGATAAACAAGGCCGACAAGGCAATGATCATTTCCGGGTTTTTAAACCATTTCACCGTTTTCATGGTTACCACACTCTTTTTAATGAAGGTTTATTAAATATTTTCAATGTAATTGGTTGGCTCACAGTCCTTCGTGTAAAGCCTCTTTAGTTACCAGACTTGCTCATCATGGCAAGCGCCGTTTGCACATCGTCATAATATCCCAACCCGGTCGCCGCAATGACTGCCGCTCCTAGTCCCGCCGTATCAACCTGAGTACTTCGGATAACGCTTATGCCACTGATTTCCCCTAATAAATGTCGTAACAGCAAAGATTGCTGACCACCGCCACTGAGAACAAACCGCTTAAATGTAATCTTGTAGCGAGATTCGAGTCGCTGTTTTGCCACCACTACCTGTTGCGCCAGCCAATACAATAACGAGAGATATTCTCGCAGTACGCATTCTTTCTCTGTCAGTGCATCCACCGGCTCATGTTCGTTGCACGCAGATTCAAAATCCCAGACAAACATATTGGCGACAGATGTGTGAACCGCGTGAGGGTCCAATGTAATCTTTACGGGTGCGCACAGGGTTTGTACTTGCTGTAAAACAGAGTCATGAGGTTTGAGAGTAATCAAGGATTGCAAAAGCAGATTTTCAAAATCCGCTTCAGACCATTCATTTATCATGACCTCTGACAACCCAGCCAGCTTTTTTGATGCAAATACCACGTATTCACGCAGTATAAGGCAGCCATGCTGCAACATCTCCTCCACCAGATAGAACTTGTCATCGAATGCCGGGTATGCAGGAAAGAAAGGCCTGGGACCTCTAAATTTTTCGTTTAAAAAATTCAGGGTAATTGCCGTTCCCAGGCTAACATGCAAACTATCGCCTTCAATACAGCCTGCCCCCAATAACTCGCAGGTTTTGTCGGCCGCTACACTAAGCACTTTTACGTCCTGTTGTCGTAGCCGTGAATCCTGGAACTTACCCACGCAAGTCCCGGGCGCGCATAAATCTGGCAGCCATTCACGCTTAACGGCCAACGCCTGCCATTGCCAGGCCAGGGGCCCTAACCAGCGCCGATGTTTAAAACTAAATGGTAAATGGGCGATCATATTTGCCCAGCTATCGGTATAGTTACCGGTAAGCTGGCCCTGTATAAAACCGGATAACTGGCATATCTGGTCGGTCTTCGCTAAGCATTGCGGATGCGTTTCTGCAACCCAGTTTAGCAATGCCTCTGATTGTAGTTTTTGTACAGCCCCTATCTGGCCAACCAACGAAATCGCCAGCTGCCAATACCAAGCCAGTTTAGGTACCTGCTTTGCCCGCCTGCCTTGATACCAATACAATACTGGCAATAATGCCTTGTCATTATCATCAAGATACACAAAGCTATTACGAAGACAGGTAAAACACAGAGCCTCTACCTGCAATCCTTGTGCAGCGCTATTAATCAATTCAACGATAAAATCGCGTAATACCATGATTAATTGCTCCGGATTATCCTGCCACTGTGAACCCGTTGCCTTAATATCAAGGTTGATGCGATTTTGATAAAGTTGCTTTCCCTGCAGGTTATACAAATAACCACGTATCGACTGACTGCCAAAATCAATGCTGGCAATCACTGGCTGTAATGACGACTGTTGATTCACCTGTTAACCCGTATGACTAATTATTGTTATTGTTAACCACTCTAAGGTTGTCTGCTATGCCCTTGCATCGAAGTCACTTTTACGGGGTTAAAACTGGGTCTAAGTTGCCATTTGGGGCGAATAGGCGTTAACGGATGAACCCGCTTTTTAGCGACGATTAAGAATACAGAGCCAAATATACTCAAGTAACTGCTGGCAAAATTTTGCCAGTTTCGCCCCAACCAGCCTTTTTGATCCAATGGGTTAACTAACGACGAGTGCAGAAAACGCTCATCACTAAGCACTTCATAACCCAACAGATGCAACCAGTCTTTGATCCGCATTGGCGTGAAAAATCGACCTTGCCAGGGCATCACCTGTCGACGAAATGGAATATAACGATTCAGGCCCGCCAGGGAAATTGGGTTAAAGCCACTAATCAATAAATGACCATTCGGGATCAGGACCCGATCAATTTCCCGGAGAATATGATGAGGATCGAGTGCAAATTCAAGACTATGAGCAAGCACACAGGCATCAACACTGTGTTGTTGAAACGGCAGGTCATCGATCTCTGCCAGCACATCCCCAAATGGGTGGGAGTGGCAAACATTAACCTGGTGGTTAATCATCGAACCCGTGGTGTCGAGTTGCGCGCTTAAGGTACCAAGTTTTAACAAATGATAGCCAAAAATCCTTGGCCACCAAGGTTGCATCGAAGCGCTGATGGCATCGGCGACCAGAACACCATTAGGCATATCCTCCCATTTAACGGGCACCTGAGGATCTTTAAACGCGAGTGCAGGCTTCATTTGTGAACTGGTTTACCTGATAGTAACTATGCATCAGCTTTTAGCATACTGAGGATTATTCACAAACGCCAAACTTTTTGCCCTTTCACACGTTGTTAACATTATGGAAAATCGAGAATTTTTTATTGATTCCTTATAAATATGGGGCTCGACTATACTTTAGCTGATCCAGTTGACCTGTTTCTCAATGTGGATTTCAAACAGAGGTAGTTAGTATGAATGTCATAACCAAATTCAATGCTGTCGGTTTGTTAACTACAGCCTTTCTCTGTTCTCCTCATGTGTTAGCCGATGAATGGCAATTTATGATCGAGCCTTACCTGATGGGCACAAATATCGAAGGCGATTTTGGTTCCGGGCGTATTGAACAAGCCGAGATAGGCGTGGATTTCTCAGATATTCTAGAAAACCTTGAAATGGCGGGTATGATCCATATGGAAGCCGTTAGCCCGGGAAATATCGGTCTCTCATTTGACTATGGCTTTATGGATTTAGAAGGCAGCAAGACCTTCATGACTGGCCAGGAGTTGGTAGTGGGAACCCGACAAGCAGTAATGGAAACTCAGATTTTCTATCGTAATCAATTACAGAACGCATCGATCGACTACATCGCCGGAGTTCGCTGGTGGGATAATGATGTCGACGTAGACGTTGACTTACCCAATCTTGAACAACGGCTTTCCGCCTCAATCGAGGAAGACTGGGTCGATTTTATTGTCGGCCTGCGCTGGTATTCACATCTAAGTGATAACTGGACCTTTGAACTTTATGGCGATATTGGCGGCCTGGATTTTGCTTCCGAGTTTACCTCGAAAGTTAAAGTTGGCGTACAGTACCAAATGACGGAGTTATTAACCCTTGATGTCAAATATGTCGCCACCTGGGTTGACTATAAAGACGGTACAGCTGGTGAGCCCGGGTATTTTGCCTACGACACCGTAACCCATGGCCCGGTGCTTGGATTAGTTTTTACTTTTTAATACCAAACACATTAATTTATTGCTCACTCAGTGAGAATTTAAAGGCTTTTAAACAAGGCTTTGATTGCAGAGAATGGTCGTTCCCCTGTCAAAATTAGCCAAAATCAGTAACGCAGGATAAACGCCTTTAAAACTCACCCGTAGAGAGTTTATCAGAGGTCCATTTACGGCCCTATATTTCATATATATAGAATGACTATATCAATAAAATATATGTTGTAAATAAACCTCTGCCCTAACTCTGAGTTGTGCACAAACTTAGTGTAATTGGTATAACCTGTTAACAAAACGAAACGGTTCCGAAGGTTTTAATTCTCAAACCTGTCGGTATAATGGAATTTGCTTCACTTACAGCCTGAGAGCTTTACATGCAAATTTCTGCAATACCGGCATTTTCTGACAATTACATCTGGGCTATCTCCTCAGCAGAGACCGACATTTCCCAGTGTGCTCTGGTTGACCCCGGAGACGCAGCTGTCTGTATTGAATTCCTAGAAAAGCGCCAACTACAACTTGCCAGCATTTTGATCACTCACCACCACCGCGATCACACCGGTGGTGTTGCCGAGTTACTCGACTATGCGTCGGCGAGAAACTGGACAGTAGACGTGTATGGCCCCCAAGGTGAAAACATTCAGCATATTAGCCACTACCTGGGTGAAGGCGATACACTTGAACTCAATTACCTGTCCAAGAGTTTCTCTATCATTGAAGTACCAGGACACACGCGTGGGCACATCGCTTATTACAACGATTCCGGGCTAGGAACATTATTCTGTGGTGATACCCTGTTTTCCGGAGGTTGTGGCAGATTGTTTGAAGGAACTGCCGAGCAGATGCTGAACAGTTTACAAAAGCTGAACAACCTGCCATCGACGACCTTAGTGTATTGCGCCCACGAATATACTCAGGCAAATTTAAAATTTGCGCGAACTATCGAGCCTGAAAATAGTCAACTAATTGAATACGAATTAAAAGTTAACCGCCTTAGAGAGGCTGACCTTGCGACAATCCCCACTAACCTCGCAATCGAGTCGCTAATCAACCCCTTTTTACGCAGTCATATCGATGCGGTGAAAACTCGGGTACAGCAGTTGACAGGCAACGCCTGTCCCAGTCCGGTAGAAGTATTTGCCGCCACCCGGTTACTAAAAGATAACTTTTAATTTATTTTCTATTTCTAAAGAACAAGATATGATGCGCCGTAGAACCCAGGGGAAATCCTCCGCGCATTCAATAACAAATAGAGCTGTTATGAAAAAACTAATAATTCCATTGTCGTTTTCCTTGCTAGCTGCTTGCCAGACGACAGAGCAAGAATTGGTACAAAAGGATTCGACCAACAACCCAAACATCGCTGACAATGTTGAAATATATCAAGCACTTATTTTGGATGAGTCAGCCAATGTCATACATCCTAAGGCTGACGTCAACGTGCCACTGGGCAACGATGAAGTGCTGGCCAGTGAAAATATCTGGGACCGAATTCGCGCGCAATTGACTTTTGATGTACCAGACAATCGTGTCGTCGCGACCCACCGTAACTGGTATGCGAAACACCAGTCTTACCTGGATCGCGTCACCAAACGCGCCGAACCTTTCCTTTACTACATTACTGAAGAACTGGAAAAAAACGATATGCCAATGGAATTAGTTCTGTTGCCAGTCGTTGAAAGTGCCTACGACCCATTTGCATACTCTCATGGCAGCGCCGCCGGCATGTGGCAATTTTTGTTAGGAACTGGCAAGCAATTCGGTCTCAAACATGATTGGTGGTATGACGGCCGTCGAGATGTTGCCGCCTCCACCCAGGCTGCGATCGATTATCTTAAATACTTGAACAAGCGCTTTGATGGTGACTGGTTATTAGCACTTGCCGCCTATAACTCGGGCCAGGGTCGTGTATCCCGGGCAATGAAGCGTAATGCCAAGAAAGGCCTGCCAACAGATTTCTGGAGTCTCGACCTTCCCAAAGAAACCCGTGACTACGTACCAAAGTTACTTGCTTTGACCGCATTATTAAAAGAGCCAGAAAAGTACGATATTCAATTTAAGCCGGTGGCTAATAAGCCGGTAATTAGTAAGGTAGAGATTGGTTCACAACTCGATTTGTTGTTAGCCGCAGAAATGGCTGGTTTGACCATTGAAGAACTTCATGCGTTAAATCCCGGTTTTAACCGCTGGGCGACAGCGCCAGATGGCCCACATTACTTATTACTGCCGAGTAACAAGGTCGGTGATTTTAACGAAAAATTAAGCAAACTCGACGACGATAAACGTTTAACCTGGCAACGCTATAAAATTCGCAAGGGCGACAGCTTAAGCGTCATTGCCAGCAAATTTAATACCACCACAAGTGTTATTAAAAAGGTGAATAAATTATCCAGCAACAATATTCGTGCTGGTAAATATTTATTGATCCCGACTGCAACACAATCTTTGGATCGTTTTAAGTCGCTCGAACAGGTTGCCAAGGCTAAAGCCAGCAAAAAAGGGTCTGGCGATAAACTGACTTATACGGTGAAGAAAGGCGACACCCTATGGGACATTGGCCGCTTATACAAAGTTAGCAGTAAGGACATCGCTAAATGGAACGGCTTCGGTCCGAAAGATACTTTGCGTCTTGGCCAAAAACTGGTGATTTACACGCCGTTGGCACAAGCCAGCTCCGTTTCTGCCTCGACCAGTAAAACCATGCGCAATATTCGCTATAAAGTAAAATCCGGTGATTCTCTGGCGCGTATTGCCAACAAATTTAATGTCACCATCTCTGACATTGAAAAATGGAATAACTTAAGTCGTAAAAACTACTTACAGCCAGGCCAGATGCTAAAGCTGTCGGTAAATGTTACTTCGATTTAAGTGTTGGGGTTTTACAAAAAGCGGCTTCACAGCCGCTTTTTGCGTTTTTAAAGCTTTAAGCTGTAAGCCGTAAGCCGTAAGCCGTAAGCCGCAAGTTATTGCCTAAGCCTTAGATAAACTACTTAAAGCTCAAGCCAACTACTTGTCGCTTGTAGCTTTAAGCTTGCGGCCCGAGTCGTCATTCCGGACCACGACCCGGAATCTGGGTGAAATGAGCTACAGGCGACAGGCTTCAAGCTCAAGGCTTTTGCCGGATTAGTCTCTCCCCTGCCCAGCCCGTAATTAAGGCGGCTCTTATTTTTATACAAGACGATTTAGGAAAGTAGCCTGAAGCTCAACCTAACTACTTGCCGCTTATAGCTTGAAGCTTGCAGCCTAAGTCGTCATTCCGGGCCACGATCCGGAATCTCTCGTAAACTACACAGATACCGGCCTACGCCGGTATGACGTTTTTGGAATGTATTTGAAAACCTTAAGCCATCGATAGACCGATGAAAGCTTAAAGTTCACCCCAACTACTAGGCGCTTATAGCTTATAGCTTATAGCTTATAGCGTGCAGCCTAAGTCGTCATTCCGGACCACGATCCGGAATCTCTCTTTAAGTACACAGATACCGGCCTAACCCGGTATGACATTTTTGGAATATAGTTGAAAACCTTAAGCCATAGATAGGCCAAAAAAAGCTTAAAGTTCAACCAACCACTTGCCGCTTATAGCTTATAGCTTATAGCTTGCAGCCTAAGTCGTCATTCCGGACCACGATCCGGAATCTCTCGTTAAATACACAGATACCGGCCTACGCCGGTATGACGTTTTTTAGAATGTAGTTAAAAACCTTAAGCCATAGATAGACCAATGAAAGCCATAAGTTCAACGCAACCACTTATAGCTTATCGCTTACAGCTTTAAGCTTTCGGCCCAACAATTCATCCCGGACCAGGAGCCGGAATGAATTATTGAGCCGTATACGGACAATGATCCATTGCCAACAGGGTTTGATGATAATCTTTAATGGCGGAAAAATTACTGCAATGTCCGGTTTTCTCAGCCCAGAGCGTGGTAAAGCTAACAATAATGTCTGTAACACTAAACTGCTCACCCAACATAAATGGGTGCTTTTGCAGGTGCCCGTCTAGCACCGCTAAAGAGCGTGACAGTTCATACTTGTTTTGTTTGAATATTGCCTGAATTCTGCGCTTTTCGGGATAAACAAAGGTGTTCCTTGCGTCACTCCACAGGTGCGCTTCCACTTCCGACAAAATAAACGCACACCATTGTTCGTGCATGGCCCGCTGAAACGTACCGGTATCCGGTATTAGATTTCCTTCCGGCTTGCTGTCAGCTAAAAAGGTACACATTGCCACCGACTCAATTAATGGTTGTCCATCGACCAGCATTGCCGGAATTTTACCGAGCGGGTGTACCTTCTCTAACTCATCCGACCCAAACAGGCTTTTCGCAGCCCGGCTTTCATAAGGAATCTTCAATTCCGCCAAAACCCAATGTACTCTGGCACTGCGAGTAGGTGCATATTCATACAGGACTATTTTCATTATCCGCTCCGTAATACCAATTCCAATAAATCAACGTTGAGAATGAGTATAGCCCTGCTGATTCAACTAGACTGATAATCGAGCGATCGTTTGTTAAATATAAGCATGCCAAGATATTTTTTTACTGCCCTATTTATTGCAATGTTGTTTGTTTCCAGCAGTAAAGCTCAGGAAGCGAATATATCCATAGCCGGTGAATTTGAAAAAATCTATTCAACCACCGTCGTACTAATGGATAGTGATGCCTTGTCGTTTGGAGTCGGAAACTTTGATCCGGAGGAAATATTGCGACAAAACGAAGATGACACAATAAACGATGCATTAAATTTACGTAATCAAATATCCGTTATTGCCGTACCCTACACCATTGATTTGGGCACGGATTTGGAAACCTATGAGGATTATCTCAATATACAGCTTGCCTATATTAAACAGGAAGCTGAAGTATCTCTTTTCGAGGATATCGAACCGGATTTCGACAAAGAGCAAGCGTACGGTCTAAGCGTCGGCTACTCTCGCAAATGGTTTCTCAACAAAAACTGGACCCTGGCGCCAGCGCTTTCCGCTTATTTCATTCACTACAAAAATACTCACCTCTATAACAGTGAAGAAACACAGGCATTTCAGCCACAACTCGATGAAATTCTGTTTAATCAAAAAAAGAATGCAATCCTGTTTGAACCAGGTATTGAACTTGCTTATCTGAAAAATAATGACTGGGGCGCCTGGGAATTTACCAGTGAAGCCTATTACATGTCCGGACGAACCACCTCGGAGCTTGCTGATGGAAGTTATGCCCGACCGGAAGGCTGGCGTATTATCAATGGGGTAAAGGTAAAAAATACCTTTAAAGAAGCAAAATTATTTGCCAATGATTTTTATTTTAAAGCTCATCGCGTCGATATTCGTGGCGATACCGTGCATACACTAGGGACACAGCACTACTATAAAATCGGTTTTGGCATCCTCTGGGATATTCGCAACTTAACCGATTTGGTCGAAAATGTAGGCATTGGCATCAATATCAACCACGGCAGCGCCATCAGTGGTGGCAGTATTGTGTTGTATATCAATGAGTGGTGAACCGATGGCGGCAACGGTAGCTGTAAGCTGTAAGCTGTAAGCTGTAAGCTGTAAGCTGTAAGCTATAAGCTATAAGCTGTAAGCTATAAGGCTTTAGGGCTTTAGGGCTTTAGGGCTTTAGGGCTTTAGGGTGCAGTCTAGATGCATTTTAGGACAAGCAAATAACTTATGGCTTGCGGCTTGCGTCTTGTAGCTTGCAGCCTAACCCGTCATTCCGGGCCACGATCCGGAATCTCAAGCTAAGAGCATAGATACCGGCCTACGCCGGTATGACGGTGTTTTAAGGGCAGCTGTAAGGCTGTAAGCTGTAAGGCTGTAAGTAAGAGCCTGATTCTTCGGGCGAAAGTTAATCAACTTATCGCTTACAGCTTGTGGCTTGCGGCTAAACTCGCCAACTTACCGCTTGTGGCTTGCCGCTTAAAGCTAAAGATTTTGGATTTAATCAATCAATCCATAATCTTTGCTTAAAATCTCCACTATTTCCGCTTTCGGGTTATCGCTGATCACGATAGTTTCGCCCGTGATTTTCTCTGCAATACCAACGTAGGTTTTTGATACTTGCATCAACACTTCTTCTGGAAGTGCATTGTCGCGAGCCAGGGCTTCCCGTTCGTCCATGCGATCTTTGTTCAATAAAATATCCGGATCCGGAAAATAGCTCAGCAATAACTGACGGAAACCTTCTTTAGAATTCTCAACAATATTGCCCTGGCGATATTGCTCACCGTCCCAGATTCGTGAGGAGTCCGGGGTGCCGACTTCATCCATGTAAATCAACTTATCATTACCGGCTTTGTCTTTTACATAGCCAAATTCAAATTTTGTATCGACAAAAATTTGATCCAGTTTAGCCAATTCACCGCTGATTAATGAAAAACCGTCTTTTAATAGTTTTTCGTAAAGGGCAATGTCTGCAACCGATGCAAAGTTAAACGCGGCGAAGTTATCTTCAATATTTTTACGGGTGATATTGACGTCATCCTGAGCTGGAACGCCATCAATACCGGTTAAAATACCCTTGGTAGATGGGGTAATTAACAGCTCTGGTAATTTCTGATCGCGATCTAAACCATCAGCAATCTCTATACCGCAGAACTCGCGTTCACCTTTCTCATAGGCGCGCCACATTGAGCCAGTAATATACTGCCTGGCAATTGCTTCAATTTTTACCGGCTTAGCTTTTTGTACGATCCATACAAACGGATGCGGAATGTCGAGGATATGGCTGTCGGCCAGACCATGTTCTTTAAACAGTTTGAACCAGTGATTAGAGATAGCATTTAATGCCGCGCCCTTACCCGGTACACCCTGAATACCACCTTCACCATGCCAGACACAATCGAACGCGGAAATTCGATCAGAGATCACCATAATCGCGAGTGGTGTATCTGCAGGTACCTCATAACCCTTTTCTTCAATCAGACGGGCAGAATCTTCAGCGGTTAACCAATACACGCTGCGCACTTTGCCACTATGGACAGGTGCATGGGTGCGGATAGGTAAATCATTATTTACGGCTAAAACTTTATCGGCAAGGTTCATCAGTCTTTCCTAACAAATATATCTGGGCGATATAGTAAAGATTGTTCTATTTATTGGTAAAGCTTTTATTTAAAAAACCTTAGCGAAAAATAGAAAAGGACGCCGAAGCGTCCTTATCTGTCAAAGTCTTTACGATTAAGCCAAAGCCGCTTGCGCTTTTTCAACTAAAACCGTGAAAGCTGCTTTATCGTATACTGCGATGTCAGCCAGGATCTTACGATCAATTTCAATCGACGCTTTTTTCAAACCGTTGATGAATTTGCTGTAAGACAAACCATTTTGACGAGCTGCCGCGTTGATACGAGCAATCCAAAGTTGACGGAATTGACGTTTACGTTGACGACGGTCGCGGTAAGCGTATTGACCAGCTTTGGTTACAGCTTGGAAAGCAACGCGATATACGCGACTACGAGCACCGTAGTAACCTTTCGCTTGCTTAAGAACTTTTTTATGACGTGCGCGTGCTACAACACCGCGTTTTACTCTAGCCATTTGTGTCTACTCCTCTAATTAAGCGTAAGGTAACATTGATACGACTGACTTGACGTCAGACTTAGCAACCATGCTTTTCGCACGTAAATGACGCTTAACTTTGGTACGTCTTTTAGTCAAGATGTGACGTAGACCGGCTTGTTTGCATTTGAAACCACCAGAAGCAGTTTTCTTAAAGCGCTTTGCAGCACCTTTATTGCTTTTCATTTTAGGCATGGAAATAACTCCGCATTGTTAATGCCAAAAACTAAAGTAACCTGGGGCGAATCGTAAACGATTACTTGTAGGCCTCGGTTACCAACGAATCGATAATAGTGGTGAATGCCAGCGAGCTGGCATTACTTTCAGACCAGTTATTATCGCTTAACAGGGGCTAGGACCATCACCATTTGTCGACCTTCCACCTTTTTAGGGAAAGACTCGACCTGTGCAATCTCTTCCAAATCGTTTTTAACGCGAGTCAGAAGTTCAATACCCAGTTCCTGGTGCGCCATTTCACGACCACGGAAACGTAATGTTACCTTGGCCTTGTCGCCACCTTCGAGGAAACGCTTCAGGTTGCGTAGTTTGACCTGATAATCGCCCTCATCAGTTCCAGGCCGGAATTTGATTTCCTTAACCTGAATCTGTTTTTGCTTTTTGCGCTGTTCTTTAAGTTCCTTACTCTTTTCGTATAAGAACTTACCGTAATCCATTACTCGACATACTGGTGGTGTGGCTGTAGGACTGATTTCAACCAGATCGACACCGGCAGCTTCTGCCTTATCGAGACCTTCATTGAGAGAAACGACACCTAGTGCTTCTCCATCTATACCGATCAAACGAATTTCTTGTGCGGTAATTGCGCCATTCAGTTTGTGTTGCGGCTCTTTTTGTCCGCCTCTTTGACCACCTTTAATAGTCGGTTCCTCCTAAAGAACTATGCTTGCGTCCGTGATTTAACTTCATTATTCAGTTGCTTAATGAAATCTTCCACCGACAGTTTTCCTAAATCGTCACCTTTACGTGTACGTATGGCAATTTCGCCATTCTCCATTTCTTTATCACCTACTACCAGTAAGTATGGAACACGTTTTAAGGTATGCTCGCGGATTTTAAAGCCAATCTTCTCATTGCGCAAGTCTGCTTTGGCTCTAAAACCGTTTTCTTTCAGTTTTTTTACAACTTGATTACAATAATCACTTTGCTTATCTGTGATATTTAATACCACGGCTTGCGTCGGTGCTAACCAGGTAGGGAATAAACCTGCGTACTGCTCAATCAGAATACCGATAAAACGCTCCAGAGAACCCAGGATTGCACGGTGAATCATAACCGGTACATAACGCTCATTATCTTCACCAACGTAGGTTGCGCCAAGGCGACCCGGTAAAGCAAAGTCTAGTTGCACCGTACCACATTGCCATGCACGACCCAGACAATCAAGTAAGGTAAACTCGATCTTCGGACCGTAAAACGCTCCCTCACCCGGTTGATATTCAAACTCGATTTCATTGGCTTTCAAGGCATTGGCAAGACCTTCTTCAGCCTTATCCCAAACCTCATCGCTACCGATACGTTTTTCCGGGCGCGTCGACAGTTTAACCAGGATATCGTCAAAACCAAATGACTGATAAACATCATAAACCATCTTGATACACTTGCTCACCTCTTCCTGAACCTGATCTTCGGTACAGAAGATGTGGGCATCGTCCTGGGTAAAGCCACGCACCCGCATCAGGCCGTGTAAGGCACCACTTGGTTCATTTCGGTGACAGCAACCAAACTCAGCCATACGTAATGGTAAATCACGGTAAGATTTCAAACCCTGATTAAAAATTTGCACATGACCCGGACAGTTCATCGGCTTAATCGCATATTCACGCTTTTCCGACTCAGTGGTAAACATGTTTTCCGCGTATTTATCCCAGTGGCCAGACTTTTCCCAAAGTACCCGATCCATCATTAATGGACCTTTCACTTCGTCGTAATCGTATTCGTGCAGTTTTTCTCGGACAAACTTTTCTAGTTCGGTATAAATGGTCCAGCCATCGTTGTGCCAGAACACCATACCCGGTGCTTCTTCCTGCCAATGGAACAGATCCAACGCTTTACCGATTTTACGGTGGTCACGCTTTTCTGCTTCCGCCAGACGTTGGATATAAGCTTTCAACTGCTTCTTATCTGCCCAGGCTGTACCATAAATACGCTGCAGCATTTTATTATCGCTGTCACCACGCCAGTATGCACCAGAGACTTTCATCACTTTAAAGTGATGGCAATGACGCATACTCGGTACGTGTGGACCGCGACACATATCAATGTATTCTTCGTGATGGTAAAGACCAGGACGATCGGATTTCTCGATGTTTTCATCAAGAATTTCCATTTTGTAAGTTTCGCCGCGCTTTTCAAAGGTATCGCGTGCTTCCTGCCAGCTGACCCGCTTTTTAATGACCGGATAGTTGGTTTTGGCAAGTTCCATCATGCGCTTTTCAAGCTTGACCAGATCTTCATCATTTAACGAATGTTCAAGATCAACATCATAATAAAAACCGTTATCAATGACCGGACCGATGGCCATTTTTGTGTCAGGCCATAATTGTTTGATCGCATGGCCTAATAAATGCGCGCAGGAATGGCGAATGATTTCCAGGCCATCCTGGTCTTTACTGGTAATAAGCTGCAATTCTGCATCTTGCTCAATGATTTCACAGGCATCGACAAGTTCGCCATTTATACGACCGGCTATGGTCGCTTTGGCTAAACCGGGACCAATGTCCTCGGCAACTTGCATTACGGATACGGGTTGTTCAAAACTGCGTTGACTACCGTCAGGAAGAGTAATTACTGGCACAATATTTCCTTTTACAGTGGTGGCACCTACGTAATGCCACTTGTATTAATAACAATGCGTCTCAGGTACCGGGCCCGAAACGCGAGAAAAATTCGTATTAGAGATATGATTTCCTGGTATCGATGAGCCTACATTGCTATCGGACAAACATCGGAAACCATAAGCCGAGCAATATAGGGGAATTCCCGATAATTTGCAATGGATAACAAGCAGTTTGGTTAATTACATGGTACTTTAACTCACCGTGATTAAAGTAAAATTGCCCGGCAGCAAAATGCGCAATTAAATTAAAAGGTCTAATCTGAAAATATGAAAAGCAGGATAATGACGGTATTAACAGACCTACTTCGTATATGGCGTTATCTGCTGTTGACCGCATGCATCCTGACGTTTCCCGCCATCGCCACAAGCGATGCTCCGAATTCAGATTTCCCGACCCAGCAATCCCTCCCGCTTCCCTGGTATACCCATATGCAAAATGAATGGCTCTGGATTCAGTATCGAGATAAACCTGACACTGGATTTGTCGAAATTAAAGCCAGCCTGACGTTGCAGACACAATTAAACAAAATTCGCTATTTGTTAACCGATAAAAAAGCCGTGCTTAGCTGGGTTGCAGGCGTAAAACGCATTGTTGTGTTTGAAAAACAAAATGACCACCAGGTACAACTAACAATTCTCGATCCGATCTGGCCGGTTCATGCCAGGGAAATGCTTACAACCAACTCGTTAATCAACAACACGAACCAGTTCACCCTGACAGTGCAGGATCATAATCAATACCTGAAGCCAAACCCGAACCGAATTCGGGTTGAACGGGTGAATATTACCTGGCAGGTAAAACAATTAGAAGACAATATCGTCGACGTACAGTATCTGGGATATTTTCAACCTGGCGGCAGTCTGCCGGCCTGGCTGAGTAATGAAATATTTCTGGTGTTAATTAGCGATAGCCTTACGAATTTAAAAGCCGTTATCGATGGAATTGAATCAGCTAAAGGTACAACGGCAGAGATTCAGTAAATAAGGAAAAGACAATTACGCCAGTCACTATGTCGCGATCTATTTGCCGAGATTATCTAAATATTTCCAAAACCCGTAACGGAACTCTTCTATAATTTAGTAACTTCAGCTGCTATATATCGTCACAACGGGGTAAGTATGTGGTCCGCCATTGCTGATGAAATCTCACAAACGTTAAAACTTGATTTAACCTTTTCTGAACCCGAAAAAGTCACCGGTGGTGACATAAATGCCTCGTTTAAATTTTCCGCCGATGAGCAACATTTTTTTGTAAAAACCAATAACGCTTCACAATTACTCAACTTCCAAACCGAAATGTATTCGCTTGAACATTTAAGCCAGGGAAGTGACTTTGTGGTACCGGATGTGATCTGTTGTGGCCTGGCTGAAGATTCCAGCTTTCTGGTGATACAGTTTCTTGAGCTCGTACCTCACCCCCTTAATGGTGTTCAACAATCTGAAAGCCCCTGGTATGTGATGGGCAAAACCCTCGCTCAGATGCACCAAAATAATCAACAGGGCGAGTTTGGCTGGAGCGAAGACAATTTTATCGGCAAAACAGCACAGGCTAATCCCTGGCAGAAAAACTGGAGTACGTTTTTTGCAGAGCAACGCCTCGGAGTGCAATTACAGGAATTGAATAACAAAGGGGTGGATCTGACAGATATCGATGAATTTGTCGGACATTGCCAGCAATTATTGAGCAACCATCACCCTACTCCAAGCTTATTGCACGGCGATTTATGGCAGGGTAATGTTGGTTTCACCAATAAGGGGCCGAGTATTTACGATCCCTCTTGTTATTATGGCGATCCGGAAGTTGATATTGCCATGACGGAATTATTTGGACGCTTCCCGGAGTCTTTTTATCACGGTTATCAAGGCGTTTCGCCGCTGCGAAAAAACTACCCTAACCGTAAGCTTATTTACAATGCGTACCATATTTTTAATCATGCCAATTTATTCGCCGGTATTTACCTTGAACAGGCAAAAGATATCATCGCGAAAATTTACAAAATTGCATAACGGCGCTTGAGAAAATCCGCGGTTAGCGACCATACTATAGAAAGGTTGCATGTGATGTTTGATAAAAGTTAGGAGACGATCATGCTTCAAAATATAAGCCGAAAAATCATTGAATGTCCCCACTGCGGCCACCACCTTGCGGTAACCCTGGATACCACGCAAGGAGACCAGAACTATTATGAGTCCTGTCCTACTTGCTGTAATGATATTCATATGAACATGCACATCGATGACTATAGCCAGACCATTTTGTTAATGATCGATAGTGACGATGAACAAATATTCTAAATTTAGCGGTTTCTCTCCGCCATAATGCGCTCGATGGTGTCGACAATTGTCATGGTTTGTTGGTCTATTTCAATATTGGCTTGATCTCCAACCTTAAAATCACTGAGATTGGTGCGCTCCAGCGTTTCCGGTATCAGGTGCAAATCAAAGTGGTTTTCCTCGACGTTACCTAACGTCAAACTAGCCCCATTTACGGTGATAAACCCTTTACGAATTAAATAAGGACGCCACTTAGTTGCAATTTCAAATGTCATCCGAACATTATCCTGGTTTTTCTCTAACGATGATAAGCGAGCCAGGTCATGAACATGACCACTGACAATATGGCCGCCAACTTCATCACCAAATCTCATCGAGCGTTCAAGATTTACGTGACCGGAGTCGGTTAGCTGACCAAGGTTGGTCAGCCGCAATGTCTCGTCAATCACATCAAAATGCAAAACCGCCTGTTTGTTAGATTTGGATTCAACTTCAACCACCGTTAAACACACGCCATTACAGGCTACACTGGCACCTAGCTCGATCCCCTGCACAAATGAGTCGGGCACTAATACCTGGATATGGCGAAATTCCCGTCCCTCTTCAATGCGATAAACCTGCGCTTTTAATTGCACAATTCCTGTAAACATATATGATCCTCATTCCTGAATTACCGTTATTATCTTATCTTTACCTGCATGACTCTAGATAAATTTCTTGCCGACGCGCGCTCATTGATAAAATTGGCCTACCCAATTTTGATTGCGCAATTAATCCAGAACTTAATGAGTTTTGCCGATACGGTAATGGCCGGTCGCGTCAGCGCTACCGATATGGCTGCGGTTGCCGTCGCAAGCAGCGTCTGGCTACCGATCATCTTAACCATATATGGCGTGATCATGGCGCTGTCTGCCATCGTCTCCCAGTATTCGGGGCGCAAGAATTACTTCGGTATAGCCCGTGCCACCATACAAACCGCCTGGATAGCGGTAATTTTATCCTTGCTGGTTATTGGCTTGTTTTATGGACTTCGACCACTGCTTGAACCGCAACTGGGTCTTGAGCCTAAACTGCAACAACTGATGTTGGACTATCTGGGTTATATCGTCTGGGGCGGGCCTGGCTTTTGTTTATACGTGGTACTCAGAAACTTCGCCGAAGGTATGAGCTATACCAAACCAACAATGATCATCTCTATTGTCGGCTTATTAGTTAACATTCCTGCGAACTACGTATTCATTTATGGCGAGTTTGGCTTTCCCGAATTAGGCGGCGCAGGATGTGGTATCGCTACAGCCATTGTGTACTGGGCCATGTTTATAGGCATGCTGGTCTATGTATGGATTTCAAAGAACTTAAAAAAAGTATCATTGCGTTCAGCAATCTCTTTACCGGACATTCAGGAAATATTAAGCATTCTCAAACTTGGAGTGCCAATCGCCCTGTCCTTACTATTTGAAGTGTCGCTCTTCTCCGTGGTTGCCATCATCCTGGCCCCCTTTGGTTCTGAGATTGTCGCCAGCCATCAGATCGCGATTAATTTTTCCGGGATGATTTTTATGGTGCCACTGTCCATAGCCATGGCGGTAACCATCAAAGTCGGATTTGCGGTTGGTGAGGACAAGCATGAAGACGCCAAACGCATGTGCACCACCAGCATGTGGCTGGGCTTTATTATCGCCATCGTCACCGCAACTGGCACGATCATCTTCAGGGAACAGATTGCCCTCATCTACACCACCGAAACCGCGGTTGTCACGTTAGCCGCGAACCTGATGTTCCTGGCGGCACTGTTTCAGTTTTCCGACTTTATCCAGGTAATTTCCGCTGGCGCTCTTAGAGGCTATAAGGACACCAAGTCAATTTTGTACATCACCTTTATCTCCTACTGGGTCGTTGGATTGTCATTAGGAGTGATTTTAGGGGTGACGGACTGGATAATGCCACAACTGGGCGCGGCCGGCTTTTGGATCGGTTTTATCCTTGGACTAACAACCGCTGCTATCATGCTTGCCTGGCGCTTAAAAGTGATTCAGCGTCGTGCAGAACAGGGCTTGCTGGCGACGAATTAAACAATCAGATATTCGGTTGCTGAAGATTTGTGCAAACAAACCGGTTTTTGCAAAAATCTTGCGAAAAGCGCTTGCAAGCAACCAGAACTGCCATTAACATAGCCGCCGTTGAGTCGTTAAACACCTTTGTTAACCTCTCATTGTACGACCGTAGCTCAGCTGGTTAGAGCACTACCTTGACATGGTAGGGGTCGGTGGTTCGAGTCCACTCGGTCGTACCAATTCGAATTCATAAAAAGCAGCCTATGGGCTGCTTTTTTCGTTTCTGGCCTGTCACCGATATTTACCATTAACTTGCCACGACTCACTTACAGAGCACATATTCGATAAAATAATAAGAAACTATTTCACTTATACTGGTAATTTAGCTATGTTAGCGGCCTGAATTAATAAGGGTAACCTGAACGAATGACCATAAAGACTGACGAGTTTCGCACTTCATTGATTGAACAATTGATATCTCCGGCGCAACTAGCCGAAGATATCCCTCTTTCTGAAGAAACCGCCAACTTTATTATCGATTCGCGCACCACAGTAGAAAACATTATCTGTGGTAAGGACAATCGATTGTTGGTGGTCATAGGCCCCTGCTCTATCCACGATCCGGTTGCGGCCATCGACTATGCAAAACAATTAAAACTATTGCATGATAAATACCGTGATCAGCTCCAGATAGTTATGCGGGTCTATTTTGAAAAGCCACGGACGACCGTGGGCTGGAAAGGTTTAATCAGCGATCCTTGGCTTAATAAGTCTTTTGATGTGGAAAAAGGGTTGCACCTGGCCCGTAACCTGTTGATGGAAATTAATGAGTTAGGCTTGCCCGCAGGTACTGAATTCCTCGATATGGTAACCGGTCAGTATATTTCTGATCTTATCAGCTGGGGGGCGATTGGTGCCCGCACTACTGAATCCCAGGTGCATCGTGAGCTGGCTTCCGCCTTGTCGTGCCCGGTAGGTTTTAAAAATGGTACCGACGGTAATGTCAAAATTGCCATCGATGCCATTAAAGCCGCCAGTGTGCCGCACGTATTGTATTCGCCAGATAAAAGCGGACAAATGTGTATTTACCAGACCCATGGTAATCCGTTTTCCCATATTATCCTGCGCGGCGGTAAGCAGCCAAACTACTTTGCTGAAGACGTAAACGACGCATACCAGAAACTACAGGAATCTGATATTGGCACTAAGATCATGGTGGATTGCTCTCACGGCAACAGCGGTAAAGATCATAGTCGTCAGATTGACGTTGCCAAAGACCTGGCCGAGCAGATTGCTAATGGAAGCGACGCGATTTTTGGCGTTATGATCGAAAGCTTTTTAGTTGCGGGGCAGCAAAAAGTGGAATCGGGTAAAGAAGATCAACTCACCTATGGCCAAAGCATCACCGATGCCTGCATAGACATGGCCGAAAGTGAAAAAATCTTAGATATTCTTGCCAACGCCGTTAGCAAACGATAAATCTTACCGGCCCGTGTTCATTTGCACGGGCATTTTCCCACAATTATGTGTCAGCAACTTCCACCTCTCACCTTACCTCTTAATTCTGCCAAAAGTCCTTCGCTCGCATCTTCAATTAAATCCAGCACATGCTCAAAACCCTGACCTCCGCCATAATAGGGATCCGGCACTTCCATTTCCGCAAACTGGCAGGCGTATTCGAGAAACAACTTTACCTTAGGTAAATGATGATCGGGTGACATATCCTGCAAATCCATCAGGTTTGCCTTATCCATGGCCAATATCAAATCGAAGTTGTCAAAATCTGCCATGACCACCTTGCGCGCAGTGATACCACTAAAATCATAACCTCTGGCACGTCCGGCGGCGGCTGAACGACTATCCGGAGATTCCCCCTGGTGATAGGCTATCGTACCCGCCGAATCTACCTCGATATCAACGCCCTGCTCCCTTGCTTTATGACGAAACACCGCATCCGCAGTAGGGCTGCGGCAGATGTTGCCCATACAGACAAACAGTACCGATGAAATAACCTTGCGATTTGAATCTTGATTCATTGTTATCCCTTCTCAATCTAGTGGGGTCAGGTCTTGAATTTCGCATGCACCATTCAAGACCTGACCCCATAATCTAACCATGGCATACAAGACCTGACCCCATAATCTAACCATGGCATATACTTGATACAGTATTATTAAAGGTGATACCGAGAGCAACTATGCAGAAGTTTGGTGAAAACCTTTTTGTTCGCACTAATTATGTAACCTTTTTAGGCACAAAATTACAAACCAGAATGGCGATAATAAAAACTGGTGATAGTCAGTTATTGATTTACTCGCCGGTGTTCCTGACCGACTCGGTCAGGCAATCTCTTGCAGATCTGGGTACGGTTTCCTGGATTGTCGCCCCGAACAAACTTCACAATCAGGCGGTAATGGATTACATCAAAGAATATCCGGACGCTGAAGTCTATGCCGCGCCGGGTTTAAAAGAGCGTTGCCCGGACATTGGCATCGACAAAGTGCTGCAGGGATATCAGGCCAATTTTCTCACCCCTGATATCGATATGATAACCACGGATGGTAATTGCTTTTTCTCCGAGGTAATGTTGTTACACAAACCTTCGAAAACACTCATTGTCGCTGACTTTATCGAGAACATGACAAAATCCACCAGTTCAATGCTGTGGTTTTTCAAATTGTTCGGAGTTCGTGAAAAACCAATGTCCTCCCCTGAATTTCGACTCTATACAACCGATTCGCAAAAAGCCCAGGAAGTATTAGAACTTGTCGATAGTTGGGATTTTGAAAAAATCTTTTTATGCCACGGCGATTTGATCACAGCCAATGCGGCAGGTGTGTTTAACCGGGTTTGTGAGAAATTTCTCGACCAAATCGAACATCGAAGTCAAATGAGCAAACGAATTCTCGCGCAACTCTCTAAATTACAATAGTCTTTCCAAGATTCTCGGTTACATGCTGTTAACCTTAGTTATAGAATCGTACCTTCTCTTGTGCATTACTCGATTAAGCATAAAATGCCCGGCGTTCAAGGATTATCAATCCGACAAACCCAGAGGTTATTATGTACAAGTATTTAATTGCTGCCGTGGTTTCGGCAACTATCGCAACGGCTGCATCAGCAAACACTGCACACGTTGTAACCGGCGACATGACGCCTGACGCTCGCCTGGCTTCTTTATACGATGTAACAGTACATTCGGTGAAAAAAGACCAACAGCCAGTTTGTTGGATCAGCGCAGAGCGCGACGGTAAAACCATTACTACCGCCCGTGTTGAACCTTCAAAAGCCGCATACAAGCGTGACGTATTAAAAGCCTGTGTCAATCGTGACGAGATGTTCGAACTGATTCAGCAAGCGAAGTAATTCGTGTCAGCCCGGTATCTATTGCCGGGCATTGCCTTGCCTTTTTCATCCTGCCATTCTTGCAAACTTGCCCAAGCCGACTATGCTCAATGCATTGAAATATTTGATCTATTTCTCTGTGAATAGCTGGTTCGGGAAATGTATCGATCACCAATTAATATAATCTCGCATGTCATCAAACTGGTAACTGGTTTCATGACTCCGGCAATTTTCCGTGTATTGTTATTGTTTGTCTTGATGTTCTCTGGCGCCTGCTACGCCGATGAAGAGGATTATAAAAAACAGGATCCGATTCAAATTCTGGTATTTGATGACGACCTCAATCAGGCTGGCAATGAAATTTTCATTCGCAGTATCCAGAATACCTTGGAAGCGATTCAGCTTGATGAAGAGTTTTTTAATACCGGCGAAAATCCACTAAGCACCAGCAACAAAATATCTAAATTTACCGCCCCTTTCCAATTCGTCCGTTTTTCCGTTACCAGCAATGACTGTGGCGCAAGTATTGATAACGTTGCCAATTGGTCGCGGGTCGGATTGATCCTGGGGCCATTAACATCAGGCTGCACGATCAAATTATTAACCTTGCTAGAAGAAAAAAAACTGACTATTCCTGTCCTGAATTCAACGGCGACTCGGGCAGACATTAATCTGAATGAAGAGAAACAGCGACTTTATTCCTCGTTTTATAGAACCGTACACAGTGATGATAAGCGGGTCTTGAATGTCGTTAACAAACTACAAAAATCACAACAGGATAGCGGCGATGTCAGCGACTTTAAGGTATATATCTTTTTCCAGCGGGACGATAAATATTCTGAGGGCCTGGCATATCACCTGATCAACATACTATCGGGTAAAGGCGTGAAGTTAAATGCTACCTATTTGTGCTTTGCAGAGAGTAACGTGCACTGTCGCAACATGGAGAATCCGGCAGACGCCCCAATCCTGGCGAGCGATTCGCAAGCCTCTGACTCGTCGCAGGCCACCGAGTCGCAACTACCTGTTGAAATCTATGATCCAATCAAAGAATTGATCGCTGACTACGACGGTTATCAGTTATTTACTAACAAGACAAATAGCCCCGATGATGACGCGGAGGCGCCTAACGCGGTGATCTTTGCAACGTCTGGCGATGATAAATCAATGGCAGGAGTCAGGCAATTTTACTGGCTGGTAAATAATAATTTTAAGACTCGCTTTTATGGCTTCGGCACCCCGGAGAGTTATCCGTTTTTGCGAGCAAATTCACTACTGATTTCTATGCCGACCTTGCAGCTTTACGAGAGCCAGTTCAGCAGTAAAGTAGCACAATTTAACCCCAGGCAAGCCCATTACCTGGCGACCGTTTTAGCAACGGAATTAACCTATAAATTAATGCGTGATTTCACCCCAGAAGACAAAACATTCATCACTCAATTGGCAGAACAGGCGAGTAATAGCTTATCCGCTAATTCCGGGCACAACACCCTATCCAAGTTTATCGATATTTCCGATTCCTGGTGCCAAAACAATACGGTACTATGCTTTCGCCTGTACGCTAACCAAACACTAAGCCGGGAAACTTTTCGAACTCAGCTAACCCACGAAAAATACCGGTTTAATCATTATGGGGATATGGTTTCAGATATGGTGAGCGCAACACTGTTTAAAAAAGAAGCGCAGTTTAATCTGAAAAATCGAGAGCAGGTCGTAGTAAAACCGGATGATATTATCGCCACCGTTGATCGTAAATTCGTGCAGTTATTTTCTGGCTCAATTCTAATCGCCGGTAATGTGACAAAACCAGCATTAAACAAAAATTATAAAATCCGTATACGCCAGCAAAACAATGGCGATGATGATCCTGAAATCATAAATTTACCGGTTGCTGAAGACGGTAGCTTTTCCCTGAAATATACTCCGATGCAAATGGGTGGTTTTGACATCAGCTTTTATCGGGATAAATTTCGATTACAGAGTCAGCCGCTGTTTTTCCATGTCACCCTGCCCTCCAATCCAATCTGGTCCCTACTGATTGCTTTTGGCGCAACCTTGCTTTATCACCGGGATTTAGTCGCCAATCGGCAGTTCTCCAGATTGCGGAGGCCGCTAACAGAAGCCCTATTGGCCACCATTCTTTTCTACGTCTGCTTTGTCATTTTAAAAGAATTTTTCGGTGATCTAACGCCGCCCGCACTAAACAGTGATCACAGCCTCAACCCCGGTTTGATTGGCCTGATTTGTGCAGTATTGGGCATGAAAGTGTTAGATCCGATCATCAATGTGATGAAGAATATTAAGTCTGACAATTCTGGTTAATCAGCACATATTGCTTAAAATTAAAGCTGAGATTTATTTCCCGTGTCGGATTGACGAGGTAATTTTGACCATTAAACGTTTGTCACTGGTAGTTCTTTTCGGTTATTTTCTGCTCAGCATCCCCGGCTCCTACGCCAAAGAAACCACCGATGAGTTAAGAAAAGCCATTCCCCTGACCGTACAATTAAACGATGACATTCAATTTTCCCTGATTGATAAAGATCATCTTAAGGTAGTCAGTCTCAATATGGCTCATGGTCGCAAAGATGCGTTTAACCAAATGTTGGTAAGCAAGGAAACGATCGAAAAGAACCTCGATGATATTGCTGCCATGCTAAGAAAAGAAAAGGCCGACGTGGTGGCACTGCAAGAAGCTGATGCCCCATCCTGGTGGAGTGGCGACTTTAACCATGTCGAATACCTGGCGAAAAAAGCCGGTTATCATTTTTTTATCCAGGCCGCTCATGTCGATAAATTTTTTGGTACCTATGGCACGGCGATAATGAGTCGCTTACCGATCCGGGAAGCCTTTGCCGTCTCTTTTCATCCAACCCCACCTTCCACGCAAAAAGGCTTTGTTACCGGTAAAGTGGGTTGGGACTGCAGGCCGGAAGATAAGGAATGCCTGGAAATTGATATCTACTCTGTGCATCTCGATTTCCTCAGGCATGCAAAACGCAATGAGCAAATTCGTATGTTGGGGCTGATGTTGGAAAAGCGACAGAGAAAATCGGTGATCATGGGCGACTTTAACAGCGAATGGCTGAGCTCGGAAAAGGTGATCAAATTTTTAACCGAGTCTGGTCGCTATAAACTGTTCGAACCGCACTCGGAACAATATGATACTTACGACGACAAGCGCCTAGACTGGGTGATTATTTCCCGGGATTTGAATTTCATCAGCTATAAGGTATCGAAGGAATTGCTGAGTGATCACCAAGCGGTAATTGCCGAAATCGGATTTTAAATTTATTTATGATTTACCCAGATCAATTGGTTTGCATCAATATCAAGGCTCTCAACAAATCCGATAAACTGCTGTCTAACCTGCTCCGAGACTTCTGGTGTGCGCGATAATAACCAGACATAGTCGGTTGAATATCCAACCACAAATGAAGTCTGGTAATCGTGCGAATCCTGCGCAGATGGCTCGTCATGCTCCTGCAGCTCAGCAATCACATAAGACATATAAATCGGACCAAAGAAAGATACCTGCAAATGGCCAATGTCTTTGTCACTAACAAATTTTGCTTTTCCTTCGGCGCTCTGCCACTCACCGTCCTGTTGATCATAACCGCGATTAACGACCACCACCGTGCCATCCTCCGCTAGAGAGTAATTCGCGGTTACTTGCTCCAGGCCACGTTCAAAGGAATGATCGAGGCGGGCAACTTCGTACCAGGTGCCCAGATACCTTGGCAGTTCAAAATCGGTTACTGGCTGCACCCCCTCGGGCACACTATTACAGCCGGACAAGGCCAGTAAGGCGCTAAAAGCCAGAAGTTTAAGCCTAACCATTAACACGTCAACGCTTACATTTGTTTATCAAGACGGACGATACCGCCCTGTAAATAAACCATTCGTACCAGGTCATCCTGGTGAAAAACCATACTCGGATCAAAATCCTGGACCACCATAAACTGGCCATCCTGTTCGGTTTCCACCATGATTTCCACCAGGCGAATGGTACGGGTTTGATATTGCGGGTTATGATTAGAGGCCATGCTGCCGCCAATAATCGATCCCAGGATAGTGGTGGCAACACGGCCACTGCCGCCACCAAACTGATTACCGATGGCTCCACCAATTAAGGCACCTCCAAATACTTTCCAGCCATGGTTACGATCTTCGATCAGCTCCTCACGAGAAATATCCCTAACGCTCAGCACCTGGCCGAATAATACTTTCTCCACCGGAACCGCTTTGTTGCGCTCATATTGAGCATAACCAGGCAGGCTGAACATTAATCCAGCCAGGATCAATAGCCAAATCCAGGGTTTCATAACAAGCTCCTTAGAAACATGGGCGTGAACAGCAACCGCATTTGCGGTAGTTACCAACTCCAGCCCTGTTTTTCTTTCGTTTTACGAATTTCAGTTTCATCTGCCCACTCAACGATACCAGACTCAAGATCCATCAATCGCATCGTAAACTTGTAGTAAACATCGGACTTATCCTTATTGGATTTAACAATGCTCGACAGGTTGCCATACAACATGTATTCAGCACCGGTTTGCTTGCCAAACTGCACCGCTTTGGACGGGTCCACCAATCCACCTTCATTTTGAAATTCCAGTTGTTTGCTTACGTCCTGAACCCGCGACATATCGACAAAGCGAAATTTCCCGGAACGTAACAATTTAGTGGATACTGAATCGGTTATCGATTCCGTATCGATATGCTCAGAGGTTTTGTTTTTAATGCGCTCAACATACATGACCGGACGACCATCTCTGGTTAGTTCATTCACTGCTACCGATTGTAATAATGAATCGGTCATTTCGGTGGCAATGGTTTGCAAATCCGTGGAACCGAAACTCAAATCCGTGGTTTCCACTTCCTGAGCATCACCATAACTTACCGTAGCCTTATTGGAGCACGCGCCCAGCGACAGTACTAACCCGATACTAATCAAACTTAACGTTAGTGTTTTCATGTTTCTTCCTTTTAGTCGTCGAATTTATACACTTCTTTAGGCACTTCACGTACATAAAGACTAAATTTATCTACATTTTTAACGGGCGCCATGGCTCGTAACATCACACTTTGCTGACCATGCAAAGCAACCGCTTTCCATGGCGTTTTTCCCGGTTCGATGACAAAACCATCGGCATCATACCAATAAAACTGATACTGAAGATTCTGAGTCTTATCATAGGTACTCAATAATTGCAGGTTTACTTCGAGAAAGTCATTGGTTTTTCTCGACTTAACGTCGGCAATCTGTACCCTCTTAGCAAGATCTGGATTGTTTACTTTCAGGTACTCCTGATAGTTATCGCCCTGAGTCATTGGTTCAGTACCAATCCCCGATGTATCCGGTTCCGAGGCACACCCCGCCAGCATCAGTAGCGGTAGTGTCAGTAAAAAAAAGTTGCGCATAAACATACTCCTAATTATAGGTTAGAGGTGATATAGCCAATATAATTCCCGGTCACGGTTAACTTAACCAGGGTGATTCGATTTTCTTTTACTTCTACATCAATAAGTTGTTGCTGACCATTGTAATCCACCTCAATGGATTGCTTACCAACACCTAAAGGTTGGCGTAGTACCTGAATCTGTTGTGGCAGGGTCAGCCAGGAACGGGTATCGGCGCGTTCCGATGCGATGTTGTACAAACTGGCGAGGATATTGCCAACATCACCACCGGACCGTGCCGCTTCCTGACGGATTTCTTCTTTCGCAAATATCCGCAATACCTGCCTGGCCACCATTCCCGGCATTTGCTCATATAATTGAAACTTCGCCAAAGGTAACAACTCCAGCAGAGGCTCTGCGGTTAATACCTGTTCGCCCTGACGTAACTGCACCTGCGCCGGAACGGTGAATTGCCGTGCATGGTTATAGGAAGGTAATGACAAGGAATAAAAACGCAGTCTGCCACGGTGACTGGTGGGTAAGTTGATACTGGCATCCTCACGGGGCATGATTTGCCCCAACTCGATGACAACAATAACATCGCCTATACCATTACTTTGAAGGCTTTTAGGCTGATATTCCCCATAACGTTGATTGAATCGGACAATATCATCCTGCATAGACAGGCGCTGCGCCAGACGTTGCACATCGTTTATCAGCACTGGGTTGTCCGGATAGATCTCTAAGGCCCGTTTGTAATCAATATAGGCGTCGTTCAATTCATTGCTGGCTTCATATAAAACGCCGGACAAATAGAAAGTGTAGGCATTTTGAAAGCCGCTTTTCACATCGGCAAGTGTTGACTCCATATCCGGAAAACTGGAATACAGACTAGACTCGGGCACATCAGCTTTTTGCAGGGCATCGCTTCGAGCCTCGTCAAGTTTATCCTGATTCTGTTTTAGCGAGTTTTCCTGGACAATGTTGGCGCGGCGGACCTCAACCAAGGCACCTTCCCTATCGCCTTGCATCAGGTAATTAATCGCCTGATAAGAATGCATCATGCTTTGTTCGTAAGCTGGGATCACATAAGGTAAGGCATTATCATTGCTTAATAGCGCACCAGCCTGATTTAACGATTCACTGATGCGAATTTTTGCCTGTTCATTGGTGGTTTTTACATAGTCATAAGCTTGCTCAAACGCTTTTTGACTGCTGGACCAATCATTGGCAAGAAACGCGAGACGACCCGCTTCCAGTTGACTAAGGGCGTAACTGTTTTCGGTTTTCGATCGAACAATCAGTGTCGACTGGGCCTGCTGCAGTTGCCCTTGATCGATATGGTTGCGCACCGGCAACATTTGTTGTGCATAGCCACTAAACATATCTGACAACTGCATGCCGGCACAGCCAACAAGCATCACTGTCATGCCCGATGTGATGAACAAATAGCGGAATCGGCGTTGCCTGAAATAGTCGACCAATGGCGCAAAAATTATTTTCATAACCCTAAATTAATCACATTCGCCGAATAATTTCGACAAGTTTTATTAATTAAGCAACTAAATCCAAAGGATTAATCGCTTTTATTAAGGTGAAACTAATTTTTTCTTGCCAGTTTTTCCTGTTTCTTCGTAACCGCCAGGGAAAATTCCCAGGGGTGGAGAATTCTCCCTTTCAGGTCATCGGCCGGGAAAATAATCATTGCCAGATCATCTTCTTCCATGCCCGGTATCCATTTCTCCATTAGTTCATCAAACGACAATGCCTTGGGTTGGCAATCGGACCATTCATCGCTCGCCCAGAGCCTTGCTGTTTCTTCACTAGGCCAGAACGGCACCAGGTCTTCATCGCCATCGGTGAGCATCACACAACCATGCTCATCAATTAAAATCCAGGTTTTGCGATCGCTCATCAAACGGTTCATAAATAATTCAAAGCGTTGCTCAGAGGACTGCTTCTGCGACTGTAACTCTAGTTCTTTACTCATCTGTTCAACCTCAAAATCGTGTGCTGACCGCATTTGCCAGATTTTCGATTAATTGTTCCGTATCCTGCCAACCAATGCATGCGTCGGTAATACTCTGTCCGTAAGTTCTGGCTTTATTATCGACCAGATCCTGACGCCCTTCCAGCAAATGACTTTCTACCATTACCCCAAAGATAGAACGATTTCCGGCAATGATTTGCTGCCCCACGTCTTCCGCTACCAATAACTGGTTTTTAAATTGCTTGCGCGAGTTAGCATGGGAAAAGTCAATCATCACTTTTTCCGGTAAGTTCGCTGCGGCTAATTGTGCACAGATATCTTTGACACACTCGGCCTGGTAATTAGGCTCTTTGCCGCCGCGCAGGATAATATGGCAATCTTCATTGCCTTTGGTTTCAACAATGGCGCTATGACCCAGTTTTGTTACCGATAAGAAATGATGCGGTGCGCTGGCAGCACCAATCGCGTCAATGGCAATTTTTATCGTGCCATCGGTGCCATTTTTAAATCCAACCGGACATGACAAACCACTGGCCAATTCCCGGTGCACCTGTGATTCCGTGGTTCGTGCTCCGATTGCGCCCCAACACATTAAATCAGCCATATACTGCGGCGTGATCATATCCAGATATTCGCCCGCAGTTGGCAATCCTAAAGCATTGAGGTCCAGTAATAGCTTACGACCGATGCGCAACCCGTCATTAATATGGAAACTACCATCAAGGTAAGGATCATTGATCAGCCCCTTCCAGCCAACCGTTGTGCGTGGTTTTTCAAAGTACACGCGCATCACAATTTCAAGGGTATCTGCATAGCGACGACGCAGTTTTTCGAGACGCTCGCCATACTCCAGCGCTGCCTTAGGGTCATGTATCGAACAAGGGCCGATCACAACCAACAGTCGGTCATCTTCGCCGGCAAGAATCTTGTGGATTGCCTGACGCCCGTCAAAAACCGTCTTTGACACTTTCTCACTGGCGCGATAACGCTCCAGTAAGGCGACGGGTGGCAATAAGTCCTTTATATTATTGATTCTTACATCGTCAGTTTGATGAAACATGAGTACTTCCCTTGCGGTGCTATTGTATTGATTAAGAAAGGTGCTCGATACAATCAGAGTAATTACTCTGAAATCAAGACGTTAAATTTAGCAATCTTTATTTGCAATGCCAACTACAAATTAAGGCACGGGCAAATTAATGTTAAAATCTTGTCGGATCAGTTACACTATGCGGCAAATTTACTGGCCCTGAGTGAAAGCTGAGCAATTTTACTGGCTCAGGTTACACTTAAGGCCAATACTGTTTTCTAACGTTCTGATATCGTGACATTCTATGGTTAACAACTCCCTGCCACTTGTTGATTTACATCGTCACCTGGATGGCAATATTCGTCCAAAAACCATCTGGGAACTTGCTGAAAAAAATAACATCCCCTTACCCGCTGAGCGGTTTCAAGATTTTATTCCCCATGTAACCATCACCGATAAAGCAGGTGATTTACTGGAGTTCCTGACTAAGCTGGATTGGGGCGTCAAAGTATTAACTTCCCTCGATGACTGTTATCGAGTTGGCTATGAAAACGCCGAAGACTTAAAACTGGCTGGTATTGATTATGCCGAGCTTAGATTTTCTCCCTACTATATGGCAATGAATCATCAATTACCTGTTGCCGACGTCGTTGAAGCCGTTATCAATGGTGTGCAGCAGGGTTGCAAAGATTTCGGGGTGCAGGCTAAGCTCATTGGAATTTTAAGTCGTACCTTTGGTACCGAAGCCTGTCATCAGGAATTACGGGGTTTACTTGCCCATCAACAGCATCTGGTTGCTATTGATCTTGCCGGTGATGAGTACAATCAGCCTGCGGAAAAATTTGTCGAGCATTTTAATCAGGCCCGTGCCAGTCACCTCCAGGTTACCGTGCATGCCGGTGAGGCTGCCGGCCCCGAGAGTGTCTGGAATTCGATTAACCTGTTGGGTGCCAGCCGCATCGGTCATGGGGTAAAGAGCCATCAGGATCCATCCCTGATGACTTACCTAAGAGATAAGCAGATTGCGATTGAATCTTGCCTGACTTCAAATTATCAGACCGGTACAGTAGAAGATTTGGCTAAACACCCGATCACCCAGTTTTTGGCTGAGGGATTATTGGTCACATTAAACACCGATGATCCCGCGGTAGAAGGCGTTGAATTACGCCACGAATATCAGTTGGCGCAGCGTTTATTCGATTTAAGCGACGCGCAATTAACGCAAATTCAGGAAAATGCACTCAAGGCAGCATTTCTCAGCGATGAAGAACGCCGAGCCCTGCGAAAATTAAAACAAAGCAAATTAGCATAAACCTTACAGCTTACAGCTTACAGCTTACAGCTTACAGCTTACAGCTTACAGAACATTATTCAACCAACTTAAAAGAGAACCAACCTATGGCAACTCCACATATCGAAGCAAAACCCAATGACTTTGCCAAAACCGTTTTAATGCCCGGCGATCCCCTTCGCGCCAAATTCATTGCCGAGAATTTTCTTGATGATGCCAAATGTGTTACTCAGGTACGTAATATGCTTGGTTACACGGGTACGTATAAAGGTAAGCCAATTTCAGTGATGGGCTCCGGTATGGGTATCCCTTCCATTTCTATATATGCAACCGAGCTTTATAAGGATTACGGTGTTGAAAACATTATTCGTATCGGTAGCTGTGGTGCTGTTCGAGACGATGTTAAGCTGCGTGATGTGATCATTGGCATGGGTGCCTGCACCGACTCGAAAGTCAATCGTTCACGCTTAGGTCAACATGACTTTGCTGCCATTGCCAACTACGAATTATTAAATAACGTTGTAAAAGCCGCCGATCGCCTTGGCAAACCGGTACACGTTGGCAACGTATTCACCGCAGACTTGTTCTACACGCCCGAGCCTGAGCTGTTTGCAAAGATGGAAGCAATGGGCATTCTTGCCGTTGAGATGGAAGCAGCAGGTTTATACGGTGTCGCCGCAGAATACGGTAAAAAAGCACTGGCGGTGTTTACCGTTAGTGATCATATCAAGACCGGTGAACAAACCACGTCCGAAGAAAGACAGACAACCTTTAAGGATATGATGGAAATCACCCTGGAAAGTATTCTGTAGTGGTTATGAACATCAAATCCCTGTTGTTAACGTCCGCTGTTGCTTTGGTTGCGACAGCTTCCAACTCAGCCTTGGCAGCTTCGGGACAGTCGAGCACTAATGGTGAGCAACAAGTATCTGAAGCGCCGATGGTGTCGATTAACACCCATGATGCTTTCTTTGCGTCCATTAAAGCTCATTGTGGAAAAGCGTATACTGGCAAGATCACCGTTGATAATTCCGATGGCGGTGGATTTGCAGGTAAAGAATTGATCATGCACGTCAGAAAATGTAATGACAGGCAACTACAAATCCCCTTTCATGTTGGCGACGATGCATCCAGAACCTGGTTAATCACCAAAACAGGCTCAGGCTTGCAACTCAAACACGATCACCGACATAAAGATGGCTCCAGCGATAAATCAACCATGTATGGTGGACATACATTGGACGCTGGCTGGGCCGAGATGCAGTCATTTCCGGCCGATCAATACTCCAAAGAATTGTTTGTTGAGCTAGGCATTCCGCAATCAAACGGTAATACCTGGCAAATGTACATTTACCCAGACAAATTTACCTATCGATTAATTCGCCAGGGACGGGAATTTCGTGTCGATTTTGATTTAACTAAACCCGTTACACCACCGGCGGCCCCCTGGGGTTATACAGACTAACATCTTGCTAGCAATGGACTGCTAATCAGGCGTTATACCAATCACATTAAGTTTGTGCAAAACTCAGAGTTAGTAATAATTTATTGGGATTGGTATTAATTGATTGAAAGTAAATCTGGAAACGCCTGGGCAATGAGCCTGACGTTATCGGGATCAAATTTCACCGTCGATACCTGCTCCATATTTACCGGCGTTTCCTGCATGAATAGTTTGCTGAAATCCACTTTCAGCGTGGTAATTTGATCAAAAAAACCAGAGTCATTAGCAAGTGGCACAGTGACTCTGGTATAGCTCTCATCGAAGCCAATGTGATAGACAAGGGGTATCGATTTTTCATTGCTGGTTAGCCGCCCTTCTAACAGTAAAAATTTATAGCCAACCTGCCAATTCCAGGCCATGCGACCATTGGGATCAAGGTCACCAGAAAAAACGATACTGCCATTTGCGTCCGGATCGACGCCGATTCCCAATTCAATACGATCGTACTCATTGAGTGCCACATCTTTCAGGACAATATCAAAATAACCTTTATCATTATCAAAACGCAGCAAATGATAACTATCCGGTTGCCGGTATGTTTGCTTTTTACCAATTAAATGAATATTGGAGATAAATAACTGCAAATCCCGAATCAGAAATTTGCCTGGCCCACCCGGATTTTGATAACGCAGGTCATTAAACACAAGCACCTGCTCTCCCATATACGGGTAAAACCTCAGGGTGAGAGATTTTGGCGACTGTAATTGCCAGGTAATACCGGCGACTACAGCAGCGAGAAGTAAAGTAGTTAACAAAGGTATGGTTTTAGTCATGGTCTGAACCTCGATTAAACGGATCAGAAAAGTCCTCGTTGGTCAGGAAGTCCTCGTCAGTGAGCGTATGCAAAAAAGCGATAATCGCTTTCATTTCGGTTTCGGTTAAATTCAAACTGACCGACTGGATATCAACTTTCTCCCGATTATCCGCTTCAATGATTAGCGGGCTCAGCGTTTGGCTCATTTTTATACCACTATTATAGTGTTCCAATACTTGCTCAAGAGAGGCAAATCGGCCGTCATGCATATATGGCGCCGTCACGGCTATATTACGTAGCGTTGGCACTTTAAATAAGCCTCGGTGGGCATCATTGCCGGTAAAAGCATACAAACCGTCCTGTAAATGCTCATCATCATCCAGGCCATTGTTACTAAACCCATCGAAGCCGGTTGCAAAGCCGGCGGTCAGGAACTGACTATGGCAATCGATACAGTTACCACCCCGCAATGACACTTTAGTATCTGGATGCGCCATAAACAGCTTGCGACCATATTCTTCCTGGTCTGATAAGCTAATCTCACCACGCAGGTATTTATCGTATTTTGAATTTGCCGATATCAGTGAACGCTGAAAGCTGGCCAGTGCTTTGGCCGTATTTTCGGGCGTTATCCGTCCATAAGCGTTTCTAAACAAAACAGGATAACGGTCATCCTGCTTCAACTCTTCCATTAACTCATCGAGATCCTGATCCATTTCATCAACATGTTGAATCGGTAACAACGCCTGTTGTTCAAGCGAGGCAACCCGCCCATTCCAAAAAAAATGGCGCGGTCCCCACATCAGGTTAGACAGGCTCATGGAATTAAAAGGCAGCGCTCGCTTCGATGCCCCAATAGCCCGGGGGAGTCCATCGGTAAACGCCAGTTCCTGCTTGTGACAGCTGGCGCAGGAGATTTCATTGTTACCGGATAGCAGCGGATCATAAAACAACCTGCGGCCAAGCTTGACGGATTCGTAAGTATAAGGATTGTCCTTGGGTATCTGGAATCGTCCAAAAACAAAGGGCGCCGTGAATTCCACTGGGGTGGTTACCGGCGGATCGTTAGCTATTTTCCAGAAAGTAATGCCGGCTAAAACGATGAGTACCGTTATCACCGACATAATGACCTTAACCATACATGCACAACGGCCTGTTAAATCTTACAGGCCAACATCCCTAGTGGTGATGTACAAATCCGGAACCAAACAGGCTTTCAATATTATCGATTCCCTTCTGGTATTTATCTTTAAAGTTAACGGTGGCCAGTTTCTCGCCACTTTTTAAATCATGCACGGTAACCGAATGGGCGTTAACCTTGGCAATGAAATCAACATCTGTGGGATCGTTATCTTCGGCATTACCAAGATTCAACAGGTTATTTTGTACCGCGATCAATTCACGTCCCGATGCTGACTTATAAAAGATAATATGATGAGCTCCGGGTTCAGTTTCAATATCGGCACCCGAAGACACAAGATCCGGAAGTTTTTGTAAATCATAGCGTTTTACCACTCCCGGAACGGCATGACTGATAAACATCTCGGTTTCATTGCCATAAAATTCAAGTGGCACGCCGGTCCCTGCCGTTGCGCCATCGTATAATTTTTCAGGCTTACCAAAGGTTTTATCCGCCTCGTTATATGGAATTTTCCAGGTTTCAAAACCAAACATTGTATTTACCAACACGGCTGGTTCAGCGTCAGGCACAATACTGGGGCGAACAAAAAGCACCTCTACCGGCGACGACGGAAACCCCACAGGCTTGCTATCTTCAATGACAATATTTTCTATCGGTTCTAATGTATTAAGATCAATAATGGTTACCGCATTACCAACCCCGGTCGATAAATCAGGATGGACCGTAGATGTCACAACCATTCGATCGCCATAAGCCGAAATACCATGAGGATATAATAGATACGGTTCACCTTCATCCAGTTGCGATTTTCTCGCCTCTATTATCTTAATGATTTCGTTCGATTGCGGATCAAAGACACCGATAGACCCGGCATCTTCCTGACTGACGCCAGTACCACCCATAAAGGTGACAAACATATAGTTTTTGCCATTCACCGAGTGCCACATGATGTCTTCGCCGACTTGTTGCCCTTGCGTATCAAGGCAATTGACACCGGTAATTTGCGGCTCAGCCTGTGCGTTTCTAACCAGGCCAATTTCAGCGAGACTGCATTCCGTGCCAAGACCGGTAGCATAAAGACGGCCATTGGGACTGTAATACAGGTGGTGTAAAGGCGCATCATATTTAGGTAATGGGTACTCATAGATGATATTGCCAAAATCTTCTGACTCAGGATCGAGCTCTACAATGGCAATACTGTCTTTGGTATCTAAGGTTGGTAAACCCGATAAAAGCACCACTGCCTGGCTTTCTTCGGCATTACGGTCCGCATCAGGCTGTGAACTATCTGTTGCCGCAACGGTAGATTTATCCTGCGCTTGTTGCTCCGGTTGGCTGACCTCTTCGGCGCCATTTTTCTCTTCGCTACAACCATAGACCATTAACGTCATAGCCATTGCAAATACAGGGATTAATTTGTTCATAACGATTCCTTAAAGGCATTTCGATGACACTATTGATCCCGCTCCACCCTCATTTACACAGAACAATAGTGATATAAACTCGGTCATACCTCAGGAGTCAGTTCGCCAACAAATTAACCGATAACGCTTTCGCCACAGTAAAACATTGTATGTCTGTTGATACGGATTTTCACTGATATATCATTCACTTCTATTTGCTTAAATGAATTCAAGACAGAAGCTACCGGTGCCAGGGTACGACCATAACCGCTAAGTATAATCACTAATCCAGAATTGTGTTATTTAAAGAATTTCATGCGGTTACCGGCATTAATCCAGTTCGGTGGTAATCACAAAGGTTTAGCTGTGGTGGAAATGCCTAATCTAAACGAATAAGAGGTTTTAAGATTAATGGCATTGTGAAAATCAAGGGGTCAGAGTCACAGACTCTGACCCCTTGATTTTCAACAGATACAAAAAAGCCAACCCGTCGGTTGGCTTTCTAAAACACATTCTTAGTTAACGATTAGAAAAAGCTAACTTTGAACTCTGCACCAACAAAGCGCTCTTCATTAACGATTGCCGTGTTGTTGGTAAAGTCGACCGCACCGATAGCTTGTTGCTCATCGGTCATGTTTCTAACGAATAATGACACATCGTATTCCTGGGCATCAGTTTCCCAGGTATAACCTGTGCGCGCACCGCCTTCTAACAGAGATTTACCGGTAAATTCTTCAGACTCGTATAAGAAGAAGCTGATGTCATCACGATAAGACCAATCGGTGTAGGCATAAAATTCACCGTCACCAATCTCAATGGCATAGCGTGCAGTCAGGGTGTAAATCCACTCTGGAGCATGCGGCAGGCTGTTACCATCCACAATAGCCTGGCCATTTTCGTTCAAAGGATCCGTTACCGTACACAATGCACAAACCGGCACTGACAATGAATCATCATTCAACTCGGTGTTGTTGTAACTAACGCTTGCCGTGATAGCAAAGTTGTCGGTCAACATAAACTCTGAATCAACTTCAAAACCATAACCAACGGTTTCATCGGCGTTTAACAAACGCGCTGTGTTGCTGTCGCCACCTACAGAGGTTAACTGCTGATCATCCATGGTGTAATAGAAAACTGAGGCATTTAAACGACCGCTGCCGTCAAGAATGTCAGATTTAACACCGGCTTCATACGATATAATGGTTTCAGAATCGGCAACAGAAATACCTTCATCAAAAGCAAACAGTGAACGACCCTGAACACTTGGTGCACGGAATGTGTCGGCAATGCGCGCATAAAGGTTTACATCATCTGTTAGTTTGTGGCTAACGCTGATATCCCAGCTAACATGGGTATCACTTGGGTTCACAGAACCGCTTGCTTCATCTGGGAAGCCTAAGAATCCAAGAGGTGATTGCGTACGTTGGTTACTATATTCTTTTTCATCGTCGGAATAACGAATACCAAAGGTCGCTGATGTGGCATCAGTAAAGTCATAATCGAATGAACCAAATACCGCCCAGGCTGTAGTTTCCTGTTCCTGGATTACGTAACCGGTCTGCTCACCATTACTGAAAATTGGATCATAAGCGAAACTTTCGATGGTTAAATCTTCGCTGAAATAAAACGCACCAACCTGATAGTTGAATGCACCCGCCAGGTTGCTGGTCAGGCGAAGTTCCTGAGTGATTTGCTGGTGATCCGGAATACCATCAGCAGTTTCTGAATCCAGGGTAATGACACCAGGGCCCATGGTTGGCGCAAATGCGTTACCATAACCACCGTCAACATCGGCACGTGAATAAAGCTCAGCGCTTTCATAGCCAGTAATCGAGGTTAACGTATGATCGCCAAGCTCAAATTCTAATTTCAGGCTTGCACCTTCAGTCTCAACTTGTTGAGTGGCTCGAGACGCTGAATCATGCCATACGGTATCGCGGCCATCCCAGCCTTCACCACCTAAATCGTTAGTGCCTGGTTTGATGGCATTGGCATAAAACGTCACTGGCTTACCGTCCAGATCACGCATGTGGTAATTAAGCAAAGCCGTCCAGTCATCACCTTCATATAAAAACTGGATACGAGCCGCCTGATCGGTGTAACCGCCTAATACGTCATCCTGTTCGAAGCCCGGAGCTTTGTTATCGATATAGTCGTCTCTGTCTTGACGTAATACAGAAATACGGGCAGATAGGTTATCGGTCAACCCACCGCCAATAGCGGCACGAAAATCGCTGGTTGACTTACTACCGTATGAAAGGGAAACGAAACCGTCGAAATCCTGAGAAGGTTTTACCGAATCAAACTTTACCAATCCAGCTGGTGTGTTACGTCCAAATAACGTACCTTGCGGACCACCAAGGACTTCTACGCGCTCAACATCAAATACCGGGAAACCTTTCAAAATAGGGTTTTCCTGGACAACATCGTCAACAACCAGAGAAACCGGCTGTGAAGCATTCAAATCGAAATCGGAATTACCTAAGCCACGCATGTAGAATCGTGGGAAGGTACGACCAAACGATGATTCAACACTAAGGCTTGGAACACGGGCATTTAAAAAACGAATGTCCATGGCAGCTGAAGAAATTGCATCCAGTTTCTCACCCTGAACGGCGGCGACGGCAACAGGAACTTCCTGCACATTCTCAGTTCGTTTACGGGCAGTAACTTGAATTACTTCAAGTTTTGAAGAGTCGAGCTTTTCGCCCTCTGCTTCTGCTATTGCTGGGGTTGCTGCCAAAGCGGCAAAAGATAATATCGCGCCATTAATACTCATTGCCAGAGTATTTGGTTTGAAGGTTTTCATTGGTTGTCTCCCTGTGACATTAAATTCAGCCCGTGTTTTTATCGATTGTATCGGGCGAACGACGGCATAATTTACCGATTACATTCAGTAACGAATGATAACCGATATTGACGAAAATCGTTACCTTTTTATGCCATTAATAGGGATTTAAACGACGTTCCATACTCAGGAGACTGTAAAGCAAAGATGTCAGCGATCGTCGCACCAAGGTCTGCAAAGGTATCGCGCTGCCCTAAATCAATACTCTTCATTCCAGGCGACCAGGCGATAAGCGGCACGAATTCGCGGGTGTGGTCACTACCATGCCAGGTGGGATCACAACCATGATCGGCAATTAAAAACAGATAGTCATCTGCATTCAGGCGTGAAAAAATTTCAGGTAAACGGCTGTCAAAATACTCCAGTGCCTGACCATAACCGATTGGATCGCGGCGATGACCGTAATCTTGATCAAAGTTTACCAGATTGGTAAATATCAGGGTGTTGTCAGTGGCTTTGTCAAATTCCACCAACGAGGCATCGACAAGCTGGTCTAAGCCGGTGGCTTTGACTTTATGGCTAATCCCCTGATGCGCAAAAATATCGGCAATTTTACCGACGCTGACGACAGTTCCGCCATTATCATGCAGGGTATCCAACACGGTCGGACTTGGCGGTAATATTGAATAGTCACGACGATTACCCGTACGTTGAAAATTACTGGCATTATCACCAACGAATGGCCTGGCGATAACCCGGCCGATGTTCAGGTCCATATCATTTAGCAATTCCCTTACCTGCTCACAATAATGATAAAGGTTTTCCAGTCCAAAGGTTTTTTCATGGGCTGCGACCTGAAAGACACTATCCGCAGATGTATATAATATCGGAATCCCGGATTGCATATGTTGTTCGCCAAGTTCGGCGATAATGGTAGTTCCCGATGCATGGCAGTTACCGAGCCCGCCCTTAATACCAGTGCGGATTGCGATTTGTTCCAGTAATTCTGCTGAAAATGAGTTCTGTTTATCGCTGAAGTATCCCCAGTCGAATAAGACCGGCACCCCCATCATCTCCCAATGACCACTCGGCGTATCTTTACCCGATGATATTTCTGCCGCATGGGCATAAGCGCCAGAGCTCGCAATCTGCGGCTTTATCGGCAACTCAGCACCTGAAGCGGCCCATGCTGCCTCAAATAAACCAAGCTTGCCTAAATTAGGTAAGGCCAGCGTCCGTCCTTCCTGCTGCAAAAACCGTTGTGCCAGGTTAGCAAACGTATTGGCACCCACATCGCCAAACGCTTCTGCATCAGGAGCCGCCCCAATACCAAATCCGTCAATTACCATTATCATTGCCCGAGGCATAACTTTCTCTCAATTTACTGCACACAATAACCAGTATAGTAATGTTAATAAGGCCATATTGTAAGTTCGATGCACGACGAACGATTAGCTTTTGAGCAAATTATTCATCAAAGGTGCAAAATGACAACAAACTCACCGCTAACGTTATAATTTATTAACATTTTGCTAGTTTTTAGGGCAAAATAAGCGATACTATTTGCATCGATTTTTTGATTTTTGTCGCATTTTGTCTATCAATCACCTCACCATAATCGCCGTCGTTGGAGCATCAGCCTCCGGTAAATCCCTGTTTGCGAAAACGATATATAACGAGCTGATCGGAGAGTTGGGTCAGGACAGTATGACGATTATTAACGAAGATTCTTACTATAAATGCCAGGACCATCTTCCATTCGAAGAACGGATTAAAACCAATTATGATCACCCTTCGGCGTTTGAACATGATTTGTTAAAACAGCATTTAACCCAGTTAAGTCAGGGCCAGATGATTCACGTGCCCGTGTATGATTACAAGCGACATACACGCAGCAAGGAAGAAGTTGTTCCGGTAAAGCCGGCAAGAGTGGTGTTAGTTGAGGGTATAATGTTATTTACCTGCCCTGAACTACGTAAGCGCTTCGATATCAATATTTATATGGATACACCGTTGGATATTTGTTTATTAAGGCGCATAAAAAGAGATTTACAGGAACGTGGTCGAGACTTTTCTTCGGTGCACGATCAATATCATTTAACGGTTCGACCCATGTATTTTCAATACATTGAACCATCCAGAAATTACGCGGACATAGTGATAACCCGAGGCGGCCGAAATCGGCGCGCCCTGGAATTGATCAAAGCAAAAATACGCGAACTGGTAAAGGAAAATTAACAGTAGAGATAGGTAAACCATGGATTTTACGACCCTTAGAGCATTAGCAGGTATATTCATTTTGTTGGCAGTTGCCTATCTGGTATGCCGTGATAAGAAACACATTAACTGGCGTACTGTTATTGGTGCCCTGTCCCTCCAGGTATCGCTAGGTGCTCTGGTGTTATACGTGCCGTGGGGCAAAGATGCCCTGATATCCGTTTCCAGTGCCGTCGATAACGTAATCAGTTATGGCAAAGATGGCATTAATTTTCTCTTTGGTGGTCTGGGTACTGACGCCATGTTTGAAAACGGCGTTGGTTTTGTGTTCGCCGTACGAGTGTTACCTATTATTGTCTTTTTCTCTTCTCTGATCTCGGTACTTTACTATCTTGGCATCATGGACAAAGTCGTGAAGCTTATTGGCGGTGCCCTGCAAAAGTTTCTGACTACCTCTCGTCCGGAATCATTATCCGCCACAGCGAATATCTTTGTTGGCCAAACGGAAGCACCATTGGTGGTAAAACCTTTCCTGCCAACTATGACCCGTTCCGAGTTATTTGCGGTAATGGTCGGTGGTTTAGCATCCGTAGCCGGAGCAACTTTGGCCGGTTATGCAGGCTTAGGAGTGGAGTTAAAGTATCTTATCGCTGCAAGTTTTATGGCCGCTCCGGGTGGTCTGCTAATGGCAAAACTGATCCTGCCGGAAACCGAGCAGGCAAAAAATGATCTAGAAGATCTCACACATAAAGATCAGCATGATGATAGCGTTAATGTTATTGATGCTGCCGCAAATGGAGCAGCCAAGGGGTTACAACTGGCGCTGAATGTGGGTGCTATGTTGATGGCATTTGTTGCCTTGATAGCCTTGCTTAACGGCTTATTAAGCTGGCTTGGGGGTTGGTTCGGTTATGATCAGTTATCACTGCAGCTGATACTGGGTTATCTATTCCAGCCTGTGGCTTATATATTGGGAGTTCCCTGGTCAGAAGCAAATATCGCCGGTAGTTTTCTTGGCCAGAAAATTATCGTCAATGAATTTGTCGCTTACGTCGATTTTATTGCTAATAAAGACAGTTTAAGCGCTAATACCCAGGCGATTATCACTTTTGCACTTTGTGGCTTTGCTAACCTGTCATCCATTGCGATATTGCTAGGAGGTATCGGTTCCCTGGCGCCAAATCGCCGCCCTGATATTGCCCAGTTGGGGTTAAAAGCGGTACTTGCGGCAAGTTTAGCGAACCTGATGAGTGCGGCGATTGCCGGTGTGTTTATTTCTTTGCAGTAATATTAAGGCTTTTCATTATGTTTGACGACAAACCGTATGCAGCTAAGCTTGCCATCGCGTTGATGGATTTAACCAGCCTGAACGATGATGATACGCCGGATAATATTGCCAAATTGTGTCAACAGGCAAGCACCATTACCGGCAATACTGCTGCTGTTTGTATATACCCTTCCTTCATAAACCAGGCAAAAGAAGCTTTGGAGAACACCGATATCCAGATAGCCACGGTCGTTAACTTTCCATCCGGTAATGGCCAAATCGATATGGTGGTCAGTCAGACCAATCAGGTTATCGAGTATGGTGCCGACGAAGTCGATCTGGTGTTACCTTACCGTGCTTTGATGCAGGGAAACAAGGATACCCCGAAAGCGATGGTCGAACAGGTAAAGGCGGCCTGCGGTGATGATGTATTGTTAAAGGTCATTATCGAATCCGGGGTATTAGAAGAAAAGGCCTTGATTCAAAAGGCCAGTGAAATCGCCATAAACGCCGGGGCCGATTTTATCAAAACTTCCACAGGAAAAGTTCCGGTTAATGCCACCCTACCCGCCGCATCAGCAATGTTGGAAGTGATATCGGTGTTAAACCCCGACGTCGGATTCAAGGCTGCTGGAGGCGTTCGTACCCTTGATGATGCCATCAGCTACATGAACCTGGCAGCGGAATTATTGGGTAGCGGTTACCTCAACAAACAACAATTTCGCTTTGGAGCCAGCGGCCTGTTAACGAATCTGCTTTGGGAACTTGGTCATGAAACCGGCGCTCAACACGCCACTTATTAATCATTATTCTAACCAGCATCTTTGACTGCGACTCAATGAAAAGGACATGTATGAGACAATATAAAAAAAGGGTATTGAGTACGTTATTCGTTACCAGCATTTTTTCAGCCAATAGTTTTGCCGACACCAATCAGACTAAAGCTTCGCCAGCCGCTGTGAAAAACATCATCATGGTTGTTGCTGATGGCATGGGGCCGGTTTACCCGGTGCTATATCGAAACTTCAAAGACGATCCAAAAACCAATCGCGTGGAAGAAACGGTTTTCGATCGGCTGCTGGTGGGTACAGCCGCTACGTATCCTCACATAACCTCAGGCTTTGTAACTGATTCAGCCGCAAGTGCCACCGCATTAGCAACAGGCGTCAAAACCTATAATGGTGCAATTGGCGTTGACATCAATAAAAAGCCATTATTGACGGTACTCGAGTACGCTAAAATTCAAGGCATGCGAACCGGCCTGGTATCGACGTCGCAGATCGTTCACGCAACACCCGCATCGTACATTGCCAAAAACGAAAGTCGACGAAATTATAATGACATTGCCGATGACTTTTTTGACAATCGCGCCGAAGGAAAAATTGTGGCCGATGTGATGATAGGCGGAGGCGTTGATTACTTTATCCGTGATGATCGTAATCTGGTGCAGGAGTTCACCGACTCAGGCTATCAATACGTCGACACATTTCCCGGGTTGTCAGTATTAAAACCCGGATCACAAACCAATGTGCTGGCGCTTCTCGCCGATGTCGCCCTGCCTGCTGCCATGGACTCTGAATTTGATACCCCGTTACTAACCATGAGTAAGGCTGCTATCGAGCAACTAGAAAATAACCAACATGGTTATTTTCTGTTGATCGAAGCAAGCCAGGTAGACTGGGCCGGGCATGCAAATGATATCGCCTATGCAATGGCGGAAATGGAGGATCTGGCAACCACGATGAGTTATCTGGAGTCTTATGTCCAACAACACCAGGATACCCTGGTGGTGCTAACCGCCGATCACAATACTGGCGGTGTGAGCATAGGTGCCAAAGGTAAATATCAATGGCAGGGAAAATGGCTAAAGAACCTGAAAATGAGCCCTGCAGAAATCGCGCGCACAATCAGAGAGGATGCGATATCAAAATCTCAAATTGAAGCTTTACTGGGCTTTAGTTTAACCGAACAGCAAGCCAAAGATTTACTCAGCGCTGAAGATAACAAACACACCTACATTAAATTAAAAGCGATTCTCGATCAGAAGACTCATACCGGCTGGACAACAGGTGGCCATACAGGGGTTGATGTTCCGGTTTACGCCACGGGACCTGGCGCAGAAAAGTTTTTCGGTCATCAGGATAATACCGATATAGGTAAACAAGTATTCCAGATACTCAACCACAAAGATTAACCGCAATAACACCTATTCATCAGACAATCCCTGTAAGTAAAAAAGGGCCTATACAACAGGCCCTCCAACTATCCCTTACAGCCCTAAAGCCTTAGAGCCTTAGAGCCTTAGAGCCTTAGAGCCTTAGAGCCTTAGAGCCTTAGAGCCTTAGAGCCTTGCAGCTTATAGCTTGTTTTACTCTACTTGCGGTTTTAACGAAACTCTCAGTAATAAGTAACCGACAATACCGCTGAGCAGGGAACCGATAATAATCCCGATTCTCTCATCAAACAGTTTATCCATGCCCCCCATTTCAAAGGTCAAGGACCCGATAAACAGACTCATGGTAAAACCAATACCGCAAAGTGCTGCGGTGCCATACAACGCGGTGTAATTCATACCCGTCGGCAGACGCGTCCAGCCGGCTTTGATGGCCAGGTAACAAAGTCCAAATACGCCAACCTGTTTACCTACAAACAAACCTAAAGCGATCCCTAACGGGACGCTGTGCATCAGCTGTTCCGCCCCTACCCCGGAAAGATTAATGCCGGCATTCGCAAATGCAAATACAGGTAATACCATAAATGCGACAACGGAGTGAAGATCGTGCTCCAAGCTTTTCAGTGGCGAAAAGTTTTTACGGGTTGCTGATTTAAGAGGGATAAATAAAGCAACTATGACCCCTGACAAGGTTGCATGGACGCCGGATTTTAACAAGGCAACCCACATCACCAATCCCACCATCATGTACAGGCTTCTTGCCTCTATTTTGTAACGATTGAACAGGTACAAAATTGGGATACAACTGGCCACAACCATCAGGCTGACAAATGAAATATCATCGGTATAAAAGCAGGCGATGATAATGATTGCACCGATATCATCAAAAATTGCCAATGAGGTTAAAAATACTTTTACGCTACCCGGCACTCTTGAGCCGAGTAAACTTAACACCCCTAGCGCAAAGGCGATATCCGTCGCTGCCGGAATGGCCCAACCCTGGCGCAACATGGGGTCGTCATAGTTAAAATAGACGTATACCAATGCCGGAACCAACATCCCACCGATGGCGCCGACACCCGGTAAAATAATATTTCGGCGATCACTTAATTCGCCTTCAATTAATTCTCGTTTAAGCTCCAAACCGACGAGAAAGAAAAATACCGCCATTAATCCATCGTTGATCCATAACAATAATGGCTTGGCTACCTCCAATGGACCAACGATTACCGCAACGGGTGTGCTTAGCAATAAATCGTAATAAACACGCAATGGTGAATTGGCAAAAATCATTGCCAACACCGCTGCAAATATCAGGATAATACCGCCTGACGTTTCCAGTTTAAAAAAACTTAATATAAAGTTTTCCTGTTGGTCATTATTCGCTTGAGTCTGGATTTCTTTCATACCTGACCTGCATACTCCTTATACAAAATTGGGAAACCGGATCGGAAAAATAATTGCTAATTTTGACACCAGTTCGGTGTAAAGATTCAGATCCAATCCCTGATATGGTCATTTCAGCGGTCATTTTCAATCCCTGAAATTAAAGTTTCATCATCGGCAACGGATTAAATGGATGTTTTATAAACCACTTTCCCGCTCGCCTGGCCAGGCTTTTATGAAAACCGGCATTGGGAAACGCATCCTGGACAGAGTCGATGAAAGCTTTATCGATCCCAAAACGAAACAATCCATGGGAGAAATCTACCAAGTCTCCACGTCGAAAAACCTCAACCAACGGCATCGTCTCATCAACATACTCGCGGACTTTGTGGTGTTCACTAATCATTCTGGCAATCTCATCACCCCAGTGCTGCAACTGATTGTCCTGCAGATATTGCATGGCTGGTGGTATCGATGGTTCGATATAGTCAACGGTATTTTGCAGCCAGATGCCAATATCATGGAACGCTGCTGCTATATATACTTTTCGTTGTTCATCCTCGTCCATATCGCGCAATGCCAGGCAAAAATGCACCATGCGATAAACGTGATTACGATATCCGGTATAATCTTCAGCAATGATGTCCTCATAGCCGCTTAAGATGGTGTCAAGTTGGTCAATATGCCGGTTGATTTTCATGGCCGATAACCTCAAATCTCAAAGCTATTTGGTGTTCTGCAACCCATAGGCGAAAGTGAATGCCTTAGGTGAGTTCCCCTGTCGACGATATAAATTTAGTATTGCTACGGCCTCCGTCAATAAAGGTGGCTGAGTCATGTTGTGGTGCCACAAAACCAGGCTCGCCTGTGGCAAGGGTACAAACCATTGCTTGCGGTTTTTAATAAAATTGCGGTGCTCTGAGTGATAGACAAACGCAGATAGTGTATCCAGCGATTGCCATAAAGACAGGTTGGCGATCATTAGCGGATCCTTCAGCACACCCAGCGTCTGGCTGTTCGACTCGTCGTCGATAAAACGCCAGATAAATCCATTGCTGCGTTCCGCTATGTTATTGATTTGATCAAGGTGTGACGTAAAGCCACTCATTCGTGAGTCAGTTAAAGGCCAGCGGGCCTTTGCAATATTCAGCTGTGCAATTGCCATATACAAACGTAATCAGAGTCAATGATTGGTATTAAGTATCTGTTTATCTGGCTGTAACGCAAATTAAAATGAGGACTTGTTGACCTTGGCTGGGCAATTATTTAGTAACGGTCAATTATATAACTAAGGCGTTTCGTAACTGACAATACGCTGGAACCCCGAATTCGTCGAACTGCTAGGTTTGTTCAGTAAGCAAAATCGGTTGCCGATTAACGCGATTACCAACCAGGTGCGAAATGCCGGTAAATAACAGGATGCCAATTGCATCGGCAATCACATCTTCGATATCCATGGTACGGGTTGGGAAATAGCTCTGACTGAACTCCTCAGCGAGAACAAAGATACTAACCAGCAAAGTGCCCAGATAAATAGTGACACGACCAAAACTAACGGTTTTAAGCTTCAGCGAAATGTTAGCAATAAAGGTGAGAAATCCAAAGATGAACAGGTGGCCGAGTTTATCTCCATAGGGAGTAGCTGCCGCCCATTGAAACAGTATATGACTCTGGCCAATATTGGCGAGATAGATAACCCACAACACAAAGCCAAAGAAGGCTACAGTGAAAATTGCCACAAACCTGTACAAAGCGCTACCTCTACCGCCAATAAAAACCTATTTTGATACACGTTCGGCAACCTGATACCAATCATATTAAGTTTGTGCACAACTCAGAGTTAAGGCAGAGGTTCAGTTACAACATAGATTTCATTGATATAGTCATTCTATATTAATGAAATATAGGGCAGTAAATGGGC
>NZ_SWDB01000038.1 GCF_005116735.1 Thalassotalea mangrovi | reverse complement strand
GTAAGCGTTGTGAGGCGTTGAGCTAACCTGTACTAATTGCCCGTGAGGCTTAACCATACAACACCAAAGAAAATTGTATAGGGTATTGATTTGAATGAATCGATTAACGGCATTGTGTTCAAACATTTGCAAATAAGCAAACTTATTGAACACAGCTTTGTTAATCACTCCATCAACTTCAATACCGGTTTGACATGCTACGCAGTCGAATAGAACGAGTAAGAATTTAAATTAATACAGCTTTTCGAATTGAACCAAATTTTGTCTAGCGACAATAGCGTTGTGGAACCACCTGATCCCATGCCGAACTCAGTAGTGAAACGCAACAGCGCCGATGGTAGTGTGGGAGTTCCCATGTGAGAGTAGGACATCGCTAGGCTTCCAATTCAGAACATCCCGCTCGCAGAGCGGGATTTTCGCCTTAAGGGTTTAATGAATTAAGCACTGTTTAAGTTTTTAACCCATTAAATCTTTGTTTTATGAACAAAGTCATGTTTTTGTCTAGCGACAATAGCGTTGTGGAACCACCTGATCCCATGCCGAACTCAGTAGTGAAACGCAACAGCGCCGATGGTAGTGTGGGAGTTCCCATGTGAGAGTAGGACATCGCTAGGCTTCCATTCCAAGAAAGCCCTTAGTTAACGCTAAGGGCTTTTTTACATTTCAGCCTAGCTCGACCTACTGTACGACTATATGGATATAGGAGGTAGGATGAAGCAGGATGCCTGAATCGAGGACACCGACATACAACGTTCCTCCCTAAACCTGTCGGCATTAGTTCGTCCTTGTACAGAATCGCTAGGCTCCTAATTAACGACAAAAGCCCGCTCAATTAAGTGGGCTTTTGTCGTTAATAGGGCCGAGAAAACCCACTTGCGGAAACGCATGTGACCGTTCCTTGTCATCCATGACACCACGGCATTAGTAAATCCTTTTACGTCAGAGCAGGTCGTCGAAAAGTTGCTCCTGCATTTTCGACATTCACTACATCCTTGTAGCTTTGCGACGTTTGACCGTCCATCCCTGGACATAATCGCTAGGCTTCCAATTCATAAAAGCCCGCTCTAACGAGCGGGCTTTTTGCGTTTGCGGGAGACTACGTCGGTGAGGAAAGAAAGGTATTTCTTTCGGTGAGGACGTTGTCGCTGAGGACTCTGTCGTAAAAGCGAATCATCTGAGTTTTACTGACAACAACTTTAACCGTCATATCCTGCTACGACAGGATATCTCCGCAAAGCGAATAGCTAACTAATAGTATCGACGCAGTCCTCAGCCTCAATTCTATTTGCGTCCACCTCCCACCTTCAAACTCTTCAGCCTATTGGCACCTGGTCTATACTATGCTCGTTTCATCAGAATTGCAGCTAGGTATTTAAGCAGGTCGTATGCAGACGAGGAGGTAAGATGCGCAGAGTATTGTTAACCACGTTAATGCTGGCACCAGCAATGGTAGTCGCTAAAGATGTTAATGTCGCGAATTATGTACGGGCAGAATCCGATCATATGCTCCGCAGTACTATGGAATCGTTTAATATCAAGGTTGGGGTCTTACAACACGCCCGTGAAGCGACAACGCCTGAGCTTCAGCCGGTAATTCGAATGAATCAGGATACGCTTTATTCTTCTACGGTAATTGATTTATCTGAACCGTTAACAGTTACCCTTCCTGAAATACACGGACGTTATCAGTCAATGCATATTGTCAACCAGGATCACTTTATGCGTTTTGAAACCAAACCAGGAACCTATGAGCTTAATCAGGAGTTAGTCGGTACAAGGTTCGCCTTAGTAACGATACGGACATTTGTTAACCCCAACGATCCTGAAGATGTAGAAAAGGCGCATCAGGCACAGGATTTGATTAAGGTTTCAGGTGGTGGCAAAGGGCCTTTAGATATTCCGGACTGGAATCAGGAACAATTATCAATAGGGCGTAAGGCATTAAACGACTTTGCCGTACTGGGCTTTGACTCAGCTTATGCATTTGGCACGAAAGAAGAAACCAAGCCGGTTGATCATTTAATTGGTGCCGCCAGCGGCTGGGGTGGGCTGCCGAAAAAGGCCGCGATGTACTCGATGGGTATGGTAGCAAATAATGATGGGGAAACATTCTATTCCGTTACCGCGAAAGATGTTCCGGTTGAGGCGTTTTGGTCTGTTACCGTTTACAACGCAGACGGTTATCTGGAGGCCAATGAACTAGGAGTGAATAGCTATAACAATATCACCGCAAAAGCAGACTCAGATGGGGCTATTACGATTCATTTCGGCGGCTGCGGGGATGGACGGATAAATTGTATTCCGATAACTAAAGGATGGAATTATGCAGTCAGGATGTACTCACCAAAGCAAGCACTGTTAGAAGGGAATTGGACATTTCCGACAGCAAAACCGGCGCAGTAATCACAGAAAACTCAAACTAATGCTGATACGTTTTAGAATCGGCAATACAACTTGGGTATTAAAACAGCAAAAAGAGGGGAAATATATCTGGGCTTGCTGTTAAGCCAGCCCTTGGATAACCACGTATTTTTCATAAAGTTCATCTTCGCTTTCGACGCGATTTGGGTCGGTAATAATGCACTTGCTAATAGGGCAGACCGACTGGCAGGTGGGCTTGTCGTAATGACCTTTGCATTCGGTGCAAAGGTCAGGGTTAATTTCAAAGATGGATTTTCCCATGAATATTGCATCGTTTGGACACTCTGGGACGCACATGTCGCAATTAATGCATTTTTTTGTAATTAACAAAGCCATGATGACTTACCCGCACTTTTGGTTTGAGGCTAGAGGATTACGGGTATCTTGACCTTCATTAAGATTGCGCATCAATAGAACGAACTGAAGGTTTAGATCTTCTGGTACCGGGATATAGACTATGTGGCCGCTGCCTTTGGCATCGGAAATGGATTCTGCCTGGCGATTTTCCATATGTTGCAATGTGAAGTTTATATTGCCTTGCGGTGTCATCAACTCAAGCTTGTCACCAACCACAAATTTATTTTTCACCTCCAGCTCTGCCAGTTCACCACGGCGATTACCGGTGAATTCTCCAACGAATTGCTGCTGGGTAGAAACCGAATAACCGTAGTCGTAATTTTGATAGGTATCATGGGTGTGGCGACGCAAAAAACCTTCGGTGTAACCCCGGTGCGCGAGATTTTCAAGAGTACCCATTAAACGTTCATCGAAGGGTTTGCCAGCGACGGCATCATCAATTGCCTGACGATAAACCTGCGCGGTACGGGCACAATAATAAAAAGATTTTGTTCGACCTTCAATTTTCAGGGAATGCACCCCCATTTTTGTGAGGCGCTCTACATGCTGGACCGCGCGCAAATCTTTCGAGTTCATGATATAAGTACCGTGCTCATCCTCAAACGCCGCCATTTTTTCGTCAGGGCGGTGGCTTTCTGATAGCAGTACCACGTCATCAATGGGTTTACCTGAGCCAATTGTCACTTCCGGGCGCTCTTTCTGTACTTCAACGGCCTGTGTATGGTTAGGATCAAACTCTGCAACGATCTGTCCCGTGTCATCCTCTTTACCTTGCTCTACTTTGTATTCCCAACGACAGGCATTAGTACAGGTTCCCTGATTTGGATCGCGTTTATTGATGTACCCGGAAAGCAAACATCGCCCGGAGTAGGCCATGCACAGGGCACCATGAACAAACACTTCTAATTCGGTCTCAGGACAATGCTTGCGGATCTCTTCTATCTCTTCAAGGGACAATTCGCGTGAGACTATGACTCGTTCAACACCGTTGGCGGCCCAGAACTTCACCGTTGCCCAGTTAACCGCATTGGCTTGAACTGACAGGTGTATGGGCATATTGGGAAAGGCCTCGCGTACCATCATTATTAATCCGGGATCGGACATGATCAGTGCATCAGGCCCCATTTCAATCACAGGTCTGAGGTCATCAATAAAAGTTTTTAATTTGGCATTATGGGGCTGAATGTTACAAACCACGTATAGCTTTTTGCCAAGGGCATGTGCCTCGTCGATGCCTGTTTTGAGATTTTCGTGATTAAACTCGTTATTACGCACTCTCAGGCTATATCTTGGTTGTCCTGCGTAAACGGCATCTGCGCCGTATGCGAATGCATAACGCATGTTTTTCAAGCTTCCCGCTGGGGACAATAATTCAGGTTTAAAGACGGTTTCTGATGTCATTGCATTACTTCTCAGGATCTTTGCTTTGCCAGAGTCTGAAAATTGGTGTATCGCAACTCTGATTTAGTACCTGAATTTTACGATAAATTGGCGACAGTGACAAAGGTCCTGAGTCTTACAGGCGCTGGTTTTTATGGTTTGGTGATGAATCTATCAGCGAACACTCTATGTTTAACCCGCCCGCATCAGGACAGTCATATTTTCATTTTGAAATCTAACCGAGCAAGGTAAAAAGCGACGAGGTTTCGTGGTTGGGTTATGGCTAGCCGTTGAATTGGTTTACCCGAAACCAGCCGGTCACAGACAGTCGTTGTCGGTTCGCCGGTAACACTTCATGAGGGAACTCTTCGCTGAGGAATATCGCCAGGGTGGCAAATTCAGGATGTATTTTCTTACCCTTCGTATCTTGCTCATCCTTGTATAGCACCAATTCACCACCATCGCTCTGTTGCCAGTCCTTATTGAGGTAGGCTACGACGGATAACACCCGGTTTTTATCCCCTTTAAAAGTGTCGTAGTGTCGTTTAAAAAATGCGCCAGGCTGAAAGCAGGCATAATGACTTTCAAATGAAAACAGTCCCAGAAACAGTTTTTGGTTCAAATGGTCCTGTAACTGCTGACACCAGGCTAACCATTGGCTACCCGCAAATGAGGTACCCGTTATCCAGCAAATCGCATCACTTCTTATAGCCTGGTTAACGTTGTAATTCTCTTCGCGACCAATTCCCGCAGTTTCAAATTGCTGGCTATGCATAGATTGTGAGTGAGTCAATAACGCCTGGGCAATGTGCCATGGCAGCGCATTGGCATTGATGCTAAATCCATCACGACGTAAATCGGTCGCAATTTTGTCAAATAACGGCGCATCGGATTCGCCATCTAGTGGTGCGAGGTGTTTCGTTAACATTAGGGTCTCGGAACGAAGGCTGTGAGGGAATTGTTTGCAAGGTATCGCTCAATCCCTGAAGCAGGAAAGTTAGTGTGTCTCGTAAATTTCTGTTAAATCCAAAACTGGCGCAGCAAAATAGTGCAATTTTCGACAGCAGTAAAACGAATAAAAATTGTCGGTAAGACAAAAATTTACATATCTTTTTCAGGATCTGAACAGCAGGTAGGGGAGAAGTTAGAATCGATGGCGAATCAGGCGGGCGGCTGTGTGGCCCCAATGCTGATACACTGGCGGACCCGGATGGAAACCATCAGTCGCCATTGCACTTAATGGCAATTCACGGTCGATATTGAGCATTTGACAATGGTGCTCCCTTTCAACATCCTGAGCCAGAATGTCATTGAACCGATTCGCTTTGTCTCCCAAATACCAGCGCAGCGGATTCGGAAGTGCCGGAAATTTATGCATGGGTGGGACGGTAGTAATAATGCTTTGTTTGACCGCAAACTTGTCTTGTAACAGGCTTCTTAGTACAGCCTGTTGTTGTCGCCAAACTGCCACGGTGAGTGAACTGGTGACATCGTTAACGCCAAGCGACGTAATCACGGCATCAAAGCTTTGTTGTGGCAGGGTTTCAAGCACTGACAGGGTATCACTGGTGGTGGCGCCTGATTTGGCGATTAGTTGATACTGCACCCGAAAGTGCGGGCTTAGATATTTCAAAGTCTGGCCGAGCAGTGCTTCCCGTTGATGACTGGCCCCGATACCTAAAGCTGCAGAGTCACCAATAATCAGCAGTTTTATCGATGTGCCAGTTCCAACTACGCCTAGCCTTGACCCTTTAGGTTCCGGTAACACTGGTGTGCGTTTGCGCACATGCCGCCCCTGGAGGAGCAGAACGGGTAATAAAGCTAACGCAGAACCAGAAATATCCATCATCAATCACAACAACCTACTCAAAACATTAAATACGAAGCTCCGCTTAACAAGATCATTCCAGCTGGCTTATTTTGGAAATTTGGCCATTATTTCTGTTACTGCATAATCGAGGCGTTGCTTCGACTCCATCACCGTCTGATTTTGCTGCACTTCGCCCTCAGCGGCCCCGTACCAGATAGGCTGTCCGGTTTGCGCATCGAAAAAAACAATCACCAAAGCGGCTTTGGGGACATTTTCCAGTCCCGCAAGGTTACTATCGTCGTGATTAATTTCCTCAATGTTATCCATATCTACCCCTGCAACGAAAGTGACAAGCATATCTGGATTGTATGAGTCTTCACTCATTTCCCTAGCTCTTAACTCGCGGTCAATATAGAACTTTACTTCCTTATCAGCATCGAATCCGGGAGGTTCCCACTGACCTTGCTCATCAAACGCGATGACTGCAGAACCCATCCATGCAAACGTTTCATAGCCAATAAAGTCCACTTTTGGATCGGCTTCAGAGATGACTTCAATATCGTCATTGACGCTGGAACAAGCGCTTAAGCTAAGTAATGCGGCAATAAATAAAAACTTCAGGTTAACCATAGGAATTACCTTCATTGTTCTTTGGCTGATGTGTACGGCGGGACCACGAAATCATTTAAGTTTAGACTATGGTTAGTATTTCAGTGGTTTTATTGTTATCGCTAAAATCCTACAGTAAGGTAGATAAAACAAACGGTTAATCAGGAATGTAACGATGAAAGGCACAATGACAACAATATCTTTTGTATCAGTTTGGGGATTCTTGAGCCTGTTACTTTTTTCCCTGAACGTGAATGCAGCAGCGGCTCAGAATCCTAGCAAGGTCGAGATTAAGAAAACCGATAATGCCTATCAGCTGTATGTAAATTCAAAACCATTTTATGTGAAAGGTGTCGGTCTTGGCTGGAGTCAGGGGCGAAACCTGCAAGCGTTAAAACAGGCTGGCGGTAATAGCGTTCGGACCTGGAACAGCGATAGTGCCGATGAGGTGCTGGCCAAGGCTAAGCAGCTTGGCGTGATGGTGGCATTAGGTTTCGACATGCAAAAGCAGTTACATGGTTTTGATTACGATGATGAACAGGCCGTTAAAGCGCAATTCGCTCGTTTTAAAAGTGTTGTTGAAAAGTACAAAAATCACCCAAACCTTCTGGTCTGGGTGATCGCTAATGAGCCTAATTTATTGTTCGCCGAGGATGGCAGTCTTGCTGCGGTGAATCCCAAGGTATATCAGGCTATTCATGAAATGATTGAATACGTTCATCAATCGGACCCTAACCATCCTGTAACCTATACCTTTGCAGGAGCCATTAAAGAACACATAGATACTGCGCTACATTACACACCAACGGTGGATATCCTATCGGTACAAGTATATGGTGATTTACAAATATTACCTGAGGCGATTACTGCAATAGACCGTGACCTTCCTGTAATGGTTACTGAGTATGGTCCGAAAGGTTTTTGGGAAATGCCAAAAACATCCTGGGGCCGGGAAATAGAGGAGCCTAGCGGAGTCAAAGCGAAATCGATGATGGAGCGTATTCAACATACGCTGGTTAACGATACTACTGGAAAAATCATCGGCAATTTTGCCTTTTTCTGGGGGCAAAAACAGGAGCGCACTCCGACCTGGTTTGGCATGTTTAACAAAGATGGCAGTGCCAATGCCCGGGTCGATGAAATGACTCGATTCTGGACCGGAAAGTATCCAATAAACCGAGCACCTTTAACCATGTCAATGACAATGAATGAACGTCTGGCGCAAGCCAGCGTTATCGTTTCCGCCGAACAACAGGCCATCGCTAAGGTTGTGGTATTCGATCCCGATGGGGATGACTTGCAGCATCATTGGCGCATACTGAAAGAGGTTGATGTTCGCAGCAATGGTGGAGCATTTGAGCTAGAGCCGGAGCAGGTGAACGTAGATGTTTTGCAGACTAACACTACCGCTGATGGCGTCAGCCTTACCTTTCGTGCCCCTGAGAAGGAAGGGGAGTATCGTCTTTTTATATACAGTTATGATGGTAAGGGGAAAGTCGGCAACGCCAACTTTCCATTTAAAGTGGAGCATTGATTTTCACGATGTGAAAATCAGTTAAATGCCTGACAGATATCTGAAAATTTACAACTGATCACGGTAACATCTTCATAGCCTACACGAGCTAACTGTTCTGCGGCAAACGTTGCTCTGCCGGACGTTGCACAATGTAAATAAATGGGTCTTTTCGGATCTTTTTCACGCTCCAGGAGCTGCATCTCAAGTACACCACGGGGAATATTGATGCTGCCTGACACCGCCTCTTTGAGATGCTCCGCCGGTTCACGCACATCAATAAACAGGGCGTTTTTTTCGGCCATTTCCTGCTGTGCCTGTTGTGCAGTAATTCTTCGGACGTTGGCACTAGCCTGCTTGACCAGCTCCGGTATTGTTTTCAGCATGGATTACTCCTGATCTTGCCTTGTAAAAATAACATTCTTAATGGCCTAAATCTGTCATCGGTTTCGTCCTATGAACTCGCTGACCGCAAGCATCTTCTCGACTAACCCAGACTTCTGCCATTCAGAATCCTTCAGGGCTTTAGTATATTGCAAACATTAGTATTAGCAAGTTCTAATATAAGGTGTGTCTAATTTAATCAACTATACTTGGGGAAAATTCCAGTCTTACATCAAAGGATAGTCTATGGACACTCAGGTAATGGCGGATAATGCCCTGGCGGCAGAGCGGCTTCTCAAGTTACTGGCGAACCGCAATCGGTTAATGATTTTGTGCCGTCTAATGAATTCTGAATGTTCCGTTACCCAGTTAAATGAACAGATTCCATTGGCTCAATCTGCATTATCACAGCACCTGGCAGCGTTGAGACAGGCTGGGGTGGTGACAACTCGCCGCGATGCGCAAACTATTTACTACACCATTAGTGATGATAAGGCAGTAAAAATTATTGAGCGCATTTATGAATTGTTTTGCCAGGGTGCAGATTAATCACTGGGTACAGAGCTGATGAAAATGAATCTAATCGACACTTTGGTTGCTCGCTCTCTGAAGGGAAAGATCCCGTTACTGATATTCGTTCTGTCTCTGTCTTTAGGCTTATTGGCCCTGAATATCACCCCAAGGGAAGAGGAGCCACAGATTGTCGTACCGATGATCGATGTTCAGGTCATGGCACCTAACCTGACCGCGACTCAGGTTGAACGCCAGGTCACTATCCCATTAGAGAAATTGTTATCGCAAATTCCTGGAATTGAACACATATACTCGACTTCGTACAGTGGGCAACTGGTAGTCACACTGCGCTTTCATGTTGGCGAAGAAAGGCAAAAAGCAATCGTCAACACATATAATAAGCTCTATTCCAATCAGAACCTATTACCCGCAGTAGTGCAGAGTTGGCAAGTGAGGCCTCAGGAAGTCGATGATGTGCCGATTGTGATGCTGGGGTTATACAGTCTGGATCCAACCTTATATGATGATTATCAGTTGCGTCGTTTTGCCGAAGAAATATCAACCATACTGCAGCGTATAGATTCGACCAGTGAAATCCAGGTGGTTGGAGGCAGGCCGCGGACATTACAAATTGAGCTGGACTTACAAGCCCTGGCTGCACGGCAAACAACGGTTCTCGATATTGCCAGTGCTATCGACGTATCTAATCAGTTAGCCCACCAGGGCTCCCTGTCATTGAGTCAGCAACAGATTGTGATTGAATCAGGCGATGTCTTCACCAATATCACCGAACTTGAAAATATGGTGGTTAATGTCATTAACGGCAAACCCATATTGCTAAAAGATGTGGCGCGGTTGAGTGACGGCCCCGGTGAATTGCAATCCTATCAATGGCTGGAAATTGCCAATCTCACTGACAGCGAAAATGGCCAGGCCGAAAACCGTAGCTTCAGGCAATTGCCAATGGTGACGATAAGTGTTGCCAAACAAAAGGGCAGTAATGCAGTGGCGGTAAGTAGCGATGTGCTAACGGTTATGGAGGACGTCGGGCAACGCATTTTGCCACCAGAAGTACAGTTTAAATTACTTAGGGATTATGGCCAGACTGCCGATGATAAAGTCAATAACCTGACCTCGTCACTGGCGTTTGCCATCTTCACCGTCGTCGTGTTTATCGGCGTTTTTCTTGGCTGGCGACCTGCGATTGTAGTCGGACTTGCAGTGCCAGTTTGCTATGGCCTGACTTTGATACTTGACTATCTGTTTGGTTATACCATCAATCGGGTGACATTATTTGCCCTGATCCTGTCTTTAGGGTTACTGGTCGATGACCCGATAACGGGGATCGATAATATCGAACGCACCCTGAAGCAGACAGGACGCAGTGCCCAGCAAAAAATTGTTGCCGCTATGCAGGAGATTCGTCCGGCTCTGTTAATGTCAACATTAACCATTATCCTGGCCTTTATACCCCTGGCATTTATCACCGGGATGATGGGACCTTACATGGCGCCCATGGCATTTAATGTACCGGTTTCGGTAATGATATCGACATTAGTTGCGTTTCTGGTGACCCCCTGGCTTGCCGCCAAATTTTTACAACATAACGATGACGAGGAGGCAGTAGCGTCACAGCGCTCGCCTGGATTATACCGGAAAATATTATCACCCATTCTGGAAAAACGTACTCGAATCAAACTGGGTTTGATTATTGTCGTCTTGCTGTTCCTGGCCTCAGCATTATTACCCGTTTTTCGACAAGTCCCGTTAAAGCTATTGCCATTTGATAACAAAAACGAAATCCAGGTGATTCTCGACATGCCTGAAGGAACAACATTGGAACAAACCGCAGCGATGGCGAAACAGGTCGGTCAACTGGCGCTGCAATTACCGGAAGTTGAATCCCTGGCGGTCTATATCGGTGAGAATTCACCGATTGATTTTAATGGTCTGGTGCGTGGTTATTATCAACGTCGCGGCCATAATCTCGGGGATATTCGCATTGTATTGATGGATAAAAACCAACGTCAGCATCAGTCGCACGGGGTGGTATTGAGACTGCGACAGTTATTGCAACCGTTGCAATCGGATCAACGTTCTATCAAGGTAGTCGAAGTACCGCCAGGCCCACCGGTAATGAGTACCCTGGTGGCAGAAGTTTATGCGGAACCTCTGGTTGACCCAGCCACCCATCTTAGTGCTGCCCGACAACTAAAAATGCGCTTACAGCAGGAAACGCATGTGGTTGAAGTCGATACCAGTATTATTGCTGAGCAGAAGATAAAGCGCTTTGTCGTCGATAAACAGAAAGCCGCGTTATCGGGTATTTCCACCCAGGAGGTTAATCAGGCTCTCGCTATTGCCGTAGAAGGGAGCGATATCGGTGTCTATCAACAACCGTTTGATGCGCACCCGGTACCGATAGAATTGAACTTGCCGTTCAGGCTAAGGCAGGATCTGGATTATATTTCCGCAATGCAACTAAAAGGACGAATGGGCATTGCCCAGTTGAATCAGGGGCTGGGACTGGAGAATGCTCCGCAGCCGATTGTGCCCTTGGCGGAGCTTGGTCAGTGGCAGGATCTGTTCGTCGCCCAACCGGTGATGCGTAAGGATTTGCAACGGGTAATTTATGTGACCGCAGAGATATCTGGCAGAACACCTGCCGACGTCATTGCTGATGTCACTGCCGACTATGGACAGAAAGACAAAATCGCAACCCCCTGGCAACAAAGAAGTTTTATCAATTCCGGCGGCGGAATCGGCTGGCAGTTACCAGAGGGCACTCATTATTCTTTTTCTGGCGAAGGTGAGTGGCGTATAACCCTGGATGTTTTTCGGGATATGGGCATAGCCTTTGCGTTTGCCCTGATTGGTATTTTCGTGGTGTTAAAACTACAGACCAGCAGTACCGCATTATCGTTAATTATTATGTCGGCAATACCGTTAACCATCATCGGCATAATGCCCGGATTTTTGCTGATGAATCAATTTGGCGAGCGGCAAATCGCTGGCGCACCTGAGCCGGTATTATTTACCGCAACGGCGATGATAGGGATGATCGCGCTGGCAGGGATCGTCGTTCGTAACTCGCTGATCCTGGTCGAATTTATATCCTATGCCCGGCAGACCGGAGCGGACGTTAAAGAAGCGGTTTTAACCGCAGGGGAGACGCGGATGCGACCCGTATTATTGACGGCGGGGACGACCTTGCTGGGAAACCTGATTATTACCCTGGATCCGGTGTTTAATGGGCTGGCATTGGCGATTATTTTCGGCATTATCGCATCAACATTATTTTCGCTTTTGGTCGTGCCCATGGTTTACTTCCTGGTCTTCAGCCAGCCATCTTTGCAAACAGGTAACATAGCAAATGAATAGTCATACAGTGAAACGAATCATCACCCCGATACTGGCTGTGGTCTTATTGTTGTTGGCCATCGCCTGGCTGGCTGGCGCTTTCAAGGATAAAATCGTGCCGGCAAGATTACCCATGCCAACTCAGTCGTATACGTCTCCATATACGGTAGAATTACAGCAAATGGATGATCTCGAAGCGTTTCCGGCCGCGCTACAGGCAAGGGACGCGACTCTGGTTTCCAGCCGGATTCTGGCAAGGATTGAGACCATAAATGTACGTGCCGGGCAAATGATTTCAAAAGGTGATGTGCTGATCACCTTGAATAGCACCGATCTGGATGCCAGGGTATCGCAGGCAAAAGCTCAGGTCAGTGCGGTAAAAGCCAGGGCGGAAGAGGCGGCACGAAATTTCCAACGTATCCAGGAGCTGCAAAAACAAGGCCTGGTGTCAAAAAGCGAATTGGATAACGCCAGCGCTAATACCCGGCAAAGTAACGCTCAATTGCTGGGGGCTCGTCAGGCACTGGAGGAAGCCCAGTCAGGACTGGCATTTGCGACGATTAACTCGCCGATTTCTGGCCGGGTGGTTGATCGCCTTGCAGAGCCTGGTGATATGGCAACGCCAGGGCAAACACTGCTGAGTTTATACAACCCGTCAAGTCTACAGGTGGTTGCCAACATTCGTGAGTCAATTGCCCTGAAACTAACCGTTGGCGATAAGGTTCAGGTAAAAATTGATAGTTTACAGCAAACGGTCGAAGGCGTAGTCGGCGAAATCGTCCCGGCTGCCGATGCCAATGCCAGGAGCTTTGAAGTGAAAACCGACATTGAGTTCAATCCAGCCCTACTCCCGGGTATGTTTGCCAGAGTACTGGTGACCACAGGTAAAGTTGACAGGATGTTGATCAATAAGGACTACCTGCGTCATTTTGGGCAGATGGAAGTGGTTTGGGTGGCGAATGAAGAGCAACTGACCCGTCGTTTCGTGCGCACCGGTAGGCAGTTGGGAGATCAGGTTGAAGTGCTTTCAGGCCTGCAAGCGGGTGAAGTTATTGCCCAACCCCCTCGCACGCAAAAGTGACCCGAGAAATCTACAGCCCTAGTGCGGCAGAGGCGGCGGATCGAAATCAGCCTGTAAGGCGCTTTTGATATGTTCCGGCAAAGGTTGATGCACTTTCGGGAAGTTGCGGTGTTCGACCCCAATCACTACCGATTCGCCACGATACCAGGCGCTGATCATCTCTTTAGTAAATTCAAACCGCAGAAAATGGACTGACGAGGTCTTCTCCTCCGTTTGTCGGTCGAGATCTTCATTGCAAATAGGGTACACGTTGTCAAAGTCACCGACCTTGATATAAACCGACTTCTCAATATCAAGCAATTTAGCCAATTGCACTTTCCTGTCTTCGACATCCTCATATTCGATTAACATGGTAGCTTTCAGGTTACAGCCGTCGGGAATTAATGGGTTATATGCTTCAAGCTCTTCATTAATAGCCTTTGCTTCAAAGATTCGTTCGATACGCAACATTTCCTGAATCTGATATTGAATCGTTTTTCGATCTTCAAACAGAAGTCTTAAGTGCTCCGCCAAAGTCAACTGACGGTTTTTTTTGTGTGCCATGACGTCGCTGCGGAATGCGGGGCGAAATTGAGCGTAATCTTCCAGCGACCATAGTTGTTGTCTGTTGAGTTTTTCCATTACCAACTCCTGTTATACCAATCACATTAACTTATTGCTCACTCAGTGAGAATTTAAAGGCGTTTAGACAAGGCTTTGATTTCAGAGAATGGTCGTTCCATTTTCAGAATTAGCCAAAATCAGTAATGCAGCGCAAACGCCTTTAAAACTCACCCGTAGGGAGTTTGCCAGAGGTCCATTTACGACCCTATATTTCAATAATATAGAATGACTATATCAATGAAATCTATGTTGTAACTGAACCTCTGTCCTAACTCTGAGTTGTGCACAAACTTAATGTGATTGGTATTACTCGTATGTGCCTTAAAAAATCGTGCCACAGCCTGCACTTGTTGTTATCAGTTCGGATAACCAACGAGGCTAGAATGGCCTGAACTAGTCTAGCCCGTAAGCCTTGCGTAGCAAGCTCATAGGATGGCTGGCTTTATCTACCGATGACGCCAGGTGAACGATTTGTTTACTCGCCATTGGACAATCACTGGCGTGATAATCAGGCTCTACCTGATCCACTTTTCTAACCACGGGACGAGCAATTTTTACTGACTTATCATAGGTTTCCGCTTTCACTGCGTAGGTCCCATCATGTCCGGAACATCGCTCCTGTACATGGATATTGGTATTGGGAATGAGGGACAAAATATCCCGGGTCTTCAAGCCAATGTTCTGTACCCGCAGATGGCAGGCAACCTGGTAGGTGACATCTCCGAGTTCAGCATTGAATTCGGTATTAAAACCTCCTTGCTTGTGTCGCAGATGCAGATATTCGAAAGGATCGAAAAACGCTTCTTTAACGGCTATCACCTGTTTGTCGTCCGGAAACATCAGCGGCAGCTCCTGCTTAAACATCAATACACAGGAGGGAATGGTAGAGGTGAGATCATAGCCCCTGACCACCAGGTCATAGAGCATAGGTATGTTGTTTTCTTTGGCTGCTTGTACCGCTTGCAGGTCACCAAGTTCCAGTTTTGGCATGCCACAACAGACTTCAGACGGTGTTAACTCGACATGAATATTGTTGTGTTGAAATACCTTGATTAAGTCCAGGCCGGTCTGGGCATCATAATGATTGCCATAACAGCTGGTAAACAAGGCAACTTTCCCCTTGGTTCTGCCCAGTGGTTTGGCTTGTTGCGGCTCAATCACTTTGCCCGCCTGTTTACGCAGGGTGTTGGCTGAGAATTCCGGCAGTGGAGCACGGTGATGAACGCCAAATGATTTTTCCAGGGTTTTGCGAAAACCTTCGCTTTTGTTGAGCTTATTTATCGTGACATCGACGACGGGAATAGTACCCATCCTGGCGACAAGATCGGTATTGGTTAACAAGTTATCGCGTTTGCTGGCACCCTGTTCCTTGAATTGAACAGCCTTTGCCCGCAACATCAAATGGGGAAAATCAACGTTCCATTCATGCGGAGGAACATAGGGACATTTACTCATGTAGCACATGTCGCAGAGGTAGCATTGCTCAACCACCTTTGCGTAATCGTCTTTATTCACCCCATCGACTTCCATCGTTTCCGATTCATCGACTAAATCAAACAAGGTTGGGAACGAGTCACAAAGGCTGACACAGCGACGGCAGCCGTGACAGATATCAAACACGCGTTCCAATTCGTCGTTAAGGCTTTCCTTGTTCCAGAATTGCTCAGACTGCCAGTCAATCGGGTGGCGCGTTGGTGCTTCCAGGCTACCCTCTCGATTTCGGTTTTCGCTCATACCAATTCCCGCTACAAAAGCAATGAACACACCCGGTAGGCGCAGGGCGGTTCGGTTCTCTGTTATTGGTCTAGGTTATCTAATGCTTTTTGAAACCGATTGGCGTGGCTTCGTTCTGCTTTGGCAAGGGTTTCAAACCAATCAGCGATCTCATCGAAGCCTTCATCTCGGGCGGTTTTCGCCATACCTGGATACATGTCGGTATATTCGTGAGTTTCCCCGGCGATGGCAGTTTTGAGATTATCTGCAGTGCCGCCGAACGGAAGCCCGGTTGCCGGATCACCAGTTTCTTCCAGATATTCAAGATGGCCATGGGCATGGCCGGTTTCGCCTTCGGCAGTTGAGCGAAATACTGCAGCAACGTCATTATATCCCTCGACATCGGCTTTCGATGCAAAATACAGATAGCGGCGATTCGCTTGTGATTCACCAGCGAAGGCGTCCTTGAGGTTTTGTTCAGTTTTTGAATCTTTTAAAGACATAATGCCCCCAATTGAAAAGTGACGAAGATTTACCTGTTGAGATTAACTATAGATGAATATTTGCCAGTCAATGGCGAGTATTTTTGATTAGGTTGATTAAAAAAATTCGTTGATCTGCGTTTTTTCTTAGTCGATTGATTTATCGACGTAAATAATCTCCCATTGCCGTTTTTAACGGTATTCCTGGATAAAATTTGATGCTAGTATCAGGGTTGAACGAGGATAAATTCGAACCCGCACAATTAATGAAAATATTTATCATGCGACACGGTGAAGCCGAGCTTCATTCTGACAGCGATGTGACTCGAAAATTAACTCCATTAGGGGTTCTGGAAACACAGGTGATGGCCCGCTGGCTTGGTAAACAACAAATCAACCTGGACGCAATACTGGTCAGCCCCTACACGCGGGCGCAGGAGACTGCGGCGATAATGAATGAACAGCTTGGGGCGAGCCTGGCATTGCAAACGCTTTCGTTATTAACGCCGGCGGGGTCTGCAAGTGATTGCCATGATTATCTCGACGGGACTGTGCACCTGGAACGCTGGGAAAATATTCTTGTCGTCTCCCATATGCCGTTGGTAAGTTATTTAACCGCAGAGCTGAGTATTGAAAAAAGTACCCCGGTATTTGCTACCGCGGCAGTAGCTGAAATCGATTATGATGCGACGCAAATGACAGGTCACTATCAGGGCATCGTTACCCCGGATGATTTTTGCTGATCGGGATACGGATATTTTGATGTTATTTGCTGAACGGATCGTCAGGTAGGTCGATCAAAACCAGCAGGGCACCCATTCCGCCCCATTCCAGGGGAGCCTGGTGAAAGGCGACGACGCTCGGGTGCTGAACCAGCCAGTGGGGCACCTTGGTTTTCAGTACCTGATTGCCTATGCCATGAATAATACAGGCACATTTAATGTGTTGTTTTACACAACTTGCTAATAAAGCTGCGATTTCCTGCTTTGACTCTTGTTGTTTGAGGCCATGCAGGTCTAAAATAAGCTCCGGAGTATATTCCCCACGGCGTAATAGCTTGGCTTCAAAACTGTCGGCATCTTGTCGGACGTATTTCATTGGTCCGGAACTCGGCAACTGAGGTTCAAACTCATCGGAAAAATGAAACTGTTGTTTTTCAAACGTAAGTCGTTGCCGTTGCTTGCTTTTTTGCGCCGGCGACGGTTGTTTCAAATTCACTTTATCCTGAGACAGGGGCTTAACGGACCCTATCGCTTGTGCAAAAAGTTCAAGTTCTTCAGGGTTGAGTGATGTTTTCGGTTTCATGGGGCTAGTTTAGTTGAAGCTGGTCGGCAATAAAATAGCTAAATGCTGGCGGGATGATAATTTTATCGAGACGGTAATGTTGGAGTAACGTGTGTTAGAAGTGAAAGTCAATGAAGTGGTAGATGATTTAAAGACCATTGGCGATATGTTGCGCTGGAGTGTCAGTCGCTTCAACGAAGTCGATTTGTTTTATGGACATGGCACCGATAATCCCTGGGATGAGGCGTTTACGTTAATCTGTTTTGCTTTAAACCTGCCACCCCACAAGGATACCTCGTTACTGAACTCAAGACTGACCAAAACCGAAAAGCTGGCGATTATTGAGCTGGTCTTGCGTCGCGCCGATGAACGTATTCCGGCCGCATATATTACTCAGCAGGCGTATTTCTGTGGTTTACCATTTTACGTCGATGAACGGGTATTGGTACCTCGCTCTCCCATAGCAGAATTAATTCAACAGGGATTCAGTAAGCAGCTGGCGCATTCGCCGCAGCGAATCCTTGATTTATGCACGGGTAGTGGATGTATCGCGATTGCCTGTGCATATCAGTTTGCTGATGCCGCAGTTGATGCCGTCGACCTGTCTGTTGATGCACTGGATGTGGCGGCAATCAATGTTGAGAATCATCAGCTTGAGCAGCGTGTTCATCTACTACAATCAGACTTGTTTTCGGCGGTGACTGGCCAGCAATACGATTTAATTGTCACCAATCCACCTTATGTGGATGCTCAAGATATTGCCGATATGCCGGAAGAGTTTCACCATGAACCGGAAATGGGACTGGGATGCGGTGACGATGGCCTGGACCTGGTTCGAAAAATTCTGGTTCAGAGCGCGGATTACCTGACCGAAGATGGCGTACTTGTCTGCGAGGTAGGAAATTCCATGATTCATGTCATGGAAACTTACCCGCAAGTGCCATTCCAGTGGCTTGATTTTGAGCTTGGTGGCCTCGGTGTGTTTGTGTTGAACAAAGCGCAGTTAACCGAGTTTAAGGATGTTTTTGAGAATAAAGGATAATTATGGCGGGAAATTCAATAGGGCAGTTATTTAAAGTCACCACATTTGGCGAAAGTCATGGATCGGCGTTAGGTGCGATTGTTGATGGATGTCCTCCTGGACTGGCATTAACCGAGGAGGATTTGCAATGGGATTTGGATCGGCGCAAGCCTGGTACTTCCCGTTACACTACCGCCCGTAAGGAGGCGGATAAGGTAAAAATCCTGTCCGGTGTATTCGAAGGAAAAACCACAGGTACACCAATTGGTTTATTGATTGAGAATACCGACCAGCGTTCTAAAGATTACCGTGAAATCGCCAACAGTTTTCGACCGGGGCATGCCGATTATACCTACTGGCAAAAATATGGCATCCGCGATTATCGTGGTGGTGGACGCTCGTCTGCACGCGAGACTGCCATGCGCGTGGCAGCCGGAAGTATCGCGAAAAAATACCTGGCACAGCAGTTTGGTATTGAAATTCGAGCCTGTGTCAGTCAGATTGGCGATATTAAAGCTGATAATTATGACTGGCAGCAGGTTGAGCAAAACCCGTTCTTCTTTCCGGATGTCAGCAAACTGGACGCATTAGACCAATTAATCCGTAGTATTTTGCGGGACAAAGATTCCATCGGTGCAGCAGTTAAAGTGGTGGCTAGTGGCATGCCGGTTGGGCTTGGCGAGCCGGTGTTTGATCGTCTTGATGCGGAATTGGCGCATAGTTTAATGAGCATTAATGCGGTCAAAGGTGTTGAGATTGGCGCAGGTTTTGACGTGGTGAATCAGCGCGGCAGTGAACATCGTGATGAAATGACTCCGGATGGATTTTTATCGAACCAGGCCGGTGGGGTGCTGGGCGGAATATCGTCTGGCCAGGATCTGGTTGCTAATATCGCTCTCAAGCCAACCTCCAGTATTGGCGTTTCCGGAAAAACCATTGATATTGAAGGCAACCCTACCGACATCATTACCCGTGGCCGCCATGACCCTTGCGTCGGTATCCGGGCGGTACCTATTGCTGAAGCTATGATGGCCATTACGGTCATGGATCATGTGCTCAGGCATCGTGCGCAAAACCCTGATGTTAACTGCCCAACTCCGGTTATTGAGTGATACCAATCCACATTAAAGATTGATCATTCAGCAAATATTCGAAATGGCAAGTCCACGGATTAAACCATCGAAATTTATTGATATAAAGTAAGGTAAGTTGAATTAGTGGTTTTCATATTTGCCCATGCGGGAATGTCCGAGAGGCATTTCTACAGCGTACTCGATATTTGAAATGGAATGGCCATTCCTAAATACCGACGCCTTGTAGAATTCCCTCGGCTGACATTCTGAATGGGTCACATTTCAAAGTGGATTGGTATATTGACAACGCAAATAAAGACCTATGCCACCCTTAGCGGTGGCTTTTTTTGTTACTTTGCCCTGATTGGCTTATTCATGCCTTTCGCGTCATTGTTTCTCGACGAAAAAGGGTTTAATACGCTGCAAATAGGCGAGATACTGGCTGCGGTTGCCGCCACGAAAATCATAGGTCCAGGGCTATGGGCACATATCGCCGATAAGAGTGGTCGGTTATCTCACCTTATTCTGCTCGGCTGTTTATTGACCTTAGCATCGTTATGCCTGGTCTTTGTCAGTGATGGCTTCTGGCCTGTGTTAATGTCCTTTTCCCTGTTTATGTTGTTCTTTAACGGCATATTGCCGCAGCTCGAAGTGCTTACCCTGAGTTCGATTGATTCTGGCCGCCAGGCTTATTCTAGGATCAGGCTATGGGGAAGCCTGGGGTTTATTATTGCCACCTTGAGCGGTGGCGAAATTTTGGCGGCAACATCGTCCTTGTATTTCCCTTACCTGGCGATGTTTTGGGTATTGATGTTAACCCTGGTATCGTTACAAAATCGCGATCCCGGCCAGGCTATCGTTTCCAGCGCACCTGGCAACATCGGATCTGTCAGTAAACGCCTTTTTCACCCTGGATTTATCTGTTTTCTGATCTCTGGCTTGTTAATGCAAATCAGTTTCGGACCATTTTATAATTTTTTCGCCCTTTACCTGCGCGACTCTGGGTTTGCGACCAGTGACGTGGGTATGTTTATGGGCGTGGCGATTGTCGTCGAAGTGTTAATGTTTTACAGCGCTTATCTGGTTTTTAAAGCCTGGTCACTGAATACCATTTTCCTGTTATGCTTTTTAACCACCGCGTTGCGTTGGTTACTGACCGCCTTGTATGCCGATAATGCCTGGATACTGGCGTTGGCGATGAGCATGCATGCGGTCAGCTTTGCCTTGTATCATTGTGCCTGCATGGCGTTTTTTCAGCACTATTTTCGCCCGGATCAGCAAAATCGTGCACAGGCCATCTACAATGGTTTGTTTTATGGGGGAGGTGGTGCGGTTGGTGCAATAGTAACCGGTTGGTTGTGGAATAACGCCGGTTCTGGTGAGAACAGCTTTTTATTTGCTGCTGGCGCGGCCATGCTCGGCCTGGTATTTGTTGTATTCACGCCAAAAGTTCGGCTGGGATAAAAAAAGGCACTGAATTCAGTGCCTATTTCATTAATTAATCCAGGTCAGCCAGCTTATTTAACTTCTTCACCAGCCGCTTGCTTATCGGCGTGGTAACTGGAGCGGACCAATGGACCGCACGCTGCATGTTCAAAGCCCATCTTTTCCGCTTCTTTGCGGAACATTTCGAACTCATCCGGGTGCACATAGCGTTCAACCGGCAGGTGGTGCTTCGATGGTTGCAGGTACTGACCAATGGTCAGCATTGTAACGCCATGGGCTCGCAGGTCACGCATCACCTCAAGGATTTCTTCGTTGGTTTCACCAAGTCCTACCATCAAACCAGATTTCGTTGGTACCCCTGGGTTTGCTTCGCCAAACTTTTTCAATAAGTCTAACGACCATTGGTAATTTGCGCCCGGACGAGCCTTCTTATAAAGGCGTGGTGCCGTTTCCATGTTGTGGTTAAATACGTGGGGAGGATGTGCATTTAATATCTCTAATGCTCTGTCCATGCGGCCACGAAAATCAGGCACCAGGATTTCCACTTTAGTATGTGGCGCATGTTCTTCGATTTCACGAATACAGTCGGCAAACTGTTGTGCGCCACCATCGCGCAAATCATCACGGTCTACCGAAGTGATAACCACATATTTCAACGCCATATCTTTTAATGTCATCGCCAGTTTTTTCGGCTCTTCTGAATCCGGCGCTAAAGGACGTCCATGGCCAACATCACAGAACGGACAACGACGGGTACAGATATCACCCAGGATCATAAAGGTGGCAGTACCGTGATTAAAGCATTCAGCAAGGTTAGGGCAGGATGCTTCTTCGCAAACTGAGTGCAAACCGCCTTTACGCAGTCCGGCCTTCACCTTATCGATGTTTTCACTCGTGCGAGGCAACTTGATTTTCAGCCAATCCGGCTTGCGCAACATGGTTTCACGCTCGGATGGGATCACCTGAATTGGAATGTGCGCCATTTTATCGGCATCGCGTAATTTTGTGCCCGGTGTGACCCGGGTAGTTGCTTTGCTCATCTGCTTAATTTAATCCTGTTTCTCGGCTAACTTGCTCAGTAGCCAATAATTGTTGAATCTCTTTGACCAGGGCTTCACCAGCCTCATCTACCTGTTGCGGACCACCAATGTCCGCCGTTTGGATCATCTCCATCCCCGCATAACCACAAGGATTAATCCGCAAAAATGGTGACAAATCCATATTGATATTGATCGCCAGTCCATGGAAGGTGCAGCCTTTTCGTACCCGCAGCCCCAATGAGGCGACTTTGCGGCCATCGACGTATACGCCAGGCGCATCGGGTCTTGCATAGGCTTCAATGTCATATTGAGCCAGCATGTTGATGATTGAATGTTCAATCATAGTGACTAAATCTCTGACCCCTAATTTACGGCGCTTTAAATCGATTAAGAAATATATGACCTGCTGTCCGGGGCCGTGATACGTCACCTGGCCGCCTCGATCAACTTTCACCACCGGAATGTCACCTGGCATCAACAGGTGCTCATCTTTACCTGCTTGTCCCTGGGTAAATACCGGTGGATGTTCGACCAACCAGAGTTCATCCTGGCTGTTTTCATCACGATTATCGGTATATTCCTGCATTGCGCGCCACACGGCTTCATAGTCCAGCGTGTTTAACTGGCGTATCACAAGTGGTTGAGTCAAAGTCATATCCCCTAGGTTCAAGTGCCGGCATTATAGTGGCTTAGCTTAAAAAATCCATACCACAATGGTTATAGCACGTAACGAACCTCTTCAATGGCGGATAGTTCCGTATACAGTTTTTCGATATGTTCCTGACTGGTAACGGTCACCGCAACGGAAACAGAATGGTAGTTTCCTTTACTGCTTGGCTTTATGGAAGGAGCGTAATCTCCCGGTGTGTCGTTTTGTAAAACCGCAACGACTAAGTCCGGCAGATGATCAACCGCAATGCCCATGACCTTAAAATTAAGCACGCACGGGAATTCCAGTAATTCGTTAAATTTGGTTTTCATCATAATAAATACAACTTAAGTCACAATAACTCGGATTTAAATGCTTGCAACGCAGCGGCCATTCGCCGGGTCGTTGCGCCAATCCTGCCTGAGCCGATTATTTTATCATCAATTGCGATAATAGGTGAAATCTCTCGGGTTGAACTGCATATCCACACTTCATCAGCGTCAAGCAATTCCTTGATATGGACCCTTCGCTGGCAAACTTCAAGGCCTGAGGCCTGGCAAAGTTCAATGATCAGGTCCCGGGTGATACCACCTAAAATGTACTGGCTCTTCGGTGGTGTCAGTACTTGGCCGTTATTCACTAAAAATACATTGGAACTGGCACCTTCGGTCAGCCACTGCTGGCGATGTAATATCGCCTCATCAAAACCGTTGGCTTTCGCCTGGTTGACTAGCAGGGTGTTGGCGAGCAGGGCAATCGATTTGATATCACAATGGAGCCAGCGGATGTCTTCCAATAGTGTCGCTTTTTCGCCTTTTAGCGTACTTTCACCGGTGGTAAGTTTTGATGCCATGACTAACACCGTGGCTGGCAAAGGCCCAGATACGGTATGTTGGCGATCACTGTCGATCCCTCGGGTAACCTGCAGGTAAATGGATTGGTTATCACCGTGCACGTTAAGGTTTTTAACAATGACGCGGGTAATGATTTCCAGCCACTGTGACTCGCTGTAAGGGGATGACAGGTTTATTTGTCGGAGAGAGTCAAACAGGCGATTAAGATGTTCCTTTACCCGAAATGGCTTACCACGATATACGGGGATGACTTCATAAACCCCGTCCGCAAACAAAAAACCTCGGTCAAGGACCGAGATTTTTGCATTGGCTTTGGCGACGTAATCGCCATTTAAAAAGACAGTATCTGTCATTAATTATTGAAATTGCAGCTTGATATAATCAACAGCACGGCTGAAGATGCCACCTTCGTTAATTTCCTGCAAAGTCACTAATGGATATTCAGCCACGGTTTCACCTTCCAGCTCCAGCGTCACGGTACCAACCACTTCACCTTTGCTTAATGGCGCTTCAAGTTGGCGATCGAGAACAAAATTCGCTTCTAGGTTTTTACGTTGGCCACGCGGAATGGTGATATTGGCGTCGGTGATGATGCCTAAATCCACTTCTTCCTGGTCACCCATCCATACGCGATTGGTGGCGAAGGTATCTCCGGCTTTAAACGCCGTGTAAGTTTCAAAAAAGCGGAAGCCGTAGTTAAGTAACTTTTTACTTTCAATTTTACGAGCTTGTTCGCTTTTGGCACCCATCACCACAGAAATCAGGCGCATGTCGCCCTTTGTTGCAGACGTTACCAGGTTATAACCGGCTTTCGAGTGATGACCGGTTTTCAAACCGTCAACATTCATGCTCTTGTCCCACAATAATGAATTGCGGTTGTATTGCTTGATGTTGTTGTAGGTGAACGATTTTTGCTTATAAATCGCATATTCATCTGGCACATCACGGATAAGGGCAGCCGCTAAGCTCGCCATATCCCGAGGTGTGGTGTAATGCTCGGTGCCACTTAAACCATGGCTGTTCTGGAAGTTACTGCCTAACATGTTCAGTTGTTGGGCGTGAGCGTTCATTAAATCGGCGAATGCACCTTCGCTACCGGCTATATGCTCGGCCATTGCAACACATGCGTCATTACCCGAGGCGACAATAATTCCCTGGTTAAGCAGGTCAACCGGTACTTCCGTTCCTACTTCGATAAACATTTTCGATGAATCCGGGAAGTTTTTCGCCCAGGCGTTTTCGCTTACTGGCACCAGATCGGTTTTCTTGATATTACCGGCCTCAATTTCTTTACCGATAATATAGCTGGTCATCATTTTCGTTAAGCTGGCAGGCTCTAACTGTACGTCTGCGTTTCCTTCGCTGATGACTTTCCCTGTATTGTAATCCAGTAGTATATAGCCTTCGGCGTTAATTTTTGGTGCATCGGGAATGATAGTGGCTGCGGTCGAGGTCATCGAAGACGTGGCCAGGACTATGCCACCGATAAAAGATATCAATTTTTGAGCAGACTTAGTCATTGTTTTCCTGTGATTATTTTCTGTATAGCCCGCAGATAGCGCGCTGCGGGTCAGTTATTAGCGCAAATTTCGCCCTACAGTATATCAGTTTCAGAATAAAGGTATAGGGGCTATACGCCCCCATTTGGTAACTAATTGTGCATCTGCCGTAATTGGCGTTGAGATCGGCCTGGCTGCGCAGACCATAGCAAAGGGGAATGTTATTTCAGGACAGCGGTAGGGTAAGCCTCAGGATAACCTTGCTGGTGCAAGTTTGCCAGCAGGCTGTCGACATCCGAGTTATCGCCAATGGGACCAAGCTGTACCCGGTAAAGGGCATCTTTTTCGGTTAAATTTACCGGCACCTGCAGCAAAAATTTCAGGCCCTTCGCGGTATTTTCTGCCAGCGCTTTCTCACGAGTTACCAGCACATGGATGTATTTATTAAGCATGCTCACCGTTTGCTCTTTCTCTACCGGTGCTAACGGGGTAGGGCGACTAGCCAGCATTTCTTCACTGTCAGCATTGCTTGTAAACTGAGCAATATTGCTGGCGGTAATCGCTTCAACCTTCACTTTTGCCGTGCCCTGGTTAAGCATATCGAGCTTAAAAGCAGCACTATAGGACAAATCTATGATGCGGTTATGATGAAACGGTCCGCGATCATTAATGCGAACGATCACCGATTTATTATTCGCCAGGTTGGTTACCCTGGCGTATGTGGGGATAGGTAGCGTCTTATGTGCTGCGCTAAACCCATACATGTCGTAAATTTCACCGTTGGAAGTTTTGTGTCCATGGAATTTTTTTCCATACCAGCTGGCCATGCCTACTTTGACGTAATCATCAGCACTAGGCAGTACCTGGTAAGCCTTGCCAAACACCACATAATCTTTGTTGCCACCACGGCTTTTCGGGACAATTTGCGGGGCCGGTTCCTGCAACTCGTGTTGCGCGGGCAAGCGATTAGGAATTGAATCATGCTTTTGCTGATAGCGAGTACGCTGATATTCGTCTCCGCCAACTGGCTTTGAAGAACAGGCTGCCAATGACGCGAGCGAGGCAGCAATTAGGAGAAGTTGCCAATGTTTCATATCGTGATTCTTTATTCTTGTTATACCCGCTAAAGCGGGCGAAGCAAAAGTTGCTGTTACTGTAATTTTTAACCAGGTCTGTGACAAGGTCAAAGGGTCAGGAAATTAATCGTCTGTGGGTGCTTATTCCCATTAATACGCCAAACGCCATCATCAGGGTCACCATCGACGTCCCCCCATAACTGATTAAAGGTAATGGCACACCGACCACCGGTAAGATGCCTGATACCATGCCGATATTAACAAAAACATAGACGAAAAATGTCAGGGTGATGCTCCCCGCCAGCAACTTGGTAAAGGCATCCTGAGCCATCACCGCAATCCACAAACCACGCATCACGATCAGCAGGTACAATGCCAGCAGGGCGATGACGCCAATCAGGCCGAACTCTTCGCTAAATACCGCGAAAATAAAATCTGTATGACGTTCCGGTAAAAACTCAAGTTGTGACTGGGTTCCTTGCAACCAGCCCTTGCCGCTCAGGCCTCCGGATCCGATAGCAATTTTCGATTGAATAATGTGGTAGCCGGAACCCAATGGGTCCTGCTCTGGATCAAGAAAAGTCAGCACCCGCTGTTTTTGGTAGTCGCGCATCAGGTAAAACCAAAGAATCGGCAAAAATGCCAGCACACCGGTGACACAAATGCCAATCAAGCGCCAGCTTGCGCCCGCCAGAAAGATAACAAAAATACCAGAACTGGCTATCAGTAACGAGGTGCCGAGGTCCGGTTGTTTGGCAATAAGTAAGGTCGGGACAATCACCAGGGCAAAGGCCAGTAATACATGGCGAATTTTCACCGGTAAGTTATACCTGCCAACGTACCAGGCGACGGTCATTGGTACCACCAGCTTCATAATCTCGGACGGCTGAAACTTAATAAAACCCAAATCCAGCCATCGTTGCGCCCCTTTACCGACATGACCGAACAGCAAAACCGCTGCCAGCATTGCCAGGCCGAAGACGAAAAACACCCCAGCCCAGCGCTGGAACACCACCGGTGGAATTTGCGCAACCACAAACATTGCCACCAAAGCGATGCCAAGCCGGGTAATTTGCCGAATGACCAAGCCCATGTCCTGGCCACCGGCACTGTAAATAACGGCAAGACCAACCGTCATTAGAATTAACAGCAGGGCGAGCAGAGGTAAATCGATATGTATCCGCTCAAATAGGGTTTTCTTTTTAGGTTCGTCAGTTACCGCTTGCATGATCGTCCATTTAGTCTCAGGTCACAGGCCATCTGCTTGTTATTTATCTTTATTACTGCTGATCAGTTTGCGATTGGCAAAGTACTGATCCATGATTTGCCGCGCTACCGGCCCGGCATTAGAACCTCCACCTCCGGCAGCAACGTTTTCAATGGCTACGGCAACCACGATTTCCGGGTTTTTGTAAGGAGCGAAGGCGATGAACATCGCATTATCCCGTTTATCTTCGTCAATCTTGCTGGCATCGTATTCCACATCTTCGCCAAGCCCGACAATTTCTCCGGTTCCGGATTTACCGGCAGCGTCATAGTCGGTATTCAAAAATGCATTGTAGCCCGTTCCGATCGGCTTTTTCACCGTATCATGCATGGCCTTGAGGATGATGTTCCAGTTCTCCGGATTATTCAATTCAATAGGCGGTTTTTCGTTCACCGTATATGGAACTAATAGTGTTGCCTGATCGTTTGCAACGGATTCATTAAGGTCAGCATCCGTGGTTTCGGTCTGTGCGGTTAATGCCGGTGCCGGTAACTGGGTTGCTGCCAGAAAATGTGGCTCCTTGACCTGCCCCTTATTGACAAGAATCGACGTTGCCTGAGCCAGTTGCATTGGGGTGACGGTCCAGAATCCCTGGCCAATGCCAATGTTTACCGTATCACCATGATACCAGGGCTGGTTATAGCGAGCGCGTTTCCAGCCACGACTTGGCAGGATCGCCGGACTCTCTTCGTGAATATCCAGGCCTGAGGTTTCACCGAAGCCGAATTTCGCCATGGTGTCAGAGATGCGGTCAACACCGAGCTTGTATGACAGGTCATAGAAAAAGGTATTACACGAGCGCATAATCGCTTCATTCAGCGTTACCCAACCATGGCCCCAGCGCAGGTGATCGCGATATTTACGGGTGCCATTCTTTATTTGATAAAAACCCGGATCCCAGATTTTGGTGCCTGGATAAATCAGGTTTTCATCCAGGCCTAACAGGCCAAGAAACGGTTTAATGGTTGAAGCAGGGGGGTAGGTTCCTTTGGTCGCCCTGTTAATTAGCGGGCGGTTACGGTTCTGCAGTTTTTGGTATTCTTTGCTGGATATACCATGGACAAATAAATTACCGTCATAACTGGGGTTAGAATACAAAGCTAGGACACCACCATCACGCGGATCCAACGCTACTACAGCACCACGTTTGCCATCCAGAGCCCGTTTGGCAATCATCTGTAATTCAATGTCCAGGGTAAGATGCAGATCATTACCCGGAACTGGCGGGGTATAGTTCAGGGTGCGCAGTATTCGACCCTGATTATTCACCTCAACTTCCTGGTGACCTATGGTGCCATGCAATTGCTCTTCATAAAATTTTTCCAGCCCCAGTTTGCCGATATCACGAGTGGCTTTGTAATTTTCCACTTTACCCAGCAGTTCAAGGTTTGCTAAATCATTGCGATTGATACGCGCAACATAGCCAAGGCTATGAGTGGTGAGATCAGCAAACGGGTAATAGCGTTTCAGGCGGGCATCGACCACGATTCCGGGAAATAAGTGCTGGTTTACCGACAGTGTAGCAACCTGCTTTTCATCCAGGCGGGAAATCAGTTCCACTGGTTTGAATCGGCGATGGGCACGCATACTTTCGCGAAAATCTTGCAGTTGCTCATCACTAATATCAATAATTTTGGCTAATTCAGACAGGGTGTTATCTATATCCTTGACCTGCTCTGGAATGATAGAAAGCGAGAATACCGGCACGTTTTCTGCCAATAAAACGCCATTACGGTCATAAATCAGGCCACGGTTTGGGGCAACGGGTAATAACTTGATGCGGTTTTCATTAGAGCGGGTTTTATATTTCTGGTAGGACTTAATTTCCAGCTGATAAACGTTGCTCAGTAAAACTAGTACCAAGGCGATTACACCAATGAAAGTGATCAGCGCCCGACGGGCAAATAAATTTGCTTCCGCGGTGTGGTTTCTGATCGTTACCCTCTCTCTCGCCATATCCTACTCCCGGTGATATGGGTGGTTGTTATTGATGCTCCAGGCGCGGTAGAGACTTTCCGCGACCATCACCCGTACCATAGGGTGGGGCAGTGTTAACGGCGATAACGACCATTTTTGTTCTGAGGCCTGAAGGCATTGTGGCGCAAGACCTTCCGGGCCGCCGACCAAAAGAGCGACGTCCCTGCCATCCATTTGCCAACTTGAAAGTTGCTTGGCCAGTTGTGGTGTCGTCCAGGGCTTACCTTCCACTTCCAGGGTTACGACGCGACTACCTTTCGGAACTGCAGCCATGGTTTGTTCACCCTCTTTTTCGAGAATACGGGCAATATCGGCATTTTTGCCGCGCTTGCCCGGAGTAATTTCAATCAGTTCAAAACTGATGTCGCGTGGGAATCGCCGTGCATACTCGGCAAATCCCTGGGCGATCCAGGCCGGCATTTTATTGCCCACGGCAATGAGGGTGATGCGCATAAACGGTTACTCGCCAGCCCAGAGTTTTTCGAGTTGGTAAAGATCGCGAACTTCATCGGTCATCACATGAACTACGATATCACCGAGATCGATCAACGCCCATTCACCAATATCTGTGCCTTCAATACCCAACACTTCAACTTCCTGTTTCTTGATTTCTAACGCCAGGTGTTCAGCAATCGATTTTACATGACGAGTGGAATTACCACAGCAGACCACCATATAGTCGGTAAAACTGGCTTTGCCCCTCACATCAAGGGTAACGATATCCCGGGCTTTAATTTCTTCAAGTTGTTCGATCACAAAAGGTAGGAGTTGTTCTGTTTGCAAAAGTCTATTCCTATATAAAACGTTGCCTCAATTCTAACGTGAACCGTCAGCAAGTTACAGGCTATTGATAAAGTTTTTCCGCATTAATATAAGCGGCAACGGCTGCTGGCATCAGCTGTTCAATACTGCATTGCTGGCGCAGATATTGACGGATCCTGGTCGACGATACATCTACCTGATTTGTATCAAATATCAGGATGTTGCCTGTTTCATTTTTGGGGGGCTGTTGGGGGGTTTCGATAATTCGATGGGCAAATTTTGATTGTACCGCTGGTGCCAGGGGATGACCCGGACGCCGGGTCACGACGAAATGACAGTAATCAAATAATCGCTCGCTCTGGTACCAGTCTGGCAATGTGTTTAATGAGTCCATGCCGATAAAAAAATAGATGCGCCGTCCTGGATGCTGGGCAACCAGTTCCTGCAAGGTTAACAGCGAGTAGGATTTTTCCGGGCGCTCGAGCTCACGGGTATCCAGTGAAAACATCGGGTACTCGGCGCATACCAGGCGCAGCATGGCAAGACGTTGGTCGCTATCGGCACTGGCGTTTGGCTTGTGCACCGGTTGTTGATTGGGAAGCAAATACACCTTTGCTATCGACAATTTTTTTGCCGCTTCCTGAACCGGTTTTATATGCCCATAATGAATGGGATCAAAGGTACCACCGAAGATTCCCAGCTCTGATTTCTCAGTCATTACAACACCGTACTCACTGGAGATGATTCGAGTGGATAGTGTTCCAGCACTTCACCATGGAAGATTGCCAGGCAGACATCGGCGAGTAACAGGAATGCGTCGAGTTCGGTATCGGTTTTGCTAAGCAAATCCACTTTTGCCAATCTTGACCTGGCGAGCTGAATATTAGCCAGAGAGGTTCGGTTCAGGGCGTTTTGATAAAGTGGTTTCTTCTTTTCCCAAACTTTAAAGTGCTGAAAAATGTCGGCACTGGATTGTCCCTGCTGCAGACGAATATGCATACCCTGTAACTGGGTCAGCTCTTTATGCAGGGTCCAAATCAATTGGCCAACGGCGACACCTTCGTGCTTCATCTGGGTCAAAATGTGCATGCATTGTTTGATATTGCCCGCCAATAGGGTATCGGTCAGCTGAAACGGGGTAAACTTCGCCTGATCAATCAACAGCGATTCAAGCTCAGCTGGGGTAATTGGCCGGTTTGGATAAAGAATCGCGAGTTTCTGTAATTCCTGATACAGTCCCGGCAAATTACCGGCATAACAGTCCGCCAGCATCGCCTGTCCCTGGGGCGCCAACTGTATTCTTTGCGCTTTAATTTGCTGATTGAGCCAGATGTTGAGGCCTTTGCCTTCGAGCTCATAGACCGGAATGTAACAACCTTTGCTATCCAGGTTCTTAAACCATTTCTTGCGGGGAATGGCGGCGTCAAGCTTTTGTCCATGCAAAATCAGCATAACATCCGGGTGATCAATGGCGGCGATATCATTCAGTACCTGAGTGCCACGTTCATCAAGCCTGGCGGCGCCAATGTCGATTTCGAGAATGCGTTGACTGGCAAAGAGCGACAGGGACTGGTATTCCTCCATCACTTCTGACCAGTCAAAATTATCTTCGCTACTAAAGCGGATAACTTCGCTGAATCCTTGCGTTGCCGCTACCGATTTTATTTGCTCAAGGGCGTCATTTTTTTGCCAGGGCTCATCTCCGAAGATCAACCAGAAATGCAGTAATGGTTTACTGAGTTGTTGGTTAAGTTGGCTATGGTAGATACGCATTTACAATGTGATAGAGGCCATGTTGCGAAGGATACGGTCGGCCGCTTCAATGCGCATTTCCTTGCGTAACAAGGTGAGTTCGCGGCTTTTTGCCAGGGCGGCATCCGGGTTATCCTGATAGTTTCGATAAATCTCAAACTTAAAGTCTTGCTTTTCTTTACCCTGCATACGGATCTCGTAGCGAACCGTGTAGGTCAACTCATATTCCGCCACCTGGCCGTTTTCAAACAACGACAGGGTACGGCGATCAAGGCTATCATTAAGAATTCGTAATTCTGGTGCTTCACTGCTCTGTTGCTTTAATACTTCAATGTTATTGACCTGCAGATTCTGACGAACCAGTCGGGTCAGTTCACCGTGCACATCGGTGGAGCTGAGATACAGGGTTTGCAATTCCTGAGGCAGTAGGTAAGACCCCCGCAGCTGAAAGCCACAGGCGCTTAGCAGCGCCGTGGCCATCAACATCAAGGGTAATAATGAACGTTTTATAATATTATTCTTCATTAATTGGCAACGATGTTTAACAGTTTGCCCGGTACGTAAATAATTTTGCGCACGGTTTTACCGTCAGTGAACTTAACCACATTCTCCTGTGAAAACGCCAGTTTTTCAACATCTTCTTGAGTCGCATCGGCGGCAACCGTAATTTTACAACGTAATTTACCATTAACCTGAACGATCACCAGTTTCTCGTCTTCGACCAGCGCATCCTTGTCTACCTGAGGCCACTGCGCATCTTCAACCGCCTTGCCGTCACCGACTAATAGCCATAAGTGATGACCAAGGTGAGGGGTGATCGGCGTTAACATGACCACGATAGCCTGCACGGCTTCTTTCATTACTGCAATATCTTCTGCCGACTCCAGTTTAGCCTTGGCCAGGGTGTTCATCAGCTCCATGATGGCGGCGATCGCGGTGTTAAACGTATTACGACGGCCAATATCATCGGTTACCTTAGCAATGGTCTTGTGCAAGTCACGACGCAGGTTTTTGTGAGCACTGGTGAAATTTAATTGGCCAGTTAAGTCTGCCGAGGTCGCTGCCTGGTGATAGTCGAATACCAGTTTCCAAACCCTTTTCAGGAATCGATGTGCGCCTTCAACACCGGCATCAGACCACTCCAGGGTTTGCTCCGGTGGCGCTGTAAACATGATAAACAAACGCACGGTATCGGCACCGTAAAGATCAATGACCGACTGTGGGTCAATACCATTGTTCTTTGACTTTGACATCTTGCTCATGCCAGCCGATTGCACTTCCTGACCATCCGTTTTACAAACCGCTTTTACGACCTGGCCTTTTTCATCGCGCTCAACGTCGACATCGCTAGGCGAATACCAGTGCTTGGCACCGTTTTCTTCTTCACGATAGAAGGTATCTGCCAGTACCATGCCTTGGCATAATAAGCTCTTGAATGGTTCGTCAGAATCGACCAGGCCAACATCACGCAACAACTTGTGGAAGAAGCGCGCATACAATAAATGCAATATGGCATGCTCAATGCCACCGATGTATTGATCCACCGGCAACCAGTAATTGGCTTTCTCCGGGTCTAACATGGCTTCCTGGTTTGCTGGATCTGCATAGCGAGCATAGTACCAGGAGGATTCCATAAAGGTATCAAAGGTATCGGTTTCACGGAACGCCGCCTGGCCCTGATAGGTGGTTTTCGCCCATTCCGGGTCCGCCTTAATCGGCGAAGTTACGCCATCCATGACGACGTCTTCCGGTAATTCCACCGGTAGTTGGTCTGCAGGAACCGGCACGGATTCACCATTTTCCAGATTCAGCATCGGGATAGGTGTACCCCAGTAGCGTTGACGGGAAACGCCCCAGTCACGTAAACGATAATTGACTGTAACTTTGCCTTTGCCCTGAGCGCTTAACGTCTCTGAGATGGCTTTAAAAGCCTGCTCAAAATCCAGGCCATCAAACTCTCCGGAGTTAATCAATGTGCCTTTTTCGGTAATTGCCGCATCGGCAATATTCACCTCATCGCTGGCGATAACCTGCTTTATTGGTAAGTCATATTTCTTAGCGAATTCCCAGTCGCGTTGATCATGGCCTGGAACGGACATAACCGCACCTGAACCGTAATCCATTAATACGAAGTTCGCCGCCCAGACGCTAACCAGTTCACCGGTAATCGGGTGTACGGCCTTTAAGCCCGTATCGACCCCTGCTTTTTCCATCGTCGCCATATCGGCTTCGGCAACCTTGTTGTTCTTGCATTCATCAATAAATGCCTGCAATTGCGGGTTGCTTTTCGCAGCGGCAAGTGCCAACGGATGTTGCGCAGCCAATGCTACATAGGTGACGCCCATCAGGGTGTCGGGGCGAGTTGTGTAAATATCAAAGCTCTCATCACTGTCGGCAACCTGGAACGTCATTTCCACGCCTTCAGAACGACCAATCCAGTTGCGCTGCATGGTTTTAACCTGTTCCGGCCAGCCTTCTAACTGATCCAAATCATTTAACAGCTCTTCCGCATAGTCGGTGATCTTGATAAACCACTGGGGGATTTCCTTGCGCTCAACCAAAGCGCCAGAGCGCCAGCCGCGACCATCGATAACCTGTTCATTGGCCAATACGGTCTGGTCAACCGGGTCCCAGTTAACCGTAGCATTCTTTTTATAAACCAGGCCTTTTTCGTGAAGTTTGGTAAAGAACCATTGCTCCCAGCGATAATACTCTTTACGACAGGTTGCGAACTCGCGATCCCAGTCGTAGCCAAAGCCCAGCGATTTTAGCTGGTCGCGCATGTAATCGATGTTCTGATAAGTCCATTTTGCCGGCGCGGTTTTATTTTTAATCGCCGCATTTTCAGCAGGCAGGCCAAAGGCATCCCAACCCATAGGTTGCAATACGTTTTTGCCCTGCAGGCGCTGGTAGCGACTGATCACATCACCTAAAGTGTAATTGCGCACATGCCCCATATGCAGGCGACCGCTTGGGTAAGGGAACATGGATAAACAATAAAACTTTTCCTGTCCCGGCTTTTCTTTAGCTGCAAAGGTATTATTTTCGGTCCAGTATTTTTGGATATCTTGCTCAATGGCTTGGGGATTATAGGTAGATTCCATCAATGATTCTCAAACATCTTGGTGACAGTCGTGTAAGTCTAACCGCTATGTCTAACAGCATAGCGTAGATGAAGCGCCAGGATTCATCGGAACCCAGTTTGCAACTCCATTTCAGGCGACGGTCGAACAATAAAAAATTTGTGCTATAGAATACCTTATAACCCTTGCTAACAACAAGCGTGCATTCCTGTTAACTATACTTTTATCAGGTGTAACGGAGAAATCGTTAATTCCGGTGATTTATACCAATCACATTAGGTTTGTGCACAACTCAGAGTTAGGGCAGAAGTTCAGTTACAACATAGATTTCATTGATATAGTCATTCTATATTAATGAAATGTAGGGCCGTAAATGGGCCTCTGACAAACTCCCTACGGGTGAGTTTTAAAGGCGTTTATCCTGCGTTACTGATTTTGACAATGGAATGACCATTCTCTGCAATCAAAGCCTTGTCTAAACGCCTTTAAATTCTCACTGAGTGAGCAATAATTTAATGTGATTGGTATTAAACCCAGTGCAGGAGTGGCAAATGAGTGAGAAAAATTCCAGTTATCAGAACTTTTATGACAAGTTGTCGAAGTGGTTTTCTGAGTTGCGAGACGAAGAGCAGAAAACGGTAGCCAAACTGATTGAGAAGGGCGAAGAGTACCTTGAGGCAGCCGAAGACCTATCCGTGAATGAGTATCAATTGTCATTGCAGGCATTTAAAAACGACCTGCGCCAGTTTATCGAGGAGAACCGCCAACAGGCCGATCAAAGCATATATTTAAAAAACCTGCGGGAAAGCCTGTGGTCGCAATTGGCACAAATGACCGATAAAACGCAGGTAGAGTGGAGCGAACTGGAACAGGACTTTGAACATAAAGGAATTTACCATAGTGGTGAGTTAATTGGCTTTGGCCAGCTGCGCTGTGTAGGCTGCGATCACCAAATTGAAGTGCTGCATGCATCCACCATCATTCCCTGTGTTAAATGCGGTGGCAAAGAGTTCGAGCGTTTACCGTTATCGCCTTAAAGGGTATAAGGGCTATAAATTCTCGCTAAATCATTGTCTTTGACGCTTTGCTGGGTTTACACTGGCACTGAGTAATATTTTTGTAACTTGTATCAGGTACTCAGCATTTCATGACAATAAAAATAAACGAGCGAAAAGTTCCAGCTAACGCGCTGTGCGCACAAATCTCATCTATCCTGTTTAGCGAGAGCCAGGTAGACCAGCAGAAAACCCAGTCTTTTATTGGCCACGATCGCGCCAAAGAAGCGCTCGAATTTGGCCTGTCGATGCCGTCAAAAGGCTTCAACGTCTATGCAAAAGGTGAACATGGAACCGGTCGGCAAACGTTAATCCGGCAAATGTTGCACCAGTATGCATCGCAACAACACCCCTCGGAAGAATGGTGTTATATCAACAATTTTGAAGATGTTCAGGCACCGAAAAAGCTATATCTGAATCCCGGTGAAGGCAAGTTACTGCTCGATAAAATGTCGGACTTAATCGATGACCTGCTGGGATTGTTTCCGGAGATTTTTGATAACCCCGGCTACCAGCGACGCAAGGCGGCGATTGACCGAGATTTCAATGAGAAATACGACAGTGCGATTGAACAAGTCGAGGCCTTCGCGCTGAGTAAAAATGTCGCTGTGTATGAAGAGAAAGGGGAAATTAGTTTTGCTCCCCTGGTCGATGGTAAGCCACTCAATGATAAAGATTTTTCAAAGCTATCGGAACAAGAACGCACCGATTTTTACCAACTGCTGGCGGAATTAGAGACATTACTGAGTGAAACCCTGTTGGAACTGCCATTATGGAAACGCGAGTCCAGTGTGCAGTTGCGACAACTAAAGCATGATACTGCTGAACAAACGATCCGTCCGCTGCTAAAAGAACTGGAGCGGGAATTTGCCAGCAACCTGGGGATTTTAAAATACCTTCACGATGTCAAAGGCCATTTAACCGAAGCGGTACTGGATATTCTTGTCGATGATGGCAACGAGATCCGAGATGATAAAGCCAGTCGTAAACTGATGGTTGAGCGGTTTATGCCTAACTTGTTGGTGGCGAGGGAACCGGATAAAGGCGCGCCCGTCGTTTATGAACAAAACCCAACATTCCAGAACCTGTTTGGCAGCATTGATTACACTGCGGTTCAGGGAGCGGTGTACACCAATTATCGGTTGATACGTGCCGGTGCATTGCATCGCGCCAATGGTGGATTCTTGCTACTCGATGTCGAAAAATTACTGGCGCAACCGATGGTTTGGGCCCACTTAAAGCTGGCATTAAAAACTGGCGAACTGACGATTGAACACCCCTATGCTGAATTATCGCACGGTAGCAGTATTACCCTGGCCCCGGAAAAAATTCCGGTTCAGGTCAAGGTTGTGTTGTTAGGCAATGCTGAATTGTATTACACCCTGCAAGAATATGATCAGGAATTTACTGAGTTGTTTCGGGTATTAGCGGACTTCGACCGTCACGTGGTCAACAATCCGGACAACCTGAGCGCCTATGCAACGTTAATTCGTCAGCATGGGGTAAAAATGAATTACCCTGAAATCAGTGATAAAGCCGTCGCTTACCTGGTTCGTTATTCTCTGCGTCGCGCGGAACACCAGCAAAAACTGTCGGCAAATATTACCCAGATTAATGATCTGCTCGATGAAGCGCATTTTCATTATCAGAAACAGGGTAAAACCGGTGAGATAGAAGAGCAGGATGTTCATAGTGCTTTGCAGGCCAAAGCCCGGCGAACCGGACAGTTAAGTGAAGCCTGGTTGCAGGAGATAAAAGAAGAGCAGGTGTTGATCTCCACCGACGGTGATGCGGTCGGCAAAATCAATGGCTTAACGGTGTTAGAGATTGGTGATTCAGTGTTTGGTACGCCGGCTCGTATCTCTGCGACCGTTTATGCGGGGTCGCAAGGAGTCACCGATATCGAACGGGAAGCCGAGTTAGGCAAATCAATCCATTCAAAAGGGGTGTTACTACTTATCGGTTATCTCGGCCACAAATATGGTCAGGGATTCCCATTATCGATTTCGGCGAATATTGCCATTGAGCAATCCTACGGTCACATCGATGGTGACAGTGCCTCGATGGCGGAGCTGTGCGCTCTAATTTCAGCGATCACCCACTTACCCGTGCGCCAGGATATTGCCGTGACCGGTTCGATTAATCAGCACGGTGAAGTGCAGTCCATTGGTGGCGTAAATGAAAAAATTGAGGGCTTCTACAGACTTTGTCACGACAAAGGCCTGACCGGTACCCAAGGGGTAATTATTCCTAAGACCAATACCATCAATTTAATGCTGAATGCGGACGTTATTGAAGCGGTAGAGCAAGGAAAATTTCATATCTATGCGGTTGAAAATATTGACCAGGCACTGGAGATATTATTAGGCATTGAAGCCGGGGAACGACGCCGTGGTGGCGACTATCCGCGAAAATCCGTGCATGGCCAGGCGCTGGCTAAACTGGCAAGCCTGTCGCAGATGATCAACGGCTCAGACGAAGAATAGGGTTGTCGGGTGTTTGCCCTGGTATCGACTGAGAACTAAATGGAATTAACATTAGCCTGTATGGAAAAATAACATTGGCATTTAAAAGGTATATCAGGCCCGTAAATCTAAATATAAAAACTCGAACAGAGCAGGTTGTATTAGAAAGTGTCGCAGGCATCATTTGTGCGGTGTTTGCCTATATTGGCTACGAAGCCAAGTTAGGTTTACTTCTTTACCCGACAGCAACTGTCGCTCTGATTTGTACGGTTTTACTGATACAGCACTTATACATCTATTTGACAGATAGAATAATTAATCGTGCTAAGTGAACAGGTTTTTCGTATGTAGAAGGCATAAAATCGGAACCAGGTTAGTATGGCTTGTTCCGGGATTGGATGGCGGTAAAGAGCGAATTGCAGCTGCTGAACTTATCACTTTCTCTAAGTTATCCGCTGTCATCCCCTGTTATAGCAAGGGATGACGGAAGATGTATTCAACTGTCAAATAGTCACAAATATGAAGTTATGGCAGTTGCGGGGTTATTGCTCAGCGGTTACTAACTGTCGTCTCTGATGATATTTAACTATCCCAACCAAGGATGCCGCAATCCAGAAAATTTCAATGACAAAACTAGCAAGGTTGAAATTAATACACAGGCTGATCAGTAACAATATTGCCCCAACCAGGTTTAATAAATTGTACTGTAAACCTTTGGGGTTAATTTTTTCTAACTGGATCAGGAAGAACGCTAATACGACCGCAGCGGTGCCAAGCATACCGATAATATCGGCAACAAGAGAAATTGACATAAAGTCTCCGTTATTAGTTAAATAGTTAACCCGTCAGGGGCTAGTAAAATAAAACTGGCGCGGTTCCATGGAGACTTGACCAAATCAACGAACGTGATTTTCCTTCTGGCAGGAGCGGGATTCTATCTCATTTCTATGGGGGATTGATAGGGGGTTGGCCATTATTCTGCATAAAAAACGAACATCCTTGCTATTCAATACGGCTGACCGTAAAGTGAAAACGACCATACCAAAGATAAAGCCGCTTACCGCCTAGAGGCTACAGCTTACAGCTTACAGCCTACAGCTTACAGCCTACAGCTTACAGCTTACCGCTTTAAGCTTAGCATTCCAGCCTATCGTTTCTCATCTCTGGTTTCTGCGTCCTAACTTGTTGCTTTTTCGATTTTTTGTCTATTCTTTAAGCAAGAACAATTAACCGACTGATTGCCGCTCTGGCAATTGGTCAAGATAGTTTGTCGCCTACGTTGTTTACAGGTTCGGTTGTCTATCGTTTAAGGTGGGATCCGGCGTGACAACAAATAACCCTGTAACAAGCAATTTCGATCAACTCTGGCCAATCGCGAGCTACTTTGTGATTTTGGTACTGCTATTGGTGGCGATGATGGCACTGGCTATGTTTCTCGGCCCGAAAACTCGTCGTCGCCACACTCATACGCCCTATGAGTCGGGCATTATTGCCGTTGATGCACCGAAAACCCGGTTTACCAATCATTTCTTTCTATACGCCATATTCTTTGTCATTTTCGACCTGGAAACCATTTTCCTGTTTGCCTGGGTGATAGCATTTGATGAGAGTGGCATGGCGGGTTTTATTGAAGCGAGCATTTTTATCACTATCTTACTGGCGGCACTTATTTATTTGTGGCGCATTGGCGCATTGGAGTTGATCCACAAGCACCGTCCAGCACGAGTGAGGCAATAACTAATGGAATGGTCACTCACCAAAGCCGAACTGGGTCGACAAATGGGTCAGTCTAAGCAGATAGCGGAACAGGATTTAAAACGTTCGGTACTGTTCGCCAAACTTGACGACATGGTTAACTGGGGACGGAAAAACTCGATCTGGCCCTTTAATTTTGGCTTGTCCTGTTGTTATGTGGAAATGGCTACCAGCTTTACCTCACGTCATGATATCGCCCGCTTTGGCGCAGAAGTGATCCGCGCGACGCCACGTCAGGCGGATTTGATGGTGATATCTGGAACCTGTTTTCGCAAAATGGCGCCGGTGATTCGCCATTTATACGATCAACTGCTCGAACCCAAATGGATTATCTCCATGGGATCCTGTGCCAATTCCGGTGGCATGTATGATATCTACTCTGTGGTCCAGGGCGTGGATAAATTTATTCCGGTGGATGTGTACGTACCCGGGTGTCCGCCTCGTCCAGAGGCATTGCTGGAAGGTTTATTGTTGTTACAGGAAAAGATTGCCCATCAGCCAAGACCCCTGAGCTATGTGGTGGGTGAGCAGGGTGTTCAGGAAATTGCCAAACCTTCCCTGCGCGACATTAAACATCAACATCGCATTCATGTTAAAAACTTACAGGAGCCTGACCAGATATGAATCAGGCCAACCATTTAAAAGATATCCGTGACTGGCACCCCGGTCAGGACTTTAACCTGGCCGATGAAATCACCCACATCAATGCCGAACTGGCGCTGTCGCAACAAAAGCTCAGCGATCACATTGAAACCTATTGGCTGGCTAAATCCCAGCTGCTTACCCTGATGCAATTGTTAAAACATCAACTTCCCAATGGCTTTGATATGTGTTTTGACCTGTTTGCCGTTGATGAACGCGTGCGTGATCAGAAACTGGCCGAACAATGTAAGGATTTTACCCTGGTCTATCACCTGCGTTCGATGTCCCGTAACCAGGATATTCGCATTAAGGTTGCCTTAGCAGAAACCGACAAAACCGTGGACAGCATTTGTGGTATCTGGGCAAACGCTAATTGGTATGAACGCGAAGCCTGGGATATGTTTGGCATACGCTTTAATAGTCATCCGCACCTGGCCCGGATTCTGATGCCACCGACCTGGGTGGGACACCCATTATTGAAAGACCATCCCGCCAGGGCGACGGAGATGGATCCATTTACCTTATCCGACAAACAACAGGAAATTGAACAACAGGCATTGAAGTTTCGTCCCGAAGACTGGGGGATGAAACGACAAAGTAAAGACGCAGACTTTACCTTTTTAAACCTGGGTCCCAATCATCCTTCTGTACATGGTGCGTTTCGTATCGTGTTGCAAATGGAAGGGGAAGAAATTATCGATTGTGTCCCCGATATTGGTTATCACCATCGCGGTGCAGAAAAAATGGGTGAACGCCAGTCCTGGCATAGTTACATCCCCTACACGGATCGCATCGATTACCTCGGCGGGGTAATGAATAATTTTCCTTATGTGATGGCGGTTGAACAGCTCGCCGGTATCGAGGTGCCCGAACGGGCCCGGGTTATTCGCATCATGATGGCAGAAATTTTCAGGATCCTCAGCCACCTGCTGTTTTATGGCACCTTCGCCCAGGATGTCGGTGCACTATCCCCGATTTTTTATATGTTTATCGACAGGGAAAAACTATTTGCCATTGTCGAAGCATTTACCGGCGCCCGCATGCATCCCAGCTATTTTCGTATTGGCGGTGTTGCCATGGACCTGCCCAAAGGCTGGGACACCCTGGTACGTGAATATGTAAATTATCTGCCGAAACGCCTCGATGAGTATGAAAAGATGGTTATGCAAAACCGTCTGTTAAAAGCACGTACGGTTGATGTCGGCGCCTATACCAGCAAAGAAGCGATCGAATATGGCGTGACAGGACCAGGATTAAGAGCCACAGGATATTCCTGGGATTTACGCAAGCAACGTCCATATGGCGGTTACGAGCAATTTGAATTTGAAGTACCGGTTGGTCACAAAGGCGACTGTTACGACCGCTGCCGGGTTCGGGTGGAAGAAATGCGGCAGAGTATCCGTATTATTGAACAATGCCTGAATAATATGCCTGAAGGGCCTTACAAAGCCGAACACCCGCAAACTACGCCGCCAGATAAGCGCTATACCATGGAAGATATCGATACCCTGATTCCGCATTTTGTCAATGTGTCCTGGGGACCGGTAATTCCGCCAGGCGAGGTCAGTGTCTCGGTGGAAGCCACCAAGGGCATTATGGCCTATCACCTGATCAGCGATGGCTCGACGGTCAGTTATCGTACCCGCATCCGCACACCTTCTTTCGCGCATTTGCAAATGCTGCCGCTGATCTCAAGAGGGCAGATGGTGGCCGACCTGATCGCAACATTAGGGAGCATCGACTACGTCATGGCTGACGTAGACCGATGAGCACATATTAACATGCTGAGTAATTTAATAAGGAAATCACCGTGTCTTTAGCAACCAATCTACCAAGGGTCGGGGAAGGGAACATTAACCTCGTGCAACTCAGCTATCGGGATTACCTGAGTGTCGAGGAAATCAATGCCATTGAACATGAAGTGGCAATTCTCGGGCAACGTCAGGCTGCCGGCATCGAAGCGATGAAGCTGGTACAAAAGAATCGAGGTTGGATATCAGACGACTGCCTGTATGCCGTCGCCGACCTGTTGCAAATGCCTGCCAGTCAACTGGAAGGCATCGCAACGTTTTACAATTTGATTTATCGACAACCCGTTGGCCGTTATGTCATTCATTTGTGTGATTCGATCAGCTGTCATCTGACCGGTTTTGCTCAGGTCAGTGAAGCGATTAAAGAATATCTTGGCATTGATTATGGTGAAACAACGTCCGATGGCATGTTTACCTTACTCACCAATGCCTGCCTGGGGAGCTGCGATAAAGCACCGGCGATGATGATTGGCGAAGATCATTTTGAGCACCTGACCCCGCAATCGGCGACGGATATCCTCAGGCAACTGTGCGCTGAAAATGATAAAGACGAATTAAATTTACGTGAATAATCCGGGAACAAAATGACCACAGACAAGCCATTAACTCAACACATCAATCAGGATAAGCCACTGGCGATGCCCGAATATATCGACGTTGGTGGCTATCGTAGTGTTGATAAAATCCTGCAGCAGATGTCTGCACAGGACGTTCAGGATGTGGTTAAGGACTCCGGGTTGAAAGGTCGGGGAGGGGCTGGATTTCCCACCGCAATGAAATGGAGTTTTGTACCGAAATTTGAAGATACAGATCCGCGGTCTGGCGATGACAAATATTTGATCTGCAATGCCGATGAAATGGAGCCGGGCACCTTTAAAGACCGCTGGTTACTTGAAGGCGTGCCGCATCAGTTAATTGAGGCGATGATCATTGCCAGCTATGCCATTGGGGCCAACAAAGCCTTTATTTTCCTGCGCGGTGAATATCATCTGGCAGCTAAGCGGTTGCAGCAGGCACTGGATGAAGCCTATCAACAGGGCTATCTGGGAGATAATATCCGCAACAGTGGCTACCAGTTAGATCTATATTTGCATACCAGTGCCGGCCGCTATATCTGTGGTGAGGAAACGGCGCTGATCAATGCGTTAGAGGGGCAACGGGCAAATCCGCGGGCTAAACCGCCGTTTCCGCAGGTAAGTGGTCTATTTGGTAAGCCAACCATAGTCAATAATGTCGAAACCCTGTGTAACCTGCCGCACATCATTAATCACGGCGCTGACTGGTTTAAACAACTTTCCAACAATGATGATGCCGGAACCAAAATATATAGCGTTAGCGGGCGAGTGCAACGTCCCGGGTTGTGGGAACTGCCGATGGGCATTACCGTCCGGGAATTGCTCTATCAACGTGCGGGCGGGTTATCTCCAGGTCTGAACCTCAAAGGCTTCCTGCCGGGCGGTGCATCGACAGACTTTCTGACTGTAGAACACCTCGACCTGGTGCTTGGCTACGATGAAGTCAGCGCCGCCGGTAGTCGCCTTGGCACTGGTGGCATAATTGTCCTCGATGACCAGAACTGTCCGGTGGCGATGGTCCTCAACCTGCTGAAATTTTTCGCTCAGGAATCCTGTGGTTTCTGCACTCCCTGCCGCGATGGCACCGCTTGGGCGGTTGACGCGTTAACGCGGATTGAACAGGGACAGGGAAGCCAGCAGGATTTGGACAACTTGCACAAGTTATGTGATTTCATGTGGCTCGGCAAAACTCATTGTGCCTTGGCACCGGGTGCCGTCGAACCGTTGCAGAGCGCACTGAAATATTTCCACGACGACTTTGAACAACATATCGATAAGGGTTGCTGTCCTTATTCTGGTCATCATTAACGGGGAAATTTAGGATATGGATAAATCTCAACCAGATAATCCGGATACCAGCAACCCTGCCGCTGCACAGGTGACGGTTCATATCGATGGTGAGCCGGTCAAGTTGCGCCAAGGCGATAATTTGCTCGAGGCCATGTTGTCGGAAAAATACAACCTGCCATATTTTTGCTGGCATCCGGCAATGGGCTCCATTGGTGCATGTCGCCAATGTGCCGTTACTCAGTTTGCTGATCAGGAACAGCAAAAGGGGAAGACCATCATGGCCTGCATGACGCCGGTATCTGATGGTATGTATATTGGCCTCAATCATCAGCCAGCAGCAGAATTTCGCGAGCAGGTCATCGCGGCGATGATGACCAATCATCCCCATGATTGCCCGGTCTGTGGCGAAGGCGGTGCGTGTCATTTACAGGATATGACGGTGATGACCGGTCATTCCATGCGCCGTTATCAGGGGCAGAAACGTACCTTTAGCAATCAATATCTGGGGCCGCTGATAAATCATGAAATGAATCGCTGCATTACTTGTTATCGCTGTGAACGATTTTATAAAGATTATGCTGGCGGCAACGATTTTTCAGCCTGCGGTTCGAAAAACCAGGTGTATTTTGGCCGTCAGCAAGACGGTATTCTCGAGAGTGAATTCTCTGGCAACCTGGTTGAAGTCTGTCCAACCGGCGTATTTACCGATAAACCTTTCTCCGCTCATTATACGCGCAAATGGGATTTGCAATCGGCACCGTCTGTCTGCCAGGGATGCGCGGTGGGTTGCAATATCAGTGTCGGAGAGCGCTATGGCAGTGTGCGCCGGGTGGTAAATCGCTACCATCATGACATTAATGGCTACTTTATCTGTGATAAAGGCCGTTTCGGCTTTAGCTATGTTAATAATGACAGTCGAATTGAAACAGCCCGGGGCATTGAGCTTAGCAGCGAGTTTAAACCGCATCAGCTGGCTATTGCCCTGGCTCGCTATAAATCTGCTGACAATTTTGGCATTGGCTCTGAGCGCGCCAGTTTTGAAAGCAATGCTGCATTAAAGCATATGGTCGGCAGCGAAAACTTTTGCAGCGGCCTGACCGATTACCAGCATTTCTGCCTGGATATTATTCGCTCGGTGATGTCCGCTAAACAACCACCTAGTGTCAATGAGATAGAGCAAAGTGATTGCATTATCGTTATCGACGAAGACTTAACCCAAAGCGCCGCGCGAATTGCACTGGCGGTGCGGCAGGCAACCCGCAATGCGGCTTTTGACAAGGCTGAACAGCTAGGCATACCCAGATGGCAGGATGCGGCAGTGCGTACCGCGGGTCAGGCATGTCGGTCGAATTTGTTTTTATTGCAAAGTAAAAGCAGCAAACTCGATGATGTGGCAACGTATGCAGAGCCGCTTCACCCAGCGGCAATCATCAAACTGTTACAAGGGTTGGGTAATGCCAATCAGCCGGATTCAATCAGTGATATGCCTTTCGATAACGGCTTAGCCTCGCTGTTGCAGGAGATTAAAACCGCATTACAACATGCCAAACGACCATTGTTTATTGCCGGTTGCAGTGCCTGGCAGCTAGAGACTTTACAAGCCGTTGAACAGTTAGCGCTGCAGGCGCCGCCGCACTGGCAGTTTGCGTTTTTACCGGATGCCGTGAATACGATGGGGCTGGCCTCCTTAATTGACCAACACACCATGTCCCTGGAACAGCTCATTGCCAAATCGTTGCAACAAAGTACCGTCATTGTCCTTGAACATTCCCTGTCCACATTAACCCGAGCGCAGCAGTATCAGCTGGCTGAGCAAAGTCAGACCCTGATTGTGATTGACCATAACCAGTCCTTGTTATCTGAGCTGGCGGATGTTGTCCTGCCATCGGCTCCTTTTACCGAATCAGACGGTAGTAGCGTCAATTATATGGGGTTAGTGCAACCTTTCTTTGCGGTGAAACCACCCAACTCGCCAATCCATCCGGCCTGGCACTGGTGCCTGTTACTGGATTCGACATTTGGTCGGCAAAACCTTGCAAATATCACTACGTTGTCGCAACTACGAGCTTACTTGGCCGAGCATGATTCGTCATTTCCGGATATGAGCAGGCTATTAGCGGAGCAATTATTGTTTAAGTCAGCGCGTCAGCCGATGCGCTATTCTGGCCGCACTGCAATGTTCGCCAACCAGACTGTGCATGAGCCAAAATCTCCCCAGGACACCGAGTCTCCGTTTAGTTTTTCGATGGAAGGGGCCGGCCGTACTGATGTGCAAGGCCAGGCATTACCTAAAGCCTTTAGCTGGGCACCTGGCTGGAACTCTGAGCAATCGGTATATAAATATCAGACTCGAATCGGTGGGCGGATGAATCATCGCGCCGAAGCCATCACGGTGGCAAGAGGCGCTGATAAAAACCTGGCTTGGCAACAACGAAAGAGTGACACGGCGAATCCAGGCGTTCTCAGCTTTAACGGCCTGCTTATCAGAAGGCTTAGTCATTTGTTTGCCAACGATGCGCTTACCGATGATATCGCTGAATTTAAGTTACTGGCACCTGTCGCCTGCCTGCTAGTGAACCCTGCCGATGAAGCGAATCTTGCCGCTACCAGCGCAACCCATGTGACATTAATCAGCGATGACAAAACATCAATGACGGTGCGCCTGATAACCTGCGATGATGTGGCCAGGGGCACTGCCTATTTACATCATCCGTTGCTAAACCTGCACAATGCCATCGCCCAGGTTTCCGATATTGTCCAGGCAAGTAGCGATGACATCGCCCGACAACAGCAAGGGCAAAGTGAGCAATTACAAAGCATTCTCAACCAGAAAAGTCGCGCCTTGTCGCGCCTGCAGAAACGAGATCAGCAAATCCCGATTCAAATTGTAGGGGAGGGCAGGTAATGGCATACATTGAGCCTTTATTCCCGTTTATTGAGATGAGTGTGATCATTCTCGCCCTGGTTCTGATAGCAGCGTTTTTAGTCTGGGTTGAACGACGCATGATTGGCATCTGGCAGGACCGGTTGGGGCCTAACCGGGTCGGGCCGGGCGGCGTTTTACAATCCGTGGCGGACTTATTAAAAATCCTGGGTAAAGATGAGTTTACGCCAAAATTCTCTGACCGATTTACCTTCGTTCTCGCGCCGTTCATTGGTGCTATTACGGTGTTGATGAGTTTCGCGGTGATCCCGTTTTCCCAGTCGATTGGTGTCAGTGACCTGAACATCGGCCTGCTGTTTTTCCTGGCGATGACCTCGTTGGCGGTTTATGGCGTAGTCCTCGCAGGCTGGTCTTCTCGTAATAAATACGCCTTACTCGGTGGTATGCGTGCGGCCGCGCAAACCATCAGCTACGAAGTGTTTATGGGGCTTTCGATGATGGGCGTGGTCCTACTTGCCGGTAGTTTTAGCCTGCGTGATATTGTTGAAGCGCAACAGCATGGCTGGTTTATCAGCAGCCAATGGCTGGGCTGCCTGGTCTTTTTAGTTGCCGGTATTGCTGAAAGTCATCGCCTGCCATTTGATTTACCGGAAGCGGAAACCGAACTTACCGCTGGATTTCATACCGAATACTCAGGACTGAAATTTGCGCTGTTCTTTTTAGGGGAATATCTCGGCGTGACCTTAATTTCGGCGATGACAGTGATCCTGTTTTTTGGCGGTTATCTGCCACCAGGATTTCTTGCCGATACCCTGTTCGCCGAGCTTCCCGGGATTGTCTGGTTTATTATTAAAGTTCTGTTCTTTATCCTGTTTTTCATTTTATTGCGCACTTCATTGCCTCGTCCGAGATTCGATCAACTGCTGGCATTTGGCTGGAAAGTGATGCTACCGCTTTCTCTGGTTAACTTGCTTGGCACGGCCATCTTGCGCCTCACAGGCGTGCTAGGAGGTGGCAATGTTTAGTCAGTTGCGCACCATGTGGCTGGTGCTCAAGCACACCTTTACTAAGCCCGATACGGTCGAGTATCCAGAGCAGAAACCTTACCTGGCACCGAGGTACCGGGGACGAATCGTGTTAACCCGGGACCCCGATGGCGAAGAACGTTGTGTGGCCTGCAACCTGTGCGCGGTTGCCTGCCCTGTCGATTGTATCTCGTTGCAACAAACAACGGATGCAGATGGACGCAAACGCCCGGAATTTTTTCGCATTAACTTTTCCCGTTGTATTCTCTGTGGCTTCTGCGAAGAGGCCTGTCCTACATACGCTATCCAGCTGACACCGGATGTCGAGATGGCCGAGTACGAGCGCTCAAACCTGGTTTATGAAAAAGAAAATTTACTGATAGATGGCCCAGGAAAATATCCCGATTACAGCTTTTACAAGCGCAGCGGTATTGCCATTAAATCGAAGCAAAAAGGTGAGGCAAAGGGAGAAAAACCACCGGTGAACATTAAAGGGTTAATGCCATGATAATGCGTTCCAGGAGTCGCTTATGAATATCGACTGGGTCTTTTATTTCGCTGCATTGGTGGCGTTTATCGCCAGTATTAAAGTGGTTACCTCAGCAAATGCTATTCACGCACTACTGTACCTGGTGGTTTCTCTGTTGGCGGTGGCCTTTTGTTTTTATTTACTTGGAGCACCGTTCGCCGCCGGATTGGAGGTCATTGTCTATGCAGGTGCGATTCTAGTACTGTTTGTATTTGCAGTGATGATGTTTGATTTACAAGGGGATAATCAGCCAGTGTTATTTCAACAATCCTGGCTTGCTACCTGGTTCGGGCCGTTAATATTAACGCTGACCCTGGCCATGCTGCTCGCCTATATCCTGGTTACGGGGGCAACTGACAGTCATATTGAAGTAGGGGTAGTCAGCGCCAAACAGGTTGGCATCGCCTTATATGGTCCTTATCTGCTTGCGGTTGAAATAGCCTCGTTTTTATTATTGGCTGGATTGCTGGCGGGCTATCACTTTGCTAAATCGACGAGCGAGGGAGAGCACCGATGATTGATATTCCCATCACCCACGTGTTTATGATCAGTGCCTTGTTATTTTGTGTCGGATTTATTGGTGTTCTGGCCAGGCGTAATACTCTATTCATGCTGATGAGCCTGGAGGTTATGTTAAACGCTGTCGGCCTGGCGTTCGTTGGTGCCGGGTCACTCTGGCAGGAGGCTGACGGACAAATCATGTTCATTCTGATCCTGACTCTGGCAGCAGCGGAAGTCGCCATTGGCCTGGCATTATTAATTCGCATGCAACATCAGCGTCACAATGTCGATGTTGATGGCCTATCGCAATTAAGGGGGTGAATATGACAGCACTAACCCTATTGCCATTTTTCCCATTATTTAGCTTTCTAATACTGATCATTTTTTCGAAACGACTTAACTGGCAGCTGGCGACTGTGATAGCCTTATCAGGCGTTGGCTTAAGTTTTCTGGCCAGTGTCCTTCTCATTAACGATTTGTACGCGGTTAGCCAATCTTCCGATATATCCGCCGGGGTTCGGGAATCCCTCTGGACCTGGTTTATGCTCGGCGAGCACGAGGTGCAGGTAGCGTTTTTCCTCGACCCATTATCAGCAGTAATGATTGCAGTGGTAACCGGAGTTGGCTGGTTAATCCATGGCTTTGCCGCCGCCTATATGCGCGAGGATGAAAACTATAGCCGCTTTATGGCCTACATGAACCTGTTTATCTGTGCCATGCTGATCCTGGTGCTGGCAGATAACCTGGTGTTGCTGTATCTGGGATGGGAAGGGGTCGGCTTGTGCAGCTTCCTCCTTATTGGCTTTTGGTATCAGGAGCCGGGCAATGCTATCGCTGCCCGCAAAGCCTTTATTGTAACCCGTATCGGCGATACCTTGCTGGCGCTTGGGTTGTTCTATCTGTTTCTGGAAACCAATACCCTCAACATTCAGGAGATTCTCGCGCAACAGGATAGTTCACCATTATCATCCGAAGCCGCCTGGTGGATTGCCTTGCTATTGCTCGGCGGGGCCGTCGGAAAATCGGCGCAATTACCACTACATACCTGGTTGCCGGATGCCATGGCCGGACCAACGCCGGTGAGTGCACTAATCCATGCGGCGACTATGGTGACTGCCGGGGTGTACCTGATCGCCCGAATGCAAGGTGTTTATCTGCAGGCACCGGATATTCTTAACCTGGTGGCCTGGACCGGCAGCCTGACCCTGTTAATTGCTGGCATCGCGGCACTGGCCCAGGAGGATATAAAACGGGTACTGGCCTACTCGACCATGAGTCAGATTGGCTATATGATGCTCGGACTGGGCGCCGGCGCTAATGTTGCGGCGATTACCCACCTGATGACCCATGCGTTTTTTAAAGCGTTATTATTCCTCACGGCAGGGGCGATTATCCTCGCAGCCCATCACCAGCAAAATATCTTTCACATGGGCGGCTTGCTGAAACGGATGCCATTGATCTCAATATTATTCGTGATTGGCATTGCGGCGCTTATCGCGTTTCCCGGAACTTCTGGGTTTGTCTCGAAAGAAGCCATTATCGGCCAGTTATGGCAATCGCCAACGGCAGGTCCCGCGTTTTGGTGGATGGCGATCCTTGGTGCCTTTATTACCAGCCTGTACAGCTTTCGCTTAGTGTTTATTACGTTTTTTGGGCAATATCGTGGGCAGCATGAACTGCATCCACAGCGGCATTTTCTCCTGCTTGTGCCGCTTTGTATGCTGGCAGTGTTAGCCATTTTAGGAGGATATATTCCCACCAACTTAGAACAGGTTTTTGTGGCGGTGGATGCACCTGACAGCCAAAGCCCATCCTGGCTGCACAGCGTGGCTATCGGCTTGCCCTTAGTTGCTATCGTGGTGGCGTACGTTATTTATTTTCCCAGGGCCAACGCTACCGAACCGGTTCCTGGCAAGGGGAGCTTGTACCGGTTTAGCCGCAACGGTCTTGGCTTTGATGCTACCTACGATGCCTTGCTAGTTAAGCCGTTTGTGAAGTTGGCAAAATTAAATCGCCATGACGCCATTGATTTGCTGGTTCAACTTATCAGTTGGAACGCCTTTACCTGGAATAGTGCAGCGAAAGCGATACAGAGTGGTCGATTGCGCTGGTATGCGGCAACTCTTGGGATAGGTACAATCATACTGCTACTGGGAGTGATGCTATGATCTTAACCAATATCATTGCTATCCTGATGCTGGTAGCCCTGGTAAGTTTAATCATCGGCAGCAAGTTTTCGCGAAGCTTACCTTATCTGGCCGCCGGTAGCGTTGTTCTCTGCTTTTTCCTGCTGGCCCGGTTTGCCAGCAACAACCATGACATCTTTCATCAGGCGATGCCGTTATTGTCGGTACCCTGGATAACCAGCCTGGGAATTGATTATGCGACGTTTATCGACAGTTTAAGTTTTATTCTGGTGGCGCTGACATTAATTCTCGCCCTGGTTTGCATTCTGGTTTCCGTCAACGAGATCCAACACCATCATAATTTCTATTATTTCAACCTGTTGACCGCTTTGGCTGGCATTATCGGTGTGTTCGCCGCCGCTGATTTATTTCTGTTCTTTTTCTTCTGGGAAGTCATGCTGTTACCAATGACTGCATTGATTGCCATCTGGGGACATGAAAATCGCCGCTATGCCGCGATTAAGTTTTTTATTTTTACACAGGTTTCCAGCCTGTTGATGTTGGTCGCCATTATCATCATGGCGTTTATTCATCAGCAACAGTTTGGCGAAATCAGCTTTAATTATTTCGACTGGCAACGCCTCAATCTATCTATGCCATTGCAATACTGGCTCATGCTCGGTTTCTTTATTGCGTTCGCGGTTAAATTACCGTCTTTTCCGTTCCACACCTGGCTACCGGATGCCCATACCCAGGCGCCAACCGCCGGCTCGGTGCTGCTGGCAGGGGTATTATTAAAAACCGGTGCTTATGGGTTGATGCGCTTCGTACTGCCTCTGTTTGAGCAAGCAACCGTTGAATTTGCACCCATCGCCATTGCGCTTGGAGTGATATCCATCATCTATGGTGCCGTGATGGCGTTTGCTCAATCCGATTTCAAACGCCTGGTTGCATACTCTTCAATCAGTCATATGGGCTTTGTGACATTGGCACTGTTTTCGTTTTCCAGTATTGCTTATCACGGTGCGATTGTAACAATTGTCGCTCATGGGTTAAGCAGTGCCGCGCTGTTTTCCATGGCTGGAATTTTGTATCAACGCCTGCATACCCGGGAATTGAGTAAAATGGGAGGATTGTTTGCATCAGCGCCGCGAATGGGAGGCATGTTGCTGGTGTTTGTCGCAGCCGCATTCGGTATGCCGGGATTGCTGAATTTCGTCGGAGAATTTATGACCCTAACCGGAACTTTTGCCTCCCATCCTGTCGCCACTGTGCTGGCAGCGACGGCTATGATCGGTTCTGCGATTTATGGCATGTACCTGTTTCAGGGTAGCTTTCAGGGTAAGCCACACGCAGGTGTTCAGATTGCTGATTTGCTCGCCCATGAATGGCTATTGTGTGGATTACTATTCGCGTTGTTACTGTATCTGGGGCTGTTTCCGCAATCGTTATTGATGCACTTTGAAGCCATTTATCCTGCCGCCAATATCACGGTAACCGGAGGTAAGTTATGAAACTGGCTCAGTTTATTGCCATCGCTCCTGAACTCATACTTTCCCTTGCCATTGTCATGCAATTATTGCTGATTGCCTTAAAGCGATCACAGCATGGCATTGCGTTCTTTACCATGAGTGCGATTCTCCTGGCTTTATTTGCGCATTATCCAGCGATGACCCAGGTTAACTCCGCCGTCACGCCACTCATTTACGTTGATGTTTTTTCGTTAACATTAAAAGTATTGATTTTATCCTGTACGCTGGTCGCAGTGTGGGTCAGCTATGGCTACCTGCGCTCTGCGGTGGAGTTTCATGACGAATACTATGTGTTACTACTGTTGGCGGTGTTGGGCGCGAATATTCTCGTTCTGGCGAATCATTTTGCCGCGGTTTTCCTCGGCTTTGAATTACTGTCATTGTCATTAGTGGGGATGATTGGATATTTGCACCTGCGCCAGCATACATTGGAAGCGGGGTTTAAGTATTTGATCTTAAGTGCCACCGCGTCTTCAATCATGTTACTAGGGATGGCCTTTGTATATGGCGCTACCGGTGAACTGAGCCTGGCATATCAGGTGCCCGGGCAGCAGAACCTGCGCTTGCTTGGGCAGGCAGGACTGGTCCTGATCATGGTAGGGTTTAGCTTTAAATTATCACTGGTGCCGTTTCATACCTGGACTCCGGATGTCTATCAGGGCGCTCCCATGCCGGTTACTTTATTGTTAGCCACCGTATCCAAAGCCGCCATGTTTGCGATATTAGTTAAGTTTTGGCTGGTGTCGGCGATTTTCAACAATGAGACCCTGCAGGTTTTACTACTAAGTATCGCTATCGCATCAATGCTATTGGGTAACCTGCTGGCATTGACCCAGAAAAATATCAAACGGTTGCTAGCCTATTCATCCATTGCCCATATGGGGTATCTGATTATCGTATTGGCGATCCAAAGTCAGCAATCTGTTGCCTGGGCGTTGAAATCCGGGGTGTTTTATATTCTCGTCTATATTCTTGCGACCTTAATCCTGATGATTTACCTAGCGGGTCGCTCTAAAGCGCACGGCGTTCATGACCAGGATGACTGGCGAGACTGGCAAGGGATGATTTGGCGTCGTCCGGCACATGGTGCGTGCCTGATCCTGGCACTTTTATCATTGGCAGGGATACCACTAACAGCGGGATTTATTGGTAAGTTTTATCTGTTTACCGTTGCTATCGAAAACCAATTGTGGGGGGCAATCGCCGCCTTGATCATCGGCAGTGGCATCGGGCTTTATTATTACTTGTCGATTATTTTTTGTATTCTGGCTAAGCCTCCGGTAACTCAATGCCAAACCGTCGCGGTTAGCGGCGGGAGCTTTACCATTTCTCACACCACGGTGATGGCAATGTTGACCGTGATTATCATTGCCCTTGGTGTATTTCCGGATATCCTGGCCAGTCAACTGATGTTTCAGTCGGAGCAAATACCGATTATTTTCAATGAAGCTGCTTTGAAATCTGAGTGGTAATAATGGCGATAAGTTGGTGTGAATCTTACATATTTTGATGATCTCACCAATAAACCCCATGTCTGTTTTCCATAAATGCGGTTGAACCCCTTTAAAAATTAATATTATCAGTATGTTATTAATTCTGGTCCGGTTATTGAATATCTGTAACCAGGAATTTTGATGAAGATTACTGGTACACTATCACTGCTTCCTCAAAATAGGGCGCTGTTTAAACAGCGGTGTATTATTCAAGTAAATGATAAAAAAGGTCCAGGGACATGAAATATAAAGCGATTACTGCCATTTTAACTTCCACACTGTTGCTTTCCGGTTGCATCATCCATGTTGGTGCTCAGTCGGCAGATGTTGAATTAAATGAAGAAATGCAACTAGCAGCTACCGGGATAACGACTCTCGACATTGACACCGGAGCGGGGAGCTTAAATGTCGTTGGCCTGGAAGGTGCAACCGAGATCACCGTTAGTGCAGAAATACGCACCACAAAAGAAAAAAACTACACTCTTACCCTGGAACAAGACGGGGATAGGGCAATACTGATAGCTGATCACGCCAGCACCAGTGGCTTTTGGAATGGTGATTCACCGCATATTAATGTCAAGGTGACCTTACCAAAGAACATGAACCTTATCGTTGATGATGGCTCAGGAAAAATTTCGATTACCGACATCAATGGTAATCTTGATATTGAAGACGGCTCTGGCTCAATGGACATTGCCCGCATTCAGGGGGCTTTGAATGTCGAAGATTCTTCCGGTTCGTTATCGATAGAGCAAATCAGTGGCGACGTTTATGTGGATGATGGTTCCGGTTCTTTACGAGTTGCCGATATTGGTGGCAATGTGAAGGTAGACGATGGATCCGGTGAAATGGTCATTCTCCACGTGGTAGGTGAAGTTACCATTAATGATGGCTCAGGTTCTATAACCGTTAATGATGCAGGCGGGCTGACCATCACCGGTGATGGTTCGGGCGGGCTGAATGTCAGCGGCGTAAAAGGTAGTTTTAACATTGATAGTTAGGGCCTGACCCATACCTGGATTGACATTTTCTGCGCTGGTGCCGACTGTAGTGGCCAGCGCAGTATACTCGCCAGCAAAATGTACTGGCCTGTTCTGACCTGTTCTGATTTGTACAGTGTACTCGCATAGCATCGCAAAGTTGGCTATTCTTTGTTCCAAGGTATGCTTTGAAAGTGCAATAAAATGAACAGGTTAATATGTATTTGGGTGACAATCCTGCTGTTATTCTGGTCTTTGCCCGGGATCACATCAGAGCCTTCAGTTAAGCCGTCAGTTAAGTCTTCCGTTAAGATTGATATCAAGGAATGGCAGGTTCCCTGGGCCGATACCCGTCCTCGCGATCCGGCGCTCGACAGCCGGGGTAAGGTGTGGTTTTGTGGTCAGTCAGGCAACTATATCGCCTCACTTGACCCCAACTCCGGAAAGTTCCGTAAATATTCGCTGCCTGATGGCACCTATCCTCACAATTTGATCATCGATACGCAAGACTTCATCTGGTATGCGGGAAATCGCAATAGTCATATCGGCCGGATCAACCCGGCCAACGGTGATATCGAGCGCATTGATATGCCGGCGAAAAATCCTATCGATCCGCATACCCTGGTGTTCGACAGCATTGGCAATATCTGGTTTACCGCGCAGTGGGGTAATAAAATCGGTTTCCTCGACGTTGAGTCGCGTCAGGTCAAGTTGTTGGACTCGCCATTACCCCAGTCTCGCCCTTATGGAATAAAGATTGACGGCGACAATAACCCCTGGATAGTCTTATTTGGCACCAACCAACTGGCTCGTGTAGACGCCATAACCCTGCAATTCTCACTGCATGCCTTACCCCATCAGCAGCAGCGTCCGCGGCGGCTGGAAATTGATGATAAAAATCAGATTTGGCTACTCGATCATGAGCTAGGGTATGTAAGCCGTTATCGCAAAGACACACAAGCGTTTAAACAATGGCAGGTTGCGGAAAAGCATCAGGCAAATTTATATGGTTCGGCGATGGATAACGAGCAGCGCCTGTGGGTTGCGGTCACCGGCACCAGCCCCAATCAATTGCGAATTTTTGATACCCGCCAGGAAACCTTTATCGGCGCCGCTGATATCCCCAGTGGCGCGGGCACCATTCGCTATATGTTCTATCATCAACCGGACAATAGTGTCTGGTTCGGAACCGATGCTAACACCATTGGCCGAGCCATGATCAAGCCGATAACCGATTCACCGTAATTTCTAAACGTAATGATATAATTTCGATAAATCGTTGCAAAAATGTAAGTTTTACCGACAAATGGGGTATTTTTGTTCGGTTTTTCTTGCATTTATCCGCCGACAAGGTAACATGCGCGGCTAATTTGTTCCAGCCTGTTACTGTCATCGCTACATAGCCATGCAGTGTTTTTATTTAGCGGGGCTGGATTGGGATTGGGGGTTTTCCGCCAACTGACTTGCCGAGCATAATTCTACTTTGCTCTTTTACGTGCCATAAGTCTTCCGGTGGTTTCCTCTTTTATTTTGCAGGCCTTGCCTGCCTACTGAGAAGACAATTTAATGACTGATATTATCAATGCCGAAAACGGCTTTGAAGCCCTTGGCTTGCCTGAATTTATCCTTTCGTCCCTGGAAAAGCTTGGTTTTAAGAATCCAACGCCAATCCAGGAAAAAACCATCGGTCCACTGATGGCCGGCCGTCACGTATTGGGTGAAGCTCAAACGGGTACCGGTAAAACCGCCGCGTTTGGTTTGCCAGCTTTGGCGAATATCGATGTGAGTATCCGTAAGCCACAGATGCTGGTACTTGCGCCAACACGCGAATTGGCGATTCAGGTTGCTGAAGCATTGCAGGAGTTTTCCGCCAACATGCGCGGACTTCGTATCGCTACACTTTATGGTGGCCAGTCTTATGGTCCACAATTATCGCAATTGGAAAAAGGCGCCCAGGTTGTTGTCGGTACCCCAGGGCGATTAATGGATCACCTGCGTCGCAAGACTCTCAAGCTTAATGATATTTCTTTCTGTGCGCTCGATGAAGCCGACGAAATGCTTAACATGGGCTTTTTGGAAGACATCGAATGGATTCTTGATCACCTGCCACAGGAAACACAAATGGCGTTGTTTTCAGCGACGATGCCGCCGGCAATCCGCAAGGTTGCCAATCGATTCCTGGTGGATCCTGAGCATGTGAAAATTGCCGCAGAGAAGAAGCAGAAAGCCAACATTACCCAGTTGGCCTGGAAAGTGACTGGTATCAACAAAAATACTGCTGTTGAGCGTATTGTTGAAACCTATGATTACGATGCGTTATTGATTTTTGTGCGCACTCGGAATGACACCATCACCGTTGCAGAACAACTGGAGCGACTTGGTTATCCGTGTGCAGCCCTGAATGGTGATATGAATCAGGCACAACGTGAACGTACCGTTGAGCAGCTGAAAAACGGCAAAATCTCTATCATGATTGCCACCGATGTTGTTGCCCGTGGTTTGGACATTCCGCGTATTGATTTGGTTTTGAACTACGATTTACCGGGTGATACCGAATCTTATGTACACCGTATTGGCCGCACCGGTCGTGCCGGTCGTGAAGGTACAGCGATTTCCTTTGTTCGCCCTCGGGAAATGTACCTGCTTCGTCATTATGAGCGTGCCACATCTGGTACCATTAACACCTTTGAGTTGCCGAGCATTCAGGAAATTGGCAAGCGCCGTATTGAACGTGCGCGTCAGTCTCTGGTTGAAACAGTGGCTAATGTTGAACTGGATAATATGGTTGAGATCCTGAGCTCTATGGCTTCGGAATCGGAGCTTAGCGTGGAACAGTTAGCGGCAGCTCTGTTATACAACGCCCAGTTGAAACAACCGTTCCAACCAAAAGAAGATCCGAAACCACGTCGCGAGCGTGCTGACAGAGAAGGTCGATCACGCGATCGCAATGAACGTAGAGGTCGTGATCGGGGTGAACGTGGCGAACGTCGTGGTGAGCGCGGTGAAGGTCGTCGCAGCCAGGGAGCCCGTTCGGACATTGACTGGCAAACCTATCGCCTGGAAGTGGGTAAAGAGCACGGTGCCAAACCTGGCGATATCGTAGGTGCAATTGCTAATGAAATTTCATTGGACAGTGCCTATATTGGTCAGATTAACCTGCATGACCGTCACAGCTTTGTACAGTTGCCAAAAGGCATGCCGAAAGAAGCTTATAACCAGTTGCGTAAAGTGCGTGTCCGTCGTCAGGCCCTGGAAATATCTGTATCTGATGCGCCGGTTATCACTCAGCAGCGTCGTCCTCGTGCACAACGCCAGAGCCGATAACCCTTAAATCGCTATGCGTTTGAAGCAAAGCCAGCCCGTCAACGGCTGGCTTTGTTGTTTCTAGCCAACTTAAAGCTCAGCACTTACAGCATACAGCATACAGCTTACAGCCGCCCCGATCTGCGGTTATTTCGCAACTGCATATAATCGCCAAATTGCCCTGTAATTATTTCCTTACAGGCCTTTCGCAACGCCGCTATAATGCTGGCGGCTAGGTGATGACATCTTACCCGATATCGATGTACAAATTGATTTACGATTTTCCTGCATGCCGCGTCAGGGCAACCTTTTTCCTGTGCTCGATTCGATTAATAATCAAGTCATGGTTATTAATCGAGAAGAATTATGACAGAAGTTAAAAATCCAATTGGCCTATGTGGCATCGAATTTACCGAATACGCAACACCAGATACAGATTTTATGGACAAGGTATTTGAGGAGTTTGGTTTCTCCCGCGTCCGTAAGTTTAAAGGCAAAGACATCGTTTATTACAATCAGAACGACATTCATTTTTTGATGAACAATGAGCGCAATGGATTCTCTAGTGAGTTTGCCAAGGCTCACGGCCCGGCAATTTGTTCGATGGGCTGGCGCGTAAAAGACGCGCAATTTGCGTTTGAAGAAGCAGTGCGTCGTGGTGCAAAACCAGCGACAGATGCGACCAATAAAGATCTGCCATATCCTGCCATCTATGGTATCGGCGACAGCCTGATTTACTTCATTGATGTATGGGGTGACAAGGGTAGCATTTATCAGAATGATTTTGAGTTGCTGCCGGAAAGTGAGCGCAACATGGTCGAAGACAAAGGTTTCCTTGCTATCGACCACCTGACCAATAATGTGTACCAGGGTACCATGGAGAAGTGGGCCAACTTCTATAAAGAAGTCTTTGGTTTCCGTGAAGTTCGTTATTTTGACATCAAGGGTCAAAAGACGGCGCTGGTTTCTTATGCGTTGCAATCTCCCTGCGGTAACTTCAGCATTCCAATTAATGAAGGCAAGGGTACCAGCAACAACCAGATCGATGAGTATCTGGATGAATACAATGGCCCTGGCGTTCAGCATCTTGCCTTTATCACTAAAGACCTGGTGGGTTCACTGGATAAACTGGCACGCGAGAACATCGACACCCTGAATATTACGCCGTCTTATTATGATGATGTATTCGATCGTATCCCTTGGATCAAAGAAGACAAAAAGCGTATTCAGGAACATCAAATCCTGGTTGATAGCCAGAAAGAAAATACCTATCTGCTGCAAATCTTTACCAAGAATATCTTTGGCCCGATCTTCATTGAAATGATCCAGCGCGAAGGTGACTTTGGTTTCGGTGAAGGTAATTTCCAGGCGTTATTCGAGTCTATCGAATTAAACCAAATGGAACGCGGCACTCTGTAACTATTTGACTGGATATCCCGTGCGGGGTATCCATCTAAACGGTCCCAACTGTAAAAGCACCAAAGATTGCGGTCTTGGTGCTTTTTTTATACACGGACGTATTTATCCTCCCGCACCATGGATGGGGGAAAGGGAGGGGTTATTACATGGATGCCTGCAGGGACGCTGGTATATCGATTGTGTCCGGAACTAACAATCGATTCAATTTTCGTCTATCGCCAGCGGGTCAGTACTCCGCAAGACAGGCTCAAAATAGCCCCATCTAACTCGACATAAGGCTAGTCGAACGCTGCCAACAATCTAATATTGTGAATAATGGCTAAAAAAGTGTTTGAGGCGGTTGATGGCTTCGATCAAGTCTTCTGAGTGCGGTAAAAAGACCAGGCGGAAATAAATGCCCTGGTTGAGGTTAAAAGCTTTACCCTGCACCAGCAGAATTTTTTCCTGACGCAGTATGTCCAGTACCATCTGCTCACAGTCACTGATGCGCAATCGTTCACCGTCGACTTTCACAAACAGGTACATCGCGCCTTTGGCCTTATGGCAACTTAAACCCTCAATATCGTTAATCATCCGATGGGCAATATCGAGCTGCGTCTTCAGGCGGCCGCCATCATTAACCAGGTCATTGATACTCTGGTAACCACCCAGGGCAGTCTGAATTGCATGTTGGCACGGCACATTGGCACACAGGCGCATCGCCGACAGCATGTTTAATCCTTCCATATAACCCTGAGCACGGAGCAGGGGACCGGTCAACATCATCCAGCCGGCTCGAAAACCGGCGATTCGGTAATTTTTTGACAGACCGCCCATGGTCACGACCAGCACATCTTCGCTCAGCCTCGCGGTCGGGATGTGCTCGGCACCGTCGTACAATACTTTGTCGTAGATTTCATCGGAAAAAACGATGAGACCATGTTTTCTCGCCAATGCGAGAATGTTTTCCAGTACCGCTTGTGGGTACACCGCACCGGTAGGGTTATTCGGGTTGATTAACACCAGTGCCTTGGTATTTGCATTGATTTTGCTTTCTATATCGTCGATATCCGGGTACCAAAAATTGGCATCATCACAGCGGTAATGAACCGGTTTTCCTGATGACAGGGATACCGCGGCTGTCCAAAGTGGATAGTCGGGAGCTGGAACCAACACTTCATCGCCATTATTCAGCAGCGCCTGCATCGCCATAACAATTAATTCGCTGACGCCATTGCCAATATAGATATGATCGACGTTGAGGTTTTTAAGTCCACACTGTTGATAATATTGCATAACCGCTACCCGAGCCGAATAGATTCCCTGGGACTCACTGTAGCCCTGTGCGGTTGGTAAATTATGAATCACGTCGCGGACAATATCATCGGGCGCCAGAAACCCAAACGGTGCCGGGTTGCCAATATTCAGTTTCAGAACTTTGTGACCTTCCTCTTCCAGGCGTCTAGCCTCGGTCGCGATGGCACCGCGAATATCGTAGCAAACGGCATTGAGTTTGGAGGATTTTTCGAAGGTTTTCATGGCTGACACGGGTAAATTCATCGTTTTTAGGTTGTACAGTTTCGTTAATACCAATCCCATTAAATTATTGCTCACTCAGTGAGAATTTAAAGGCGTTTAGACAAGGCTTTGATTGCAAAGAATGGTCGCTCCATTGTCAAAATCAATAACGCAGGATAAACGCCTTTAAAACTCACCCGTAGGGAGTTTATCAGAGGCCCATTTACTTCCCTATATTTCATTAATATAGAATGACTATATCAATGAAATCTATGTTGTAACTGAACCTCTGCCCTAACTCTGAGTTGTGCACAAACTTAGTGTGATTGGTACAACCATACGCACTGCAACACTTTCTGACAATTTATTTCAGCATAATCGTTGAATATTTCTTATAACTATCAATAACAAATGAAGTTTTATAAGGACGTCACCATGGTATTACCTTTAGTTTGGGTCGGTGCCGCTATTGCCGCTTCCGCTATGGCCGTTGGCGAGTTGTCTGAACGCAACCGGCAGGCCGAATTAAAACGTAAAACGGCTCATGGCCATACCCGTAAAGGGTTGGACAAATATGCCAGTGGTATTGGCAAATACCCAACGCAGACCGCGAAGGCAGGTAAACAGCAGGAGATCTTCGCCACAGTCAGCCCTGGAGCGCTGTTGTGTTGTGGCCTGGGTGGGGTGCTTGAGCATACCGGCATTTTGATTGATCGCCATACAATTGTTGAGTTGCATGGCAACGGCCTGGTAAAAGCCATATCTCCTGAGCGTTTCCTGATGGAGCGTTCAGGTACGGAAATTTATGCCGCTTGTGATTCCAAAGGACAGGCGCTGGCGAGTGCAGCAACAGCAGAACGAGCGGCGAAACAAATATATAGCTATCAAAAGTACGATCTTATTAAAAATAACTGTCATCGTTTTGCCTGGACCTGCATTCATGGCGAAGCAATGGAGTTGACCACTTTTTATCTGCTCAACAATTATCTATCCCGAATGACCAATCGCATCATTTACTGGGATCGCTGGGATGGCTGGAAATAACCATCTATGCTGGTATTAACCTATAAAAATCATTTAAGGTAAGATCACCGGCAGAATTTTAACTGTAATATAACAGGGATCCCGATTGACGTTTTTTATCAAATTCATTAAATTCTTGTGCCTTTTCATGGGGCTTGGAGCGATCATACTGTTGTTTATGGTGGTTGAAACCGAACCACAACTACAACAGCGCGTACGCTTGTCCAGCGCTAGTGCCGCCGATGCAAAACAAATAATACAACGCACTGCCAGGCAAATTAGGCAAGGCGGTAAATCGCAATACACTTTTACTCATAGTGAGCTGCAGAGTTTGAGCATGCTGGCAAATAAGCTTAGTCCGAAGATCGACACGAATGTGATGCTGTCTGCATCAAAAGCGTTGTTTTATGGTTACATTAAACCCTTCAGATCTGAGCTTTATCTTAACTTTTCATTGGCCTTGCCAGACTCGGAAAGTGGTCTGGTGTTTGGTGAGGCAGGCATTGGCCGCCTTACATTAAATGGTCAATGGCTGTTTGAAACCGCAATGGCCTTGCTTAGTGATAAGTTAAAACCGGAACACTATGAACTGCTGGAAATGGTGCAAAAGGTAAACGTCAATCAGCAGCAACTGCAAATCGATATCGATCAGGGTGAAAATTCATTGGCAGATACCGGACGACTGGCCAATCTGTTGTCGCTGAAAAATTCGCTTGTTGCCGGAGTTAATCAGGAGAGTGTGCAGCACTATTACCAGAATTTACTTGGGTTCGCGCAATTACCAAAACGCGACAAGAGCTTGCTGTACTTTCTCAAACATCAATTCTCTGAGGCAACTAAAAATTCCCTTGCACAGGGGCGACGTGCGGTTGAAGAAAATCGCGATGCGATGATGGCACTGGCCTTGTATTTTGGCTCTAATAAATTCGCTCTTGTAACCGGCAAGATGCAACCATTATCCCGTCAACAACAAGTAATGCGCAATAACCACAAGCGCAGTATCACCCTGTTAAAACGCAACGACCTGCAAAAGCACTTTATCTACTCGATGGCTTTGCAATTGCTCAGTGATGCCAATGCTGGTTTTGCGCTGGGGGAATTTAAGGAATTGTTAGACTCAAACTCAGGCGGTAGTGGTTTTAGTTTTGTCGATTTATACGCAGATCGTGCCGGTACCCGTTTAGCTCAATATGCGACGCAAAACGAAAGCAGCGCCAGGGCGATTCAGCAAACGTTTGCCGAGATGGAAAATGAAGATCAACTTATCCCATTTCCCCGCGATTTACCGGAGGGGATTGATGCGGAGCGCTTCTCCGTCGATTATGTCAATACCCAGTCGCCGTCTTACCGACAGATGCTGGCTTTGATTGATGAGCAATTGTCATCGTTACACTTCTATGCACCCGTTGACTAATACCAATCACATTAAATTAAATCTCACCCGTAGGGAGTCATTGTACGGTAAATCGAAAAAACGCGGGCCAGATTCAAAACAAACGCTGTTCGTAGAATTCAATGGTGCGGTTTCTTACAATAGGTGTGCTGATAGGCCCAACAGTTTCACTATTAATAGGCACTTAATTGAACAAAATTCGGCCAGCAAAGGTCAATACGCTCTGATATAGAATGACTATATCAATGAAATCTATGTTGCAAATGAACCTCTGCCCTAACTCTGAGTTGTGCACAAACTTAATGGGATTGGTATAAGTCTTTGCACAAATAAGTCGGGAGTTTAGGTAAAAAAAAGGGCGGTTGTTTATAAACCGCCCTTTAAACTAAAGATTAGGGATTATTGATTTAAAACGAAGTTGACCGCTTCATCAATGGCAATCAGTGATTTTTCACCGCTACGTCGGTTTTTGTATTCAACCTCAGCATTATCGATATTGCGCTCACCAACAACGATGGCGTGAGGAATACCGATTAACTCCATGTCTTTGAACATGACACCCGGACGCTCTTTACGATCGTCAAACAACACTTCAACGCCAGCGGCAGTTAATTCTGCGTATAGCTTCTCTGCTGTTTCCTGGACGCGGTGCGACTTGTGCATATTCATTGGAATGATCACGACCTTGAAAGGCGCGATGGCATCAGGCCAGATAATCCCGTTTTCATCGTGGTTTTGCTCAATTGCCGCCGCGACGATACGGGAAACACCGATACCGTAACAACCCATGGTCAGTGTCTGGTTTTTACCGGTTTCCGTTAATACCCCTGCATTCATGGCATCGGCATACTTCTCGCCTAACTGGAAAATATGACCGACTTCAATACCACGCTTGATGGTTAGCTTGCCGTTACCGCAAGGGCTAGGGTCGCCAGCAACCACGTTACGAATATCTTCTACTTTGTAATTATGGATGTCGCGATCGAAGTTTGCACCGGTATAGTGATATCCGCTTTCGTTAGCACCGCAGATGAAATCGGCCATTACCGCAGCACTGCGATCAACAATAATGTCGATAGCTAAACCAGCAGGGCCGATAGAACCGGCGTCGCAATTTGCAACGGCTTTGATTTGCTCATCGGTAGCGAACGTTAGCGGTGCTGCAATACCAGAAATTTTCTCGGCTTTAATTTCGTTCAACTCGTGATCGCCACGTAATACCAAAGCAACGACTGGCGCGGTTTCACCTTCTTCATGCTCACCCAATACCAATAAGGTTTTCACCACGTCTTTAGCTGCTACGTCAAAGAATTTCGATACGTCTTCAATGGTGTGAACGTTTGGCGTTGCTACCTTGGTTAACTCTGCTGTTGCTGCGCCGCGCTCGGTATCCGGTGCCAGGGCTTCTGCTTTTTCAATGTTAGCTGCGTAATCACTACTATCACTGAAGGCAATATCATCTTCGCCAGAATCCGCTAGTACATGGAATTCGTGCGACGCATCACCACCGATGGAACCGGTATCGGCGATAACCGGGCGAAAATCAAGACCTAAACGCTCAAAGATATTGCAATAAGCGCTGTGCATGTCCTGATACGTATTGTTCAGGCATTCCTGGGATAAGTGGAAAGAATAAGCATCTTTCATCAAAAATTCACGACCGCGCATAACCCCGAAGCGAGGGCGAATCTCATCGCGGAACTTAGTCTGGATTTGATACAGGTTAATCGGAAGTTGTTTGTAGCTGGAAAGCTCAGAGCTAATCAGCTTAGTAATCACTTCTTCATGAGTCGGGCCCAATACGAACGGACGGTGATGGCGGTCTTCCAGACGCAATAATTCAGGGCCATAATCGGTCCAACGACCAGACTCTTGCCAAAGATCCGCAGGTTGCACCATTGGCATCAGCGTTTCAATCGCCCCGGCTTTGTCCATTTCTTCGCGTACGATGTTTTCTACTTTTTTCAGCACCTTTAAACCGGTCGGCAACCAGGTGTACAAACCTGAAGCTACAGGACGAACAAGACCTGCCCGTAACATGTATTGGTGACTGATGACTTCGGCGCTTGCCGGAGTTTCTTTAAGCGTAGAAAGAAGATATTTACTGGTACGCATTGCTCTACAAATCCATACTGATGAGTGAATTAAAATTGCCGGTTATTCTATCAGTACAACTTTAGGTGACAAAGCGCTAATTTAACAAAATCCCTATCTAACACGATTTACCGACAAGCGATAGATCCCGACCTTGGTTAAGCCTTACAAAATAAGGTGCAATGGGTTGCTTATTCCCAGCTATAGCATTGGTTATATACCAATCCCATTAAATTATTGCTCACTCAGTGAGAATTTAAAGGCGTTTAGACAAGGCTTTGATTGCAGAGAAT
>NZ_SWDB01000037.1 GCF_005116735.1 Thalassotalea mangrovi | reverse complement strand
ATAGTCGACCATTTGATAATTGTTTTCCTGCTCATCACTTAGCACCTCCTGGTCGGCGTATGTCTCAAGTTCGCTCTAAACAGCCCCTGGCTGATTACCAAATTACCGGATTGCTGCAATAGACGCAATTATTCCCAGTGGTTACATATTCTAATTATCTTTAATAAGTGACATAGGCTCAGGTTCTTTATGCTGTTCTGCTAAAACCAAACCAGCCGAGAAACTGCAAAACCATATGATTTTGTGAATAACCAGAAAGTGATTCTCAAATATAAGGAAAGGAATACCAGCAGTTAAACTTAATACGGCGGTATAAACATAAGCCTTATAAGAAAAGTAGTTTGGCTGGATCATTAGGTCGACTAAAGCACAAAACGCTATAGAACCGATAGCAGAATACAAAGCGAATCCAATCATCGAATTGACTGCCACCGAAAAATCGAATGCTTCAATAATCAATGATGGAACAGCTAGAATAAAAGGCCAAACAGCGAATAAGATCAGATTTATAAGCCCTGCTAGGATAGGAAATATAAGAATTATTTTTTTGCGCTGAATTGTATGTGAAGCACAAATAATAAGAGAAAAGAGACAAGCCTCAATAAATACCAGATAAGGAAAATTAGCATCTAAATCTCGGGGGCCGATAAGAAGGTAAATGATGCTAAAAATGACTGTACCAGCTAGCAGTTTCATTGATTGCATAAACATCCCTTTTTAAGATTTTGAATGACTGTAGATCGCTCTATGCGGCAATTTAATTAATCTTTAATTTCTTCTAAAGTACCATCTGAATTTCTCTCACATTGGCTACCTATTGGCAGCTCAATAAAAGAAGTGATGTCGGGATCATAATTAGCGACTGTATTAATATCATACAAAGAGTGGTTATTAGCATTATCCATGTAATCTTGAGACTCTAAGCCAGACAAGAATCGCCAACCGCTATCCACCTCATTGATAGGTGACTCTCGATACATAAAACCAACTTGGCAACCGTCGACGGTAATCATATCGGAGGCAATACAGGCTCCAAACCCTATTGCCAATGGCTTTATTTCACTGTTGCTTAATTTAAATCTCTTATCCATAAAAGCACATATTTTTAGATGGTAACTTAATGACTGCAGATCGCTCACTACAGCCCCTGGCTGCTTTAAGCAAATGTTATAGTATTTTCCAAGTCTTCACTGGCGATTAAGCTTTTTATTTGCTCCCTAGCTGAAGGGATTAAGTTTTCATACTCCATCTCTAGCCAATCAATAGCGGCTTCTTCATCCCAGGGACCTAACGATGCCATGTAGTCGGAGAAATCGCTCTGAATATCCCTCCAAGATAGATACTGCGTCTTTGAGATGACTACCTTGGATTTTGTAAAAATAATATGTATATCCATTATGCAGCATTCCATCCTATGACCGCTGTTCGCTCATAACTGCCGTTAAAGCTTAAGGCTTAAGGCTTTTCAGCCATATTTAACAGCATAAATTTTGAATTAGGATCACACCCGTTATTACACCACATTCCCCATTTAGAGTTACCATAATCAAAAAATTGGAATGCTAATTCCTTACCCGAAATCGAAGCTACTTGAAGTGAATAAACTGTAGGCGACTGTTCTGATTTATCGAAACCCTTTTCGAACACTTTTATAGAATTACTAGCTTCTGTACCATTCAATTTTACCAACTGAATTTTAGTGAAATACGATTTATTTCCCAACGGTTCAGGATTACTTTGAACCATCTGTGATGGAATCATCACTGGACTGTAACTTCCTGGATTTGACCAAATCCAACCTTCTTTATTAGAAATAATATGACCGTAAGGAGTACAGACTAACTGTCCCCATTTATTTAATGGTTCAGGCAATTTTGTTACCGCTTCATCTGGTGTTCCTGTGCAGTCACCAACTGTCGAAGCATAGAGATTAAATGAGAAGAATATGAAAAGAAGCGATATAAATGATTTCATGCCTTTCCTTGTTATTTTTTATTCAACTAACATCAAACCGTAAAAGAACTTATGTTATCGTATGGTTTTAAAATATTGTTAAAATACAATACATGATGAAATTGTGGTTGTACAAATAAAGTCTAACGGTGACAGGCCGTTATGAGCGAACAGCAGTCATTCAGTAAAATCAAAATAGTAATAAACTGTTAGGTCTAAAGGAATGAATCCAGTAGTAAATTCTGCAAAAGTATTTATCAAAGCGCTAAATGATGGAGCTGAATTTTCAGAAGAAACTGTTCTGGAATGCTTCAGAAAAGAAGCAAAATATAGTAGTTCTAATGATATTGAGAGCATGAAAAAGTGGGCAGCATATTACTGGATGAAGTACCAAAGTATTGGCAAAGAAGAGCTTTTAAATGCTTCGAATGACGATGAATTACTAGTAGGTACTCTGTACAAAAAATTTGGCAAACTTTAGTGATTTGTATCTGAAAAGTAGTTCAAGTAGGGTTCGTGACAGTTGCCGCGGTTTCGCTGCGCTACAAATTTTAGCTAATAAATACTCACCACTTAATAAGGCTTTTATATTTCAAAGTCAGTGTATGTTCGCAACTGCAAACGGTTTGTTCCAGGCACGTTTGCGACGTCGCGATAAATAACGTAACTTATTGAAAATTAGTCAGTCGCGAACGGCTGTAGTGTCGACTTACCCCATTTTCGTGGACACACTACAATTGTTGTAGGAATACAACAGGAGGTGTTTATGACAAAAGGTAAAAGTTACAAACGATATCCTGCCGAATTTAAGAAGATGGCCTTACTTAGAACATCCGAAGATGGAAAGACTGACAAGTCAGTGTGTGATGAACTAGGTATCAGTGCACGCCAATTAAGACGTTGGCGTGATGAATTCAGGCTAAAAGGTGATGATGCATTTAAAGCCACAACCGCGACCAAAAATCTAGAAATCGCCGAGCTCAAAAAAGAGCTGGAGAAAGTCAAAAAAGAACGGGATTTTTTAAAAGATGCGGTGGTGTTCTTCGCCAAGGAGTCCGATTAAAGTTTCGTTGTATTAAGCGGCACCGCAAGCAATATCCGGTTGATATGATGTGTCGGGTACTCAGCGTATCTCGCAGTGGTTTTTACGCCTGGTTAAGTCGACCACTATGCAAGACCAAGCAAGATAACATCGAGCTGACTAAGCGCATCGAGAAAATCCATGAAGAATCCAGAGGGGTTTATGGTGCGCCTCGCATCCAGCAAATGCTGCGCGCTCAAGGCTATCGTTATGGCAAGAACCGGGTTGCGAAGTTAATGAGTCAGGCACGGCTACGAGGATGCCCAATTCGTCATTCTGGCTACGCTAAGCAGCAGAATATGTACTCTCATATTGCGCCAAACAGACTTTGCCAAAACTTTGTCGCAGACAAAGCCAATCAGGTGTGGTCGTCGGACATCACCTACATCCAAACCAGGCAAGGGTTTGTCTATTTGGCGGTGGTTATGGACTTGTACTCCCGCAAAATAGTTGGCTGGTCGATGGACAGGCACATGGGGCGTCATCTGGCAATTAATGCGCTAGAAATGGCGATATCAACACGGCGGCCAGGGCCTGGTGTCATTATTCATTCTGACCAAGGGGCTCAATATGGTAGCGATGATTATCAGAATGTGCTGAAGAAGCACCATATTCTATGCAGCATGAGCGCTAGAGGAAACTGTTATGACAACGCCGTTGTTGAGAGTTTTTTCGGCTCACTAAAACGGGAGCGGATTCGTAAATATCGATATCGAACCAGGCAAGAAGCCAAGCTCGATATCTTCGAATATATCGAGTGCTTCTACAACCGGAAACGGTTACACAGTTATCTGGGATTTAAAAGTCCTTCGGACTTTGAAGCTGAACATGATAACGTAAATTAACTGTCCATTTTTATGGGGCAAGATCAGTGAGCGAATTGCAGTCATCGCTTTTACCATCAAAAAATATAATATAAGGCACTAGAAGGAAGCAAAGTGAAATCTATATTAATATTTTCTTCTGTATTACTAACCCTAGCTTTAGGTCACGCCACGTATTACATCAATTCCACCAGTAATTTAAATATAGCTAAAAGAGCTTTCACAATTGGAGATTGGGATTCTTGCAACTCTGTTTCATCAACCTACGATAACTATATGTCCAATTTGTCATATGCTTATATTCTGGCTTCCCATGATTTTGAAGCTTATGTTGGTGCTGATCCAAGTTTAATTAAAGCTGCCTTATATGTCGCAAAGTGTCAGGTTCATCAGGAAGGTTATGAACTTGATACTCAAAGAGTAACTAGAGGAATATCTCTAGGGCTAATGAGAAACGAAAATATAAATCTTGTTTCAGGTGGACAGACTGCTTTGCATCTAGCTGTAACAACGGGTAACCCCGCTCTCGTAAAGTTTATTCTTGAAAATGGAGGTAACCCTTCCATAACTACGACAAACTCATATGTAGGAGGTAGTGGAAAAACTGCTTACGATGTTGCGATAACATTAGGTGAATTAACACCAAGTGAAGCGATGAATTCGATAATAAATTTGTTAAAGACTTATGAGTAAGTTGCTCATATCAAATAGTTGTTTTTCAGCTTTCAGAAATTATTTAAACAATCAATGCAAGCATATATTAGAATGCTCTAATAGACTGCTAATGGCACAAAGCGGTCATATCCCACCAAACAACTATGTGAATAATCACTGTCAGATTTAACCTAGACCTATCAGATGCATCTGACTGTTCAGGTTAAGACTCATTCATCTAGAGTTGTTCATCTAGAGTAATATTTTTTTTAAATTACCATTGGCCATTAGCAATAGAGTCGATGTGTTTATATGTATCCATCATATTTTCAATACTGCCCTCAAGTAACAAATCTAAAGGTGCTCTGCCCTGAAATAAGCCATTGTGGTTCTTTAATGACATAAAGTTATCGACGTTGGTTGGATTGTTAAATATCGTTCGAATCGATTGGTAGATGTTTAACACATAACTCAGCCGTGTTTGTTGGTCGTGACTCAGACGCGCTTGCTCTGGATGCTTGAGATACCGACGAAGCGAACTATTGGAAATTCCCAGGATAATTGCCATCTGTGAATGATTGCAGGACCACGATTCCATGATTTTAATCGCGGCTTTTAATGCAGACGGTGTAGCATCTTTGAGTACATCCTTGGTTGGCTCTTTCAAATCGTTAGCTCTCATATTTCAGTTGCCACTTTATTTACAAATATAGCGGTAACGAAACGTTAATAGAATACCGAACACGTTTCCTTTTACCTTTCAAGAAATCAATCATTGGGTAATGGTGACTTTGTCATAATTGACAAAAAATAGTTTCCTGTGAAGCGCTCCAGAAGAAACTATGTACCTTTTTTAGGTAGGTAGTTTCCTCTAAAGGATTTTCACCTCCAACATTCAGCGGGGGAAGAATTGAGTAAAAGCCTTGTTCTGTGAGGAATTGAGGATGACAGACAGGCCTTTAACTTATGCTTGCGCCCAATGATTTGACCTACAGCACGTTGGGAACTTTGTAGCCTTAACGTTTTGTCGTGGCAAGACCAATTCGCGTCCTTGTCAGGCAGCCTATCCAGTCTATTATTTTTAAAACTCCCTCACAGAACACGCCGTTTCTCCGCACATTAATCTTTTAGCTTTGTATCGTTTCCAAAGTAAAAGAAAACGGGGATTAATATGCGTGATTACAACCGCACACAACGAGTCGCCTGGGCAATTCTGCTTGCAACAGGCGCTGTAAAGAACGATGAGTTAGAACAATTCGGGATTTCCAAGAAAAAGGCTGAATCCTGGGCAAATCACTTACTCAATTTGAAACTGACTGTTGAGGACGCCTTGGAAGCCGTGAAAGAGGAAGATGATGAGTTAGCTACAAAATATATCCTGAGGTTATGTCTGGACGAGCGCCACTACATAAAGCAGAAGCAGGATAAGGCTCCAGAATTAATTTTGGGTAATTAGTTCATGATTAATGAAGTACAAACGATACTTTTTGGGGAAATTCGATGTTTGATGTTTTAATGGCCGCACTTACTAGTGAGTATTGAATGCAGGCTTACAAGTGAGCGTAAGCCAATTAGATTGTCGACACCGGTTATGACAATCTGGCGCCTGTGGTGAAGTTCAGCTTTTGCCTGCGTTCTTTTTATGTATCGGTTTGAGAGCTTCGAGCCACCAATATATTTCGCACGGTAGTGGAGTAAAAGCGCTTGCCGTAGCGCGTTTTAAAACCAAGTCGATTGAGTTCACGAGATATCCCCAGATAGCTTGTGATGCCTTGCTGTTGGATATTTTCAATCACGGGAATAATCGCGTTATTAAAATCTTCATTGTTTTGCTGCCACACAATGCGTGCCTTTTTCATACAGGTATTGCGAACTTGGTCAAGGTTCGGGTTGCCCAATTTTACGCCGCGCTTTTTGGCGGCTGCCAACGCTAACTTGGTGCGTTCACTGATAGCTCGCCGCTCTTCCTCTGCGACGGCAGCTAAGACTTGCAGCACAAGAGTGCCACTGTTGGGTTGGTCACAGCAGACAAACTGAATATTACTTTTCATCACCGTCGATAAAAAGTGCAGGTCGCGACTTAAACGATCTAGCTTGGATACCACCAACGTTGAATTGGTTAACTGACAATGCTGCAGCGCTTTCAGCAGTTGCGGTCGATCATCCTTCTTCCCTGACTCCACTTCGGTATATTGGTGAAGCAATACCCCACTCTGCCGATGAATGTAATCCTCGACAACCGAACGTTGAGCCTCCAACCCTAGTCCTGAAAGTCCTTGTCGCTGGGTAGACACCCGATAGTAAGCAATAAAGTGCATGTTGATCCCTCTGGTCGTTCATTTATGACCAGATTGAGGGCAAATAAGATCTTGTCAAATATGAACTTTAAGAAGGGTTAGTTCATTTGTGAGGCATAGAACATCGGGTTTAAGGATGTGTTTTCTCCTCGATTTCAGCTTGAATGAATTCTGGTCGTGGCAAGACCATGCCAGAAAAAAAGGAAGGCAGAAATCTGCCTTCCTTTATTTAAGGGTGTGTGTGTTTTGGCATCCCTGCCAGTAATGTAAACCTTTAGGAGTTATATTTAGTCTCTCAGACCTCCGTATAAAGAATCGACAAGTTCATCCGTCCGCTGTGAAACAGGCATCGAGTCTTTCAGCGCGAGAAACCTTTGTAATGGGTCCTTGCCCTCTCGAATACGAATTTTGGTGCGAAGGCACATCAAAAAGTGCTCTCGCTCATATTCACCGGATAGATATTCGATAATGTTATCAACCTCTCGATTGATGGTGCTAATCGACCTTATTGCAGCTCCAAACAGGCTTTCGAAATTACCACCACTGTTTTCAGACATATTCCTTATTGAATTGTCGATAAAGGCTTCCGCTAATTCAGCGAGTTTATCGTCTTGAGTCTGAAAGTTGCGGCCTAATACAGACAGCTCAGGTGCACTCAAAAGAGTACCTTGTACGCTAAGTCGTAATTGCTGTATTGACATTTAGCTTCTCCATTATGTTGAAAGAATATTAGTGCCCTTTGTTTATCGGGACAGTCATATCATCCGCCATCTAGAGAGTCTGTCAAAAAACACAGATGCTAGTTTTTAATGAGGAATTGAACGTTAGAAGGCTAATGTTTACTTAGCTTTTGAGTTGTTTGGTTGATCAATTCAAGAGTCGATGAATCGCTGGCAAATACAGTATTTAATCCCTGAGGTTCTTGCGCGGGGTCGCCAACATAATCATCACCAGGTTGCCATTTGCCCTTATTTTCAATATTGGCCTTCCCAAATCCGCCATAAGCCCAGAAATTTAAACCAGCTAAAGCACCAGATGAATCAGCTTCCTTAACTAACCGGTCAAAAATTTTTAGAAAATAGGCGTCCCGCTGGGCGACGGAGGACATTGATGCCAGGCTTTCTTTTTCTCTGGGAAACCCAAACTCAGACATGACAATCGGTTTGTTCAAGCGTTTCGCCACGGCAAGGTGTTTATCCATGTAGGTAAAGGTTTTTTCTAGTGCCGCTTCAATATCTGGATTTTCTGAAAAAGCGTCGTACCACGACCAGTTTTTTGGCCATACGTGCATCGTCAAATAATCGATATTATTGTTTTGGTGATTCTGTTCGAATAATTTAAGACTCATAGTGCTACCAGCTTCGCCTTCAGACCCCGTGGAAATTAGCTGATAGGGAGCAAGCGTTTCAATGAGTTCCACACTGTCGTTTACCCACTTGTTAAAAGCTTCTTGATTCTCTACGTTAAAAACCCGGGGTTCGTTTGCCAACTGCCAGGACATTATCGTTGGGTCGAGATTGTATGGAATGCCAGTTACTTGATTAGTTCGGGATATAACGGTTTTGACATGTTGATGGTATGCGTCGACGCACGCCTTACAACTATAAAACTGTTGGGAGTAAGCCATGTAATCCGGCCAGTCATGCTCCTCAGAAAACGGATCTGGTACATCGCCATAACCAAACCAGTTTAAATATTGGGACATACCGCCAGACCAAATCCAGTTATTATTGAGATACAAAACGGCATACATATCGCGCTTTGCCATCTCAGCTAACAGGAAATCCAGACCATTAAACAACGATTCGTTATATTCACCAGGTCTTGTCTGCAAGGCAGGTTGAATCACAGACGATGAATCGCTTTTTTCAGCGCCTACTAACACCCGAAGGTTGTTTATCCCGATACTTTGTAGATGATCCAATTCCTGAATTAACCGCTCACGTCCTTGAGCATTGGCTCCTAAAAGTGGGCCATACCAATAGTTAGTGCCCAAGAAGTAATAAGGTTTGCCACCAATTAAAAACTGTGTGCCATCAACCTGAACAAACTGATTTTGTGCCAGCATTTTAGCTTTTCCATCCACTACCTCGATGGCGATAATATTAGAAGCGCTTGAAACGCCAGATTCATTCTGAGCAATTACCCGGTATTCATATTTGCCGCCTTCTTTCAGCTCTTCGGTATCGGTAAACAAGCGATCAACTTTTGGATCAAACCGGTTCTTACCATCTGAAAGGTTTTTGGCAATGACATGCCACTTAGTACTACCTGATTCAATTAACTGTCGACGTTCGATACGATAGCTTCGTCCTAATGGCGCTCCCATAAAAGCAACACTGAAATTTTCATCAACAAATCGCAATTTAGGTGCCCGAGGAGAGGGCAATGCAGGTGCTTCATCCAACCCGGCCATTTGTGCTTGTGCTTTGCGCACTAAATTGACAACAGCAATCTCATTATTATCATCGCCTTCATTGAAACCCGGAAGATGGTAGCTGTAATGGCCGCTATCCCCTTCTTTGTGCCAATAAAAACCACCGTTATGACGATGACCTCTGAAGCCCCAGATAAAGGCACCTGCTGTTCTGGCACCATTAACTTCCGTGTGAACCGCAGCCTGCATGACGGCATTTAAGTTATCAACCGTTTCTAAACCAAACTCTCCAAGAAAATAAACCTTCTTACCACTTATGGTTTGCAAATCCTGCTCAACAGTTTCTGGCTTGTTGTTGTCATTGACGGTGTAAAAGTGATTTGAAATGATATCAACGTTAGGATCCTCCAATGAGGACGGCAATATCGACAAATACGTCCCATCTATCACGAGCTGCTTTGGCGCCAGCGATTTAATTAATTCAGCCGTTGCCGATACAAACGCTTCAGTGCTGGCTTTTAGCTCATTACCAGTCTCCCACGCCATGATGGTCTTGTCCTGATAATAATGCAGACCATTGATGGTATTTTTCCTGGTAATAACCGATTTGATGATATGTTGATATGCTTGGTAGGTTTTAGAATCGGTGCGATAAAAATCATCTGCCGACTCACCATAAAATGCCGCCAATTGTTCGCGACCTCCCCACCATTGCCAGTGATCGATAAATGGCAAAATCAAGCGTAACTTATGTTCACCAGCCAGTGCGATCATTTGGTCGTACACTTGCATTGCTCGCTCATTTAATCGCGGCATACCATCAGGATTTGCGGGCTTTAAAATATGAGTTTCTCGACCACAGACTTTATCGTCGGGGTGTTCTACTGATAAAACATAAATCCGCATCGCTTTATGGCCGCTGTCTGCCAAAGCCATGATCCAGTTTTCCTGTTCATCTTTGGTCGGCCACTTGAAATATTGCCCCCAACCACGGCGATCGGCCTTACATACGCCTCGGCTATCATCTTCAATGCGATGCAATTCCGGTGCATGAATACCGGCAAACCTAAATTCCTTTTCACCATTAAAAAGCTTATGTCCGCGGCGTTCAATAAAGTTATCAAAACCTTCGGCATGAGCCCCTGAAGCAAACAGCGCAACAGAAAACAAACTGCTGAATATCCATTTATGTCGTTTTGCATTTAACTTCACAGGAACCCCACTAACTTGCCTGAACTTTTGACAACAAACGGCCAACTTCTATCATGGCTCGTCCATTATGATATGGGCCTTTCCAAAAACCAGCTTTATAAGTCGGATTCTTATCCTCTGGCGCCTGATCCTTGGTTGCAGTCCAGAACCACTCACCGTGAGCCTTGTCTATATGGTAATCATTTATAAACTGCCAGATGGCTTGGCTTGCGTGCAGATAAGCAGCATCACCGGTTAGTTTAAAAGCATTGAGAAACCCTACCATCGCTTCTGCCTGAACCCACCAGTAACTGGTTTCATCTCGATAATTCGCACTATGTCGGTATTCATCACACACCTGCCCCAAAAGGCCTATCCCCTTATCCAGGCTGGAGCGAGCTAACCCCAGTACGACTAGACGATATCGGTTCATTAGCTCGTTAGAATTAAGTATCTCCAGCGCTTCCCACAATAACCAACTCGCTTCAATATCATGTCCAAACGAAATCGCGTCAGACATACAATTCCAATGTTTATCGAAGAAGAGATTCAAATGGAAATGGTGTACTGATACGGGATCGGCGTAACAAATACGGTCAACAAACACATCAATAATATCAACCAATGCTTCCCTTGTTCGCTCGCTTGGAGCAACCTTATGCAGATGGGCAAAAGCTTCAAGAACATGTAGATGAGTATTCATGCTTTTAGGAGCATTCAGGTCTTTCTCACTCAAACGAAAATCATCAATAGGTTGCCACCGCTGATCTAATGCTTCGATGTAACCACGATACTCAAAATCGCGAGCATGAGATTGCAGCAAGTCAAAATAAGAAAAGGCTTTATCGATTGCTAACTGCTCTTGGGTTAACTCAAAATAAGCCGAAAATGCGTAGATACAAAAGCATTGAGCGTAAGTTTGTTTCTTACCATTTATAACCTGATGCTCAGCACTGATTTCCCAAAAGGCTCCGCCATCAACAGGATCATCAAAATGTTCGATGATGAACTTAAACACATGCTCAGCGGTCTCTCGATATTGAAGATATAAAGAATGCTTGTCACTCTGGTTCTGATAGTGAAGCGCGGTAGTTGCAAAAAACCATAGTATCCGACTGTAGTAAACCACACCGACATTAGCATTGGTATTAGCTCTGCCTTCTGCATCTACCTCACCACAAAACCTATTTGCGTCATCCATAGCAGACAACCACCATGAACCAATCTGGTTGAGCTCTTCTGCGATATGTTCAGTCGTGAGAGTCGCAGACACCTTAATACCCCAATTGCTTATTAGCATCGATTAGTTGGTTGAGTGCCTGCACTGATTTCGCGGAACGTAAACCATCTTCTGGCGTATTTAGACAATAATCGATTAGTTGTTGAACACTGGTCGTGGCTACATGTAATCGCGTATCCGATGAGGCGTAATAAATAAAAACCTCATCATTGTTGTTACGAACCCAACCATTAGCAAAGGTGACATTAGACACATCACCTACGCGCTCTTCACCCTGCGGCGCAATAAAGTGTCCGCCAGGTTTGTGAATCACTTCCCAGGGTTTTTCTAAGTCCGTCATAAAGACGTATAAAACGTATCGCAAACCGGCAGCTGTGTTACGCACGCCGTGCGCAAGGTGAACCCAACCTGCAGGAGTTTTAATCGGTGCAGGTCCCTGGCCATTTTTGACTTCAGATATGGTGTGGTAAAACTTTTCGTCAATAATAGACTCATTAGTGATTTCGGCCTGCTCCATGGACTCTGTCAATCCCCAACCTATGCCACCACCGCCGCCAACGGTGATAAACCCATCTTGTGGACGCGTGTAAAGCGCATATTTCCCTTCAACAAATTCTGGGTGCAATACCACATTTCGTTGTTGACCGGAATGAGTGATTAAATCCGGTAAGCGCTCCCAGTTAATCAAATCAGTAGTTCTGGCAATCCCACATTGTGCTTCAGCGGCACTAGTATCATCAGGATAGTTTTGATCTTTGCGTTCAGTACAAAATAGTCCGTATATGTAGCCGTCTTGATGAGCAGTCAAACGCATGTCATAAACATTAGTGTCTGGATTTGTCGTTTCTGGCATGGTGATTGGACGTTCCCAGAATTTAAAGTTATCAACGCCATTATCAGATTGAGCAACAGCAAAATATGACTTGCGATCATTACCCTCAACACGGACGACAATGGTGTACTTACCATTGAACATGATAGCTCCAGCGTTTAGCGTTGCATTTACGCCGATGCGCTCCATTAAAAACGGATTAGTTTTTGGATTTAAGTCGTAACGCCAATTTAAAGGCGCATGTTCACGCGTAATAACTGGGTTACGCCAGCGCTGGTAAATACCATTTCCAATTGGTTGCGGTTTGTTTATTTTTTCCAGCAGGTTTTGATGCGCTTCTTGCAAAGCGAGTAAGCGCGATTCAAAGGCATTTTTCTTCTCTAGCATGACTAAACTCAATTCTTAATTTCTAACATTCACTTGATTACTCATGACTTTTATCTATCTTCGACGGTTTTTGCCGCTAAAGAATTAAAATATGCATGATTTAGCTCTTCACTTTTACCGCCTTCACCAACCCGGTTGCCTGAATCAATCATCACAGGATAATCTTGTAATCGATCCCACCAGAATAACTTCAGGTATATAGATGTGATACCAATAACACTCAACGCGATCACAAATTCATCCCAATACTGGATTACCATAAAAATTGGTGCAGCAGTCAACGCCGTATGCCAGATAACGCCCACAGCACAATTACTTATATCTCGCTTAAAGTCGGTGTTCGGCTTCACAGCCGGATGAGTTTTCTGAATCTCTGTTAATACAGGTTTCCATAAACCCCAGGGTCGAGTTTTAAGATAAAAACGTATCAACACGTCCATGTCATCTGATCGGGTTAAAAGGCTGGTCACTACACACGCGACGAAGCAGACAGAGAACAGAATTGGGAAGCCAAACAGAGGCGATAAATCAGTAAACATCATCGGAAATGCGGCAACAATACCGGTGAGCATACCGATAAAATAGGCCATACCGGTAAATCGCCACCAATACCATTTCAACAGGTTAGCCGCTGTATAACCGCCATACAGTGCAGATACCAACCACATGATGATGTCATTAATGCTCGGAACAAAAAGCCCAATACATGTGCCGAACACAACGAATAAGGTTGAAACGATGTAGCTTAAGTAAACATATGTTTTTTCACTCGCGTTTGGATTGATATAGCGTTTGTAGATGTCATTAACTACATAGGCTGGCGCTGCATTTGTTGTTGCCGCAAAAGTTGACATAAAGGTCGCAAGCAAACCCGCGATCACAAGGCCCAGCAATCCCGCTGGAATGTAGTTTGCTAAGGCGAACGGGAGTATCTGCTCAAAGTCAGCATTTTCGCCCATCGCGTTTAATTCACCCGAGAAAAATACCAGAGCTAGAATCGTCAATCCGGTGATCATCATATAGCGGGGGAACAGCAAGACCAGGTTAACTAACCAGCTCATTTTTGCGGCTTCACTTGGGGTGCGAGCCGACAGCACTCTCTGCATATCAAAATTTGGTGCTGGCCCAGCCATGCTCTGCAAAATTCCTTTAAACAGAACCAACATGAAAAATACCGAGAACAGTGACCAACCATCATCAATTATTTTTTGGTTAGCGCTGTCCATTATTCCTCGCCAATCAAGATCGAGAGTCCATCCAAAACTCATCTCATCCCAACCCTCAGGAGTGACTTTCGCTAACATTTCCGGTGAGACTTGCTGCATAGCGATAATACCGATGGCAATACAGGCTACTGTCATAATGATAAATTGCAGCACTTCAGTAAATACAACACTAACCATACCGCCCTTAACCACATAAACCATGGTAAGTCCGGTCATGATCAGGCCGTAGTAAATTTCATTTTGTTGTGGATTAGAAGAAAGCTCCCACGGTAAAAAGACGGCGGCAAATTTACCGATACCGATAAACCCATAAGCGAGAAATCCAAGTACACTCAGCAGAGCAAAAGCAACAACAACCATGTGACTCAACCGAGCGCCAATGGTGTCGCCAAAGCGAAAAGTTATCCACTCAGCACCTGTCATTACTCCGGAGCGACGCAGCCATATCGATAAGAACACCATGAGAAATATTTGATTAAAGGCAGGCCAGAGCCAGGGAATATATACCGACTTTAAGCCATAGATAAACAGCAGGTACACCATCCACATGGTACCACTTATATCAAACATACCTGAGGCATTAGAAAGGCCCAGGTAAGGCCATTTGAGCTGATTACCTCCCAGGAAATAACCGTCAATATTCTTGCTTGCTAACTTCGAAACCCAGATACCCAGTGCAATAATTGCAACCAAGTAGCCAAGAATCACAGCAACATCTATGCTGGTCAAAATCATATGGAATTCTTCTTTGTTATTTTTCTAACCGGTTTCTTATCTTGGATAATATCGACTTTAACAACAACTTAAAATATGAACCGGTTCATTTTTACTTTAATTTAACCTCTAAATGCAAACAAGGCTAGTAATATTTAAAACAAATTGTAAAAATAAACGAACTAAAGCGATTTATATTCGTACCTAAGAGCCATTTCAAATTCCATTTTGGGGATCTAATTAATGACAACTATCAGAGACGTAGCCAGAGAAGCGGGACTGTCCACTGGTACCATATCTAAAGCTCTCAGTGATCCTAAAAGCGTATCACCTAAAAGTTACGCCAAAGTTGAAGCGGCTATCAAAAAGCTCAATTACAAACCCAATATGTTGGCGCAGCAGTTTCGTGCCAAGCGCTCAAATACGATTGTGGTTTTGGTGCCAGATATTGCTAACCTATTTTTTGCAAAGGTTATTAGTGGTATTGAAAAGGTAGCCCACGAACAGGGTTATAACGTGTTACTTGGTGACACCAGAGATACTGCCAAACGAGAAGAAAGCTTTATCCGTATGGTAGAGACCAAGCTCGCTGATGGCATCATTAACCTTCGCCCATACAAGGAAGGTGATTCCCCCCTGCCCCGGGACGGTATCGTCAGTGTAAGCGCGAGTTCTTGTGAAAACACCCCCTACCCCTCGGTACGTATTGATAATGTGGACGCTTCCTATCGTGTAATGCAGCACCTTCTCTCCCTTGGACACAAGCGCATCGGCGTCATAACAGGCCTGGAAGACAACCCGCATACCATTGATCGGTTGAAAGGTTACAAAAAAGCACTGGCTGAAGCCGATATTGAATTTAACGAGGAACTTCTTGTCGAGGGCGACTTCTGTTATTGGTCAGGTTTAAATGCCTCTGAGTATTTCACTCGCATGGATAACCCACCAACTGCAATTTTTTCAATGAATGATGAGATGGCCATAGGAGCCATAAAAGGTCTTTTAGAGAAGGGCTATAAAATCCCTGAGGATATATCAATCACTGGATTTGATGATATCGACGTTTGCAAATATTTCTCACCAGCCATAACTACCGTTGCTCAACCTGCGGAAAAAATAGGTATCAAGTCCGCTGAACTGCTATTTGATTTATTATCCGATAAAAAAATTAAGCAACTTGAACACATTTTACCTTACGAGTTTATTATTCGTAACAGCACTGCCGCTGTAAAACCTTAATTGACAAAACTCCCTAAAAACATTTTCCACATAAAAATTGAACCGGTTCATTTTTTGTGTATGATTAAAAAGGAATAAGTACAATAATGAGTTAAGTAATCCAATATGAGCGAACAACTCGACCAACAAATTAAGCGCTATGCCTCTTGGCTCAAAGAAAAGTCCGTACCACTTTGGGCTACCAAAGGTATGGATAAACGAGGTGGCAGTATTGAACGATTTACTTCGGATGGCGATATAGACTTGACCACAAACAAACGAGTTCGTGTCCAGGCCCGGCAAATGTTCGTATTTTCCGCCGCGCACCAACAGGGGTGGATAAATAACGGGTTACCCTTAATTGCCGAGCTTGAGCATTATGTCAATACCCATGCCTATGTTGAAGGTCAATCACTATACGCCCACCTTCTTAATTGTGACAATAAAATCATCGATCCCAGATTTGATTTGTACGATATTGCGTTTTTTCTGCTCGCGTATGCTTGGCGCTACCGGGTCTTCAATGATCTGAATGCTTTGGCAAAAGCCGATCAACTACTTAATCAAATAGATACCCACCTAAAAGGTAGTCCTGGCGGTTGGATGGAAGGTAATTATGTCAGTGAATATCGACGACAGAACCCTCATATGCACTTGTTTGAGGCATTTATTACTCTTTATGACGTCACCCGTAATGGTAAGTGGCTAGCTAAAGCTGGAGAAATTTACTGCTTATTTGAAACACAATTTTTTGATCATCAATCTGGCACCCTCAGGGAGTATTTCAATAATGACTGGTCACTGTTACATGATGAAATGGGGGATATTGTCGAGCCCGGCCATATGCTGGAGTGGGTTTGGTTATTAAGACAATACCAACGTCTTACCCAAGCACCGGTAAATAATTATTGCGATCGATTATACAATAAAGCGATAGAAATCGGGCTAGATCCCAAAGACGGACTATTATTCGATGCCGTAGATAAGAACGGTCATATTCTTAAATCAACAAAACGATGCTGGCCCGTAACTGAATGGATTAAAGCCAGTCTAGCACAAGCACATTACCATCAATCAGATCATAAGCAAGACATCCACAGGTATCTTCTAGATGCCAGTCGGGCAATTGATGCCCTGATGACGCATTTTTGCGATCCAAATGGCTCTGGATATTACATCGACCAGCGAGGTGCCGATGGCCAAGTACTTAGCGATGTCGCGCCAGCAAGCACCCTATACCACTTAGTATTAGCGGGACTAGAATCTGAGAAGTTCGCACGAGATCATTTATGATTTTCCGGTTAACTCTAATCCTGACTTTGTGCATACACAGAATAACCGGTTAGTTCGAAATACTCTACAATCTGAACTCATTTATGGACTCATATGAATATTTCTTTGACCTGTTTTAAAACATACGATATACGCGGCACCTACCCTGATGAAATCAATGAAGATCTCGCCTACCTGATAGGTAGGGCCTATGCCAGCATATTGAATCCCAGAAAAGTTGTACTGGGACATGATATTCGACTAAGTGGTCCATCGTTGCTTGAAGCGCTAGCAAGAGGATTGATGGATAGTGGTGTCGATATAATTAGCATTGGAGAGTGTGGCACCGAAGAAATTTATTTTGCGGTATCCCATTGGCACCTTGATGGTGGGATATGCATTACCGCCAGTCATAATCCCGCTTCCTACAATGGCATGAAATTGGTTAAGGAGAATTCCAAGCCGGTTGGGCAAGGAACAGGTCTTGAAGAAATTAGAGAAGCGATTAAACATAACCAATTTACAGTGGTTGACTCAAATCGGAAGGGATCATTTTCTACTGCGAGTATCACAAAGGAATACAGACAAAAACTATTAAGCTTCACTGACCTAAACAGGCTTCGCCCCTTAACATTAGTCGTAAACCCAGGCAATGGCGGCGCAGGCAGGATCATCGATAGCCTTGAAGAAAAACTGCCTTATACGTTTATCAAGCTTCATTACCAAAGTGATGGCCGTTTCCCAAATGGCGTACCCAACCCTATGTTACCGGAAAATCGTCAGGCGACCGCCGATGCGGTGATCGATAATCAGGCTGATATGGGGATTGCCTGGGATGGTGATTTTGATCGATGCTTTTTCTTCGATGAAAAAGGCAATTTTGTCGAAGGCTACTATTTGGTTGGACTACTTGCGGAACACTTTATCCAACAGAGTAAAGACACAGGGCAATCCATAGTTCACGATCCTCGGCTCTATTGGAATACCCTTGCTATCATTGACGGGTCTGAAGCCAGAGCTATAAAAAGCAAAACCGGCCATGCATTTATTAAAGAAACGATGCGCCTTGAAAATGCGGTTTATGGCGGCGAAATGAGTGCCCACCACTATTTCCGCGATTTCTACTATTGTGACAACGGTAATATTCCCTGGCTGGTACTCGCTGAAATTCTAGCGCAATCCGACAAGCCATTATCTCATTTGCTTGCAGATAGGATTTGTAAGTTTCCATGCTCTGGCGAGATAAATTTGCAAGTAGATGACCCCAAAAGCGCTTTAGCCATGCTAAAGAAACACTACATCGGTAAAGCCGTTGCCTGTGATTACACGGACGGCTTAAGCATGGAGTTTGCCAATTGGCGATTCAATGTGCGAAGCTCTAACACAGAGCCCTTGATACGCGTCAATGTAGAGTCTCGACAAGACAAACAACTGCTTCAACGACAAACGCAAGCAATCCTTAGCCTTTTGAATAATCGATAATTACTCACAATCATGTTTACCTTTTGCCCCAACTGCGGCCAACCAGCAGAGCCGCAGCGCAGTCCGAGACTGTTTCAGTGTCAGACCTGCAACTTTACGTTTTATCATAATGTTGCATCGGCAGTTGCTGCCGTTATTATCCATAATGGCAAAATATTGCTGACCCAAAGACAAAGACAACCGGGAAAAGGGTTATGGGATCTTCCCGGAGGTTTCGTTGACCCGGGAGAGTCGTTAACTCAGGCGCTTTCCAGAGAAATTAATGAAGAGTTGGGTATCGATATCAATAGCTGGCTTTATTTAGATAGCTTGCCTAATCGCTACCCCTTCGGGCAGGTGACATATTCTACCTGTGATAGCATTTTTACTGCCGAGCTTGCTGAGGCACCTGATATGCTGATTCAACAGGAGGAAATACGCGCTTATCGCTGGATAGATAAGGCTAGCTACAACAGTGACGAAATTGCCTTTGCTTCCATTCGCGAAGCGCTCAATAAATATTTCGACTAACCACTTCTCTTTTTACATCAACCCACATTGATGGTCGGTTTATCTTTAAGCTACCTCAAATGTTAGTGAACCTGATCTATTGCAAGATACAAGGAATTATCTCAAGACATAAAAAAGCAGATAAAGGCGCTGGGGAGAACTGGCCTTTATCTGCTTTTTGGTTCAGGAAGCTTACATTTTCACTTGAACACCCAAACTTACACGACGTTCATTGTAAAAACGTTTGTCGACCAGGTCTTCCCACTGCAGATATTGCTCTTGGTGCTCTTCCGTTAAGTTAGTACCCTGCAACGATACCGTTAAGTAGTCGGTAAAGTCATAACTTACCGAAGCATCCAAATAATGAGTGGGTGCCTGATAACGAGCAAATTTATATGGGTCTTTGTTGACTATCCACATAAACTTCTCACTGCGATAATTATGGGCAATACGCGCCTGGAAGCCGTACTTTTCATACCAAATCGCCAGGTTTGACTGATGCTCAGAGTTGTCACTCATAGGCGTGTCGTCACCGTAGTAATCTTTAAAGCCACTCTCACTCGGTGAGTAGGTGTAATTTGCAGTTACCCCGAAGCCGCTCAGGAAACCGTCAAGGAAATCAAAACCTTGTTGATAACCAATTTCAAGACCTTTAATACTGCCTCCGGAACCGTTGGCAATTGTGGTGACAGGCGTCAATCCAGTAAAATCACCGGTATTTAAATCATAACCACGAACCTGTCCGTCGGAGTCTGGAACCGGCAACATTTCTGTCGTATTGATAATGAACGATTCAATATCAAGATAAAATGCGGCGAGTGAAAATAGTCCAGAATCTGAGAAGTACCATTCATAAGACAAGTCAAAGTTACTGGAGCGCCAAGGGTCTAAATATGGGTTACCACTTTGATTTGCGCCAGTTGCACAAAATACGCTTGCGCCACTCGGTCCCTGAACATTACAGGCAAGTGTGCGGTTAACAGTGATACCGCCGGCAAGATTATCAGTGTTATGGCTAGTCATAGTCTTCGCATAGGCAAATCGCAATACTTGTTCATCGCTCAAGCTTAACCGAAAGTTAACGGCTGGCAGCAAATCATCATAATCACGTTCTGTATTTAGTTGCGGTCCCAAAGGAGCTGGAGCCCCTAGCGCACCATCAACAATATAGTCCTGACCATTAAAGGTAGATATGCGACCGGAACCAGTTTCTGTCTGGTTAATATCGTACTCTGTTTTGATATAGCGTAATCCTGCATTGGCATTGTAATCCATACCAAAGACGTCACCAGCGAAATTCGCCTGAAAGTAGAGAGTGGACGTCACTTCCTCTAAGTCATAAGTTCCTGAGCTTTGCGGAGCTTGTACGATAGTGCCATACACCTCCTGATGATATGCTAATGGATTTTTCATCGCTCTCGGGTCCACAAAATATAGTGAGCCCAAGCCACTCGAACCGTGAAAATCACTAATCTGAGTAATACGGCCATCCATCAGCGGGTCAGTAAACGCGATCGGGTCAATATACGATTCCAGCGTGTCAGGAGCCTGACTTGCTGAGTCTTTCCAGTGAGCAAGAAATGCATCGCCATAAGCGTTCGTTCTCGCAACTACGCCGCGCCATGCTGATTTTTCAATATTACGTACACCATAACGAATACCAAAATCAAAAGAATTCACGTCCCAAAGTTCATAGTTATAACTACCATCAAGACGCAAAACATCGAGATCCGCATTACTATTATTGCCATCCAGGAAGCTCGAAGTAACACTGTAACGGTCAACATTGCTTCCAAATGCTTCAGTAGTAATTGAACCATCGGCCTCAACCACATCCATCATCGGCAAAGACCAAATTTGCCGATCTGATGTATATGCAATACCAATAGGAATTTGCGTATAACTACCTTCAACTTCCGAACCATCGGGTAGTGTAGCTAGAACTCCATCATATCCCCATGGGTTAACGTCACTGATTGGTTCCCCGCCAGCACCTTTGTATGTCGCACCAACCTGAGAACCACTGTTGACATATGCATCAACAAAGCTTGTTTGTGTGTCGTTGCGGGCTTCACCATGAACCCAACGAACGTTGAAACTTAAATCATCACCGTTATCGTAAGCTAATTCTAAATTCGTATTCAGGGCTTCTTTGTCAATAGCCCAGGTTTCCGAATGAACCATGGTTCTTCGTGCTTGTAATTCACCACTGTTAAAGGAGTAATAGTTCCCCTCTACCTCAACAAGCTGCCCATCCTGCATTACGATATTTTCGTGAGGTGTAGCACCTCCGGCATCTGGCGTAAACCACCCCGTGACCCCCTGCCATGCTTGAGACGCGATAAAACCTGCCTGGTATTGATGCTCTTCCATTTCAGTGTAAAAAACATCTGCAGTTAAGTTTAATGAATCATTAAAATCGTGTTGAAAAGATAGATTCACCCCGGTCCTTTCACGTTCAATGAAACGATTAGACGCCTGATGTCCCTGAAATGCGTAATAAACGTCATTTGTGTCACCATCCATATTCGCGTCAACATTTTCGGTAACGAAATTGCTTGCCTCGGACGCATTAAATCCCCAGTCTACGCCAGAAGACCCGACAAGATAATCTGCCAAGTGCACATTATCGTGTGACAAACTCAAACTAAAACCAGTTGTAGAGTTCAGGTTGTAGCCAGCAAATGCTGACAGTTTAGTGTCAGTATCATCCCCAAGCGAACCATCAACCACTTCCACTTTGCCTAACAACGTTGCCCCTTCATCCAAAGCTAGCGGACGATTGGTTTTCAAATTAATCGTACCGGATATACCACCAGTCAATGTTTTTGCTTGAGGCGACTTGATCACTTCTAATCCAGACACCAGGGTTGATGGGATGTCGGCAAAATCTGGTTGTACCGTTGTCACAGAACCCGCGGACAGCATCTGTTCACCGTTCAAGGTTGTCATTACCTGCGGTATACCACGGATATTGACCGAAGAGCCCTCACCACCAGAGCGAGAAATCTGAATACCCGTGATCCGCTGCAAAGAATCTGCAATCGTAACATCAGGTAACTTACCGATATCTGTGGCATTAATGGTATCTACAACGCTTTCAGCATAGCGTTTATCATTTATCGATTTAACTAAGGAGCCGCGGATACCAGAAATTTCGATAACTTCAATATCATCAGTATTAACCGCCTGCGCTTCTTCTTGAGCAGCCGTTTGCTGGCTCACCAATGCCATTGCCGAAACAATCGCTGAGGTCACCAGGCTTAATTTAAATTTATTGTTATAAGAGGACATGTTCATTCCTTATTATTCTTTTCTCTCAGCAGAACTTCTTGCGAGAAATTACTGCTGAATTGAAATATTTACCCTGGGATTATTCAAAGACCACGTTATCGATAAAGTACTGCGAAGGCGTATCAGAATTTACCGGCCCCATAAAGCGGACACCAAAGCCGCTCATCTCAGACATATCAGCAATATCCAGAGATAGGGTTACACCACCATCAACCATATCTACCGCACCACCATCGCGCCATGCGAAGTCCTTATCCTTAGCAAATAGTTGTACTTGCACACCGTCACCTGCATCCATTACATATGCCGTGACTTTCAACGTACTTACATCACCAAGTAACAAACCACCTTCGGGATAAACCTGAAGAATAATATCGTCATCGCCATCAACCAGCTGGGTGATACCTGACAACGAATTCATACCGTCATCAGACCACGCTTTAGAAAGTTGTATACCTCCAACTGGAGCCCAGTTAACTTGAAACTCCCAATTTCCTGTACCTTCAAAGTCAGCGATCAAAGCACCGTCTACACGAATCTCGTCAATAAAGAACCTTGCATTGTCAGAAGCCGCATCAACACCGTTAAAGCGAACACCAAGACCATCCAAGGTATCGACTTGGGATACATCAATGGTTAGCTCAGTGCCATCAGCACCAATAGCAACCGCCGCCGGCCAACTTTCAACACCATCAGGAGCTTTAAAGAAAATGTGTGCATCGACCATGTCACCAGCACCGATAGAATTAACCTTTAAGGTTAATGTCGATTTTCCGGTAACATCAAAGCCACCTTCAGGGTAATTCTGAAGTACCACATCATTTGCCGCGCCATGTGCTGCTAAATTCTTATACAGAGCCAATGAACGAGCGCCCGATGTTGCCCACTCCTCAGACGTCGTAATACCTGAAACGTTTGACCATGCGACCTGGGCATGCCAGCCATCGGTATCTGGTTCAAAGTCATAGGCTACCGTTTCATTGCCATCGCTGTCTGTCAGGGTGATTTTATCGATTAAATACTGTGCTTGGGTTGCGGTAATGTCGAGATTTTGAAAACGAACACCAAAGCCAGTTAGAGTATCAATACCGCTGACATCAATTGGAAACGCAACCCCATCCGAATTTAAATTTATCGGATCAGGCCAAGATTCACCGTCAGCATGTTTAACGAACACATGGACATTTGGCATACCTGCATCAATCGCATTTGCATAGATCGTCATAGTGACCGCGTTACTGACATCAAAACCTTCTGCGGGATACGTTTGAAGAACAATATTTTCTGGTGAATCGATAGCAGTCATATCTTTAATAACAGCAAGTGAAGTCGCACCACTAGCAGACCAATCGCTAGACGTCGTCAAACCGTCTGTCGGACTCCAGTTTACCTGAGCTTCCCAACCATCAAGTGCGACTGGTTCGAAGCTTGTATATAAACCGGCTTCGACTTTTGTACGGCCACCAGGTACATCGTCAAGATTTACAAGCCCCTCGTAGGCATAGTTCATGTCGATAGTTGCGGCATCCGCGCCCTGCGGACCAATTACCGAACTACTATCCCAATATTCGCTATTCCAGGTAATGAAAAATGCCCACCACGCATTCTGCTCATGCATTTTACTTACATCTGGAATCGTGCCGGTTTCGGTCAAAGCAACCAGCTTTTTACCATTGTGGCGCTCTTTTAACGTTGAGTATTGGCCGCTAAACGTTGCGTTGGGATCATTGGCTGGATCGGCGTAACCATCAAAACCAACAATATCGACATAGTCATCACCTGGGTACCAGTCCTGACTTAAACCGTGGGTGTGAGTAAAAACCCAAATTAAATTATTTAGACCATGGGTGTTGGTCATCCTGTCGTACATCAACATCCATAATTCTTTGAAAGCATCGCTCCCCTTTGCCCCCCACCAGAACCAACCACCTTCAGCTTCGTGTAAAGGACGCCACAAGACTGGTACATCAGCATCTGCCAGCTTTTTCAACTCCATAGCAACAGTGTCAATGTCGTTTAGAAGCTCAGCATATTCTGCGCTGTTGGGATCAGCAAGAGCCGCAGCAACATCAAAAGTAGTACCATCGGTATAAAAGCTACCCTCACCATCATTACCGCTCGGAGCACGCCAATGAAAGAGTGCAGATAAAATAATATTCTTCTCTTGATGATGGGCAAGCATAGCTTCGGTTAGACCTGAAGGATCTTCGCCTTGATACGATGCGGAATAATTCATGTAGTCAAATGCAACGATCGCCGGGGCATCATCACCCGTAGCTTCTGTAACGGCGTTAAAGTCATTTAACTCAAAAGTATTTCCGGTTTTACGGGGAAATTCAGTTTGACCGGACAATGTTGCCGTACCGTAGTTGCCAGCGATAAACTCCATTAAAGCCAGCGCCTGTTGACTTGCATTTACATTAACGAGCTGGGGCTCAACCTTTAGCGGTACCGCGGGTGCGGCGGCGGGTAATAACTGAATATTGTCAACACGGTAATAATTCCATCCTCCACCAACTTCGATGGTATTTGTACCGGTGTTCATGTTAAAAACACCGACTCGAATTTGTTCAAATTTACCGGTTTCAGATAAAGATAAGTCAGTAGTTACACCATTGGTAATAACCTGTCCGACTTTTCCGCCGTAGCCACTACCAATCGTGTAATTAAGATACACGGTATAATAACCACCAGTTTCCAAGTCGACATTAAATGATACCTTATCACCAGGCGTGATATCCGACGTATGGCCAGTACCTGAGTGACCAGAAACATATTGTTCATCACCTTCACCAACAATAGTGACAGCGCCACTTAACGTAGCAACAGAACTATCTTCAGCTTCAAGTGTTATTAATTTGGCGGGGTCAAATACGGTAATGGTTACGTCATCTACCAGAGGGTTTCCGTCTCCATCATTTATGACATTACCGTCTGAGCCAATGGCTGCTAATTGAAAAGTAAAAGATTCAAGAGCTTCTACGTTCGGAGCGATAAAGGTTAAGTCAGCCATCGTAGGATCGGCGATGTTAATTGGGCTTCCTTCTATCTGGCTCCACAATAACGTTTGATCGGTAACTGTTCCGGTCAAACGACCTGAGATGATAACCGTACTTCCAGGTGCATACTCCGCATCTTCCCCAGCTAAAACTCCCAACGGTCTTTCTTCCGGTTGATAGGTTACAGTATCTGTATTAAGTTCGCTTTCATCGACACACCCCACCAAACCGCCGGTCAACAAAGCAATGATAAACACCGCTTTTGCAGACTTAAGGCCTGTATTAACTTTCATTTGGTTTGCTCCAATTATTTTTGTTTTTCAGTATTTTAAAGCTAATCCTTTCTTAAAATCAAAAAATGAACCGGTTCATTTTTTAACTCTAAAAAAACCGGCAAACCAAAACAAGCTAGATTTGAACCGGTCGTAACTTTATCAACTTTGACTCTATATCAGGAAAATAATTTTTGCAAATGTTTAATTTTCAAACAGTGAATATGATTACAGAATAAAACCTAAAGAACACGATTTCGATGAACATGAATTTGATGTCTTTTATAGCGCTCAACAAAATTAGTTAACCATCATAATATGGCAGTAAGCTCTATAGGGCGCGTCTTCGGTGAATGGACGTAATTTGAAGAATTGGGAAGCGGACAACAAGTAAAGATGCAAAAAAACTTTTGCATCAGAGCACTTTGATATACACCGTACAATCCAACGTCGGTGCAAAAAAAGTCTATTGTTTAAATGGAATTCTTTTGTATAGGGGAGTATACAACTATGCTTTCATTTAATTTATTTTGATCTCACCTTGAAGTAGACATTCACGATTCAAGACCTGTCCCCACCATTGAAACCGATAAAAGCTTACTCAAAAATTTTAAAATGGAATCAACTCTTCGGCATCTCCCGGAATTTTTGGAAATCGACCTTTTCGCCAATCATCTTTAGCTTGTTCGATTCGCTCTTTGCTATAAGCAACAAAATTCCAGTGGATGTACGGTACTTTTTCAAATTTATCACCACCAAGCATGATAAATCGGCCTTCTTCGACCATAGATATTTCCTCATCGTTATCGTCTAACAGCACAAATTCTCCGGGGCCAAACGTTTCGCCATTAATGGCAATCTGACCACAAATAGGGAAAACCGCCGTTTCCTGATTCGTGTGAGGCCTTTCAATCATGCTATCTTTTGATGCTGCGACATCGAGGTAGAACATCGGCGAATAACTTTTAACGGGTGAGCTCAACCCGTAGGCCTCTCCCACTATCAATCGCATCATTACCCCTTCTTTGATGTAATGAGGTAAGTGCTCCTTTTTCACATGGACAAAAGCAGGCTCTAACTCCGTCATATGCTCGGGCAAGGCAATCCAGCACTGTAACCCGCTAATCGAGTGTTTGTTGGCTCTCACTTCGAACGTCTCTCGTTCAGAATGGACAATACCTTTTCCTGCCGTCATCCAGTTAACGTCCCCTGGGTGGATTTCAATATGATTACCCAATGAATCGCGATGTAAAATACTGCCATCAAATAAATAGGTTAGGGTCGACAGGCCAATATGTGGATGCGGCCTGACGTTTATCCCCTGCCCCGCAGGAAACTCTCCTGGCCCCATTTGATCAAAGAAAATGAACGGCCCCACCATTCGCTTTTCTTGATTAGGAAGTACTCGTTTAACAAACAAACCACCTATATCATGTTCAACCGAGCTTAAGATTTTTGCCATATTTATTCTCGCCAAAATTTTTATGTCGGCCACTGCCGGGAATGAATACCATTTCAGCAGCAGGGACCCCCCCAAAAAAAGCCATTAAAGTTTATACCTCGTATCGATAAGTGTAAGACTGTTATGGTTAATTGCTATGCTTTCCCCCTCACTGCTGTCTAACATTCACTTTCATTATCAACCATATTCGATTGTGCCTAGTGCACAATCGAGCGCAAAGGCAAAGCATTTTAAAAATCTCTATCATTTAATGGAGTAAAAAAGGCTGAGCGTGTTAGACGCGCTTATTCTTTCTACTCGCTTGATAAGCTCAGGCCATATCCCATCCGGCTCCTGAACAAGCCAATTTCTAAAAATTAATTTCTTATAATGGAGTGAAAAATCAAAAAGTGTTACGCGCGCTCGCTCTTTTACTCTTTCATCACTTCAAACCAATAAGCTTCGCGAACTTGCAAAATGCTATTTCTAAAAAATCAAAAAATTCTTAATGGAGTGCAAAACGCTTTAGAGGCACACTTCAGTCTCTTATTTCCGATGGAGCGAATAGTGAAAGGTAATCGAAAGAAAAATTTTCAGTTTTTTGACAGCCCCCAGGCTTCGGGCATCATGTCCTCTTTTGGTAACGGTGGCGGTAGCAACCCAATGGCAAATCTTCAAAAATTAAGTCAGTTTGATACGTCAATGCAGGTCGCTGAAGCAATTCATTGGTTTCAGGAGCGTCTCGTTGCAATGGAAAATGAACTTGCGGCTCTTAAGCAAGTTCAATCTGAGGGTTGGATGTCGCTGGAGCAAGCCGCTGCATTGCTTGGTAAATCCGTTGCCGCGGTTCGACAACGCTTAAAGCACGAAAAAAAACCGATGCCTGAAGGAAAGGTTTGGAAACAACAAGGTAAGGGCTGCGCCATTTACGTTCACTTGAGCAATTATAAGAAATACATGTAATGACAAAGTTATCGAAAGCTGAACAGAAAGCCTTGGGGGCCGCTCGGGGAGTTAGTGTCCACCATGGTAATTTGCGGATTCAATTCAAGCTGCCCGACAAAGACTTTCCAATACGGAAGTCGTTATGTTACCCACCTACAAAAGCTAATATCGCTTTAGCGGAGTTGACACTGGCTAACGTCAAACGAGATATAGCAAATGGACTCTACAATAATGACCCCGAGCTATTCTGGAAAACTCATTTCCCCACGAACCACAACGCGAACGTAAAGCAAATTACTGTCCGTGAATCGTTTACCGACTATTATTCCAAAAAAAATGGTAGCCTGAGTGACTCTTTGAAAGACAAACTTAAAACTGCACAAAATTGGCTAGACCACTATCGGCTGCTAGACAAACCTATCAGCAAGATAAGTAAAGAAATGTTAGAAGATGTTCGCACTCTCACTGCATCTGGAAATAAAAAAGGAAATTTCCAAGGCTGCTCTGCTTCTACGGTAGGCGAGTACACGTATACCTTCAGCAAAGTATTACGTTTATCACTATCGAGAGGAAACATAGACGTTGATCCAACCATCGGACTGATGAAACTACCTGAGGATGACAATAACCATGATAGCGAAGATGATGATGTTCGACCTTTTTCTCAGGAAGAACTCCGCTCCCTATTAGATGTAATCCATGTGCCGAGAGTAAAGTTGATGGTGGAACTTTTGGCATGGACAGGGTTGCGTCACGGCGAACTAAAAGCTCTTGCATGGGAAGATATATCTAACGACTTTAAACGTATCCGGGTTAAATACAATCTGACTCGACACGCAAATGTAAAGCCAGCAAAGACGAAAGCAGGTGTAAGAACAGTTGAATTACTGCCCGCCGCCCAGAAAGTTTTGCGACATCAATACGAGCTAACCGCACATTTAGCACCAATTATTGATACCATTCACTATAAGAACCAAAAAACGGAGCAAGTTGCGCGACGTCGAGTGTTTTTAAGCCGAGGCAATATTCCCTATAAACGCCCGGAACTCACAACTGTTTCGAAGCAGTGGGAAAAATGGATGAGAAAAGCTAATTTAGCTTATCGTCCTCCTTATCAATTGCGACATACGTACGCAAGCCAACTACTAATGGTGGGTGCCAATCCTACTTGGTTAGCAGCACAAATGGGGCATAAAGATTGGAGCATGATTAGCAAGATATATGGAACGTGGATACCTAACCAAGATCTCCATTACGTCGATAGGCTTGCCAAAAAGCTGGGACAGTAAACCCCATTTAGCGTCTCCATTAACAAAAAGCTCCGGTAATTACCGGAGCTTTTTTATTGCAAATTTTGACCCCAATTTGGCCCCAATGATTGATTATCCTCTAGAGCCCCTGATTTTAAGGGGCTAAAAACTAAAACGGCATTTTAAAGCCTGGTGGCATTTGCATGCCGCCGGTGAGTGAACCCATTTTTTCTTTCGTGGTTTCTTCGACACGACGCACGGCATCATTGAACGCCGCTGCCACTAAATCTTCAACCATCTCTTTGTCATCTTCCATCATGCTCTCGTCGATCTCAACGCGACGGACATTATGATTACCGGTCATGGTTACTTTTACCATACCCGCACCGGCTTCACCGGTAACTTCCATATTGGCAATTTCTTCCTGGGCTTTAGCCATCTTGGCCTGCATTTGCTGGGCTTGTTTCATTAAGTTGCCCATGCCACCTTTAATCATATTAAATTCTCCAAAATTAGTCCGGCTGAAATTCTTCAGCCCATAACTCTTGTAGCTTGCGGCCTGAGGATTGCAGCTACGTATAAAATAAAACTCAGCCAGTATACCAGAACATTGTCGAAACAGGCTGAAAATTAGCGAGCCTGTATGCTGCTAATCGAAACCTGCGCCTGGAAATCCTGCTCAAGTTGGCGGATAAACTCATCTTCGTTAATCACCTGTTGCGCATATTGCAATCGTCGCTCATTGATTTGGCATTGAATCTGAAATGGCGTGTCAGCGACATTGTCCTGGACATCGATTTTTACTTCCACCGGCTGCTGTTTCAGTAACGAATAACGTTTCGTTAACTGCGCAATCGCTGCATCGCTCTGCAAATGGGCAAATTCACTATCGAGAATTAAATGCAGTACCTGCTCATTGCATTCCTCACCAAACACCGCATTTAATGCCAATTGTCGAAGGCGGCCACCGAGCTCCATGGCGTCGATGGTATTCGCCCATAAATCGATTTGATTGGCATCACGAATCGATGTCGGGTCAATTAGCTGCGGGGTGTAGCCATTTTCAATATCAATATTCAGCACCCGTTTTGCCGCTTCATTTGAAGTTACGTTTTCAGGCTTAGGTTTAGCCTGAGTCTGGGCGCGTTCTACCAACTGCCGTGCTGGCAGATCCTGTTCAATGTCAGCAGATATTGGCTCATTATTTTCTGTCGACTCAGCCTGAACCGCAGCATTATTTGCGGCTGGATTGGTCTGAGGCTTTTTTGCCCTACCCTCCACGAGCTTTTTTCGGCTCCGCAACATATTTCGTGTCGCTAAAACACTATCGACCGCACTATTTACCGGTGCTGTCTGCTGCGACTGGGCTGATGATTGAGAATGTGAATCGGGTGACGGCGGCATGTTAGCAACGGTTGCTAATTGTTGTTGAGGCTCGTGCGGGCTATCGGTAGCCGCAACCGCCTGCGCTTGTGGCCAGAGTCCTTCGTCACGGGCCATGGTCTCCAGGCCCTGTTGTTCAATATCGAGTGTTTCGGTTGTTGCCGCTGCATGTGACATTGCCGGAGAGATTTGTGCGACGATTTGTTGCTGTCCCTCATCACTATCTACAGTCTCAGTCACCGTCTCTGAACTGGTATCAACCTTGTCTTGCCCTGATGTGCCGACGGATGATACATCGTCCATCGCAGCGGCTTTTTTAGCTTGTTCAACTACCGATGACGAATGTTGTTGGTTTGATGTTGTCGTATTCTCGACCGGAATTTCAGCACCGCTGATATTATCAACCGATAACTCTGGATTATCTTCAACCGCATCCGCGTCTCTGGCAACGCTGGCAACTTCAGCATTAACGCTACTATCCTGATTATCCTGCGGCTCAACATCTGCCGTTAGTTCATCGCTGACATCGTCTGTAGCATGCACCGATACCTCTGGCACTTGCTGTCGCTGTGTTGGCCTGAATGCCAACAGGCGCAGTACCACCATATCAAAACCCGCCTGTTCATCATAACCGAAGGGTAAATCACGACGGCCATTTAGCACGATTTGATAATACAGTTGCACATCATCCGGACTCATTGCCCGGGAAAATTTATTTAACAGATTCTGGCGTTGCTTATCCACATCCACGGACTCTGGCAATAATTGCCACATCGCAATCTGATGCAGAAGTTGTAATAGTTCAGCCAAGAGCCTTTGATAGTTTGGCGCATAACTGGCAATGGTTTTAGTCAGGTTCATCAGTCCGGTTGAATCCTGCTTCACCAGGGCAATCAGGATTTTATAGATCCAGTTCTGATCAACACCACCAAGCATTTGCTGCAGGTTCGCAACGGTCAGGTGCCCCTGGCCCTGTGCAATTGCCTGATCGGTAAGACTGAGACAGTCACGCATGCTGCCGCGCGCGGCTTTCGATAGTAACGCCAGGCTACCGTCGTCATAGGAGACTTGTTCCGCGGCGAGAATTTCCGCCAATTTGGTTTCTATTTGCGTTGGCGTCAGCGCCTTTAAATGAAACTGTAGGCATCGGGATAACACAGTGACCGGAAGCTTTTGCGGATCGGTTGTCGCCAGAATAAATTTAACGTGCTCCGGAGGCTCTTCCAGGGTTTTAAGCAACGCGTTAAAACTGCTTTTTGAGAGCATATGCACTTCATCGATCAAATAGACTTTATAGCGGCCACGACTTGGCGCGTATTGAACGTTATCAAGAATTTCCCGGGTATCATCAACTTTGGTCCGTGATGCCGCATCGATTTCCAGTAAATCGACAAACCGGCCGGCGTCGATATCGACACAGGCATCGCAAGTGCCACACGGTGTCGCCGTAATACCCTGCTCACAGTTCAGGCTTTTGGCAAAGATTCGCGCAATCGTTGTTTTACCGACACCACGGGTACCGGTAAACAAATAAGCATGATGCAGTCGCTGTTGCTCAATCGCATTGACCAACACCGTCACCACATGCTCTTGTCCCATCAACTGCTGAAAGTTTTTAGGTCGCCATTTTCGTGCCAGGACTTGATAACTCATATTGTTACTTATTCGCCTTCATATTCAATCATTGAAAACACATCGACATTGAGTGCCTGCAAGCGTTCATGGCCTTTCAAACCTGGAAGCCCGATCACAAACGCGGCATGTCCAACCGTTGCGCCCACGGATCGCACCAATAGGGTTGTTGCTTCAATCGTACCACCGGTGGCCAGCAAATCATCGACCATCAGCACGACATCATCTTTGGTTAGTGCATCCTGATGTATTTCCAGGGTATCCTGACCATATTCGAGGTCGTAAGTCTGGGAGATTGTCTCCCTCGGCAGCTTACCAGGCTTGCGTACAGGCACAAAACCCACGCCCATTGCCAGGGCCAGCGGTGCGCCAAAAAGAAACCCACGAGCTTCGGTACCGACTACTTTGGTGATACCAAGATCCTGATACCTGTGTTTCATGGTATCAATACACAATTGAAAGGCTTTGGCATCATCAAGAATGCCGGTTATGTCACGAAAAATAATGCCGGGTATTGGATAATCCGGCACATCATGGATGACACTTTTAAGGAAGGAAATGTCGCTTTCAGTCATAGTCAGCAAGAATTAAATTCATTTGCTAACAGGATAATCGAAATCGACAAATAATTATAGTCATACCAATTACGATAGAAGATTAATCATTCAGCGAATGTTTAAAAACTAAAAGATTTAATCTAAAACATAAACCGTTGCACAAGTTTATTTAAACCCAACAACGGATGTGTCACACACAATCGCCCGTTCGGGAATGCCTGCGAGACATTCTGAGAAGATAACTTGCCTATCGTAATTGGTATCAGAATTATCCAGCGGCGGCCCAGTCCTCGGTTGCCAGTAAATCATTCATCGTGGATAAAAATGCTTCTTTTTCAATTGGTTTAGGTAAATACGCGTCTGCCAGTTTAATTTCAGCAAGGCTTTTCACCAATTTCGGGTCCTGGGTGCTTAAAAATAGCACCGCTCTTGGGGCATTCTTTTCCATTGCCTTAATATTTTTCAGAAGCTGAGGGCCATCCATTAGCGGCATTAAGTGATCGACGATACACAAGTCAAACTGCTCAGCTAACGCTTTGTTATAGCCATCTAAGCCATTACAAGCCGTTGTTACCTGATGTCCTTGTTGTTCCAGAAGCTCAGTCAGGTGAGCTTTTACGGATTTATTATCCTCAACCAATAAGATTTTTTCGGCCATAGCGCTTCCCAAATTAATCTATTTTAAAAGGTAGAATGATTTGTTGTTTTTGTTGTTACAGGTATGTGAACCAACCCATCAACATCGGCAGTAATGGCATACCCAAAAGGGCTACCAATGCCAGGAATAAGTGGCGCTTCGATGAATTTTCTTTGAATGAATCATGATTAGACATTGCAAATACTGCTCCGCATAAGTAAAAACGGCGGGCATAATACATCAAGATTCGCCTATTTAATAGTCATTTTTTCATCAATTTCCAATTTGCTCAATATTTGTCTGGAATCCGCTTAGTAATGAAGCTAACGATATGAATTCCATATCAAAAAAACTGTTATCTTATGAAAACAAACGTAAATTTAAGGACTTAACGCATAAAAATCGAGGCTTTTTGTCACTTAAGATAAGCGATTTCCCAGCATTAATTAACATTAACGACGAAGTGACTCAAAACATAAAGGAATTGATAACGATGGTGGCTGTAGCTTGCCTTTACCTTAGGTTTATTTGCCGCCTTCGAGGCAGTTATGACACGTTTTTAGAACAACAAAGACGTGCGGATGCAGGACAATGGTGAGAAAATCAAAACCAAGGATCTACTCGATTAGTTACCTGGACGCGGCATCGGTTATTGCTTAAAAGTCTGTGGAAGGGGTAATCGTCATTGTGGTTGATGTGCAGGCCAAGTCGTTCGCTGGTATATTTGCCTGTCTAAAACAAAGGCCCCAAACACTTGTTTGAGGCCCATCACTAGAGAGTTAAATTGTCTAAGCTAGGTAATTACTCGCCGCATTTGCCTTCTTTCTTTTTACCTTCGCCGCACTTACCTTCCTTGCCTTCGCCGCATTTACCTTCGCCGCACTTGCCTTTCTTACCTTCGCCGCATTTACCTTCGCCGCACTTGCCTTTCTTACCTTCGCCGCATTTACCTTCGCCGCACTTACCTTTTTTGCCTTCTCCGCATTTGCCTTTTTCTTTGTCACCATCACCTGGTACATCAAAGTCTGCAGAGAATGCGACATCCTGAGCGACAAACGGGTTAGATTCAGCCTTTACCGGAGCACTTGCTAGCAGGCCAAGTACAAAAGCCCCCATTAATGCAGTCACTAAATATTGCTTAAACGATTTCATAGTTATCTTCCTAAGTTATATAACGTAACCAATTAGACTCTGGAGACATTGACGCTTTGCTACATTAACATACGCGGGATTGACATCAACGTTTGTTTGTAACTCATTATTGCAAAACAACAAAACTCCACCCAAATGGTGTTAATTAAGACCATTTGTGTTCTTAAATAATTTCATTAGATCCAAAAATTATCAAGTATTTAACGAAAACCTAACCAGCAGGAACCGCGTTTTTTGTTCGCTAGTGATAACAAACATCATTGCCATGTGATTACCCAAACATCAATAAGATTGCTCCGGATCCAACAGGATTTATTTTTTCTGGCTTGCAACCTCTGGGCCGACGCGCCTGTTTTCAGGGCTATTCAGAGCGTTTTAGGGGCAACCAAATTTCCCACACAAATGGTTGAATATATTTCAATTATTTCTTTTTTGCCTGTTGATAAATTTCTGGCTAAAGTGAAAATGTGAACCCGAAATGCTGTCAATATGAAATCGTAACAAATTGTTTTGATTGAAAATTTCAGGTTCACATTTGCCAGGGAGGCAAACAACAGGAAAGATGTAAAAGCATGGATGCAACCGCAATGGACTGCATGAGCCATATGGCCAAGGAGGATTAAGAGGTGCTTTAATAATTATCGGCAAGGGATGCCAATGTGACGTTTACTAGCTCACAGATAATTATTGCCTCTTATGACTCTGCCGCTCGCTTTGCAATTACATCCTCTTAACTGTTGTTCATTAACAATGAGGATATGTTATGCCGAGAAAATCACGTAACTATTTTGCTAACACTCCATACCTTATTTTTCAGTATGGTCATAACTTTCAACCATGTTTTTTCGACTCTGAAGACTACCAACATTTTATCGATTTATTGTCGGAAAATTGTCAAATCGAGCGAGTCGAACTGAATGCACAGCAACTGTTTAATAATCAGTTTTTTCTGGTGCTGACGGCAACCGAAAGCCAGAGCATCCCCAGAATGCTTCAGAAAACCTGCAGTAAATACGGCCGCTACGTAAATAATAAATACCAACGAAGCGGATCATTATGGCAGGGCCGACATAAGGCCTGCCCGGTGCAACCTGGGCAATACCTCGACAAAGTCACTGAATTTATTCGCCAGCCTATTCTTCCCAGGCAATTATGTCTGGCTACTGAGCAACCTTTCGATTTTGAGAATCATAAAAATCATGCCGAGATTTTGCGAGACAAGCTGTACAGAAACCTGGCAATAGGCGACTCGAGTTTTCAACGAACGGTAATCAACCATAAAATGGTTCAGGTTAAAAAGACTATAGTGCCGAGAACCAAACACGGTTTGATGTCATTATTAAGTGATCGACCGAAATATAAATACCACTAATAACTTACAGCGATAAAAGTTTGTGACTATGTGTCAATTCACGTCAAAATCGTAGTATTGCTGCTTTTGCTGAGTCGTCATATCCCGATAGGTGAAGTGCCACCATTCCATGTTATAGGCGGCAAAGCCATGAGATTCCATGACGGTTTTAAGCAGCTGGCGATTTTTGCGTTGCGATGCATTAATGCCAGGGTTGTCGGTATTGGATAAAGGGTCAAACAAGTCATATGATGAGCCCATATCAAGCTCGACATATTGACCCGAACCGTCTTTCCTCACCAATGTCAGGTCCACGGTAAAGCCGCGGCTATGTCCAGAGCGCTCAGCAATATATGGACCAACCAATGCGGACTTATCCAGATTCGGATAATAATCCGCTTTGGTTTTGGTGTCGGACAAGTCGTTAGCCCAGCTCATAAAATGGGCTACCGCCTTTTCCGGGCGGTAACAATCAAAAAACTTCAGCCGCAAATCCTGCTTTGCCAGCTCATTGACTATGTCCCTCAGAGAGGACATTGCGTCGCGATGAATCAGGCACTTGCTGGCCAGGTAACCGTCGATTCTCTCACCAACAAAGTTATTGGACGTTGCATAGCGAATATCGTACTCAACATTCTCAATAACGGATTTAATATCAACGAATTGTTGACGTTCTACAAGGCTTTGCTGTGCCAGGGAATGTCCGGCAATACCGACTCCCAGCAGTAAAGCAAGAAACGACTTACTTTTCTTCATCATACACCGATCACCATCATCCCCGTCGCAATGTACGCAAGCACGGTCAAGCCACCGGCAAACAATGCATACGGTAACTGAGTACGAACGTGTTCGAGCAGATCACAGCCAGAGGCCACGGCACTGACCGCTGTCGTATCAGAGATTGGTGAACAGTGATCACCAAACACGCCACCGCCTAAAATCGCCGCCAACAATAATGGTGCGGGCAAATCCAAATTGATCACTAACGGCATGCCAATCGGGATCAACAAGGCGAACGTACCCCAGGAGGTTCCCGTGGTAAACGACATCAAACCACCGGCAATAAATAGCATGGCAGGGACTAAAAACAATGGCAGGTTTTCCGCTACCAGGCCTGAGATAAAGGCACCGGTGCCCAGTTCTTTTAAACTTGAACCCAGGGCAAGTGAGAACAATACGATACAAACCAGAGGTAACAACTCAGACATGCCATTAAAGCCAATCTTGGTCATTTCAATGTGTTTGAAACGTTTCGATCCAACCATCATCACATAGGAGACAACACAGGCAAGTACCGTCGCATATAACACTGATTTAGAGCCTGAACCCTGGGTAAAGTTACCGTCACCAGTGACAAACATGAACAACACCATGGAAAATGACATGGTTAGCAATGGTACTAACATAAACGAAGGCTTGGATGGTTCTACGTCAAGATCCAAGTGCTTATGGGTACGCTGTTGCTGCAATTCCGCCTGCTTTAACGGACCATGGGTTTTATCTGCCCAGATGGTGTAAACCACTACCGCCAGGGTAATCAAAGCGTAAAAATTTAATGGGATCGTGGCAATTAATATCGAAACCAGGGATTCATTCAATTCATAATTGCCGAGCAGGCCAAGTACATAAGCGCCCCAGCCGTTAAGCAGTAACAGGATACAAATCGGCGCCGAGGTAGAATCGATGATATAGGCCAGGCGTGCCCTGCTCATCTCAAATTTATCAAACAGGCCGCGGGAAATAATACCGGCCATCAGCACACTTAAGTTCGATTCAATAAAAATAATAACGCCGGTAAAAAACGCTAAAAAGCGTGAGCGCCGGGCACTTCCACTAATTCCTTTCCTGATTAAAAAGTTAACCGTGGCAGTAACGCCCCCAGACTCTCGCATAAATGCAAGCAAAGCCCCGACTAACAGAGAGAACACCAGGATACGGGTATTACCTTCAGACTGAAAAACGGCAACAACTCGCTCAACACTGGCAATGGAAAAGGTCAGTAACGACTCACCAGTGCCAGTCTGGGCAAACAGCATAAGCAGTTCCGAACAACAAATGGCCACCAGTAACGCTAAAATGACTTCCTTTTTCCAAAGCACCATAATGATGGCAACCAGAGGTGGTAGTACTGAAATCCAATCTGACACATCAACTCCTGAATTTATTTATTATTGTTTTTATTTGCGCTTAGGCTTGCTGTCGCGGTTCACTGATTAGGCGATCTGAAAAACAATGGGTTAGTGAGAATCAGACAATGATATCCCCGGTAAATTTTTACCTCAATTACTTTCCTTGCGATCGCCACAAATTAAGCCTTAATACCAATCACATTAAATTATTACTCACTCAGTGAGAATTTAAAGGCTTTTAGGTAAGGCATTGATTGCAGAGAATGGTCGCTTCGTTTTCAAAATCAACCAAAATCAGTAACGCAGGATAAACGCCTTTAAAACTCACCCGTAGGGAGTTTATCAGAGGTCCATTTACTTCCCTATATTTCATTAATATAGAATGACTATATCAATGAAATCTATGTTGTAACTGGACCTCTGCCCTAACTCTGAGTTGTGCACAAACTTAATTTGATTGGTATAACTCAGCCCCAAGAATAAATTATTACCATTGATTTTTGCAACAAGAAAGTATTATTCTTTCATCACAAACTAGACAAAAATGTCCGTTGCCTGATGCCATTACGAGGCAACAGGAAAAGTGTCGACGCAGATTGGTCCTTAGACAATTTATTTGAAGTTTGCCTATACACACGGGGAACGGATGCTTTAAGGTTAGGTTTGCAAGATAATGAATTGCTGCCTGTATTTAACGGGTAGCAGGATAGATTGAACCCGGCGCTGCGTGATCTATTGGCAACCATGCGATCACAACAGCGTCAAACACAAATTAGCCGCGATCATGAACATGAAAACAACAATGAAACTGCGATATAAAGGTACCAGGACGCTGGCGAAGCTGGTACCCGTCTGGACCATAGTTTGCCTGTCTTTATTCGCAGGAACCTCGATGATGGTTCGAGCTGCTGAATCTTCAACAACCTTACACACCAATGTAATCGATATCGATAATGCCAAGCTGACGCCTGCATTCTGGCAACAATTGTTGCAGCAGCAAAAGTCCGAAGCCGGCAAACAGGTGTTAATGACCGAGCAACAAATTCAGGCATTTAATGAAAAACAATTTGCCCGGGCAAGCTATTTGAAAACGCCATTGTCATTTCCAGACCGACTCGCGGCCAATACCATCGTTGACTTTATCCGGGCGATTAGCAAACCGTCCAAATCGCCTCGTTTTTACCGCGATGGCACTAAATTAAGCGAACAACATTACCAGGCTTATGACGAACAGATGAATTTGCAAAACCTGTCCGGCTACCAACCGGTTCGCTTTGCAATTGTTACCCATCGAACCAGCCTGCGTACTTACCCGACCCTGGATCGGGTATTTAATGAAAAGATGGATTTTGACCTGGATCGTTTTCAGGAAACCGGTGCATTTCCCGGTGAACCACTGGCAGTCGTTCATACCTCCAAAGACGGGCACTGGCACTTTGTTCGCAGTTACAATTATCGCGCCTGGGTACAGGATAAAGACCTTGCCTTTGCCAGCCGGGATGAAGTTCAGGCATTTATCGATGCGAAACAACGGCTGATCGTCACCGGCGATAAAGTGTTTACCGCCTACAACCCAGAGTTAGCGCAAACGTCGGAAGTTCAGCTTGATATGGGTGTATCCTTGCCGCTGTTAAGCCATAAAGAATATGGTAAGTATCAATTACATCGGCAAAACCCTTACGCCGGATATCTGGTTAATCTGCCAACCCGCGATGCAAACGGCAAGTTACAGCTTGAGGCCACCTTGATACCCCGCCATGCTGACGTAAATATTGGTTTTCTTCCTTTTACTCAGGAGAACCTGATAAACCAGGCATTTAAATTCCTTGGTGAGCGTTATGGCTGGGGCCATGACTATAATGCCCGCGACTGTACAGGATTCGTTGGCGAGATCTACAAAACCTTTGGCATTTTAATGCCTCGTAACTCCGGCCAACAGGGACATGACAGTTTTGGTGAGAACCTGCGCTTTGATAAGTCAGTCAAAGCCGAGCAGAAATTAGAAGAGCTGAAGCAACTCGAAGTCGGTGACCTGTTATATCTGCCCGGCCACGTCGCCATGTTCCTTGGCTACCATGGAGATAAACCCTACATCATCCACGATGTCCATGGTATGGGATATGTTGATCACAAAGGCAAGGCCGTATCCGGTATGCTTAACGGTGTCTCTGTTACCCCGTTACTGCCGTTTAAAGGCTATATCAAATCCATGTATAACATTAAACGAATTCGTTGATATGAAACTCAAAAACTTACGTCTCGGCCAACTAAAAGTGCCGTTAGTGACCCCGTTTAAAACAGCCCTGCGCAGCGTCGATCATGTCCATGATGTCATTGTAGAAATTGAACTGGATAATGGCATGGTAGGATATGGTTCTGCACCAGCCACGGCGGTAATCACCGGCGATACCCACGGCTCAATACTGTGTGCGGTTAAAGACTTTATCTGGCCAGCAATTGCCAATATGGATATCTGGCAGCTTAATAGTATTTGTGAACGCATCGCTCGCTCAATGGTACATAACAGTTCCGCCAAAGCGGCGGTAGAAATGGCGATTTATGATCTGTGGGCGCAGGCTCTTGGCGTTCCTTTATACCAGGCGCTGGGCGGAGGGTTATCGCAATTAAAAACCGATATCACCATCAGCGTTAATGAACCGGCTGTCATGGTTGCCGATGCGCAAAAAGCGGTAGCACAAGGCTATGACACCTTGAAACTGAAAGTCGGTAAAGACCTGCAGCAGGATATTGAAAGAATTCGTGCCATTGCTGCTGCCGTCGGTGATGATATTCAATTACGTCTCGATGCCAATCAGGGTTGGACCGCGAAGCAATGCATCAGCGCTCTTAATGCGATGGAGAATGCCGGCTTAACGTTTGAACTGGTCGAGCAACCAGTTGCCAGTGACGATCTGGTGGGCCTAAAAGCCTGTACTGAACAGTCAACGGCAGCAATCATGGCTGATGAAAGTGCGTTTTCGGTGTCCCAGTCGCTAGCACTAATGGCCAACAATGGCTGTGACATTATCAATATTAAGCTGATGAAAAGCGCCGGCATATTTAATGCGCTGACCATTGCCGATAGCGCTGGCGCCTATCGTATGCCTTGCATGATGGGTTGTATGCTGGAAAGCAGTATTGGCGTCGCCGCAGCGGCTCACGTCGCCAGTGCCCGGCATAAAATTATTGGCAAAATAGATTTGGATGCTGCAGCGCTTTGCCAATACGACCCTGTAGAAGGTGGTGTTCAGTTTAATCACTCCGACATCATTCTTAACCAAACGCCCGGTTTAGGTATCAGAAAAATCGAAACCATAACCTACCTGTAACCAACATCAGGATATCACTATGAATAAGTATCAACGTTTTCGCCCTTACTTATTGTCGTCATGGCTTATGCTGTTGGCGGCGGTAAGTGGCTGTTCGGAGAACAACCCGGTGAAACAACAAAGCAAACCCAGTCTGGTCAGCAAACAACAGGCTTTGATCGCTGATGGCCAGTTTGCCGCGGCGCGGGAGAACATTGACGAATTGCTTAGCAAAAAAACACTGTCAGAACAGCAACGCTCTGAGTTGCTTTTTGAACTGGAAAGAATGCAGCGTATCGAACGTGATTTTAGCGCCGAGCTTGGCGACGTCCGTGCTTACATTGAAAAACATATCGGTGCGGTCACCGATCAGCAACTTAATGACTGGATAAACCAGGGTTTGCTGGAGTATCGGGTAATTGATGGTGAGACTAAGTTTTTCCGTAGCGCCGGCTATAACCTGTTTCAACTGGACGAGGAAGCCCTAGCCAAACGCGAAGGCTACCAACCCTTTATCGAGCGAGCCCCCTTGTATGCATTGCATCAGCATCATAGTGAAATTGTCGCGAGCGCAAATATCGAAAAACCTAATACCGAAAAAAAACGTTTTAAGGTGAAGTATCAGCTGACGGTTAAAGCCAATGCAGTACCAGAAGGCGAAGTGATTAAAGCCTGGATCCCCTACCCTCGTGACATAGAAAACCGCCAGGAAAACGTCCGTTATGTCAATTCGAAGCCAGCCGTGCACCAGATTGCTGGTAATGACAATTTACAACGTACGATTTATTTTGAAGCCAGTGCCGTTAAAGACCAGCCGACCGAGTTTTGGGTTGAATATGAATACGACACTTATGGGGTGTTTTATGACATCGACTCGGAAAAAATCACGCCGGTAATGGCCACGGAAGAAACCCGCGAGTTTCTTCAGCAAAAGCCACCCCACGTGGTATTTACCCCCGAAATCCAGGCACTTTCCCAACGTATTGTCGGTGACGAAACCAACCCCTATAAGATCGCACAAAAACTGTTCGCCTATGTGGACAGCATCCCCTGGGCGACTGCAATCGAATATTCAACCATTCCTAATATCAGTGAATATGCCATGACCGCTGGCCACGCGGACTGTGGTCAGCAGACGCTGCTGTTAATTACCCTGTTGCGCTACAACGGTATTCCCGCCCGCTGGCAGTCAGGATGGGAATTTTCTCCGACGTCGTTTGATACCATGCACGACTGGGGTATGGTGTATTTTGCACCTTATGGCTGGGTACCGATGGACGTCACTCATGGTGTTTTGGAAAGCGATAAAGACGACGAAAAATGGTTTTATTTAAGCGGCATTGACTCGTATCGCCTGATATTCAACGACGATTATTCCGCTAAATTCGAGCCCGAAAAACAACACTTTCGTTCTGAAACGGTAGACTCGCAGCGTGGTGAGGTTGAATGGCAAGGTGGTAATCTGTATTTCGATCAGTGGAGCTACGAGATGCAGTGGCAGGATGTCTCGGACGCATCAAGTTTGCTACCAGACGAGCAATCATCCGAATTTTCATTGAAAAATCTCGACAGTGAGCAAGTTGTTGTCGTAGTCACTGATGATAACACCGCCATTCAAGGCAAGTTGTACAGTTTCGAGAAGCACATTAATTCTGATACTGGTAAACCTGAATGGCTTGCCGCCAACATAAATACTGATATTGTTGTCGGTAAAACGGGCATTGCCTGGGGTAAAGGCTTACACCCAGCTCAACCGGGTCAACAAAAACAGGAAGGTGATGGTAAAGCGCCTGCCGGGGTATTTGAGCTGGGAACGGCCTTTGGTTATCTGCCAGACCTGCCTACCGGGTTAGATTATGAACCCATGACAGCTACCCACTTTTGTATGGACGTCGCTGGTTCACCCTTGTACAACCAGATAGCCGATAGCAAAGTCGTCGGTGAAAAAGCCCTGGAAGGTAATTCAGAACCGATGCGCCGCGATATTCATAAAAATGATCAGGTCTACAAAAAAGGCATATTTGTGCACCACAACCCGGATAATATTGCTGGCAACGGTAGTTGTATCTTTATCCATTTATGGCGTTCAGATGACAGTCCTACCCTGGGGTGTACGGCAATGGAAGAAGACGCCATGGATGCCCTGTTAACCTGGCTGGATAAAGATAAAAAACCGCTAATGGTAACCCTGACCAAAGCACAATACGTACGGTTAAAAGACAGCTGGCAACTGCCTGATCTTGACCTTAATTAATGCTTTGCATATTCGATAAAAAAAACGGCGTTATCGCCGTTTTTTTATCTGTGTAATTTCTCCGCCCCTCTCATAAGTGCAGTCCCATTCTTAATTTTTAGGAATTATTTTCAAATATAATTTATTCCTAAACACCAAGAGAAATGTAAATACATTATTTACACAGCATTAAAGTATGTTAATTTATTGTTAGACGAAATTTCGCGCAGCATACACCCATTATGCGGTTGGGGTTACGTCTCTGAAAAATAACTATAACAGGAGGAAGCACTGTGCAGCTGAATAAGATAGCGACAGTTCTCGCATTAACCGGTATTTCTTCGCAGGCGCTAGCGCAAGAGGCTGTAGAAACAGCTAATACCGAAGAAATAGAGCGTATTGAAGTTACCGGCTCAAGCATCAAACGAACCAGCCTTGAAGGTGATTTACCCGTTACCGTAATCAGCAAAGCTGAGATTGATGCCGCCGGTATCACATCTGCGGATCAATTATTGTTACAAATGAATATCGCCTCGAACTCGAACGATAACTTAGCCAGTAATGCGGGTATCGTTGGTGGTGAAGAGCGTGGTAATAATGGCGCGTCGAGTGCCAACTTAAGGCAACAAGGGGCAAGTTCAACGCTGGTATTACTTAACGGTCGTCGGGTTGCAACCCATGGTTTAAAAGGTCGTTCCGTTGATCTTAACTCAATTCCATTTGCCGCGATTGAACGTGTTGAAGTACTTCGCGATGGTGCATCAGCAGTTTACGGTACCGATGCTATCGGTGGTGTTATCAACTTTATTCTTAAAAAGAATTACCAAGGTGCGGAATTTGGCGGTTTTGCTGATGTTACCGAAGAAGGTGGTGGCGATATTTATCGTTTTACTTTCGTTGGCGGTTTAGGTGACCTGAACAGCGACGGTTATAACGTAATGGCCACCGCATCCTATAAAGATGCAAAAATCTTACGTGGCGATGAGCGTGATTTTACCAATACGTTCCAGCCTGATCGTGGTTTGTCTCCGGATACCCGTGGGGCCCCGTTCGCTTCAGTCAATGACCGGTTTAGCGATCCTAACAATCCAGAGAGTAGCCATTATAACTTAATTGGCAGTGGCCTGATTAACCCGATTACTGGCGAAGAGAATAGTGTACTAAACGTATTGGCGCTACCAGGTCAACCGGGTTGTGACGCCTTTCCAAATATGGGTGTCGATACCGGCGCGTTATGGAATCGTGCTAATGAAACAGTCAGCTGTGCATGGGATTACCCTCGTGCTTCGGTATTACAGCAGCCTGTTGAAACCATTGATTTAGTTACCCGCGGAACGGTAAAAATTACCAATGACCTGGAAGGCTTTGTCGAGTTTATTGGCTCGGAAGTTACGACCAAAAAAGTATTCGAGCCGAATCAAATCACCCCCTGGTCAATTGGTAGTGGTGATTGGGAATCTTTCGGCGGTGGTTGGTATCCAAGCACCGGGGCTTCCTACGATTATATTGTTGATGCCCTGTCCGGTTACTACGGTGAGGAACAGTTAAATATAGGCGCTCCTATTGCCTATCGCTGGCGTTGTATGGATTGTGGTCCTCGTGAAATCGAAACCACCACAACCTCCTACAAGTTACAGCTGGGCCTTGATGGTTCCTGGGACGACTGGGATTATAAAGTCGGTTTGTCTCGCTCATCGAATGAAGCAGAATCTGAGTTAGGTGGTGGTTACCACTATACCGAGATGTTAGCTCAGGCCATTGGTACAGGTTTAGTCAGCCCATTCCTATTGCCGGGTGAATCACAAACCGCTGAAGGCATGGCCGCCATTGAAGCAGCATCGGCTGAAGGTGTTGTCCTGTTTGGTGGTGAAACCATCATGACTCAGTTTGATGCGTCAATTACCGGTGATACCGGGTTTGAGCTTGGTTTAGGTGGTGATTCTATTTTCGTTGCCGCTGGTGTCGATATTCGCCGCGAAGAATATAAATTTAATGGCGATCGCCGCGCTGCAGAAACTCGCCCTGATATTTATGGTGCACCATTTGATGATGCCAATGCATTAGATAATGTTCACCGTACGATTCAGGCGGTGTTCGTTGAAGCATTGATTCCGGTTGTTGAGTCTTTTGAATTAAACCTTGCGGTACGTCACGATGATTACTCAGGTTTTGGTGGTACGACTAACCCGAAATACGGTTTTACCTGGAAACCACACGATAGCGTGTTATTCCGCGGTGCTTACAGTACCGGTTTCCGTGTACCAACGTTTAACCAGTTATTTAATGGTATCACTGAAGAGCCCTACACAGGTTTAGACTTTGCTGACCCAGCAACCTGTCCTGGTGGTATTGTCGATGTCGATGACCCGCAATGTCAGCCGCTTCAGCCGACATTACTGTACGGTGGTAAACCAGATCTGGGACCGGAAGAGTCTGAGCAAAGTAGCTTAGGTTTTGTCTGGGCGCCTAGCGATGATTTCAGCATGAACCTTGATTGGTGGGAAATTATCATTGATGGTACCATCCAGGTGCCAGGTCGTGATGATTTGATCGAAAACTATGATGTGTTCTCAGCAAACTTTATTCGTGACAGTTCCGGTGAGTTGATCTCAATTGACCAACGTTATGTTAACGCGGGTGAGCGCAATACCAGTGGTGTTGAAGTTGGTGCTAAATATGCGACCGAGCTGGCTGGTGGTGAATTTTCCGTTAACTTTAACGGCAGTTACCTGATCGAAGATAAGAAGAAACTGCTCGATGATGCCCCATGGAGTGAAAACCTGGTCGGCACTCATTCACGCGGTAATATTCCACTTCGCTGGAAACACACCTTAGCGTTTAATTACACGTTTGAAGATTTCACCGTTAATTTAACCCAGGTATTCCGTGATAGTTATGAAGACGAAGTACCACCAGGTATTGAATCTGGTGAGATCGATCCGCCAAACTGGGATCCGGAAGTGGATAGTTATACGGTTTACAATACCAGTGTCCAGTACACAGGTTGGGACAACTTAAGTTTAACCTTCGGTATTAAGAACCTGTTGAATGAGGAGCCACCATTTACGGCTCACCAGAATGACTTCTCACCTGGTGCAGCTTTTGACCCTCGTGTCGCAGATCCACGCATGCGTTCTTACACGCTACATGCAACCTATACGTTCTAAAGGTTTAGGTTAAAGCAAAAAGCAAAAGCGGCTTATTTAAGCCGCTTTTTTATTTCCTGATTTTAAATATATGCAATAAAAGCAACATCAACACACCATGATTACTGACAATTCGTTAGTATGTGATAACAGCAATTATCTTAATGGCTATTCAAATACTGCATGATATCAAGACGATATTTCACAATAATCTCCAACATAATCCTCTTGAAACTGTCGACCAATTTACCCTAGCCTAATGACCAGCAGCATTACACGCTGAGCGTAAGCAACAGCATGATTAGGGGTTTAAATCCACTCCTCTGCCACGATTGAAATTGCGCACTTCTGATGTCCACTTAGAAATAAAAAAAGCACCTCGAAAGGTGCTTTTTTTATCTTTTCACGCTTGATTAGAAGCGAACAATTGCGCTCAACTGCACTCTTCGTGGTGACTGGAATGAAGTTCCTAAGCCATAATCCGGGTTCGGGTTGCCAACCGAATCAGGCGTTGTCAGGAATGAATCAACACGCAGGGTCTCTTGGGTGTTGAAAACATTAAATACATCCAGGGAGAATGTTGCTGACGCATCTTCGCCAAAATCAACTGAGTAACTGGTACCTAGGTCAAGTTGGTAAGTCCAGTCCAGGCGCTCTTCGCCGCGCGGTAGGTACTCATACACACGGTCTGATTCGCTTTGACCATCAGCTAAACCGCCACAAGTCTCCACACACACCCAGTTCATATAGTAATGCTCATCGGTTGTGTACGGGTTACCTACACCACGAATATTAATTGGGCGGCCTGATGACGCAACAAAGTTTGCAGACACTAACCAATCTTCAGTAATGGCATAGGCACCATAAAACTTAAAGGTATGGCGAACATCGTTTGGCAAATCCCCATAACCGCCGATTAAGTAAGCAGGATCGTCACCGTACTCCAACCAACCAGCGATATCATTGGTGGTATCTGAGTTGACACCGCCTTCATAGTTACCCCAGCTATGTGCCCAGGTATAAGATGCATAAAACTGCCATACATCATCCCATTGACGGTCAACCACTAAATCCAACGATGCATACTTCCTGAAGGGCACTGGGCTACCAATATCTTCACCGGTTTTACTGCGTGGATGATCACCATCAATTTGCGTTTTACCTGTATCCAGAGAAACGATTTGCTGGGTACCATTACAGTTGAGGTTAAGCGTCATCACTTTACCTGGGTTACCAATTAACCAGGTGCCCGGACTGTCACAATCACCCCAGTCATGATAAATCTTCATATCTTCAATGGCGTTTTCAAACTTACGATACATAGCTCTTGCGCCAATAGCCCAGTTATCATTCACCATAGTTTCAAAGCCAAGGATATACTCATCCTGATAACTGGCTTCAATATCATTATCTACACGATAGGATTGGTCTTCACCAGCATTGCTGACATCACCAAACTGAATCGCTTCACCGATAATCGAACCAAGATTTGGCGTAAGATTAGTTAAGCCAGCAGAAGTCATCGTTTCTGTGAAGCCGCTGGTAAAGAAACCATCAGCATCCTGTATACCATTTTCCAGATAGTAGTAATTAGAGATATCGACGGTTCCACCACCTTCTCGAGCAACCAAAGAGTTTGGCAGCGGGTAATAGTAACGACCGGCATTAGCAAAAACTTTGGTTTCGCCATCACCATTGACATCCCAGGATAAACCGAGACGAGGTGAAATCATTTCGTCGACTTTCATAAAACCGGTACCACCAGCGCCAGTCGTATCAAATTCGTCCCAGCGCACGCCAATGGTCGCAGTCAACGTATCGGTAACTGTCCAGATATCTTCCAGATAAATCGCAGAAGTTTCGGTTTCGAAATTACCGAAAGTTTTACGAGTACGGGCACGCACATAAAAATCCGACTCATCAGTCAAGGTTTCACCATTTAAAGACTCGCCTGGGCTTGCATCATAGATTTGATAACGTGTTGCATCCATGCCCGGATATGCCCGGTCCATAACCGTTGTACGTGTTTCATTATCATAACCGAAACGAAGTAAATGGCTGTCAGTAACTTCCCATTCAAAGTCCAGGCGCACTGATTCACGCTCATTAATACGGTCAGAGGTCATAAACAAGGAAGTACAACCAATGTCAAATATCGGACCTGCAGAGGTGTAATCCATGACGCGGTTACACTCTAATGCTGATGAAGCATTAGAACGTGACTGACGCTCAACCTGTCCCCACATAGCTTTAACAGTAAGGCTGTCTGTTAAATAACCGGTATAATTAACAATGTAGTTTTGTCCACCTGTAGTACCAAAGATGGTTTCTGAATATTCACCATCATCAAACAGGTCGGTTTCAACATCTTTTTCGTCTGAGAATGCGATAAATTCCAGCAAGTGGTTGTCGGTAATGTAGTAATCAAGTTTACCACCCCAGAATGCGGTATCATCTTTAGCTTCGGAGCGAGACAAATCACTCTCAGTAACACTTGTGGTCTCTACTAAGCGTGGTTCATAAAGCGCATAGAAAAACAAAGTGTCTTTAATGATTGGACCCGATGCTGAAATTGAGGCGGTCCAGGTGTCTGTTTCAGATTTAGAGCCACTAACAATTTTGTTGCCATCATTATCATAACGGTCTTTTTTAGAACCACGCAGTGAATCCGGGACCCAATAGGTATCCGCAGTAAATTTAAAATCATTACCACCAGATTTCACCACGGCATTTACAACGCCACCTGTGGTACGCCCAAATTCTGCTGAGTAACCACCAGTTTTTACCTGGAAGTCTTCATAAAACGTGAAAGGTACGCTAGAAAAACTTGTCGGGACTTCAGGATCCGTTACATTCAAGCCATTAATATAAACAGCATTTTCAGCTGCTGAAGAGCCACCAAAAGACAGACCACCATGGCGACCACCACCAGCAGTTCCCGGTGCCAGTAATGCGACCGAGTTTACACTCCGGGCGATTGGCAACCTTTCAAGTTCAACCGCACCGATATTAAAACTCGATTCCGTTGAGGCTGTATCGATGCGAGATGTGGTACCGGTAACGGTAATTGTTTCAATATCGTCACCTTGCACAACCAATCGCACTGAAGAGTCTGAGCCAACGTTAACAGTAACATTCTCAAGACTCGCTACCTGAGCACCATCTTTCGTTGCGGTAATGTTATAGGTACCAACCGGAAGACGAGGAAAACGAAAGTTGCCTTTATCGTCAACCTCTATCGTGCGGCTGGTTCCGGTGTTTACATTTTCAATGGTAATGGTAACACCTTGTATTTGTGATACCGACGCACTTTCAATCGTCCCCCTGATACCACCATCATTATTAGCAAAAGCCGCCGGCGCCGCTGCAAACATTAAGCTTGCACCAATCGCTGTCGCTATTGCATGTTTCTTAAAAAAGCTGTTAGACATGAGTATTTCCTTCAAATCATATTGTTGTTTTTTTACTCAAGGAATAATTTACCACACTTTATTAATTTGTTAACACCAGATTATTCTTTTGTTACAAAATCATGATTATTGGTGCAGGATAAGGCCAGGAAATTTGCGGTTTATCAATAGAGACTGCAAGGGTATCAGGAAACTAAAGGTGATTAGAGGTGAAAAAATATCATTTATGATGATTGCTAAAAAATTAACAACTTGAGATATCTAGAATAAAAAATTCGTATTGTATATAGTTATTTGGTATTACAACCAGCGTCGTACGCGTTGTCGATAGGCGGGGTACTGGTCAGGAAATTTTTGTCGCAATAACCGCTCTTCTGGTTTGATTTGCCATTGATTTAAGTAAGCCATAAAAAGCGGTACCCAGAGTAATGAAAGCATCGATGATAAAAGCATTCCCCAGGCAAGCAACAATAAGCTAAAACCCAGGTACATAGGATTGCGGGTAACTTTGAAAATACCTTCGCACACCAGTGTGGAGGATTGATTCGGGTCACGGGGATCAACCGTGGTATGTTGGCGCCGGAACTCAATAACGGCGAGAATAATGATCAACAATCCAGACACAGCAAAAAACAGCGCCAGCAAGCTCAGCCAACTAATGCTGAAAAGCTCATGCTGTTGATCCCGGACAAGCCACATCAAAGGGATAGATAGTAAAAATAATAACAGTGGCGGTACTTTCAGCTCTAACTTCTTCACAATCCGTCCAGCTCCAAGTCCTGCTCACTAACAGTAAGTCCGTAAAAATGATTGAGGAAATAACAAAGCTCAGTTTTTTGATATAAACAATGCCCAGACTTTTGAAATCTGGCTAAATCCCTTTCGCTTGGGAAACTAAAATAATTGCCCCCCTCTGATATCTGCTGCCCAGTTCGCACCTTAGATTCGCACAGTTGTTTTACATAGTCGGTAATCTGATCAGCCGTATGTAGGTATAACTGCAACACATGCCATAGGTAAGATTTGTCGACTTCGACGGCAATGGCTTTTGATGACAGAAGTCGGCCCCGATCAATATCGCCATTTTCGATAGTATGCAAACTAGAGCCAATGGCCTGTTGCCCATCCAGTAGAGCCCAGAACGTTGCCATAACTCCCCGATAATCTGGCAACAGGCCAGAATGTAAATTAATGACGCCGAGTTCAGGTATGCTGATTGCCGGGGGCTGTAATATTTTGCCAAAGCGAATGCTGATTATAAGGTCTGGTGCCGATGCCTTAAGTTTCTCTAAGCCACTAACCTCGTTAACATCATTAAGGGTGGAAATCGACTGGCAGGTATACTGTTGCATCCTCTCAAAGCCGAGAAAGGTATCCGGATGCATCGACTCGCACTGGTGCTGGTCAATTAACTGCAGTGCCTGTTGTGACTCCAATGCAGACAGTTTTTGCAGTTCTGGACTTGTTACGGGACTTTTACCGACCTTATCCGACAGAAATACACTCAGACGATGTTCACTCAACGCAGGAAGAATTAAATTTAAGGCGAAATTGCTGGCCAGGTCACGATTTGCCAGGAAGGTAATGTTCAATGTGGTTTCCTGCTAAAAATTCAATCAGATAACTCAATATAATACGCGGCTTTTGATAAAATTAAACTACACTTTTATGGGAAGGAAGAGAACATAATGAAGTAATAACAACAACATTCATCATAAAAAAGCCAATGAAAACATCAATACAACCACTTGGGAGAATTGAGCAATTATTTAATCGAAAACAGCAGCAAATCAAATTTCAATATCGATTATTAACTGCTAAACAGCGTGCATTGCCAAGTTTCATTGTGCTTGGAGCAAGGCACTCAGGAACGGCTGCACTGGTCAAATATTTACGACAACACCCGCAGCTGCACCATACCTTTCAATCGCAGACCCATTATTTCGATGGGGGACTGGCAAAAAACCAAGATAATTTTGACAACGGTGAAAGTTGGTACCGCGCTCACTTTCCATTAAGAAAGGAACTGGCTCCAGGACAGCAATGCTTCGAGTCGTCAACGTTTTACAGTTTTCACCCTCTGGCTGCTGAACGAATTAAAGAATTACTTCCCGGCGTAAAAATCATTTTTATCCTGCGTAATCCGATTGACCGCGCGATATGTCATTATACCGACGAAAAAAACGCCAGGCGCGAATACCTGCCACTCATTAAAGCACTACAAATGGAAGAACAACGACTAAGCTGGAGTTTGACTACTCAGGACTATCGAAGTGATGCCTTTTTGCATGCCACCTACAAATCCCGAGGCCATTACAAGGAACAAATTGAGCGTTTTTTACGCTACTTTGACCGCCAACATATTAAAATCATCAGCATTGAAGAATTCAATAAATCGCCTTTGAAAATACTCGAACAGTTGTATCAGTTTATTGGTATAAGCAATTTTCACAATAAGTCAGTAACTCCATTGCAGAGAAATCAATTAATTCACGAAACGGAAGTCAGGCGTTATCTGAATCATTATTTTAGTGAACGTAATCAGTCACTTTATGAGTTCTGCGGTAAATCATTTCACTGGTAACAAGAATAATCGTTAACAGTAACCGGAATTATTTTATCAGTTTACGACCCGACAGAAACTCTGCCAGCATGACCCAATCGCCAACCAGGCTGTACCAGGGGTAGAGAAAGGTGGCAGGTTTATTTTTTTCAAAAAAGAAATGTCCAACCCAGGCAAACCCATATCCGAGTACTGGCAATGCCAGCAGGTAGAGTGCTTTGCCAGTAAACAGCACATAAGCCAGGGCTGCAATCACCAACAGGCTGCCGATATAATGAAGTCCCCGGCAGGTTTTGTTCTGATGCTGGGACAGATAAAACGGATAGAACTCACGGAAAGACTGATACTGTTTTGCCGACATAATATTTACTACTCTTGTTCTCGATAATGAATCATCAGGTGTCCCGTCACCTTCCCGACGGTGACTTCTTTCACTACCTGATAATCACACTCTTTAAAAAACTCCAGGTATTTGTCACTGGTGACATAAATCGCAACCCCTTCGCTATCCTGGTTTTCATCAAGCACCGTATTTACTGCGGCCAGTAAATAATGACCAAATCCATGATGCTGGTGCAATGGGTGAATCGCAATAAACGACAACATATGATAATTGTTGAGGGGGACAGCATCGACAATTATCTGCTCTTTTTCGATCATCTGTTTAGTGTTGAAGTAGCCTGCGCCTAACATCATTTTCAAGCGCCAGTGCCAGAACCGTTCACTACCTAGCCCTTGGCCAGAGCTGTTGATACAGGCGACACCGACCAGGGCTTCGCCGAGATAGAGTCCCATAATCGGCTGCCTGGCCTGCCAGAATGCCGCGAGTTCTTCGCGAATTGCCGCCCTGAGCCTTTGTTCATAACCGCTGCTGCTGGCATCAAATACGTCCTTAAAAACCGGATCATCCTGGTACGACTGAAATAATAGCGAGGCTGCAAGTTTGAGCTCACCCGCCGATAAATATGATGCTCTAATGTCATTTTCAGTCGTTACTTTCACATCATTCATGATTTGGTCACTCTTCATTCCAGTTCACCGGGTCGGTCAACGGGGTTGTGATACGTTATCTCACCTTATCAGGGAAAATTAATTATAGTCAAACCAATCAGTTATTATGGATAGTAATAATGGCCCCAACAACGCCGCAGAGGCAACTATACTCTTAAAGACAATATTCACTGTAATCACAATGACGAGGGACGGGGAATGGATCTGTCGAACCATAATTTGCAAAGTTTATTCGCTCAGCTGGGATTAGATAATCGACCAGACAGCATCGACCAATTTATTGAACGACATAAAGGGTTACCAGCCCGAACCCGGTTAGAAGAGGCGAACTTCTGGACCCCGGCGCAAGCCAGCTTTCTAAAAGAGTCGATCAATCAAGACTCCGACTGGTGTGAAGTGGTTGATGTATTGGACAGTATGTTACGGTAAACCGTTAATAATAAAGCGCCAATCATTGGCGCTTTATTATTTCAGAAAGGAAATAAAATTACAGCTGAACCAGAGCCTTCTCGCCCCAGCTAACCAGTACCTTGTCCTTAAAGATCAGTGGTGTGCACTCATCCTTGGTGGTCATTCCGTCACCGTGTTTGCGATTTGTACGGTAATATAGTACCTGGATTTTTTCGCCATCTTTATCGTACGTTTCATTGAAATCCGGTACACCCATCTTCGCCTTCACTTGAGAAAAACTCATGTTTTCCTCCAACTCAGCCAGATTTTTACGGTTTTCATAAGCAGTATCCTGGCTTGAACTTATCGAATTCGCATCCCAGTCACCGTTACCATCCACAGCAATAACACATCCCGTTAATCCTGCAGTTAACGGTGCCATTACCAATAGTGCCAGCATTGTTTTTTTCATTCTATTACCTCTGAAGTTAATGTTACGGAGCTATCCGCCTATTGTTATCGTGACTAACTCAAAGCAAGTACTTTGCCAAAAAACATAACCAATTGATTTTTATCACAATAATTTAAATAGCCATATTTTCATCATGACAAGGTTGGCGACATTCGCTATTATTTAGCAAATTACCCAAACTATGTCGCATTATTCATCAATTTAGGTCCAGCCGCCAATGAGCCAGCAAGAAATTTATCAAATCGCCCAGCGATTGCATCAACAGGGCAAAACCCCAAGTGTGGCTCTAATTAAGAGTCAATTGACGGTTGCCATGCCGCTGGCTGCAATCATTAAAGGACTGCAGCAATGGCAGAAAAATCCTAAACTTGGCGAATCCCAGCCAGAATTAATTTCCACGGACAAGCCGTTGCAAGCGTTTACGCTGCAACAGGCACAACAACAAATCAGTCAGTTGCAGTCCCAAGTGGATGAGTTACAAGCCCTGGTAAAACAGCTTTCAAATGAAATAGCAGAGCTTAAAACACCTAATTAGACAGTGACTGTCAATCCATCAATAAACTCCGGCAACGAATTGGCCAGTTTTTTGGTGCCCGTGAGGCCAACCGGCTCGATCCAGACCGAACCATCCTCATTATTGACAACCAGGTTGATGTCTTCTTCGTCAGTGATGGCAAAAAATATGCTGATCGGCTGACGCAATCGACGTTTCATCATCACATGGCCAATAATATTTTGTTGTAATCGCTCAAAATCCTCAAAATTCCAGGCAAACAGTAATGACAGCTGGCCATGTTCACATTTGGCATCAATATTTTCACTGTAGGCGAGCGCGAAGAATTCCTTAACACTCGGGTGCAACTCAATTTCCAGCGCCTTTTCAACATTGGCAAAAGATAAAGGCTTAGCCAGGAAATGCGGCTTCCAGCGCGTCAACTCACCATCGTTGACTTTGTCTAGTTCAACCTCAGACGGCCAGAGTTTATCATGTTCAACTTTTGGGTAATCGCCATGTTTTTCCTGATAATCACGGACAAATGTGTCAAAAAGAGATGCCAGGCTGGTCTGGGTTGGGGTTTGTTCGTTTGCCATTCAATACGTCCTGTGCAAGTGAGTTTGGTACCGTCAATTGCAAAAAATTGCTATTATAACGACCTATTATAACGATCAGATAGATGAAATTTAAAACTCCATGAGTAATTATCAAAATGCTGATGAGCTGAAAGCTTTATTGCTGGGTAAAGAAACCGAGTATCGCAACCAATATGACGCCAGCCTGCTACAGGGCGTACCGCGAAGTCTTAATCGAGATTCGCTGGCGATTGACCAGATGTCATTACCGTTTTTTGGTGAGGATGTGTGGTACGGATTTGAATTATCCTGGCTCAATCAAAAAGGCCTGCCTCAAGTAGCCGTAGCCGAGTTTCGCTTTCCCAGTACCAGCACCAATATCGTAGAGTCAAAATCGTTCAAGCTTTATCTGAACAGTTTCAACCAGACAAAATTCGCAGGTTGGGATGACGTGGTCTCAACCCTACAGCAGGATTTGTCCCGGGTTTGTGAAGGTGATGCCAGCGTTGCCTTGTTTGATGTTGAGCACTGCCCTGCCCTTGCCCTGGCTAAAACAGAAGATTACCAACGCATTGACGATCAGGACATTGAAATCAGTGACTACCAGTTCAGTCGCGATATTTTATCTGGAGCTGTTGCTGACACCAGCATAGTCAGTGAAAAGCTGGTTAGCCATTTACTAAAATCAAACTGTTTAATCACCAATCAACCAGACTGGGCAAGTTTATATATTGATTATCGCGGACCGAAAATCGACCGCGAAAAGTTGCTACGCTACCTGGTGTCATTTCGCCAGCACAATGAATTTCATGAGCAATGCGTGGAGCGTATCTTCGTCGACCTAATGAAATTTTGCCAGTGCGAGCAACTGACGGTTTATGCCCGGTACACCCGCCGTGGCGGACTGGATATCAACCCGTTTCGTTCTACCGTGCAACAACCCGCCCCGGATTTACGCACCATTCGCCAGTAATGTTCTGGCATTAAGAAAAATATTGAGTATTTATAATACGTTACAATAAATCTTAACCATAACGAACAAATCTGTTCTAAACTGATCAATAGGAGACCCTAAGGGCCGTTTATCTTTTAAGGTGAATTTCTAATTTATAAACCTTCAACGAACAAGGTTCGGCCAATAACAATGGTCAACAGGCCCTGGGGGCTGTTTATCTTTGAGGGTCAAGTTTGCAGCGAATTGTTTGGTAGCTGACCAAGGCTTTTTATTTTTGCCGTACTTATTGTCCGGTAAAGAGAAAAAACGCTGGTCAGGTTCAAAACAAACGCTGTTCGAAGAATTCGATTTCGTGTGTTAGGCAATACGTTATAACCAAGTTGCGTTGTTATCTGAATTGCACACTTTCATCGAACAAAATTCGGCCAGCAAAGGTCAACAGGCCCTTATAACAACAATAGCTTTGAGGTCAGTATGCAGTATGAATTAAATCCCGTCGGCGAAATGCGCCTGTTATCTCCCCTGGAAGTCGAACAACTTCAACAAAGCGCCAACAGCGAGCTGTATCAATTGTATCGAAACTGTTCACTTGCGGTGCTAAATGTTGGTAGCGACACGGATGATGCCGAAGCCATTTATCAACAATACCAGAACTTCGATATCGAAGTCTTAAAGCGTGAGCGAGGTGTTAAGCTCAGGCTGATAAACCCGCCCCGACATGCCTTTGTCGACGGTAAAATTATTCATGGTATCGCCGAACAGTTGTCGGCAGTATTGCGGGACATACTGTTCATCTCAAACCGTTACATGTGTATGCCGTTGCCGCTTGCCGGCAATTTAGCTACCCATATCGTGTTCGATATTATCCGCAATGCCAATGTGATCAAGCTCGATGTTGAGCCAAACCTTATCACGTGCTGGGGCGGCCACTCTATTGACGATGTCGAATATAAATACACCAAAGAGGTCGGTTATCAATTAGGTCTGCGCGGCGTTAACATCTGTACTGGATGTGGACCTGGAGCGATGAAAGGTCCGATGAAAGGGGCAACCTTCGGTCATGCCAAACAACGCAATTACCGAGGCCGCTATATTGGAATTACCGAGCCAAGCATTATCGCTGCTGAGCCGCCAAACCCAATTGTTAATGAACTGGTGATAATGCCGGATATTGAAAAGCGCCTGGAAGCTTTTGTGCGCCTCAGCCACGGATTGATTATTTTTCCAGGTGGTGCCGGCACTGCAGAAGAGCTGTTGTTTATCCTCGGTATTTTATTAAATCCGGCTAATCGCCAGCAAAAACTCCCTATCGTCCTGACCGGTCCCCGGCAAAGTGAGCAATACTTCCGCGATCTTGATCAATTTATTGGCAAAAACCTTGGACCTCAGGCTCAGGCCTTGTACACCATCATTATTGATAATGAGCAGGAAGTTGCCCAGTACCTGCAGGATAAAATCTCAGCGGTAATCAATTATCGCAAGGCGGTTGGCGATGCGTATCATTACAACTGGTCGCTGCACATTGATGAAGAATTTCAGCAGCCATTTGAACCAACCCACGACAATATGGCAAACCTGGTGCTTGAAAAAGACATGCCTGTTAGTGAGCTGGCGGCAAACCTGCGCCGGGTTTTTTCCGGTATCGTAGCTGGTAATGTGAAGCCTGACTGGGTAGCAAAAATTCGCCAACAGGGTCCGTATCAAATATCTGGTAACAAAGAAATTATGACAGATATGGATAACCTGTTATCATCGTTCGTAAAACAACAACGAATGAAATTACCGGGTAGCAAATATGTTCCCTGCTACCAAATAGTTTCCGACACAGAATAACGATGCCAGCACATATTGTATTAATTGATGCGATGAATTTGATCCGTAGGATATACGCGGTGCAAGAGCGCCCGTTTCACTATATGGATACGCTGTCTGAGTCGACTAAACAACAAATCATTCACAATACCAAAATCCACACCATTCAGGCGGTCAGAAAAATACTCGACAGTCAGCAACCGACTCATATTCTCGCAGTGTTTGATAGTAAGCAACCATGTTGGCGTTACCAGGTTTATCCAGATTACAAAAAGGGCCGTAAGAAAATGCCCGAACACCTGGAGCAAAGTCTGGTTTCCATTCAGGACGCGTTACTTGATTTGCAGGTTGATTCTTTGGTGTCTGACGATGATGAAGCCGATGACCTGATTGCCACACTAGCGGTAAAAGTGGCCTTGCGAGCCCAGGATGTCACCATTATATCTACCGATAAGGGGTTTCTTCCCCTGCTATGCGATCACATTCGGGTATTTGATTACTTTAATCAACGTCATCTGGATGAAGCCTATGTGCGTGATAAATTTCAGGTGAAATCGACACAGCTAATCGATCTCTGGACACTGAGTGGCGATTCCACCAATAAGATCCCAGGCGTTCCCGGGATTGGCCAAATCACCGCATCGAAATTGCTGCAACAATATCACTCCCTTAAAGGCGTGCTTAATGCCAGCGATCTTAAAAACAGCCTGATGAAAACCTTAGATGAGCATAAACTGCAAATGCAACTTTATCAGGAGTTGCTGACCTTGAAAAAAGACATCCCATTAGGCTTTAATTTAAAAGACATCAGAATTCCCAAACCCGTTAGTCAGCAAGCCGTCTGATATCAACTGACAAGCGGACCAAGCAAGCAACAAAAGGAAAAGCGGACGTAAACCATGAACAAAACCATCGCCCTGAGAATATTTATTGCCGTCGTATTATATGGGGTGTTTGCCGCCGCAGTACTTCATTTTCACGAAGATGATAAGCCTGAGGACATGAGCTGGGAGGATCGTGAAGGATACAATCGCCAGTATATCGCCAAACTGTCTCTGGATAATGTGTCCGTCGATACCATCTTACAGGAATTAGGTAATCCGGATTTGACCGAAGCCAAAAAAGTCACCGTCAATAACTACCAGGTAATGTTCTACCGTACCCGCCATCGCCATAGTGACGGCATCACCACCCAGGATGAATGTACTGCATTGTTATTTAAAGACGGGGTATTGGTCGGTATTGGTGAGAGTGCGTATCAGGATTACAAAGAATTATGATTCGCTCACAATATGGTCAAAACCAGCTAATTTTGTAGGAATATTACGAAATTAGTCCTGTTTTCACCCTTAAAACTGGAATCATCTGACCAGTCATGGTATAAAGCCGCCACGATAATTTCTGCAGAAGTTTTGCAAAAAAATTTAAACTTTTTGCAATACTTTATCTGACTGTATTTGTATTTTCCTAACATTGTTAAGGCTATTTCCATGACTAAACAAACTATCACGGTGATCCCGGGTGACGGTATCGGCCCAAGTATCATTGATTCATGTTTAAAAGTGCTAGATAAAGCAGGTTGTGATTTCGAATATGAATTTGCGGATGCCGGTTTAGCTGCTTTGGAAAAACACGGTGAGCTGGTTCCTGAAGAAACCCTGAAGCTTATCGAGAAAAACAAAATTACTCTTAAAGGTCCATTAACCACGCCGGTTGGTGAAGGTTTTACTTCAATCAATGTGACCTTGCGTAAAAAATTCAAATTGTACGCAAACCTGCGCCCGGTACTTTCTTTCAAAGGTACCCGTGCCCGTTACGAAAACATTGATATTCTGACTATCCGTGAAAACACCGAAGGTATGTATTCTGGCCTGGGTCAGACAGTTTCTGAAGACGGTTCACAAGCGGAAGCGATGAGTTTAATCACTCGTGAAGGTGCTGAGCGCATCGTCACTTTCGCCTATGAGACTGCTCGTAAAGAAGGTCGTAAGAAGGTAACTGCGGTTCACAAAGCGAATATCTTAAAATCAACCTCAGGCCTGTTCCTGAAAGTTGCTCGTGAAGTTGGTGAGCGTTATCCAGATATCGAATCTACCGAAATGATTGTTGATAACTGCTGTATGCAACTGGTAATGAACCCAGAGCAGTTTGACGTTATTGTAACCACTAACCTGTTCGGTGATATCATCTCTGACTTGTGTGCAGGTCTTGTTGGTGGTCTGGGCATGGCTCCAGGTGCTAATATCGGTAAAGACTGTGCGATTTTTGAAGCGGTACACGGCAGTGCACCAGACATCGCTGGTAAGAACCTGGCCAACCCAAGCTCAGTCATTCTGGCGTCTATCCAGATGCTTGAGTACTTAGGCATGAATGACAAGGCATCAAAGATTCGTGACGCGGTTAAAGATGTTATTGAATCTGGCGACCGTACCACTCGTGATTTAGGTGGTGAGCACGGTACGACTGACTTTACAGACGCGGTTTTAGAGCGTTTGTAAGAACGTTTATGACATTTAAAAAAGCGACTTCGGTCGCTTTTTTTATTGAGAAATTCAAGGGGTCAGAGTTGTTGAAAATCAACAACTCTGACCCTCTTGATTTATTGGTGCAGTTGCGGTGTTATAAGCCCATGAAAATCAATATGTTGTTATCTATGAACCTGAAAACCCCTCTACTTGCCCTACTCGTCTGGCTGTCGTTAATCAGTCCATTCTCGCTAGTAACCGCCGCACCAGCCAATGTGGTAATCGAACAAAATGCGGTGACGTTACCATCCCTGGACAGAAGCCGAACCATCAGAGTCTACCTGCCACCGTCATATCACCAATCCGATAAACGCTATCCGGTGTTATATATGCACGATGCACAGAATCTATTTGATGACAAAACTTCCTATGCTGGTGAATGGGGAATTGATGAGAGCTTAGATAACCTGGCGAAAACAACCGGTTTTGAAGCCATTGTTGTTGGCATCGACAATCACCCAGAGTACCGTCTTAATGAATACAGTCCCTGGACTCATGAAAAGTATGGTGTCGGCGAAGGGAAAAAGTTTGTGGCAGACCTGGTTTCGACGTTGAAACCCTATATCGATCAACATTACCGTACCAATAGCGATAAAGCTAACACGGCTATCTTTGGTAGCTCGTTAGGCGCGTTTATCAGTCATTACGCATTGTTGGCGTACCCCGAGACCTTTTCCAGGGCCGGGCTGTTCTCTCCGTCTTACTGGTACAGCGACAAGGTATGGACGTTTACCGAAAAGCACGCCGCTAAGATAAACAACAGCCAGGTTTATCTATTGGTCGGCGGTCAGGAAGGTGAAAGCATGGTGCCGGACATGATGAAAATGGCAGAGCTATTGCGAACTTCCCTCCCAGACTCTTCAACAGTACAAGCCAAAGTCGTGAAAGCGGGTAAACATAACGAAGGCTTTTGGCGCAGCGAATTTGCCGAGGCGATTATATGGCTGTATGGACTCGAAACGGATTCGAAGATTAGTGGCGACTAAACCTGCCCGCATAGGCTGCTATTCTGCTGCTGGTCGAGATTCCCTGATACTTTAGGGAATCTCTCGGGTGGTAAGTGCCTTTCCACCTTCCACCTCCCACCTTCCACCTTCCATCTTAGTTTATCTCTTCCCTAACGCACGAATATGCACGGTTACCTCTTCGCGATCATAATACAAATGCTTGGCATACATTTCATACCAGACCTCATGCTCGCCAAGCATATCTTTGATCCGTTGCAGGGCTTTATTGACCTGTTGGTAACGGGCTTTGCCTGGCATTAACTTAAGATTAAAGATAGCCTCTTTACAATCGCCATCGATGATCCAACTCGCCATCAACTTCGCCACTTTGATTGGGTTTTCAATCATGTCACAAACCAGCCAGTAGTTATTTTTCTTACTAGGGCGAAACTTAAATCCATCCTGCTGGTAATGCTTTACCTGGCCGGTCTCCATTAATGACTCGGCCATTGGCCCATTATCGATAGCTTTAACCATCATACCGCGGCGCACCAGCTGATAGGTCCAGCCTCCCGGTGCTGACCCGAGATCGGTGGCATTCAGCCCTGACGTAAGACGCTCTTCCCGCTCTCCCTTAGGAATGAAATGTAAGAATGCTTCATCCAGTTTCAAGGTTGAGCGGCTCGGCGCGGCATTGGGGAATTTAAGACGTGGGATCCCCATCGGATGTGGCGACGAATTAGTCGCATAGGAATAGCCAAGCTGTACCTGTTGACCACTGAAAAATAGTGCATGGAGTATGGCGGCCCCCTCTACGAAGTCTTCACTTTCCTTTGCCGCTAACACCCCTGATTTACGCAATGCCTGACGAAGTGGTACCGAAAGCTTGCGGGTAAACTTACTCAAGGCTTTGCCATCATTGGTATCTAATGACTCGACTCGCAACTCTTCATAACGAAATTCATCACCAAGGGTCTCGGCAATCGCTTCTACCCGCTGGTATTCCGGTAACTCAATAACATCACCCAGGGTAATAAACCACTGCCGGGCAAATATCAGCCGCTTTAACGGCAATTTTTGCATCAGCGCATCGCCCTGCCCTTCATCATAAAGATGAAACTCGACCAGGCCCTGATTTTTCTTCAGTTTGATGTAACCAAAGACTTCATTCCAGGCTGCTTTTTCCTGAATTTCTGCCGCGCACTCTTTCTCAAATCCGGGGCGGCAATACAATACGATAGCTGTCATTTTTTATAAAAACCTTGCAGGGCGATCATTAACCAAGCACTAATTAGCGCCAGGCCGCCAATGGGTGTCAGTGGCGATAAGCGGGCAATTATACTGTCCGGCCAAACCACTTTGAATAAAATAATAAAACAAAACAGAAAAATCCCCAGTATCAAAGAGCAACCGGCAAGCCTGAGCAGTTTCGGGGTTTGTTTTTTATCAACGAAGCCAAGTTGCAACAACAGCAGGCTGTGCAACAGCGCAAAGCAGCAGGCAATCGCCAGCGATGACATTTCCTTTGCAGAAAAACTGCTACTACTATGCACTAACCAGGCACTAGCGGCTAACCAGAATGCACCATTAACGCCGGCGAAAATCACCAACACTTGATTCATCATCATCAGCTATGCTCCTTGATAGTCAGCCGATTTACAAAGTTGATAAGATCCGTACAACTTTGCTCGATATGTTGTTTATGGGTATAACCGGATTTTACTCTCGGTTTTAAATCATGATCACCGTCCGGGTAAAACCTAACCTCTATGTTTTGGCCAAGTTGGTAAGACAACACTTCCTGCTCATTTCCCAGGGCATCGCGCTGCCCCTGCATAATCAGCACAGGTTTTTGTTGTTGCTGTAAAGGCTCCAGTCGCAAAGATTCTGGCTTTTTTTGCGGGTGAAACGGGTAACCAAAACAAAAACCGGCGCGAACCTTGTCATCCGCTATCAGGGTCATCGCCACTCGTGACCCCATAGATTTACCTCCGATAAAAAATGGCAGTTCCCCGCGGTACGCCTCTATGATGGTGCTAAAGGCCTGCTGTAACGCTGGCATACGGTTAGGAGGCCGACGCTTGCCATCCAGTTTGCGCTGCTGCATATAAGGAAAATTAAAGCTCAGTACATGAACGCCATTTTCATTTAGTCTGGCGATAACCTGGCGAATAAATTCACTATCTTTGTCGGCGCCGGCGCCGTGGGCAAAGATCATTGTTGCTATACCTGCATCATTGGTCTTATCTAGGGTGACGCTTTCGCGGTCGAAACTCTCAACCTGAGTAAAATCAAACATTAATTTATTTTATCCTCATCAATCGCCTGTTCTTCTTCAGCCACGGTTGTCAGTACCCACTCGCGAAATTGAGCAATACGTCCTCCTTCCTGCAGTGGCGAACGACATACGATGTAAAACGCATCCTTATTCACCAGGACTTCCGGAAACGGCGCAACCAACCGGCCCGCTTCTAATTCTGGTTTTGCCAGTAAATTATGCCCCAGCGCAATGCCCTGGCCATACACTGCAGCCTGCAGCACCAGTGCCGTGTGGGAAAATATCGGTCCGCGATCCACATTGCCCGTGCTAATGCCAATATTTTTAAAAAAGCGTTTCCAATCGCGACGCGAGGTATCATGTAGCAAGGTATGCTCAGCTAAATCGCTAATTTGCGCCAGTTGCCCTTTGCTGCTCAAATCCTCTAAAAATGCCGGCGAGCAAACCGGTTGCAGGTACTCGGTCATCATTTTATCGGCGATAAGGCCGGGCCAGTGGCCGCGCCCGTAATAAAAAGCAATATCGACATCTTCGCTTAAGGTACCCTCGTCGCGGTCATCGGCAGTGATCCGCACATCAATATCCGGATACAGCCGATTGAATTCGCTCAGCCTTGGCACCAGCCACTGGATTGCCAGGCTTGCGTGGACACTGACATTGATTGCGCCTTTGGAATTGCGCGCTAGCAACCGCTGGGTTGCATCCTGCAACGAGGTGAAGATGTCTTTGATATCGAGATAATAGCCCTGGCCCTCTTCCGTTAATAACAAGGCTCGGTTTTTACGCATAAATAATTTTATGCCCAGGTGATTTTCGAGGGACTTAATTTGGTGAGAGACAGCTGCCTGGGTCACAAATAACTCATCGGCTGCTTTAGTAAAACTCAGGTGCCGGGCAGAGGCTTCAAACGCTTTTAAGGCATTTAATGGAGGAAGACGTGTCGCCATCGATTAGAAATTCTAATGAATATATGAAGCAAAATTATATAAGTAATAACGCCTTTCGGCTACCGTGCCATAACAAACAAAGCCGACACATTGCCGGCTTTGTCGGTATTTATAGAACTATTGACGATCAGTCAGTAATCAATGGCTCAAAGGATTTCACCAGTTGATCCACCGCCTGCACCTGTTGCAGGTAAGGTTTCAGGGCATGTAATGGCAAGGCACAAGGTCCGTCACATTTCGCATTATCCGGATCCGGGTGTGCTTCGATAAACAAACCGGCAATTCCCAAAGCCATCCCTGAACGCGCCAGTTGTGCCGCCTGGGCACGACGCCCATCCGCTGAGTCACTGCGGCCTCCGGGTTTTTGTAAGGCGTGAGTAGCATCAAAGATCACCGGCGCCATGGTTTTCATCTCATCCATTGCCAGCATATCGACCACTAAATTATTGTAACCGTAGCAACTTCCACGCTCGCACAGGATAACCTGCTCATTACCCGCCTCAGAGAATTTCTTGATAATGTGACGCATTTCATGAGCCGCAAGAAACTGCGGCTTTTTGACATTAATTACCGCACCGGTTTTCGCCATGGCAATTACCAGATCCGTTTGTCGTGCCAGAAAGGCTGGCAATTGAATCACATCAACGACTTCGGCGACCGGCTGCGCCTGATAGGGTTCATGGACATCGGTGATCACTGGAATATTAAACGTTGATTTAATTTCTTCGAAGATTTTCAGGCCTTCGTCCAACCCCGGGCCACGATAAGAGTTAATCGACGAGCGGTTGGCTTTATCAAAAGATGCTTTAAAAACGTATGGGATACCCAGTTCCGTGGTGATTTCCACATAACGTTCAGCGATTTGCATCGCCAAATCTCTCGACTCCAGGACATTCATTCCGCCAAATAAAACAAACGGTTTGTCGTTACTTACTTCAATGTTGGCAACAGAAATGACTTGTTGACTCATAAAAAACCTCAAATTAACCGATACTTTGCAGAATTTGACCACATAACCAGGCGGCAAACGTACCTACTGTGTAACCCAGAACTGCTAACAATACACCCACAGGCGCCAGTGATGGATGGAATGCCGATGCTACAACCGGAGCCGATGCAGCGCCGCCGACATTGGCCTGGCTGCCAACCGCCATGAAAAACAACGGTGCCTTAATTAATCGGGCCACCAGTAACATCAACGATGCATGTATTAACATCCACACAGCTCCGATAGCAAAGTATAGCGGTGCATCTTTAATCATGGTGACGTCCATCTTCATTCCGATTGAAGCAATCAGTAAGTACAACATGGCAGAACCTACTTTCGAGGCACCAACCCCTTCCAGGTTTCGGGCTTTCGTAAACGATAAGGTAATACCCACCGTTGTTGCAAATACGATCATCCAGAAGAACTTGCTATGGAAACTAAGCTTTTTCAGTTCTGGGTAGTTTTCCACAAAAAATGGGGTTATCGTATCCGCGAATAGGTGGGCAAAACCGGTAACCCCAAGCCCCACGGCTAAAATAACCATTAAATCCGGTAGCGCCGGGATCTTAGTATGCTTTTCCTGAAAGCTCTCAACTTTTTCCTGCAGTTCACGAATTGCTGACGTTTCGGCACCCGCTTTGGCATCCAATTGCTTGGCATTGGCAGACATAATCAACAGCACCGCCATCCACAGGTTGGCAACGATCACATCAACGGTGATCATCGCTGAGAAGATATCATCACCGACATGATAAATTTCTTTCATCGCTGCCTGGTTAGCACCACCACCAATCCAGGAACCTGCTACGGTGGTAAGGCCACGCCATACCGCATCCGGACCATTACCGCCGATAACTTCCGGGTAGAATGTGGAAATGATTAGTAGCGCGATTGGGCCACCAATGATAATCCCCAGTGTCCCGGTAAAAAACATCGCAACCGCGCGCCAACCGAGACCAGCGATGGCTTTTAAGTCAACACTTAAGGTGAGTAACACCAGGCAGGTCGGCAATAAAAAGCGTGACGTTACATAATAAAGGTTGGATTCTTCACCATTTATGATGCCAAAGGTATTTAACAGTGATGGCAAAAAATAACAGAGCAATACCGCAGGTACGACTGCATAAAACTTCTGCCAACCAGAATTAGCGCTATTGGCGGTATAAAAAACCGCACCGAGCATAAGTGCCAACAATCCCAGTATGGTTGCATCGTTGGTAATAAGAGCGGTATGTTCCATAAATTCTCCTGGTTAATTCTTCTTATACCAATCACACTAAGTTTGTGCACAACTCAGAGTTAGGGCAGAGGTTCAGTTACCACATAGATTTCATTGATATAGTCATTCTATATT
>NZ_SWDB01000036.1 GCF_005116735.1 Thalassotalea mangrovi | reverse complement strand
TCGGCCTTGCCCTGACTGCCATTGCCCATTTCAAACATCCAGACGTTATAACCGCCACCAGCAGCCATATAAAACGTTGCGCCTTCGTCGATTTCCAGGTGCACATTAGAGCGAAGGTGTAAGCTTCTCAGGTAGTAATCACCCGCCGGTATCACTAACTTACCACCGTTAAACTCAGCGCTTATCTGGTCAAGGGCCTGCTGCAGCACTGCCGTATCATCGCCCATATCGGTGTTATTCACCTGATAATCCGTCACCAGGTTGCGAGTCACATTAAAACTCACTGGCTCAGTATAGAAATCTGAATCGATTACCGGTAACGGTTGTGGGCGCGGGTTTTGGGTATAGGTGCCACTGCCATCATGGAAGCCATAGTCCGGGCCATCGTAGTCACTATCATTATCGTCGTTGCTGCCATCATTACCATCAGGCGCAGGAGTTACCGGCAGTTCCGCTTCATGTTCAGTACCAACCGAACCTCCACAGCCAGTTGCGAGTATGGTAAACAACAATAACAGTGCAGTTCGAACCGGTAATGCTTTAAGTATCGTATGCGAAAATCGCGAGTTAATTATCATTATTATGGCCTTAGTACTATTCATTCATACCCTTGCCATACATGTGATCACCGTAAACTTAATGACTAAAAGACAATTTGCACAAGAGGGAGGGTAGACGTCGTATTTAATGTATTAATTGTTCAGGTTTGCTTCGCCTGCAACCTTCAAATTGCCAGAAGCTATTTCAAAATGGTAACCAAGTCGTTTTGCCAGGATGGAGTTATCACTGTCTTGCTCTTTTAGGTCGACCACCCAGGCATACTTTCCCGCGGGAAAATTACTTAGCATGCTGTTAAACGGCAGTTGGATCTGTCCAGACTCTTCAACCGTAACTTTCACATTACCAAACTCTTGCCAGTCAGTGCTGTCTAGCAAGCGGATTTCAAGATCTCGAGCGGTGGTTACATCATATTTGACGGTAAGGATATGTTCTTTGTCGTCAACAATGGTTTTTGGCCAGTTTACTGACTTTACTCTGTCATGCTTGGCCAGGTTTTTAGGGGGTGTATAGTGATCTTTGGCGATGACTTGCATGGAATCTCGATGCGGTTCGGTCAAGCGATCCTGCCACTTTTTTCCTCGCGGAGACAAATAAGCATTCCAGCGATAGCGACCTGAAGTGAGTTCTTCAACCTCAAAATCAAAGTGGTAATTACCCGACTCATTCACCCGCATCGTCATCGATTTCACGGTTCGCCAGGTGCCAAATTCCTGTAACGTTACATGCAACTCCCTCGGTTTAGTGACATCGATCACCAAGTTCACTCTTGGTACGTCTTTAACGCCAATAATTTCCGGTGCGCTAAATGAATGAATAACATCGGTCAGATTTTCAGATGCAATGCTTGCTGTATGAACACAACTGCAAAACATTAATAGTAGAATTTTTCTAATCATAATCGCTTCCCCAGAACGCTATAAATCACCACAAGATAGAGCGAGATAACACTAATAGTGGCAAAGTTTTCAAACATGATATGTTTGCATTTGTATCACCTAAAGATAAGGATCGCAAGAAGTTTACAGTCCGGGGTACCCACTCTCTTCGGTGAGCTTGAATTGACAGATTTGTAGATCTATGTAGATTAGAAAAACAAGGTAAGCTGTACTTCCGCTTA
>NZ_SWDB01000035.1 GCF_005116735.1 Thalassotalea mangrovi | reverse complement strand
TCAAGGGCCTGCTGCAGCACTGCCGTATCATCGCCCATATCGGTGTTATTCACCTGATAATCCGTCACCAGGTTGCGGGTAACATTAAAACTCACTGGCTCAGTGTAGAAATCTGCATCGATTACCGGTAACGGTTGTGGACGCGGATTTTCCGTATACGTGCCACTGCCATCATGGAAGCCATAATCCGGGCCATCGTAGTCACTACCATCATCACCGTCGTCACCACTGGTTACCGAACGGGCCAGCGCGTTGTCACCGATCAGCAGGTAATCATCAATGATGACTTTATCTCCGACTTCCAGGCCGCCGAAAAAGAAGGCAGGTAAGACATCGACAATGTCAGCACCGGTGGTTAATTGCCAGGTTTCAGGAATCGAGAACGACTCTGATCCGGTATTGGCGTCGATAAATGTGACCTCAATCCACTGGCCAAAGTTATCGGCACTTACTGTCGTGGTATAGTCGGCGGTAACCGCCTGAGCAGCTGCAACCTTTTCAAACTTATTGGCGCCGCCAACGTTCCATGGCAATAGATGATGTTTGATGGTTACATTCTCGGTACCGCTGTTACCAGCGCCCTTCTCAACTTTCACGCGCAGTGTGACGGACTGAATTTCAGTATCGATAGCGCCATTGCCAAACTCATTACTCCATGGGTTGGCATTACCCCACTTATGCCACAACAGAGAATGATTATTGATATAGGTACCATCATTGATGTCGGTTATAGAGACGGCATTCGAGTTCAAATAGCCGGTGGCAGTTTCCAATGCAATCGTACCAAAGCCACTGGCGATATAACCCCAGCCGCCATTTTGGGCCACAGTGGCCTCTTCAAAATCATAAGAAATCGAAAAGTCCGTAGGAATAGGTAACGGCTCGCCAACCGTAGAAGACGCGGTATAACTATCGAGGTAAATTTTGTCACCCACCTCGGTATTGGCAAACTTAAATTCTGGATATATCTGTAACTCGCCGCCCGATGCATGTAGCCAGGTGGACGGAATGGTAAAGTCAACAGAATCACTACCTTGCTGGACAAAATCAACTTTTATCCAGCCGTTGCTGCCAGCCGGAATCGTGCCGACCAGTTTAGGTGATGCGGCAATACCCGCTGGATAGTTGACGCTCTTATTGCCTGCTTCCAAACCATAGGGGATCAGGTAATGAATAATCTCAATATCCTTTTCACTGACCAGCTCGGTTTTAACCCATAAGGATACACTGTTAATGGTATGCCCATGGTTAGCGAACATCATAGTAAACGGGTTAGCACTCCAGTCTTGCAGTAATATGCCGTTTTGTTCCGGGTTGATATTGATGCTGCTGTCGATATAGGACATTGCCGAACCTGCTTCACCCGCATTTTCTGCAAAGGCCATGACACCACGATCAATAATCGAATAAATCCAACCTTGCGCTCCCTGGCCGCTAGCAATTTCGTTAACGTCAAAGTTATAGGTAAAGGTTAAGTTATCACCTAAGGTAAAGCGGTCACCCGCACTGGCACCGCTTATCTCGGCGACCGGGGTTACCAGGTTACCGCCGCTGTAGCTGCCACCAGACGAGCCACCATTGTCACCGCCACCATCAACAGGTTCACAACATGGATTTTCCAGCGGCGTGTCGCTGATGCGATAGTTATCTACATAGACCTTATCGCCAACCTCAAGGCCGCCGAACAAGAACTGTGGATAGACCTGAATCGCAGATTCACCATCGTAATGTACCCAGGTATCCGGTACGGTGAATTGGCGCTCCCCGGTATTGCTATCGATAAACTCGACCTGCACCCAGGAATTGTTGGCAGATGCGGGGATCACCATTTCATATTGTGGTCCCACGGCAATACCGGCGTTTATCGTCTTACCCTTGGTATCATCAATCAATGGGTAAGGCACCAGGTTATGCGCCACGGTCACATTTCCGGGCACTGCTTTTTCAACTTTCACCCACAAGGATACAGATTCGAGCGTTTTACCGTGGGCATCTCCCAAATAATCTGTCCAGGGATTGATATTGTCTCGATTAGTGCGGTTATTAAATCGAATGCCATTTTGGCTGATATTGGTATTTGTGCTGGTATCCTGATAAGAATACGCTGCACTGCCATCATGAGATGCGCCGGCCTCGAACGCCATAACCCCACGATTCTGAGCTGGATAGACCCAGCCTTCCCAGTTATTGTTTTCGGTTTGAATTTGATTGACGTTAAAATCATAGTAAAACACGTCGCTCGCAATATTTCGCTCCGGATCCAGTGGATAAACATCCTCGCCATCATTCACTCCATCTCCATCGGAATCCGGATTTAACGGATCTGTTCCCTGAGCTACTTCATCGCTATCGGACACATTATCATTATCATCATCGCTATCGGCATTATTACCAATGCCATCGAGATCGGTATCCGTATCTTCTGCCGGATTTAATGGAAAAGCATCGATATCGTCGTTGCTACCATCACCATCGGTGTCAGGGTTTAACGGGTCGGTGCCATTGGCAATTTCGGCGTTATCTAAGACATTATCGTTATCATCATCGCTGTCGGCATTATTACCAATGCCATCGAGATCAGTATCTGTATCTTCTGCTGGATTTAACGGGAATACATCGACACCATCGATGCTGCCATCTCCATCGGTATCGTCATTTAACGGTTCCGTGCCCAACAGGATTTCATCATTATCACTGATGCCGTCGTTATCATCATCGGCATCATCTTTATTGCGAATCCCGTCACAGTCAAAGTCTTTGCCATAGGCATTACCCTGCCCCGTGGCTTTATCGTGATTTGGTGTACATATCTGGCCTTGTTTGGCATTTTCATTATTATTGGTTGCCTTGCCATCGCTTTCATTAGCGATGCTGCCGGGACTGGTTAATAATCCCCCGGCCAGCAATGCTGTCATCAACAGGCTTCTATGCTTTAACTTCATTTTCATTATTGTTTTTCCCCACATGGTTTCATACCAGTCGTTACTGCTTGTTCAATAACTGGTGAGTCAAGTTTTCATTTGGTAAAAAAATCCCCGCGGCAATCGGCGGGGATTTAAGTGGTGGTTACTAACTTATTATATGTTTCTCAGTGACCAGAGAATTACAGGTCATCGGTACGAACGACGCTATAATCATCCAGTAGAATGGTATTACCAGCCGGCAAGCCGTAAATTTCCCAGACAGTAAACACATCCGTCACTGTGCTCCAGGTATTTGGAATCGACCATTCACGCTTTTGACTCTTGTCTTCAACGAATTCGATAAACTGCCATTCGGTGTTTGCCTCAAGCTCAGCGGTAAAGATTGCGGCTCCGCCTTCGGTATAACGTCCAGGGAAGCCCTGTGCGCCCTCTTCAATACCATCAAAAATCCATGGCACAATAATATGACGCAAGGTTACTGGCTCGCTCGGTTGCTGCTCTAGCTTGACCCAGACTGCATATTTGTAGGTCTTGCCGATAGAGTTAAAGCCGCGGCCGTAATTCCAGCTGTACCAGTGACGTTGTTTATTCCAGACCTGTTGGGCAGCCATGGTGTAGGGCGTGCCTTCGGCAGTGACGACACTGCCCGCGGTGATCTGCACCGATGCCTCGCCGGAAACCGCATCGCTCGACGCGGCGAAACCAGCTAAGTTGCCTTTATAAGGCGCGCCAACTGCATCCAAGTTAAAATCGGTATTAAAACCAAGGGCATTTTCCGACACACCTGGGTCACACATCTCATTTTTCACCGAATTTACCGTCAAAGTACGGTCCTGAACTTCGGCAATTGGCGTACTCCCGGTAAAGCCAGACAGCAGCGCGATATCGATGTTAGAGCTTTCACCAACCATATCGGTGGTTTTAACGACGGCGGTTTCTCCAAACCCCTTGTTCAAGGTGTCTAAAATGGCAAAGCCGCTATCATTGGAAGACGTCCACTGATACTGATAGTCCCCGGTTAAATCGTCGGCTACGGATGTTGGTGATACGGTCACGCCCGTGGCAACACAGGCCGGCAGGTCTTTCAACCCCGTTGCCACACCATTTTCATCAACATCACCATTATCGACATTCAGTACAAACCCAGGGGTTACTGTGATGGTTACGGTGGTTTGTTGTTCCGGAGTGCTGACACTGCTGATCACAACATCCGTGGTGCCTGTTGCCAGGCCCGTCACTAAGCCATTGCCGTCAACCGTAGCAATTGAAGTATCGGCTACCGCATAGTTCAGGCTGGCATTACAAACATAATCGGGCACCGGATAGGCTGCCATCTGCACCGTGCCACCGGCCTGTACTTCAGTAGATGAAGCAACCACTTCCGTCACTGGATCTGGAATAGCATTAAAGGTTAATTCGAGCAGGCGCTCGGCTGCGCCCCCTTCGTAGCCATTATCAATTTCATACGTTACCTGATAGGTAACGGTGGACGGGAAGTTACCGGTGTTGTCACACTCACGTAATGACTCGCTAAACAGTTCGGTATTGATCACCAGCTCGGTGCCATCAATGGTAAATGGCGAAATTCGGTGATTCGGGATGGTATTAGACTCGGCCTGAGGCGTTGTAAAACCCTCCGGCTCAACAAAGTCGATGTTTTTGATAAACTTAGCGCCATCGGTGTCTGCCAGGGCTACGCCATCGACGCTGGCACCCTGCAGTAAATCAACACGCTGTTCACCACTATTTTCTGCAAACTCGGCGCTAAAACTGGCATCAGCAAAACTGATCATGCCGTTATCGTTACCGTAACCCGGGTTATAACCTTCATCGGTACCACAGGCCGAAAGGCCTACCAATACCGCACTTGCTAGAATTGTTTTTGTTAGTAAGTTCGTTTTCATCTTACTTCTCCAAATTTTTTAGCAGGCCCAGATTCGGGGCCTGCAATAATTAATCACTCAAAATACGCTTAGAATGTACCGCGAATACCGATACGGAATTGACGGCCGGTTTTGAATATCGACGCCGTGCGAGACTCGGTGACATTGCTATCATCCAGCGCATTACCCTCATCCAGTACGATTTCTGAAGAATTGGCATTATTCGCAGCACGCGTGTTGGCACTGGTGTAATAAATTCTTCGAGTGTCGTCGGTCAGGTTTAGAGCGTGTAAAGTAAGACTTAAATTGTCGGTAATCTTGATGTTCGAACTAAAGTCCAGGCGAACGGTTTCTTCCTGCCAGGTAGCACCACCCACCAGGCCGCGGCTTACTAACTGATCATCAGTAAAGCGATGCGCGAGGCGGAACTGGGTGCCATTTTGCTCCCAGAATAAGGTGGTATTGGCAGAGTGTTTCGGCGTATATGGCTGAGGCAGAGATTTCAGGGTAATACCATCAAGCACTTCTGGATCGGATTCAGAATCCTGATAGGTATAATTAAAGCTCAAGCCAAAGCCTGATAATAAGCCTGGTAAGAAGTCATAGTTTTGGGTGTAACCAAATTCGAGGCCCTGAATGGTTGCCCCTTTACCATTTTTAACGGTATTAACGTTGGCAACATCACATTCGATGATCCACTCATCGATGAATCCACCATAATGACGATTTGGATGACAGTCCTCGGCATCACCAACTTCGCGGTTTTCATCAAACGGTAGTAACAGGTCCGCACTTTCCAAATCGTACTGGGTTCTGACATCACGATAGTGATAAGGAATATTGGCGGTCTCTTCGAAGTTGGTCATATCCTTGTAGAATAATGCCACAGACAACAGGCTTTGTTCGTTGAAGTACCACTCCCAGGAAACGTCAACGTTGTTCGACTCCAGCGGTTTTAAGTTGGCATTACCGGCGCTACCGGTCGCACTGCCGAATGATTGTTCCTGTACCTGGACCCGCGGGTTCAATGAGTCGAAACGTGGACGAGTCATGGTTTTACTTACCGCAAAACGACCGATCATTTCATCATTAATGGCATAGTTCAGGTTTAAGCTAGGTAACCATAATTCATTGATATTACTTTGGGTGACCATAGCGGTACGGTTGTACATCTGGGTACCGTATTGCGCATACAGCGGATTAGTATTTGCGGTACTTAAATCCCAGAATGGCCAGATATGACCATCGGCGTGGAAATGCAACCAGTCCCGTTCGGTTAACGACACCAGGTTACCGTTCTGGTCATAAATTTGTGCCGGTAATGGATTGGTAACCAGCTCACCGGTTTGTGGATCACGATAGGCCACCAGGTTAACGTCCGGCCCTACCTGACCATCCGCGCCTGGTACCAGCCAGGTGCCGGTTACCGGATCATACGGTAAGGTCGCTGAATTATTTTTGTTATAAGCATGGGTAATTTGCCATGCCCAGCAATTTTGCAAATCGGCAGCGTTTTCCGGCGCATATTTATGACCACTATCCCCCGGCACTACAGCCTGGATCGGTGCTGGACATGGCTCCAGCGCCATATTGGCCAGGTCGCGCTCTTCCAATAGGTTATAAGCATCAAGGAATCTAAAATGCGACGGGTATTGGATGCCACCAACACCGGTGGCAGTATTTTTATCCTTAATGTAACGGATACCGATATTACCGGTCAGCTTGCCATCCATTAATTCAAAATTGGTTTTAAAATAGGCGGCGGTGGTTTCGGTTTCGATTTCACGAGAACCGTTAATATCTTCGCGAGCACCGATGCTAGTGACATCATCTAAGCCGGTAAAGGCCGCCAAAGCTTTATCACTGTCGAGCAATGGCCAGCCAAAAAACAATGGATTAGAGCGGTCACCCTGAATATCGTCGGCAAAGTTATCATACGGGAATTGCTCATCGGCAAGAATATCCATCACACTGATGGTACCCATGCCGCTGGTTTCAAACGGTACGTCGCTATCCCCTAATGATTCGAGGGCATCGGCATCGGCATTTTCAATGATCAGATTCTGTACATGGACGTCTTTAGTTCGGGTGGTATATTTAGCACCAAATTCAAACGAGCGAACGTACTCATTATCCAGTTCGTAATCAAAATCTAAAAACACCGATTTACTGGTATCTTCGAGTTTGTTATTACGAAACACAAAGCGGCTTAAATGGTTATGTTGTAAGTCTAACGGGTTAAATCGACTGGTAACCAGGTTAGCGGAGCCATCATAGGCATCAAAGACTGCCGGTGTTTCACCGGTCAGGTAACTACAGGAACTGCCGCTCGAACAGTCATACCCGACCATCTCCAGGGCTGCATCCGGCATTTCGTAAACCACTTCCGCTCCGGCCGTACCCCAGGTTGCGGTGTTCATACTGACATAACGGTCTTTACTGTCCTGATCCGGGGTTTCGTCAGTGGTACGAGAATACCCTAACATCAAGTCCATGGTCAGGTTATCGGAAATAATATAATCAAATTTCAGGCTGGCAACATCAGAGTCGACTTCACGCAAGCCGGAAGAACGCAGCAGGCCACCGGTAATGGCACGACTACTGGATTTCACCAGGGTATTGTTGGTTAAATCGACAGCGTTAAGGGCCAGGTTATCATCATCCGGGTGAATCAGTGGTTGCGCCGGTGAGATATTCATATTCAGACCGTGATAATCGGTGTAAATATCCTGTTCAGTGTGAGTGATGTCCAGTTGAATATCTAAATCATCGGTCGGGCGAAACTGTAAGCCCGAGGTAATGGTAAAACGTTCACGCTCATCAGTGCTCAAGCTCATGTTGATGCTGTCGCGAGCAAGGACGTATAAATCCCCTTCATGCAGGATTTGGGTTTCCGGATCGTAATCCACCAGAGATTCAATCGGATTAAGCAATGGCTGGCCATTATCACCAAGAATCATATTGCCATCAGCATCACGCTGATAACCTAACACCCTGATCGGCTTGCCGGTAGCAACATCGTGCGCGGGTCGGGAATTTACATTATTCGAGGAAATATCGCTAATTGCTATCGCACCCGCTTCCCAGTTAGTGTTTATTCTGTCGGTACGGGTTTTTTGCTCATCTTTCGAAGCGGTTAAAACAAAACCGAAAGTATCATCGAAAAATTTATCGGCAATACTGAAATTCAGGTGTGCATCGTTTTCATCGGCAAATTCGTTATAGCGACCTTCAACGGTAAACGAGCGACGCGGGCGATTCAGTTCCAGAGGTTTAACGGTACGTAAAACAACGTTTGCACCTAGTGAACCTTCGTCCTGGTCGGCTGAAGCGGTTTTGATAACATCAATGGAGGATAAAACACTGGAAGAGAACGCACTTAAATCAACACTGTTATCGTTGGTGGCATCGGCATTAGAGCCGTCAGTACTCATACCACCGGTCAGGGCGACGCCGTTCATGGAAATTTGGTTTAGTGACGGACCGGCACCACGCACGGATATACGGGTACCTTCACCCGCTTCTTCCTGAACCGTTACCCCGGTTACCCGTGATAATGCATCGGCAATATTCTGGTCGGTTGATTTGCCCACGTCTTCGGCGGAAATCGAATCCGATACCGACTCAGAAAAACGCTTGGCATTGATCGCCCGCTTCAAACTGCCTCTAAAGCCTTGTACCTCAATGACTTCAATCTCATTTTCGGCCTTAGCTTTTTCCTCCGTCTCTTCCTCTGCAGCATACAGAGGGGTCGACATCATTGAAGCCAGAATAGCAGCCGACAGGGCTGATAACTTAAATTGCTGCCTCATGTTGTGTTTACTCCCCATTTTCTTGTTATGGTTTTTCTCAGGTTTTTTGAACGACTTAATCAGCCAACCTTTTGAATTTTTTAATTAGTTGAATCTTTTGGTTTTATTAAATTGCTTGTTTTTTAAATATTGTTAATTATTGATAAGCACCGACACGCGTTTAAGGGTCATGTACTCTTCTAAACTGTATTTCGAACAATCTTTACCGATGCCTGACTGCTTTAAGCCGCCATGAGGTAATTGCACCGCATAGTGAGCTTCGTTAATACAAACACTGCCCGACTGAATTTTTTCCGCCGCCTGCAGACCGCGTTGTAGATTGGTGGTATAGACGTATGCAGCGAGACCAAACTCGTTGTCGTTGGCCAGGCTTAAAATGTCGTCGTTATCGGAAAATGGCAGCACCGCTAATACCGGGCCAAATATTTCCTGTTGAACCACTGACATAGACAGGTCGACATCGGCTAGAATGGTAGGTTGTAGGTAAAACCCTGCATCAGCGGTTTTGTTACCACCGGTTACCAGGCTTGCGCCATTTGCGACTGCCTGTTCAATCAGACCAATCACCCGCTCACGTTCTTTGCCATTAATCATCGGCCCCATCATCCGGCCTTCACCCTTACCGGCTCTAAGCGTCAGCCCCTCGGCACGAACCTTAGCTTTTTCCAGAAAAGCGGAATAAACCGACTCATGGACAAAACAGCGGTTAGGCGATACACAGACCTGGCCGGAATTGCCAAATTTCAGATCGACAATATCCTGTACCGCTTTATCCAAATCGGCATCGTCATAAACGACTACTGGCGCATTACCACCAAGCTCGACAGAGAAATGCTTTAAGTTGGTCAGGGAGTTTTTCATGCAGTTCACCCCGGCATTGGTAGAGCCAATCATGGTGAACAGCTTAGTTTTATCGCTGGTTAACAGCGGATCGGTAACATCGTACTGATCGCTGGAAATCATATTGATGACACCAGCAGGGATACCGGCTGCAATCGCCAGTTCAGCACAACGTAAGCTGGCCAGCGGCGTCACCTGGGAAGGCTTAATAATGGCCGAACATCCTGAGGCCAGTACCGGTCCAATTTTGTAACCAACATTGAGCAGCGGGAAATTCCAGGCTAGGTAACCGACCACAACCCCTAGAGGCTGGCGACGCATATAATGTAAGAAACGACCGTCGGGATCTGGGATAACCGGTTGTTCAATGCGTTTTGCTTCTTCAACGAAATAACGCAGGCAGGTAACCAACATGCCAAAATCATAATCGGCGTTATCGTATGGCTTGCCAGTCTCGGCAATCAGAATATCAATAATTTCCTGTTTGTGTTGCTCAAGCAAGTCGGCATAGGCCAGGATCAGTGGTTCGCGCTCGCTCAGTGGCATCGATGACCAGAGATTAAAGCCTTTATCTGCCGCTATCAGGGCTTGCTCGATATGCTCGGGGCCAGCCTGTGGTGCCTGTGCGACAACATCGCCGGTCGCCGGGTTGACGACAGGAAAAGTTTGTTCGGTACTGATCAATTCGCCGTCAATCAGCATCTTGTATTGGTGCGTATTCATAAGGTCTCTGTTGTACTTACGTTAAATTCTTGCAGCATGTCCAAGTCGATTTGAACACCTAATCCTGGCGCGTCGGGAACCATGGCTTCACCATTGGTCACTTGCACGTTTTGGCTATACAGTTGATCTCGCAATGGATTTTCAGTGCGATCATATTCAAGCAGGAGAGTTTTAGCTTCTGCACGGCCGGGCTCCGGATAGGCGGTTGCCAGGAAATGTACCGCGGCGGCAAGGTTAAGTTGCGTGCCCCAGACATGGGGGATCATATTCAAGCCCTTGGCAGATGCAAGTGCGCGTATTTTTAAGGCTTCGCTGGGACCACCACAGTAGGCAAGATCCGCCTGCACTAACTGCACGCCACCGGTGTTTAGTAGACGTTCGAAGCCATAGCGGGTTTGTTCACATTCACCGGTCGCGATGGCAACCGTGGTTTTATCCTGCAACTGGCGGAATAAGTCCGGATGCTCCGGAGATAATGGTTCTTCAAACCAAATGTAATTGTGCTGCTCCAGCACCTTAGCAATCCGGCTAGCCTCCGGCAGGCAATAGGCATGGTTAGAATCGGCGGCCAGAATCGTGTTAGGCAAAGCTTCACGCATGGCAACAATCAGGCGTTCGTCAAAATCAGGATTCTTGCCGACTTTGATTTTCATCGCCTGATATCCCTGCTTGGCATAGCCAACGGCTTCATCGACCAGGGCAACCAGTAATTCATCTTCCGGTAAATCTCTAAAATACATGCCGGTGGCATAACAACTGACTTTGTCGCGCTGTTGACCTCCCATCATCTGGCTGACACTCTGGTTTGTCGCTTTGCCTTTTAAATCCCAAAGCGCCATATCAATGCCAGACATGCCGGCCATCATGATGCCTGAGCGGGCAAAGTCTAAAGAGGAGCGCCACATATGATGCCAGACAGCATCAATCGCCAGCGCATCCATATTGATAATGCGCGGCGCATAAAATTTTTCAACGGCTGCCTGAATCACATCGGCAGGGCCATAACACTCGCCCCAGCCCGATACGCCGTTATCTGCAATGACTTCCACCAACAAGACATTTCGCTGGTTGTAGGACCATTGTGAGAACCCAAACGGCTGTTGTAACTCACAGCGCACATGATGGGTTTTGATACATTTTATTTTCATTGTTTGCCTAATTGTCCGAACAATTGATGACTCTTTACCAATATGCGGATACAAAAAACTCTAAGATTATAGAATCAATATAAACATATGATGTTTATATTATCAATACTTTTACTAAAAGAAAGGTTTATTTTTGCAAGTTGAAGAAGATGTTAGAGGCGATAGCGGCAGGTAAATGACGGTGAGCAAAGCTGCAAATACGCACCAATAACGGCGGGTTTTGAGCTGTTCTGGATCGGTTTCATGTTGTGCTGAGAGCTGGTTAAGGCATTGCCGCCAGGGTCTGACACATCCCCGATACAAGGTTATCAGTGAGTAGGCAATAAAAAAGCCAGGCAGCTTGTTACCACTACCCGGCTTTTCATTGGGAGAACTATTGCTTGTTGGTAAATGTCTCGCTGAATCGTGGCATGTCATGCTGTCGCCAAAGATCGCCCTCTTCATGGATATGGAACCAACGAGGTGGTACATTTGACCAGCTCCAATGGGCGATATCGCGGATCATGTCTTCTAGGATCCGGGGATGCTTGGCACTTAAATCATGCTTTTCAGACATGTCATTTTCGATATCAAACAACTGCCATTTGCCGGTTTTCTTAGTCCGTACCGCTTTCCATTGATCGCGGCGTACCGAAACATCATGGGCAGCGGTACGATGACGCATCATAAACAGGCTTTGCCCGGCACGGGCGCTGGTATTTGCCATTAGGTGTGGCCAGATATCCACGCCATCAAGGATCTTACCCGGATTCAGCTCAGCGCCAGCCAGGTTGGCGAACGTTGGATACAGATCCAGCGCAGACACCGGATATGCATAGTTGCCTGAACGAGCGAGGCCATCGGGCCAGTGCACCATCATAGGTACCCGGTGCCCACCTTCATGGGCGCTGCCTTTGCCTTCACGCAATGGCGTATTAACGCCACCTTTAGAAGTATTACCGCCATTGTCGCTAAGAAAGACAATTAGGGTGTTATCAAATTGGCCGCTATCTTTTAGCGCCTTGGTAATATTTTCGATACCCCGGTCTACGGCATATACCATGGCCGCATAGGTACGGCGCTTTTTATCTTTGATATGAGCAAACCTGGCCAGGTCTTCCTCTGTCGCTTCTAGCGGCACATGCGGTGCATTGTATGCAAGGTAGAGAAAGAATGGTTGTTGCTTATTATCGGCTGCGGTGTTGATAAACCGAATCGCTTCCCGGCTTAGGGCATCGGTGATGTATTCGCTTTCCCTTACTTCCTTGCCATTGTGTTGAAGAGGCGTAATGTAATCATACATCCGCGTGATGCCCTGCTTTTTCAGATGCTCATATTTAGGACGATATTGCGATGGAAAATAGTCGTGGCCGCCGCCCAGGAAACCGTAAAACTCATCAAAACCCCGATTGTTCGGATGGTAAGGCTCAAGTTCCCCCAGGTGCCACTTACCAATGGCACCAGTAAAGTAACCGGCCTGTTGCAACGTTTTGCTGATAAAGGTTTCATTGACATCAATACCCGTGCTGGAACCACCGACTGGCAGATTAAACTGCGAGCCGATTTTATGTGGGTAACGGCCAGTCATCAGTGCTGCCCGGCTGGGTCCGCAAAAAGGGTGTGCAACGTAGGCTGAATTGAACACCAGGCCATTGTTCGCCAACGCGTCCAGATTAGGAGTTACCACATCCGTTTGCTGATTGTTAAAGCCGACATCGGCATAGCCCTGATCGTCGGTTAAAATTAATAAAATATTGGGACGCGCGACATCCGATCCTGCAAAGGCGGCATTGGCCAGCAGAAACGTTGCGCTGAGTAAGGAAATTAGTGTTGTTTTCATAGTGTCCTCAAGGCAGGATTGATCCTGTCTACTTGTTATAAATAGGCCTTAGCATGATGGGTCAATTTTTCCAAAGATGGATCATCGACGCGTTTTAACTCAGTCATTAGCTGGCGCACCAGCATGGCGATTTGTTTTCGATACTTGTTATTTTTGATTTGATTGGTGATTTCACCCGGGTCCTTGCTAAGGTCATAAAATTCATCACGATTATCCCCTGGATTCCAGACAAATTTATACTCAGGCGTGCGTATCGCGCGAATTCCAAACCAACTGCCGTTGTACCATTCATAGGCGTAGAGGGCGATGTCCGGCTGCCCTTCCTCGGCTTTATCGCCCTGCTTCATTAACGGAATTAACGTGTGTCCATCTTCATCACCATCACTGGCAAGTTGCATCACATCAGCCAGGGTTGCGGTAACATCTACCACCGATACCTGACGGTTAACGATTCGTGGCTGTAATGATGGGTTCTTGATCAATAATGGCATGCGCATTAATTCATCATAAGCATAAGGACCTTTATCGTATAAGGTATGCTCACCTATCATGCTGCCCTGATCACCCCAGAGGACGATATGCAAATCTTCATAAACGCCTTCATCTTTGGCAGTTTGTAAAAGCTCACCGACGATACGGTCGACCATCGCAATAGCCCCGTAGTAGTAGGCCCGGGCTTTACGCCAATCCGTATCGCTCATATGCCCGACATCATGCCAGGGCCACCAGATGCCGTCCTGGGCCAACGGCTTATATACCCGCTTAGCCAGGTGGTTATCCGGTAATTCAATATCATTCGGGTCGAACATACTGGCATAGGGTTCAGGCACACGATACGCCGGGTGCGGTTGATTAAAACTAATCACCCCAAAAAACGGTCGCTCGTCGTCCGCCATCTGCTTCAGCATCTGTTTGCCTGCCAGCACTTTTTTATAGGCGGTAGTATCCTCATAAGTGCCATCCAGGGTCATGTAATACTCGTGTTTTTCACCGTTTTTATCGAGCTTACCTTCATAATACCCCTGAATTTGCGGCACTTTGCCATAAGGCGTGTAAACCCGGGAGAATCGTTCCCGCGGTTCATGGCCGTGGGCCAAATCAATTTCGGCACCACGCATTTCCGTGCCGCGGGCGCCCAGGTGCCATTTGCCGACATGGCCAACCAGATAACCAGCGTCTGACGCCCGGCGTAGCAAACCACCTTCACTCGGGTCTAATTCAGCCAGACGAGTTGAATACAATTCAACATTATCATCGAGGCCGGTTTTATGACCCCAGCGCCCCGTATAGAATGCGGCGCGCGAAGGTGAACAAAGTCCCGTGGTGGTCATCGCGTTATCAAAGCGCGTCGACTCATTGGCAAGTTGATCGATGTTCGGGGTATTTACCGGTCCATTGCGGTAAGAAAAGGTATCAAAACGCATATCATCAAACATTAAGATTAATACGTTCGGCTTTTTAGCCGGTTTTTGTTCCGACGATGTCGTCGCCCATGCACTGTTAGTCGCTAACGCGGTAGCGAGCACTAACAACGACAGGGTTTTAGTAACGTTTCTTTGCATATCCAAGGGCCTGAATAACTCTATCATTTGGTTTATTGTTATCGTTAACGCTGACAGGTGGACACGGCGTTGCCTGAACACATTGCCAACTTATAATATGATCTATTTAAACATAATATGTTTAAGAGTAAAACAGAAATCAACCCCCAGTAGCCCACCTCGAGATAAACATATGATGTTTGATAAAATAGCATGTTGATGTATGATTAGATGCAATTTATGACACAACAATATAATTACAAAGTGAGAGAATCATGAAACGCCATGCTATTGCGGCCTCGATCGCCGCTGCCTTATTGCTAAGTTCAGGATGTAGCCCACAACAAGAAGCATCACAGGCCAACAACATTAACCAGACCACGACGGAAAACCTAAGACAGATAAGCGAGCTGGAGCAAACCGCCAGGGCAAAAATGGACACCCTTGCCAGCATGATGGAAGAAGCAAAAAGCAAAGACATTGATGTGGCCCGTGAGGAAACCATTATCTGGTTTGCCGAGCAGTTCCTCAAATTTGCCAATTGGGATGAAGCGAATCCTGGAGCGATTGAAGCGGCCTTTGGTTATGAACGTTATTACGCCAAGGATAAGCAAAAGCTAGCAGCTGAGCTGCCGGATTTTGAACGCCAGAAAGTCATCGAAATACTCGACCGGGGTATTGATGTATTGGCTCAGGAGCTTCGCGGTGAAATCAAGCGCCGCCCGGTAAACAAAGTCGACTGGCAAGGCACCAAAGCAGCCGACAATATGTTTATCAGTAATGGTAAACCCATCTTCCCTTATGATTACTTCTCAAAAACTGTAGGACAACCACTGACCAATACCGATATCTACAACGACCATTTAGGTGCTTTGTATCATGGTGGTGAAAACCTATACCCGGTTGATCACGACCGTGCCATCAATTCGTTCTTAGTAAAAGAGGACGGTAGCTTTGATGAAGAGCTACTGAAAGAATTGACCAGTATTCCCGATACCAACATTGGCTTTCTGGTGTATTGGATTATGGGGATTCCAGAATGGGTAGAGGAGCGCGAACCAGAAGTACGAAAAGGCCGCTCCCTTTTTACCGGATTTGATATCGATAACCCACTGGTACGTGAAGTCTGGGGAAAAATCATTCGTAAAACCGGTGAGTTAACCAAAGGTAAAAAAGTTACCGAACTTGGTTTTGTGCTGGCCAATGAGCCACACTGGTACGCGGAAAAAGGTCACTGGACCCAGAACTTTAAAGAAATGAATTCCATTTCCTCTTATACCCTGAATAAATTCCGTAGCTGGCTTGAGCGCAAATATGATGGTGATATCGCGGGATTAAATGCCAACTGGCAAACCAGCTTCTCTGGTTTCGACAATGTCCAAATAGAGATCCCTATCGATCCGGCCCTGCAGGGTAAACCCATCTGGTATGACTGGAGCCGATACAATATGGACCGTGCGACCGACTGGTTTACCTTCGTGCAAAACGAATTGCATTCGGTAAATCCGGACGCCGATACCCATATTAAAATCATGCCACGGATGTTTATGGAAGATGCTCGCTCCGGTGGCATCGATACCGAAGCGTTATCCGAGTTAACCACTATGGTTGGCCACGATGCAAAGTCCTTTGGTAGCCGAAATATCCGCCCGGGCAAGTCGTCAGAATGGATCGAAAAGTATTCTTATCATTGGGGCATTGTCGCGATGTTCCATGACTTTATGGAATCGGTGGCGCCCGATAAGATTAATGTAAACTCAGAATCACACTTCTTATCATCCGGCCAATGGCGCGACCTAAACACCCGCACCAGTTATGTGCGCAGCGTTTACTGGTTAGCCACCCTGTTAGGCATGGATGCGAATATGGGCTGGTTCTGGGCCCGGGATCCCGATGGTTCTCCTGAAGACCGCCTCGAAGGGGAACTGGATTTCTTTGACCCAGGCCTGGGTGGTGCCTATGCCGGCTCTAACAATATGCAGCCGCATGTGACCAACGAAGTCACCCAGGTGATGTACGACCTCAACAGTTTCTCCGAAGAGATAGTCGCCCTGCGCGAACAACGTCGTCCAATCCGTTTGTTCTATACGGAAACAACAGCCATCAATATTGATGACTATATGACAGAAGGTTACAAACTTTACGAGTCGATTTTCTTTGAAGGTTTTCCTTTAGGTTTTGTCACCAAAAACATTATTGAAAAGCAGGACAATGACCTCTGGGACGTAGTTGTGGTTTATCGTAATCAGTATGTCACCGACGAAGAATTTGCAACCTTGCAAAATTACCTGAGTAATGGCGGTACGGTGATTCTCGATAGCAAAAACGCCCTGTCATTAAATGAGTATGGTCAGCCGCGCGCCGACAAGCTCAAGGCCGGTAAAGGCAAGCTACTGGTATTAGACAGCCAGGACATTAATACCATTAAGCAGGCAGCCCTGGCGGAAGTGAAAGCATCGAGCCAACCTGAAATTATCATTAGCGAAGATAATGGACTCGCTCATAAAACCACGATGTGGCGGGTGATGGCACAGCCAGATGGTAGTTACCTGGTAAATATTCTCAATGTCGGCCATAACAGTGCGAAACTTTCCCTAAGCGCAAAAAATGGCCAGGTTATCGAGATTACCGACCTGATGACCAATAATGCTATGGACAACACGTTTGAGTTGGCCTCTGAAGGCGTACTACTGCTTGAAGTTAAGGTTCAATAGTCGCCGCCGTAATCCTTTAGCAATCCCTAGTAACGCGAATCGTAACCCTGGAATCAGCCGATAAGGCTGGTTCTAAGGGTTGCTAACGCTCTTAGAACAGGAACTAACAACACATGTTAGCAAGAAATTTTCGTCTGTTTTCAGGCACATTAGGCATATTTACGGTCCTTACCGGCTGCAGCCAGACCATTGCCCCCAAACTGCTACCGGTATCCGATCCGAACAATAACGGTGGCTGGGTGTTGAACACTGAGGTGAGTGATGAATTCGATGCACCCACCATCGATGAAGAGCGCTGGTATATTGTCGGTAAATTCGAAGACGGTAAGCCCATCTACAAGCATCCTGACAAGCCCAATAAACGCGTCTGGAAAGGTCGTGCACCCTCACAATTTTCCGGACGTAACTATCGACTCGAGGACGGTAAACTGATCCTGGAAACTCGCTGGGAACCGGATTTTCCGTTCAGCCAGGAAATTCACAAACCGGTTTTTGGTGATGCCCTGCCCTATGAAAACATTACCACCGCCTGCTTCATTGGCCGTAAAGAATTCAAATATGGCTATATCGAAATAAAGAGCAAGGCGGCAGATGCAGAAATTACCAGTGCCTTCTGGTCAATGGGCAAGGAACTGGAAATTGACTTTTTTGAACAGTTTGGTGATCACCGTGATCCGAAAAAAGCCGATTTGGACCGGGAATTATGGTGGTCGATTCGAGACTGGAGTAAAAATACAGACAAACCTGGCAAGCCGATCTATACCGAACATAAAGATTTAGGCTTTCGAGTGGCCGATGATTTTCATGTTTATGGCTTCGAATGGGATGAAAACGGCATCAAGTATTATGTAGATGGCAAGCTCATATCCGATGTTAGCAGCGAACAAATTCAGCAATGGGCAGAAGAAAATCGTAATGTCAGCGACGATTATAACGCCTATGTTGCCGATAAGCCGATCACCCTGTGGCTAGATCAGGAAACCTTCCCCTGGCATGGTATTCCTGACAGTAAGGAGGATTTAGAAAAAAACAGTCCTGCGGGTGAAAAAGACGACGGTATCGTCGATTTCGAAATTGAATACGTTCGGGTGTGGCAGAAACACTAGCATATAATACTCACCAGCATCGATTATCGCAGCTGGTGAGATGATTGTGTTGCAGTCGGGCGGCAGCGATGCATCAACTGCTTTGCTATTTCACCTCAAGTTACTGCGGTTTCAGGCAAAGTCTGGCGAACTATCTGTGACCATAAAAAAAGGGCTAAATTAGCCCTTTTCTTTTAACCCATGGCAAATCATTTACTCGCGGAAGCTGTCGCCAAAGGCGTCTTTTAAGCGACGAATCGCATCTTTTAGTAACTTTTCGGTCAGTTGCTCAGCACCTGAACCATCACCCGCGGCGATCATTTCATAAACATCACGATGAAATTTGACCGAATCACTATTGTTACGCGGATCCTGGTTGGTAATACGCACACTGACCAGTAACGCCGAGTAAATCACCCCTTCCATTGCTGTCAGGAATTCATTGTGCGCTGCTCGTAATACCGCTTTGTGAAACAGTGCATCAGCGACGACGAATTTTTCCAGGGAACCCGACTCCTGTTCCATGCGAATAACCGCATCTTCAATGTCTTTTAACGCTTCTGCGTCGGCTCTTTCTGCCGCCCAGCGAGCCGCTTTCGGCTCAAATGCCAGGCGAACATCCATTAACTGGCTGATGAACTCCTGATTCGGCGGCGCGGTAATGTGCCAAGCCAGTACATCGTCATCGAGTAAAATCCATTCATTGCGAGGACGGACTTTGGTACCGATGCCACGACGGACATCCAGCAAGCCTTTGCCAACGAGAATTTTTACCGCATCGCGGATCACCACCCGGCTGACCTGATAGCGCTCAGCCAGGGCATTTTCGTCTTCAATCAATGAGCCTGGTTCAAACGAACCGGCAACGATACGTCGTCCTAACTCACGAGCAACCTGAACAGAAAGACTTGGAGTCATTTTGGTTGCGCGCTTTAAATCGTAATAAACTAATTCACTCATACCTATTAAGATTTCTTCCCTTTTACAGAATAATAAACATATTATGTTTAGATAGTCGAGATAATAACAGAACAAATGTAATTTTCTTACTTAAGCCCTGAGAAATTTTTATATTTCAATATTATGGTTAGTTAATCACCAGCACAGATGGGGTTAGTCGCTGTACCGGTGGGCTTACACTCACCAAAAACTGCTGCGCCTAATCGGTAATACTAGCGCGATAATGAGTGACAAACTGACGAGCATTTTCCCGGACCTGTTCAATACTCATGCCCGGTTTATACAAAGCCGATCCCAATCCAAATCCGGCCGCGCCCGCATCAAGATAGGGTTTCATACTTTCAACACTGGCACTGATACCACCCACCGGATAGACACCAGTTCCCTTAGGAAACACCGATAGCATAGCCTTCATCCCTTCGATACCGACCATAGATACGGGAAACAGTTTCAACCCGGTTGCGCCGGCATGCAAGGCATTAAATGCTTCGGTTGGGGTAACCACACCGGGAAATGTTGCACATCCTGATGCAACCGCTAAAGCAATCACTTGCGGATCGCAATTTGGAGTCACGATCAAATTAGCCCCGGTGGCAATCACCTGCCGGGCAAGCTCGGCATTGGTTACCGTACCAGCACCGATCAGGTACTTCGCAGTACCAAACTCTGCAACCAACTTTTTAATGCTGGTTAATGCATCCGGACTATTTAACGGTACTTCAATCATGGTAAAGCCTTCTTCAACCAAGGCTTGGCCGACGGCGATGACGTTATCGGGCGTAACCCCGCGAATAATGGAGATTAACGGTAAATGTTTAGTTAAATCAATAGTCATTTTTTTGTTCCAGAATGAGTTTGCGCATGCCCGCTAAAAAGCAGTCATTTCCTGAAAAGATCTCACAGGATTTGTGTAACTGTTGAGCGGCGATTTGATAGCGTTGACACAGGCCATGCCCCCCCACCAGATAAATCATTGGTGCCGATAGATTCCTTAATTCAAAACCAATCAATAATCCGGATAAATAATCGCTAATTTGCGCTTCGGTTAAGTTATTAAACAACCTGTGGGTCCAGGCTAAAAACATTTTGTTGGTGAGCTCGCCGGTCTGCGCTTCATCAACCCCTTTGCGAAAGGCAGCGTTATCGAATTCACTGGACTCAGGTAGTCCTTTGGCAATCAGCGTGTGTTGGGAAAAGACCGAGAAAACTTCCCCCGTCAGGTAACTGCTAAAGTGTGTAATCTTGCCACCGTTAACGACGGCATGCTTACTATGGGTGCCGGGCAATACCGCATGAAAATCCTCTAACCCCGTCAATTCTGCCAACCCCAGCAGTTGAACTTCTTCGCCGCGCATCACATCGTGCTGGTCGTAGAGATAGTTATGACAGACACCGGGAATGATGGTCGCCATGCCTCCCCACGGCAATGAAAACTGATGCGCTTTTTCCAGCAATTGGCTAGCGCTGGCCGGGGTCTGGGCATAGGGCACATTCACCCACCCCTTGGCAGAACCGACCATGCCCGCCATGTATACCGGCAACTGGCCCCCAGGGGTGATCCATGCCTGCAATTGTTGCTCTAATGCCTCAGCAAACCGGCCATTTTCTACCTGCAGTAACCCTAACGGTGCCTCTTGCGTAGCCAGTAACTTATGCTCAACATCCATCGCAAAGGCACGAAAATTGGTAGTTCCCCAGTCAACAATGAGATGATCAATCTTTGTCTTATCCATGATTACGCCCGGGCAAGTTCCATTTCAATTTGTTCGATAGATTTGCCTTTGGTTTCAGGAAGAATAAAATACATCAGGACCAGGCCAACACCACCGATAACGGCATATAACGCAAAGATACTGGCCGCACCAAGATTATCCAGTTGCCAAGGGAAAAACTGTTGAATCGACCAGGAAGAGATTGTTTGTACTAACGCCGCAAATGGTAATGCGACGGAGCGAACCGAATTAGGGAACACCTCCGAGAAAATTACCCACATAATCGGCCCGATTGACAGATTAAACGCCGCCAGGAAAGCGAAAATACCGAATAAAACCAAAGGTGCATTTACCCCCTGTATCGTCGCCTTGATAATGGCGCCGCTAACCAATGGCAATTCCTTTTTATTAAACACGGAAGCCAGCTCCTGCTTAAGGGCAACGTCATTATCGAAGCTTTTTCCGCCCAGTTCGGCGATCTTGTCTACGGCGATATTCTGCTCTGCCAGTTTACTTTCAACCGCTATCATCGCCTGTTGGTCAAACACATAACTGGCCTGGGAAAAACCAACGTAGGTTGAGCCATGCGCTACCACAACCAGCACCAGCCCTGCCAATGTTAGAATCCGACGGCCAAGCTTTTCTACAAAGGCGATCGCAATTAAAGTTGCCAGAAGGCCAACTACGCCAGTAACTATGGTTTGCATAAAGGTATCTTCAACACTCATACCAACCTGTTCAAAGACCATAGGCGCAAAGAACAGTACCGCATTCATACCCGTTGCTCCCTGAACGATGGCATAAATCACCGCCACCATTAACACCAGTCGCATACGTTTACTAAACAGTTCCGTTAATTGTTTTCTGGTAGTTAGTTTTGCTTCTTCACGCAGGCTTTGTTTAACCTGTAATACTAAATCATCAACTTGCTGTTGTGGCGCAATCTGGCTAAACACGGCCCGTGCTTCTGCTTCACGATTTTGCATGATCAACCAGCGTGGCGACTCCGGAATTTTTACCAGCAAGGCGACCCAAATGGCATTGGCGATTAATTCTGCGCCTAACATGACCCGCCAGACGTTATCGTTGTTCAGCCAGTCGATGGAGGCCATTGATTTGATTAAAAAGTAATTAATAACAAAGGCAAGTAGCAGGCCCAGGCCAATCATAAACTGATTCACCGAGACAAATTTGCCTCGCTTTTCGGCGGGGGCAATTTCTCCGATGTACATGGCCGAAACCGTTATCGAAGCAAACGCCACCCCGCCGATGAAGCGACCAACAACGAGCATTTCATAGTTAACCGCGGTTGCGGAGAGTAAAGAAGATAGTGAGTAAGTCAGGCCTATCGCCAGCAACACCTTGGCACGCCCAAACTTTTCCACTAAGTTACCGGTAAAAAACAAGGCAACAATAACACCCAGTAACGCGCACCCGACAACGGTACCCTGCTGAATGGCATCCAGTTCAAATAAAGAACTGACGAATCTGACGGCACCGGATATGTTTGCCGCATCCAATCCGAAAATAAAGCCGCCAAACGCAGCAATTAACGAAAAACGGGTAACATTGGCATTAGGATTTTTATTCATAGTTATTACAACCAATCTACATATTACTAATTAAAACATGATATGTTTAGGCTTAAACAAACACAACGGTTAATTTGCCCGGGTCATTATGCATTGTCGCCCCTGCTGGGCGTTAGCCGAATGATACGCTAGCAAACCGGTAACTTTTTGCTAAATTTAAAACCTCGCTATATACATAGTATCATTTTAAACATATTATGTTTAAAATTTTTATCACTAATTGGAAAAGAGTTAAATCGATGCGCTACCTGCTCAGGTTTGTAAGCTTGCTACTATTACTTTGCACTAAGGTGGCATGGGCACAACCGCAACCGGCAAAATTATTCGCCTCGTTACCAGATAATTGCCCGACACCGGACGCCTTTGCGATTGCGCCGGACGGCTCACTCACCCTATCCTGTCCAAATTTTGCGGATAAAACCTTACAGGGCGAGTTGTTCTCTATTTCCCAAACCGGTGACGTCACCCATTTGGCCACCGTTCCTTCCCTGCAGGCCGATAATAAAGCCAATCCGATGGGCATTGCCTATGACGAAGATGGCGCTTTGTACGTTGCCGATGCTCGCGGGATAAAACATGGCCGGGTGTTAAAGTTAACCTTTGTAAATCAGGCGCTGGTTAAGACTGAAGTGATTGCTTCGGGGTTCAACCCTAATGGCCTGCGCTATCACCAGGGTGCTATCTATGTTACCCAGCTAAAAATGCCCAGGGTAAAATCCAAAAACATGACCAGTGGCATTTATCGATTTCCCGCCACCGCCAGAAACTTAAAAATGACCAATACCTTGCAAGATAAGGAATTGATTTTTACCGTTGAAACGCAAAACCCAAAGATCCAGGTTGGCGTCGATGGCCTCGATTTTGATAGCCTTGGTCGTTTGTACACAACCAATATGGGCGATGGCGATATATACCAGCTGACTTTGTCCAACGACGGCAGGGTGACTGAACAGAAAGTCACCGCCACGGTTCCGCCTGCGGCACGGATTGATGGTATGGTGTTTGATCAATATGACAATTTATATCTGGCCGGCTTCGCTCAAAATCAGATTTTTAAGCTTGATAACAAGAGAAAGCTAACAAAAATTGCCGATTACCCGGACAATGACGGCAGCAATGGCCAGATCGATCAACCGGCCGATTTGATGGTCTATGATGACAAGCTGATCATTTCCAATTTTGACCTAATGAAAGGACCTGGCTTGCGCAACAGCAAACACAGCAAGCCTTATACCCTTTCATATATTCAGCTTTAAAACGGACACAAGCTGGAACCCTACAACGCAAAATAATTAAAAGTACAAGTCACCTTTGTCAGCGAAAGCATTCACGGACAAAGGGCAATAAATGAGGTAAACCATGACTAGCATTGCTACAGATGACAAAGGAATCATCGCCAATTCGAAAAGCCCGCACGTTAAGTTGCGCGCCACCAATTTTGGTGACTGCCGCTGGACAAATGGATTTTGGGCTGAAAAAACTCAAAAAGCCATCGACGTTATGATCCCCTACATGGGCGATGTACTATGCGGTGATATCGGCCATGCCTTAAATAATTTTAAAGTGGCTGCGGGTCTTAAGGAAGGCGAACATAAAGGTATGTTCTGGCACGACGGTGACTTCTACAAATTTATGGAAGCCAAAACCTACGCCTATGCATTGAGCAAGAATGATGCGCTGCTAACAGAGCTGGATGAATATATCGATATCATTGGCAAAGCCCAGGAGCCAGATGGCTACCTGCAAACACAAATTCAGTTGCGCGATGACGCGGATCGCTATGAAAATCGCAAATACCATGAAATGTACAACACCGGTCACTTATTTATTAGTGCCTGCGCCCATTTCCGCTTAACCGGTCAACGCAATTTTCTCGATATCGCCATAAAACACGCGGATTTGCTGCACACCATTTTCTTCCCCGACACTAAGCATTTCCAGCGTTTTGGTTTTAACCAGACGCAAATCATGGGATTGGTGGAATTATATCGTACCGTGGGCGATAACAAGTACCTGGCGCTTGCACAAAAGTTTATCGACCGTCGTGGTACCTATGAGATCAAACATGACTCGACCACGGTCGGATACCCGATTGGTGATATGGTGCAGGAACGCACGCCACTTCGTGAAGAAACCGAGCCAGTTGGTCACGCGGTACTGGCTTTATATTATTACGCCGGCGCTGCCGATGTTTACGCCGAAACCGGTGAGAGGGCATTGATCACGGCACTGGATCGACTGTGGGAAAGTGTGACCGAGAAAAAAATGTATGCCACCGGTGCCGTTGGCCAGACTCACTATGGCGCCTCGGTAAATCGCGATATGATCGAAGAAGGTTTTATTGACGATTACATGATGCCAAACCTCACCGCGTATAACGAGACTTGTGCCAATTTATGTAATGCCATGTTCAGCTTTCGTATGTTAAACATTCATGGCGATGCCAAATATGCCGACATCATCGAACTGGTAATGCATAACAGTGGCCTTTCCGGCATTAGTGTTGAAGGTAAGGATTACTTCTACGCCAACCCACTGAGAATGATCCACAACACCAGGGATTACGATGCTCATGCAGACGTTACTGAAACACCAAATCGCGAAGGCTATTTATCCTGTTTCTGTTGTCCGCCAAACCTGGTTCGTACCATCTCGAACCTATCCGGTTGGGCCTACAGCCTGGCGGACAATGGTGTCTTTGTAAACCTATATGGTGCCAACCAGTTGCATACCCAGTTAACGGATGGGTCTGCAATTAAATTAACCCAAGATACCGAATATCCGTGGAAAGGCCTGGTAAAACTGACCGTTGATGAGTGTAAATCTGATGCTTTTGATATCGCTCTGAGAATTCCAGGCTGGGCGAGTGGTGCAGAAATTATCATCAATGGTGAAGCAGTAGATATTGAAACTGTCCCGGGTACCTTTGCCGTTATCAATCGTCAGTGGCAACCTGGTGATGTCATCGTTATCGACATCCCTATGGAGGCGACCTTTATCGAGGGTCACCCGCGCATTGAAGAAGTGCGTAATCAGGTAGCGGTAAAACGTGGTCCGGTGGTTTACTGTATTGAGTCGCCAGATTTGCCTGAAGGTACGGAAATCCTTGATGTCTATGTGGAAGGCGACGTTGAACTCAATACCGTTCATAAGCCGGAGTTCCTGGGTGGTATCAGCACCATCGAAGCCGAAGTTCAGTTACGACCTGTGCCGCAAAATGGTATGTATCGAGCCCTGGAAAAGCCACAATGGCAGAGCCACAAAACCCAGTTTGTCCCGTACTTTGCCTGGAGCAACCGCGGCACGGCAGAAATGTCAGTGTTCTTGCCGGTAATTTGGAAATAACTCCAATATATGGATATTGGGGACAGCTATATATCCGCTTTCCCAAAATACTGCAGACTATCGCGCAACACGATAGTCTGGGTAAAAAAAGCTCAAGACTTAAATCTTGAGCTTTTTTGCCTAAATTTGGAATCTCAATCAATTAACACGATTGGGTCATTATTTTTTAAATTTCACCCTATGAAAGAGATTCTCTTCACGAAAGGAAATTCCCACAAGCATCAACAACAAGCCGATATCTGTCCGCCATGTAAGACATGTCTCACATAAAGGTGCGAAAAAAACCTTATTTTTCCTCAATAAAACGCAGTAAAAATCGAAAACACCAATAAAATCAGGGCTTGTGTGATCACTCGTGAAAATTGAAAAATTTATGACCGTTTTTTTGTTGATCTCATTCACTGTTTTTTGATTGGAGCTAAGTCAATAATTAAAGCGTCAGGAAGACATAAGGTTCAGGAAGAGCCGGCAGGGAAGCAAACATTCTTTTTAGCGAAATCTAAAAAATTGCTCGCAGTAAGTTGAGGTCTCATAGAATATATGATTTCTCTTAATAAAAACAAACTAATAGCGAGTTTAAACCAAAAATAACAGTAGTAATGGATGAAGGGATACTTGTTTCATCGGGTCGTCATTAATGGCTTAAACGGAACTCACCTAGTGCAGGATGCTAAAGTTTGAAAACATGGGGCAGTTATGCCCCATTTTTTTATTCAGATTTTGTCTAAAATATAGATTAACCGGTTCATCTGAAAGACAAATTCTACATAAGAATAATTCCGAGCTTGTAGCATGAAGCCTATAGCCATCATGAAACGACATTTTTGCATCAGTGACAATTTATCCAATCTTCACTTGTTCTCGTTAGAATTGGAACAGAAGGGATTTTTGCCGCCGCAATTCAGAATTTTGAGCGACCAGCCGGGTATTAATCAACTAAATCAGTACTTTCCGAAGGGTATCTATTGGTTTATTAACTTATACCGCTCAGAAATCCATACTATCTTTTGGTACAGCATTGCAGGCCTGTTGCTGTATTTTGGTTATGTTCTTGGCTTAACTCAAACCGATGCTGGCTGGATCCCCCTTATCGCAATTATTATTGTCTTTGTTGCCTTAACCACGGTGCTAAGTGTTCCGGATAGCAAAGACTCCATGCTACTCGACAGAAAGCGATTAATGCACGAGCTGGAGTCTGGTAAACATGTGTTGGTTCTGGATGTAGAAGATGAGCAGGAGGTCACCCTGTTTCAAACCATCATGTTACATCCGGAACTTGAATTCGGAGAATTTAAACAGTAGCACTGCTGCAGATGCCAGAGTTTCAATCCAATGGGTAATAGCCCGGATAACAACGTTTTCCTGCCACTTTCCGCTTGAAGCCTGCCGCTAATTCGCCTTATCAATATAGTTTTTACGGTATCGTTTATTCAGGCGCGCCAGCTTCATTTGATCAAGCACCAGACTTACCACCGGATGGATGGGCCGGGAAAACTTACCATGACCGTGACGACTTAAATGACGACGGATGGTTGCCATGGTCGCCAGGGCGGTCATGGTTTTATCTTTCAGCTTAACCTTAGGAAGCTTAGGTTTGAATTCAGTTCTCGATTGCCACCATAACGGTAAGTCGGGTTGAATTGCCAGTGCACTTGCCATACCCACCAAATCGACTTTACTGGCCAGCACTTTCGATGCTGTGCTGTAATTGCTAATACCACCGGTAACCATCAGGGGCATTTGTGCGACTTTTTGTAATTGTTGGGCAAAGGTTAAGAAGTATGCTTCTCTGGCTAAGGTATGCTCATCAGCTCCCCTGCCCTGCATCGCCGGCGCTTCATAATTACCACCAGAGATTTCGACAAAATCAACCTGCTCTTGATTAAGCATGTTAATCACCTCAGCGGCGTCATCGCAAGAAAAACCACCGCGCTGAAAATCAGCGGAATTCAGCTTGACCGCAACAATAAAGTCCGCCCCGACAGCCTGTCGGATTTGCTTAATGATTGTCAGTAATAATCGCGCCCGGTTTTCGATACCTCCACCCCAGTTATCCTGACGCTGATTTGTCTTCGGCGATAAGAACTGGTTAAGTAAGTATCCGTGAGCGGCATGCACCTGAACACCATTGAAGCCGGCTTTTTGTGCCTGCTTACTGGTCTGTACAAAGCGTTTAATAATGTCTTCGATATCTGCTTCAGTCATCGCCACTGGTTCGGCAAATAAATTGGAATGTTTACCCATGTCCAATGGAATCGCTGAAGGCGCCAACGCTTTTCCACCCTGGCGCTTATAGACCTGGCGCCCCGGATGATTGATTTGCATTATGATCTTGCACTCACCCTTGTCGACGACAGAGCTCCATTCCCGAAACATTTCCAGCTCGCTGTCTGCTTCAAGGGCGATTCCGCCAGGCCCGGTCATTGCCAGATGATCCACCATTACATTGCCAGTGATCATCGCGCCGACGCCCCCTCGCATCCACTGTCGGTACAGATGCACCAATTCACTGGATGGTTTAAGTTCTGCGTCACCTAAATTTTCCTCCATGGCGGCTTTCACCAGGCGGTTTTTGATTACCTGTCCGTTTGGTAACTTCAGGGGAGTAAAGGGGCTAAGTAACATAAGGCGTCACATAATTATTATCGAATTACACAATGGCAGTTTTGTACCCGATCAGGGCCGTAAAGACAATCGCCAGTTACAAATTAATGCACTTTTTGTAAAGATCTGGCCAACGATAAAAACTTTATTTAATTCAGTTAGTTGATATATACCGTGGCGACCCCATATCGGTAATAGGTACAACAATTTTAAGAAATACAAACGCTTAAAAAAGAATATCGAAAAGGAAGCGATAACATATGGACTGGCAGTCGTTAACAAAAGCTCAAAAATTTCTGGTGATTATTGCGTTGCTGGCAGTTCTGCCGTTCGCACCGGAGCTTATGTTGATAGCCGATATTGCCGGCATCGAAGTACTGCTTTCCTGCCTGCTAATTTACTATCGCCCACTGCTGTTCAAACTGCGTGGCCTGATTGACCAAAGCAAGCAAACACTAGATGTTATCCTGCATTGTTTTCGTCAATCCGCGGTCATTCACCCGGGAATTTATGTCACCCAGGCCACGTTTTACACGCTGGCAGTCGTTCTGTTTGGAACAGGCACATTTGCGTTACTGTTCCTGATACCAGGTTTCCTGCTTCCCGGGTAATTTTTCACACCCGTGCCGAACGACGAGTTTAGCTACCTTTTAATTCAGTTTCTGCCTGTTCAACGAGCTGTTCATAACGTGCCTGATCAATCTCACCTTTGCGTTTCAACGCTTTCGCCTGTTCGATCTCATCATAGTAAGTAACTTCGAGGGCACCGAGAATATTGCCATACTCTCGCTCGGTCAATTGACCTTGCTCAAAAAGCTGCGCCGCCAGCGCCTGATCCCACTCTTTTCCTTGTGGTGGCTCAGGTACGGTAAAATCCACAGACTGCAACTGAGCATCCTCAAGCTGATAACCTTTTTTGATCAGGGCCTTAGCACAATGCATATTGATGTAATCGACGGTTTGATCCGACACATGCCAGTCCACGTAAAAACCAACACAGCTTATCTGGCGTTGTGTTTGTTGGTGCGACAGGGTGACTTCTTTGTAGGCACAACCGCTTAAACTAATAAATGTTAAGAACAGCCATAGTGGGGGTATTTGCTTGTTCCGTTTGAGATAGAGATTTACTTCCATATCGCTATTCCTCACCGGTTAAATTCCTGAGAGCATGCCCTCATTCCGTGAATTTAGGTTTTCGCAAACCGGCTCATTAAAACCCGGCTTAAATTTCATACTGCCTTGGTTTATAACGATTTTCAACTCAGTTTAACGGTGGTGGGATTGTATGTTTTGTTGGGATCTCATATGCTTAGCAGAGAACATAAGGACTGGCGACGATCTGCAGCGGCCTTAAAATTTTTTTATAAAGACTATTCTATGCAATTAACGGATTTAGACGTCCTCAGACAGGCCAATGTCTGGTTTGAACAACATAAATCTTTCTGGATGTGTACGATAATCGGCACCTACGGCAGTGCACCACGGCCGATTGGCTCGATATTCATTACCGATGGTAACCAGCGGGTTGGCTCTATCTCAGGTGGCTGCCTGGAAGACGCTTTCGTCGAGATGCTGGAACGGGGTGAATTTGAACCTCACGATCAGATTTTTGTGTATGGTAAACACTTGGATGATACCAACGTGGTGAAAGAGTTACCATGTGGCGGTACCATTCGTTTGTTGGTAGAACCCATTTTGCAAAATACCGACAACCGCCAGCATTTACAGCAATGGCTGGCCAAAGCGGAAGCTAAAAAACCCTGCCAGCGAATCATCGATTTGTCCTCAAAAACCAGTCACAAACAGTTAATTGAGTTAGCTAATGAAACGGCCCAGGTTATCAGTGAAACCGAGACAACCATCTCTCTCACCTACGGACAGGTGTGGTCGTTGTTATTGCTGGGAGTTGGTCAGGTGACTCAACACGTCGCCGAACTCGGCATTATGGCCGGTTATGATGTAAGGCTTTGCGACATGCGCAAGGAACTTGCCGATAGCTGGACTTTTACCAAAGATAAAGGCGGTGTCGATATTGAGTGGCGCTCACCGGATGAATTTATCGAACAATATGCCAACGAGCGCAGCGCTGTGCTGGCCCTGGCTCACGATCCAAGAATCGATGACGTTGGGTTAATGACCGTTTTTGAGACTAAGGCGTTTTACATCGGTGCCATGGGCTCGTCGAGAACCAGCGATAAACGACAGGAACGGTTGCAGCGAATTTGCGGCTTTTCAGATAAAGAGTTCGAACGCCTGCATGCGCCAATCGGTCTACCTATTGGCAGTAAAACACCGGTTGAAATTGCTATTGCCATCATGGCAGATATCATTCGAGTCAGAAATGGCAAACCCAGATAACCGTGATACATATCTAAAACCGGCAGAATACGACACCGTAGCCGTGGTGCTTGCCGCTGGATTTTCTAAACGTTTCGGTAGCGATAAACGTCTGCACCCTATCAGCACTCAAGTCAACAATGATGCGACCAGGATGCCTATGCTTCAGGTCACCCTTGAGCGCCTTTTGCCGTTGTTCAGGCAGGTACTGGTGGTACATCGCTTCAAGGATGAGGATATCTTAGCACTCCTGGAACATTATCCATTACATAAAGTCGCCGCTCCAGAAACCCCTGTAGGGCTTGGTGTGAGTTTAGCCACTGCGGCAAAATATCTTATTGGTGCTGAGAATAAAATTAGGCAACTAATGGTGTTTTTAGGGGACATGCCGTCTATTCGGGCTCATACCATCAGGCAAATCATCGTCGAAGCTGACGCACACCCAATGGCTATTATTCGTCCGCGTTTTGACGGTAAAAGCGGTCATCCGGTTTGCTTTCCTGCAAACTTTTTAGAACCGCTAAGCCAACTGAATCAGGATCAGGGCGCCGCCCAGTTGATAAAAACCTCCGGCAACCGGGTACATTTTGTCGACGTTGAGGACCCCGGTGTCCTGTTCGATATTGATCATCTTGAACAGATAGCCCCCCCAGGAGACGATGGGCAATAGTCGCCTCAAGTCCGATAATATTTTCAGAATCGTAAGCTGTTATTCCGTTTTGGTATAAGATTATTCACAAAAAGTTAACCTTCGATGCTTGACGAACCTTAGCAATAGGCATTATGGTTATAAAAACATCAAGTAATCACTCTAATTCTATAATTCAATTGGATAAAGTGATGAACCATTAAACGATACATATACGTTAACACGAGATTAGAAAAGACATGTTAAATAACCTGAGCTTACATCATCACCACCATTTCAACGGTTAGCCCTCAGGTTACTCGCTGAGAGGCTTTGGACCTTTCAGTGTAAGTGCTCAACAAGCAGATGCCCCGAAAGAGTCCACTTTTTCGGGGTTTTTTAGTATTTGGAGCAAACAATCATGACAATCAATGAAAATGGTCGATTACGAATCGCCATTCAAAAATCCGGGCGCTTGTCCGACTCTTCTCAAGACTTATTTAAGCGTTGCGGCCTGAAAATCTCACTTGCCGACCGCAAACTCCTCGCTCATGTTGGCAATATGCCTATCGATTTAATGTTGGTTCGTAGCAGCGATATTCCTGGCCTGGTTATGGACGGGGTCTGCGACCTTGGCATCGTTGGCGATAACACGCTAGAAGAACACGCCCTGCAGCGCCAGCTAAATGGTGAGCCCAGTGCATACGATAAAATATGCTCACTAAAGTTTGGTGGCTGTCGCCTGTCCATCGCCTTACCTGAAGAAATCGATTATCAAGGAATTCAGTCTCTCGATGGCATGCGCCTGGCAACCACCTACCCGCGCCTTCTTAACCGATTTGCGCAGCAACATGGCATTCGTTTTGAGACCTGCCGCTTAAATGGTTCAGTGGAAGTTGCGCCACGGGTTGGCCTGGCAGACGGTATTTGTGACCTGGTCTCTACCGGCACCACGTTAGAAGCAAATGGTCTTAAAGAAGTAGAAGTTATCTACACATCGAAGGCCGCGCTTATTAGCGGTGACAAACCACTCTCTGGTACGAAAGCGCAAATCTTCGATAAGCTGCTGCCACGTATTCAGGGAGTGCTGAAAGCCCGCGAAAGCAAATACATCATGTTACATGCCCCTAAAAACAAACTGTCCGAAGTAATCACTTTAATGCCTGGTTCAGAAACACCAACGGTTTTACCACTAGCGGAGCGTGACGACAGAGTTGCGGTGCACATGGTCAGTACCGAGACCTTTTTCTGGGAAACCATGGAGCAACTTAAAGACTTAGGCTGTAACTCCATTCTTGTGTTACCAATCGAAAAAATGATGAGGTAACCATGATTATCTGGCAGCAACTTAGTAAGCAACAGCAAGTCTCGACACTGGCTCGCCCTGCGATCAGAGATAACCAGGTCCTTGCCCAGAATGTTAAACATATCATCGATGCGGTTCGCGATAATGGCGATACTGCCTTGCTTGATTTCACCCAAACCTTTGATCGGGTGACGCTTGATGATTTGCGTCTGCCCGAATCTCAGGTTCAGCGTTCAGTAAACGCATTAAGTGCAGAGCGCAAGCAAGCGATTCAAACGGCTTATGAACAGATCAAAGCGTTTCACAACGCTCAGCAATTTCAGGATATCATCGTTGAAACCCGCCCTGGCGTTACCTGCCAGTTAAAGTCCGAGCCTATTGAATCCGTTGGCTTATACATTCCCGCAGGCTCCGCACCTTTGCCTTCGACGGTATTGATGCTGGGTGTCCCTGCCAAGCTTGCCGGATGTGAACGCGTGGTATTGGTTTGCCCGCCAGATAAAGACGGTAACCTTGCCGATGAAATTATCTATGCCGCCTCAGTCTGTGGCATCAATGAGATTTATCGCATCGGTGGTGCCCAGGCTATTGCAGCTTTAGCGCTTGGTACGAAAACCTTAGCGCCAGTCAATAAAGTCTTTGGACCGGGCAACAAATACGTCACCGAAGCGAAAAAACAATTATCGCAAGCAGTCCCTGGCTTTGCCATAGACATGCCAGCGGGCCCTTCGGAATTGCTGGTGATTGCAGATGCCGGTGCTAACCCGGTATTTGTAGCCGCTGATTTGTTATCACAGGCAGAGCACGGTCCGGATTCGCAGGTCATTCTTTTAAGCGACAGCGCGCAAATGATAGAAGCTGTCAGTAATGAGCTACACACACAAATATCTACCCTACCCCGTAAAGACATTGCCGAGCAGGCACTCGAGCAAAGCCGGTTAATTTTGTGTGCCAATCTGGACGAAGCGGCAGCCGTGTCTAATTTATACGGTCCTGAACACTTAAGCTTGCAGGTTCGTGACACCGATTCACTGCTTAATAAGGTTAGAAACGCTGGTTCCATCTTTGTTGGCGATTACTCACCAGAATCTGCCGGAGATTACGCCAGTGGCACCAACCACGTGCTGCCAACCTACGGTTATTCGAAAGTAACGTCTTCATTATCGCTGGCAGATTTTAGTCGTCGTTATACAGTGCAAACCCTAACCAAGCCTGGTTTAGAAAGCCTGGCGCAAACCATTATAGAGCTGACCGATGCTGAAGGCCTGGATGCGCATCAAAGAGCCGTCACATTGCGAGTCGATGCCGATGCCAGTTTTAATGATGCTAATGATGCAAGGGTTAAAAACGCTGAGGGGAGGCAACCATGAGTATCGAGCTGAATACAAATCTAAAAAACAAAACGACATTAGCTGATACTAACAAAAGTATTCTGAACCTGGTCCGAAAAGACGTTATTGATATGGTCGCCTATCAATCGGCACGCCGTGAACAATCGGGCGGTACCGTTTGGCTTAATGCTAATGAGCAAGGTGGCAATAAGGTATTCTCCCAGCCCATTGAACAATTAAACCGTTATCCGGATTTTCAGCCTTCCGCTTTGATTAACGCTTATGCCAATTACGCTCGGGTAAAAACCGAGCAATTGCTTGCAACTCGCGGGGCAGACGAAGCCATCGAAGTATTAATTCGTACCTTTTGCGAGCCTGGCAAAGATAATATCGTCATTTGCCCACCCACCTATGGCATGTATGCCATTAGTGCCAAAGGCCATCTGACCAACACCACGAATGTGCCTTTAACATCTGCATTGCAACTGGACTTAGAGGGTCTGCAGCAACAGGTTGGCCAGTGTAAGCTGGTATTTATCTGCTCGCCAAACAACCCGACGGGCGATTTAATCAATCGACAGGACATCATTCACACTCTGGAAATGTTCTCAGGCAAAGCACTTGTCGTAGTTGATGAGGCCTATATTGATTATTGCGTGGAAGCTTCATGTGTTGAGCTGTTGGAGCAATTTGAAAACCTGGTCATTCTAAGAACGCTGTCAAAGGCATTTGGACTTGCCGGACTTCGTTGTGGTTTTGCTATCGCCAATCCCCAGGTTATCGAGATGATGAGTAAAATCATTGCCCCTTATCCTATTGCCAAACCTGTGGCAGATATCGCCAGTGGTGCTCTATCCTGTGAAGCAACGTTAACCTTGCAACGCGATATCAAACGCACTTTGGAGCTCAGGAATGAAATTGTCACCGAACTAAAAGTGCTGCCCTGGATTGAGCAGGTATTTACCAGCAAAGCCAACTTCGTATTGTTTCGCATAGCAGCTACAGAAACATGCGAGCGGCTATTTGCATTTATGAGTGATAACGGCGTTTTGATCCGCAATCAATCGAAACAGTTAACGTTAGAGAATTGTCTGCGAGTATCGATTGGCTCTGAGCAGGAACTAAGCGAATTTACACGCCTGTTAGCAGCGTTTAACGAAAAACTCTCCTAACCAACTGGAATTTAACGTTTTTAATGAATTAAGAAAACCGAAGTAAGGAGATAAACATGAAAACCAATAATATTTTATTTATCGACCGCGATGGCACCTTAATTGAAGAGCCAGTTAGCGATAAACAAGTCGATAGCCTGGAAAAGCTGGTGCTTGAACCTCAGGTGATTCCAGTACTGTTATCGCTGATGGAAAAAGGCTATCAGCTGGTACTAGTTTCCAATCAGGACGGTTTAGGTACGGATAGCTTTCCGCAGCAAGATTTTGACCTGGCCCACAATAAAATGCTGGAGATCTTTAACTCCCAAGGCGTTAAATTTGCCGACCAGCTAATTTGTCCGCACTTTGAAGAGGACAATTGTAGCTGTCGCAAGCCAAAGCTGGGTTTAGTCAGCTACTACTTACAACAGCGCCGCATTAATTTTGCCAACTCTTATGTTATTGGCGATAGGGAAACCGATTTACAGCTTGCTGCCAATATGGGAATTCCTGGCCTGCAATACCAGCGCGACGGCCTTAACTGGCCAGCGATTGCCGAGTTGTTACTTACCAGCCCGCGCGAGGCAACGATTGTTCGTACCACCAAAGAAACCGATATCCGGGTTAGCGTTAACCTTGATAAGCGCGGCGGCAACAACATTTCAACCGGCATTGGCTTTTTCGACCACATGCTCGATCAAATAGCTACCCACGGTGGCTTTTCTCTGCAATGTAAGGTTGATGGCGACTTGCACATTGATGATCACCACAGTGTTGAAGATACCGCCCTGGCGCTGGGGGAAGCGCTAAGGCAGGCACTTGGCGATAAGCGTGGCATTAACCGTTTTGGTTTCGTCTTGCCGATGGATGAGTGTCGCGCCGAATGCAGCCTGGATTTATCCGGCCGTGCCCACATTGAATTTAACGCCGAGTTTACCGACAACCATGTTGGTGGTATGTCGACACAAATGGTCAGTCACTTCTTTAAGTCGTTAAGTGATGCCATGGCCATTACCCTGCACTTATCAACGTCGAAGGGTAACTGTCACCACCAGGTTGAGAGCCTGTTCAAAGTATTCGGTCGTGCGCTTGGCCAGGCTATCACCGTAAGCTCTGATGAACTGCCTAGTTCTAAAGGTGTGCTATGAGCCAACTTCGAGGTAATCAAACGGTATCTGATGCGGTTATCGTGGATACAGGCTGCGCCAATATCAATTCATTGAAGTTCGCCATTGAGCGCCTTGGATACAAGGTTGCCGTATCTCGCGATGAAAGTGTGATTCGCCAGGCGCCGCGGGTGTTTCTGCCAGGCGTTGGTTCCGCGGAATACGCCATGCAAGGCATTAATGAATTGCAGTTGAAATCGCTTATCACGTCATTAACCCAACCTGTGCTTGGTATTTGTCTTGGCATGCAGTTGCTTACCCGGGAATCCTTTGAAAATGGTGTGCAGACCGATTGCCTGAACCTAATCGATACAGAGGTTAAAGGTATCGATATCTCTGGTGCCAGTGGTACGCAACCCGATGGTTCGGGGTTGCGTTTACCGCACATGGGCTGGAATACCCTGAGCAACATCGGTGATAACCCACTGTTTGACGGCATTAGCGAAGACGATTACTTCTACTTCGTACACAGCTATTGCGCACCGGTGTCAATACACACCTTAGCTGAGTGTCGGTACGGCCAGGATTTTTCCGCCAGCCTTAATCAGAATAATTTTTATGGTGTGCAGTTTCACCCGGAACGTTCCGGACAAAGCGGTGCGCGATTATTACGAAATTTTATGGAGTTAGTTTCATGATCATCCCTGCGATTGACTTGATTGACGGCACCGTTGTGCGCTTGTTTCAGGGCGATTACCAACAAAAAACCGAGTACGCGTTAGAGCCTTTGCAAGTGCTAAAAAGCTATGCCGAGCAAGGCGCCAGCTGGCTGCACATTGTCGATTTAACCGGCGCAAAAGATCCGGCAAAACGTCAACTGCCGTTAATTAAAGCGTTAACCGATACCGGGTTATTAAAAATCCAAACCGGCGGTGGCATCCGTAGCCGGGAAGAAGTGAAAGACCTGCTCGACTCAGGCGTTGAGCGTGTTGTTATTGGCTCGGTTGCAGTAAGCAAGCAAGATGAAGTCAGCCAATGGTTTGAAGAATTTGGTAGCGATAAAATCGTGCTCGCCCTTGATATCAATATCGACGAAGGCGGCAAGAAGGTTGTTGCCACCCATGGCTGGCAGCAAAGCTCAGGGGTAACGTTAGAAGAGCTGATTGCTACCTATCGCAAAGTTGATTTAAAGCATGTTCTTTGTACCGACATCAGCAAAGATGGCACCTTGCAAGGTTCTAATGTCAGCCTTTATCAAGAAGTAAAAGCTGAGTTTCCAGATATCTGCTGGCAATCGTCTGGCGGAATCGGAGCGTTAAGCGATATTGAAGCTTTGATCCCCACTAAGGTCGATGGCGTTATATTGGGCCGGGCGTTACTGGAAGGAAAATTCACCTTAACGGAGGCTATCCAATGCTGGCAAAAAGGATAATTCCCTGCCTCGATGTACGTGATGGCCTGGTGGTAAAAGGCGTTAAGTTTCGCAATCACGAAATCATTGGTGATATCGTTCCCCTGGCTCAAAAGTACGCCGAGCAAGGCGCCGATGAGTTGGTGTTTTATGATATTACCGCCAGTGCCGATGGCCGCACTTTGGACAGAAGCTGGGTTGAGCGCATCGCCAAAGTTATTGATATTCCTTTTTGTGTCGCCGGCGGCATTAAGAGTGAAGCAGATGCCCAGAAAATGTTATCCATGGGCGCCGATAAGATTTCCATTAACTCCCCTGCGCTTGCCGATCCGGATTTGATCAATCGCTTGAATCGCCAGTTTGGTCAGCAGTGTGTAGTTATCGGCATCGACTCTTACTTTGATGAACAAACGGGTCAATACCAGGTGTATCAATATACCGGCGATGAAACCAAATCCTCGAAAACCCGGTGGCAGACCGCAGACTGGGTTCAGGAAGTTCAAAGCCGTGGCGCTGGCGAAATCGTTCTTAATGTGATGAACCAGGATGGTGTGCGCCAGGGGTACGATATCGAACAACTTAGTATGGTTCGAGAAGTCGCTAATATCCCGCTGATTGCCTCGGGCGGCGCTGGCACTATGGAACACTTTGCCGACGTATTTCAACAAGCCGATGTTGACGGCGCGTTAGCTGCTAGCGTGTTTCACAAAGGCATAATCGCCATTGAAGATTTAAAAGCATATTTGCGTGAGCAAAATGTGCCAATGCGAAAATAAATGCGAAATCAGGAAACCAATATGTTAGTAACTCTCGACAACGCTTCAGAACTTGCCTGGGAAAAAATGCAAGGCATGATCCCTGCTATTATCCAACACGCCGATACCGGAGCGGTATTGATGCAAGGGTTCATGAATAAAGACGCACTGGACAAGACGTTAGAAATATCAAAAGCAACGTTTTTCTCTCGTTCCAAGCAACGCCTTTGGACCAAAGGTGAAACCTCGAATAACACATTGGATGTGCAAACCATTTATACCGATTGTGACAAAGACTCCTTATTGCTTGTTTGTCGCCCCAACGGGCCGACTTGCCACTTAGGCTATGACTCTTGTTTTCCAGAGCAGGAATTTAATCAAAAACACTTTTTATCACTGTTGGAGCAAGTGGTAAAACAGCGTCAGTTTGGTAAGCCAGAGGACAGTTATACAGCCAAATTATTGAGCCAGGGAACCAAGCGTTCGGCGCAAAAAGTCGGCGAAGAAGGTGTGGAAGTAGCGCTAGCGGCGGCTACAGGTGATCGTGACGAGCTTTTGCAGGAATGCGCTGATTTGTTCTATCACACCTTGGTATTACTTCGTGATCAGGATGTTGATTTAAGCGAAGTTATGGCAGTATTAGAGAATCGTCATCGTTAACAAGAATTTGGTTTCATCATTCTAATGGCATCTCTTGCAATTCATTATAAGGCAACACACTTTAACGAACTTAGCGCTGCCGAGCTCTATCAGGCATTAAAACTCCGAGTCGATGTATTTGTGGTTGAGCAAACCTGTTATTACCCGGAACTCGACAATAAAGATATCGACAAAGAAGTCATCCACTTGCTGGCTTATGATTCTAATGGAAAGCGCAATGAACTGGATTTATTGCCCCTTGCTGCCTATCTTCGAATTTTACCACCAGGGCTATGCTATCCGGGTATGGTTGCCATTGGCCGGGTAGCAACCGATATGGATTATCGTGGCAAAGGCCTGGGCCATCCATTGATGAGTGAAGCCTTACAGCTATGTCAACAATACTGGCCGGATTTTAGCGTGAAGATATCAGCGCAAGAGCACCTTGAAGCCTTTTATAACAAACACGGCTTTGTTCGTGTTTCTGACATGTATCTCGAAGATGGTATTCCCCATATCGAAATGCTGAAAGATTAATGAACGCGTCAATGACCACCTCAAGTGTTGAGACTTCAACCAGCTCTATCGATGGCCAAAAATGGCAGCTGCATCGATTAGATGGTGATTCAGGGTATCAGATACCAGTAGAGGCATTCCTACCATTACAAAATGACGTCAAAGCCTCGTTATTATTGTTACCGGCAATGGGCATGGCCGCCCGTTATTATCGGCCATTTGCCGAACAGCTGACCAAACATAATATCGCCGTTTATTTACTCGAGCAGCGTGGTCATGGCCACAGCAGTATGCGTCCTGACAGAAAATGCGACTACGGATTTAAAGAGTATCTGGCTGATATTGAAGTCGCCACTTCCTGGTTAATGCAGCAGCATGGTGATAATCAACTAAATCTGATGGGGCATAGCCTTGGTGGTCACCTGGCCAGTTGTTTTACCGCGTTACACCCTGAAAAAGTCGATAAAATCATTCTGTCTGGTTGTGCATCTCCGTATCACCGTGCCTTCGACCGGAAAACAGGCTTGTTGTTACAAGGCCTGTATCACAGTATTCCTTTGATGAATAAGCTACTTGGTTTTTATCATGGGGAATTCACTGGATTTGCCGGCAAAGAGAGCCAGCAACTGATGCTTGACTGGCGCAACCTGGTTAAGACCAATACCTATAAAGCCAAAGGCGTCGACAAGGACTTCGAACACCAGCTGAAAAACTTTTCCGGGGATGTTCTCAGCCTGCAGTTTAGTGAAGATATCTATGCGCCACCAATACCGAGCCAGTTAGTATTGGACAAATACACGAACGCCAGCATCGAAAAAATCACCCTAACCTCAGATGATTTGGGGTTCAGTGCCGATCACTTTCGCTGGGCGCGAAAGCCAGAGGTGAGTGCTAGTGCTGTGAAAAACTGGCTTATGAAGAAAGAAAACCTATCGTGAACGAGACTCTGTTTTTTTAGCTGCAAGCTTAAGGCTACAAGAGGTAAGCGGTTTTGTGCCAAAAAGGGAGTTGAATATCACTGAGTACGGATCGTAAGCGATACTCCGAACCCACAATCAAAGATTGTTCCTAGTTGCAGGCATGGATGTTGGTGTGCAGAATTTGTCTCTCTGAATCGACCAGATTCACCTATTTTTTGGGTTCATAAAATAGGTTTTGTCATAATCAAATGGAGACTGGTTATTCAAATAGCCATGCTTGCGTTTAAGTAATTAATAAAATCTCATATAAATCATTAACCGCAAAGATATTAAAGATTTTTTATCATTTAGATTTCTTTCAAACCCCTCAAATTGTGAACAAACTCACCCAATACGTTTTACGTGTATTGATTGGCACGTACTTTTATTTCTCTTTCGTTCATAAACATTTCGTTATAACTGGCAAAGCATTGCTCTTTAGAAAGTTCGAAATACATTTCAGCCATTGACATATTTTGTGGTACATATGCACCATCTCGATACATTGAGCCAAGGAAATAAGACGCTTTTGCGTGTCCAAGTTCTGAAGCTTTCGCGAATAGATGAAAGGCTTTATTTACATTCACATCACCAGTGCTTAGCTCCCCACCAGTAAACCAGGTTTGTGCATCCTCATAATATTTATCCGCGCGGGATTTTCGGGTAAACAGACGGTAAAGTATGTAGGCTACGGTTACATACCAGACTGGGGGGACGAAAATTGAAATGGCGATAAGTAAAATGGCCATGATGTTATCCTTAACAGGTTCTTGATAGTATTGTCTTTTTCACGATCTTATAGACCTAGTTTAGTACTCGGTTAATCAAGTCTCAACGCAGATAACTGTACAGGCATAGTAATTTTTCAACGTCGCTTTTAGCGAGGTATGGTGCGCAATACCCGAATACCACCGCACCATATCTTTCATTTATTGAGCCAATGTTTACGCTGTCCATGATTTCTCTTTAACCCGGAACACTTCCATAACTCTAACAATTTCATAAATTTACACCCTTTACTTAGTAGGCTAAGCTGAACAGAAAACACTCGTTTGGGGAACGCATGAAACAGATTTACATAATGTTTTTGGGATTTATTGCCCTTTCCGCACTATTAAAAACGGCGCAAGCTGAAGAGTTTACTCCTGAGAACTGGAAAGATCGGGTTCATGGCCCTCTGGCTCAGGTCGCTGTATTGGGTTCACCGCATTTAAGTAAATATGGCGAAAAATTCAAAGTAGAGTCCTTAAATTCGGTACTCAATAATCTCGAACGATTTAAACCGAATATCATTACCATAGAGGCGATTTCTGGACCCCAATGTGAATATATACGACAGTATTCTAGCGAATACCCTGACGTTTTTAAAAATTACTGTTGGGACAATCATGATGCACTTAAAGCAACTGGCTTAACGATAGCCCAAGCTGTCTCGGAAGCAAATCGCATATTGCAAGAGTGGCAACAAACACCTGAAGTTCAGCCAACAGCCGCTCAGCGACGATATCTGGCGGCAGTATTTTTGGCTGCAAACGATCGCTATTCTGCTCAGGTACAATGGCTATATTTAGCCCCTGAAGACCGGCATAAAGACCGTATCATTAATCAAGATTTATTATCGATTCTTAATAGGGAAAACGGTGCATACAATGAAAATTATGAAATCGGAGTAAATCTGGCGGTTCGATTAGGCCTGCAGAGAGTTTACTCGATAGATGACCATACTGCTGATGTTATTCAAACTCATGCTGGTAAAGGATTTGAGCCGGCTATTCTGGATGTCTGGAGCAATTTAAAGGTTACACCAATAAAAGAAGAACAAAAAATAGCGGATGGTACAGCCGATGCTGACGACCTGCTAAGTATTTACCGAGAGAGTAATAAGTTGCAAAGTTTGATGCCCGCAATCGAAGGAGACTTTGGTGCCGGACTTAAGCATGATACTCCCGAATTGTTCGGCCGCCAGTACGTTGCATGGTGGGAAACTCGTAATTTGCGCATGACAGCAAATATCCGTAGCGCATTTGCCAATAATCCCGGCGCCAAAGTACTGTCTATCGTCGGCTCATCCCATAAGCCATACATTGAAAGTTACCTTCGACGAATGCACGATGTAGAGATTGTTAACACCAGTAGTCTATTAAAGTAATTAATTTCACAGTAGGGCTTGGGCAATATTGATTAATTGCATTTAAGACTTAGCGTGACGGTTGAAAATAGTCATGATCAAACCGCTTTTGCATAAATAAATAAGTCGGTAGCGGGATCACCTGACTCTACCGGAAATTGTTTCCGGACAACATTCAGCAATTCAAAATCGTTGGCGGTCAGTTCCGATTTCAGGAATTCAAACTGATGGTAATGAATAAACACCTGATCCCCGGCCGAAGATGTTTGCAAACCGGAACCTGCATCGTCACCTTCCATGGTGCTTAGATACAGGATACCACCAGTATTTAGCAACTGTCTTATATCCCTTATCAATTTTGCAACGTCGTTCTTTGCAAGGTATGGCGTACAAAAGCCGCATATCACCGCATCATAGCTTTCATTTATTGAACCAATTTCGCGGCTATCCATAACCTCAAATGTCGCATGTGGATTATTCTGTCGCGCCAGGGTCACCATATTAGGCGCCAAATCAATCCCATGTAACCTTAAATCCGCATGCTTATCTAAAATATATTTGGAAATATTGCCGGGACCACAGCCGATTTCAAAAATACGTGCCTGCCTACTGGTTAACAATGAACAAAAGATATCGTAAGTATCCTGGTAGAAGGCAAAGTCCATATACTTGCTTTGGTATTTATCAGCAAGGCGATTGAATGTATCTACTGTAACTGCATATTTGTCCATAAATGTTTGCCTTAGAAGAGCCCTATCCTGCCATTTTTCAGCATTTTTTCGCGTGTAATATCATTCTCAATACGGTTATTTCACGGCTGTTTCTGAATGGATATTTACTAGAAACAGATCGCCGTTATTCAGCGGATATGCTTCGATATCCAGGTATAATTTGTTACCTTGTTTGGTACTGGCATACTCATGAATCACCGTGGTACGTAATTCATCCTCAATTAAAAATGTACCCAGTTGACGATCATAGATGCCAGAATATCGTATCGGCGCAATCTCAGCTTTCAACATCTGCAACACTTCCAGATGATAAGAAAGCCACTTCACTGGCCGGGATGTGCTGCAGCTCGTTAATCGTTTCTCTCCGGTTTCATTGGCAAATACCAAATAGGTGCCTGCCTGCAATTTTGTTGAGCAATTGCAGCAGATAGGCTTATTTGCGGCTGCCAAGTGAGTTACCAACTCAGGGCTTCCCTTGAATACCTGCCTGATTTCAAAATACCCATGTTCCTTTCCTGATCGGTGGTGTTGAGGGTCAGCCTGTTCAATTACCTCAATATCGGTAATTTCAGCGATAAATACATGTTGATTATCATTCCAATTCTCGATCAGCATTGGCCGCATGCAAGAACAGGCAATGACATCGAACGTAAACAGGCAGAAAATAACGGCAATCCACCCTTGCCTGGCATTGATTTTTTGCTTGTTCATATTAATTTCCCTGTTAATCACACATTAAAGGTTGTGTATTCTGAAGTAATGCAATAACGCCATTTTGATTGGAATACACATCAAACGTCATATTGCTCTGGTCAGCAGCTTTGGACGCTAATAAAGATTGTTCAATCACACCGCTGCGCAACAACTGCCGTTGCTCATTACAAAATTCAATAAACCAGTCACCATCAAGCTGTACCAAGCGCCCCTGACGTATTTCATCGGCAAAATCCAGCCCCACAAGCTGAGTTGCCGATTGCGCCTCTTGTTTTAGGTTTTCGACAAGTTGGTTAAAACTCAGCAACTTCTGTTCAGGTGTACTGGTGGCTACTTCTGAAAACGATATATCGGGTACACCATTCATCGGTAACGGCGGCAGTGTAAGGGCCAGCCTGACCGGTTGTTCTGAATTTGTCGCGATTAGATTCTCTTCATAAGTAACGTCAACGACGCTACTTTGTCCGGGTTTAATCCGCTCTGTCTGTTCTTTTAAAACATTAAACAAAGGCAGGATTAGCACTAGCGCAATGCAAGAAATGATGGCTGGCTTGATATAACTAAAACGACGATACCGACTCAGATAACCATGCTGCAATTGATGCGCATCGGTTGTCGATTCGATGCGCGCCATTATTCTTTCTTTGCTTGCCGCATCAAGGCGATGTTTTGCTTTGTATCTCTGATAAGCAGATTGCAGAGAATGCTCGAACTCTGAATGATTAGCACTCATGACAAATACTCCTGACCCGATACGGGCACATAATGATTATCCCTACATTGATTGTCGTTGATACGTTCGAATTGCTTTTTCAAACTTTGCCGGGCGTAGCGCAATCTGGATTTAATGGTTTCTGTTTTTTCAGAGGTAATGATTGCGATATCCACAATGGAAAACCCTTCGAGTTGCAAGACAATCGCTTCACGTTGTGCCAGTGGTAACGAATGTATTAACGCCCTGAATGATTCATCTGACAGCTTTTGTTGTTCACGATCATTATGCAACTGTTCTACCGACTTATGTGACAACGAACATTGCTCTGCAAAGCTGGCATTCTGTGCATCATCGATATCACTGAAATCCCAACGCTGACTGCGACGCAATTCATCGATTAACGTATTCCGTGCGATAGTGAACAGCCAGCTTTTTACGCTGTTTCCCTCAGTGAACCCTTGACGTTTTTCCATTACTTTCAACCAGGTTAGCTGCAGGATTTCCTCAGCCATTGCCACGTCCGATTGAGCCAGAAGGAAGTGATATAGATCATCACTAAATTGCTCGACCAGGGGGTTTAACAACGCCGGTTCAGGATTGTGTGAGTAAGCCAGCATTTGCTGCTCTGCATCTAATGCCGGATTTAACCAACCTTTGATGAGTGAAGATATCTTCGTCAAAGTTACATCCTTTTGGGTTTATGGCTCATTGATTCCTGAAACCGGAACGTTTTATTTGGATATACCAATCAAATTAAGTTTGTGCACAACTCAGAGTTAGGGCAGAGATTCATTTACAACATAGATTTCATTGATATAGTCATTCTATATTAATGAAATATAGGGCCGTAAATGAGCCTCTGATAAACTCCCTACGGGTGAGTTTTAAAGGCGTTTATCCTGCGTTACTGATTTTGACAATGGAACGACCATTCTCTGCAATCAAAGCCTTGTCTATAAGCCTTTAAATTCTCACTGAGTGAGCAATAATTTAATGTGATTGGTATTATGGACGATAGCATCTAGCATGCTATCATCATACATCAATTGCGTTTACGAACCAGTTTCCTGGTCGATATTAAAATCCAATTGTACCGATAACCCTGTTTGTTTGAACGCCTTGCCATCTACCATTTTTGGCTTATATTTCCAGCGTTTTAATGCTTTAATCGCAGCCTTATCAAATGTTCGTTTCGGCGACGAGTCAATCACCTCGATGTCGGTCACGCCACCACTTTCATTAATGGAAAACGCTAATTGCACCCAGCCAGTGATACCATCTCTGGCAGCGACAATAGGATATTGGGGACTTACCCTGACAATAGGTCTGGCTTCGCCGCCCATTCCCGGCCCCAATATTTCAGGCCCCTCGTTTACCAAGGTTATTTGGGGGCCTGGAACATTAATAGTCACATCGGTCTCACTTGACGTTAACGCCGTTACTCGTTGAGGCGGTAGCGGCACCGGTTTAGGCTCTGGTGGCGGATTCAGCTTTGCTTTTTCCTGAACCTTGCTGTCTTGCGATTTTTCCGTAAATTCTATGGGCACAAAATTTGTCGGTTTAAATGTAAAGTTACCTTTGTCTTTGACTAAGGTTGCCATAAACGCAAATAACCCAAAACTTATAAGCGCTGCAAAAAAGATTATGTTGATTAACCGAGTCATTAGCCTGCCTCACTATTTTCGTTATTGATAAATGATTGAGGTGTGATCACTGACAATATTCCTTATTGTCCTGCTAATGAAACGTTTGATGTTTTGAAAAGGGGTTAATTAACTGGAAATTATTTCAGACTGGTGTGATAACGGGAAAAGTAAGCAATTCAGGTGCCGGAATGAAGTGGCATACTTGCCTAATTCTTTTTGCCAAAGTCGATGCGAACACTAAGGTTTTCCTGCTTCACCGGTTGGCCGCTTTCCATTTTAGGTCGGTACTTCCAGCGCGCGAGAGCATCGACGGCTGCCTGATCAAAAATTTCTTCAGGTTGCGATTCAATGACCTCTATGTCTTCTGGAAACCCTTCGGTATTAATAGAAAATCTTAATTTCACCCAACCACGAATTTTCTGCCGGGCAGCGCTTATCGGGTATCGAGGTAATGTACGATAAATCGGTGTTGCACCGGTATCTTGCGGCAAGTCCATCACAAATTCCTGTGATTCGAAGTTGCTGCTAACTGCAATACCTGGCATTTCGACTTGTTCAATACTGGTAGAGGCTTTTGCCGGCTCTGCTCGGACGGTTGAGATCCCTGAGGGTTTTTGCACCGGTTCGGGGGGAGGCTCCAGGACTCTCTTTATATGAACGGGCCGACTGTCCTTACGAGGTTCTGTCAATTCGATTATGGTGTAGTCGTCAACTTCTTCAACGTAGATATCATCTGATGCAACTAACGCAGCCATCATGGCAATAAGACCCAGTGAGACAAAAGCCCCGGCAATAATTGCGACGAAGAATTTCACCCCTCCTCCTTTTACGGGAAAATTAGCATGCAAGCCTACTACCTCTAACTACCTGACTCGGATTAATTATAGTTGTTTGTTGGTGGTGTTTTGCGCAAGTCGAACGATTGTTTATCTAGATGTCTTTTCGTCAACTTTTGTTTGCAGTACACTAGGTTATACCCAATTTTACGATGAAAAGATCATCGCCTCATCTGATAAGCTACAGATAAAAATAAACAGGACAAAACAATGGAACATTCATTAGTAATTACCGGCTTCTACGCGGGAATTTTAGCGTTATTGCACATCGCATTGAGCTTTAAAGTCATTGGCCTGAGGCGACGCTTACAAATCGGATTGGGAGACGGAAATAATAAAGAGTTGCAAAAAGCGATTCGGGTACATGGTAATTTTTCCGAGTACGTCCCTTTAGCGATGATTATGTTTGCTGTGTTGGAATTTAATCAAGGTTCGTTAATGCTATTACATGTTCTGGGAGGAGCTTTGGTAACCTGTCGATTCCTGCACGCTATTGGTGTTGGCAAAACAGCAGGAATCAGCTGGCAACGGTTTACCGGTGTTTTAGGTACGTTCCTGGTTATCCTGGCCCTGGCAGTAATGAATATCGCCAATATACTGCTCGCCGCGTAGGCATAAAAAAAGGCACGAAAACAAATGTCGTGCCTTGATTCTATCGATTACATTAACGTTCCGGCTTATCCAGCCCAAAGTGCAGATAAGCACGCTCCGTTACCATACGTCCGCGTGGTGTACGCTGCAAAAATCCTTGTTGAATCAGGAAAGGCTCAATCACATCTTCAATGGTATCGCGCTCCTCACCGATAGCCGCGGCAATATTATCCAGGCCAACCGGACCGCCCATAAATTTGTCGATAATGGCAAGCAGCAATTTGCGGTCCATTAAATCAAAACCTTCGCTGTCCACTTCCAACATGTTTAATGCTTTTGACGCTATTGTCTGATCGGCAGTGCCGTCATTTTTGACTTCGGCAAAATCGCGAACCCGACGCAATAAGCGGTTGGCGATACGTGGTGTACCCCGGGAGCGACGGGCGACTTCAATTGCACCTTCGTTATCCAGCTCAACATTCAAAAAATGGGCGCTGCGAGCAATAATGTCGGTTAAGTCTTCAACCTTGTAAAACTCCAGGCGCTGAACAATACCAAAGCGGTCCCGAAGCGGAGAAGTCAGCGCGCCGGCACGGGTCGTGGCACCAATTAATGTAAACGGTGGCAAATCCAATTTAATCGAACGAGCAGCCGGCCCCTCACCTATCATGATATCCAGCTGGTAATCTTCCATCGCCGGATATAACACCTCTTCAACCATGGGACTTAATCGATGAATTTCGTCGATAAACAGTACATCATTCTCTTCGAGGTTGGTTAACAGCGCCGCCAAGTCACCAGCTTTTTCCAATACCGGTCCGGAGGTAGTCCGAATATTTACCCCCATTTCATTGGCAACGATATTTGCTAACGTGGTTTTACCCAGCCCCGGAGGGCCAAAAATCAGCAAATGGTCGAGCGGTTCACTACGCTTTTTCGCCGCCTCGATAAAGATTTCCATCTGCTCTTTGACATGGTCCTGACCAGTGTAGTCAGCCAGCATTTTCGGGCGAATTGCCCGGTCGATGGTTTCTTCTTCTCGGGTTGTGGAAGTTGGTTGTATTAAACGATCCGCTTCTATCATCTTTGTGGTTCAATCATTAATTAGTTTTTTAACAGTCTATACGCGAGTTATAACATAGATTTCAGGGCATCACGAATCAACTCTTCCGAACTCATGCCATCCTGATGGACGCCGGAAACCGCTTTTTCAGCCTGATTCTGTTTATAACCCAGAGACACCAATGCCGTGATAGCATCATCTTTTTCGTTAGTAACCGTAACAAATGTCGAACCAAGGTCTTCACCCTGCAAGGAAAATTCGTCTGCCGTTGGTGTCGAAATATCCTGCCCCCAATCTTTCAGGCGATCGCGCATTTCAATCAGTAAACGCTCAGCGGTTTTCTTACCGACCCCCGGAATTTTTACGATGGTGGCGACATCATCAATCTGCACACAATGTACGAATTGCGAGGCCGACATATTGGAAAGGATTGCCAGTGCCAGCTTGGGCCCGACACCGTTAACTTTGATCAGTAACCTAAATAGCTTTCGTTCCGTGACATTGGCAAAGCCATATAATTGCTGGGCATCCTCACGCACGGCAAAGTGAGTATAAATAATGGCTTCTTCATCGAGCTTAGGTAAATGATAAAAGCTGGTCATAGGGAGTGTGACTTCATATCCTACACCGCCACATTCAATCAAAATTTCCGGTGGCTGCTTATCAACCACGGTGCCTCTTAATCTTCCTATCACTTTGCCTTCCTCACCCTGTTTATTGCGCAGCGGTATATCCCTGGAAATGGGAGATGTGACTATGAACAGTCATCGATACCGGTTGCTTAGTTAATAATTCAAATACTATATATTTATACAGTAATGTCAATTTTTGTTTGGAAAAAGTTTTATTTGTGTGGGAATGGTGGAAATGCTCTTAACGCAAACGGCCGCGCACGGTTTTTGATGCCTGCCCTGCCATTTTCGCCAGAGAGTCATAACTGTGCGCATGACAAATCGCTACTGCCAGGGCATCTGCTGCATCGGCCTGGGGAGTGCCAGGAAGTTTTAAAATAGAGGCAACCATGTGCTGGACCTGGGTCTTATCTGCCGCACCGGTTCCGACCACCGACTGTTTAATCTGGCGGGCAGAGTATTCTGCGACCGGCAAATTATTATTGGTAGCAGCAACCATCGCTGCTCCGCGAGCCTGGCCTAGCTTTAACGCACCTGAGGGGTTGAGTCCCATGAACACCTGCTCAATGGCAAATAAATCCGGTTTGTACTGAATGATGAGTTCGGAAACGCCAGAAAAAATAATTTGTAACCGTCCGGATTGGTCATCGCCGGCTGCCAGGGTTTTAATACAACCGCTGCCCAGGTAATTAAAGGCACGGCCTTTTTTTTCAATGATGCCATAGCCGGTAATTCTGGAACCGGGATCGATGCCTAAGATAATGCTCATGGATTGGTTTTAATAATTAGTATGTTTCTAACATAAAGAAACCAGAAGCAGAGTCAAATAAAACTTGAATCCTCTTCTGGTTTGCTCATGGTTTCAGTTACCAGGCTCAAGGCCTGAAGCTGAATTATTCTTCCGATTTTTGCTCTTGGGCAACAATCTCAACACCAAGTTCGGCCAATTGCGCTGGGTTTGCTTTACCCGGTGCATTGGTTAGTGGACATGCCGCAGTGGTGGTTTTCGGGAATGCCATTACATCGCGAATTGACGTAGCACCAGTCATTAGCATCACCAGACGGTCGAGGCCAAAAGCCAGACCCGCATGTGGCGGAGTACCGTAGCGCAAAGCTTCAAGTAAGAAGCCAAACTTCTCTTCGGCTTCTTCATCACTGATACCCAGGATACGGAAAACTGCCGCCTGCATTGCCTGGTCGTGGATACGAACCGAACCACCACCTAATTCACAACCATTCAAAACCATATCATAAGCGTTTGAAAGCGCGCCGATCGGATTAGCTTCCAGCTCTTCTGCTGTTAATTCCGAAGGTGCAGTGAACGGATGGTGCAACGCGTGCATGTGACCATCTACTTCTTCAAACATTGGGAAGTCAACCACCCACAGTGGTTTCCATTCATCGCTAACAATATCCAAGTCTTCGCCAAGCTTCAGACGCAGTGCGCCCATCGCTTCCGTAACTACCGTGTAGTTATCGGCACCGAAGAAAATGATATCACCGCTTTGTGCGTTGGTGCGCTCAAGCAAACCATTTACCACATCTTCCGGTAAGAACTTCAGGATTGGCGATTGAATACCTTCCATGCCAGCAGCGCGGTCATTAACCTTCATCCAGGCTAAACCTTTAGCACCGTAGATACCAACGAACTTACCGTATTCATCAATGTTCTTGCGAGAGAACTTCTCAGCTCCACCTGGTACACAAATAACTGCTACCCGGCCCTTTTCATCATTGGCAGGACCAGAGAATACTTTAAACTCAACATCTTTTAGTATATCGGCAACATCAACCAGTTCTAGTGGGTTACGTAAATCTGGCTTGTCCGAACCGTAACGAGTCATCGCTTCAGCATAAGACATGCGTGGGAAGTCGCCCAAATCAACATTCAGTAACTTGGTGAACAAATCACGGATCATGGTTTCGGTAACTTCCATCACCTGATCAGCGGTCATGAATGAGGTTTCGATATCGATTTGGGTAAACTCTGGCTGACGATCAGCACGCAAATCTTCATCACGGAAACATTTAACGATTTGGTAGTAGCGCTCCATACCAGACATCATCAGCAATTGCTTAAACAACTGTGGCGACTGTGGTAATGCGAAAAAGTTACCTTTGTGAGTACGACTCGGTACCAAATAATCGCGCGCGCCCTCTGGGGTTGCTGCGGTAAGAATTGGTGTTTCGATATCCATGAAGCCCTGAGCTTCTAACGATTCACGAACCGCCGAGGTAACTTTTGCACGAAAACGCAGGCGCTCAGTCATTTCCGGACGACGTAAGTCCAGGTAACGATACTTTAAGCGCTGTTCTTCAGAGTTCTTCTGATGATCATCTAAGGTCAGTGGTAATGGCGCCGCTTTATTTAAAATATTCAGCTCAAGACCTAATACTTCAATCGCACCGGTTGCCATGTCTTTATTTACCTGGCCTTCCGGGCGAGCGCGAACCTTACCTTTCACCTGAACACAGAATTCATTACGTAGCGTGTTGGCTTTTTCCAGTACTTCAGGGAAATCCGGATCGTAAACGACCTGCACGATACCTTCACGATCCCGCAAATCTAAAAAGATTACTGCGCCGAGATCACGGCGACGGTTTACCCAACCACAAAGTGTGACTTCCTGACCAATGTGAGATTCATTTACCTCACCACAATATACGCTACGCATTATTGACTGTTCCCGATAGTAAAAAGCTTGAACCCGCGTTTATTATAGCGGGATCATAGTGGCACCGACGCGATCATCAATGCCTGAAAAATAGTAAAGCCGACATTATAAGGAAAACCCGCTGGATGTCACCCGAATTGGCAATCAGGGTAGATAAAAAATACCGATTCGGGTTATTGCCGTTAATTTTGCCGCTTTTTCGTCGTTAACTTTTAATATCTCAGGTATTTAAGATAAAATAAGGCCATCACCTGCAACAGGGCGTAGCCGATGTCCATAAAAGATCCTCAACAAGATACAGACCTCATATATTCAAAGCCACAGGTAAAAGTCGCAGATTTTCAATTCGATGCTCAGGTCGTTGAAGTATTTCCCGACATGATCAAACGTTCGGTACCAGGCTATAACACCATTATCGATACCATCGGTAACCTCGCCGGTCGTTATGCCAAAGACAATACCAATATTTATGATTTAGGCTGCTCTTTGGGCGCAGCTAGCCTAGCCATGCGTCGCAGTATCCAAGCCAAAGATTGTAAAATCATTGCCATCGATAACTCCGAAGATATGGTGGATCGCTGCAAAATTCATATCAATGCGTTTAAAGGGGATACTCCTTGCGAGGTGAAACTTGGTGATATTCTCACCGAACCGATGGAAAATGCCTCAGTCATTGTATTGAATTTTACCTTACAATTTATCGCCCCGGAAAAGCGTGCGCAGTTAATCGAGAATATTTCTAAGGCCCTGGTCCCTGGTGGTTTATTCATACTTTCTGAAAAGATTTATGATCAAGACCCTGTGTGTAAAGAGTTACTGAATGAATTACACCACGACTTTAAACGGGCCAACGGTTACAGCGAACTGGAAATTGCACAAAAGCGCTCTGCTATCGAAAATGTGATGAAGCCGGATCACCTGAGTAATCATCTTCAACGATTGCAACAAGCGGGTTTTTCCCACGCTACCCCCTGGTTTCAGTGCTTTAATTTTTTCTCTTTAGTCGCCATTAAATAACCTCATAAAATCAATATGTTTAATACCTTTTATCAACAAATTGCTACAAACCAGTTAAGTCACTGGCTAACCACCCTGCCCGCTCAGCTTGAACAATGGCAGAAAAACCATTTGCATGGCGAATACGGAAAATGGTTAAAAACCTTAGAAGCCTTGCCTGCTACCGAGTATTCAACCCTGGATTTAAAAGACAGTGTCACGGTCGGTGCTGCCGACGATATTCCTGAAGGCCAACGCAAACGTATAGAAGCCTTGCTTAAAAACTTTAAACCCTGGCGAAAAGGTCCGTTTCATATTCATGGCCTGCACATAGATACGGAATGGCGCTCGGATTTTAAATGGGATCGCTTGCTGCCTCATATCAGCCCGCTACAGGGGCGCACGGTTTTAGATATTGGCTGTGGTAGTGGTTATCATTTATGGCGGATGCGTGGCGAAGGTGCGGAGTTTGTTGTCGGCATTGACCCTACCCAGTTATTTTTAATGCAGTTTCAGGCTATTCAACACTTCATTAAAGATCCCAAGGTAAATTTATTGCCGCTCGGTGTCGACGATCTTCCGGCCCTGAAAACCTTTGATACCGTGTTCTCAATGGGAGTACTGTATCATCGTAAATCACCAATCGATTTTTTACAGCAGTTAAAAGCGCAACTTCGACCCGGTGGCGAGTTGGTTCTGGAAACCTTAGTGGTTGAAGGCGATGAACAAACGGTACTGGTGCCAGGTGAACGCTATGCAAAAATGCGCAATGTCTGGTTTATTCCAAGCGCTGACGCGCTGATGTTCTGGATGCGACGCCTGGGCTTTAAAAATGTCCGCATGGTCAATACCGACCAGACCGCCTTTGAAGAACAACGTAAAACCGATTGGATGGATACCGAATCCTTGCAGGATTTCCTTGATCCAAAGGACAGTAATAAAACCATTGAGGGTTATCCGGCACCACTGCGAGCGATTTTTATCGCTGAAGCGTAAAAGGAGACGGAAGAGGAAGGTGGAAGTAATAAGTTGCCGCTATTCTCTAACTTCAAATTCCGTCATCTCCTTGTAAAAGGAGATCTCTTAACAAATGCTATTGCCTGAGATTTCCAGTCGCGGCTGGAAATGACGGGAGATTAAGCAAGGCCGTTGGCCCTCCGAAGCCTGAGACCTGAAACCTGAAGCCTTAATGTCGCTTAATTATCAGCTCCGATAATTAAGCGAATATGCAAAACCACATGAATAAGATGAATCAATGCGGACAGTGCTAACAGGCTGAGTAGCACTGTCATCAATCCTTGCAAAGAAAAGCTGGCAATTAATGGCAGGAAAAATGCGAATGGTATAAGGTAAGCCAAAGTTCCGATTATCAAGGCTATCAGCCGCCATAAAAAACTCATCTTCAGGCCAAAGCAAACCGAACACATTGCCCAGAAACTACATACCACAGAGAATAGCCAGAAGATAAATATCCCTGCCTGCAATGGCGATTGCGAAGCCATTTTTACTGGTTCACCGGATAGCCCCCCGATCAGGAAGTTAACCAGGGATATTACCGCCGCGGCCAGCAGGGCCAGAGCCGGCAACCAGGCAAAAATGATGGTGAGGTTAATAAACATGGCGTGCCTGAGACCTAATACCTTTCATTAATATAAAATGACTATATCAATGAAATCTATGTTGTAAATGAAACTCTGCCCTAACTCTGAGTTGTGCACAAACTTAATGTGATTGGTATAACGACTGTTAAATATTTTTACTTGTTCATCATTGAAAATAGAGTAATCATAGACACAAATGAACAGGAATTGCGCGCTTTTATGAACGAAAACTGGTTACAACGTAAATTTTCACCAAACTCTACTCGTATTCAGGATCATCGCTCACCGTTTCAACGGGACAGAGCTCGCATTCTTCACTCTGCCGCATTTCGTCGCCTGCAGGCCAAAACCCAGGTAATGGGTGTCGGTGTCAGTGATTTTTATCGTACCCGGTTAACTCATTCCCTAGAAGCGGCGCAAATTGGCTCAGGCATCAGCGCCCAGTTAAGAAACAAATACAGTGAACTGGCAGAAAAATTATTTCCCAACGATGATGCCCTGATTGAAGCCATTTGCCTGGCTCACGATATCGGCCACCCACCTTTTGGTCATGGCGGTGAGGTTGCGCTGAACTTTATGATGCACAAAGACGGTGGCTTTGAGGGTAATGGCCAGACATTTCGAATTGTCAGCAAGCTGGAACCCTATACGGAATCCTACGGCATGGATTTAACCCGCCGGACATTACTGGGCTTTTTAAAATACCCACAGACTCTGCAACATTTACAATCCTCGTATCCTTTAACGCTCCCCAATAACTACCGACAATTAAAAGCTAGTGACTGGCATCCGCCAAAAGGCATATATGAGGACGACCTGGATATGCTGTACTGGGTACTGGAGCCCCTGTCCTATTCTGACAGAGAACGGTTCCAAAGCAGCATTGCCCGGGACAATGATCATCGCAAGACACAGTTTAAGTCGTTAGATTGTTCCATGATGGAACTGGCGGATGATATCGCCTATGGTGTTCATGATTTAGAAGATGCGATTGTCACCGGTGTGGTATCCAGGCATTTATTTGAAGAGTATGTCACCAAACCCCTGGCTGAAATCGATGATGCCTGGGTTCAGGATCATTATCAGGCGTTGACCGAAAAACTATTCAGCCAGCAGCATCATCTGCAAAAAGATGCCATAGGTTCTCTGGTCAACTATCTGATCACTTCCATCGCCCTGGTAGATTTGAACACCACCCAAGGCACCGATTTTAGCGAAGATTTATTGCGCTACAACGCAAAATTATCCGCCGCACCTGCGACCGTTCTCGGTTTGTTAAAAGATTTTGTCTATCGATTTGTGATTAAACAAACCGATATCCAGCGCCTGGAATATAAAGGCCAACAGATTGTGATGGAACTGTTTGAAGCCTTTGCCAGCGATCCTGAGCGATTATTACCAGAATCAACTCGTCGCCGCTGGCAAAAAGTCGCCGACGATGGTCAGAACCCGAACCGGGTAATTGCCGACTACCTAAGTGGCATGACCGATGAATTTGCCACCCGGGTTTATAATAATTTGTTCATCGCTAATGCCAGTGGTGTCAATGAGAAGCATTGTGTGTAGGCTGCAAGCGTAAGGTGGAAGTCGAAGGTGGGGGGTGGAAGTAAACTTGCGTTAGATCCTCTATGTTCGAGCATTGACTTTACCATTCACAATTTCAAAAAAGGAATTCACCTTGAATGCGATAACCGATTTAGCCCAATTGATTGCCAGCATGAAGCCTGAACGTCAACCAGCCGATTACGTATTCGTCACGGTAACAGGTGATATTGCGGATTATCTGACATTAAATCCCCTGGCGTGCTTTCAGGAAGCCGAAGGGCTAACCCTAATCCTCGAACAAACCAAAGCCGATCATGCCGGGATTGGCTATGAAGGAGTATTCAGCCAAATAACCATGACGGTGCATTCCAGTTTAGAAGCGGTAGGCCTGACGGCAGCAATCTCCAACGCCCTGGCGCAACATAACATCAGTGCCAATGTGGTTGCCGCCTACTTTCATGATCATGTGTTTGTACCCAAAGAAAACGCTGAACAAGCATTGCAGGTACTCCAGCAATTAAGCCGAGAACCGAGTCCTTGTTAAGCTAACTGCTTAATTTAACATCGAAAGGGATTTGCTAGCCCTTGCACACCGCAAAACAGGCTTTACAATAAAGCCTTATTTTCGCCAGGAAGCTGAAATTCCGTGTTAGATATCTACGCCGGCAAAAACGCGCTTGCCACTCTCCAACAACAAGGATTCTCGCAACAATTAATTTCGACCATGATTGGTGCCAGTGGTGGTCCTAAGTGGTTTTCCCTGTTTGGTCTGGACAAATACATCTTCGGTGAACTTTTTAAGGACCGGACATCTGAATTAAATTTAATCGGCTCGTCAGCGGGCGCATTTCGCTTTGCTGCCCTTTCGCAATCCGATCCGGTCGCCGGCATCACAAGGCTTGCAGAAAACTATTCACAAACCGTGTACTCAGAAAAAGCCGATGCTAAGGAGATCACTTCAAAAGCGTACGACTTGATGTCAGCCGTCTTTGGTGAGAATGGTATTGAGCAAATTATCACTAACCCGGTTTATAAAGCTCACTTTGTTACCTGTCGTTGCCATGGCTTAACCCAGTTCGAGAATAAAGCGCTGCAAATGCTTGGCCTGGTAACCAGTTATGGACTTAACCGCATCGATCGAAGGCTACTCAAACATCAGTTCCAGCGAGTCATTTACCATCACCCAGAAAGTAACCTGACGATAAAGGATCCGTATCAGTTTGAGACCAGCTATCTGCCATTAACCGAAAACAATACTCTCGATGCACTGTTAGCCAGTGGTTCAATTCCGGTCGTTATGCAGGGCATTAGAAATATCGCTGACTCGCCGAAAGGCATGTACCGGGATGGTGGCATTGTTGATTATCATTTTGATCTCGAACTGGAAAATCAGCAGGGTTTGATTCTTTATCCGCATTTTAGTCCGGTACCGAAAGCCGGCTGGTTCGATAAATCCTTAAACCGGTTTGTCGACAAAAAGCATTACGACAACGTGATAATGCTGGTGCCATCGGCAGAATTCATTGCCAGTTTGCCACATCAGAAAATTCCGGATCGCAAAGATTTCACTGACTTTCCGGCACCCGAACGGATTAAAAACTGGCAAACGGTGCTCAGCGCAACCGAGCAGTTAGCACAAAGCCTGGACGACTTTCTGCACAAACAAGATATTGAGCGAGTCAAACCCCTCGCCTGGTAATAAAAATCAAGGGGTCAGAGTCACAGACTCTGACCCCTTGATTTTAAGATAGACAGCGACAACCTTTCTTAACGCTTAAAGCTTACCGCTTGCAGCTCAAGAAATAGCCCGAGCGGCTATTTCTTGTAGTAGAGCGCACACACGGCACCAGCCGGGTCTTTAATAACCACATACTTGTCGTCACCGCCCATGGATTTAACCTCGGTCAGCAGCTTGCCGCCTTTGGCGGTAACTGATGCAATGGATGCATCCATATCGGCGACCAGAAAATAAGGCATCCATACGGGTGGCAAATCGGCATTGACGCCACGAGCATGGCAAATACCGGCCTGAGGCGAATCGTTAACGGGATTATTCATCGCATAATCATCGTACTCGCCCATGGAACAGGCTTCCACTTCCCAACCGATAACCTGCTGATAAAAATCGCGAACTTCCTCTGCATTCTGAACGGTTAAATCTAACCAGGCCATTTCGGTAATATTGTTATTCATCATTGCCCTCTTAATCGTGTCAATTAGTAGATTTCGATGTCATGCTGCTTTGGATTTTTCGGATAAAACTTATCCGGAAGTTGATTAATATGTTCAAAAAAACGCGTGTCTTTATAGGGTAGCTTCATAAACCCGGAGATACCTAAACCTTTTATGGTCGGCAATAGTTCGATTATTTCCTGCAGACACTGGGCAAATTCATCGCGTTTAGCATGATTAAGCAACATCAGATAACTATGGATTTTTAAGTGGGTATCCAGGACCTCGAAAATAATACAACCAGTATGATGAATTTTGTTTAATCGCGTCAGCACCGCCATGATTTTATCTGGTAACCGCAGGTATTCATCCGGATCTTTACCATCTTCAAAATAGGAATGCAGTCGCGACGGTTTATCAACCTCGTCGAGGTTACTGACTTCAAACGGAATAAACTGCTCAGGCGCGGCTTTGAAAGGCTGAGACACGCTTTTTCGTTCGATGTGCAAGGTATTACGAGCATCAAACAGACAGGACTTAAATATCCCGATGCGAAAGATCCCCTGTGCCAGGGTAACCATATTATTGACCGCGGATTTAAATGCGGTTTCCAGTGATTGATCAAATAAGGTCAGGTTGGAGTCAACATAAACGCCCTCTTTCTCCCAACGAATCGCCAGGCCGCCAACCACCGGATAACGTGCCAGGCGACTTACTGCAGCAATGAATGCTTTTTCGGTAGCGCCCATCCCAACCAGAAAGTTCTTATAATATTTTTCCAGTTGAATGTCGTCGATATCGACCAGTTTATCGCGCTCGGAAGACTCCCGTAAAAACGATTTTCGCGAGCCATAAACCACGGTGTCCATTTCCGCCACTTTCGGTTTAACCCAAACCGGGATCACCGATTTGATTAGGTTAACCTTAGGGTTTGGATTCAGGACTAACCTTTCCAATAAAGGCAATTGGGAGAACAGGTAGTCACCAGCCTTGCGCCTTAAATCTGCATCATCACCAAGCATCGCATCTAAAGATTTTCCCAATACCTTCGGCAATCCCAGGGAGCTGGCGGTAATCACCTTATAACCGTAGCGGCATGACTGTCCTGACGCCAGCGCATACAAAGTGGCAGCCATCCCCTGCTCGTCAAACCGGGGCGAGGACAACCCGCCATTAAGTTGTTCTTCTCCGATAAAATACACATCGCCCATCCGCGCATTGGTGTGTTGTAAGTCGTCACTCATCAGGTCCATCACATTCGACGCGGTAGACTGGCCATAATTATCAACCTGAGCCCAAACTGACGATCCCCAGTCGATTAGCTGGATTTTTTCGGTAATAGGATCAAACACCAGGTTTGACGGTTTGATATCGCCATGGACAATAAGTTTTTGTTGTTGATGGTTTTGGGGGTCTTTCAGATATTGGAGAATTTTCATCAGTTGAATGGCAAGCGTTACCACCAATTCCGGAGGCAATGGCCCATGCTGATGCGAGTAAACTTCCATATCGACACCCGGCGCCCGACGCATTTGTAAAATCGACTGGCGTTTGATTTTTCGATATTCGATGAGCTGCGGAATGTTTGGGTGGTCAATCGTGCCCTGCATCAGGGCTTCATCGGCGAGTCGGTCCTGAACATGTTGAGGTAAGGTGATACGTGAAAATTTAAAAACCTGGTGCTCGCCGCCGGCATTTTCACCGCAAAACACAAACCCATACGCACCTTTACCAAGAAGCTCTATGTTGTTAAAACCCATTTCCCGCAACTGGCTCTTACACAGTTCAATCCACTGTTTGAGCTTTTCCGCATCCTTGTGGCTGAGCAAATAAATCGATTGCTCTTCGGCAATATAAAAATGCTGGAGTTTTTTTTTCGCTGTGTTTTGCTTCAACCTGAAACCTTACTGCCTGAGTTTTGAGAAAAAGTAGACTGAATCACTTTAAATCAATCACCACCAGCAAGCCAAGCTTTATACCAATTTCATTCATATAGCATGACTATATTAATGAATTCTATGTTGCAAATTAGCCTGAGCCTGAGTTGTGCAAAAACTTAATGGAATTGCTACTACTCATCCGATTCAGGATCATTCACCTTATTAAATTTCGACTTTAAACGACTGCGATAACGGGATTTAGCCAGTTTTTGTAAATCTTCCACCGAGTCGGTTTCATCAACAATTTCACGGCCCAGTATTGTCTCAATCGCGTCTTCCAGCGTTACAATGCCTGCAGTCTGACCAAAATGGTCTTCCACCAGGAACAAGTGCTCCTGACGTTTAATGAACACATCAAGTAAATTCAACACCGGGAAACTCTGGGAGATTCGATGCACGGGCGATGCCAGCTCTTTTAACTTAGTATCCGCCTTGCCCTGGCGTTCAGATTCATAGAGCTGGTTCTTAATGATAATGCCGGTAATATTATCGATGCTCTCTTCGAACACTGGGATCCGGGTAAAAAATTCAGTTTGCGGAGCGGCCAGTGCCTCGGCGACCGTACAGTCTTCGCTTAGCGCATGAACCACGCTGCGCGGGGTTAAGATATCTGCAGCTTTCGCTTCCCTTAACATCAGAATATTTTGAACCAGCTGGCTTTCCTGGCTAGCTATGGTACCGCCCTTTTGGCCAAGAGAGGTTATCGCCAGGACTTCTTCGCGGGAGATTTCTGGTTGTTTCGTGCCACTAAACATGCGAGTCAAAAATCCGGATAGCCATACCAGGGGATAAACCAGCTTTACTAAAAAGTTGATAATCACCGAAGCAGGAATGGCCAATGCACGCCAGTAATGTGCACCAATGGTTTTAGGAATGATTTCCGAGAAATATAAAATGGCCAGGGTTAACAGGAAGGCAATCAGGGTTTCCCATTTCTCCCCGAACACCTGGATTGCCTGTGAACCTACACCCGCCGCTCCCATCGTGTGCGCAAACGTATTTAATATCAGGATGCTGGAAATTGACTGGTCAAGCTGCTGCTTTACCTGGGTAAGCTGCTGATGCCCGCGGGATTTATTTTGCTGCACTTCAGCAACATAACTCGGGGTTATGGATAATAAAACCGCTTCAAGAATTGAGCACAGGAACGACACACCAATCGCGATACACAAATAGACAATTAATAGCGTCATTTACACCCTGCCGTTAATTCGTCAATGGTCAATGGATATCTCCTTAAATTTAGTGTGTTAAGACAGTATAAACTGATACAGGTTCACGCCCCAAAGTAAGATCAACCAGGCAAAGGCGACAAACACCAAAGCCGAGCCGATGTCTTTACAACGACCGATTAACGGATCGTGTTCGATACAGACCTTATCTGCCAACGCCTCCAGCGCCGAGTTTATCAGTTCGGCAAAAAGCACGAAGACCAGGCTAAACACCAACGCCAGCCAGGATTCGATCGATGAGGCAATAAAAAAACTAATGGGTAATAAGATCACCACCAGTAGCAGTTCCTGACGAAATGCCGCTTCGTATTTAAAGACATCTCTAAAACCTTGCATCGAGCAAACAAACGCCCGATAAATTCGCATTAATCCCTGACCATTGGGTTTAGCGACGGGCTCGCTGGGTATTGTCATTATTCGAATACCTGAAGATAAGTGGAAACGTTTATTGTAGATAAAATAAAAGCTTAGTTAAATACCTGACAGTAAATAGGATGATTCCCTGATTTTTCCCCTCAGCAAACCCATCAGGTTATTCGCTATTAGTTTTTACCCACCTGAAATCAAGGCGATATCCGCTTAATTGCGCTTTGTATATTGCATTGTGGCAACAATAAACTTATCGTATAAATAATATACCAGTCTGCGCATATTGATTGTTCATCAAGGGAATGCAAAAAATAATATTGGGGAACGCTTTCGAATGACAACGGTTTCTAAAATCCTGGTCAAAAACATCGTTTTTGCCATCGTCTTCCTGTCCGGTTTTTTTATCCTGGGGGTGACTGGCCTGAAGACTTATGTTGACCACCAACATGACACACACCGCCAACAAATTCTGTCACACGCCGAAAACTTTACCGGCGAACAGGCCAATGAATTTAGCCAGCTGTTAATGAAATCATATGAATACGACTCACTTGAGGTTAAAGACGCCTCAGGAAAGGTGGTCGATTCATACGATAGAAAACCGGTTAACTATGCCTACCTGGCCACCCTGATACATGCTGAAAAACCAATACAGGTCAATGCCAAGCCTCTACAAGCAAGGGTTCTTTATACCCTCAATCAGGATCATCTGTTTTCCTGGTTTAATGCCCTGAGCCTGTTTATTCTTGCGGTCACCATTTTCATGGTCATTGCCGGAACCTTACTTACCAGCAAAATGACCACCATTGCCAATAACAAGGCATCGGAAAAAATCGCCCAGGCGATTGCCGATGAAATTAAACTGGCAATTGATAATCAGCAGGATATCGAACAATTCCAGTTACCCAGTGCATTCAGCGAAGTTAACCGGGTTATCCAACAGTTAAAAGAGTTTATCGCCACCAAACTAACCAGCACCGAAGCGTTAAAGCAAACCGCTTATGTCGACCCGCTTACCGGTTTATCAAACCGCAACAGTTTTGCTGAATTTTTTAACGCTTATGCCAAGCACACCCGCGGCAGTGGCTTTGGTGTTCTGTTTATTACCCGTTGTACTGAGCTAAGAGTCATCAACAAAGTTCACGGTTATCAGGAAGGTGACCGCTATCTGTGCCAGGTAGCGAACATTCTGCGCAAACAGATTCAAAACGTTGAAGGTGCGTCATTATTCCGCCTCAACGGTTCAGACTTCGCCACCTTTATCCCTAACGTTACCCTGAAAGCGTCACAAAGTTATGCGGATGAGTTAACCGGTTTATTCAATGAGTATCAGGTTCTCGCAGATATCGACTCGGTTGCCTACACGGGTATTGTAAACTTTGAAGTGCAAAGGCCGCTTGGCGAGCTATTGGCTTTGGCGGATACGGCTATCAGTATTGCTGAAACCAAACATAAAAACTCCTGGTATATTCAGTCCTACGAGGAAATGGAACAATCCGCCGCGGTTGGCTACGGCAGCCAGAGCTGGGGCAAAGAGATTGACTATGTTATCGAACATCAGAACGTTTCCCTGCTAACCCAATTGATTCAGCCTAATGCGCGTAACAACAAGATTTACCATGAGGTTCTGGCTCGCTTTACCAATACATCGGGCGAACAAATGCCGACAGCGTCATTTATTGCGATGGCAGAGAAGCTCGACAAAATTATCTTAATCGATCGCCTGGTGATTGAAAAAGTGTTGTCGGAGATTCGTAATAAAAACCTCACCGAGCAATCGTTTGGTATTAACCTGAGTTCGCGCTCTATCCATGATGAACACTTTATGATCTGGCTGGAAAGACGCCTGTTAAGGGATAAAGATATTTGTTCACGGCTGGTGTTCGAGGTTAGTGAATTCGGACTGCAGCAAAATGTCAAAGACAGTATTTACTTTATCAATATGGTACATCGCGCCGGAGCTAAAGTCTGTGTTGAACACTTCGGGGTGGGTATCACATCGTTTAAATTTTTCCGTGAATTGTCACCAGATTATGTCAAAATGGACGGTAGCTATACCCGTGATATTGAAAACGACAAGAACAACCAATACTTCCTACGCCTGATGATCGACCTGGCGCACCGAATGAGTATTAAAGTGCTGGCTGAAGGGGTTGAGACCCAGGAAGAGAAGCATGCTTTCGATGAAATACTGGTTGATGGCTGTCAGGGTTACTATATCGGGAAGCCGGAAGGGATCTAAGCTGAAAGATATAAGCTGTAAGATATCCGCTTCAATAAGTTTCGTCATATCCTGCCACGACAGGATATCTCAGCCGATAAATCAAGGGGGCAGAGTCTGTGACTCTGACCCCTTGATTTTTAAATTGGCTTGCTGTTCATCTCACCAATAATACAAATCTTCACCATTCCCTGCTCATTATTTCAGCAACTAAAATAACCCCACAAACTACGAGTTGTTAAATCACAGATAAACAAGGATAATAAAGGTAATTTTTCGATGTATTTATGATAAATGACTGATTATCTATTACTTTTGGTTGGCACTGTATTAGTTAACAACTTCGTGCTGGTAAAGTTCCTCGGCTTGTGCCCTTTTATGGGGGTATCTTCTAAAACCGAGACCGCCATCGGCATGTCATTAGCGACTACATTTGTATTAACGCTGGCATCACTTCTCAGTTATTTATTCTCTACGTACCTGCTCAAACCCTTTGGTCTCGAATACCTGACCACCATGGGTTTTATCCTGGTAATTGCCGTGGTTGTGCAATTTACCGAAATGGTGGTCCATAAAACCAGTGCCAGTTTGTATCGACTACTAGGTATTTTCCTACCCCTGATTACTACCAATTGTGCGGTGCTGGGTGTTGCCCTCCTCAATCTTTACGAGCAGCATAACTTCTTTCAATCCATCGTTTATGGATTCGGCGCTGCGGTTGGTTTTTCATTGGTGCTGATTCTGTTTTCGGCGATGCGGGAACGACTGGCGAATGCCGATGTCCCTAAACCGTTTCAGGGCGCAGCGATTGCGATGATCACCGCAGGCCTTATGTCACTGGCCTTTATGGGCTTTACCGGGTTGGTGAAATAACCATGAGTATTGTCATCGCCCTGTTAATATTTGGTCTTATCGCCCTGATTTTTGGTGCCCTGCTTGGCTATGCCTCGGTCAGGTTTAAAGTTGAAGGGGATCCCCTGGTTGAACAAATCGACGCCCTGCTACCTCAGACCCAGTGTGGCCAGTGTGGTTATCCTGGGTGTAAACCCTACGCCGAAGCGGTTGCCAATGGTGATGCCATCAATAAATGCGCGCCGGGTGGTGATGATACGATCAAACGCATTGCCGATTTGATGGGAGTTGATGCCATCCCGATGGACGATAGTCACGAACAGGACAACACGCCAAAAGTGGCATTTATTATCGAAGAAGATTGTATCGGCTGTACCAAGTGTATTCAGGCCTGTCCGGTAGATGCGATTACCGGTGCAGCGAAACAAATGCATACAGTATTGACCGATGAGTGCACAGGTTGTGACCTATGCGTTGACCCGTGTCCGGTAGACTGTATCGAAATGGTCCCGGTGAAGCAGACACTACAGAACTGGCAATGGGATTTGAATACCATTGAAGTCGTTCAGATAGATTAAGAGGTAGTCATGGAATCTGTCATCGAACGTATTGATAACAATAAATTCTGGTCGTTTACCGGAGGCATCCATCCGCCTCAGCAAAAATTCCTGAGTAACGATAAGCCGATTCGTCCATTGCCGTTGCCAAAACGATTGATTTTGCCGGTACAACAGCATATTGGCCATGTCGCAGATATCCTTGTCAAACCGGGCGATAAGGTCCTTAAAGGACAACCTTTAACGGCGATTGCAACACCGATGACAGTACCGGTTCATGCGCCAACGTCTGGTACCATCGTCGATATTCGCAAAGCGACCATTGCCCATCCATCTGCTATGGCCGAGTTGTGCCTGATTATTGAACCCGATGGCGAAGATAAGTGGCAGCCTCGTAAAATTAATCCGGATTATCATCAGTTATCGAAAACCGAACTGGTCTCTAAGATTGCTGAAGCGGGTATTGCCGGGATGGGTGGCGCAGGTTTCCCGACCAATGTGAAAGTCAATAACCAGGCTGGCATCAAGTATCTGATCATCAATGCGGCGGAATGTGAACCTTATATCACTGCCGATGACCTGCTAATGCGTGAGCATGCCGCAACAATTGCCGACGGTATCGGGATTCTCGATTACATGCTTGAGCCCGAATATATCCTCATTGGTATTGAAGATAACAAGCCAGAAGCCATTAAAGCCCTGAAAACGGTCACCGCACACCTGGAAAAAGTCCGAGTATGTGTGCTGCCAACGAAATACCCAACCGGTGGTGAAAAACAATTAATCAAGGCGCTGATTGGTCAGGAAGTGCCAAGCGGTTCCCTGCCCTTTGACCTTGGCGTCGTCATGCAAAACGTCGCCACTGTATTCGCCATCGCCGAAGCGATAATCCATGATATTCCATTAATACGGCGGGTGGTTACGGTCACTGGTACGGCGTTAAAGAAACCACAGAACGTCTGGGCCTTATTGGGTACCGAGATTCGCCATCTGGTCGAACAATGCGGCTATCAGAATCCCGGGCAACCGCGCATTATCATGGGCGGGCCGATGATGGGCTTTAGCCTGCCATCGTTGCAGGTACCAGTGGTGAAGATCACCAACTGTATCCTGGCTCCGACCGATAGCGAAATTGCCCCGGGAAACAAAGAAATCGAATGCATTCGCTGCGGTCAATGCGCCGAGGTGTGTCCCAGTAACCTGTTACCGCAGGAGCTGCAATGGAGCGCCAAAGCACGGGATTATGACCAACTTGAAGCACTCAATCTGTCTGATTGTATCGATTGTGGTGCCTGTGCCTATGTCTGCCCGAGTCATATTCCACTGGTCCAGTATTACCGAGTCGCGAAAGCTGAAATTCGCGCCAAAAAGGTACAGGAAGCCAAAGCAGAAAAAGCCAAACTTCGTTTTGAGGCCCGCAAAAAACGTCTCGAAAAAGAAAAAATTGCCCGCGAAGAAAAACAACGCCTGGCTGCCGAAGCGCGACGCAGCAAAGCCGCAAGTCCGGGAGCATCGGATGCAGTTGCTGCGGCACTGGCCCGGGTGAAAGCGAAAAAAGCGCAACAAGATGCGAGCGATCCAGGTCAGGACGATTCGACTTCATCTTCGGTGAAAAGCACGGCGGCAGCGGCGATCGCAAGAGCCAAGGCTAAACGACTGGCCGCTCAGAAAAAATCGGAACAACAAGCCGATAATAGTCGCTTCCAACGACCTAATGATCAGCAACAAACGGCTGACAATGAAAACTCTGACGCTGATGCCAGTAGTCAAGGTGCTAAAAGTAACATTGACTCAAAGGCGGAAACCAATAACAAGGTCGACGCCAAAGCTGCTGCCTTAGCGCGTATTAAAGCGAAAAAAG
>NZ_SWDB01000003.1 GCF_005116735.1 Thalassotalea mangrovi | reverse complement strand
GCTTCAAAACCAGAGCGAAGGACTCGGCTATGAAGCGTTATAAATTTGTGGGGATCCTACAGGGTCAGAGTTGTTGAAAATCAAAAAAGGACCCGAAGGTCCTTTTTTAAATTACAGTTTGCTTAGAAGCTGTAAGTAACTTTACCGTAGTAGAAGCCACCGTTGTAATCGAACGGACCACTTTCATAGTACTTACCACCAACACCATTGAACTCATCAGGAATACGCTCAGCTTCCTGGTCGAACAAGTTGTTGGCACCTAATGTAAAGGTCAGGTGTTCCGTCATAAAGTAGCTAACTTCTGCATCAAAAGTGATAGCAGCGTCAGCATCCTGGTTCCAGCCACCTGGGCCTGCATCATCGGCGTGAACCGCCCAGTATTCACCAAAGTAGTTGGCACGAACGAACATACCGATAGCATCCCAGTTCTGACTGATAGTAAAGGTTGCACGATGCTCCGGCATCCCTTCTTCCAGACGACGAACTTTATCAGCACCAGTACGAACGGTTCCGTCAGCCTGTGTATCTACACGATCGACTTCGGTCTTGTTGTAGTTATACGCAAGACTAAAACCTGTATCCCCACCAAACATTTCCATGCTGTAGTTTGCAACAACATCTAAACCGGTCGTCGTTGTATCGAAGTCATTGGCGAAATAAGTAACTGCAGAAATCAGTTCAGGGTTATTTACACCTAATGCACGTAGCTGATCATAGTCCTCCGGGTTTACCGAAATCTGCGACGTTTGTGCCAGGCGATCTTCTACTTCAATGCTGTAGATATCGGCAGTTACAAATAACTCACCAAACTGCAGTACGGTACCAAAGGTATAACTGGTAGATTCTTCAGGCGTTAGCTCCTGACCACCATAGAAGGCCGACAATGGATTCGTTGCAGGTGCTAAGAAAGTCTGGATCAACTCACCATTGATAAGCGAGGTTTGGGTATTTACTACGTTTGCCTGACCTACAGTCGGAGCACGGAAACCAGTACTGTGTGAACCACGAATAGACCAGTCATCGGTAATAGAAAACTGACCCGTTACTTTGTAATCAAAGGTGCTACCAAATGAATCATAGTCTTCCCAACGGAACGCACCGCCAAGTAGTAACGACTCAGTCACATAAGCTTCTGCATCCAAGTACGCCGCTATATTACGACGAGTGTTTACGCCTTGTGATTCAGGACCAAAACCTTTAAAACCGTGCGAACCGATATTGAAACCCTGATCGGCATAAGGACCTGCTTTCCAGGAAGCTTCCTCACCGGAAATGATTTCAAAGCTTTCTTCACGCCATTCAAGACCACCTGCGATATTAACCAGGTCATACATGCCCCAGTCAAACCCTTTGCTTAAATCAAAGTTAATGGTTTTCTCAAGCTGGATATATTTACCAGTATCGAATTCGGTCGGTGTATCTAGTCCCAACGACGGGTTCAAGGTATTCTTCAGGTTAAAGTCAGATTCGTTACGACCAACTGATGCACTTAAATCAAAGTACACACCATCCATGAAGCCATCTTTAAAGTCACCACGAACACCACCGGTCAATGAAGTATCGGTGATATTACCACCGAATGCTGGCGTATAACCGCCAGGGAAGATCTGGTTCATAGAGAAACAGTTAGGATCGGCAACCATCGCCTGATATTCAGGAGTATCCAACACATTTGGAACATTTGCAGGAACAACTGCACAAGTGCGAGGACCGCCAGCTGCTTGCCCTACGTCACCCACTAATAAGGTTTCACCACCGTCGATAGAATAAACGTTACCGCGGTTATGTGGGTTACGATAGTAGAAACCACCGGTAACATCACGCTCGGAGTAGTTACCAAACAGGTAAACTTCTTTATCATCGCCGATATCCAGGCCGACGTTACCAAATAAGGTAATGTCGTCTTCGATTTCTGGCAGACCCCAAACCTGTGCCGGATCACCTACAGCGGTATTACCTGCATCGATTAGACCTTGTGCGTCTGGACGTTGCACGCTGCGAGACGTAGCATCCGCATTCTTTAACTGGAAGCTGAAGTTGGCAAAACCATCATCACCCAACGGCAAACCTATGTTACCGTCGACAGTTGTAGTACCACCATCACCCTCGTAATACTCACCATACTTGGCAGAAATAGAACCACCATCGGCGTCATCTTTTAAGACAAAGTTCATCACCCCAGCGATCGCATCAGAACCGTACTGAGCCGATGCACCGTCACGCAAGACTTCAACCTGCTTCAGGGCAACCGAAGGGATCACCGAAATATCCGGACCTTGTGCACCATCGTTAACACCACCACCCTGGAAGGCAATAACCGATGCACGATGGCGACGCTTACCATTGACCAGGATCAAGGTTGAATCCGACGACAAACCACGTAAGTTAACCGGACGGATTAGGGTCGCGGCATCACTGATAGGTTGTGCACGGGCTGCAAAGGATGGTACCGATGCAACTAACAGGTCAAGCATGTCCGAAGAACCGGACTTTCTTAACTCATCACCATCGACCACATCGACCGGAACCGGCGAGTCAGCGACAGAACGAGGTGCAGCGCGACTACCAACAACAACGATTTGCTCAATGTCTTCTTCAGCAACGGCTTGTTGCTCTGTTTCTTCGGCAGCGATCGCCGCCTGGCCAGATAACGCAACGGATACGGCTAATGCCAGGCTGCGTTTACTAAATTTAATGGACATATTAACTCCCTGAATTTTTTATTATTTTCACCTAGCAACGATTGTTTGTATTTAGTTATGTACAATCAGGTGAACGTAAACTTTTATATCCCACTAACAAGGTATTTACAACCACCTAACCTTGTTGTAATCCTCTGTTCGTACATTTAATGTGCAAACAGCAAGGTGATGATCGGGCTTTTCGCTACTTATTTCGTTCATCAACCCGTTATTAATTCAGATCAAAAATCACCCTACAGTTCAATAAAACCAACAACCTCGAGGATAACTTTGCGACGGAATAGTGGTTAATAAATCGCTGTTACGCTATTGCTGCTAAAGCCAAAAAATATTTCCGAATATGACTGAAAAATTTTCTTCTGTGTGATGGATGTTCAGCTTTATTTACACATGTAACAATCCGGTTTTTTCTTTGATTACCGAGGCCTTGAATCCAACCCTGTGGCTCCCTAATCTAGGTTGCCAAACAACAATGATAAATTCCCTCTCCCAAGCCACGGCGAACCGGGCTTCGGAGGTCAAAACAAAGGTTAAATTATGACAATTCGTGAAATTGATTTGCTGATCGATGGTAAAAAGGTGCCATCGAAATCTCAGCAGTATTTGGATGTTCTCAACCCGGCAACCCAGGAAGTCGTCGCTAAAGTTCCTGTTGCTACCCTGGACGAAGTCGATGCCGCTATAGAAAGTGCCCACAAAGCCTTCGCCAGCTGGAGCAAGACATCACTAACCAAGCGCATGCGCATTATGCTGAAGTTCCAGCAGTTACTACAGGATCACACCGACGAGATTGCGGCCCTTATCACTGAAGAACATGGCAAGACGTTACCGGATGCGGAAGGTGAAGTTGGCCGGGCGTTAGAAGCAGTCGAAAATGCCTGTTCGATCACTCGCTTGCAATTAGGTGAAATGGCCAATAATGCTGCTTCAAATGTTGATGTTTATACATTAAACCAGCCGTTAGGCGTCGGCGCAGGTATTACCGCGTTTAACTTCCCGGTAATGCTTCCGGCCTTTATGTTCCCGGCAGCCATTGCCTGCGGTAATACTTTCGTTTTAAAACCATCTGAACAAGATCCGTCTGCGACGATGCTAATGGTGGAGCTGGCAATTAAAGCTGGTGTACCTGCCGGCGTATTAAATGTGGTTCATGGAGGTCCTGATGTGGTTAATCGTATTTGTGAGCACCCATTAATTAAGGCTGTCTCTTTCATCGGTTCAACACCCGTTGGGACCCATATTTATAATCATGCCAGCCTACATGGTAAACGCGCTCAGTGTATGATGGGTGCAAAAAACCACATGGTGGTAATGCCCGATGCCAATAAAGAGCGTGCCATTAACGATGTAATCGGTTCAGCGTTCGGTGCTGCAGGTCAGCGCTGTATGGCTAATCCAGTCACCATTCTGGTCGGCAATAGCCGTGAATGGCTCGATGAAATCGTCGCGAAAACGAAAACCATGGTGGTCGATGCCGGTACCAACCGTCGTGCGGATTTAGGACCCGTAGTATCTCCACAGGCAAAACAACGAATCATTAAGCTGCTCGATTCCGGTGTCGAACAAGGTGCTAATTTGCTGGTCGACGGTCGTGACATTACCGTACCGGGTTACCCGAATGGCAACTTCGTCGGTCCTACCCTGTTTACCGATGTAACCACTGATATGGATATTTACCAGCAGGAAATATTCGGTCCGGCACTGTGCATCCTACAGGTAGATACCCTGGAAGAAGCGATTGATATTATCAATGCCAATCCAAATGGTAATGGTACGTCGATTTTCACATCCTCAGGTTATGTTGCCCGTAAATTTGAAAATGATATCGACGTTGGCCAGGTAGGTATTAACGTGCCAATCCCTGTGCCTGTTGCCTATTTCTCATTTACCGGTTCACGCGGCTCAAAACTGGGTGATTTAGGTCCGAATGGCAAGCAGGTTACGCAGTTCTGGACGCAGACAAAAACCGTTACTGCCCGCTGGTTTGAACCCGATCATAGTGAAGGTGATGAAATCCACACCACCATCAGCTTAAAGTAAGGTTCTGTCCACGCTTTAATAAACAAGGGGAGCTAAATAGCTCCCCTTTTCTTTGTCGAATATAGCAATTACAGCTCGATTTTTGCGCTTGCTCCCAGGCCGGGTCCGTATACCATGGCATTTAACAGTATCCGCGCCGTACCTTTGGTGGCGCCGCGAAAGTTTGGTGAATTGGCAATTAAAATCACCTGGCCATTACCCTTGCGTTCCTGGGTAAGATACGCGGCATTGGCGATTCGTTGCGCCGCTTCCGGCCACAACAGGCCACTCATTCTTAAGGATAAATCATTACCTTCCGGGATCGTAGACCAGCCAATCAGGCGCTCCTTGGCCTCGCTATTAGGCAAATGTACGCCATAGCGGACGACCGCTGAGGTTACCGATTTGGTCATCAGTAATGGCGCATTATCGGTAAGTACCGGTAACACCCGATCGACACCATAGGTTAGCCAGTGCTTCTGGTCGGTGCGAGTTGCCAGCAACGCGCCGGATGGCATAAACGCTTTGGTCCAGTCATTCCATCGCTGCAGTTGCTTGTTATCCATCGGTTTGAGATCTTTATCGTTCTGCCATGGATACCAGATATTGTCAGCAACCATATGTTGACCAAGTTTATCGACTTTGGCCATTTTATCCTGCTCAGACAACCACTGTCGGGTAAGCGCCAGATTATAGTCTTCTATATCCTCGAAACTGTCGCTTAGCAACTTGCTGCTGATAAAGTCTTTAGCCTTGGCAAATTGCACCACTGAACTGCCGGTAACGATTAATGTCCCGCCAGCTTTGACCCAGTTATCGATGCTATCCATTGTGCCTTTAGAGAGTTCACCATACCAACGCCCAGGAACAATTAAAACATTATAACGGCGCAGATCGGCGCGTCCGATCAGCTCTTGCGCCAGATGTGAATGACGCACGCCTAACTGAGTATCAATCAGATGCCAGATATGACCATAGTCATAAGGACTGATGCCGTTTTGAGTTAGCATTGCAATCTGTGGCCGCTGCAATAATTGCAAATGCTCAGAGCCAATATCCGGTAAGTCACCATCCCCCAGTCCCTGGTTGATCGCTTCAACATGAGAACCGGTTTCACTAGCGATACGTTTTAACGTACCCAGCCAGTCGGGCTTATGTCGATTATCGGCAATGCTTACTACCACGGTTCCCCGGGAAAAGTTTACCTGGTTATAAACACCAGGCTTGTCCAGTACCCGGACATTTACATCCTGCTCCAGTAATCTCGCCGCCAGGGACACCGATGCATCATCGGCACCATCGACAAGATAAGCGATGGCGTTTTCCCGGTCTTTGAACTCACTTTTACGTTGCTCGTAGTCATCCAATCCCGCAGCAAGATGCTGACCGACCTGCCATGCATTCAGGCCATACATCATGGTCAGGTTCCACGCGGTTGAGTCGTACATCACAGAGCTACCATCACGCAGTGTTTTCTGGCGTTCCTCCAGCAACACTTCATCCTTGATATTGGCATCGAACTCTAATATTGCCGCTATTAATGGTGCGTTATATTGGCGATTGGGGATAATGATGCTATTGCGCGGTATGGTTCTTGATTTTCGCTGTTGTCCCAATTGATCAGTGACATTACGCACCTTTAATGGCTGCTCATTGCGATAGTAACGAATTCCCTGTAAATCCATTAGATCGAGGAACTGTTGCAGGCGGCTATGGTTATCCGTCGCCAGCACCACAAACGACTGATCGGCGTATTTACCTTTTTTATCGACATGACTTTTCCGGTTTTTTACATAATCGGAAAATATCGCCTCGCGGTTTTTCTGCAAGGTTTTCAGGTTTGCCAATGCCGAATAGAATTGATGGTGCACGGATTTTTTATAGCTGCGAATTGCACCGTTATGCAGACGCACGCCATCTTCTGCCGTTCGCGCCTGCTCATAAAGAATATGAATTGCACCGCGATACTCGGCATAATTTGAATAGCCAGGATAAAGGTTTTCAAACCATTCTCCGGTGTAATACGGCCACCCCTGTTGATCGAATGCGGCTGCCTGATCGTTGGCAAATACCTTACTCCAACGGTTGATACTGTCCGCTATATGCTCGTTAATCGGTTCGCGTGGCGGCCCAAACAGGAAATTATCCAGAGCCCCCATTTCATGTCCATCGATCATCAGCAAGGGATGCCATTGGTTGATGGCTTTAATACGCCCCCGTGATTCAGGATTTACCGCATAGTAAAAATCGCGATTTAAATCAAAATGATAATGATTGGTGCGACCGAATGGCCAGACGCCGGTGTGCAACAATGACTGGACGTCGAAATTAGGTGCACTGCTACGATTTTGTTGTAACTGCTTGGTAAAGCGGGCACGGCCATCCGGATTCATCATCGGGTCGACAATAATCACCAAATCGTCCAGCAAGCGTTGCGTATCAGCATCCTTACTGGCAATCAGGTGATAAATTAACGCCAGCGCCGAATCGGCTCCGGAAGACTCATTACCATGAATACTGTATGCCATCCAGGCGGTTGCCGGGGTATTGGCCAGTAGTTGGGAAACTTTTGCATCGGACAGAGAGCCGGGTTCACTCAACTCTACAATATTGCTCTGTATCGAATCAATATTGGCGATATTATCTTTGCTGGAGATAACCAGGTAATGTAACGACCGGTCTTCATAGCTGCGTGCATACTCAACCAGTTGCACCCGCTCGCTCTCGCTTGCCCATTGTTTTACCAGGGCATTAATCTGTGCCGGCGTAGCCGTTTTCTGCCCCACATCAAAACCCAGAAACGCTTCTGGCGTGGTGATGTTTGGTTGGTAATCGCCTTGTAGCAACGGCGGATATTCGGCCCCGGGAACCGGGTTAGGTTTCATTAGCACACTGGCCTGAGCCAGTAATGACAAACTCATCAGGCTGCTGGTTAAAAGGCCTTTTAGAATCAATCTCATAACTGTCCTTATTGTTGTTTTTATCACCACTATAAGTTTTGCTTTTAAAAAGATAAAGGTTTAGTGACGATGCTGACGCACCGTCACTGTTGTAGAGGGAGATAATCTTTACCGGGGCGGATTATCGGCGACGGGGTTACGCCGGTGGGAACTTATACAAGGGCTAGTGACTGTGCTGACGCATCGTCACTGTTGTAAAGGGAGACTGAAGTCGAGGGAGATAATCTTTACGAGAAAATCAAGGGGTCAGAGTCACAGACTCTGACCCCTTGATTTTCGGTTCGTTTGACCTTCCAGCTTTGTCTACTGGCGATCTGAAATCAGTATGGCTACTTAACTTGTTTGCTCGAGCGTTACGGTTTCCGCGCTCTCGTCTTCACTCTTATCTTTACTGTCATTTTCGCGCGACTGACAAATTTCTATGCAAACCTGATTACGACCTTCGCGCTTAGCCTGATACAGTTTTTTATCGGCCAGTTGAATCCAGTCCTGAGTCTGGTCGCTATAGGTAGCCGGAGCCAGGATAGCACCAATACTGGCAGTGACATGGAACGGTTGATTGCGTTCGTCGTAAATCACCGTGGCGGCGATGGTGCGTCGCAAGCGCTCTAATTTATAAGATAGATTCTGCTCACTGATTTGGGTGACCATTAGTACAAACTCTTCGCCACCAAAACGGGCAATCAAATCCGTTTCCCGGCTGAACTCTTCGCTCATTATCTCCGAGACGACACGCAGGCACTCATCCCCAGCCAAATGGCCATGCTGGTCATTCACCTCTTTAAAGTGATCAAGGTCGATAATCATGACGGCCATGTTGCCGCGATTACGGTAAGTATGTTTGCGATGCAGACCAAAATGTTCATCAAAATAGCGACGGTTAAAGACGCCGGTCAAGCCGTCCTTCTGAGCCAATTGAGTAAGCTTTTCATTCGCTCTCTCTAACTCGTCTGTGCGCTCCGCTACCTTATTTTCCAACTCAGTCTGATATTCATGAATTTCAGTTTTATTGCGCTGCAATTCATCATAAAGCAATATGACTTCCTGTGGTGCACCTCTGAATAATGGCGCAAATTCCAGTTTATTATTACGGTCAAATTTTTGCAGTTGCTTGAGGATAAACACCATCGGCTGAGTCAGTTCAAAACCAATCCGCTGAGCCAGGGAAACGGCAATTAAAAACGCCAGGATCAGCAATGCAAACACCAAAATGTATTCTTGCTCAATCTTCTTTACGACCGAGCTTGAATCAACCAGTACATAGGCCTGCCAGCCATTTTTCAATTTGGCTTTCGAGAGGAAATACTCTGGCGATTCCCCCCCCGGCACCTTAAAGCGGACCAGCTGAGTTTTACCAAATGCATACTCGGCTTCTGCGGCGAATTGAATCGGCTTTAACGGGGCAATATTTAACTGTTCGGAGGCAAACACCACGTTGCCAATCTGATCAGTAATAATGTACGACATTTTGTCCGATAACTGCGCCGACACCAATTGGGAAAACCGGCGACTATCCAATGCTCCAGCCAATACTGGTTTGTACGGATGCTCGGCTGCATCATCAAGCATTACCCCTTGGCTGATAGTGATAATGGGCTTGCCGCCAAGATAATTGGAGATAAAGACTTTAGACAGGTAACTGCCCTGCGTATGCTGGGCACCGATAAAGAACTCTTCCTGAGTAACACGCACTTCGCCAACCTGTTGTGCTACCTGTTCCAGCAGTTGCCCCGGGCTCGTATAAATCACCTGCTGGTTGGCGTTTACCACGGCAATGCCGAGAAAGTCCGGGTATTTCTGGTGAAACTTATCAATAAATGCCAGACGTTGCCGGGCATCATCGCCCTGATGCCAGTAACTGGGATTATTGGAAAGCATGATAGCCAGGTTTTCGATCGCCGACTGATAGCTTCTCAGGTAGTTTTCGGTACTGTGAACAAAATAATGCTTACGTTCGTCGATATTCTGCTGAATGATATCGTGCTGGGACTTGATGACTTTGTGACTGACAAATATCGAAATGGTGATAATTGAAAAGCTGATCACCAACGACGATGCGTAAACCAACTGACTCTGCAAGGTTCGCACCGTGCGTGGTTGCTGCTGATAGCTAATATCAAACAGAGACGGGAAAAAATAGACCACCAGGCCAGCCAGGCAGGTATACACCAAACCGTTAAAAGCCTGTTTTATGGTGGTCAGAAACCACAGTTGTTCTGGCATATCAATCTGATAAAAGAGCAGCAGCGCCGTTAGCGGCATCCCCAGTACAAACCAGAATAATAAATCTGCATACAATACATACCAGCCTCTTGATCGCAGCCAGGCAATGAATACCGCTTCCAGGCCAAATAGCCAGAATCCAAAGGGGTGGCCCGTAGATTCAGTCAGGGAAATACAGACAATTAATGCGCAAAGCAGGGAGTACAGCATGCCAAAACGCATGGCAACGATAACAAAGGCAACATTCCCTAACACCAGTTCGATGTTATTAAACAAAGGGATTGGATAATAATTGAGGGCGAAACCAAATAAGGAAATCAGGCCAACGAACAGTAACGGTTTATACTGCTCTTTAATTTTTACACTAAGCTTTTTCATTTTTTATTGTAGCGACAACCATTTACGTCTGGAGCCCTGGGGGGAAGCTCAGTGTATTTCCTTAATCATTCTCGAACCTGCATTTTACACATGCTGACATTGAAAAACCAACGCAAGTTCAGGCCAACAATGCAATCGGTGGCCAGTTATCTATAATTTTCTAATCCCGTTTACTTTATTTTAATCTGACGCAAATTTCCAGAGGCTGGCATTTTGATGATGAGCACTGCTGTAATGATTGCCGCACCCGTGATAAAGAAGTTGGATTAAGACGCAGCCGCCAGAACTGGATGCTCAGACAACCCATGTATTTTTGCGCAAATATTCGCCGGCCTCGATATCAACTCCTTATCACAAGAATGTGTTGGAACGAGGCGCGGATAATACGAGAGCCCCATGTCACAAGCCAATAAAATAATTATCGCCATGATGGCCGGCCTGTTGATTGGCTTTACCAGTGACTACACCAATCAACTGATTAATTACATAGGTCAGGGGTTTGTTATGTTGCTACAAATGACGGCCCTACCCTATATCGCGGTCTCTCTGGTCTTCGGTATTGGCTCGATGACCCGACAACAGGCAAAGCGCCTGGTAAAATATGGCACCGTTTGTTTTCTGATCCTGTTGCTAGTCGTCGTCGGGGTTATTTTACTGGCGCCAATCGCCTTTCCTGACTGGAATTCTGCGGCATTTTATTCCGCCAGCATAATTCGCGAAAAAGAAACCTACAATGTCCTCGATTACTTTTTACCTGCCAATCCTTTTCGTTCACTGGCAGCAGGCACCGTACCAGCGGTTGTAGTGTTTAGCATCTTTATTGGTATCGGTTTTATCTCGATTCATGACAAACGTCGTAGCCTTTACGTTTTTAAAGATATTCGCCAGGCACTAATCAAGGTAACCAATACGGTGATGAAACTGGCTCCCTATGGTGTTCTTGCCATCGCCTGGGATGCCAGTGCCAGCCTGGCCAGAGAAGAAATGGATGGTTTGCTGGTGTATTTTGTCACTACAGCGTCGATGGTGTTTTTACTAACCTTTGTTATTTTGCCGTTGATCGTCGCCATTTTTACCCCCCTGAGGTTTTCGCAGGTATTTCTGGCCTGTCGTTCAGCGCTGATCACCGGCTTTGCCACCGGCAGTATCTTTGTGGTGATCCCGGTTATCGCCGAGGACGTCAAAAAGCAATTAATCGCTCACGCCAAGCATCACAATTCCAGTACTCGCCTGCCGTCCATCATAGCGCCCATCTCATACAGCCTGCCGATGGGAGGTAAGCTTTTGGTGTTACTGTTCATTCTATTTGCAGCCTGGTTCAATGGCGAACAGATTGCCCTGTATGACTACCCTGAACTGGTTGTCGTAGGCGTATTACAGTTATTTGGCTCGCAAATGGTCGCGGTACCCAATATTCTCGACAGTTTTGCCATCTCTGCCTCCATGTTTGAGTTATACGTGGTCGCAGAACAATTACTGGTAAGTCGCCTGGCAGCATTGTTATCGGTGATGTTTATCACCGTTTGTGCGATGTTAATCCCGATGGTAATCATGCATAAAGTCAGGTTTTATCTGCGCCCATTTATCATCTTTATTATCGCCGTACCGCTATGTACGTCGTTAATTCTTGCCGGGCTTTCATTCACTTTTAACTCAATCAGTCACCAGTACCAGGGTTACGAAAAGTTTATTGACCGCGACCTGCTATTACCGGCAGCAAAATCCCAGGTTCTGAAAACACCACAACCTGATGACACACCGGATATTGATGCTATCGAAAATACCCTCGAGCGGATCACGGTACGGGGCAAGCTGCGCATGGGGTACTACGCTGATGCCCTGCCCTACGCGTTTCACAATAAAAATGGAGAACTGGTTGGTTTAGATATTGAAATTGGACACCTCCTGGCTCAGGAACTGGAGGTTGAAATCGAGTTTGTACGTATTCAACGCAATAACATTGAAACCTATTTGAATCAGGGCTATCTCGATATCGTCGCATCTTTGCCAGTGACCCCCGGCAATTTGATTAATCACAATTTAAGCAATCCACATATCAAAGAAACGCTGGCACTGTTGGTCAAAGACGAAGAGCGGAGCAAGTATGCAAACTGGACCCGAATTATTGAAGATAGTGGCATCGTGCTAGGTATGCCGGAAACCCATTATTATGAAAAAACCGTGCAAAAGAACATGCCGAAAAATACTGTCCATGAGTTATCGTCACCGAGACAGTTTTTTATCGACGACAGTCTTGATATCGACGCGATGATATATGGTGCCGCCGGGGCTTCTGCCTGGACGTTACTGTATCCAGATTACACCGTCGTCATTCCCGAACCGAGGTTGCCAGAAATTGGTATGGCATTTCCGTTGCAGCAACAGGATTATCAATTTGAGCAATTTCTTAATAACTGGATCGCGATGAAAAAGAACTCTAAAACCATTGATGCCCTGTTTACGTTTTGGATCGAAGGTAAGCAACCCGTCGGCTTTATTCGCTAATCGTTAATCTTCTTTGACCATTAAGGCGATATAATCACAGTCACAAGGGCCTTACTCCTGGTTACAATTTTCTGATTCACAATTGCTTCACAACTGGGTACAGTGAAATCAGTTAAATTAATGATGGAAAATTGAAATGCAAATTAAAGAATGGGTTGATGAATTATTCGAAATTTTTGACGTAAATAAGGACGGCCTGATTAACCGTAGTGAATTCGTAGAGCTGATTCATTGCTTGCTGCAGGACAAAGGGCTACGTATGTGTGAGAGCATCTTCAAAAAGTTTGACGCTAACCACGATAACGGCATTTCCAAGGAAGAGCTGACGGAAATGATCATAGACCTGGCACTTTAAATCGCCTGACGCTCAACAGATTCAAGGGGCTGCATCGCCCCTTGTTTATTACCACCCTATTTTACCTTATTCATAGTTTCGCGGACGATTGGTTTTAATCGTGGCAATATACGCATGCCAACTGGCGTAACTGAGAATCGGCATCAGAATAATAAAACCTATCGCAGAGGTGGCAAAACCAATCAACACCGCAAAAAGAATTAACGCCGCCCAGACAATCATCGCACCGATATTGCTTCGAACCGCATGATACGACGTTGCTACCGCAGTCATAATATCTACCCGACGTTCCATCATAATTTGTGGCGTAAATACCGAAAACGTAAATACCACCGCCAGTAATGCAGCCCCGGCCAACGATCCCAGGGTTAAAAATCCTATCATTTCTTCCAGGGTCGGATCTAACGTCGTCGGATAAAGGGCATGAATTAATGCCGCAATGCGCATCCAGGCAACCATCATCACCATCAATAATATCGCAAAGCCCCACTCGCCTACCGGGTTTCTGAACATGGATTTCAGGCTATGCCGAAACGTTGGCTTATGGCCTTTTTCCAGCTCCCAGGCCACATCATAAAGCCCGGTCGCAAAGATTGGCCCTATCAGCGCAAAAGCAACGGATGCCGGCAATATCACCAGATGCGTATCGGTCGCTAACACCAGAACAATTAATGCTGCCGGGATCAGGCTGAAGATAAGGCCGTAGACCAGGGAAATTAGTGGCGCACGAATAAAATCCTGTGCCGCCAGCGCAAGCCAGTGAAACGGTGCTGACTGACTGATGATATTGCAGTCAATAGCTTTGGCAAACTTGCGTTGAACAAAATAATCGTCGGGACGATCTTTGAGCGCATCGCTAAACTCGGATTGAGCTTGTTTATCTGCATCTTTCGCTTTTTTGGTATCGGCAGTATGGTCAACTGGCATAGAGCCTCCTACAAACTTTCTGTTATACGCAATCTTTTGCGGTAAAGTTTAGACCATATGCCTTTACTGTGCTCTTTGGCGGTCCTTAACGATGGTTTCAGCCGCACCAATGGTGTTATGTAAACTGGGTTTATCAATTGGATAAGCGATAAGATCCTGCGGTAGATGGGGGTTTAGCAGAAACTGGAAGTTTTCTACCTGCTGGTAGGCTGGATCCAACCAGGCCGATACCAGCCTTTCATTCTGCGGTAGTATTAACGGCATCGCCTTGGAATGAATATGACGCAGTTTGTCATGGGGCGGCAAGGTGATCACCGAACATGACAGGCGTAACTCTCCCGTATCTGGATGTAGCCATTGACGATACAACCCGGCAAAGGCAATAGCTTCGCCATCGACCGCTTCCATATCGTAATAATGAACCGGTTTTTTATTGATGAATTCAGTCTCGCCAAACCCTTTGGCCGGAATAATACAACGGCTCTGGCGAAATGGAATATAGCCCGCACTGCGCGGTACATCCAGTTTATCGTAACGAGTATTGAAGCTGGTATAGCGCGACGGTTTAAAACCATCTTCGGTTTTGTCCAGCAGTAACCACCAGGTTGCATCACTGATGACCCTCTGACCTTCGCTCTGACGAACAATGGAGATGGTATCTGTTGCTCGTTTAAAGCGCCCCCAGTTAATATTTTCTCTCATGTTTGGGTTGTGACTATCCACCCCCAGCCAGTTGATCAGTTCCATTACAAAAGGATCATCACTGATATTTAATCGTCCACACATCGCGACATTGCCTTGCATAAATAAAAAGATTGAATATACTGTACAAACATACAGGTGTTTATACCAATTCCACTAAGTGTTTTCCCACTCAGTGAGAATTTAAAGGATTTTAGACAAGGCTTTGATTGCAGAGAATGGTCACTCCATTATCACAATCAGCCAAAATCAGTAACGCAGGATAAACGCCTTTAAAACACACCCATAGGGAGTTTATCTTAAGGCCCATTTACCGCCCTAACTCTGAGTTGTGCAAAAATTTAATGGTATTGGTATTAATGAATAAGCTAATTAAAGATCTCCAACATCGCCATTTAGTGTGGCATGGCGGCGTAAAAACACCAGAGCCAGACCTGGAATCTTCAGGTTATTTTGAACTTGATCAACACCTTAACGGTGGCTTGGTAAAAGCTGGCGCTATCGAAATATTAACCGAAACCGGTATCGGTGAGCTACGACTATTATTGCCAACTCTGACCGCAGGCTCAGAACGATTACTGATCTTCATTAATCCTCCGGGAAATGTTAGTGCCGTCATGCTGGCCGCTCAGGGAATAGACTTACAAGACGTTATCGTTATCACGCCCGATAAAGAAAAAGATGCCTTGTGGTCGGCTGAAGAGTGTTTGAAGAGCGGTACCTGTGGTTCGGTATTACTCTGGTTAGATCAAGCCATTGAAATTCATCAGGTGAAACGCCTGCAACTGGCTGCTGAAAAAGGTGCCAGCCGGGTGTTTATGCTCAGGCACAAGCGCTATGAAACCTTATCGCTCCCCCTGGATTTGAGCATCTCCTTATGCGCCAGTCCCTCAGGCATTGATGCCCAAATCAATAAACGCAAACGCGGCTGGCCGTCAAAACGGTTTCATATTGATATGCGTCAGCACTGGCCAACATTAACCTTAGGGAAGATCCCCGATAACCTGGTGTACTTCCCGACCTCAAAAGTCAGTTAACCCAATGTTGTGGCTATACCTACACTTCCCTTGCCTGCAACTGGACAGCCTTTATCAAGCCGATGAACAATTGCCTGTCGCCATTGTTCATGGCCGTAATAGCGATGTACTACAGCTAAATCAACATGCTTTAAACGCCGGTATAAAAAAAGGCATGGGGCTAGGCTCCGCGGCGGCTTTATGTCATAACCTTCAGGTTATCGCATACGATGAAAAACAGGAAAAAAATAAGCTCAGCCAGATTGCTCAGTGGCTATACCTGGTTACCGCCGATATCAGTTTGTTGCCACCCAATGGCCTGCTATTACGAGTCAGTCATATGCTCAGCCTCTATCAGGGACTGGAAAACTATTGGCAGGTATTACAACAGCATTTAGATAAGCTGGCACTCACTTATCAGTTTTCATCGGGGTATTCACCCTATGCAGCGCGGTTGCTGGCTGTCAGCGGAACGAACCAGCTAACCGATGACCAACACCAGTTGCACCGCCTGTTAAACCCTTTGCCATTACAGGTAAGCGAGTTATCCCGCAAAGTCATTAATCACCTTAACCGCGTTGGAGTGCAGTCCATCGGTGAACTATTACGTTTGCCACTCAGTGATATTGCCAGGCGCTTTGATATTGAGCTGGTCACCTATATTGGGCGCCTGCAGGGGCAACTTAAACATCCGGTAGATTTTTATCATCCCCCGGAGCAGTTTAAACACTATCTGGAACTCATGTTTGAAATCTCTAACCTGGAGTATTTGCAAAAACCTTTGCTTAACGTTTTCCGCCTGCTTGAACAGTTTTTACAGTTTCGCGACAAGCGTTCGGGTCAGCTCAATATTGAATTACACCTTCGCGACGCCGACAGTGTGCACTTTCAGGTGCATAGCGCTGAGGGAGCCTACCGGGCAAAACAATGGCTGGAATTAAGTCAGTTAACGTTGGAATCTATCAAGGTCAGTGCCCCGGTAGTTGCCATTAGCGTCGAAGCCAAACAAATCCGCGCTAATGATTTTTCGATGATGGATATGTTCAGCAAGCATTGTGGCGCTATTTCTGCTAATGAGCTGGTATCACGTCTGCAGGCCAAACTCGGCAAAAACAAGGTACATGGTATTGAGCTGGTTAATGATCATCGTCCAGAATTGGCCAACGCCTGCTGTCCGCCGTTACAAAAGCCATCGCAAAAGAAAAGCCTGGTAAGCGGTCACTCGTCATTACGCCCAAGCTTTATTTTACCAAGGCCATTACCGGTAACAGAGAAAATAAACATTCAACACGGTCCCGAACGGATTGTTGCCGGTTGGTGGGATAAACACCCCGTGATCCGCGATTACTTTATTGCCAGAACTCCTAATGGTCAATGGTTATGGGTATATCGTACACCAGCTCAGCAATGGTTTGTGCATGGCCTGTTCAGCTGAACAATACCTGATACCCGGAGAGTGGAGATGAGTTACGCCGAATTATTCTGCCAGAGCAATTTTTCGTTTCTACAAGGGGCTTCCCACCCGGAAGAATTAATTCACCAGGCGGAGTTTTTAGGCTACCAGGCGCTGGCAATCACCGATGAATGTTCCCTGGCGGGTGTAGTTCGCGCCCATACCGCGATTAGAGAGCATCAACTAGGGGTGCGACTGCTCATTGGCAGCATGTTCCGTTTAGACCAACAACTTCAGGTTATTTTACTATGCCCAAACCGCCAGGCCTATGCAGAATTATGCCGGGTTATTTCTAATGCCAGACGGCGCAGTAATAAAGGTGAATACCAGTTAGCCGAATGGGATCTTATGTCTGTTAAACACTGCCTGGTGATTTGGCTGCCAACGGGAGAAACATCGGATCTCAGTTGCGGAAAGTGGCTTGCTAAGTACCACAGTCGACGCTTATGGCTCGGTTATCAACGTCATTTAAGCAGCGACGATGAAAAATTCAGGTCCCATTGCCAACAACTTTCTCAACAATTAGAACTACCGGTTACCGTTTGTGGTGGCGTGTTAATGCACAACGCCAATCGCCTGGCAGTGCAACATACGCTAACCTCGATACGCAACGGCACACCAATTCAGCAACTCGGTAAAGACTTGCTACCGAATGCTGAACGAGCCTTACGCAGCCTGGAAAAGCTCAAGCGTTTATTTCCCCTTGCCTGGCTACAGGAAACCCTGCGTATTAGTGAGCAATGCACCTTCAATCTACAAGAGCTTCGCTACGAATATCCAGCTGAGCTGGTACCTCAGGGCTTATCGGCAATGGACTATTTGCGTCAACTTGTTAAAGACGGCAGTAACCGGCGTTTTCCAGAAGGCGTTCCACAACCCATTCAGCAGGTTATCGACAAAGAGCTGACGCTTATCGAGGAGCTTAACTACCCATTCTATTTCATTACCATTCATGACATCGTACGGTTTGCTCAACAACAACAGATTCTCTATCAGGGCCGGGGCTCGGCCGCCAACTCAATCGTCTGCTACTGCCTGGAGATTACTTCCGTCGATCCCAGGCAAATATCCGTCTTGTTCGAACGCTTTATTTCTAAAGAGCGTAATGAGCCTCCGGATATTGATGTTGATTTTGAGCATCAGCGTCGTGAAGAAGTAATCCAATATATTTATCAAAAATATGGTCGCAAGCGTACCGCCATTGCCGCGACCGTTACCACGTATCGCTTAAAAAGTGCCATTCGCGAAGTCGGTAAAGCTCTGGGAATTGCCCTGCCACAACTGGAGTTTTTTATTAAAAACATCAACCGGCGCGATAAAAGCCTGAGCTGGCAAGGACAGATTATTGAATTAGGATTGCAGCCCGACTCAGATCAGGGTCGACACTTTATTCATCTGGTTAGCGAACTCATGGGCTTTCCAAGGCACTTGTCGCAACATGTCGGTGGATTTGTGATCTCGGCCGGACCTTTATATGAATTGGTGCCAGTCGAGAATGCCGCGATGGAAGATCGTACCGTGATCCAATGGGACAAAGACGATCTGGAATCTCTCGGGTTGTTAAAAGTCGATGTGTTGGCGCTTGGCATGCTTAGCGCCATTCGTAAATGTTTCACCTTGGTTGAAACTCTGCAACAACGAACGCTATCGATTGCCGATATCACCCGTATGCAGGATGATCAAAACGTTTACTCGATGATTCAAAAAGCCGACACCGTCGGTGTCTTTCAAATCGAATCGCGGGCGCAAATGAGCATGTTGCCCCGTTTAAAACCGGCCTGTTATTACGATTTGGTGATCCAGATAGCCATTGTTCGCCCGGGACCAATCCAGGGGGATATGGTGCATCCATTCCTTAAACGCAGAAACGGGATAGAGAAAATTGACTATCCGTCAGATGAAGTCAAAGCAGTGCTTGAACGCACCTTAGGTGTGCCTATATTCCAGGAGCAAGTGATTAAACTGGCCATGGTAGCCGCCGGTTTTAGCGGCGGTGAAGCCGATCAACTGCGGCGGGCGATGGCGAGCTGGAAAAAGAATGGCCAGTTAGCCAGGTTTAAAGATAAGTTAATTACCGGCATGCAGCAGCGAGGTTATCCAACCGAATTTGCCGAACGATTATTCGAACAAATCTGCGGCTTCGGTGAATACGGCTTTCCGGAGAGCCACTCTGCATCCTTTGCAGTGCTGGCCTATGTCTCTGCCTGGTTAAAGTATTATTATCCGGCGATGTTTTATACCAGCATACTCAATAGCTTGCCAATGGGGTTTTACAGTGCCTCACAACTGATTCAGGATGCCAGACGTCACAATATTCAGGTGTTACCGGTCTGTGTGAATCATTCAGACTATGATCATAGCGTTGTCCGTCACGATGATGATTACGCCATTCGTTTGGGGATGCGCATCGTTAAAGGCTTATCTGTCAATGCCTGTGATAGTATTTTGGACAACCGACCTGAGCATGGTTATCAGCATTTAAGTCAGTTACAACAACTGGCGATTAACGCCGGGGACTTACAAAAACTGGCAAGTGCCAATGCCCTGCACGTCATTACCGGCAATCGCTACCAAAGCCGTTGGGCACTGATGAATAAAGAAAGCGACCTGCCGTTATTTAAGCATCATAGCATTAATGAACCGCACCTCTTTTCGCCCTCGGATATCGAAACCCTGAATGAAGATTATGCGGCAACCGGATTAACCCTTAATACACACCCAATCCGCTTATTGGAACAGGCTGGTCATTTATCGGGTTTCATCCGTATGAATCAATTAATGAGTAAACCTCATAAATCCCTGGTAACCGTCGTCGGTATTGTAACCGGCCGACAATCGCCAGGAACAGCGTCCGGTGTCACCTTTGTGACCTTAGAAGATGACACCGGGAATATTAATGTTATTGTCTGGGCAGGCACCGCCAGAGCGCAAAAGCAGGCTTTTCTGTCATCACGAATCTTAGAAGTAAAAGGTATACTGGAACGAGAGGGTGAAGTGATCCATGTTGTTGCCGGCAAATTAACTGACCGCAGCGACCAACTGGAACAACTGAATAACCAGTCCCGGGATTTTCATTAGCATCAACGAGACGTATCAACTATGCGACAGTCCAAACGGAAAAATCGACCATACCAGATCAAAAAAAACGGTATAAAAGATGAATATATTGATCGCCAGGTGCTGGCGATACATCGAGCCATTGCCGAAAAAATGTTGCGCCAGCCAGAACTGGTTGCGCAAGTGAGACAAACGATCCTAAAACGACAGGAGCAGGGCCGAATTCGTTATGGTGAATATATCACCTGGGACAGCATCTTAGATATCATCGACTACCCAGATGACTTTCGCAACGCCATGCTCGAAGACTCCCCTAAAATGCACCGCATGCGCCGCAAAACACCATTCGTAAATATCCTTACCGAAAAAGAACGCCAAAAAGCCTTGATGGACAACGCCACAGGTATCCTAAGCAGCCTCGAAAACATCTACTAATTTCACCCTTAAAAAATACAAATAAAATACAAATAAGACACCCACCTCAACTCTCAATAAATCACTCGACTTACCCTACACAAACCAAGAAAGAAACAAGACACCCACTGATGAATCAAGTAATTTCGATTGAAATCGACTTAAGTACCATGCAAATGCGGCGCTAGAATAAAGGTTTTGAAGAATTTACTAAACAGTACGTGGGAAGCCATTAAGCCTGAAAATAAGCTTTAAAAGTAAATGATTGATGAAGGTTGTTTATTTAAATAAAGTTTTGCAGTTTAGTACGTTAGGACGGCGTTTTCTTTTTTGATATAAGCAAAAAAGATCCAATGATGTACATTTTCCTACGCCGCCTTTGAAATGATGTTCGAACTTCGAAGTTAAAATCAGCCAGTTGGACGAAGAAATTTTTATCCTTTCCAGAATTCCTGGCAAACGGTTTTCTATGTATCCGGAGGCATTGTCCCTTATTGCCCTGCCGGTTAAATCAACCAGTTCTACATACTCGAACAAGTTAAAGGTTAAACCTTTGGAATCGTTAATTTTCGATTCTCCTGCAAAGGGCATTAAGCCATCCGTTTGTTTTCCTTGAATCAGATCTCCTATGCGTTTCTTAATGCTCGTATAGGGTGAGGATTCAGGTTTTTCGGCTATACCGGCTCTAATAGGGTTCAAATCGACATAAGCCATACAGGCAATCAGCGCAGCTTCATCCAAAAGAGGCTGACTGGTAAACCGTCCTTCCCAAAACCTCCCGGTGCATTGATCCTCAGCATTCGCCATTCTCGCTATCGGCTCATTGAGTAATCTCATAAACCAGCTTATATCCATTAACCGTTTTCGATATACGGCAACGGTACTCTTAAACGTCGGTAATAAATAATCCGGCACGCGACCATGCTGCTCAAATTCTTGTGTGACGAAAGTACCTCGACAAAGTTTATGCCAACTTTTTATTACCTCGGTATCAGAAATTGCCTTAGCGGTCTCTTCATTAACATGAAGCACGACGTGACAGTGGTTACTCATCACGGCATACGCGCATACATCAATACAAAATACCTGGGATAGAAAAAGTAATCGCTCTTCAATCCAACCTCGCCGATGTTCGTAACATCTAACACCTTCGCTGTCTTTACCACACAAATATGCTCGACGAACACAGCGACTTACGCAATGATAATAAGGGGTTGCCTCTAAACAAATTTGCTTGCTTCTCGGGGTTGGCATCATTCCTCTCCATGGAATCTCTCGAAATTCCCTTAGCTTAGTAAAACCTGAAAATTGCGCCAGCCGAACCTGAGTAACTTAGCGATATAAAAAACAGCAATTATTTATGGGTGTCTTAATAACGCCATTCTTTTGGGAGTAAACCTTAATGAAGAGTACTTTTGTGGGTGTCTAGATAGTGGGTGATCCTCAGACACAATTGGACTTAAAAGCAATTAGGTAAGTCTCAGAAAGCAAAAAAACAGCCGTTAAGCTGGTTTTTATAGATATGGTGCCCACGACTACATGGAAGTAAGAGGTAGAGCAATGCAGGAGCAATTGCCGAGAGGCGGCTCCGCTGATGGGCCCAGAAAGCAAAAAACCAGCCATAAGGCTGGTTTTTAAAGATATGGTGCCCAGAGGCGGAATCGAACCACCGACACGGGGATTTTCAATCCCCTGCTCTACCGACTGAGCTATCTGGGCAACTACCCAACAACTGTGCGTTGCTGAATGAGGCCGTATAATAAAGGGTGTTTACCGGCATAGCAACCCCTTTTTCTTCAATTCCATCTAACCGACCAATAAATACACAACTCAACGAGATTTCATCGGATATAACTAAATTTAAAGTTCAAAATCATCGAAATCATTGCTCGAAACCTTACTGTCCAACAGGTCGCTGGCTGGCGTATCCAGCAATGAAGCTTGCTCTGGTTGGCGGGATGTCGCTTCTGCGACAACTTTCTTGGGTTGATTGCGGCGTTTTTCTCGTTGCTGGCAAAGCTTTATTACTCGTTGTTTCTCTGCATTCGTAAAATTAAGCCAGCCAAAACGTTCATCGCGTGTACGAAAACACCCTTGGCAATATCCGCGATCGTCCGACTTACAAACCCCTTTACAAGGGCTTGGAATATCGAAAAATTCCAACTGTAAGTCTTTCATAATAAATTGCTGAATGAGTTATAAGTGACTTTTTAACTATAACATGGAATTTTCAGAGATAACGAGACTTAACTCGGTTAACACAGTTTGATTGAGTATGGACTTTATCGGAGACGAAAATCAATCAATTGCTATTCAGCATTCAGCCATTTCAAACACTGAGTCTACTGTGACAATTAGGGATGCGCATTCAACATCAATTGCTGTGTAACTATGGTATTCCTCTCGACCAAATAAAAAAGCCCGCAGTTAGCGGGCTCAGTATCAAGGGATAGGTTAACCTAGCTTATCGGTAGCCACATGATAATTCGGATCTTCGATATAATTCACTTCAACTAAACCTTCGGCCTTGGTCAGAAGTAACTTACACTCGGAGCTTAAATGACGCAGGTGTAAGGTTTTGCCTTTCGCCATGTAACGTTCCGCTAGTGTATCAATCGCCTCAATAGCCGAGTGATCGGCAACCCTGGAGTTTTTAAATTCAACAATGACATCATCCGAATCATTGTTGATATCAAACTGGTCTAAAAATGACGATGTAGCACCAAAAAACAATGGGCCATTCACCTCATATACTGTCCAGCCATTATCATCAACAGAGCGGTTTACAATCACATGTTTGGCATGCTCCCAGGCAAATACCAACGCTGATACTATAACACCAACAACCACAGCAACGGCCAAGTCAGATATAACGGTCACTCCAGATACCAGAACGAGCACAAAGGCATCACTTTTGGGAATCTTGCGCATAATACGAAACGAAGACCACTCGAAGGTGCCGATTACCACAATGAACATCACGCCCACTAATGCCGCTAGTGGGATCATTTCAATCAGGTCGGAAGCAAAAAGAATAAAACCAAGTAAGGCCACTGCTGCCGTGATACCTGACATGCGGCCACGACCACCGGAATTAACATTAATCATCGACTGGCCAATCATGGCACAACCGCCCATGCCACCAAAGAAACCATTTACCGTATTAGCCGCCCCTTGAGCAACACATTCGCGATTACCATGGCCACGGGTTTCGGTTAGCTCATCTATTAAAGTTAATGTCAGCAATGATTCAATAAGACCTATTGCAGCCAGTACCAGCGCGAAAGGAAAAATAATTTTCAGCGTCTCTAAATTAAATGGTACTTCAGGGATAGCGAAACTTGGCAGAGACCCGGCAATAGTTGCGTTTGGATCATTTGTCATATCGCGAACGTAATCAACAACCGTGCGAGCATCCAAATCAAGACCAAGCACAATAAAGGTTACCACGACGATAGCAACTAACGAAGATGGTACAGCTCTGGTTAATTTCGGCAGAAACTGAATGATTGCCATAGTTAATGCGACCAGACCCAACATGGTATAGAGAGCATCGCCACTCATCCACTGCAACTGCCCATTTTCATCAAAAACCTTAAATTGCCCGAGCTGAGCAAGGAATATAACAATCGCCAGACCATTAACAAATCCCAACATAACGGGGTGCGGTACCAGGCGAATAAACTTACCGAGTTTAAATACGCCGGCAAGAATTTGCAGAATACCGGTTAACACCACCGTAGCAAAAAGGTATTGAACGCCATGGAGTGCAACCAAAGACACCATTACTACGGCCATAGCGCCTGTCGCCCCCGAGATCATTCCCGGACGGCCACCAAACGCAGCGGTTATCAAACCCACCATAAATGCTGCGTATAGGCCAACCAAAGGCTCTACACCAGCGACGAATGCAAAGGCTACCGCCTCTGGTACTAATGCCAAAGCAACCGTAAGACCTGACAAAACGTCATTCTTCAAGCTGGTCACTTTGCTCGCGTGTAATTCAAACATAACAAACTCATTTTGCCTGGAGACTGATTCAGGCATTAAAAATAGCGTCTCAATTGCATCCATTGCCGCCAATGGTAATGAACTTTAAGACGATAATTTGACAATAACTATAGTCGTTTATAGTACTTAATCGTTGCAGAGTGCATAACTCTGCGAATTTGAGGGCTTTCAATATTCAACCAATTTTAGATTAATCACTGTTGAAAAGCCGCGGCGAAATATACCGGTTGTGGCGATTTTTTGCAATCCAAGCAGCCAATTAATCTCAATAAATCAAGGAAGTTGTTGACTGTTTTAGCTGTTGAACGCCGCCATATGGCAAGTTAATTTGCCATTAACATAAGTACCAAAAAATAAATTAGCGCCCACCGCAGGACTGAAAAGAGTCTTAGTTAGAAAAACCTTACATAAACCAATAAGGTTACAGAAAAACTACGGTGGGTGTCTTGATAAATCCTTCTTGAGCAAAATTACGATGGGTGTCTTAACAACTATGAAGTACAAGCGAGATGCTTGGCGGCTTGCATTAGTTTCGTGAGCGTCAATGGAATGTCTGGATAAGCGCGGAAGTCGCGAATACATATAGCGTTTATGCCAGGCTGGTGTATCTGGGTTCATTAAAAACGCTAATGCGGGGCGTATTATTTGAATTTTCGGGCAAGCTAAAGTTAAGTTGCGGCCAATGCAAGCAGGCGCTGGCTGCTGGAATTTGCTTATGACCTAACTAAGGCCGACCTTGAGCTTCGGCCTTTTGCACTTTAATTTTTGAGCTACTTCAGGTAGGGGGTCAACATTCCGGTGATGGCCTTGATGTGATCGTCCCGGTCATTTAGCGCCGCAATGTATCGAAATTTACTACCTCCAGCTGCCTTGAAAACCTCTCGGCTTTCCACCTCAAGTTCTTCCAGGGTTTCCAGGCAATCGACACTAAAGGCCGGACTGATTACCGCCACATCCTTTATTCCCTGACCGGGTAATTCGGCCAGAAGATCATCGGTATATGGCTTCAGCCATTCGGCTTTACCAAAGCGAGACTGGAACGTCATCTGATACTGATGCTTTTCAAGGCCAAGTTTTTCCGCAACCAGGCGCGCAGTCTTATGACAAAAACAATAATACGGATCGCCGCGGTCGAAAAACAGCCTGGGCATACCATGAAATGACATGACTAACTTGTCCGGGGTGCCCTGCTCAGCAAAATTCTCGCCGATACTGTTCGCTAATGCATCTATATAATCCGGATTATCATGATACGAGCTGAGAAAATGCAGCGAAGGTACATAGCGCCACTGTTTGACTTCGCTAACAACTTTATCAAATGTTGAACCCGTGGTTGGCCCCGCGTACTGCGGGTAAAGGGGCAACACAATAATACGTTTTACCCCAAGTTGCTGAAAGTTTTTAAGCGCAGCAACTATGCCGGGGTTTCCATATCGCATGGCAATATCGACGGCGACATTTTCACCAAACTGCTGCTTTATCGTGGCCGCAACTTTCTCTTTTTGCGCCAGGGAATGAACCAACAGCGGCGATCCCTGCTCAGTCCATATACTCTTGTACAATTTCGCCGATTTTGCCGGGCGGACTCGCAGGATGATTCCGTGTAGGATCAACATCCAAACCAGGCGTGGGATCTCGACCACCCGGGGATCGGACAGAAACTCTCTAAGATAAGCTCTTAAAGCTGGTTTAGTGGGAGCATCGGGCGTGCCCAGATTAGTTAACAGCACACCTGTTTCAATCTGAACATTGTGCAGCTTTTTTCCCGCTGAAACAAAACGCGACATAACTTGCTCTTATTTTCCTGTTCTACCCGGTGTTAAAGTTGTTTTTTAATGGCTGTCAGTAGTTCGTCCGACTGAGGCTCAACCTTTGATGAAAATCGTTGTACGCTCTGGCCATCACTGCTTACCAGGTATTTATAAAAATTCCAGTAGGGCGCGGCCGTTTTCTGTTCCAGCTCCTGGAATATCGGATGGGCATCATCACCACGCACTTCGGTTGTCGCAAACATCGGGAAGGTTACCCCATAATTGACAAAACAAACTTTGGCGGTGTCTTTTTCATCGTCTTCTTCCTGAAAAAAATTGTCCGATGGAAAACCAAGTATTACCAGTCCCTGATCCTTGTAGTCCTGATACAAGGCTTCCAACGCTTTAAACTGCGGTGTGAATCCACAGTTACTGGCCGTATTCACAATCAGTAACGTCTTACCCTGATATGCCTCACATAAATCTATTTCCTCACTGGAATGCAGCTTACGGACTTTATGTTGCAAAATTGCCGGACATACACTGTCCTTATCTGCCACCGCAGCGGTGGTTGCATCGTTCGCGCGTGCACTGACAGAAGGTACGGTCATGGCCAGTGACGTTAACGCCAAAAATAATCCATATTTCAACATAATCGCTCTCTTTTTCCTGTTTTTACAATGCCTTTGGCATTGTTAATCAAACCTGGCTATTCTACGATGCTGTCGATGATCAGGTTCATTTGTTGTTGACCATCAACCTCTATCTCAGCTAATTCACCTTTGTAATCACCCGGATTCATCCCTGGCGTTCCCTGCATCGACAATACCGCATAAATGGTGACTTGCTCCGCACTGCTTAACTGCATCTGTGGATTCATTGCCTTGCTGTCATCAAGTACTAGCGTCATGGGTAAATCGCTGGCCTTAATCTTTACTGCTGCCAATGGGATTCGAGGCCCCTGACTATTCACCGCATAAACAAAGATATTCTTATCTTCTTCGCTCGCCATTGCTGCCAGCACGTCATCACTTAACGAAACATTAAGGGTAAATGAAGGGCCACTTACATTGTCCCCCCCCGGAGATGCTGCCATTGCATCGCTATTAGCCGCCATATCCGCATTGGCTTTTGCCTCATCAATCGCTTCCTGAAGTGCATCGGTATTAACGCCGGCCCGACCTGAGTCAATGATTTTCTGCCAGGTCTCGGCAGCCAGGTTAAAACGACTGTTGACGTAGTGGTCCATACCGATAAACATCAGGGTCGACGCATCCTCAGGGTCGAGCGCCTGGGCCTTACTGATCAGGTCATCAATGTCGGCGTTGCGTTGCTGATTATTCTGATAATATTTAACCTGCGCCTGTAAGGCCAGGATATCCGCTTGCTCGCCTTCTACATCAATGACCTTCTGGTAAGCAATAAAAGCACTTTCATACTGACCTACGGTTGTTAGCAGTTGCCCAAGCTGAAACCAGGCATCGCCATTTTCTGGATTTACCTTAACTTCTTCGTGTAAGGTTTTTAAGCGACTGATTATCATGTCGGCCTGAGAACCAGCACCATGATCGGCAACCGCCACTGGATTCATCGCCTGCTGCCAGGCACCAAACTGATAATAGCCGAGACCGGAAAAGCCGATAACAAACACACTGATCAGAATCGGCCATAGTTTTGACGTTTGTTTGTCACGGCTACGCTGTTCTTTTTCTGTCGCCTGCATATCCGCCAATAGGCTACGATCCAGCTCGGACTTGAGATATTCAAAACTTTCCTGGTCGATTCGGCCTTTTTCTAAATCCAATTGAATTTCGGCCAGATGTTCATGATATAAATCTTTATTGGTTTGCCCGCGAAAGTCCTGGGTGCGAACCGTCAATGAGCGACGCAAAAAATGTCGCCAGACAATCACCAGGGCGAGCACCAACAATACTAGGGTGGCAATTACAAACGTGGTCATATAACTTATTGTTTTCCTGAAAGTCGTTACAAACTATTATTCGTTTAAAATGTCATCGAGCTGACGTTGCTGCTCTGCAGTTAAAGGTTGTGTTTTGGTATTGGATTTACGCACGAAAATGGCGATGATAATGCCGCCAATAATAATAAAGCCGATAGGTCCAAACCAGAGTAAATAGGTAGCTGCCGTTACCTTGGGCTTATACAGCACATAGTCACCGTAGCGCTCAACCATAAAGTTGACGATTTCCATGTCTGAGCGACCTTCGAGTAGCATGTCATAGACTTGTTTACGCAAGTCGACGGCGATCATCGAATTTGAATCCGCGAGGTTTTGATTCTGACACTTAGGACAGCGCAGTTCGTAAACTAACTGTTGAAAGCGTTTCTTGGTCACTTCATCTGGAAACTGATAGGTATCGATGGGTCCGGCATTAACCAAAGCACTTGTCAATAGCGCCAGCAATAACGTAGTTACTTGTTTGATAACCGGTTTTATTATCTGCAACGTCATCAGCTTAGCCTCGGGTATTGTTGGATGAATCCTGCACTTCCTGTTGCAATTGCAACAGCAGTGGTTCAAATTGTTGCTGCCAAACCGCTTCATCAAGAATGCCGGCAAACCGCTTGCGAATACGGTTATTGTGATCGACCACGAAGGTTTCCGGCGCTCCGTACACACCTAAATCCATCCCCAGTTTACCGTCTACATCAAACATGGTGAACTGAAACGGGTTGTTATACTGCTCCAGCCACTGCAAAGCATCATCCCGGGCATCTTTATAATTAACCCCATAAAGGGCAAAGCGTTTATCCCTGGCGATTTTTAATAAAAACGGATGCTCATATTTACAGCCCGGGCACCAGGTAGCCCAGACATTTACCAGCTTGATGCCGTCAGCAAAATCGTCTTTTGATAAGGTTTTATTCTCATCCTGAAGTTCCGTTAATTGAAATTCCGGGAACGCTTTTCCTTCCAGGGCCGATGGCATGGCAGTGGGATCCAGCGATAATCCACGAAACAGCAAAATGGCTAACAGCACAAATAAGATTAGCGGTAGAAATCGAATCACCTTACTCATAAATCTAGTCCTTTGTTATTATTCACCGGCCCGTGACATTGCCGGCGTTTGGCCTTTATTGGTTATCGGCGCCGCCAGGTTGTCATCAGAATCTGCTGATTCACCTGATTCAAGCTGACTTACCGCTTTTTGTTTGTGTTGGCGATAGCGTTTATCCGCCATCGCAAATAATCCGCCGATCCCCATAAAAATAGCCCCTAACCATATCCAGCGAACGAATGGCTTATAATGGACCCGAACCGCCCAGGCGTTCTCCGGTAATGGGTCTCCAAGCGCGACATATAAGTCACGGAATAAACCCGGGTCAATTCCCGCTTCCGTCATACCCATCGTCTGTACCCGGTACGTCCGTCGTTCCGGTTGCAGCAAGGCGACAAAATCACCGTCCTGTCGCACTTCAATTTGCCCCTGTTCAGCAGAATAATTAGGTCCTTCAACCGCCTTCACACCATTAAACGTGAACTGATAACCCGCCACATCGGCGCTGGTACCTGCACTCATGCGAATATTATGTTCCTGCTCATAATTGGAAACCAGGGTGACACCGACAATGGCAACACCTACGCCAATATGGGCGACAGCCATCCCTAAATGACTCAGGCTGATACGTTTAAACTGCCAATTGCCATGACCAAGATAGATTTGGTTGTATAAATCCCGGCCTGCGACTAATGCGACCCAGATGGCCAGGGTCATGCCAAAGGCGACCATGAGATTAAACTCACCACTGTATAACCATGGGAATGCCAGTCCCAGCACAAGCGCAATGATTGAGAGCTTGCTCACCTGCTTTTGTAAATCGCCCTGTTTCGCTTTCTTCCAGCGAATCAACGGCCCTAAGCCCATGGCGATAAATAACGGCGTGGTGACGATGATAAATACCAGGTTGAAATATGGAGGACCCACTGAGATCTTCCCTAATCCAAGTGCATCAAACAGCAGTGGATATAAGGTGCCCATCAGCACGGTCAAACAGGCAATCACCAACAACACATTACAAACCAGTAACGCGGTTTCACGGGAAAACAAACTAAAGCGAGAGAAACTGCCCACTTTAGAGGCCCTGAACGCATATAAGGTCAGTGAGCCCATCACCGCAATCGCCAATAACAGTAGGATGAACAGACCGCGGGTTGGATCGGATGCAAATGAGTGCACTGATGTAATAACCCCAGAGCGCACCAGGAAAGTGCCAAGTAAACTCAGGCTAAAGGTAAAGATAGCCAGTAATACCGTCCAGTTACGAAATGCGCCACGCTTTTCGGTTACCGCTAATGAATGCAATAGTGCAGTACCGACCAACCAGGGCATAAACGACGCATTCTCTACCGGATCCCAGAACCACCAGCCGCCCCAGCCAAGTTCGTAATACGCCCACCAACTTCCCAAAGCAATACCGACGGTTAAAAAGATCCACGCGGCTAGCGTCCACGGTCGCGACCAACGAGCCCAGGCGGCGTCCATCTTGCCACACATTAATGCTGCCACAGCAAAAGCGAATGCTACTGAAAAACCGACATAACCCATGTACAGCATAGGCGGATGAATGATCAACCCGACATCCTGTAGCAATGGATTCAAATCTCGCCCTTCTAACGGCGGGGTCGGTAATATTCTGTCGAACGGATTGGATGTAAATAAGGTAAACGCCAGGAAGCCAACGGTTATCATACCCATGATAGCCAGGACCCGGGACACAAATGCCTGGTCGATATGACGACTAAAAGTTGCGACCGCCATCGTCCAGGCCGTCAGCACGAAGACCCAAAGTAGTAAGGAGCCTTCATGCCCGCCCCACACCGCACTAATTTTAAAATAATACGGTAATTGGGAATTGGAGTGGGAAGCAACGTAAGCGACAGAGAAATCATCGACCACAAAACTGTATCCGAGCATTACCATGGCAATCGCTAGGAACACGAACATTCCAGCACTTAGCGGCCTGGCCAGAGTAATCAATCGTTGATTTTGCAAACTAACACCGATCAAAGGGATAACGCTAAGAGATATGGCCAACGCAAGTGCCACAAAGAGAGAAAAGTGTCCTAATTCAGGGATCATTGATTACTCCAGAATTCAGCAAGATTTGCTTGCAAAACGATGTCAGCATCCCGGCACAACTAAAACCCTACTGGTCGGTCCCGAGGAATATTGCAGGTATTATACCCAGTGCTGAGGTTAAAACTAGGTTTTCGCGTTAAAACCCATCATATTAACTTGCCGGCGGTAAAAATATGTCAACGTAATTTGCCGTCTGATTTATTTGACCTGATTTGTGAGCAATGTCTTACCGGTCACAACAACTGCCTTATATCTCCTATCTTTTCCTTCTTATTTTTATGCCAAAATTGTAGAATGCTGAAAAAGAGCCAATAACCAGTTAACCATAATAGCATTGAACACTTCATCGCCAGCCGTGTTAAACGCCAGCAATCTAACCTGTATCCGTGAAGAGCGGATCTTGTTCGATGCCCTCGACCTTGACTTTCAACCGGGTGATATCTGGCAAATTGCAGGAGCTAATGGCACTGGCAAAACCAGTTTGTTACGGATCCTTGCCGGGTTGATGGAGCCTGAAAATGGTGAAGTTTGTTACCAGCAGACAGCAATTCAAAAATGCGCTGAAGAATATCATCAGGATTTGCTTTATCTCGGACACTCCCCCGGAGTCAAATCAGAACTGACGGTGCTGGAAAATCTGAAATTCAATCTTCAGCTATGCTCCCAGGATACCGAGCAATGCGAAAAATTACTGGAACAGGTCGATTTGTTTGGTTTTGCTGACACCTTGGCAGCGCATCTCAGTGCCGGACAACATCGGCGCATCGCTCTGGCACGACTTTGGTTGACCCAGGCGAAGATATGGATTCTTGATGAGCCGTTTACGGCGATTGATAAGCTTGGTGTTAAACGTCTGGAGCAACGTATCCTCGAACATGCGGATCAGGGGGGTATTGTTATTCTTACCACCCACCAGGATCTTTCCCTGCCTAAGAGTCGCTATCAGACCCTGACTCTTGAGAGGATATTTTCCTGATGAATCCCGCATTATCCTACCGCCAGGCGTTTAACACCATATTAAAGCGCGATTTAAAAATAGCCCTGCGCCACCGTGATGATATCGTCAATCCGTTATTATTTTTCATCATCGTCATCACCCTATTTGCCATCAGTGTTGGCGCGATGCCAAACGTACTAATGACGATAGCCCCCGGCGTTATCTGGGTTGCTGCCCTATTATCGACCCTGCTGTCGCTGGAACGACTGTTTAAAAATGATTATCAGGATGGTTCGCTCGAACAATTGCTGCTAAGTCCCTGTCCGGTATTTATTCTGGTACTGGCCAAGATAGTTGCCCACTGGCTGGTAACCAGTTTGCCACTGATTCTGCTAGCGCCATTATTGGCGATGATGATGAACCTGCATCCCGACGGCTACCTGGCATTGTTCTTAACCCTGCTTTTGGGGACACCGATCCTGAGCTTATTAGGCGCCATCGGCGTTGCCCTGACTGTTGCCCTGAAGAAAGGTGGGGTGCTGTTGAGCCTTTTGATCCTGCCTTTGTATATTCCTGTATTGATCTTAGCGACGGCGGCCGTCGAGGCAGCAACGATGAACTCGCCTTATCAAGGGCACCTTGCTATAATTGCAGCCCTGTTTTTTGCCTCGTTAATCACTGCGCCCTTTGCTGTTGGCGCTGCTCTAAAAGTGAGTACAAACTAACATGTGGAAATGGTTACACCCTTATGCCAACCCCGAAGTAGCATACCAATTCACCGGTAAGCTGATTCCCTGGTTCAATGGCATCGCTTTCATATTACTCAGCATCGGCCTGTTTCTTGGATTAGCTTACTCTCCGGCGGATTATCAACAGGGTGAAACGGTAAGGATATTCTATATTCATGTACCGGCCGCGATATTATCGATGGGCCTTTACTTTGCCATGGCAATTGCCGGCCTTAGTGCCCTGGTATGGCAGCTGAAACTTGCCCATGCAGCAATTGCAGCGATAGCCCCGGTAGGTGCAGCGTTTACGGCGATTGCATTAATTACCGGCGCCGCCTGGGGTAAGCCAATGTGGGGTACCTGGTGGATCTGGGATGCTCGCTTAACCAGTGAGTTAATCTTGTTATTCCTATATTTTGGCGTTATTGCGCTTGGCAATGCGTTTGAAGATAAAAGCCAGGGCGCAAAAGCCGTCAGTGTCCTGGCGCTGGTTGGCGTCGTTAACCTGCCAATCATTCATTACTCGGTTGAGTGGTGGAATACCCTGCACCAAGGCGCGACCGTCACCAAATTTGCCGCACCATCAATGGCAATGAGTATGTATATCCCGTTTGTCATCTGCTTTTTTGGTTGTGCTTTTCTGGCAGGCAGCCTTATCTGTAAACGATTTCAAGGCCAGGTTCTGGCGCGCAATAGCCTGCGCCCTTGGGTGAAACAACTGGCCCTGGCAGAGGATAACTAATCATGGCATTCGAATCTTTTACAGATTTTATCACGATGGGTAAGCACGGTTTTTACATCTGGCTCTCCTATGGTAGCGCGCTTATTATTTTGCTGGTGATGGGCTTTAATAGTTTTCGCCAGCCGAAAATACAGTTAGATAAAATTCGTCAGCGCATGCATCGCGAACAACAGCTAAAAGCTTATCAGCAAAAGAAAGCTGAGCAGCGCTCTCAGTCACATTCCGGGGAGGCAGTATGAACCCAAGGCGTAAAAAGCGTTTAACCATTATCAGTCTTATCTTATTTGGGGTCGCCAGTGTAACTGGACTGTCACTTTATGGTCTGAGCAACTTCGTTGATGTTTTCTACACCCCATCGGAAGTTCATAACGGTAAAGAAGACGGTACCTTAAAGCCAGAAGTCGGCCAGAATATCCGCGTTGGAGGCCTGGTGGTGGTTGGTAGTGTAAAACGCGACCCAGAAACCCTGAAAGTGTCGTTTGACCTGATTGATACAGGCCCGATGATCACGGTGCAATACGAAGGAATTCTTCCGGATTTGTTTCGTGAAGGACAAGGCATTGTCGCCCAGGGAAAACTCATTAAGCCGACGACCCTATTGGCTACCGAAGTCCTTGCTAAGCATGACGAAGAGTACATGCCCAAGGAAATCGCCGATGCCATCGGCAAACATCATAAACCTGCGGATTATAACTAATATATCGGGGGCCTTCCCGTAGCCCCCATCCAGTCGATTGTTGCGTCTTATGTCCTCACACGGTGGAATGCTGTGTTTGATATCCTCGTAAGGTGGATTGCTGTGTCTATATCCTCGCAAGGTGGATTGCTGCGTCCTATTTCCTCGCATGGTGGATTTCTGCTTCTAATGTCCTCGTTTCTACTTGAATCCTTAGGCAAGCAGCATGCGTTAACATGGGTGTCTTAATAACCGAACTCAACATACACCCAAGGCCGTTCGCCATCCGAAACCTGAGACCTGAAAACGGAAACCTAGACGCTAAGCAGTAAACCTCAACCATGGGTGTCTTAATAACCGAACTCAACATACACCCAAGGCCGTTCGCCCTCCGAAACCTGAGACCTGAAACCGGAAACCGGAAACCTAGACGATAAGCAGTAAACCTCAACCATAGGTGTCTTAATAACCGAACTCAACCTAAACTCAAGGCCGTTCGCCATCCGAAACCTGAGACCTGAAACCGGAAACCTAGACGCTAAGCAGTAAACCTCAACCATGGGTGTCTTAATAACTAAACTCAACATACACCCAAGGCCGTTCGCCATCCGAAACCTGAGACCTGAAGCCCGCCCCCAAACCAAAACCGTAGGCGTTAACCATGGGTGTCTTAATAAATACGTTTCATCGGGACACTCTTCGCAGCAATTGATAGATATTCGGAAAATTAAGACTTAGATTGTTAATAACTCATAAATGGCGACTATTTATTCATTTAAACTGCAAAAATATGAACTGTAACTAAAAAACAAAAAATAACTATTTATACTTTTCCGCCACTTTCTCGTAATACGGAAAAATATCGAGTTAAAACAGCAGGATAAGCTAACAGCACAAACAATCAAACTCTTCACCAAAATGCCCTTCAATACCATTTTTGTACCTTTATTACACAACTTCCAACACCTCACCTTTACCTAAAAAGTTAATAATTACAGCTAGATATCTCCATCATTTACACCTTAGCAACACGTCTAGCGCAACTGTTACAGACTATTCTCTTGAGTTACAAATTCCTTCTAAGATGGCGACAAGTCGTTACGAATCTGTTCCAGGGACAATTTGGACGCAAAATCTTAGGAGTTAAATATGTTCAAGAAAAATTCAATCGTGAAAGCGTTACTTGTTGGTACCTCTTCGGTATCGGCGCTTTCGATCACAGCCGCAAATGCAGATGCTCAGGCAGACGCTGAAATGGCACTAAATGTGGAACGAATTGAAATCACAGGTTCAAGGATCAACCGTACAGATATGGAAACAGCCAGCCCGGTAACCGTCATCGGTGCTGAGCAAATTGCTAAAAGTGGTTTTACTTCGGTACAAGAAATCTTAAATGTACAACCGACAGCTGCCGGTATGAGCGTTGGTTCAACCACGAACAATGGTTCTGGTGGTAGCGCAACCGTAAACCTGCGTGGCATGGGCGCCAAGCGTACCCTGGTTCTTCTGAACGGTCGCCGTATGGTAGCTTCTGGTACTGGTGCCGACTCATCCGTAGACTTAAACACCATTCCGGTAGCGATGATTAAATCAATCGAAATCCTTAAGGATGGTGCATCTGCCGTATACGGTTCTGACGCGATTGCTGGTGTAGTTAACATCATCACCAAAAAAGACTTCGATGGCACCGAACTTAAAGCAGAAGCCAGCCAGACCGACAAAGGCGATGGCACAACCTCAGGTTTTAATGCCTTAACCGGTTTTGAAATTGCCGGTGGTAACCTGGTATTGGGTGCCCAGTATTCAAATCGTGGCAAAATCATTCAGTCTGATCGTGATTTTGTATCGCCTGGCTACTCTTCATCGATTCCTGAAGGTACCCTGGGTGGTTTAACGCCTGACGGTAATGGTGGTTTTAAACCGCGTGACACTGGCTTTGACTACACCAAGGACAGCTATGCGCAAACGCCAAACGAATTATACAGTGTTTTCTCAAGCTTCAATCGTGAGCTGGATGCAGATACTGAGTTTAACGCTGACGTGATGTTCACTCACCGTGACTCTAAACAACAGATGGCACCTATGCCTGCTACCGTAGATTTAGAAACCGCTAATCTCGACAGCGAGTGGCTGACCTCGTTTACGGACGAGCAAGGCAATGTTCCTGAAGAATTAGAATACAAACGCCGTATGGCAGATGCAGGTCCGCGTATCTTTAAACAACAAACGGATACTATTCGTGCATCAGTTGGCGTAAAAGGCTATCTGGATAACGACGCTACCTGGGATATGTCAGCAACGTATGGTCGCAATGATGCCAAAGATCAAATGGAAAATGCCATCCACGGTGGCAACATGATCGAAAGTATCTACAACAACCAGGACCTTTGGTTTAGCCCAAACCCAATTTCCAGTTCACAGCTTGAGCAAGATGGTATTGCTTATGTTGAGAATAACGAAGGTGGTAACGAACAGTTCACTTTAGCGGCTGGCTACAGCGGTGTGACTGAGTCTGACATCGGCTATGCGTTAGGTGTTGAGAGCCGTTTTGAAAGTGGTTTCTATACGCCGGATATGGTGGTACAGAACGGCGAGAGTGCATCGGCACAGCAAGACCCGACTTCGGGTAACTATTCAGTAAACTCAGCATATGCTGAATTGTCAGTGCCCGTTGGCGAAGCATTTACTGTAGAAGGTGCGGCTCGTTATGACGATTACTCAACCTTTGGTGGCGCTACAACCTGGAAGCTTGGTGCGACTTATCGTTTCACCGATACCTTTATGGTGCGCTCAGTGTTAGCAACAGGTTTCCGTGCGCCGTCAGTAAGTGAGCTGTATGCGGGTAACTCTGGTTCATTTGATTACCTATCAGACCCTTGGGGGAATGAAGAAGATGAGCAAATCCTGGTTAACTACACGGGTGATGAAAACCTGCAACCAGAAGAAAGTGAGTCGTTTACAGTAGGTGCGGTTTGGGAAGTTGCTGATGGTTTATCAACAACCCTGGATTACTGGAAGTTCGAAATCACTGATGCGATTTCTCGCGTTGATGTTCAGAATGAGATGAACCAGTGTTTTGCAGGCATTCAGGCATCATGTGACAGCATCAATATCACTCAGGATGGTGATTTATCAAATATGACATCGGCGTTGACCAACATTGGTCAGCAGAATACCTCTGGTATCGACTGGAACGTGTCTTATGTGTTAGATCGTTACCGCTTTACCTGGGACAGCACTTACCTGCTTGAGTTTGAACAAGATGGTGTGGATTACACGGGTACAATCGATGGTAACATCGGTGGTTATTCAGAACTTAAATCAACCTTTATGGTTAATACCGATCTGACTGATAACCTGAGTGCTCAGTACTATGCACAGTACATCAAGGGTATGGACGGTAACGCCTGGGGTACACCATTTAGCACCGACGACGTGGTTTATCACAATGTCTCTGCTACCTACTTCCTGGGTGACGACTGGACACTTAACGGCGGTATCAAAAACCTGTTAGATACTGAACCTGAAAATGTTCCAAATGGCGATGACATGGATACGGTTCCAAGCGTTTATGACGTTATTGGTCGCACATTCTTCGTCAGTGCAACCGTTAATTTCTAATCGTTGCGCTAAAAATAAAGCGATGGCAATGCCATCGCTTTTTTCTACCCCAGGTATTACAACTATGAAACTGAAAAAATTACTGCAGCAGGAAAAACAACATATCCTGATATCACCCGCTTCTTATTTCTTGTTGCTATTACTCTCGTTAACCGGACTTTTGTCCTGCATTATTGAACTAACCATGATTTTTCAGGAACAATCACCACTGTTCACCTTACAAATTACCGGCTTCTCTAGCCTGATCGTTTCTACGTTCATATTTACCCTGTTATTTCGGGCAAACAGTGATTTGCTAGATCAGGAAATCATTGAACAGGAAAAACCTGATAGCGATTAACGTCGCCGTTAATCGGCGCTGAGCAAGTAGCCTTTACCCCAAATCGTCTTGATATGGGCATTTTCCGCTCCCTGGCTAACCAGTTTATCGCGCAAACGTGACACCCGAACGTCGACGGAACGTTCCGAACCGTCATACTCGCGACCAAGCAAAAGTTTATAGATGTTATCCCGGGTAATAACCTTACCAACGTTATACATCAGCAAGGTTAGTAGTTCGAACTCAAAATTTGACAGGGTAACTTCGCTACCGTTAATTGCGCATTTTTGTTCCGCTGGAGTCAGGGTGATTTCGCCGACTTCCAGCGTCTGGCGTTTGCCGCTGCCTACCTGCTCCTTGTAGCGTCGTAACAGGGCATCCACATGCGCTAACACTACCTGTGGACTTGCCGGTTTTACCAGATAATCATCAGCACCAACGTTAAATGCCGCCAGATGCTCGGCCTCGCTGGCATGGGACGTTAAAAACAGAATCGGCCCCTTGTATGTGCTGCGTAGCTCATGGCACACCTTATACCCATCTTTGCCTGGCAGGCCGATATCAAGAATGATCAAATCCGGTTGCGTTTTAATTTGCGTGCGATACGCCTGATCGCCACGAAACACCTGCTCTACAACATAAGATGACTTTTCCAGATAGGTTTTCATCAACGATGAGAAAACCTGATCATCTTCGACCAGCATAATGGTTGAAAACTGACTAATGTTCCCTTTCTGTTGATTCATAGGATTACCCTACAACTAATTGTTTCATATCGACTTACCCATAAGACCGGCGACGTATGTCAGGCTTTTCAGCCGGTGCATTTTGTGCAACAGTAGTGCTACCATACAATGATTTAATTTCTACTATGCTCAAGAACTTAATATTAGCAGTTAGTTTACCATTCACCCTAGTATCCACCGTTATCCAGGCAAAAGTGCCGGAATTTACCACCGGTCCGGTGATCAAAAACTATGGCCAGAACGCGCCGATAGCAAACGCTTTACCCAACCCCGAGCAGCAAAGCTTTAAAATCATCTTCGATATCAGCGAAGGCTCACAGGACGATAAGCTAAATGCTAATTACAATACGGTAGCTCGCTATATCAACATGCATGCGCGGGCTGGGGTGGCAACGGAAAACATAAAGGTGGCGATGATAGTCCATGGTAAAGCTACCGCTGAGATGGTCAGCAGCGAGCTCTATAAAAAACAACATAACAAAGATGATGTAAATGATGAGCTGATCCAGGCTTTACTAGCCGCTGGCGTTGACATCTATGTCTGCGGGCAATCAGCCAGTTATTATCAGATCGAAGCAAAAGATTTAAAACCGGGAATCAAGATGGCCTTGTCGGCAATGACTGCGAATCAATTATTGCAACAACAGGGCTATATCCTCAATCCATTCTAATGGATTGTTATTGCAATCAGGGGAATTGATACTCAGGGCGACACATTACACCTTTTTCATTAATATAGAATGACTATATCAATGAAATCTATGTTGTAACTGAACCTCAGCCCTAACTCTGAGTTGTGCAAAAATTTAATGGAATTGGTATTAGCCCTGCGGTTAAAGCAACGACTCGCTTTGTTGTTCTATGGATTTGAGTTGCTGGTAAATCAGGCCAGCCTGAGTGCGATTATTCACACTAAGTTTTTGCAATATGGCGGAAACATGGTTTTTCACTGTGGTTTCCTGAATATTCATTTCGTAGGCAATTTGTTTGTTAAGCAGGCCATCGCAAATCATCTGTAATACGTTAAACTGAGCCGGAGTCAGCGTCTCCAGTTTTGCTGCTAACACTTTCTCAGGACCATCATTTTCCACGACCAGTATGCCTTCCGGCACCCAGGTTTCGCCGTTTAATACCGTTTCAATGGCTCGCGATATTTGTTCCAGAGACGACGATTTAGGAATATAACCACTGGCGCCCAAATCAATAGCCCGGCCAATGACTTTGCCATCTTCTATCGCCGATACCATGATCACCTGGATATCCGGATAGGCATTTTTTATCCGCGACAATCCGGAAAAACCATCATTACCCGGCATATTGATATCTAGAAAGATTAATTCCAGATCATCGTGATGGTTGAGCAACTGTTGCAACTCTGCGAATGACTCGGCTTCGAGTATTTCGCTATGGCTCAGGGTTTTCGCCGCCGCCTGGATTAAAGCGGTTCGAAATAGTGGATGATCGTCTGCTATGGCTATTTTCACAACATCATAACTCATTGGGAAACCGGCCTTATTAATAACATAAATTGAATCAATTAACACTGTCAGGACGTTGACAGGAACCGGAATCGAAGAGCGGGAGAGACCCTTCGAATTCCGGTGAGCCTAAGGTGAGGTTAGAAGTTATAACCTACTGTCAGAGAGATGGTTTGCGGGTCACCGTAGTAACCAATCAGGGTGTTATCACCACCAAGACCAGGAGTATACAAGTCAGTGTTACCCGGATCACTTGGATCTGGCGTTACAAACTGGTAACCGCCAATCAGGTATTCCTCATCGGTAAGGTTTTTAACATGTAATCCTGCATACCAACTCCCCTCATTGCTGAACCAGTTTACGCTCAGGTTAACAATACCATAGCCGTCCTGAGTCAACAGGCTATCTTCTTCAAATAATACATAATCATCACGATAGTAGTAGTTACCATTGAACACAAAGTCACCTAAACCGGTTACCAAAGTGTAATTTGCTGCAAAGTTAAAGGTATATTCCGGGGTATTAGAAATAGTAAAGCGATCTGACTTGTCAAAAGTATTGCCTTCTAAATCCGTATCAATAACTTCACTAAAGTCAGAATCAATGTAACCTAAAGCAAGATCAAAGCGTAGGTCCTGCGTTGCCTGCCAAGAAATCTCTGCTTCTACACCTTCAGCTTCTGAGGAACCGATATTACCAAGACGTTGGTTAAGCTGTGTAGAGTCAGCGCCCGGCAGAACAGAAATGTATTGACGATCTTTGTGATCCAAAGAAAACAACGTGACATTGGTACGCAAGGCGTTATTCAGCCATTCAGCTTTCATCCCAACTTCATATGAATCAACGTTCTCCGGGTCAGCCGCTGGCTCTGCAGTCTGAGCTCGTGGATTAAACGTACCCGATTTGAACCCCTGAGCGAAACTTGCGAAGAACATCATATCGTCAGTTGCCTGATATTCAACACCAAGGCGCGGCGTGAATTTCGACCAGTCATCAGAGTCATCAAGAACGGTTGGCACTAAGTCACCTTCTGGACGAACATAACCATCGATCCAACCAGACTCTGGGTATACCGTTGCGAAAACAAGGCCATTGTTGACGATAGCGTCTTTTTCATCTTTGGTATAACGGCCACCAGCAGTTACTGAAAATTGTTCGGTTAAGTCGTAGGTTAACTGTGCATAAGCGGCTTTTGAGGTACCATTTGAACAACCACTCACTTCTCGTGTTAAACCCGGCGCGCCAAGGGCATTACCCAATACTTCTAAGATAGCCTCGAATTGGCCACAGGATTCTGCGTCATAATAGTAAAGACCGGCAACAAATTTGTGATTATCGCCGATATTATTGAATTGCAGCTCGTGTGTAGTTTGCTCATCATCGTAGATAGCTGGTACATCAAAGATACGCAACGGTGTATTATCAAAATCTATGTTGGTTGGAGAATAACTCTCACGGTCTGCAAAAGTATACTTTAAACTACTGGTGGCAGAGATATCCCAATTAGCGGTCAGGCTATAGCCCTCAAGTTCAACTTTATTCCAGGTTGGTAACGAGGTATATGAGTCGTAAACGCTGTCAGGTACTGGCGCATCGGTAAGAATACTTGGCAATAATCGATAGCCACCTTTAGAGTTCGATTCGTCTTCGGTTTTGTCATAATTTAAACGGAAGAATAAATCATCGCTAGGACGAAACTCGAGTGTTAAACGTCCGGCTACTACATCCTTGTTGTAGTTTTCTTTATCCTGGTCGCCCAATTGAGGATCAACCTGCAGGTACTCGCCAAAGCCGTCACGTTGCAATGATGCGATACCGAATCCCAGATACAGCATGTCATCAATTACCGGTAACTGACCTGTAGCTTTGATATCTGCCTGACTGTATGAGCCGATAGTCCCCTGGATATTCAGCTCTGCATCACCACTCATTTCCTTGGTGACATACTTAATTGCACCACCAATGGTGTTCTTACCGTATAGAGTACCCTGCGGACCACGTAAAACTTCAATGCGTTCTACATCAAGCAGGTCAAGAACCGCACCCTGTGGACGGGCGATATAAACGTCATCAACATAAATACCGACACCCGGCTCATAACCCCAAAGAGGGTCTTGCTGACCCACGCCACGAATAAATGCGGTAATGGTTGAGTTAGTTCCTCGGCTGCGCTGTAAAGTGGTATTTGGCGAGAACTGCTGAACTTCAGTCAGTACTTCGATGCCGTTTGTCGCGAGCTCTTCTGAACCAATCGACGTAACAGCCACTGGCACTTCCTGCAGGTTTTCAACGGTTTTACGGGCGGTAACTTCGATGCGCTCCAGGCCGGCACTATCGAGCGCTTCCTGCTCTTCCTGTGCCGAAGCGGTCACTGGTCCGAAGATTGCGGCGCTGACGGCCAATGCGCAAAGTGTTTTGCGCGAATTAGTATAAGTTGACTTCATATCTCCCCCAATTGGATTGGAATTTTTCTTGTTATGTTTGTTGCTATATTGACTTGCTATGAACAGCAAGTTCAACTCATTTAGTTTGCAGTATTTTTTTCAATCAAAAATAAATCTAGCGGATAGGTGAATAAAAGTAACTCATACTTAAGTACTATACCCAGCATCATTATTCTCGCGCACAATTTGTCTTAAGTGTCGGAAACCGCTCGTTAATATAAATATACGGATGGTAACTTCACCGTTGCAGCACAGTTTCTTTCGATCACCAATACAATCAATATCATTAGTTCAGGGAATACCTATGTTAAGTATGCTGGGTTTGGTCGGAGGATTAGTTTTACTGATCGTGCTGACCATGCGGGGAATGAACCTCTTTATCAGTGCGCCGCTGTGTGCACTGCTCGTCGCCATTTCGAATCAAATGGCCCTTCTTACCGGTGATGAATATTTTGTCGCTACCTATATGTCAGGCTTTACCGGTTTTATCGCCTCCTGGTTCTTCATGTTTTTGCTGGGTTCTCTTTTTGGTAAATTTATGGAAGACACGGGAGCAGCTGACAGCGTGGCCCGCTGGATTGTCGATCGCCTGGGAATGAAAAAGGCGGTATTTGCTGTGGTCGCCGCCTGCGCCATCTTAACTTATGGTGGGGTCAATCTATTCGTCGTAGCGTTTTCGGTGTATCCAATGGCACTGAGTTTGTTTAAAGATGCTAACCTGCCACGGCGCTTTATTCCAGCGGCACTGGCATTCGGTTCGGTAACCTTTACCATGACCTCTGCTGGTTCACCGGAAATTCAAAACTGGATCCCTATTAAATATCTAGGTACCTCACCATACGCTGGCTGGGAAGTGAGCCTGGTGGTTGCGGTATTTATGGCGTTGTTTGGCTACTGGTGGTTAAAGCGAATGATTACCAAAGCCGTGGCCAATGGGGAAACCTTTGTAGGCCGTGACGACGATCCACACATTCCTGAACGTGATTATCCACACCCGATCACTGGCTTGATTCCGCTATTGGTGGTGTTGGCGATTTCCTTCGGCTTTCACGATATGTTTGGCCACAATGCTCTGATCCTGGCACTCGGCGGCGGTGTACTCAGTATTATGATCATTAACGCGACGCACTTTCATAATATCAATCATGCGGTAAGCGAGGGCACTACTGGTGCACTGATCGCCATAGGTAATACTGCCGCGGTAGTCGGTTTTGGTGCTGTGGCGAAATCGACCGATGCCTTTCAGTTAGCCGTGGAGGTGATGACTCAGATTCCGGGTAATGAATTAATCGGAGCTGCTGTAGCCGTGAGTGTGATTGCCGGACTAACGGGTTCTGCTTCCGGCGGCCAGGCGATTGCATTACCGTTAATCGCCCCGCATTATATTGATCAGGGTGTCGAACCCGAAGAACTGCACCGGGTCGTAGCAATCAGCTCTGGTGCACTGGATACCCTGCCTCACAATGGGTATGTGGTAACCACCATACGGGCGATTTGTAAGGAAACCCACGCCAGCGCCTATTGGTCGATGTTTGCAATGACCGGTGTCGTGCCGCTGATTGGCCTGGCAATAGCCATTGGCTTGTTCATTCTGTTCTAAACTGTGAATAACTAAAGATTATTAACTAGTTAAGAAGAACAATAAGGTAACAATAATGAAAATATTAAAACTCTTGATTCTCACTTTATCTGTCTGCGCCAGTTCAGTGTGGGCGCAAACCATGTTGGTTGAGAAGCAACAATTCAGCCTGAATAATTTTCAAACCTTTAATGGCTCAACTATAGACACCGTCAATATTGGCTGGGAAGCCTATGGCGAGCTAAATAAAGACAAATCCAATGTGATTTTAATTACCCATTACTTTACCGGCACCAGTCACGCGGCCGGCAAGTATGCCGAAAGCGATCCACTGCCCGGCTACTGGGACGCTATTATTGGACCTGGTAAGGCCATAGATACTGATAAATTCTATGTGATCAGCTCAGATACCCTGGTTAATGCCAGCGCCAATGATCCTAATGTCATTACCACAGGTCCGGCATCCATTAATCCGAGAACCGGTAAACCCTATGGCCTGACATTTCCTGTGGTAACCATTCGCGATTTTGTCAATGTACAAAAAGCCTTATTGGACAGCCTGGGTATTAAGAAACTGCACGCTGTCGTTGGCCCATCAATGGGTTCCATGCAAGCGATCGACTGGGCGGTTGCCTACCCTGACATGGTTGAGCGTATGGTATCGGTTATTGGTGTCGCCGAATCGGATGCCTGGTTGACCGCAGCACTGGAAAAATGGGCCTTCCCCATTAAGCAGGATCCAAACTGGCAACAGGGCAATTACTATGGCAAGGAAAAGCCAATCACCGGCTTAACTCAGTCTTTGGCGATCATTACTCAGGAAGCTATGCACCCGGCAATTTTTAATGCGTCAAACCCTAACCACACAGCGTTACAAAAAGAGCCGTTACAGGACATCAATGCCAGCTATGCAGTCGTTGACTGGCTCTATGGCGCAGCAGAAAAACGCGCCGAAGTGATTGATGCCAATCACATCCTCTATCTGGTTCGCGCCTGCCAGACTTTTATTGCCGGCTATAACAATGATCTTGCTGGAGCGATGAAACAAATCAAGGCGAAAACCCTGTTCCTGCCAGCGACTAATGACTTACTTCTATTCCCAGCGATGGCCCAAAAAGCCCATGAGTTAATCGGTGAGTCGTCGCAGTACGATGAAATTGAAGGCATGTGGGGTCACCTGGACGGTATTTTCTCAATTCAGGACAAAGCCGATGCGATACGTACATTTTTGGAGCAGTAATTTATGACAGCACAAACCTTTTTAATTACCGGTGCCGCCAGCGGAATTGGTTTTGGCATCGCAAAGTCGATGGGACTCAAGGGCCACCAGGTGATCATCACCGATATCAATCAGCAACGGGTTGACGAGGCATTGACTGAACTCAAAAAAAACGGGGTGAGCGCCAGCGGTTACCCACTGGATGTCACCAGCAGTAAAGATTTAGATAATTTAATGGCAAGTCTCAATGGCGTGCGCATTGATGTACTGGTCAATAATGCCGGCATTCAGCACGTCTCGCGACTGGAAGATTTTCCCATGGATAAATGGCAACTGATTTTAGATGTTTTATTAGTTGGCCCTACTCGCAGCTGTCAAAGGATGCTGCCAAAAATGCGCGCCCAGGGTTTTGGACGCATCATCAATATCGGCTCGATTCACGGCCTGGTTGCTTCACCATTCAAGTCGGCTTACGTGGCTGCCAAGCATGGCTTAATTGGTTTTTCAAAAGTCATCGCGCTGGAAACCGCGGACACGGACATTACCATTAATACCATTTGTCCGGCTTACGTTAAGACGGCTCTGGTGGAAAAACAAATCGCCGACCAGGCCAAACAACATGGTATGAGTGAGGCGGACGTGATTGATAAAATCATGCTCGAACCGATGCCGAAAAAGTCCTTTATCGACATTGAGGAAATTGCCCATACCGTTGAATTTCTGGCCTCAAAGAATGCACGAAATATGACTGGTCAGGCTCTGGTCCTGGATGGCGGCTGGACCGTGAAGTAATTATCTGAGGATTATCTAGAGCAGTTTGTCATCTTGTTGGCAAACTGCCCTGTTTTTTTATGCGCTATTTTCTCGGCTCATAGGCGAGATTCTGATGCCAGAAATCCACCACATAATTAACTCGGGCGGTCAATAGTTCTCGATATTCCGGTAAATCGCTCAAGTGAACCCAGCGACACTCGATGATACCCTCTTCCACCTGCGGTGCAGTTTCATCATCATCACCACTGTATTTCATCAAAAACCAGTGAGTTTTTTTCAGGTATTTGGTATTACCATGGCGTGTCGTATGCCAGGTCGATACCAGTTTGCCGGTAATATGCAGCTTATCAATTACCAGTCCCGTCTCCTCGTTAACCTCCCGCAGGGCGGTTAGGGCAACATCCTGATTTTCTTCGATGCGCCCTTTTGGCATATCCCATTTACCACGTTTAAACATTAACAAAATGTGATGGGAGTCGTTATATACCAGACCACCGGCAGAAGCGATGGTGGGCAGACCGATAGTCTCTCGTAAAGTCGATTTCTTTGATTCTGACGTCATAATGGCTACTCAGTTTTACTGGCCTGAAAGTCCTCTTCCCTACTTCCCTGAAGGTTGTCGGCCTGCTCCTGCAATTCTTCCAGCACGGCTATCTGGCGCAAACTTAACCCTTTAAATTTGACCCCGGCCACCTCAATTTCCTGATTTTTAACAATCTGCTCTCCGGTTAATGGGGTGAAATCATCTTCGCCCAGCAGTCTGACTAAATGTAGCATACAAGTTAAACGTGCCTCGCGTTTTTTGTTGCCCTGAACAATAACCCATGGGGATTTCACCGAAGAGGTACTTGCCAGCATTTGTAATTTGTACTCAGTATAAAGTTTCCACTTTTTACGAGCCTTGAGGTCATTATCAGAAAACTTCCAATAGGTGAGTGGATTTCGTATCCGGTCTTCAAACCTGAGTAACTGGGTTTCTTCATCTACCGACAGATAGAATTTGACTAATAACAGGCCGTTATCGATTTGCTTATGCTCCCAATCAAGCACTTTATTCATAAAGTATTTATATTGAGGCTCTGTACAGTACCCCATTACTGGCTCAATCAGCGCGCGGTTGTACCAGGAGCGGTCGAAAAAGGCGATTTTGCCCGGTTTTGGAAGGTGTTTTTCGTAACGACGGAACCAATATTTTGACTCCGATGGGGTAGGAATACCAAGGGCAACAATATCAAAGAAACTGGGAATTAAAAATTCGGTAAAACGCTTGATGGTAGAACCTTTACCTGCCGCATCGCGACCATCAAATGTAATGGCGAGGCGCTGATTCTCGCGAACGAGTCTCTGTTGAATTTTCAGCAATTCAACCTGTAAGCGTTTCTTTTCTATTTGATAGTCCGCTTCACTGATCCCCGCATAGGGCGTCTCAATGTAATGAACACTATTTAGTTTCATGATAGATAAAGGGGGCACTTAAAAAGATCTCAAGTTTATTATTGTTTTATGACACTTTAATTACAGTACAGATTTTAGATTTTGCCAAATCAAAGCAATAAAACCTAATAATGTTAATAGGTTACAGAGAAATACAATTGATATTAATTCATTCATCATCCGTATTGGCTGCGCTCGGCATTTACTGGCAATACCTCCGGTAATCACGAAAATAGTTAAAACTTGTGTACCTCACATTTATGGTATTAACAATTTCTTCTGACTCAGCAATGCTGTTAAAATGACATTATTTACTCACTTTCTAACGCCATGACTCTTTTAGAAAAAATTCGCTGTTTATTCACCTTTGGCCAGGGCGTGGCAATGCCAATGGCTGACGTTCCCCAGGATAAATCTCCATTCGCGTTGTTTGACACCTGGTTTCAGGATGCCAATAAATCTGGCATTTTATTACCAGAAGCCATGTCGGTAAGCAGTTGTAGTGCCGAGGGGCAGCCTTCCTCCAGGATGGTGTTGTTAAAATCCTTCGATGAAAAAGGATTTGTGTTTTATACCAACTATGGTAGTCGCAAAAGCCAGGAACTAAATGACAATAACCAGGTAGCTTTATTGTTTCACTGGGCGGTATTACAACGTCAGGTGCGCATTGAAGGGAAGGTTGAGAAAATAACCGCACAGGAATCCGAAGCCTACTTCCACAGTCGTGGTCGTGGCAGCCAGATCGGCGCCTGGGCATCCAAACAAAGTAAGAAAATCGCCAGCAAAGACGAATTGCACCAAAAAGAAAAACAGTTTGAACAGCAGTTTTCTGGCAAACAGGTGCCTTTACCGGAATTTTGGGGCGGTTATCGTGTGGTTCCACATTACATTGAATTCTGGCAAGGCCGGGCGAATCGATTACATGATCGCTTGTGCTTTGAAAATGTAGATGGACAGTGGCAGACGTATTTGCTGCAACCTTAACAGACAAGGATTCGGGTCTCAGGTTTCAGGTCTCGGGTGCCTTAAGGCAATTCCTAATAGGTTCGTAGGTAGCCCCGAGACAAACTGGTCACCCTTCGACACCTCTAGTCACCTTGTGGAAATTTTAGTCACCATAAAAAAAAAGGCGCTAAACGCGCCTTTTTTGTTAGTTACATATTCGGGTAATTCGGTCCACCCGTTCCTTCTGGCGTCACCCAGGTAATGTTCTGACTTGGGTCTTTAATATCACAGGTTTTACAGTGAATGCAGTTTTGTGCATTAATCACAAATTTCGCGCCCTCATCACTTTCCTCGACTTCATAAACGCCAGCCGGACAGTAACGTTGCGCCGGCTCACCATATTTAGGCCAATTGACCGTGATTGGTATTTCCGCATCCTTTAATTGCAGGTGACATGGCTGCTCTTCTTCATGGTTGGTATTGGAAAGAAATACCGAACTTAATTTATCAAAGCTTAAGACGCCGTCTGGCTTTGGATAATGGATCATCGGCACTTCGCTGGCTAATTTCAGTTGTGCGTAATCCTGAGTATCGTCTTTAAAATTAAACGGCAACTTCCCGCCAAACAGGTTTTGATCCAGGGTATTGTAGGCGCCACCAAAAAAGGTGCCGAGCTTGTGCATTGCCGGACCGAAATTACGGCTGTTGTATAGCTCGTCATATAACCAGGAAGACTCAAACTTTTCGGTAAATGCGGTTAAGTCATTACCACCTTCGTCACCTGCTGCCAGGGCTGCAAAAATGGTTTCTGCCGCTAACATGCCAGACTTCATCGCCGTATGGTTACCCTTGATTTTGGCGAAGTTTATGGTGCCGGCGTCGCAACCCACCAGGACGCCACCCGGCATGGTCATTTTCACCAACGAGTTGTATCCACCTTTTGCCAGTGCCCGAGCCCCGTATGACACCCGCTTACCACCGTCAAGGTACTGCTTGTAAACCGGATGATGCTTCATTCGCTGAAACTCATCAAACGGACTTAAATGCGGATTTGAATAGTTAAGGTCAACGATAAGACCAACAAATACCTGATTGTTTTCCGCATGATACAAATAACCACCACCTGTGGTGTCGCCCGACAGTGGCCAGCCCGCTGTGTGTACCACCAGGCCTTCCTGATGTTTATCCGGATCGATATCCCAGATTTCTTTAAAGCCTATGCCGTAATGCTGCGGCGACTTACCTTCATCGAGGGCAAATTTGGCAATCAATTCCTTACCTAAATGGCCGCGGCAGCCTTCAGCAAAGATGGTGTATTTAGCCCGCAGTTCCATACCGGGCATATAAGAGTCCTTTGGATTGCCATCACGATCCAGTCCCATATCCTGAGTAATGACGCCGGCAACCTTACCATCTTCATAAATAACCTGTTGCGCCGGGAATCCCGGGAAAATTTCGACTCCCATCGCTTCTGCCTGTTCGGCCAGCCAACGACAGACATTGCCCATTGAAACAATATAGTTACCATCATTATGCATGGTTTTTGGCGTCGCAAACCCCGGCAGCTTGGTGCCTTTGTCGGCTCCGCTCAGATAATAAATGTCATCGCCGTTAACTTTGCTGTTAAGTGGCGCGCCAAGCTCCTGGTAATTAGGAAATAACTCTGCCAGCGAGCGTGGTTCAAATACCGCACCCGATAATATGTGAGCTCCGACTTCCGAGCCTTTTTCTACAACACAGACCATTAGTTCCTGTTCGCTTTCCTGGGCTTGCTGCATCAATCGGATTGCCGCCGATAATCCCGATGGACCGGCGCCAACAATCACGACATCGAATTCCATTGATTCACGTTCCACGTAAACCCCCTTAAATACTCGTTGTAATCATTATCATTTTATTTGTTGTGTACGTTATACCACTTTATCGTGCGGAAACCTACGTGAACACTTAATGAGATTGCGAAATATCAGTTTCGCTCCCGGTTGTCATTGACCTTTTTAACCGGCCTAAGTACTCTTTGATGCACACAACAAGAAGTTTCAAACGATAATTTAAAACACTTGATTGAATTTAGCCAGTAAGTGAAGTAAGTTATCTGCAAAAATGACGATTCGTGCCGCAGGCACCATGGGGTTGATATGAAAATTTTAGTGCCAATCAAACGAGTGATTGACTATAACGTTAAGGTTCGGGTTAAAGCCGATCAAAGTGACGTTGACTTAACCAATACCAAAATGGCCATTAATCCATTTTGTGAAATCGCGGTAGAAGAAGCAGTTCGCCTGAAAGAGAAAGGCGTTGCCAGTGAAATCGTTGCCGTGTCTATCGGTGATAAGTCCTGCCAGGAACAACTGCGTACTGCTTTAGCGTTAGGGGCAGACCGGGCAATTCAGATTGAAGCGGAAGGCAACCTGGACGCGCTTAACATTGCTAAATTACTACAGAAAGTCGTTGCCGAAGAACAACCTCAGATTGTCTTGATGGGTAAGCAGGCAATCGATAGTGATAATAATCAGACTGGTCAGATGCTGGCTGCATTAACCGGTTATGCCCAAGGCACTTTTGCCTCTGAAGTTGTGGTTGACGGTGAAAAGGTTTCGGTAACTCGTGAAGTCGATGGCGGTTTACAAACCCTTAGCCTAAACCTTCCGGCTATCATTACTACCGATTTACGCCTTAATGAACCTCGCTACGCATCGTTGCCAAACATCATGAAGGCCAAGCGCAAGCCATTAGATGTAAAGTCTGCGGCAGATTTAGGAATCGATTTATCACCTCGCACTAAGCTTTTGAAAGTTACGCCGCCGGCACAACGTGAAGCGGGTATTGTGGTTGAGACAGTGGATGAGCTGGTTGAAAAATTAAAAAATGAAGCGAAGGTGATCTAATGGCCATTTTAGTAATTGCAGAACACGACAATAACAGCCTGAAAGCGGAAACGCTGAAAACACTGAGCGCAGCACAACAAATTGGTGGCAACATCGATGTATTGGTTGCTGGTAGCAATTGCCAGGCCGTTGCCGAACAAGCTGCCAAAGCAAATGGTGTAGCTAAAGTATTAGTCGCAGACAACCCGGCCTATGCTGAACAACTGGCGGAAAATGTTAGCCTGCTGGTCAATGAAATCAGCAATGATTATGACTACATTCTTGCCAGTGCAACCACCACAGGTAAAAACTTCATGCCTCGCGTTGCTGCTTTATTAGACGTGGCGCAAATTTCCGACATCATTGCGGTTGAATCTGCGGATACCTTTGTGCGTCCAATTTATGCGGGTAACGCGATTGCAACGGTGCAAAGCCTGGATAGCAAAAAAGTCATTACCGTGCGAGCAACAGCATTTGATGCGGTAGCTAACGACGGCAATGCAACGATAGAATCTTTAAGCCATGCCACTGATGCAGGTGTTTCTGCCCACATTAAAGATGAGTTTACTGAGTCGGAACGCCCTGACTTAGGTGCCGCTTCCGTGGTTATCTCTGGTGGTCGCGGTATGCAAAATGGCGAAAACTTCCAGTTACTGGAAGGTATCGCCGACAAGCTTGGTGCTGCTATCGGCGCATCACGCGCGGCGGTTGACGCAGGCTTTGTGCCAAACGACATGCAAGTAGGTCAGACTGGTAAAATCGTTGCGCCTGACTTGTACATTGCCGTAGGTATCTCTGGTGCGATTCAGCATCTGGCCGGTATGAAAGACTCGAAAGTAATCGTTGCCATTAACAAAGATGCGGAAGCGCCTATCTTCCAGGTCGCAGATTACGGATTAGTCGCAGACCTGTTCGACGTATTACCAGAGTTGGAAAGCAAGCTGTAAAACAGCTTTGTACTAGTTATGAGTAAAACACCTGCGCAAGCGGGTGTTTTTTGTTTCTGGGCAGTGAAACCCATTGCCGGTATAATCCTCAACTATTCCCCCGAATGTATTAAGTGAACAGATGATGCGTGATCAATTATCAAAATTAGTATTTTCTACCGATGGCGGCCGTATCAAAGACGAACCACAAGAGCCAACCATCACGCCTTCCGATGGGATTGCCAGGGTGCGACGGGAAACCAAGGGTCGTAAGGGTAAAGGCGTGGTAACCATTACCGGCTTAGGACTAGCACCCAAAGAGTTAAAAGCACTGGCGAAAACGTTAAAGCAAAAATGCGGAACCGGTGGCACTGTAGTTGATGAGACTATTGAAATTCAAGGTGATAAGCGCGACGTCATCAAAGTAGAGTTGGAAAAATCCGGGTTTAAAGTAAAGTTTATTGGCGGTTAGGCGGAAACCAGAGTAGTTAATCTGGTTTCCTGGCTGCAAGCTGTATGCTGTAAGTCATAAGCTGTAAGCCATAAGCGGTAAGTTGTTATCCGTTGTTTGATGTTAGCGCGCTTTCCAAGTCTGGGTCACCAAGAGCTTGTCGCGTTGCTTTACTCGCGCTTCGAACAATGAACCTTTGCTAACTTCCCCTACACCTTTCGGCGTGCCGGTCATCACCACATCACCATCCTGCAATGTCATAAACGGTTGCAATTGCTTGAGAATAACGTCTGGCGAATACATCATCATCGTCACACTTCCGCGTTGGCGAGGTGCACCGTCAATATCCAGTTCAATGCTAAGATCATCTAATGAATCAATGGCAACAAATTCACTAAACAGCGCCGAGCCATCGAACGCTTTTGACCGTTCCCACGGCAGGCCCTTTTCTTTTAGACGGTTTTGCAAACCTCGCTTAGTCAGGTCTAGGCCAGCGCCTACCGCAGAAAACCTCCCGCCTTGGTATAAAAACGCTAACTCGGCTTCAAAATGCAAAGGTTCTTGATGGGTTGCCATTAATTGTTGCGTTATCGCCGAATTAGGTTTCATAAACACCACCATCTCCTTAGGGATTGCATTCCCCAACTCGGTAATGTGGTCGACGTAATTACGCCCAATACAGACGATTTTCGATGGGGTTATTAGCTGACTATTGAATTGAATCTTGTTTAACATCGATAGTTCCTTAACGATTTTTTTGTAAGCCATGCTGTCTTAACTTTATAGCAATGGTGTTGTGAGAGACGCCGAGGCGTTCGGCCAGCTTTCGGGTACTCGGGTAAAGGGGCAACAAGCGCTGTAACAGTTGTTTTTCAAAAGTCTGATGAGCGTGATGCAGGTCACGATAATCAACCGCATTCGCGTCTTGTTCAGAAGTTACGGGCAAAGCTGGTGAGTTATCCAAAGATTCGTTATAACGGGTATTACCATGTTGTTGTGAATCCTGTGCACCTTGTTGTAACGAGATATCGCGAATCTCGCCACCTTCGGCAAGAGCGACGGCTCTGAACAGGGTGTTTTGTAGTTGCCGGACATTTCCCGGCCAATCGTAGCTTTGTAATTTCTTTAACACCTCAGGGGAAATTGTCGGCAATGGTTGATTAATTTGCGTCGCCGCATTTTTAATAAACTGCTCTAACAGAAGAGGAATATCACCGGAACGTTCCCGCAGTGGCGGCAACGTCAAATTCAGGACATTGAGGCGATAAAATAGATCTTCCCGAAATTGTTTATCTTCAACCAGACTGGTTAGAGGTTCATGGGTCGCGCTGATGATCCGTACATCAACCTGTTTTTCTTTAACCCCACCAACCCGACGAAAACGGTAATCCTGCAAAAAGCGTAGCAATTTTGCCTGCAGGTAAACCGACATTTCAGCAATTTCATCTAAGAACACCGTACCGCCATCGGCAAGTTCCAGTAATCCTGGTTTACCGCCACTTGTTGCTCCTGTGAACGCCCCTGCAGCGTATCCAAATAACTCACTTTCTAGTAAATGTTCGGCGAGTGAGGCACAGTTTATGGCAAGAAATGGTTTGCGGGCGCGGCGACTATTATCATGCATGGCTCTGGCAAGCAGTTCTTTACCGGTGCCAGTTTCGCCCTGAATCAGTACTGGCAATTCAAGGTTTGAAAACTTGCGCGCCTGCTCGATAACTTGGGTTAATTTCAGGGAGTGACCGACGATATTATCAAAGCCACCACGGTCGGTCAGTTGGGTTGCGGCTAAATGGCGGCCCACATCTGCTAATGAACGAAGCACAAGTAGCGCCCCCTGAACCTTTCCATCCACTTTTACCGGGGTGATATCACAGAAATATTGATTGGCAGCAAAAGTAATTTCCTGGGTAACCGATTGTTCAGTCAGGAATACCCTGAGCTTCTGTTCGATACAGGACGTGATCATGATGCCAATTAAATCTTTGGTACCTGCCTGCCCCTTATATTGTCGCCATGCATCCAGAGCCGACTGATTAGCCATTAATATTCGCCCATCACGATCAATATCCAGTATCGGCTCCGGTATTTTTGCCAGCATTGCCTGTAATTGTTTTGCTGTCCGCTCGCCGGGCAGCAATTCAATTGCGTTAACTTGCTTTACTCCGGGAATCGCCAGCAACTCGCGCATCAAATCCAGATGGTCGTTGTCCAGATTCAGATAAGTATGAAATTTGGTCACTTCCATCGCTACCAGATTAACCCCAAGATCAGCGACTTTAGCGAGAATTTCCTGAGTCATCCCTACCCTGTCTTCCGATTCCACCGCCAAACGCATTCATGTCCCCAAGCAATATTAACAAGCACCTAACTGTAATATATAAATGACATTCGTAATAAAAACAATACAAAAATTAAAATCACTCAAACCACCCTGAAAATCGTAATAAAAACATGACAAACACATGTAAAGTCGCAAACAAAACAAACCATAAGATACTGATATAAAAGGATTAAAAAATACTGGCTTGAACCTTGCTGAACAGGAAATAACAGACATGCTTTCATGCGACTTAATAAAACGATAATAAAAAACGGGATGTAAGGTTATGAAAAACAAATACAATCATATTGAAACAGCAACCATTCATGCGGGCAGGATTAAGGACGAGCAGTTCGGTGCCCTGACTACGCCCATTTACCAGACCTCAACCTTTGTATTCGATAATGCCGAGCAAGGTGGGGAACGATTCGCTGGTGAATCATCCGGGTATATATATTCTCGACTCGGCAACCCAACGGTCAGGCAGTTTGAGATGAAGGTTGCTCAACTCGAGGGCATGGAAGATGCTGCGGCCACCGCAACCGGCATGGGTGCAGTCTCCGCCGCTTTGCTAACCAACTTATCTGCGGGTGATCATTTAATTGCCTCGAAAGCATTATACGGGTGCAGCTATGCGTTAATCCGTCATCAGCTGACTCGTTTTGGCATTGAGGTCACCTTTGTCGACATGACCCAAGAAGGAAGCATCGAAACCGCTGTAAAAGAAAATACCAAAGTGATATTTGCCGAAACGCCTATTAACCCAACCCTGGACGTCATAGACTTGGAGATGCTTGGTAATGTAGCGCGAAAGCACCAGCTGATCTCTATTGTCGATAACACCTTTTTAACCCCGATTCTGCAACAACCGATTAGATATGGGATCGATATCGTCATCCATAGCGCAACCAAGTATTTAAACGGTCACGGTGATGTGGTTGCAGGCATTGTCTGCGGCAGCAACAGTATGATTGAGAAAATAAAGCTGAGTGTGCTAAAAGATATTGGCGCGACTATGAGCCCACATGACGCCTGGTTAATTTTACGGGGAATGAAAACGCTGGCCATTCGTGTCAAACAACATTGTCAGTCAGCTCAGATTGTTGCTGAGTACCTTGAAGCACATCCGAAAGTAAAACGGGTTTATTATCCGGGTCTTAAAAATCATCCCGGCAATCCGTACATGGATAAACAGATGCTTGGTGCCGGTGGCGTCATTGGTTTTGAGATCATTGGCGGACTGGAAGATGGCAAAGCGATGATAAACTCAACCGAGTTGTTCTCGATCGCCGTAAGCCTGGGTGACGCCGAATCATTGATTCAACACCCTGCATCAATGACCCACTCTCCGTATTCTCCGGAAGAGCGACTGGAAGCAGGGATCAGCGACGGCCTGATTCGCATCGCCGTGGGGTTAGAGCATGTGGACGATATCATTGCCGACCTTGAACATGCGTTGTCCGTAGTTCCAGAGCAAACTGAATGCGTCGCAGGAGACGAGCAAAATATGGCAAACTGCGCATAAACAACCTCAGACATCGCCCGGTTTAATCGCTGTTGGCGATGTCACCCCCTCCCCATTGCAACGAACAGACATCGACCTGCAATCAACTTGAAAATTTCCCCAACCTATGCGGGGACGTTAGCAAACCTGTTACACAGACACCCATACTAAGCAAGCCATTTCTTTAATACCCTTGTAGTCAAACACGTGCAATAAGAAGGAGGAGGGAGATCACGGTATCGATGAATATCTACGCCATTAACTGGCGATAGTCATCTGCAAAGATAAGTGCCTAATTAAGACACCCACCCAAAAAGAGCCCACCTAATACCTAATTAAGACACCCATGCTAAGGCCTGTCATCCTGGAACGCCGGTATGCCTGGACACAGATAACCTGCAATAAACACCCATGAATTAACACAAAGACATGTTAACAAGACACCCACCATAGCCATCTCGATTAAAGGCTTGATTGAAACCGATTAGGAGGATTAAACGAGAATGCCCTTCGCTTATTTTCAAGTTTATGCATTGACCTTATGACGATTTAACCCGCAATAGCAGAGCAAATTTATTATGGGTGTCTTGATAAATTGTTGAAGAATAACAGAGCTGTTAATGTGGGTGTCTTAATAACACGATTTATAACTCGGTTAATGTGGGTGTCTTAATTACATGATTTATAACTCGGTTAATGTGGGTGTCTTAATAACTAGATTTGGGATGTCTCAATAACTCGTATAATGGTTTTGACATTTGAGTTCAGATTTTCGGTTCAACTGAGGTGAATATCCAGGGTCGGTGGCAAATGAAACTCCTTTAATTCGCCATTGCCTGGAGCGGGAAATGCCAGGTACACGGAGCAAAGTTGCAGGTTTTCCGATTCATCCCAGCCATCATCTGTCGCTGAATACAATCGGTCACCGACGATGGGCAGCTTAAGCTGGCTCAAATGACGACGAATCTGGTGCTTGCGACCGGTCTTAATCTCGACTTCCACCATACTACGATTCGTATCGGGCTGATAATCGAGGCATGTGATCACACTGACTGCGTGCCTGCCATCCAATTCATTCTCAACATTAAAACCTGTGAGTTCGGATGCATTACCGCAGACAATGGCGTGATAGCGTTTGCGAGTTTTCCGCCCTTCAAACGCCGATGTTAGTGCCCGAGTGCTGGATTTAGTGTGCGAGACTACTATTAAGCCTGATGTTGCCCGGTCAAGCCTGTGCACTAACAGGCATGGTCGTTGTGGATCCAGGGTCTGCTCAACAAAACGAGTGATGGTGGTATGATCGCTCCATTTTGATCCCTGTGACAGCATGCCAAAAGGTTTATACCAGACGCTGTAATCACCAGCATCGGTTACCAGTCGAGCCGGTTCGACCTGCTGCGCCAATACCACGTCGTTATAGTACAAATGCAGTTGCTGTCCCGGCGCCAGGATTCGGTTGGCTCGTCGCAAGCGGCTGGTTTTACTACCTGAGGTTAACCATACGCAACCTTTTTGCATCGCCTGCTTTATTTTACCTGCTGATAACGGCGTTATCGCTGTCAGAATACTCACGGCAGTATCGGCATCCGTTTCTACGTTGTGATGTATTTCCAGGATATTTTCAGACATTTTCTAAAACAGGCACGCTAAGGTCAGTGACTGATAGTTTACTGAGTCACAATGACAATTGCACTTATTGCTGCGAGATTCTTGCCACTTTACGACGAAGGTAATAACTCAATTTCTGACGGCGAAACAGCAGCAGACCGATGATCAGCAATATATAGATGACAGGCTCAGTAATATCGGATTTAACCGACCAGTAAAAATGAATAACGACCAATATTACCGCGGCATAAATAAGATTGTGCAAGGTTTGCCAATGGCGCCCCATTTTCCTTTTTAGGTGTCTAAATGAGGTAATTGCCAATGCCGTCAGAATAACAAAGGCGAGCATACCAAGAGTAATGTAGGGTCTCTCAATCACCTCATCAATAAACAAAGAAAAATCTAATTGCAACTCAAACAGGATGAAATTGAGCAAATGCAAGCAGGCAAAAAAGAAAACATATAATCCGAGAAGGCGGCGAAACCCCAGCAACCAGGGTAAGTTAAAGTTCCTTGCCAGAGGACTGACAGCCAGAGTCAGTAATAGCATGTTTAACGCCGACATACCGGTAAAATGAATAATCCCTTTGACCGGATCACTACCAAGCTGGTCGGTAATGGCAAGGAAATAATAATAGCCAACCCAACTAAGCGCTGTCAGGTGAATACATATTTTCGCGGCAATTAACGCCGCGCGGGAAGGTCTGCGAGTCATCATCTAGTAGTTTTTGCTCAAGTCCATGTCTCGATACAGGTCTGCCACTTGTTCACCGTAGCCATTAAACATCTGGGTTTTGATCCGGTTACGGGTGAACAAGCCACCTTTAGTGATGCGTCTTTCACTGGCCTGACTCCACCTTGGGTGATCAACCTCTGGGTTCACATTGGCATAGAAACCATATTCGTGTGGCGCCAATATATTCCAGGTGGTAGGCGGTTGTTTTTCTGTCAATTGAATTTCGACGATAGATTTGATGCTCTTAAAACCATATTTCCATGGCACGACAAGACGTACTGGAGCGCCATTTTGTGGCGGCAGGGTTTTCCCGTATAGCCCAACGGATAACAGGGTTAAGGGGTTCATCGCCTCATCTATTCTCAGCCCTTCGACATAAGGGTAATCGATACCGCCGCCAACCAAACGACTGCGCTGGCCCGGCATCTGCTCGGGGTCGTACAAGGTTTTAAAGGCAACATACCTGGCTTTACTAGTCGGTTGGGCGCGCTTAATTAACTTTCCAAGCTCAAATCCCAGCCAGGGAATTACCATCGACCAGGCTTCGACACAACGTAATCGATAGATGCGCTCTTCGATGACAAACTGAGAAAACAGTTGTTCATAATCGAGGGTAAAAGGCTTCTCTACCTCGCCGCCAACCTTCAGGCTCCATGGGTTAACCCTGAAGCTTTGCGCATTCTCAGCTGGTTGATGTTTCTGCGAACCAAATTCATAAAAATTGTTGTGGCTGATCACCTTAGCTTCTGGCGTCAACGCATCAGGGACGGTCTGTGCATTTGACTTTGCAAAGTCAAGATCCTGGGTTTTAAAGGTATCCGCTCTCGCTTTGCCACTACCAACAATACCATTTGTCCATAACAAGGTGCTGGCACCAATAAACCCCAAGCCTCTCAACAACTGGCGACGCTGCTGGTAGACAGATTCATCGGTAACATCAGACTCGGTCATATACCTGCGGCGGCCATCCACAATAACTGAGCTTTTATCCTTAACTTTTATCAACATACGTTCACCCTGATAATGTATATAGACAAAGACAGCGTAAACCAGAATAAACTTTCTGAAATTCGGTGAAAATTCCTCTTATCAGGCAGATAAAACTGAGATTAAAAAAATTCGCGCCTACAAACTTCAAAGAGTAGCGATTCCCTAATCAGGGAATCCGCTGATAAAAAAAGGGCAACGATGTAACTCGTTGCCCTTTTTCAAATTAATAATAAATTAACCTGGTGGATTTAAGCGGCTCGCGCGACCCGCTGCAAATAATCAACAATATCGCTGGATTCATACATCCATTGTGAACTGCCGTCGGCGTTATCGATACGCAGGCAAGGAACGGTGCGCTTACCACCTTTTGCAACCAGTTCGTTCAATGTCTGCTGTTGCTTGATATCTCGAAGTTCAATATTCAGGTTTTCACGTCGAATCGTGCGACGAACCTTGACACAGAAAGGACAGGCATTGAGCTGGTAGAGACTGAAACTCTGTGTTTTTGCGTCTAGTGCCTGTTGTTGCTCGGGCTCACGCTTTGCTTTTTTCGGGGCAAAGATAAAGTTAAACAACAAAATAAGTCGTCCTAAAATGAAACGAATTAGCGCCATGATAGCTCCTGTTCTTAAATAACGAATAAATAAAAATGACCCGGCACTTATTAAGAACCGGGCCACAAAATGGACGTAAACGATTTACCACATTAAATCATCTGGGATTTGATAATCGGCGTAAGGGTCATCCTCATCAGCTTGTGGGTCCTGGTTTTCATGATTTACCAGCACCACGCTGGCATCAAGGGTGGCAACCTTTTCGGCCGTTTGTTCAGTGACTACGTAAAATTTGTCATCCAGCACACAAAGCGCAAGAACGCCACGAGTCAGTGCTGAATGGGTTTTGTCATCGATAAACAGGCTTTTCACCTTATTATCCTGGGTGAAATTAAATTTTACCTCACCGTCAATGCCCTTCAGGCTGTGATGTTCAAGAATCTGCGCAATACGTTGCTTCAGTTCTTTCGCTGCCTGCGCCTGCTGGCGATCGGCATTAAGCTGCTGGTCTTTTTTCGCCTTTTCCTCGCGGGCAACCTGTAAATCCTGTTTGACCTGCTCTTGCAGGCTAGCATCAACCTGTGCGCCACTGCGCTTTTGTTTGTTGCGTTTGCGCTTATCACTATTCGCCTGTCGGGCCTTTTGTTTGGTAGTTAAACCGGCTTTTAAAAGCTGATCCTGTAATGACGCCATAACACTTATCGATTCCTAACTATAATCCTGACGCTATTTTACCAGAATCCTGACTAAATCAAATAACGGTTGACAGTTTTTAACCGCTCCCCTACTGTAGATTGAGATAGCAATTTTCGTTGCCGGTTCTGATATAAAAAACAATGCCTTGTGTAACCAGGGTAACGGATAGCTCGGGTAAATCCTGTTTCTCTGAGGATTGCCAAATAATATTTAGTCAAATTAATCGAACGACAATTTCACGAAACATATGAAACATTTGATCGCTGTGCTTCACTTTATGACATTTATTCGGTGTTAACCGGAGGGATTGTCGTCGAAGCATTACGATAAAAACCTCCGAAAGGAGGTTTTTTTATGCGCAAAAAATCATGGTGACAGGCAATGGAAGAACAATTGGATTTACTGAAAATTCGCGAGCAAATCTCAGCGTTAGATCAACAATTATTGAGTTTAGCGGCTAAGCGTCGGGAGTTAACCCTCAACGTAGCAAAAAGCAAAGCCCATATCATACGACCGGTTCGCGATCAGCAACGAGAGCAGGAACTCCTGGTAAGATTAATTCAGCAGGGCAAGGAGCTTGGGCTGGATGCCCACTATGTTACCCGGCTGTTTCAGTTAATTATTGAAGACTCGGTATTAAACCAACAAGCCTACCTGCAGCAATTAAAGAACCCCAATATTAAAACGCCGACCGTTAGCGTTGCTTATCTTGGCGATAAAGGTTCATACAGTTATCTCGCCAGCCACCGCTACTTTTCAAGACGCGCAGAAGAGATCATTGAATATGGCTGCGCCAGTTTTAACGATATTCTCAATGAGGTCGAATCCGGCAATGTCGATTACGGCATGCTGCCGATTGAAAACACCAGTTCAGGCAGCATTAACGAGGTCTATGACTTGTTGCAACATACCAACCTCGCCATTGTCGGCGAACTCTCCCAGCCAATTGAGCATTGCCTGTTAGCGGCGGTCAATACCACCCTCGAGCAAATCGACACCATTTATGCCCATGCCCAACCGGTACAACAGTGCAGCAATTTTTTAAATAAACAGCAGCAGATCCGTATTGAATACTGTGAGAGTAGCGCGGATGCGATGCAAATGGCTCAGAAACTAAAACTAGCCAATGTCGCGGTAATCGGTTCTGAAGAAGGCGGGCAGTTATACGACTTACAGGCCTTACAAAAAGGTATTGCCAACCAGGATGAAAATCATTCCCGCTTTATCCTGGTTGCCCGGAAACCGGTTGATGTCGCTGAGCAGATTCCGGCGAAAACAACGTTAATATTAGCCACAGGCCAGACACCGGGTGCTCTGGTTGATTGCCTGGTTATCCTCAAGCAATATGGCATCAATATGACGAAACTTGAGTCGCGGCCGATTCAGGGGCGTCCCTGGGAAGAAATGTTCTACATTGATTTGGAGGGAAATGTGAAGTCGGTGGCGATGCAGGAGTGTTTGAGCAAGCTTACCGAGCTGACCCGATTTATTAAAGTACTAGGCTGTTATCCTAGCGAGCAAGTAACGCCAACCAGTGTCCCGTTTGCGGCCTTAAAACACGAAGAATAATGGCAGCAATCTGAATGGCGTTTTATGAAATAATCCTGCCCTTTATCAAAGGGCAGGATAAATTAGTTCTGCCCTTTAGCAAAATCACCCGCTTTAAAGACATTAGGCTGCTGTGAGCCGATGTACTTTTTAAAGGCAGCGTTCACATCTTCGGTGGTCAAGCTCTGATAATCTTTGACCCGCTCGTCGTAGTAGTTCAAATCACGATTTTCTTCACTGGCATCAATTAAAATACCCGCCACGTATGCATCACTTGCCCACTGACGCTTGCGTGAACTCAGATAGCCATCAATCGCACGTTGCACCTCTTCGTCGCTAAAGCCCTGCTGATTTACCTTGTCGATTTCTTCCTGATAGGCAGCCACGACCTTATCCATATTTTCCGGGGCGGCAATCGCGGATGCATAGAACACCCCGGTATCATCCTGACTTGAGGCCTGTATGCCTGAACCAACGGAATAGCTGTATCCTTCCTTAACCCGGATCCGCGCACCGATTCTTGAGGTAAATGGGTCACCCCCAAATATCGAATTAGCAATGAATAACGCCGGATAATCATCATCTGTCGATTTGATCTTAATCGGGTTTACCATATAGACAGAAGCGTTCGCCTTATCCGGGGTTTCGGAACTAACCACTACCCCTTGTTTGTCGCGCATGCTGATCGGAATATAGCGATATTCAATATCGCTGGTGTACGGAGTCAGCACCGCCTGTAGGTGCTCTGAGACTGCCTTGCTATCGACAGCCCCGACAATGGCGATGTGACCATTGGCAATGGAAAAATACTTCTTGTATAACTGTTCAAGTTGCACGCTATCAATCGCCTTGATGGCGGCTATCTGCTGGTCGATATCCATATATGCCTTAGGATGCCCTTCAGGGTAGTCAAACAATGCCTGGCGATAACTGTTTAACGCTACACTACCTGGCTCGTTTCGCTGTTGATTAAGGCTAGCGATAATTCCCTTCTTGGTGATATTTAGTTCTTTGGCTGGGAACGAAGGGGCAGCCAGTAATTCGCCCATAAAATCGATCACCGCAGGCATATTGGTAACATCAGTTTTGATATCAATACTAAATTCACCAACAGCGTTCGAACCAAATGATACAGTGGATTTCAATTGATCGAGGCGATCGGCAATTTGCGATTTACTGTAATTTTCATTGCCGGCTTTAATTTGGCTACCAATGAGTTCTATCGCTTTGCCGACATTGGTTAAATCATCTGCATTGGCGGTTGGAAAATACATGCTGATCAGCACTTCCTCACCCCGCAGTTTTTTCGGATAAACACTGACCTTAGTGCCCTGCTCCCAGGTTTCTGTGTACAGCCGAGCTTTGATATTTTCGACCGTGTTGTCATAGACCTCGCCAGGTGCGACAGCCTCCCTGCCAACATAATCACCGAGGATTTCACTGGCTACTGGTACTTTTGCCATGTGCGCCCGCTGCGGGTTTTCGGTTGGCAAAAAGCGACCAAGGGTACGGTTTGAACTGATCAGGTATTTTTCAGCAACCGCCTGTACCTGCTCGACACTAACCTGCTCGACCAGGTCCCGGAAATAAAACATGTAACGATAATCACCTTTAGCAATATATTCCGCCAATGCCATCCCGACTCCGGTAGCGTTGCGCATTTCCTGCTCTACCTGCTTGGCAAGCAGGGCCTTGGCAAATTCCACTTCCTCAGCGGTTATCGGTTTTTCATTGATACCTTCAGCAAGCTGTATCAGCGCCGACTCTAATGGTTTTAAGGATTCAATATTCTGGTCTTTCTCACCCTGCACTAAAAACAGCAACGCCGAGGCTTCTTTCAAGAAAAACGACATTTGAGTTCCACCCGAAGTCAGTCCGGTGTCGATCAAGTCTTTCTTGATTCGTCCACGACTACCATCAGCTAGAATTACCTGCAATACCTGTAATGCTGCAGCGTCCGGATCTAAGCCAGATGGGCCGTGGTAATACAAACCGAGAAACGGTACATCACCGGTACGTCGCAGGTTGACTACCCGCTCACCATCTTGAGTCGGCTCACGTGTGTATAGGGTTTCAACGGCTTGTTCTGGTTGCTCGATGGCCCCGAACGTCTGTTCGATGCGGGCTTTGGTTTTATCCATGTCAAACCGCCCCGCAACGATTAACGTAGCATTATCGACCCGATAATGGGTCTTATAAAACTCGCGAAGTTTGGGGAAAGGAAAGTTCTCTACGTCAGAGCGGGCGCCAATCGTAGAATTGCCGTAGTTATGCCAGAGGTTCGCCACCGATGCCAGGCGAGCCATCAATATCCGGGTCGGTGAATTCTCATTGCGCTCCATTTCATTGCGCACGACCGTCATTTCACTTTGCAACTGCTGCTCGGTAAAAGTCGCATTGACCATACGGTCCGCTTCCATGCCGAGTGCCCAGTTCAATGAGTCTTCATTGGCTTCAAACGACTCGAAATAACTGGTTCTGTCGTACCAGGTATTGGCATTGGATGCCATGCCGCGCTTTTTAAATTCTTTATCAATGTCCTGATAATTGGTCGAGCCTTTGAATAACATATGTTCAAGTAAGTGTGCCATCCCGGTTTCGCCATACTTTTCATGGACGGAGCCAACCCGGTAAGTGATATTCACCATAGTTTTCGGTTGTGAGTCATCCTTAAACAGCAACACTTTCAGACCGTTGCTCAGCATATATTCATCAATGCCTTCAACGCTACGCACATATTCAAGTGTATGTTTAGGTAAATCTGCGGTTTGTTCGCTAACCGCCGGAGTCTCTGTGGCAGGGGCATTTTCAACGCTCGAACATCCCATCACGGCCGTAGTAAAGGCCAGACAAAAGTAAAAATTCTTCTTCAAGATCATTAAGATCACCAGTCCTGTGGAGTTTTGTTAACCCATTCATTATGGATAAAAGCATTAACAATTAAAAGCATATGGGGGAATGCCTGAAGAACAAAAATGTAAAGATTTATGCCAAACCTGCTTTCTGAAATCCCGCCAACGTGTCGGTAAGTATGGGTGTCTTGTTAAGTATGGGTGTCTTGTTAAGTATGGGTGTCTTGATAAGTGTGGGTGTCTTGATAAGTGTGGGTTTCTTAATAAGTGTGGGTGTCTTGCAATCAAAAAAGCCGGCGATGCCGGCTTTTTAAGGTTGGAAGTTCAGCTATTAATTGGCGGTTGCCTGTTTTTGATGCTGTTCAATCTGCTGACTAATATACTCTGGAGAGTGGGTATTTCGACATAACCAGTAGTAGGCTCCAGGTACGATAAACAAGGTGAAGATCGCAGCCAGTGCCACACCACAGAAGATGACCACACCGATAACCATACGACTTTCCGAACCAGGACCGGTCGCCAATACCAGAGGCACTGAACTCATGATGGTGGTAAAGGAAGTCATAACGATTGGACGCAAACGTTGTTTCGAAGCATGGATTAACGCCTGTTCAAATCGCTCACCAGCATCCCGTAATTGGTTGGCAAACTCAACGATCAGAATACCATTTTTCGCCGCCAGGCCGATCAACATAACAATACCAATTTGACTGTATACGTTGAGGCTCATATCAAACAGGTACAAGCCAGCCAGCGCCCCAACTAGTGCCAGTGGCACGGTGATCATAATCACCAGCGGGTGAATGAAGCTTTCAAATTGCGCCGCTAATACGAAGTAAGTGATCAACAATGCCAGGCCAAATACCAACAACATCGAATTGCCAGATTCTTTGAGTTTTTGCGACTGGCCGGTGTAATCAACCGCAGCCTCCACCGGCAACTCACTTTTAACGATGTCATTCAGGTAATCCAGTGCTTCGCCTAAGGTATAGCCGTCGGCGACATCACCAGTCAGGGTAATTGAACGCAGACGATTATAACGATTCAGGCGCGACGAGGTGGCATTTTCACGAATGCTTACCAGGTTTGACAGCGCCACTAATTCGCCAGTCGATGAGGAACGCACGTACAGATTATCGATGGAGCTTGGACTACGGTAATCTTCTTCGTCACCTTCAAGAATCACGTCATACTCTTCACCGCGTTCCAGGTAGGTGGTTACCCGACGGTTACCCAACATGGTTTCCAGCGTTTTACCAATATCACCAACGGAGACACCCAGATCTGAGGCTCGGGCACGGTCAATACTGACCACTAACTGCGGATACGTTTCTTTATAATCGCTATCAAGACCAATGATTTTCGGATTCTCAGCGGCTTTAGCCAAAACGATATCACGCCAGCGTGCCAGTTCTTCGTAGTCATTACCCTGCAATACGAACCCAATCGAACGACCACCGCCGCTGCGTCCACCCAGGCCACCGCGCATCATTACAAATGCCTGGACATCGGTCAGTTGCGACAAGTCACGGTTAAACATGTTCATAAACTCGAATGAGGATACTTTGCGCTCCTCCCAGTCCGGTAGGCCAATAATGGCGATGCCACCGGTACCACCAAAACCAGGCACCCGCACTAATACCCGTTCAAGCACACCATCATCATAGTACTCCATTAACCGAGACTCGATTTTGGTCATGTTTTCAGCATTACGTTCAAAACTGGCACCTTCTGCGCCTGACATGATCATAAACGCGCTGCCACGGTCTTCTTTGGGTGCGTATTCCGAAGGCAATTTGTCAAACAGTACCCACAGGCTGGCAAACGCCAATACCATGACCAGCAAAATCATCATCGGTTGTTTAACTACAGACACTAACGAATTTCCGTAGGATTGTTCCAGGCGCGCAAAGCCTTTATCCAGCATCTGTCCCAACGATGAGCTACGTTGTCTGTGTTTCAGCAGCTTCGAACACATCATTGGGGTTAACGAAAGTGCAGTTACCGAAGAGAAAATGACCGCCGCGGCAATCGCCAGTGCGAACTCGGTAAACAGACGACCGATATCCCCCGATAAAAAAATCAATGGCACAAATACCGCCACCAATACTAAGGTTGTGGCGACAACGGCAAAAGCAACTTCGCGGCCACCATTGAATGCCGCCATCAGAGGCGTTTCACCCTCTTCAATTCGACGGTAAATATTTTCCAATACCACGATTGAGTCATCAACCACCAGACCAATCGCTAGTACCAGGGCCAATAAGGTTAATAAGTTAATCGAAAAACCAAGTGCAGAAAGCACGATCATCGAGCCTATCAGTGCTACCGGGACAGTTACCGCCGGTATAAAGGTCGCCCGGATGTTACCAAGGAAGATGAAGATCACGGTTACTACCATTAACATGGCGATACCTAAGGTGTTATACACTTCATCGATGGATTGTTTGATAAACACGGACGAGTCATAGCTTGGAATGATCGTAGTGCCCGCCGGCAGATTATCTTTTATCGCATCCATCTCGGCTCTGGCGGCCTTAACCACATCCAGGGTATTAGCCGTAGATTGTTTAATAATCCCCAGCCCCACCATGTTTTCGCCGTAGCCGCGGAACAGGGATTCATCATCTTCGGCAGTAACACTAACGTGAGCAATATCACCGAGTCGCACCAGAGAATTACCTTCACCCCGGGTAATCACCATCTGGGCAAAATCTTCCGGGGTCGTGTAACTGCGGGCAACCCGGACATTAAAGTTACGATCCACCGATTTCACTTCACCTGCCGGTAACTCGATATTTTCAGCACGCAAGGTATTCTCAATGTCGGCAACAGTAATTCCACGCGCTGCCATTGCCTGGCGGTTTAACACGATCTTCATCGCATAGGTGCGACCGCCACCAACCATTACTTCGGCAACACCGTTTACCACTGCAAAGCGGTCGACAATATAACGATTAGCGTAATCGGTTAATTCCAGGGTATTGAATACTTCGGATTGCAGGGTAAACCAGACAATGACATCTTCATCATCATTGGCTTTTTGAATTTCCGGAGCTTCAGCCTGCTCGGGCAATCGGCCTATTTCCGAGGAAATTTTATCGCGTACATCATTGGCGGCGCCATCGATATCACGATCAATATCAAACTCAATGGAAATTCTGGAACGACCGTCACGTGATGACGAAGTGATATTCTTAACCCCTTCAATACCACTGATCCGGTCTTCAAGAACCTGGGTAATTTTGGTCTCGACGATGGCCGCCGACGCACCATTATATTTGGTGGATACGGTAATGATCGGAGAGTCAGTATCCGGATATTCGCGCAATGGTAATAATAAGAAGGCAACGATACCGAAGGTAACGATCAATAGGTTAATTACCGTGGCAAATACCGGCCGCTTGACCGATAAGTCTGAAAGGATCATTAGTTGCCTCCTTGCACCATGGCCTGGTTATCGTTAACGATTTTCAGTTGTGCACCATCGCGTAGTTTCAGCGCCCCTTCGATTACCACTTCTTCCGATAATTCCAAGCCACTGACGATTTCAACAATACCCGGTTTACGACGACCAATCACCACCGGTTTGCGTTTGGCAACGCCATTCTCAGCAACAAACACAAAATGACTATCTTCAAACGGAATCACCGCACTTTCCGGTAACTGCATAATTTCAACGACTTTACGTTTGATAGTAATGCCCATAAGCATGCCCGGTCTTAGCTTACGCTCAAGGTTTGGTAATTGTGCCCGAATCTGGATGGTTCGGGTTAAAGAGTCGACCCGTGATGAAATCCCGGTGACGGTGCCGGAAAAATATTCCTCCGGATAAGCCACGTTACTGGCCTTAATGCTTTGCCCTACTGACACCGTCGGTAAGAAGCGCTCTGGAATCGCAAAATCGACTTTAATCGAGTCCAGATCATCCAGTGAGGTGATGCGGTCGCCGTTCGTTACTAATGCGCCAACACTAACCTGACGAAATCCAAGCTGACCAGAAAACGGCGCACGAATGGTCAGGTTATTCAATACCGCATGGGCACTTTTTAACTGGGCGCGAATCGACTGTACCTTAGCCAGTTGCTGGTCCCGCTGCGATACGCTACCGACATTACGCTCCAACAAATTGTTGTAACGCTTTAACTGTGCCTCGGCCTCTTCTAAGTTCGACTGTAACTCGTTAACTTTGGCAAGCTCTTCAGTGTTTTCCAGCTGAACCAGCACATCGCCTTTATTGACTCGATCGCCATCTTCGAAGTGAATGCTTTCGACAATGTCTGAGTACTGGGCTGTAATCATCACTTGCTCGTTAGCTTTTGCGGTACCCAAGGCTTCAAATTCATCACTGAATTCAGCCTTAATTACCGGTGTGGTTTTCACACTAACCTGACGAGCCCGGCGTTGCTCTTCCGCCACATTTTCTGGCCATTGCAGATAAACAATTAGCGCGGTAAGAACCACCGCGAGTAAAATCAGAGGTAACCTTGACACAGATTTATTTTCCATAACATAAATTCTTGATATAAAAATTGGCGTTAATATAGCGTAGTTTGCGTATCAACACGATAATCAGATAAGCTAAACGCTATGATTTACAGTATTTTTACGATTAATGGCATACGTAAACTATTACGATAAAGTTCAAAAGGATATCCCATGAAAAAATTAGCCTTTTTGGTTTTGGCAATATTACTGATTTGCGGTGGCGTTCTCTGGTATCTGGCATCAGCCGACTGGAATGGATATATTAAGTCACAGCTGGAAATTCGTGGTTCGGCATTAATGGGCGAACCGGTCACCGTGCAGGAAGTGGATATAAAACCGATGGATGGATTTGGCGCCATCCGCGGCTTCAAAATCGCCAGTCCTGAGGGGTATAGCGCCAAACACGCAATTGATTTTGGTGAAATGGCTTTAGATATCGACCTGCAAAGCCTTCGTGGGTCACCGCTGGTCATCGAACACATTAACATTCAGGATCCAAAAGCCTTTATTGAATTTACCACGCTCGGCGGTTCAAATATTCAGGAATTGATCGATAACGTAAAAAAACAACTACCTAAATCATCACAACCGAGTCAGCCGTCAGAAAAGAAAGAAGAGGTAATGATTACGATCAACAAAATTACCTTGACCGGTATGGCAGTACAAGCTGATGTCCGGAAACTAAACTCGAAAGTGTATGATCTCAATGTGCCACCGGTGGAGCTTGGTAGTATTGGTGGTGAAAAAGGCCTGCCGGCCGACCAGATTGGTGCCGAGCTAGCCAATCGGATATTAAAGGTCGTGCGTGATCAGGCAGAAGATTTAACCAAGCAAACCATCAAAGATAAAGCCGAAAAAGAGGCAAAAAAAGTATTGGATAAGCTGTTTAAGAAAGATTAACCGTATTTCATCTGCACACTAGCCTGTCGATAGGGCGAACTCCTTAGTTCGCCCTTTTTTGTGTCTATTGTGCCGTTGCCTTTCCCTGAGGTCACTTTCACAATCAGTTTATTTACATTGATTGGATTATCCCGTTCTCTCGCCTTCCCTGTCCTCGACTGGGAAAACCAGTACTTCAATTTAATCACACGTCATCATCGAAGTTTTCACATGTACCAGATGCTGCTGACGGGCGACAATGGCTCTATGATTCAGAAGCAGGAATAGGCTCATGAAAAAAACCTTAAGTTTTGCGTTCACCCATTTTTCAGTCGCTTTTATGGTGACCTGGTTGCTCACTGGCGATCTGCTGCTCGGCAGCCTGGTCGCAATTATTGAACCATTAGTAAACACTGTGGCTTATCATATCCACGAAAAAATCTGGCTACAAAAAGTAAGGAGGGCAAATCATGTTCATGCACCAGCACATGGAACCGATGCTTTTGCTCAGCCTGCTTAACACGAAGTTAAGAAACACTAATGCAGATTTAACGTCAATCTGCACTCAGTACCAACTTGATGAGGACTGGCTTCGAGACAAATTTAGCGATCTCGGTTGGACCTATCATCACGCGTGCCATCAGTTTAAACCTGTCCCGCCGGTAACGGACTGCAGCGCCATCTGCACAAATCCTTAAATGCATCGCATAACCGGCACATAAATTTTTCAAACTTTTTAATAGACCCCCGCGACAATATTACCAATAGCTTTTTGCCCACTTATATAGGAATTTATGATGAACACATTAAAAGCAAAGATTAGTCGCATAACCGTGCTTGCCTTGATCACAAGCGTATTTTTATCGACCCTGCAGGCAAAATGGGTCATGGCGAATACTGACAGTAAAGCTAAACCAGGTCGCAACCAGATTCAGGTTATTAATCGTGGAAATAGTGGCAGCTATGATCAGACAGAGTTTCATGTTAACGGCAAAGTTTTCACCTGGAAACAACTGACTCCAGCTCAACAGCAACGCCTAATGGGCATCGAGAAGAAGTTAAAGGAATCCGAGAAAAAATTGCAGCAGGACACCAAAGGATTTGAAGAAATTGCGAAGCGACTCGAAGACAAAGCAAAAGAGATAGAAAAGGAAGCACGCAATATCGAAACAGCCATGGTCGAGGTTGAGTTTAAAGAAGCCGGCTATCGCGAACTGGAATCCCTGCACCACAAGCTGGAAAAAGTTACCCGAAAATCAGAGGCAAAAATTCAGGAAAAAGAACGAGAACTGAGAGCCATAGAAAAACAACTTCCGAAAATAGACCAAAGCAATGTGCGCACCATCGAAGCACAGGCCCGGGAGTATGAAGCGGCGTTAGTAGAAATTGCAGCCACGATTGACTAGCTACATATACAGAAGTACTAACTCTATAGATACCGGACATCCCGGTATCTTCTCGCAACAAGATGCCGGTGTGCTGCGCGCCTGGCACATCAATAATTGCCAGGGCCTCATGCTTACAAATTGAATGGCCGATGCGCCTTAAACTCAACTATTGAATAAGAGTATTAATTAAATCGCAAAGATAGATGATTTTGATATTTGAAAGTTGTCGATAGTCGAAATAAGGACAAACGATGAGGTTTTGACTCTCACTAATTGCGAACTCTTCGTTCAGCCATACAAGATTTGGTATTGCCAATGTTTTTGCGTAGGTTCGCCCCATCACGATACGTATCGTCGAAGCCCGCGGATTATCAAATCTCGGCTTTGAAAATAGTAATGACGTTTGGCTATTTGCTTGTAATAGTTGCTGATCCCGATAAGCCTGCCAGTTTTGATAATTGGTGGTGACATTAGCTAAATAAAAAGATGAATCGCTGCTACCAGCTAAAGCGTAAACTAGCTTGGCGTAAACATTAAACACTTTACGCCAGCCGTTGCCACAGGCCTTACCGATCGCGGCAATATCACCATCGTTAAGCGGATGCACACTTTTATATTCGGGGATATCCTGATATTCGGGTCGATTTGCGATGTATACCTGGAATCTCGCATTTGGGTGACCTAATCCATATTCTGTTGACATTACCACAAATCGTCTTATTATCCGGGGAGCATAGTTTACCCTGATCGATAGCCCCGGTTCTACTTTTCTGATGTCAGCCTTTTTCAGGGGAGAATGTGTCACTAAAAACCGGCTGGTCAGATATATTTCGATAGCATGTTATCCAATATCGAAACCAATTGAGCATTTTTTTTCGGGTTCAGTGCATCACTATGGGGCTGAGCAAACTGACCGCTGTCGTTATCAAAATATTTCCCGGAGGCATCATTAAATTCATCCGAGAGTGCGGCACGGCAGAGAATATCTGCACCAATGGACAAGTCGCTTCCGGCAACGCCATAGGCCTCCTGCACCATTTTACTGCCTAAAAATGAGGCAGGATTTACCGCAATGATCGCAGGCCCAGATTCTCGCAACTCGTCGGCAAGATGTTTCGACCACATCGTCAGGGCGAGTTTACTCTGAGCATAAGCCGCATAATCATCTAACGCCTTTACCCCCTGCAGGGCATCCAGGTCGACGCTAGCCTGAGCCGCTGACGACAGATTAACGACCCGGCCACTGCCATCCATGCGTTTCAATAATTGTTTACTTAATATATAGGGCGCCAGTGTATTTACCACAAAGCGCACATCGAGGTTGTCCTGAGTTAAATTATTGGTGGTTTTGAATACACCGGCGTTATTTATCAGCACATCGATATGTGAATGATGTTCGGCAACATTATCAGCCAGTTCGGCAATATCCCGGAAACTGGATAAGTCAGCCACATAAGCTTCAACATCAATACCGGGGTTATCGCCTTTAAGGTCATGAATAACCTGTGCAAGCTTAGCCTCGTTGCGACCGTGTAAAAGCAAACGATGTCCTTTGAAAGCCAGCTTTTTCGCCGTCAGCAGGCCGATTCCATCGGTAGCTCCGGTCAATAATATGGTTTTAGGCATTACTAACCTCTAGTAAAGAATGTCGAAACCTTATCAGAGAATAGCAGGCGAAATAGAAAAACTTAGGGATAAAATCAAGCTAGTCAATTTCATCCCGGGTGACAGCCAAAATTTAGAAGACAAATTCTGTCAGGATGACATGCGGCGAAGTACGACATCGCTGCAAACTGACGGTTAAGGCTGTTCGTTGACTCCTTTCGACACCCTTAGACACCGTACAGAATATCAAATTCTGTATTGTCACCGTGCAGGGCTTTATGTCCTGCACTGACACCTTTTAAAACCCGATTTAGCTAAATCGGGTTTGTAAGTAATCAAACACTGCCCGAATACCAAACGCTTCACCGCCTTTGGGGCGTCCTGGTAAGGCGCGAATGTTGTATGCCATGACATCAAAATGACACCAGTCGACATCGGCAGGCAAAAACTTCTGTAAGTACAGAGCGGCTGTAATGGCACCGCCAAACGGACCGGAAGCACAGTTGCTGAGATCGGCAATATCACTATTGAGCATGTCCATATATGGCTGATGCAATGGCATTCGCCACACCGGATCCTGATTGTTCACACCTGCGTCGGTAATGCCCTGGGCGGTGTCATCTTTGGTGGCAAAAAATCCTGGTAACTCAGTACCAAGAGCAACCCGCATCGCACCGGTTAAGGTGGCAAAATCGATAATCAGTTCCGGGTCATCATCAAGCGCCAGATCCAATGCATCACACAATACCAGTCGCCCTTCTGCATCGGTATTGTCTATCTCGACAGTCAGACCTTTGCGTGTGGTGATAACATCCCCCGGGCGGAAGGCGTTACCAGCAATGGCGTTTTCAACCGCCGGGATTAACACCCGTAAATTCACGTTTAGGTTAAACGCCATTATCATCCGTGCCAGTCCTAACACGTGCGCGGCTCCGCCCATGTCTTTTTTCATCAGGCGCATACCGGACGCTGGTTTTACATCCAGGCCACCACTGTCAAAACAAACCCCTTTACCAACAAGGGTAAGCTTAGGTGCATTGTTATCGCCCCAGCGTATGTCCAGCAATCGTGGCGCATGTTGACTGGCACGACCAACCGCATGAATGGTCGGAAAATTATGGGTTAATAATTCATCACCGACAATTTCACTAAATTCACCGCCAAATTCCCGGGCAAGTTGCGCACTGACTTCCGACAAGTGCTCGGGCATCATGTCACCTGCAGGGGTATTAATCAGATCTCTCACCAATGCTGTGGCACTGGCAAGCTTAGTCGCCGTATCCACGACCCCCTGATCACCAACCGCTAAAACCGGTAAGGATTCAGGCGAGGATTTATAGCGCTCAAATCGATAAGCTCCGGCTAAGAAAGCGAATGCGATTGCGACCTTATCCTTGTCTTCGGCATGTAAAAAATACTGTCCGGCCGGTAATAGGTTAGCTAAAGCGCCACAGGCAAAAAACTCACTGCTATCCTCCACCACATAAATGGCGCCAGCCAAGCCGCCATCGGCAGCTGGAATCGTGCTCAACCCTTTGCCTTCAAAAGACGTTACCTTGAGCCATTGCCCTACATTTTCCGGCTGTGCCTCTAACCAAACCGGGTAATTTTGATGATTGATAACGTGTAACGGGATGCCCTGGTGTTCGGCATTGATTAATGACATAAAGGATTCTCTTTATCAGATTTGAATGTGCATCATCTTAGCAGCTCAAAAGCCTACGGAAAAGCAATGACACAACCAGAAAGAGCGTTGCAAGTTAGCTAATATGACGGTTTTAAACACTAATATTGAGATCTCTTGCATCGTTCGATTAAAAGCATCCAGGAACGGTTCAGCAAGCTCCTGGATTTATGTTATACCAATCGCATTAAATTATTGCTCACTCAGTGAGAATTTAAAGGCATTTAGGCAAGGCTTTGATTGCAGAGAATGGTTACTCCATTGTCAAAATCAGTAACGCAAGATAAATGCCTTTAAAACTCACCCGTAGGGAGTTTATCAGAGGTCCATTTCCGGCCCTAGATTTCAGTAATATAGAATGACTATATCAATGAAATCTATGTTGCAAATGGACCCCTGCCCTAACTCTGAGTTGTGCACAAACTTAATGTGATTGGTATGAGTTAATTTTCTTCACCATCCTGCCAGAATAGATTCGTGTATGAACAATAGTCTTTTTTGACGGCGTTAAGGTTTGTAGTTCCGGCGGCAAACTGACTGGTTGTCGATGTCGTTAACTGGATATCTCGCGTATTATCCTGCCAGGCCGCTTGAACCCGTAATACTGTTCCCCCCGATTCACAGAATCGGTTTAAGGTCTGCTGAAACTGATCATGGTTGAATATATTCCCTGCTGGAATGGATAAGCTCGTATCGCCTTGTTGTTTTGCAACCGTCCGTTTCCAGTCAGCCAGATTTACGGCCAATCGTTCCTTTTTCAGGATAAATTCATCGTCGCGAGTCAAATAATGGGTTGATATTTTGTCTCCGTTCTCTTCTACGACATACACACCGCCCTGACCGACAATGGAGAATTGCGGATGGTCTGCCTGTTGCCAGGCAACCACCAGGGCTGTAGCTTCATCAACACCAACCCCCAGTGCTGCATCCGTTTGCCGAACTAAATTAACCAATCGCCCTTCTCGGCCACGTTCAGAAAAGTGCGTATCGGTGATCCCATAGGGAAATAGCCCTAAGCCTCCTCGGCTTCGGTAGGTGAGATCATCATTTAATACGTCATCGCAGGCGCTCGCTTTCTGGCAACCCGCATCCGGTAATACATCCGCCTGAGCGTTGCGAAACATCGATACTTCACTTCTGCCATTGGTGATCATGGGTATCTGATGAGGCGCAGCTGCATTACCCGCCATAACCGCCGTACCAGCACTGGTGCCGCCAACAATTAATTGATTTGCCTCGAGTTGTTGACGAATGGCCGCTAGTACAGGATTGTCACTATTGTCTTTTTGCTTAAAACTGGCGACAGTAAAGGACTGATCACCACCGTTAAAGAAAATACCATCTGCCTGCTGAATTTTCGCCACTAACCGCTCCGGATATTCACAGCTGAGGCGTTGCTGCTTCACTAAGTCTGGATATATGATTCTGCGTTTGATGGCACCATGAATTTCGGCCCGATGTTTCTCGAGATTTTCACAGGCTTTGCTAAGCTCTGCGTCGGTTTGCCAGGCGCTGTTTACCGCCGCATCGATGGGTAGCCACTCAGAATCGGCTCCCGCCTGCGAAAACACCTGTAGATAGAAATCAACCGCTTCAAAGGTGTCACGAGCAGAAGCGGTAACAATAAGGACTTTAGGTCTGGATGCAGGAGTCTGCTGCCCGTTCTCGTGTTGAAAATCCAGCGCTGTGCTGGCAGATTTAGCGGCTCGTTTAAGTTCGGCAGATTTCACAAAGGTCTGATAGATCTCTTTAGAAAACGGACTCTTAGTCTGCTCAAGGTAGACGGATTCTTTTAAACGTTTACCGTTTTTAAAACGTGGTACCTCCAGGGCATCAAGCATCATAAAATATTGCCTGTCCGGCAACTGTCTGATAACGCTTTTTTTATCTTTTTTACCCACCAACTCAAGCAATTGTTTCTTGTTTAATAATTTCGCTTTACGTTGAACCGCTTTATTTAGCAACTTTAGTGTCAGTTTCCTAAATTCCGGGAGTTCATCTGCTGGCCAATGACTTGCAAAGGTCTGAATATTTTGCGGCGTTAACTGGTAGAGGGATTCGGTCTTGGCCGGGATCGCTGTGGCGTTTACAGATGAATTAATTTCGTCCTCATTAAGACATTGCCCGGGGGACATAGAAGAGCAGGTTTTTATCCCCCCACCGACCAGATACAGGCGCTGCTCGGATGCATAGGAAAAACCAGACAATAACAACAAAGTCACGCAACATAGCGGTATTTTCACGAATTTTAAAAACATTATCCAACCCTTTTTAATTAGCTATAGGTTACTGAAAACCCTTGTACAATTTCCAACCAACAGGTGTTGACAAAAATTTTCAGTCGAGGTATTTCTGTAAATAGTGATTTTAAAAAACGTGCTTACTGCCATAAGCACCAACAACAATAATCAGGACAGAGCTTAAGCTCAATTCTTTTTAATATGTACAAAAAAGCTTTCTCGCTTACAACATATTCTTATCAGAACTACTACCTCTCGGAGTGGTTTGACGAGTAAATTCTTACTCTCCAATCTGTTTTGAGGGCGTAGCCCTGCGCTTGCAGTCGTTGCTCCTCACCCCGTAATTTTTTAACAAAAACAATAAATACGCCCTGAGTCTGCGTTTTGTGCCTATCTGCACCTGGCGCTGTAAATCCGGGGATTACAAGGTGATCTACTATGACTAAGTTTAGTAAAACGCCCCTGGCGATCCTAATCGCGGGCATGACGTTTTCCTCTTATGGCCTGGCGCAGGAACAGGTTCAACCGGAACAACAAGCGGAACAAGAAATCGAACGCATCAGCGTTACCGGTTCACAGATTCGCGGTGTGGATATGGAAGGTATGCAACCGATTACGGTCATTTCTTCCGAAGATATTGAACGCTCAGGTGCGTCCTCACTGTCAGATTTGATGCTACAGGTGAACCAGACCCGAGGTGGTACAGGTACCTTTACTACGTCAGAAAGCGGTGCATTATCAACCTCAACCCCAGCCGGGCAGGCAGCTGCGTCGTTGCGAGGCCTGGGCCCGAGTTCTACGCTCACCTTAATCAATGGCCGCCGCGTTGCTGCCAGCTCGTTTGCCGCGGGCACCGAAAACTTTGTTGATATCAATTCCATTCCTTTAGCTGCTATTGAGCGCGTGGAAGTTCTGGCCAGCGGAGCCTCTGCCATATACGGTGCCGATGCTGTGGCTGGTGTCATAAATTACATACTCAAAAAAGATTACCAGGGTGCGGAATTAAATCTGAATTACGGTAATAGTTTTGCTGCGAGTGACGAAGGACGATATAACGTTAATTTCGTGTATGGTACCGATATTGGCAACGCTAACCTGACTGTTTTTGCCGACTACTTTGATCGTAATGCCTTTAATGCTGTTGATCGCGATGACACTCGTGATCCGGTACTGATCAGCAACTATTCTTACCTGCCGAAAGACACGCCAAATATTTACTATTGGTCAGCACGTTCAGGCGATGAAATCGGTAACCCGAATTGTAAAACAGAATTTGTCACAACTGAATTTGGCGAAGAAATTTGTGCCTATTACCATAACGAAGATGATCAACTGCAAAGTGAGTTAGAGTCAGCTTCCGCAGGATTTACCTTTAATAAACCATTCGGCGATGTGGACTGGAACACGGAGTTCTTTTACTCCCGAACAAAATCCGTAGCAGTTTCCAGTCCCGCGCCAATCAATCAGGTAGACGATAGAGAAGGCCCTTGGGTTGATGAGACGGCTTTAGATGCATTTCCAACTGATGTTGCTGATGATCTATTGTCACAGCTTTGGATAGATCCTTTTGATACCATTGCCGGACGTGAGTTATATGGCTTTAGGTTTGATGCGCGTTTTTCAACTCCAAGAACCGTTGAAATTGAAACCGACGCCATTCGTTTAGTAACCGGTCTTCAGGGCGACTGGGGCGACTGGGAATGGGAAACCGCAGTAACCCTGTCGAAATCTGAATCAGAGCAAGAAGCTGTGGCAGGTATTTACAATCGCTACAAATACCATGCGTTGTTAGCGGGTGAACTATGTGCCGATGGCAATATCGCCGATTATAACTTTGATACGGATACCTTAAATTGCGGCGGAAGCAGTCTTCAAGGCATGTACAACCCATTCCTTGAAGGTGATGCCAACAATGACGCATTACTTGCCATGGCTCAGGAAGTGCCAACCCGTGACGGTGAAAGTACCGTTTATTCCTGGGATGGTCGTATTAGTGGTGAGCTTTTTGAGTTTAACAACAATGTGATTAGCGCCGCCTTTGGCGCGGAAATTCGTCGTGAAGAGATAACCGATACACCATCTCTTAATTCTCGCGCACGTCTTGAAAATGGCTATCTGGTAGATGTTTTCGGTTTTGGTTCCAGCTTATCAGCAGCGGATAGAACTCAGTGGGGTGCCTTTGCTGAATTTTATATCCCGGTAACCGATGACTTTGAAATACAACTTGCCGGTCGTTACGACGATTACAATGATTTTGGTAGCACCTTTAACCCAAAAGTAGCGTTTAGCTATAGCCCGATTGATGAGCTAATCTTCCGCGGTTCCTGGTCAACGTCTTTCCGTGCTCCATCATTAACACAGGCGGGTGTTAAGTTACGTACAACCACCGCAACCTTTGACTGTGGCGCCAACCAGGCGGTTGCCGATTTATACTGTGAAGGGTTTGGCGATGAGCGTACTGAAAACGTACTTGAGCTAGGTAACGCTGCGCTTCGAGCTGAAGAATCAGAGTCCGTTAGCTTCGGTATTGCCTTCAGCCCTACGACGTCAACCACCGTAATGCTTGATTACTGGCAGTTCGACCATGATGATCTGATTGATACTGATATGACCGCAGTATTGGATGCGGCAATTAGCGATGCATCACTTCGTCACTGTGGTTTGGTTCCAGAAGACCAAATGGGCATTTCTTATGACCCGGATTTATGTTTAGTAACCGATGAATCAGGACTGAGAATCGATGAAGCCGGCGCCAACCTGACTGAAATACTGGAAGAATGGAAGAGATTTCTGAATCCAGATTATGATGAGTTAGCAGCAGAGGGCCGTTTAGATGAACTACGTTTTAAAGAGTTAACTCTTTATCGAGATCACATTATCCAGTTGGAAAATACCGGTACTCAGACGATTAAAGGTGTTGATTTCGCGTTTGACCACAAGTTTGATTTCGACAACGTTACCCTGGGCTTAAGTGTGGATTGGACGCATTATCTTGAGTTTGACCGCAACAAGCCGGGCTCTGATGAAATTGAAGAACTATCAGGCACATGGCGCTATCCTGAAGATATCGCATCAGCGCAGGTATACTTGGGAATGGATAATTTTTACGGTAGCCTAACTGTAAACTATACCGGCAGTTACTCAGATGATATTGATGGCCTGCGCGGTCGTAATATCGACGAATTGGAAGAGCTTGGCAAGGTAGATGCTGACGGTCAACGTAATGTCGATTCCTGGACAACCGTTCGAGCCAATATCGGTTATGATTTTGACAATATGAACCTGAACCTGAGCATTAACAATCTATTTGATAAGGAGCCACCTGTGGCTTATGGCTCACGCCGTGGTTTTGACTCCATCAACCACAATGCTCTTGGAGCAACCTATCGGGTGTCATTCACGTATTTTTTTGAATAACACTTAACCTGATGGATAGTGCATACTATCCAGATTCATTTCGGTGGGTGGAATTTACTACCCACCGATATCCAGCTTATTTTAAGAGTAACCAGCATGGTTGTAACTAATACCGTCGCGGCGAAAAGTCGTATGCCCGACGCTTTTATTATTTTATTTTTTGTGGTGTTGCTGGCAGCCATTGCAACCCACCTGATCCCCGCAGGACAATTTTCCACACAAGTAAATGATGTTACCGGCAAGACTCAATTAGTCGCCGACAGTTACCGGGTAGTCAACGAGTATACTGGAGTACCGCTATTCGCCGAAGGCGGAAACGTTGGCTTTCTCAATTTTGCCTTTGAAGGCATGGTGTCTGGCTCTAAATGGGGTTCAGCCATTGGCGTCATGATGTTTATCATCCTTACTGGCGGTGCCTTTGGTATCGTCATGCAAACCGGGGCGATTAACAACGGAGTGATTTCCCTGGTCGCTAAAACCAAAAATTTTGAGCAGGCATTTCTACCAATATTGTTTGTGTTGTTTTCCCTGGGTGGCGCGGTATTTGGCATGGGGGAAGAAGCTATCGCCTTTTGTATCGTGTTGCTGCCGTTAATGTTTGCCCTCGGATATGACTCGATCACTACTGTCCTGGTCACTTATATCGCCACCCAAATTGGTTTTGCAGCTTCCTGGATGAATCCATTCAGTGTTGCCATCGCCCAGGGTATCGCCGAAGTGCCGTTATTATCCGGTATGGAATATCGCATGCTGATGTGGGTAGTGTTTACCCTTGCAGGAACCTGGTTTACGGTTCGCTACGCAAAAAAAATTAAAGCCGCGCCCGAGCAAGGGGCTAACTATGCAATAGACAAGTCATATCACGCCTCTCCTGACGAAGTAGCATCGAGCAGCCAGTTTAATAAAGTCGATGGTTTTATTCTGAGCGCATTCTGCGCCGGTATAATCTGGGTTATTTATGGCGTGATCGCCAGAGGTTACTATATCCCAGAGCTGGCCAGTCAGTTTTTTACCTTAGGCGTCATCATCGGTATTATTGCCATTCTCGGTAAACGGCTAGCAATGAATGATGTTGCCGATGCCTTTCAACAAGGTGCAAAAGATCTCCTGCCAGCTGCAATGATTGTCGGCATGGCCAAGGGTATCGTGATTGTTCTCGGTGGTGATCAGGCAGACCAGCCATCGGTGTTAAATACGATTTTATATTATGCCTCACAGGGTATCGGCCAGTTATCGGAAACCTTCTCGGCCTTGTTGATGTTCGTGTTTCAATCGATATTTAATTTCTTTATCGCCTCGGGCTCCGGGCAAGCGGCACTGACTATGCCGCTAATGGCACCATTAAGTGATTTAGTGGGCGTAAGTCGTCAGATAGCAGTGCTGGCTTTTCAACTTGGTGATGGCCTGACCAACCTGATCATCCCGACTTCGGCATCATTGATCGGCTGCTTGGGAGTCGCCAGAGTCGAATGGTTGGTTTGGGCGAAATTTATTTACCGATTTTTACTACTATTAATGGCAATTGCGATGGCCTTTATCGTCATTGCCGTACAAATTAATTTCTCATAGATGAATTGCCAATCGATGCATCAATAAAGGCTGCATTGATTAAAGGAATAGTAATGATACTAATTAAACAGGCGGATGTTTATACACCACAGCATATGGGACGGTGCGACGTCCTGATTGGCGGTGATAAAATTTTAAAAATCGCCGAAAATCTCGAGCATTTTCAGCTACCCGGCGTAGAGATTATTGATGGTCAGGGCCACATATTGGCACCGGGATTTGTTGATAGCCTTGTGCATGTCACCGGTGGTGGCGGCGAAGGGGGATATACAACCCGTACCTGCGAGCTGGATGTTAATGACGCCATTGAAGGCGGCGTCACCACTTTAGTTGGTGCATTGGGTACGGATTCGATCACCCAAACTTTAGAAGCCCTGGTTGGCAAAACTAAAGAGCTAAACCAGCGCGGCATCAATGCTTATTGTTACACCGGTTCCTACCATTTTCCGGCAAAAACCCTGACCGGTAGCGTTGATAAAGACATCATGATGGTAGAAGAGATTATTGGTGTTGGCGAAGTGGCCATTGCCGATCATCGCGGTTCACAGCCAAATATCGAAGAGATGGCTCGTCTCGCATCCGAAGCCCGGGTTGGTGGTATGCTGTCCGGTAAAGCTGGCATCGTCAGTATTCATGTTGGTGATGGTGAAGATAAACTGACCCTATTACATCAGGTAAGTGAACAAACCAACATCCCCATTCAGCAGTTCTATCCAACCCATATCAACCGTAGTCAATCATTATTGGTAGCGGGAATAAAGTTTGCTCAGGCCGGTGGCTATATTGATTTCACTACCAGCACCAATGAACAGATTTTGGCGTCAGGTGAAATTGATGCGCCGGAAGCACTGGCGCTGGCACTGGAATCTGGTATTGATATCAGCCAGATCACCATGAGCAGTGACGGTAATGCGTCATTGCCACTATTTGATGACATAGGAAACCTGGTGGAATTGCAAATGGGTCGGGTTACTAGCCTGCACCGGGCCTTTGTATCTGCGGTGCAAAACCATCAGGTATCAATAGAAAACGCTCTGGCCAGCATAACCTCTTCGCCGGCAACCATTTTGAAACTAGCCAATAAGGGCCGGGTCGAAGTCAGCTTTGATGCGGATATCAACCTGCTCGACAAAGAAAGCCTGGACGTTCAAGGTGTTATCAGCAAAGGCCGGTGGTTAAAACGCAATCTCTGAAAGCCTATCTTACAATAAAGCTATAAATCGTCGATTTTGCACAGCAGTTGTTGCGCCCGGGCAATGATCGCCTGTTGCTGCTCCGGCGATTTTTTCTGCCAGTTTGCATAAACCATGCGGGTGCGGGGATTGTTGTTGAACTTATCAATATGGGAATCCATAAAATACCAGTAAAGAGCATTCAGAGGACAGGCATTGTCAGTCTCAGTTTCTTTTACCTGATAATGACAATCGCCACAGTAATCGCTCATTTTATTGACATAATTGCCACTGGCCGCATAAGCCTTCGAGCCAACAATGCCGCCATCGGCAAACTGGCTCATTCCCCGGGTATTCGGTAACTCCACCCATTCGATAGCATCGACATAAATCCCTAAATACCATTCATCAACCTGTTCATGATCAATGCCGGCAATTAAACAAAAATTACCGGTGATCATTAACCGCTGAATATGGTGCGCATAAGCAAATTGCAACGACTGGCTAATGGCATGATGCAGGCATCGCATTTTGGTATCGCCGCTCCAGAACCATTCGGGTAGTGAACGATTTGCCTGCAGGGCGTTGAGGGTTCGATATTCCGGCATGTTAGCCCAGTAAACACCGCGAATAAACTCACGCCAGCCAAGGATCTGGCGCACAAAACCTTCTACCTGCGCCAGGCTTATCCGTTGTGAATGTTGGCGGTAATATTCAATGACCCTGCGTATTACTGTATCTGGCGACAGCATTTTGCTATTCAGGGAAAACGACAGGCGAGAGTGAAACAAACTCCATTGCCTGTCCTCGCCAAACGGGTCGAGTTTATCGGTCATCGCATCCTGGAATGTACCGAAATATGGCAGGCAGGAACGGCAGAAATGCTCTAGCAACTCTAATGACTGTTGCCGGTTTATCGGCCAGAGCAGCTCAGGCGATGCGTCGCCGATCGTCCTTACCTTGTGGCGTTCTAATCGCTTGAGAATATCACTAACATCGTTGGCAAACATGCAGGGTTCCGGAACTTTGCTTAAATCATCTGCTTTGAGCTTATTGCGATTGTACTTATCATAATTCCATTCGCCCCCTTCAGGTTCATCGCCATCCATAAGAATGTCAAAACGCTGCCGCATCCGCCGATAAAAGGCTTCCATTTGGTGACGTTTACCCGATTCAAAGTGCTGCGACAATTGCGCGTCATCGATAAAGAAGTGTTCACTGGTGTACGCCTTAGTGACAATCGACAGGGTGTTTGCAAAGTCGGTTAATTGCCGACGAAGGCGATATTCATCAGCGAGTTGATAGTGAAACTCCTGGACTTGATATTTATCGATATAGTGCCTGAGGAGTTCCGGCAAGTCGTTAAAACCTTCGGTATCATCCAGGGTCAGATGAATGACATCGAAGCCAGATTCTGTTAACGCCGAGGAAAATTGTTGCATTGCGGCAAAAAACGCACAAACCTTCTGCACATGGTGACATACATAAGTGGTTTCCTGATGCAACTCGGCGATGATATACAGGGTGTCGCTGTCTTTTTGCTGATACCAGGAATGACCTGCATTTAACTGGTCTCCCAATATCAGTCGCAATCTTTTGTAGTCCGATTTCATCTAGGTATTTTCATCTTTCGATAATTGCGCATTAACGGCGCGCAGGTTTCGCATTCCGGCACATCGTTTTGAGCAGTATTTAACCTGCGTCCAGTCGCGCTGCCATTTTTTACGCCAGGTGAAAGGTCGCTGACACACCAGACAAAGTTTGGATGGCCTGTCAGTTCTTTGCATCTTCAGTCTCCGGGTTAACGGGCCAGTCGCTAATATCTGCGGAATCAAGCGGGACATCATCACCCTGCCCCTGCCATTTTTCGATAAATTCAGAATTTGGGTCAAACAGTTGCGTTTGTTTTAGTAAATTAAAGTGCCGACCGCCCCTTGGATCGACACCAACACCAGCGATGTACTGCCAGTTGCCCCAGTTACTGGCAACATCGTAATCGATTAGTTGCTGCTGAAAATACGCGGCACCGTAGCGCCAGTCGAGACCCAGCTCATTCACCAGGCAACTGGCGACCAGTTGCCGACCTCGATTGGACATTAAACCCGTGGCATTGAGCTGACGCATGCAGGCGTTGACGATAGGAAACGGAGTATTCCCCCGACACCACTTACTGAACCGCTCTGGAAAAAAAGTGGTTAGTGGCGCCTGCTTAGCTAACCCGCGAAAAGAAAACAACCTTGGACCAATACTTAGTGCTAGCCACTGAAAGTATTCGCGCCACAGCAGTTCGAAATAAATCCAGTAGGTAGATTCATTCTCGCCAAACTGGTTTTCGTAGCTTTTGAGGTGCTGATAAACCTGGCGCGGAGAAACGTTACCCGAGGCCAGGTAAGGACTAAACCCTGTTGTGTTATATTCACCATCAAGGGCATTTCGGGTTTCTTTGTAAGTCGATGCAGATCCACTTTTAAAGTAATCGTGAAGATGCTTGATGGCAGCGTTTTCTCCGCCTTTCATTACAGTAACCTGAGTTTTTAACGTAGCTGCAGCCCTGTTTTGTCGCTCCTGCGGCTCACCCGAATACCAGCGCTCGCTCAGGTCGGAGTCCGGCTCTATCACGATACCATCAATATCTGCGTTGCAAATATCCATATCATCGACCGACGTTAAAGGTGCGTTGCAAACCTCGATTGGTGATAACGGCAATTTTTCGACTTTTCGACGAAAACGACTGAAACTTTGCAGCGTGTTAACATCCCGGGCGTTCAGTGATTCGAGCTGATAAGGGCTATACAATGTATGTAACCAGTCACTTAACAGCTGGATTTTTGGGACCAACTGTTGAATGCTTTTCAATTGCTGCTGCTCATACACGCCAACCTGCTGGGCCACTGCTAACCAATCAAATTCCAGGGCCGAAAACAGCGAATCTATTACACTTCCAGGCCTGCCTTTAATGATCGTTAATCGATGCCCCAGGGCTCTCAGTTGCCGGTTTAAATCCTGTAACGAATCGGCAATAAACTGCCAACGCTTCGGCCCCATCGACATGTGATGGTAATTGCTGGGCTTAAACCAGGTCGGGTCGACAATGTACACAAACGCAATTTTCTGGCTCTTTGCCAGGCTTTGCTGAAGCAAGCGATTGTCAGCCAGTCGCAAGTCATGGGTGAACCAATACAGCGTCGTTGTCATATTTCGTCTTATAACCGAGAAAACACAGCGATTATACGCATCGCTAACGCCGACAGTTTATTACCAGGGCAGATATCTGTTTTTAACGGTGTCAGATTTTCTGACAGCACATCAACAAAGCAGCAAAAACCCACCACAAGCTTATGAAAAATCGACATATATTTTCTGGCTCGATGCTTGCTTGTTAGATGAAAAGATAAAAATGCGGTTGTTATCGCAATGCAAGTTGGAGGATTGCCTATGCAATCTCATATTCGATTGCTTAAAATCATGTTTGCACTGATTTGCGGGTTTATGGCGCTTTTCTATGTATTGCAAAATATCGCCAACCTGGATGCCGCCCACCAGGCACTCATTTATGTGTTAAGCGGTGCGGATCACCAGGCGTACCCGAATACCCTGTTTTTCAAAACTGCTGACCCGTTGTTCGCCTGGCTCGCAGTAGGGATTATTTTCACTCTTGAATTTGCCACCGCAATTTTACTGCTAAAAGGTAGCTGGGATATGTTTGTCGCCAGGGGTGGAAATACTTTTAATCAAGCGAAAAAGTGGGCACAGATCGGTGCCGGCCTGGGAGTGTTAGTCTGGTTTGGTCTGTTTGGCGTCATTGGCTCCGCATTCTTTCAAATGTGGCAAACCGAAATCGGCACCAATTCCATGAATGGTGCCTTTCAATTTTTCGTTTCCTGCGCCATAACCTTATTCTGGATCAGCCAGCCAGACCCTACAGCCGATTAATAATGCATTTGCTAGCAAACGGTTTTTCACTCAGCGTAAAAAAATAATGGTCGCCGAGCCCAGGAATACGAAAAAACCAACCACATCGGTAATTGTGGTCAGTATTACCGAACCAGCTATCGCCGGATCGACGCCGAGTTTATCTAATACTTTCGGCACTGCCATTCCCGACAGGGATGCGACTAACATGTTGATGAGCAGCGCTGAGGCGAGAATCACAGAAACAAAAACATCACTAAACCAAAAATAGGCAAGTATCCCAACCATCACCGCCCAGAACGCGCCATTGAGCGCTGCTACCAGAAATTCCTTACGCCGCAAATATTGATAGTTAACACTATTCAGTTGTCCGGTCGCCAGGCCACGAATGGATAATGTCAGGGTCTGGCTGCCAGTGATGCCGCCCATACTGGCGACGATTGGCATCAATACCGCTAATGCGACCACCTCGACTAACACCGCATCAAAGATGCCTATCACAAACGACGCTAAAAATGCGGTTAACAGGTTTATCCCTAACCAGATTGCCCGCCTTTTGGCACTCAATACAACCGGCGCAAATAAATCTTCATCACTGACCTGACCAAGGTGAGCCATCTGGCTTTCATAATATTCCTGGAATACGCTCAACGCATCCTGAATCGAAAACTGACCGATGAAGCGTCCATGACCATCGACCACGGGTAGCGCCGCTTTCTGACTGCCGCGCACCAGGTTGGAAGCATCAAGCAAGGATTGCTCGGCGTCGATTTGCGTCTCCGGCAGATGCACGAGTTCCGCAATGCTTTGCTTCGCCGATGCATTTAACAGATCATTGATATTCACTTCGCCCAGATATTTGGCTGAGGCGTCAGTGACCACATAAGAATTACCTTCATGGAGATGTTCCGCCGACTTAACCTCTCTGAGAACGTCCCTGACCAATGCCGTCGACGCGATGGTATAGACCTCCTGATCGGCGTACCGCCCAACCTGTTCGTCACTGTAGCTTAACGAGGTTTCGATCTGGCTCTGGGTACCTGGCGCAAGCTTATTAACTAGCCGGACTACGGTTTTTTGTGGCAATGCATCAAGAATTTCCACCACTTCAGCATTGGTTCCGGAAAATACCGCCTCTTCAATATTGGCTTGCGGTAGTTCTGATAAGAAGTGGCCACGCGCATCTTCGCGCATCTCACTGAGTATCGAACTGCTCAGTTCCGATGGAATATGTGGCCACAACGCCAGGCGTTGGCTGTTTAACAGACTTTCAAAAATGGTTGCCCATTGCAATGCATTTAACGAACCATATTCGTCCGGTAAGGCAAAGTCCGGTTGCGCAAGGGTTTCAATTAACTGATTGATGTTTACATTTACCAGTGAGTTTTCATTCATATTTTTATTCGCTTTGCTGATAACGAGCGTTGACCTGGTGTCTGTTACCACGTAACGCTCCGGCGCCGGAGCTAAACATACGTCGACTCTATGCTTGACGCCAATTTGGCTTTAATCTGACGATAATCCTGGGAATTGTCTCCTTTACCGTACAATATCCGAAGCAAAAAGAAAAAATTCCCGCCAGATTTATCTATATTTTCTTCGATTCACCGTAGCATTCAGGAAATTAGGCGCTTTTTCCTGCCACTGTATTGGTGTCGTTGGCATGTGAGACATCGTGCCAAAGTTGGAGCATATCGTTAGTCAGCTTTTGTTCAATAACAAAGGCTTCATGAGTCGGACAAAATACACTAAACGTAACTTTGACTTTCCCAAGCTCGGTAGTGGTTATCGTCACACTCGGCGCGGGGCCCGAAATCTTTACTTCGAGACGGTTTTCAATCAACGCATTGTACCTTTCTGCGACATCATTAAAAGGGTGACAATAGCTTAGCGCTTTATCCAGCAAAGGCTGTTTAAGGACAAATGGGTTGATATGGTTTGCCTCGCGCACGATGCTAAAGGTATGGTTCACATAACGGCGCATAAAATTCAGGTTTTTCAACGGCAACGTCATAAACTGGTTATTGGGAATAAATACGCTTTTTCCCGTATATTCATAGGTGTTAATGTCCACCTCCAGCAAAATCACTTTCGCCCAGTCGGTTTCTGACACCTCGCCGGTAAAGTCGCCAATTTTTATCCAGTCACCGATACGGAAGGGGGCCGTGCTCTGCATATAGATAAAACCGATAAAACACTGGATGATTTCCTTGGTTACTAGCACGATAGCGACAACAAAGGCAGCAATGGAAATAGCAAACTTCTGTAGTTCCGCACTCCAGACAATAAAAACCGCAATCACTACCAGCAAATTCACGATGTTTCTGACGGTGTTCAGGGTGTGGCGATGATCGACACCAGTTTTACTGGCTTTTGACTTTAACAGGCGAATAATGACCTGCTTCAGTAAAAAGGAAAGGATGATCACCAAAGCGGTAATCATGAGTTTCAGATACATGATTGGTTCCGTAATGTTGGATTTGTACGAATAATGGTATTGGTATAACGGTTAATTCAGCTAACTCTGCAGTCAGTGATTAGCTGAATTTAATCAGCCAGTTCCGGCGATTATCTCGCCTACGCCAAGAATACTCTTTTGTGATTTACCTGACCAATTAAAAATTTTAACGGCCAGTACAAAAATTTTTCAGCACCCGCTGTAACCCGGATAGCGGAACCGAGAGCCAATGCTCTCGCATTCTACTGCAGCTTAGCGAATAATTTTCGAAATTCATTGATTAATGCCTGCTGGGTATTGTTTTTCCGATAAACCAGGTATACCGGACGCTTAATTTGCACGGGCGAGTCGATCAGATATAAGGTTTCATCCTCAAGCAGGCTGGCGACCAGGGAGGTTGGCAGGTAAGCGAAACCACCATGCGTTAAAATCACTTCCAGGGCAATGACTGCGGTCGAAGTTTTAAAGCTTGGTGTCACTTTATGATGTAACGCATGTTCTTTATTAAATGTAATTCCCCAATCCACCAGAATGTAATCGTTAATGTCCTTATTAAATTCCTTGCGACTCCCCACCAGCGCCAAGTCAAAATGATCGATTAGCTCATTGGTAAAATCATCATCTTTGATCGGATCGGTTAACAAGCCAACGTCAAGGGTTCGCTCATCCAGTTTGCGCTGAATCGCTTCACGTACGGATATCTCGGTTGCCAATACCAGGTGATTAAATAAAGCCAGTGCATCATGAATGCGATAATGAAAAAACGCGTCCCAGACGTTTGGTGTAGTGGCCAGGTTGAATGCCAGTTTTTGCTGATCGGCAATCGAGACATTCAGTTTTGACTGTTCTACCTGGCTTACCAACAAATGTGCGTGCGACAGCAGGGCCTCACCGGCCGGGGTCAGGCGCAAATTATTTTTATCACGAATTAATAATTGTGTGCCGTAGTATTCTTCCAGCTGTTTAATACGGGCGCTGACTGCGGCCTGAGTAATATAGAGCGTTTCCGCCGCACGGCCAAAGTGCTTATATTCGGCGACCGCTAAAAAGGTTTTAAATACTCGAATATCCATGGTTTAAACCAAATCTTAGGTAACTGCTCCAAAGGTAAAGAAATATTATCCTGACGACAAATATTTTTTGATTTTCATTTAGAAAATAATTTCCTAAATTTTCAGTCAGTCACGATAATCGGCAAAACGGGCGTGCCGTTACGTGCACTGCGAGTTTGTATTCATGCTCGTAAACAACTGTCCAGAATTAGAGGAAATTAATATGCTTACCAATATTCGCAAGGGAAGCGCCCCGTTTTATGGCGATCAGGCATTTTCCCATGGTCTATCCAGAAGTGGTTATTTCAATCGTCGCGAGTCACAGGAGTTACTCGAATACGGCCACACTCTATTGAGTTTATCTCAGGGTGTATTAATGCCAGAGAACGAGGAAGAAGCCCTTTTCGTTGCCGAAATGCAACAAGCTGATGAGGGTACCTTGTATCCTGCCAGGCTCTGGAAGAAATATCTGGCGGCGGTTGAAAAAAGTAAAATTCGTTACGGATTCTCAAAAGCCAACGGCCGATCGTCAAACTTTATGGATTATGCCGATGCCTTCAGTGATTAATATTCCGGTTAGGTTCTGATAAGCCACTGGAAAGTTGTAATTTTTGTCGTTACGATAAAATTTTTTTGGAGCATAAATTATCTGTTTTGATTATGCTCCTGCGAAATTTTTTGTCCCACAATTTTGTTAAACCTGTTCACCGCTAAATCCGGTTTGGGTTTTCAGTTTCGCTGTTGAAAAAGCCGCTCTGACTGATAAAACAGGCTCTACACTTAAGGGACGTCAATACTGCTTTAACTTTAGGCCAAAACGATGAAAATTTGCTTTATCATGTACCCTTGGGAGCGAGTCGATCCCGAGTCCGATTCCACCCTTCGATTAATTCACGAATGCGTTAAACGTGGCCACACCGTCGCCTTGTCAACGGTTAATAACTTAACGATTCGCGACAGCGTCGCCGTCGCATTTTGCGATGTCTTCCTGAAGAAAACCAAATGCCCGGATCTGATCCCAAGTTTCTATAAAAATGCTAAATTCAGGCGCGTACAACTGCCATTAGCAGGTTTTGATGCCATTATCATGCGAGCCAACCCACCATTAGATACCCTGGCTTTGAATTTCCTCGACTCAGTGCGTGGCGACACCTTTATTATGAATGACCTTGATGGCCTTCGCATTGCCAACAACAAGGTTTACACCGCTTCATTCCAGGACACCGCAAGCGAATTTATTCCAGCCACCCACGTTTCCAAAAACCGTGATTACCTGGAACGGGTATTTAAAGAATCCGATTCCGATCGAATGATTCTCAAACCGCTTGATGGTTATGGTGGCCGCGGCGTTATCGTGTTAGAAAAAAGCGCCCAGCAAAGCTTTCGCTCACTGCTGGACTTTTATATTGGCGGTGATGAACATGGCAAAGGCAGTAACTATGTCATCCTTCAGGATTATGTTGCAGGTGCGCATGAAGGTGACGTACGTATCCTGATGCTCAATGGCGAGCCTATTGGCGCGATGAAGCGCATTCCCGCATCCGATGATGTGCGCGCCAACGTTCATGCGGGCGGTACGGTGGTGAAACACAAATTAACCGCCCAGGAGAAAAAGCTGTGTAAATACATCGGTCCGAAGCTAGTTCGTGATGGCCTGTATTTTACTGGTATTGATGTTATTGGTGGTAAGTTGATCGAGGTCAATGTGTTAAGCCCGGGTGGTATTGTTCGCATTAACAAGCTCAACCGGGTCAAATTACAGGCCGAAGTTATCGATTTTGTTGAAAGCGTCGTTCACGCCAAGGATATGGTTATGAGTCGCAAAAACGAATTCAGACAGGTGATCGAAGATGCTAACGCTGTCTGAGCAGGAATGCATAGCCCGCATTAATAAAAAAGAGTGTTTCCACGCCCTCGTAGCTGACGGTGCGTTTATCGTTAAGATTGACGAGTACACCCCGATCATCTGTGCGGCGATACACAATGGGCATCGACTCAGAGATGAGTTACAGAAAAGCTTTTTACTCAGCAAACAGGAACGTTTTTACGAAGAAGACCCGTTTACCGATGAGCTGATATCCTCGTTTCCAATTCAGTTAATTGGCAATGACTCGCGCTTTGAATACGATTTAAACCGGGCGAAGACCTTATCCACCTACTTCAAGACTGCATGGAACAAGCAGGTCTGGCAAAAACCATTAAGCCAAAAACAACGCAGTATTAGTCATAGTAAGCATCAGTCATTTTATAATGTGCTCGAAGCAGTGATTTCAGCGGTAGAGAGTGAGTTCAATAATGCCATCGTGTTCGATATCCACTCCTACAATTACCGACGTATTGAAAAGGACACGCCGACCTTTAACATCGGCTCGGGGCAAATCGATGTTGAGCGTTGGGGCAAGGTCGTTAATCACTTTGAGCGACAATTAAATCGTATCGAACTGCCGAACCTCGATGTACGTGCGGCAACCGATGAGGTGTTTCAGGGACGCGGATACCTGATCACCCATGTCAATTCTCATTTCGATAACACCCTGGTATTACCAACAGAAGTGAAGAAAGTATTCATGGATGAGACCAGTGGTGAACCCTACCCGTTGGTGCTCGAAGAGCTTAAAGCCGGCTTTAAAGACGCCATTACCGAAACCGCAACATTTTTTATGCGCCGTTACGGTAAGAAAAAGCGAGTTCGCCGAGCTGATGTCTTGTCATCGAATATCAGTCCTGAAGTGCTTAGCCTGGATAAACAGTTGTTTACCCTGAGCCGGCATATCGAAACCCTGAACTTTATTAACCCGGTCAACCTAGCGGCGGAGCGAAGCAAGTTTTTAAAACGCAGCAGTTACAATGCTCCTGCGTTTACCTACAAACAGCTGAACATTAACCCCTATACGTTTCGGGAACAGCTTTATAAGCTGCCGGTGGATGACATCCTGGATGCCAGTATCGCCCAGCTTTATCGTCATGTGATTGATAACCTGGCCAGTAAAATCGATTTACTAACGACCATTGGCACGGATGAGTTTGTCTACAACTCGTTGAAATATTATGGCGAGCCAAGCCAGGCCGATATCGCCAATGCCCGGTTTTTACTGCACCTCAATCCAGAGCCGGTATCTGCCGAAGAATCGTTGTTCGACGCGGATGCCGCCATTGATTACTTTCGTAACCAGGCCAATGACTGGCAATTAAATTGTCGCGTTGAGAAGTCGGCAAAAATTGTCGCCAAGGCTATGGTAAATAACGAAAAAGCCTTGCTATTGGTCAACAAAAATGCGCGTTTCACTAAAAAAGAATTACACGCTTTTGCCTACCATGAATTAGGTATTCATATGCTGACCACAATCAATGCCAAGCAGCACGATTTAAAAGTGTTTGGCCTGGGCCTGGCCGGCAATACCTACACCCAGGAGGGTATTGCATTATTCAGTGAGTATTGCTCTGGCAGCCTGACCATTAAACGCTTACAGACCATCGCCCTGCGGGTTATTGCGGTCAATTACATGCTCCAGCATGATGATTTTGTGAAAACCTATCATACCCTGCTTAATGAGTTCGAACTGGAAAAGTCCTTTGCCTTTACCCTCACAACCAGGGTCTATCGTGGCGGTGGATTTACCAAAGACTTCCTGTATCTGCGGGGGTTTCGTGATGTGCTGGCACTGGCCAAACAGGGCCCTATCGACAACCTGTTGGTAGGTAAAACCGGTTTAATGGATTTTGACGTTATCAATGAGTTGGTGGAACGCGGCATGATCAATCGTCCCAAACCACTGTTTGATTTAAGTTATCAGCCTAGTGGTGACCCGGTGCTTGATTTTATCGTTGACTCGCTGAAGTAACTGATAAAAAGAAACGAACCAGTTGGTTCGTTTCTTGTTTTATCCCATTCCTTAAGTCGAAGTTTCCTGGCGCTTATTTATCCCTAAAGTGCAGTTCCTGCAACAGTGACGTGCTCATGATAGTACGATATTCCGCTCTGTCACCACTTTCACTCTGCATTTTTTCAATGCTTTTTTTGACCCAGGCCATGTATTTTTCCTGACGTTTCTCGTTCTCTTCTGCGGTCGCCATATTTTTAAAAATGCGCACCAGATAAAGATCGGGTTCGTCCGCCCGGGCGTGAACATTACTGATCACATAATAGCTTTCAAGCCACCCCTCGGATAAGGCAAACTCCAGGTTTTTTCGCCATTCGCTTGCCAGCCAATTGGCATATTTAAGGCCAGCCCCATCGGCAACTTTAATGCCGGTAACTTCCCAGTAATTACCTTCCTTAAACGGCCACTCATCGTCGGCGGCATGTGCTTGTTGAAACGCAAACAAACTCAACACGCAGAACAACATACTTCTAAGTAATTTGGTATTCATATCTATCTCCTAAATCAGGCAACCACACTGGCTACCCGAGTAGAAAGCGTAGTTTAAATTGGCGATTTGTCTAACCGAAAAACCTTTAAAAAACCGATAAAAACCAGCAGGTTCCATACCTAAAAGAAAAGTTCAGCCTTGCTCACCGACAGCTGATGTTGCGCTTAACCCCATTAACCACTGACAAGGCAAACCGGTAGCTAGCAAAGCGGCCTGGATGGCTGAACGAAAACCACCGCAGTTATCCCCTGGATGGCCAAATACACAGCGTCCCAGCCTTATCCATAACCGAAAATTTCTACGGACACGAGCAGGCTGAGCATGAGGTATGTCAGCCAGTTTTTCGCAAGGTCTTAATCTATCTGATAACCTTTACCTAACAACAGCAGACACAAATGAATGACGCAGGAAACAGATATGAAGTATTGGTTGTCCCTAATATTCGCATTGGCTCTCACGACCGGCGGAGCAGTGGCTCAAGCGACAGAGCACAAATCAAAACCACCAACAAAAATAAGTTTTACCGACGAATTGCCAACGTCTGGAAACCTGGTACTCGGCGTTTATGAAAATAGTACAAGTGGTCGCTTTGCTGATGTCATTAACGACAACAGTGACACTGGTCTGAGTTATGCGATTAAAGCTGCAAAATTTAAAGGTAAAAAAATGACCACTCAGGTTATTACCGCGCCAAAAGGTTCCGGCTATGATCAGATACTGCTGGTTGGTTTGGGTAAAAATGATAACAGCAACACCACACTGGACTGGCAAAACATCGGTGGCAATGCGGTGCAGGCAGCAATTAAAGCGTTTAAAAGCGCACCAACAATGGCCTTCGATACCCCAAAAGATATCACGGCCAACATTGCCTATGGTGCCAAACTTGGCAGTTATTACTTTGATAAATATTACACCGATGCAAAACGCCATAAGCATCAGCCGTCAATAACCATAGTCACTGCGGATGCTAAAGCCGCCTCAGATTTTTATCAGGCGGAACTCGACCCGGTTGCCAATGCTGTCTGGTATACCCGTGATGTATCCAACGAACCGGCGAATATCATTTACCCGCAAAGTTTTGTCGCTTACTGGCAAGAGCTATTTGACGATATGGACAATATCAAGATCACCGTATTCGATGAGAAAGATATGCTGAAAAAAGGCATGGGTGCCATTTATGGGGTTGGCCAGGGTAGTAAACGCCCACCAAGGATGATGATTGTCGAATATCGTGGAGGTGACAAAGGTGAGGCGCCGGTCATGCTGGTTGGCAAAGGCATTACCTTCGATACCGGCGGCATCAGCATTAAAGGTTCCGATAATATGTGGAACATGAAGTTCGATATGTCTGGCGCGGCGAGTACCATCGGCAGCATTTATGCATTGGCGGGGCGCGGCGCGAAGGTGAATGCTATCGGTATTGCGGCGTTGGCGGAAAATATGCCGGGCGGCAATGCCCAGCGTCCTGGCGATGTGGTGACTTCGATGTCCGGCAAAACCATTCAGATCCGTTCTACCGATGCGGAAGGTCGGCTTGTGTTAGCGGATGCTGTTTATTACGGTGATGTTACCTATAACCCGGCATTACTCGTCGATTTAGCAACCCTAACCGGGTCTGCCGCCCGGGCACTGGGTAAAGACTATGGCGCCTTATTTACCAGGCATGAGGAGCTTACCAACGACTTTGTCGAGATGGGCAAGAAAACCGGTGATCAGGTCTGGCCGTTACCACTTAACGACAATCACTTTAAAGCCATTGAAAACGAAGTGGCCGATGTGATGAATTCCGGACCGACGGCACCCGGCGCCAGTGCCGGAGCTGCGTTTATTGGCGCCTTTGTGCGCGAGTCCACGCCCTGGGTACACCTGGATATTGCCGGTGTTGGCTGGAATAGCAAAGCGACACCGATGAAAGCCTCACCCGGTTCAACCTCCTTTGGGGTGCAACTGATGAATGGCTATATCAAAAAGCACTTTGAAAAATAGCTTATGTCACTTCAGGGCTGAACTAGTACCGTTCAGCCCTGCCGGTTTTTGCTTCTTCGTTAACGCTTGTTCCGATACATGGGCGGCAGGCGACATATTCCCGCCAACTTGGCTGCCTCTCCCTGAATAAGCTTGTCTACACTTAAGGTGGTGCTGTAATGATTTTAAAATTTTATTAATAACAGGAATAACACAATGATGCGCTTATTGGCTGCTGTGGTTTTGTCGCTGGTGATTATCGCCCCCGCCGCGAAATCACAATCAAGACCAGAATCAACCGAAGTGACAGAATCAATGGCCAACGAAACATCAGAATCAAGCGCTTCTGTGGTGAATTTTCACAAGCAAATACAACCGGTGTTTGATAAACGCTGTGTGGTATGTCATGGCTGTTATGACGCGCCGTGCCAGTTAAAGCTGGGCAGTTATGAGGGCATTACCAGGGGGGCTAATAAGGCTCCAGTATACGATGGCGCCCGCGTCCTTGCCGCCGAGCCAACCCGTTTATTTGAAGATGCCCAGACCGTAAAACAATGGCGGGAGATGGATTTCCACCCGGTGTTAAATGAAAACAGCCAAGAGCCCGACAGGGACTCAATAAATAGTTTACTGGTAAAGATGCTTGAGCAAAAACGCGCTCATCCATTGCCTGATAGCAAACAATTGCCAGACAGCTTCAAGCTGAGCCTGAATCGCAGTCTGGTATGTCCAACGGCCGATGAACATGAAAAGTACCAGAAAAAGAATCCCCTGTGGGGAATGCCTTACGCCTTACCAGCAATTAGTCAATCTGAGCAGCAACGGATTATTGACTGGGTGGCAGCCGGCAGTCCAGTTAAACAAAAACCTGCACTTTCAAAACCACTTCAGCAACAAATCAATCAATGGGAACGCTACTTTAATCAGGATTCTAATAAATCGCAGTTAGTAAATCGTTACCTTTATGAACATCTGTTTCTTGCCCATCTCTATTTTCCAGAAGTGGAAAATAACAATACCCAACCTCAGTTTTTTCGCATCTATCGCTCGGCGACACCGCCGGGAGAACCGATAAAGATCATCGCCACCCGACGCCCTTTTGATGACCCGGAGGTTTCCCGGGTTTATTATCGTCTGGTGCCATTGCAGGAAACGTTGGTTGATAAATTGCATATGCCATTTGCCCTGACCAAAGCCCGAAAGCAAAAATGGCATACCTGGTTTTATCAGCCCGATTATCCGGTGGATGAACTTCCCGGATATGAAGCCGAAAACGCATCGAATCCATTTATTACCTTTGCTGCCTTGCCTACCAAGGCTCGCTACCGATTTATGATTGATGAAGCCCAGTACAGCATTATGCAGTTCATCAAAGGTGCCGTATGCCGGGGACAAATAGCGTTGAATGTAATCAATGATCACTTTTGGGTGGTGTTTGCCAATCCGGACCTGGACTTGCCAGAATATGATGAAGTATTCATGGAAAAAGCCCGGTCGACGATCACCCTGCCGGCGGAAGCAAACAGCAATGCCTTGCCGACGAACTGGGTGGCCTATGCCCGCGCAGAACGAAAATATCTCGATGCCAAAGCTGAATACATTAAGAAGCATTTTAAAGATCAGGTGCCAGTTACCCTCGATTTACTCTGGGATGGTGATGATAACAATGACAATGTGGCACTGACCATTTTTCGTCACTTTGATGCCGCCAGTGTCGTTAAGGGGCTGGTTGGTGAAAAACCACAAACCGCCTGGGTCATCACCTATCCATTATTTGAGCGCATCCATTACCTGCTTGTTGCCGGCTATGACGTTTACGGCAATGTTGGTCACCAATTGAATAGTCGTATGTATATGGACTTTTTGCGCATGGAAGGAGAAACCAGCTTCCTGTCGTTGCTGCCCAAAAACAGTCGCAACGAGGTGCGTGAGCAATGGTATAGGGGTTCAGTTAGCCCGGTGGAAAAATACATCCAAAAAGGCAGTAATTTTGCACCACAAACTGATATTAAATATAAGACCGCTGACCCGCTGACGGAGCTGTTAGCCATGGTCAAAGACCATGTTAACAAGGCACAAAGCGAGACGCACCTAGTATATCCGGGACTTGCTAAGCAAGCGGAAGCCGAGATAAAGGCATTGAATCAAACCACGGGCATTGCCGCTTCAATATTACCGCAAGCCTCGCTGGTCCTTATTCAGGGCAACGATAATAAGTCCTATATTTACAGCTTGTTGTCCCATAATGCTTATAGCAATATCTCTCATATATTTGCGGAAAAAAGTCGCCGCCGCCCTGAAGAAGATACCATGATCCTGGCCCATGGGGTGATGACTTCACACCCCAATGCGTTGTTTCGGGTAGCTCACAATGAAATTTCTGAGTTCACCGCCTCAATACGCCAGCTTAACAACGAAGCGGATTATGCAAAGCTATTGGATAAGTTCGGGATACGCCGCACCAGTGACGATTTCTGGTCGTTTAGTGATGAGCTGCATAACACCTATCAACAACGGGCGGCAATCAAATTTGGCTATTTTGATTACAACCGCCTGGAGAATCGCTAGGATCGTAGCGAAAGTATCATCAGGATTGCCTCGCTGGATAGGCTATTCGTTACACTCTTTAACGCTCAAAGGAGATGATGACCAATTACTGTCAATTAGAACTGTAGACCAATACAAGTTTATGCTGACAGAGAATGTTTCCCTTTACTGGAGATTCTGTTTGATAAATTGGTCAATTTTCTCAAGCGCTATAGTTCGGTTTTTCAGCTTAGTCAGATAATGATCTCCTTCCTCAAGTTCAAAAAAGCTTACCCGTTTTCCGGCGTCATCCAACGTGTCGTATAACGATTCCGATTGGTTCCGAGGTACCACCGTATCGTGCTCACCATGTAAGAGTAAGATCGGCGCTGTGACCTTATCAACAAAGTTAATCGGTGACTTATTGTATAAAAAGTCATCTTCTAACTTTCCGTTAGTAATAACCCTATCCCAATAGGCGGAAATCCAGTGTTCGTCTCCGTATTTCCTTTTTTCTTTATTTAGCATACGTTCTAAATCGAATACTCCATTGATTGCAACGGCGCATTTATAAACATCAGGCGTGAACGTCACTGCAGCAATCGCAGCATAACCACCATAACTCGCACCGACTATGCACACCCGGTCTGGATCTAATATTTTCTGTTTCGATAGTTCCGTAATCGCATCGCTTAAATCTTCATTCATTTTGCCCCCCCATTCACCACGTCCTTTCAATCGGTGCTGGAGGCCAAAACCGGTTGAGCCTCTGAATTGTGGCTGAATGACCAGATATCCCTGACTTGCAAAATATTGCGCCATCCAATCGAAGCCAATCCTGTCATAAGATTCCGGTCCACCGTGAGGTAACATAATTGCAGCTAATTTTTGAGGTTCCATTCCCCTGGGATATGTGAGTAAGGTAGGAATCGTTAACCCATCACGAGCCTTGAACTCAAATTCTCTAATTGGATTTACTAAATCTGAACTAATTTTAGGGCGTTCAGTCGCCAATAATCCGAGTTTACCTCGTTGATATCGTAAATATTGACCTGAATTATTCTCGCCACTGGTTTGTAAGATTATGGTTGACCAATCCGGAGTATGATCAGAAATGTAAACAGAAGTATTAGGTAAAACTTTGGCTATACCACGAAATCGCCTATTTAGATGTTCATCAAAGAACTCATAGCTTGGCTGAAAACCCGAATACTGGACGCCATAAGCGATACGATTAATGTCAGTTAGGACTCTCTCAACATCTTTACTTTCATTACTAAATAAAGGCTCTGAGACAGCTCCGTCATCCAGAGATATTTTAAAATATGCTCTTCGCTCAGACGCTTCATCATGTTTATTCATCATTATGTGCTGCTGATCAGGAGTCAATCCCGTAAAACCTATGGTTGGGATTTCCGTTTGCTCCCTATATATCGTTTTCCAACCGTCATTTTGTTTCGACTCAAGTAGATGTAAATTGCGCTGATTATCAAATCGCTCGCGAGCAATCAATTCCCCTTTTTCGTTAACAAAATAATCATAAATATCCTTAGTCCCCCTCTTTACACGCTTAGGCTTAATGGATTTAGTAAGAGAAACCTTATAAAGACTATAACGAGTGCTGCTCTCCCAGGCTGGCATATATACGTGCTGCCGATCCGGACTGATTCCGACAATATTACCTAAATTGGTATTTCCACGAATAATACCGAATCCGGGTTTCAGCAACTGATGAATGTCGCCGTTTTGTAGGTTTAACGAAAAAGCCAGACTCATATTATAGCGACCTCGAAATCCTCGAATTCTTGTATTTTCCGAAGCAATTAAAATTAACCGTTCTTCGTCAACAAACATGATCTGGGAGGGATTCAATTCAGTTATATCTACAGTGCCAACGACTTCACCTTTTACAATATTTAGAATGACGACCATGTCCTGTTGACCATCATTATGCCGATAGGCTGCCTTTGTAGCCGATGGAGATATTACGACCATACTTTTCTCTGGGAGTTGAGCAAAGTCTTCGTAGGTTAGAGGGGAAGGTTCAACCATTGTAGGGAAAAGCAATAAAGCCATTCCAAAAGCAAGCCAAAAACTTTTCATATTAATCCTTTAAATACAAACAATTGAACTTATTCAAAGATTAACCAAACCTATTGATAATGAAAAGGCTAATGAAAATCAAAAAACGAGTCAACGCACAGGGCAATGACTCGTTTTGCAGTATCAATCCTCGTATCTATATAGGTACAGAAATGACCCGTTCAGACTAATATCCTTGCGCCTGGCCATCTTTACGCATTTCACTGGCGCCGTGATATACACCGGATTTCGGGTCTTTTAAAATTGCCTGGTAGCCGCCAAATGGACCACTGGTGATATGCACTTTGTGGCCGCGTTGTTGTAGTTCTTTAACCACGTTTGCTTTAACGCCACTTTCCAGCTCTAACACCCCGCCGTCTTTCATTCGCCCTTCCCAGGTCGGTGAAGTTGAACCTCTGTGATGAAAACGAGCCGCATCACCGGCTTGTTGCACGTTCATGGCAAAATCGACAATATTAGTCACCATCTGCACGTGACCCTGTGGCTGCATTGCTCCCCCCATCAGACCAAAGCTCATGTATGGTAGGTTATCTTTGGTGATAAACGCTGGAATAATGGTATGGAAAGGTCGCTTACCCGGGGCATAGACATTCGGATGCCCTTCGGTTAGTGAATACTGGGCGCCACGGTTTTGGAAAATAAAGCCAAGGCCATCGGCTACCAAGCCTGTCCCCATACCACGATAGTTACTCTGGATAAGGCTGACCATCATGCCGTCTTTATCGGCGACGGTAAGGTAAATAGTGTCGCCTTCGATTAACTTTGGATCGCCGTGTTCCACTTCTTTGGCAGCACGTTTCATATCAATCAGTTTTGCCCGCTCTTTACCGTACTTTTCTGACAATAAATAGTCGAGATTAATCTTTTGATAATCCGGATCCACATAAAAACGGGCACGATCTTCAAACGCCAGCTTTTTCGCCTCGGTCATCACATGTAAGTAATCGGCACTGTTATGACCCATGCTTTTTAGATCATAGTTTTCCAATACCGTTAGCATTTGTAACGCGGCGATACCCTGGCCATTCGGTGGTAGTTCCCAGACCTCATAGCCACGATAATTTACCGATACCGGGTCAATCCAGGTGCTGGAATGACTGGCAAAATCGTCATAGCGAAGCGGCCCGCCGATGCGTTTAAAATAGCTATCTATGGTTTTGGCAATATCGCCTTTGTAGAATGCATCGCGACCACCTTTAGCAATTTTTTCCAGGGTATTCGCCAAATCCGGGTTTCTAAATACCTGCCCTTCCATTGGTGCTTTACCATCAATCAGGAAAGTTGCCTGGTAATTAGCTATCTCTTCAATTTCACCTTGTTTGAATAGTTTTTCGTAGCGCGTTTGGTAGATATCCATGTAGTAGGCGATAACTTCGGTGACAGGGAAACCGTCTCTTGCATATTGAATCGCTGGCGCAAGATTATCGGCCATTTCCAGCTTGCCGAATTTTTCGTGCAAGGCAAACCAGGCATCAACAGTACCCGGAACGGTAACCGGCGGTGTACCCCAGTTAGGAATTTGCGAGACATCCCCAATTTTTGCTTTTAACTGCGCCAGTGTCTGGCCTTTAGCAGAACGACCTGAGCCATTTAAGCCATGCAGCTTTTTAGTTTTCGGCTCCCAGACAATGGCAAATAAATCGCCGCCAATACCATTACCTGTTGGCTCCATCAAACCAATCGCCGCATTGGCAGCAATCGCAGCATCCATCGCCGTGCCACCTTGTTGAAGAATATCGATGGCGACCTGCGAGGCTAATGGGTGCGACGTTGCCGCCATGCCATTAACCGCAAGAACCGGTGAACGGGTAGCCCAGGGCGCACCGACCACCCTATCGCCACGACCGTCTTCGCGCATTTGCACCGGCTCGCCGGTTACATCATCAATAATCGTATCTTTGTCGGCACTATTGGCAATCGTTGACATCATTAAGGTGCTCATTAAAAGCAGAAGATTTTTTTTCATGGTTGATCTCATGATAGTCCGGAATTTCTTTGAAACGGCGTTATCATTTTTGATTGAACATTTCAGTTCGCAAAACGCCGAGGTTATTAACCTCTTGTACCATGAATTTTTACTAATTTATAGAAGCAGTTAGCTGGCAAGCTTAGTAAAATTTATGAAGTCTGTGCGCGAGGAGTCTTTCATTCATGGTTCGGGAGGATAAATAAAGGGATTTATGGTATGTCGTGATATCAGGGATGGTTATATCACGGCGATATAAATGGATTTATGGAATGTCGGTAAATCAAGGATGGTAATTTACAGACGAAGCACATCCCTGTGCACCCATGCATCATTCCGTCCTTGTGATGCAGGGTACCTACATCCGTGTAGGCAACCCTCTCTTGCTACCATCCATGGTACGAGAGGAAATATAAAGGGATTTATGGAATGTCGGTAAATCAGGGATGGCAATTTACCGACGAAATACATCCATGTGCAAACCCTCTCTTGCTACCATCCATGGTGCGAGAGGATAAGCACATCCATGTGCAAAAAAAAACGAGCCATGCGTTAGCAATGGCTCGTTTCAAACGACTTGCAGCTTACAGCTTGTAGCCTGCAGCTAGCGAATAACAATATTATTATTCGCTGTCAATATACGTCTCAACAGCAGGACATGAACAAATCAGGTTACGGTCGCCGTATACGTCATCGATACGGTTTACCGTTGGCCAGAATTTGTTGGCTGCCGCAGCTGCTACCGGGAATACCGCTTCCGCGATAGTGTATGCACGATCCCAACCGGCATCTGTGATATCGGCTAAGGTATGCGGCGCATTGTGAAGCGGGTTATCTTCCAGCGTCCACTCGCCCTGCTCTACTTTACGGATTTCATCGCGAATACAGGTCATGGCTTCGATAAATCTGTCCAATTCAACCTTAGACTCAGACTCTGTCGGTTCGATCATCAGCGTACCGGCTACCGGGAATGACATGGTCGGAGCGTGGAAACCGTAGTCCATCAGACGCTTAGCCACATCCATTTCAGTGATTCCAGACGCTTCTTTTAACGGACGCAAGTCAACGATACATTCGTGTGCCACACGGCCATTATTGCCGGTATAAAGGATTGGGTAATGCTGGCTCAGTTTGTGGGCCAGGTAGTTGGCATTAGTGATGGCATACTTAGTAGAATCAGTAACGCCCTGCTTACCCAGTAATGCAACGTACATGTAAGAAATACACAGGATACCAGCACTACCAAATGGCGCTGCAGAAACCGCACCATTACCTTTCAGTTCGTTGTCAAAATCAACTAACGCATGACCTGGTAAGAACGGCGCTAAGTGAGATTTCACACCGATTGGGCCCATACCCGGGCCACCACCACCGTGTGGAATGGCGAAGGTTTTGTGCAGGTTAAGGTGCGATACGTCAGCACCGATGAAACCTGGAGAGGTAATACCTACCTGAGCGTTCATGTTCGCGCCGTCAAGGTATACCTGACCGCCGTTCGCATGAACGATATCACAGATTTCTTTGATAGTTTCTTCGTATACACCGTGCGTAGACGGGTATGTGATCATGATACAGGATAAGCTGTCGGCCATTTCTTCGGCTTTGGTTTTCAAATCAACCAAATCAACGTTACCTTGCTTGTCACAATCGACAACCACAACTTTCATACCAACCATTTGCGCAGAAGCCGGGTTGGTACCGTGAGCAGAAGATGGGATAAGACACACGTTACGGTGTGCATCACCACGACTCTCATGATATTTCTGAATCGCGATTAGACCTGCGTATTCACCCTGGGCACCTGAGTTTGGTTGCATCGAGATATTGTCGTACCCGGTCAGTTCAACCAACCAGTCACCCAGCTCGTTGATCATCTTGGTGTAACCTGTGGCCTGATCAAGCGGTGCAAATGGGTGCATATTGGCAAATTCTGGCCAGGAAACCGGGATCATCTGTGCCGTCGCATTCAGCTTCATCGTACAAGAACCCAGAGAGATCATTGAATGGTTCAATGCCAGGTCTTTGTTTTCCAGTTTCTTGATATAACGTAGCATCTCAGTTTCACTGTGATACGAGTTAAATACCGGATGGGTTAAAATTTCCGATTCACGAACTAATTCCGCTGGAATTGACGAGTGACCACTTGCAACGATTTTCGCATCAAGCTCAGCCACATCAAGGCCATGACCTTCGCCCAGTAAGATATCGAATAATTGCTGGATATCAGCGCGAGTGGTGGTTTCATCCAATGACACACCGACTTTACCGTCCTGGTCAACACGAAGGTTAACGTCGGCAGCAAGGGCGCGAGTCACGATTTCGTCTTTGTTGTCAGTGGCAAACGTTAAGGTATCGAAGTAATTCTGGTGAATTGCCGTCAGGCCTTTTGTTGCTGTACCTAAACATAAGATATCGGTAAAGCGGTGGATACGGTTGGCAATGGTTTTCAGGCCCTTAGGACCGTGATAAACCGCATAGAAAGCCGCCATGTTGGCCAGTAATACCTGAGCAGTACAGATATTCGAGTTCGCTTTCTCACGACGGATGTGCTGTTCACGAGTCTGCATCGCCATACGCAATGCGCTGTTGCCACGGGTATCTTTGGAAACGCCAATGATACGACCTGGTAGTGAACGTTTGTATTTGTCCTTAGTGGTAAAGAATGCGGCGTGAGGACCACCGTAACCCATCGGTACACCAAAACGCTGCGATGAACCGATCACCGCATCGGCACCTAACTCACCTGGTGCTTTTAGCATAACCAGGCTCATAATGTCAGCAGCAACAGCTACGATACCTTTTTTCGCCTGAACATCAGCGATGATGGCGCTGATATCGGTGATTTCACCTTCCGCACCAGGGTATTGTAATAGTGCACCAAACACGTCGTGATCCGCCGCCGTTTCAGCTGCACCAGTTACAATATCAAAACCAAACATCTCGGCACGCTGGCGCACAACGTCAATGGTTTGTGGATATACGTTATCGGCAATAAAGAACAGGTTTGATTTCTTATTCTTAGATACACGCTTAGCAAGAGCCATAGCTTCGGCCGCAGCCGTACCTTCGTCGAGCAATGACGCGCTGGCGAGTTCCAGGCCGGTTAAGTCGATACACATTTGCTGATAGTTAAGCAATGATTCCAGACGACCCTGGGCGATTTCCGGCTGATACGGCGTGTAAGCGGTATACCAACCTGGATTTTCCAGAACATTACGCAGAATAACGTTTGGCGTAAGAGTTGGGAAATACCCCAAACCAATGTACGAGGTATTTACCTTATTTTCACTCGCCAGTGCTTTTAAGTCGCTAAGGGCTTTTACTTCTGTCTTACTCTCGTTGATATTGGGTAAATCAGACAGACGGATGCTGGATGGTACGATTTCATCGATCAGTGCATCTACGGATTCTGCACCGATATCGCTTAGCATGGCTTTGGTTTGCTCAGCATCGGAGCCAATATGGCGGCGAATAAAATCTTGAGTTTGTTCTAATTGTGTCAACGTTAGGGTAGACATAAACAACAGGTCCCGAAAAAAGGTGTAAAAATACTTACGGCATCAACCATCAGTGAAAAGCTGGTGCCGCTAAAAACAACAAGCCCCGAACTAACCGTTCAGGGCTTTAACTTATTAATATGGTTGACTATTCTTCATCAACAACGTTTTGATAGCCTTCCGCATCCAATAGCGCGTCCAGCTCGCCGGCGTCGTCCAGCTTAATGCGGAACATCCAGCCATCACCAAATGCGTCAGAGTTAACCAGCTCAGGGCTATCTTCAAGGTCTTCATTTACCTCGACAATTTCACCACTTACTGGTGCGTAGATATCTGAAGCGGCTTTAACAGATTCGGCAACAGCTACGTCGTCACCGGTGCTAACCTGGTCGCCAACTTCCGGCAACTCAACAAATACCATGTCGCCTAAAAGCTCTTGAGCGTGCTCAGTAATACCAACAGTTACAGTACCGTCACCTTCGTTGCGTACCCACTCGTGGGACGATGCATATTTTAATTCTGAAGGAATGTTGCTCATTTTTTTGTTCCTAAAAATATATGAATTTAAATCTGTTTTCTTATAAGACCTGCGTCAGTGCTCAGCTAATGCTCAACTGCGCAGCTCAAGTTTAATACGGTTAGGTTTAGTTTAGAAAACTTTTTTACCATTGCGCACAAAACTTGGCTTGATCACTTCAACATCGACCAGTTTCTTGCGCATCTCTACCTGAACGGTGTCACCTGGTTGTACCGCACGAGGCACGCGAGCCATGGCAATACTGTGACCTAATGTCGGTGAGAAGGTTCCTGAGGTAATCGTACCTTCGCCATGCTCTGTGACGACTTTCAGGCCTGAGCGCAGTACGCCTTTTTCGGTTAATACCAGGCCAACAAGTTTAGGCTGGTCGCCCGCAGCGCGTTGCTCAGCTAAAACTTCACGACCGATGAAATTACGATCTTCTGGCTCCCAGCTGATGGTCCAGGCCATGTTAGCGGCCAATGGCGATACACTTTCGTCCATATCCAGGCCATACAAATTCATACCCGCTTCTAAACGCAGGGTATCACGAGCACCAAGGCCAGCCGGTTTTACACCCGCATCTAACAATTGTTGCCAAAAATCGGCCGCCTTTGCTTCTGGCAAGGCAATTTCATAACCGTTTTCACCGGTATAACCTGTAGTAGCAATAAATAAATCGCCAGCCTGGACACTGAAAAACGGCTTCATGCCATCAACCGCTGCGGTTTGCTCGGCATCCAGTAAGGTGGCAACTTTGGCTTTTGCCTGAGGCCCCTGGACCGCTATCATCGCAAACTCTGGACGTTCAGTTACCGTTACCTGAAAATCTGCTGCCTGCTTGTTGATCCAGGCAAGATCTTTTTCACGGGTCGCGGAGTTAACCACTAAGCGGTACTCAGTATCTGTATAGAAATAAACGATAAGGTCATCGATAACACCACCTTGCTCGTTACACATACCTGTATAAAGGGCTTTACCAGCGTCTTGTAATTTAGCGACATCGTTAATCACTAAACGACGTAAAAACGGCTTGGCATCTTCACCCTGGATATCAACGATAGTCATATGAGATACATCGAACATACCCGCATCGGTGCGAACCGCATGGTGCTCTTCAATTTGTGAACCGTAATTGATTGGCATTTCCCAACCGTGGAAATCAACCATTTTCGCGCCAGCTTCAAGATGTTTGGCGTGTAGTACCGTTTTATTTGTCATGAGGGGACCGCTTTAGTTTTATCAACTCTGAAGGGACATTTTGCCCACTAAAAAAATTGGCAAAAATTATACGCCCACAAAGTATAAGGATCAATTGCTAGATACGCACTATTTGAATTAAAAGCCACCTTAACAGATAACACCGATTTTTATTCGAATAAAGGTAAATTAACGAAACTATATACGGAATGAGAGGAGTAATATTAACGTCGGGAGGATGAAACCAACAGCTTTGCAGGATCCGGCTTTAATGATTGCCTAAAAAGTCTGATGGAATACTATCTTGAACGTCGCTGTTGTTTCGAGGATAAAAATAAAGGCATCGCGATCAAGCAATGCCTGTCCCGTTATTTTCTCGCCAGTAAATGCACGGTGCTAGTGGATCGTTCCAAAAATGCGCCTTCACAATAACAAAGGTAATAGGTCCACAGGCGCTTAAAGGTTTCGTCATAACCCAGTTGGCTTAACTCCGGCCAGGATTTGAAAAACGCATCACGCCAGTGAGCCAGGGTTTTCGCATAGTCGAGCCCAATATCGGAAATCGATTCGATCACCATATGTGTATTCCTGGCGATTTGCTCGCTCATAATATTTATTGAGGGCAGGCACCCTCCCGGGAAGATATAGCGCTGAATAAAATCGACATTGTTTTTGTATGACTCAAAACGTTGATCAGCAATGGTAATCGCCTGAATCAGCATTTTACCGCCGGTTTTCAATCTGGCATTGCATTGTTTGAAGAAAGATTCAAAGTACTCGTGTCCAACAGCTTCGATCATTTCAACAGAAACCAGCTTATCGTATTCACCATCCAGTTCTCGATAGTCTTTCTTCAACAAGGTAATTCTATCGTCAAGGCCTAATTGAGTAACGCGCTGCTGCGCATATTTATATTGCTCGTCCGAAATTGTCGTAGTGGTCACCCGACAGCCGTAATGTTGCGCAGCAAATATCGCCAGGCCGCCCCAGCCGGTACCAATTTCGAGGACATGATCGTTTTCATTTAACTCAAGCTGATCACAAATCCGCGCTAACTTATGTTGTTGCGCTTCTGCCAGCGTTGCATTCTCGTGAGGATAAATGGCCGCCGAATACATCATTGAAGGGTCAAGAAAGCGGGTATAGAGCTCGTTACCTAAATCGTAGTGAGCGAGAATATTGCGCTTGGAACCAGATACCGTATTGCGGTTGCGGCGATGGAACAGAGCGTTTTTGACCTTGGCGAACCAGGCCATTTTCGATTCCATTGCATCGGTCACATTCTGGGCCCGGGCAAAGATTCGAATTAATGCCGTTAAGTCATCGCATGTCCAGCGCTTATCAATATAAGCTTCCGCGGCACCGATGCTACCGCCCTTTACAAAGCTGGTGTACACGCTGACATCATGGACAATGATTTGAGCTTTAATATCACTATCAGGCGAGCCAAACCGGAACGTTGTAGCGCCCTCTATCAATTCGAGATGTCCCGTGTTGATTTTACCCAACACCGCATGCACTAATTGACGACAGCGGCGCTGAAAAAAAGATAACTGTTCCGGGTTTTGAATGGCGGCAATCTGCTCCACATTTTGCTCCAGATTTTGTTCCAGGGAATTCACAATAACTTACTCTTATAATTAAAAATATTACGATTTCGTTCAATAATCCATCAGGAATTCGGGTGGGCAACGAACGGGACTTTCTTTAGCCAGAGCTTCAACGCCTGCCAGTAAATCCCTGCACATATTTTCATGGTCATCATCGGCAAACTACGCCACACCGCAAAAATTGCACTGGCCGTCAATGGTTGCCGGGTCAACGCCATAGTGGCATCGAACAACTTTTCGCTGCGATGATTCTCAATGTGAACCATTAACTGCGAATCGGTGCCTCTATCACTGGCGCCAAGTTTTGGCGCTTTTACTTTCCAGTGATAGGTCATATCCAAATCCATAAAGGGTGACACATGGAATGCTTTAGGCGTTGGCGTAATCGCATCCAGATCCACCAGATAATAATGGCGTTCATTCCAGGGAGTATTACTAACTTCTGCGAGCATGTATCTGGCACTGTCGTTCTGGTCATAGCAAAAATAAAAATTGACCGGACTAAAATACAATCCGAAACAGCGCCCCTGGATAGTCATTATCACCTTGCCGTCAGGCCAGGTTCCCCCTAACGCCTGCACTTTGTTTCGAATACGTTGTTTTAGGTCTTGTGGTTCACCATTAACATAATCTCGTTGTTTTATGCGAATCGGCTTAAACCAACCCTCACCCAGCCAGGCACTTTCCAACATTCCCATTTGCCATTCATCAAGGTCTATCACCAACATGTAGAGCCGATAATTAAAACTGTGGCGCACCGGCGCAAAGCGTCGATGACGGACATCGCCGGCATATATACCGCTATTTACCGGCATGGTTGGCAATTGCCCCTGGTTCATAGCTGACAACCAAATCGCTCGCCCACATCTACGGCAGATCGAACGCCATCTTCATGAAATCCGTTGTACCAATAAGCGCCGGCAAAATGAGTGCGATTCTGGCCACAGATTAGCTGTCGTTGCTGTTGTGCCTGCATGCCCGAGGTTGAAAAAATCGGGTGTTCATAGACGTATTGTTCCAGCAATTTAGCGTTATCAATCGCATCGCTTTGATTCAGGGTGACACAAAAGGTGTGGTCGCTTTTAATATGCTGAAGAATATTCATGTTATAGCTGACACTGGCCGGGCGCTGTCGGTCATTATCGAGCATATAATTCCAGCTGGCCCAGGCTTTGCGGCGCTTCGGCAATACAGATATATCGGTATGCATCACCACCTGGTTCTGGCTGTATGGCAAGGCGCCGAGGACCTGATATTCATCGTCACTGGCATCTTTAAGCAGGGCCAGGGCCTGGTCCGAGTGACAAGCGAGCACCACTTCATCAAAGTACTGCTCAGTGCCATCTGCGAACGTAATGCGTACCTGCTCGTGTTCGCGGTAAACCCCGGTAATATCGGTATTTAAGTGAATACTCTCCCTAAAATCAGCAATCAGCGGGTCGATATAAGAACGCGAACCGTTTTCAATAACGTACCACTGCGGCCGGTCGGCAATATTCAATAAACCATGGTTATGGAAGAAGCGTATAAAGAAGTCCAGTTGAAAGTCCATCATCTGCTCGATGGAACTGGACCAAATCGCCGCCCCCATGGGCAGAATATAGTGCTGGGAAAAATGCTCGGAAAAACCCTGCTCCGTTAAGAAACCACCCAGGGTTTGCTCAACGGGAATATCGCCATCCGCATAAAGCTTCTTGCATTGTTTATTAAACCGCAGGATTTCCTTAATCAAGCGCCAGAAGCTGGGTTTTAACAGATTGCGGCGCTGGGCAAACAGGGTATCCAGGTTATGGCCATTATATTCCATTTGCGTATGGCGGTTATGGACCGAGAAACTCATTTCTGTCTCTCGTTTATTTACGCCAAGTTGCGACAGTAGTTTTAAAAAATTCGGATAGGTTTTGTTGTTAAAGACGATAAAACCGGTATCGACAATATAATCTTCGCCATCAACATTGACATCTTTGGTTGCCGTATGGCCGCCAATGTAGTCATTTTTTTCAAACACCGTAACCTGGTGTTTCTGACTTAGTAAATAACCACAGGTTAATCCAGAAATGCCCGATCCGATAATGGCAATGTTCTTTTTCATTTATGATTTCTTCCTTGTTAACAACCAACACCACCAGCTAAACGGCAGCCAGGATAAAAGCCGTAACAGGTAGGTAAAACGTTTGGGAAAATCGAGTATTTTTCGGCGTTTTTGCACGCCTTTAAAAATTCGCTCTGCCGCTTGCTCGGCGGTGAGTAAAAACGGCATGGAAAAGTCGTTCTTGTCAGTAAGTGGTGTTTTTATAAACCCAGGTTGCACCAGGGTAACGTCGATTTGTTCGGGCGCTAAATCAAAGGCCAGCGTTTTGGCAAGGTAATCGACACCGGCTTTTGATGCGCCATAAGCCTCGGCCCGGGGTAATGGCAAATAAGTAACACTTGAACTCACTATCACCAACTGGCCGCCAGTTCGCAGTTTCTTGATAAAATGTTCTAGCAGGTCGCCCATCGCCAGCAGGTTTACGGTTATCACCCGTTTGAATAGGGCACCGTCAAAACTACCAGCGTCATCGATATACTCACAATCCCCGGCGTTGAGAATAACAATGTCCAATGCATCCACCTGAGCTGCCGCCTCAGCCACCTGCTCTGCTAGGGTAATATCGAAAGCCAGGGTTTGTATATGTGTCTGCCGCTGGCTAAGTTCCTCTAATCGGGCTTGATTGCGGCCACAGGCGATAACGGCATAATCCTGGTTTGCATAATGCAGAGCAAGTGCCTCTCCAATCCCTGATGTGGCTCCGGTAATTAATACCTGTTTCATTGTCCGGCTCGGCTTTTAATCAATTTAACCAGGCGCCCGAGCACCGGAATGTGTTCATACAACATCGCCCCGACATCGAGGTAATCGCGATGATAACCCACTCTATCACCCTTAGCTTTCAAGCGGGAATGCCCTTCAACCTGAACTGCCTTGCCACCATTCAGTTTCGGATGTACAAATATCATCTGCCAATAAATGGCAGCTTGAGCCCCATCACTGAAAACCTCGCTGATAGTAAAGCGACACTCGCTCAGGTTTGTATAAAGTAAATCGAAATAGGCAATGAGTTGCTTTTGCCCCTCAATGACATGCAGGGGATCCTGAAAGCGAACATCGTCACTATAGACTTGAGTCAGGAGGTTGAGGTTGTCTGTTGACAGGCGTTGATAAACATCTAAAAAGGTCGCCAGCCACAAGGGATACTGGTCGTCACCCGTAGACTTGCCAGCAGCCGAATCAGGTTCCGGCAATGACAATACCTGTCCTTCACCTTTATTCACTGTTGATTCCATACGCCCTCGCCTATCATTGTTAACGGCACGCTTTGTAAGCGGCTAATGTCCTTTCTCTGGCGTGCTTATGATCTACCATAGCCGATTCGTATAAATTTTCACAAGATTTATCAATAAGATACTGATGCGGAAAATGAATATGCCGTTCGGGTATATCTGCCAGTTCCGGAACATATTTACGGATAAATTCACCATTGGGATCAAATTTCTGGCTCTGGGTTATCGGATTAAAAATTCGGAAGTAGGGTTGCGCATCACAACCAGTTGACGCCGCCCACTGCCAGCCGCCATTATTGGCAGCAAAATCTCCGTCAATGAGCTGCTCCATAAAATATTGCTCCCCCCATCGCCAGTCAATCAGTAAATCCTTTGTTAGGAAACTGGCAACCACCATGCGCAGTCGGTTGTGCATCCACCCCGTCTGGTTGAGTTGCCGCATCGCCGCGTCAACCAGGGGATATCCGGTTTTTCCCTGGCACCATCTGGAAAACTCTTCCGGATCGTTGCGCCAGGCAATGGCATCATACTGACGATTGAAATTCTCACCTTTAATAAGGTTCGGGTAAGCGTGCAGCAAGTGCCGGTAGAATTCTCGCCAAATCAACTCATTGAGCCAGCAAAATGCCGACGATTCTGGCTGCTCCATCACCATAGGGTGGCGTTGTAATAGCAAGCGCATTAACAGTCGCGGACTGATGGCGCCGATGCTAAGGCACGGAGACAATTTTGAAGTTGCCGCTTTGGCGGGAAAATCCCGCTGTTTGCCATAGTCAAGAACGTTATCTTCGAGCCAGTCACCGAGCTGCTCAGACATCACCATTTTAGCATCCGGCCAGTCACTGGAAGATTTATCTAAATTGTTTCGGCAAGCCTGTAACTGTTCAATGGCCTGCTGATTATCAACCTTGTTCTGCGTCGCCTGATCAGCTTCAGGGTTTGCCAGGCACTCAAAGCTATGATGCATTACCGCCTTAATCCAGGCGCGTTTAAACGGGGTAAATACCCGATACATCTCACCGGCAGCAGTTACTACCTGGCCTTTCGGGACAATCACGTCGGCTTCAAATAGCGACAATGTCAGGCCCCTGGCGATCAGATGCTGATCTCTTTGCTGTTCATTAAGCTCTACTTCGTTGTTGGCAAAAACTTCTGCGCTTTGCTGCTGTTGTCGGCGTTCATCCTGCCAGTTCATTAACCAATGCTGCTGTCCAGAGAAATCCTCTACTTCGACAAAATGAAAGCGGACCCCGAGGTCCGCTAGTTTGGTTGCGAGCACAATGAGATGTCGGTAGATGAAATCTTGCTTTATGGGGCTGAGGTGGTGCTGGTTCCATTGTTTTTTACATCCCAGAAATATTGCGTCCCGACATCCCTGTCGATACGCCATGGTTAACGCGGGGTTATCGTGAACCCGTAAATCATTGCGAACCCAGTACAGCATTAGTACCCATATCTCAACTTCAGTGATGCAGGGTGTGGCTGCAAATACACTTGCTGCGCCAGGTAATCTTTCGGAAACTCCATCAAATAATGCTTAATCATCGTCAACGGCACCATCAGCGGTACCAAACCAATTCGGTAGTCTTCGATGTGCTGACATAATTCACGCTTTTCATCAGCGTTCAATTGCTCAGAAAAATAGCCCTGAATATGCTGCAAGGTGTTGGCGTGTCCTTTTCGGGTCGCCATTTTTTTCATCGCTGCCATCAATAGGGCCAGGTATTGCTCAGCAACCTGGTCAATATCGCCATTCATATTGGCGAGTAATCGCCCTGCTTCTTTATAGCGAATCAAATCGTGGGACATAAGCAAGTACTTATACTGGCTATGAAACGTCATCAGGTTGTGTTTAGAAAACCCTTTCGCCTGAAGCGTCTGCCAGTGCTTGTAAGCAAAAACACGGGCAACGAAATTTTCCCGTAGCTTGGCATCATTTAAGCGACCATTCTCTTCACAGGGAAGATGCGGATGTCGCTCCATAATTTCTCGGGCGAACACGCCCACGCCATCTGACGTCGAGCCTTTGCCATCTTGCGAGTAAACCTTGACCCGTTCCATGCCACAGCTAGGGCTTTTGGCGCAGAAAATATAGCCACTAATAGCTTGCAGCTTAGGGGCTAACTTTCTCCCGTAATCACGCAACTGTTGGGTGACGTCCATGCTTCCATCCGGGCGACTAACATGAATCACGCCATCGACATCAATTTGCCTGACCGTAGGACGCGGTACCGGTAGACCTATTGCTACTTCCGGGCAGTAGGGAACAAACTTCACGTGCCTGCCGAACTCGTTAACACAAAACGCGGAGCGTTTGTGGCTGGCATCGAAACGTACCTTTTGCCCAACCAGGCAGGCACTGATGCCAATGTTGATATCAGTATCAAAGACTTGATGACTCATGCAATCCTCCAGGCTTCAGAAGAAGTGAGCCGGCCCGAAAACGAACCGGCACAAGCGATTAATATAGAAGCGATCCAAATGGGTTCAGTAACTTGCCAAATCCCTGGGTGAAATGTAGCGCGTCACTAACCACCGTCAGACACAGGCAGCCCTGCTCGGTCTTGGGGTTGTGCTGGTGGCGGCCATCAAGCCAGATGAAATCTCCAGGATAATAGGTACCCATATCATCACTGAATTCACCATCAAGCAACAAGGTAAGTTCGAAACCTTTGTGCGTATGCTCAGGGATCATACCGCCGGGTTGGATCTGCAACAGACTGGTGTGAATTTCCCCTTCATCGAGGTCAATCCGTGCCCGACTGACTTTGCCTATGCCGGCAAAGCGACCAACGCTCATTGAACGTAGAGCTCTTGGAAGCTGATACTCATCTCCCTTAACCGCAACACTATTGAGTGTAGGCTCGACCACATGCGCTTGAGTCGGATCATCGGTGATGTTATCTATCATCGCCAGCAAATTGCTGTCGATTTGAATAGGCTCAGCCAGGTCGTCAACATGTGCCGATTCAAAGTATTGCTCTGCTTTTTGTTCCGTAAATTCTTCACAGCGTTGTTGGCAAACGGGACACATTTCCACGTGGATGCTGATTGCCGCAGATAACGAGACTGGAAGCTCACCGGCAGAGAATGATTGTAAAAGTTTGGTTTCGGGGTGGTGCTTAATCATCACGCTCTCCCATGTCTTGTTCTGTAAGTTGCTGCTTTAATTTGCCCAATGCCAGACGTAGTCTCGATTTCACCGTTCCTAACGGCAAATTGAGGTGCCTGGCAAGTTGTTCCTGAGACATCTCCAGAAAGTAAAAACCTTTCACAACCTGTTTCTGGTTTTCCGGAAGCTTGTCCAGATACGCCAGGATTTGATTTTGCTGAAGATGATCCGGATACACTTCGGTTTCAACATTGTCGGCCTCAACTAACGGCCAGATGTCTTCACTGAAGTTATCCTCTTTCCTAGATTTCATTTTCCGCAACATGTCGAAACTTACGTTTCGCATGATGGTATAAACCCAAGTGGTAGGAGCGCCTTTCTCAGGCGAGTACAAATGCGCTTTGCGCCATACGTTGGACATGGTTTCCTGCACCACTTCACTAGCTTGCGATTCGTTGCTGAACTGCTGGTGGGCAATCCGCTGAATTTTCGGCGCGAAAAACCTAAACAGCCCAGTGAAGGCTGCTTTGTCCCTATTGTTGGCCACATCGGCTAACCAAGCGGCAAGTTGCTGATGATTATTGTCATTAGTCATGACCTTATTATGTAAGCCAGACTTTTGATTTTGCAATAAAATTGTACCTGCTTGCGTCATGAGTATCTCGAAGCTCTAACCCGGATGCATGTTCTTACGGACGTATGGTTCGCGAAGATCAATTATTCGCAAGATAAATTATCAAGTCTTCTCTATGATCACCGTCGACAGGAAATTAATCGCCTTGCTGAAACTGTCTGGATGTATAAAACAACGCTTTTTCTCATAGTTAATCGGGATTAACTCAAGCCAACGGCCACATACCCAGACTGGCGAGCCAAAGTCAGGATCCGGATACAGACTTGCATACGTTGGATTCGCGTCGAAAAACTTGTTCAGTTCCTCACCAAGCAATTGCGTGTCATCATTAGCTTGCTGAACAGGCCAGTGTTCACACACCTGAACATCACCGTGCAACAGCTTATCCTGATCCCTCTCAACCGTACCGATACGAACAAGATCCTGGCATTGGACGTCAATATATAACAAGCCGTCATCGCCGTGCTGGAAATCAATAATGTGCACCCAACTCCCCCAATCGGAGATATTGAATTCATTACCTTCTCGATGCAGGCTGATCACGAATCCGTCGCCGCTCGCGGCTTCCTTGACCATTTTCAGATATCGTTGTTCAAAGATGCGCAGCCTGGTAATGCCACCGGGGAGTAAATAAACTGGTAATGGAAATATGGCTAAGTTCATGAATACATCCATTGTTGTTTTGATGGTGATTTATACGCTTCCCAGGGGGAAGGCGATCAACAAAAAATTAAAATGGTGACGGTCCGGATAAACACAGGACAGGACAGTCCGGAAAAACACCGGACGGTTATGGTAGAGTGACTAAAGTCGTCACCCTTAGACACCTTTAGTCACCCTTCGACACCTTTAGTCAAGAGAAAGCCCCCAAAACAACAAGCATTTTGGGGGCTTGAATACAAAGCTAACGCCGTTTATTCCGTAAACGCATCCATCAAAATAAGATTCGCCGGCATGCCTGCAGGATTATCGACAGCGGCAGCCGAGTAGACTTTACCGCCCATCAGGGTGATCACGCCGGTATCAATGGCAATGGTATCGGTACCCGTCAAGGTTACCTGGACAACATAATCACCAGGAGGTAGTGATACAAATCCGGTGTCGGCTTGATAAGGTACATCCATCCAAACCGGTTCCGCATTGCTGATATCACCATCGGCGGTTACGTATATGTCAACATTCCCCACTGAAGGATGCGCATGGGTTAATCGTACCTGAGCTTCGGTCGCAACCATGCGTCCATCATCGACCTGAACATAGTATTCCAGGGCAGCATCATCGTTAGCATCGAGAGTGCCAACGGCATTGACGGTATATTTCATGTCTGCTTCGAGCATCAGTTGATCGCTAATTCCGACGACACTATTGTCCGACGTTAATACGGTATCCACCATGTAGGAACCAGCATCGACCGCAACATTTCCGGTCACGCCGGTAAATGGTGCGTTGCTTAGTGCATTTATTTTGTTGCCATCGACTAAAATATCGACATTTGGCACATCTGCCGCTGCATGGACAACCCGAACCCAGGCCTGAGTGCGATCGTCAATGATTTTCAGAGTATCGGTTCCGTCATTTGCCAACAGGAATACCGGAGAGGTTGGTACTCCAGTATTGGTCGTAGCGGCCACAAACAAATCTGCACCAGCTGACAGTTCAGGCAACACCGCATCAAAAGCAACGGCACCCATGCTCTCACCTTCGGCAACAACAAGGCGCACTCGGTAAACACCTGCCGGCACTTCAACCTGACCGGTAACATCACCGTAAGCAAGTGTCGCAAGTGGTTCGCCAAGATCATCTTCTGCCCCTGTTATATGTAAATCGACCATAGGTGCAATCGAAGAGCCGTGTAATACCTGCACACGGATATTACCATCGCCGACTGCAGAAACTGGATTGGAAATCACTGCTGGTGCTAAATCCATGTTGGTTACTGTGCCGTGTGCAAACACGGTGTATTCAGTATCAGCCATCAATTCGACATCGCCCAAATCGAGTACCTGGGTCGTGCTGTCATCTGCAAGAATTGCCTCGACGGCGATAGGATAGGTGCCTGCATCAAGCGACAGGAAGCCTGAACCCACGGCAAAATCGATTCCAGCCAATTCGTCAACAACAGTGCCGCCGGCGAGCACGTTAACCGCAGGGGCATCCGGAGAGCCGTGAATTACCCGAACCATTGATTGTGGAGCAGGTGGTTCAATCGGGGTAATGGTGACGTCATCATCATCGTCATTACAACCAGAAATGACGCCAGCGAAGATTATTGGTAAAATGATCTTAGTGATCCTTTTCATTGTTGTTCCTCTTGTAAAGTTTGAAGTCGCATTCAACCTTACGGCGGACAAAATGATCAGGATCATTTTTATTTCTGTATGATTTTCAAGCAGATTTAATGTTCATTTTCTACCTACACTACCAGCCTGCCCTCATCAATACTGACATCGCTTAGATCATTTTTTATTCATACCTGAGCCGAGATTTGCTTACACCTTGAAAAATATTTTGCGGCGATACAGGTAGTCCAGAACCCAATAACAGGCAAACATAAAACTTATCGCAAACATCAGTGAGCCATTAAAGTTACCAAAGGCAGGTTGAAAAACCTGGCTAAAAAGCCAGCCTTTTAATGTTGTATCGGCGACTGGAATCATTAACAGGATACGAGCAACAACGCCAGAGAACATGAAGAAGAAAATGGCGTTGGCACCACACACCACAAAAGGCGCACTCCAGTATTTTTTGCCACGAATATCGATAAGCCAGGTAAGCGCTGCAAGTATTATCAGAGCCCAACCAGTGGTCATTAACACAAAACTCGAGGTCCAGAGTGCCTTATTTACCGGAAACACAAGCCCCCACAGCTCGCCGGCGATGGCACAGACCAATCCAATGACCAGCATTTTCTTAGTTTTCGCGGTTAAACTGGTATCCTTATTGGTTAGCAGGTTACCGGTGAATACGCCCGCAAGACAACCGCTGATAGCTGGTACGGTACTAATTATTCCTTCTGGATCGAAAGCAAAAGGTTCGGCACTGGCATAATACAAATGCTTACCGGTCAGTAGTAGATTATCCACATAGGCCGGCAGTGAGTTACCAAATTCAAGCAGGCCAACGTATTGAATGCCCGATGCATCGCTATACGGGACCAACATCAGCAATGCCCAGTAACCTAATAGCAATGCAACTGCCCAGACAGCACGCCCGATATTGCCCCAGTAAAGGACGATAACTACCGTAGCAAAGTACACCAGACCAATACGCTGTAAAACGCCCATTACCCGGATAGAGAATAACCTGGCATCCAACCAGCTGAATTCAGGATCGGTGAAATTGTAATAAAACAACGCCAGAAACAAGCCTAGCGCAAATAATTTGCTGGCTCGAATCAACGCATGTTTCAGTAAATATTTCTTATCAGTACCCTTAGCCAGCTCCCGATTCATTACAATGGCGACCGACACACCGGCAATAAAAATAAAAAAAGGAAAGATCAGATCGGTAATCGTCCAACCGTGCCATTGAGCGTGCGCCATCGGCCCATATACGTAGGACCAGCTTCCTGGGTTATTGACCAGTATCATTGCCGCTATGGTGATGCCACGAAATACATCAAGGGCCAATAACCGGCCCGGAGGTAGTTGCTCGATAATATTGCGAGCGTAACCCGAAAACAGTTTAATCATTACTCGTATCGCTATCGTTATTATTCTCAGTCAGGTCCCTATCATTAACATCAATAGTTACCGGTAATTGTCCGGACGCGGTTATTTTTCCCGTCAGTAGTTTAGCTAACGCTACGTAAGCTGGGCCGGTAACGGTCGTATCTGTGTCGGACTGGGTGACACTGTGAACGTTGTATGAGAACGTCGCAACCAGGGCATCACTATCATGGTGATAACGCGTCATTTCATAAGGCGCTCGCAGACTGACAAAGATGGTGGTTTTATTGTTTGCTTTTGCCAGGCTCAGCAACTGGATAAGCTGCTGTTGCTGTTCTTTTTTACTCAGTTTTTCGCGCTTTTCGAATATCAATTCCAGATCCTCGACTCCCCCCATTTCTGCAGCGCTTTGGTTCGGCGTGATACTGGCAGCGACAACTACGTCAGCCTGCATTACCTGATGATGCGCTTTGGCAAAATCAAGCTGATGCAGATCACTGCAACTGATATTAAGCTGTGGATTAGTCGCGTCGATGGCTTGTTGCAATGCCCGGCATTTGCCCAAATCCGGCATTAACAGGTGCACCTTACTGTTATCAGCAATCGGTATTGCCTGTTCATTTTTGACCATCACCAGAGACTGCTCAGCCAGTTGCCGTTCAATGTCACGATGCGCATTGGTGCCGACCACACCGTCTGCATAGGCAATATTAGCGGCCAGGGTGTTGTTGTTAAAGCGGGAAGGAATTTGTTGTTTTAAAGTAAAGATTCGCTGCACTGAGTCATACACTTGCTGCTCCGATAAGCGGCCATCTGCCACTGCCTGTTCAAGCTGGTCAAGCACCTGGGATAGTGTTGCAATATCTTCTGCTTTGCGAATGCGAAATGGCATCAGGGCGATATCAGAACCCGCATTAAAGGTTTCTATAATCGCATCGACAGGATTAAAGAAGTGACTAATCCCTGCCATATCAAGGGCATCAGTGATCACTACCCCATTAAACCCCATTTGCGTGCGCAGCAAATCAGTCAAAATTCGCTTCGACATGGTCGCGGGTTTTATCATCGTGCTGCCGTCACTGGCATTGAAGGTGGAATCGTCCAGCTGCGGATATTGGATATGAGCGGTCATGATCATTTTTGCCAGCCCCTGATCGATGGCCCGCTGAAAAGGCAGCAGATCGACATTAACGATTTGTTCTAGATGGTGGTCAACCCGGGGAAGTCCGGTATGAGAGTCGACATTGGTGTCACCATGACCAGGAAAATGTTTTAACGTGCCGATCACGCCCTGCTGTTGCATGGCATTAAGTTGTGCACTTCCAAGTTCTGCCACCTGCTCTGCCTGTTCGCCAAATGATCGGACATTAATCACCGGGTTATCTGCATTGACATTGACATCGACATTGGGTGCATGATTCAGATTAAAGCCTAATGCCGCGAGTTCGACTCCTATAATTCTGCCGGTTTGTTCGGCAAAATAATTGCCGGACTTCGCCTGGGTGGCACCGATCGCCATATTGCCACTAAACGACGTTACCTGCTCGCGTGGTAAACGCGCTACCCGACCGCCTTCCTGGTCGATAGAAATGAATAAATCCAGCCCTGAATAGGAAGCTCTGGCCGCCTGTTGCATATCGTAATTCAGGGTTACTACCTGCTCGATCGACTCCAGGTTTTCCGCAAACAGGATTATGCCACCAATGTTCGAATCCTGAATCATAGCCGCCAATTCCGGCGGTAACTGAGTAAGCGGGGTGCGACAAACCTGTTTTCCGTTAACGTTAATCAACTGCTCGCTCTGGCAGTAATAACGTAAATCCAGCATAATCTTTTGCGCTAGTGCCACCCGGAGGTTGCCAGTTAATTTACTATAGGTATCATTTTTCGCACTTTCGCATGCCGTCAGTGATAGCAAAAATATCAGGCTGCCAGCGACTATTTTTATCCAGGAATAAACCGGCTTATTCATGAAATGCTTCCCCTCTATGCAATTTTTTTTAATTTTTAACACTTAGCGATAGACTCTTAAAAAATAATTTATTATTATTTTTTTAATTTATCAGGAATTATATATTCTCTTCCAGAGATTTTTGTAACGGGTATAACGATGACGACACAGTTCGCCACTGCCGATTGGCTGGTATTTACCGTATACGTGTTGGTGATGATATCAACAGGTTGGTACTTCAATCGACAAAAATCCGCCAATACCGACGAATATTTCCTTGGCGGTCATAAAATGCCGGTGTTCCTGGTAGCCGTTTCCGTACTGGCAACCTCACAATCGGCAGCGACATTTCTGGGTGGGCCTGACCAGGGCTACCGCAATGACTTATCCTATCTGGCCACAAATATGGGTGCCTTTATCGCCGCATTTTTTGTGGCATTCTTCCTGATCCCGAAATTCTACCAGCATAAAGTCACCACCGTATACGAGCTTCTGTCCCAGCGGTTTGGTAAACGGGCGCAGAAGCAGGCAGGCATGATGTACCTGTTTGGACGGGTATTTGCTAGCGGGGCGCGTTTGTATATGGCGGCGATCGCCGTCTCAATGATCCTATTTGGCAATATCAGTGCTGAAAATGTCATCATCTCGACGTTGGTGTTAACCACTGTTGGCCTGTTGTATTCAATCATTGGCGGCATCCGCACGGTAATCTATTCCGATGCCATTCAGTGTTGCGTGTACGTGAGCGCCGCAATATTAGTTCTGTACTTCCTGTTACAGGCGATCCCGGCGGATTTTTCGCAGATCCTTGATGCCTTGCAAAACCCACCTGACAGAGAGCAATCAAAACTGACGGTGTTTAATTTCAATCTTGACTTTACCTCATCCGGTGTTTTTACCGTCTGGTCTGCACTTACCGGTTTTGTGCTATTGAATATCGCCGCATTTGGCCTGGATCAGGACATGACGCAACGTGTGCTTACCTGTAAAGACGCCAGACAAGGTAGCCTGGCAATGATTTATTCGGTAATTATGGTAATCCCGGTGATGTTCCTGTTTATTGCCATCGGCCTTTTGCTTTACCTCTTGTACCAACGTCCGGACTTAGCAATGGGGGAAACCGCACAAACCATCAATCAGACCTTTTCCGGCGAGAAGATTACGATATTCATGTATTATGTGCTCAATGAGATCCCTGCAGGCGTTAAAGGCCTGGTAACCATAGGTGTGATTGCCGCTGCATTATCTACACTTAATTCAGGCTTAAATTCAATGGCATCTGTGTTGGTGCAGGATATGTATCGTCCTTATCTTGAAAAACGACAGATAAACAAACCCGCCCAACATTTTGTTAAAGCCGGTCAGGTCGGCATGGCTCTGGTAGCCATGGCGTTAAGTTCGATGGCGGTACTGTGTTATTACTGGCAGCAATATTCAGATATGCCGTTACTGGCCTTTGCCCTGAGCGTGATGGTGTTTTCATATAGCGGCCTGCTCGGCGTTTATTTTACCGCGGTGTTTACCAATCGTGGCAGCGCAACCACGGTGCCGATGGCGTTGATAACCGGCTTTTTGGTCAGCTTAGTGTTTCAACCTTATGTTATAGACAATATTTTGCCTGACCAATGGCAGTTTAACCTTGGATTCACCTGGCAACTTTGCATCGGTGCCCTTCTATCCTTTTTGGTGTGTTTCGCAGGCAACAATAATCATGACCCGCTGAAGGTCAAACAAATGGAGGTTCAACCGTAAATGACGGTTAAATACATTCTCGGTATTGACGGTGGTGGTACGAAAACCATAGGTCGTTTGCAACAAATGGAAACCGGACTGTGTTTTGAGGACAGTGCTGGTTCGAGCTCATTGACCAACGATTTTGAAGGCGCCTGCATCGCCCTGTTAGGACTCATTGACCGACTTTTGCAACGGGCAAATGTTGAGCCACAAGACATTGCTGTGGTTATGGGTCTGGCAGGAGCCGGCAACCGCACCCAGGTACAAAGACTGCGCAATCGACTTTCTTATCCGTTTGCAGCCCTTGAGATTTTTAATGACGCCAGAACCTCGTTATACGGCGCTAACTTAGGCAAGCCTGTGGCAGTAATCGCGCTGGGAACAGGCTCTGTCGGTGCCTTGTTAAAAGGAGAAAACCAGGAAGCCTATGCCGGTGGCTGGGGCTTTCCTATTGGCGATGAAGGTAGTGGCGCGAAAATGGGGTTTCACGCCGTAAAGGTACTGCTTCAGGAAATCGATGAGCAGCGTCAACAGAAAAGCGCGTTAGCTACCTATATTCAAAGCCAGATTGGTAGAAATCAGGATGACATTTTAAATTGGTTACGTAACGCCAAACCAGCAGATTACGCAGCATTTGCGCCAACCGTATTTGAACTAGCCGATAGCTGTGACAAAGCAAAATTGCTGGCCAGCCGCCATGCCCGCGATGTTGAGCAATTAATGGATCTCACCTTAAAAAATGAATCGGTTCCAGTGGTATTAATGGGGGGATTGTCGGTGCCAACGCTGAGCCACCTTGAGGTTCGCTATCAACAAAAATGTCAGTTGGCACAAGGAAGCTCTGTTGATGGAGCCTGTCTACTCGCTCGCCAACTAGCGCAGAAGAACACGCTCGTTCATACCACGCGCATTGAAGAAGACAGTGATGAGCAAGGCCAGCTGCTGGCGCAATTGAATAGCATGGTGTCGGAAGAACGCAACCCGAATACGATGCAAGTTGATTTAATGACATCGAGAGAAATCCTCGAACGATTGAACGAAGAGGACGCTTACGTACCAGTTGCGGTACAACGATGTATCGGCCCTATCAGTGACGCGGTGGAATTGATCGTGCGCGCGTTTGCCAGGGGCGGTCGTTTAATCTATTTAGGCGCTGGCACCAGCGGTCGTCTCGGGATTCTTGACGCGGTTGAATGTCCACCCACCTTTAGCGTGTCTCACAACCAGGTCGTTGGTTTAATTGCCGGTGGCAACCAGGCTGTTTATAAAGCGGTTGAAGGTGCCGAGGATAACCCGCAGGGCGCGGTTAATGACCTGAAAGAAATTAATTTTTGCGCCGATGATGTCCTGGTTGGTATTGCCGCCAGTGGGCGCACTCCCTATGTTATTGGTGGCCTGGATTATGCGAACTCAATAGGCGCAAATACGATTTCTCTGACCTGTAATCCAGGTTCAGAAGTATCACGACATGCAAAAGTGAACATTTGTCCGGTGGTTGGCCCTGAAGTATTGACCGGCTCGACCCGGCTAAAATCCGGCACCGCCCAAAAACTGGTGCTTAACATGTTAACGACGGCGAGTATGATCAGATCGGGTAAGAGTTATGAAAACCTGATGGTCGATGTGAATGCCAGCAATGAAAAACTGTATGCACGAGCCATCCGAATTGTGATGCAGGCGACCAATTGTGATCGCGATACCGCGTTAGAGGCATTGAATAAATCCGGCTATAAAGCCAAATTGGCGATATTGCATTTATTGACCGGAGTGGATACCGAGCAGGGTAAGCAACTTCTTAAAGAACAGCACGGATTTCTGCGCCGGGCAGTGGAAGCATATCATGCTCAGCAGCATGAACAGATGACAGGCAAAGATCCACTTTGATATGAGCAATGTATCGTTGATGGCACCAACGGCCAAAAGAATATATGGCATTTTGCTACTGGCAATTTGCTTACAGTTGACGACATCAGGTATTCAGGCCAGGGAAGGCTTGATACCTGAACCCTCTTCCAACAAACCTCTGACGCTGGGAGCCGAGCGCATCGGCCAATACCTGCCAGCGCTTGCCGATAAGCGCGTTGGGGTTATTGTTAACCAAACCTCACGAGTGAACAACCAACACCTGGTCGACTTTTTACTGGACAATGACATAGATATCCGCTTTATTTTTGCGCCAGAGCATGGTTTTCGCGGCGATTATGACGCCGGAGCCAAAGTTGACTCGTCGGTTGATAGCAAGACTGGTATCGACATTGTATCCATCTATGGCAGTCAAAAACGTCCAGATGATGCCATTCTGCAACAACTGGATGTGTTGATTTTCGACATCCAGGACGTCGGCCTGCGTTTTTACACATACATCAGCTCAATGCATTACATGATGGAGGCGGCCGCCGACAACCAACTGCAATTCTGGGTATTTGATCGTCCCAACCCGAATGGTGCCTGGATTGACGGCCCTATTTTAGAACCTGAGTTTACTTCCTTTGTTGGCCTGCACCCGATCCCGGTATTGCACGGACTTACGGTCGCTGAACTGGCGCAGATGATTGTTGGCGAGGGCTGGCTGAAAACCGATAAGCGACTAGATCTGAAACTGGTAGAAATGCAAGGCTACCATCATCAAATGCCCTATGCATTGCCGGTCAAACCCAGTCCAAATCTTCCCAACAGTCGTTCGGTTGCACTTTATCCATCGCTGTGTTTTTTCGAGGCTACACCGATTAGCATTGGCCGCGGTACGCCGTTTCCATTTCAGGTGATTGGCTTTGAAAAAGACAGCGGTGCTCATATCGGCAAATTTACATTTACCCCGAAGTCGACTCCAGGGGCAGCCCTGTATCCGAAACTTCAGGATACGAAATTACAGGGTCAGGATTTGCGCCAATCCGATGTTCATGGACTACAGCTCAGCTACCTGCTTGAATGGCATAGCACCTTTAAAGGCAAAGGCATCGAGTTTTTCCAACGGCCTGAGTTTTTTGACAAACTCGCTGGTACCAATCAGTTACGAATGGCCATTGCCGCCGGAAAGTCGGAACAGCAGATAAGGGCTAGCTGGGAAGAATCGCTAACCGCCTACAAACAGATGCGTGCCAAGTACCTGTTGTATCCTTAGCGTTTGTCCTGGAAGTGGTTGCAGATTGATGTTTACCCGGGCTTATGTCATGGTTCATCAACGTTGAATAACAATCATAATAACAATCAAATATGAATTCAGACGCCATAAACTCAGTTACCATTGTTGGTGGTGGTACCGCCGGTTGGTTGACCGCCTGCTACCTTGCCAGACAACTAAATCAAGAAGCCGCGGATACCATTACAATTACCCTGGTGGAATCTCCTGACGTCCCGATCATCGGTGTTGGAGAGGGTACCTGGCCAACGATGCGAACTACCCTGCAACGCATTGGTGTTGATGAATCTCGTTTTATCCGCGAATGCGATGTTAGCTTTAAACAGGCGTCAAAGTTCGTTAACTGGCATCGTCCTGCGCAAGGCAACACCGATAACTTTTACTATCACCTGTTTGATGGCCCTGGCTTTTCCTGGGAGTTTAACCCGGTTCCCTATTGGCTCGACGGCTCGCTCGGCTTTTCCAGCTATGCCAATGCTATCTCATTACAGGAACAGGTATGTCAGCACCATTTAGCCCCGAAGATGATGGTAACGCCTCAATACCAGGGCGTCTTTAACTACGCCTACCACCTCGATGCCGGTAAGTTTAGCCAGCTTCTGAAAACGGTGGCCACCACAGAGCTGGGCGTTAATTACATTAGTGCCAACGTTACCGACGTCCACTTAGATAATGACGGTAGCATCCGGTCATTAAGTACGGACAGGACTGACGATCTCGGTGCTGACCTGTTTATTGATTGCTCCGGGTTTAAATCTTTATTGCTCGGAGAAGCTCTTAAGGTGCCCTTTATCGATCTTAATGATGTGTTGTTTGTCGATCGTGCTGTTACCATTCAGGCACCGTACAAGACTCCTGAATGCCCTATCGCCTCGCAAACTATCAGCACTGCCCAGGAAGCCGGTTGGATCTGGGATATAGGCTTACAGAGCCGACGCGGCACTGGTTATGTATATTCCAGCAAGTATTCATCGGCGGAGCAGGCTGAGCAGTTATTAAGAGACTACCTTAATGATAGCGAAGCAGAGCTTGAGGCTCGGCACCTGCAGATGCGGGTTGGTCATCGGCAAACGTTCTGGGAAAAAAACTGTATCGGCATCGGCTTATCTGCAGCCTTTATGGAACCCCTCGAAGCCAGCGCAATTTTCCTGATCGAAGCGGCCTGTTTTATGTTGGCCGAACAATTCCCCAAAAATCAGCGTGGCATGGATTATGTTCGCAATCAGTTTAATGAGTCGTTTGCCTTTCGCTGGCAGAAAACCGTTGAGTTTATCAAGATGCATTACGTACTTTCAGAGCGTGATGATTCCCCGTTCTGGCGCGACAATAAAGACCCGGCTTCGATTCCCGAAGGTTTACAACAACGTTTGGACTATTGGCTGGAAAATCCGATATCTAAATATGACTTTAGCAGCCAGTATGAGCCGTTCACCAAAGAAAGTTATGAGTTTATCCTTTATGGGATGCGACCGGAGTTACGGATGGATTCGCCGGTTACCAGCCCGGCACAACGAGAAAAAGCACAACAGCAATCTCAGTGGCTGCAACAAAGCTGGCAGCAGGCAAAACAGCAATTACCTACTAACCGGGAGCTGCTAACACGCCTGCAGGAGAATGACTTTCAAAAAATCTAACAAAACCTGAGACTAGGTCTCAGGTTTTAGGTTTCAGGCCTCAGGATTCAGGTTTCGGAGGGCCAAACGCCTTATGGTGAATCTTTTTCAGCATTAACGCAGCAACAAGACGTTTAGTTGCTACCAAAGTCACCCGTCGTCACCTTTAGTCACCCTCAGATACCTCCAGCCACGCTAGCCAATAATCTCCCTTTGCGGCCGGAAGTGTTGCATACAATTTTGATTGTAGGCAATTACAGGCTCTAACGGAGCAATTGAATGGCTGGACCTCTTATTATCATCGACTAATTCAGGAAAAACTCCCATCCCGGCAAGTAAGCAATACCAACTGGCTTTTGAATACATCGAGGTCTTGAAATAGCCCCCTAGCTCTTGTTCAATATCGGCATCCGATTGCCAGACTTCGAGCAAGTGACGGACCGTATCAGGAATCATTAATCCATGGCGATTATCTCGCCAATACTTAGTGTCATCACGAGAATTAGTCAGGTAATGCACCAGAATGTAATCACGAACGCCATCGAACATGGCATTGATTATGTCGTTGAAGGTACGTTTCTCGCCGTCCGCTATATCCTGCAGGTTTTGCGAATCTGATTTTTCAATTACTGCACAAGCGTGTTCAATGGTGTATTGCACCAGCATTAATGCCGTGGCCTCAAGTGGCTCAACAAAGCCCTGTGATAATCCCACCGCGATAACGTTGTTTTGCCAGTGCCGAGTGCGACGACCAACCTGCATCGACAGATGCCGGGCATCTACACTGTCATCGATGGCAAGTGCCACCCGTAATTCCTGTTCGGCGCTATTCGCAGAAATATAATCACGACTATACACATAACCATTGCCCCACCGTTGATTGAGAGGAATATTCCACATCCAGCCATTTGATAACGCGCTGGAACGAGTCTCGGTTGGTAATAAGGTATCCAGGCAAGAGCTCTGCTGATGATCAACCTGTATGGCAACGGCGGCATTATTTAGCAAACTATCGGCGTATGAGTGTAGAGGCACATTTAACTCCTCAGCCAGTAAGAGTGCCCGAAAGCCACTGCAATCAATGAACAAGTCTGCAGTCAACTTATCCCCGGAATCAGTAATCAAGGCTTCGATATTGCCATTCACCTGATGCCCAACCGAAATAATATTGGCCTGGCGATGAATGATCCCTATCTCGACAGCAATTTTCCGTAAATAATTACCCAGCAAGGCGGCATCAAAATGATAGGCGTAATCGAGTTCAAACGGTAATGCCTGATAACAATGGGGAGACAACCCCCTTTCGCCAAGATAGGAAGTAACAAAATAATGGCTCGGGTTGGCATTAACATCGATACCAGCGCGGCGGCAGTTTACATTGTGAAAAAAAGCCTCACCTACCTGTTTGTCCAGTGGCGAAAAAAATGGATGAAAATAGGATTGATAACCTATTTTTGTAGACCAGTCAGGAAATCTGATACCACACTTATACGTCGCCTGGCATTCGCGCATCCAATCCTGCTCACGGATATCCAGTTGTTTAAAAAACTGCTTAATATATGGCGTTGTCCCCTCCCCAACGCCAATAACCGGGATATCTGGAGACTCGACTAAAATTATGTCGATATTCTCACCTAAGCGCTTTGCCATTAGCAGTGCAGTCATCCAGCCAGCAGTACCACCACCAAGAATCAGCAATCTTTTTTTGTTCATAACACTTTTTTCTTATATGTCGCTGTTTGATTTTATACTATCGCGAAGATCGCCGCTGATGCTACCGCAAGTCTCTGGCTTTTTGCTAAGCCGCTATAAAAACGCCTGCCCGAAAATAATTTTTATTGCGATTATTTGCTGATTAAAGACAAATAAACCCGCCCTTTTTCTGCATCATTGCTGCCTGGCAAATTGACAACGCTGTCAGCGCAAACCTTGAATACTAAGAGGTAGAGCAAAACCCATACAGAAACTGTACAAATAAAAACCACAGAAGATGACTAAAAAATACCCAGGATACGCGGAAGAAAATATTCTTTACCAACCATCAATTGATAATAATTTATTTGTTTTTTGTAAAAAAACTGTGTAAAAATGATCCATGTTCCTTTTTATATTTTTAAAAACAACGACTAAGAAACATCGATATGGGAGAATCTCAAATGGCTAATCGGGTCACTGGGAAATTAAAACTTTCGGTTTTAACTTCATCCATTTTGGCAGCAATGTATGCACCGAGTGCATTCGCTGCAGAGGAAGAAGTGCAAGCTGCTGAACAACAAGAAATAGAAAAAATTGAAGTTACAGGTTTCAGGGCGTCGGCTCGCGAGAACCTGAATGCAAAACGATTTGCAACAACAGTTGTAGATGCGATTACCGCTGAAGATATTGGTAAGTTTCCTGATAAAAACATCGGTGATGCTTTGCAGCGTATCGCCGGTGTTGGTATCGAAAGACGATTCGGTGAAGCCGACGGGATCTCAATTCGTGGTCTAGACCCGTCGTTAAGTTTAACCTTTCTTAATGGCCAATCTATCTCTACCGCCCAATGGTTTGAAGGCTATCGCCCAACCCGTGGTTTCCGTTCAGATATGTTAGCAGCCGAATTGGTTGCAGGCCTGGAAGTCTATAAATCACCACGAGCCGATCTACCGGAAGGCTCAATCGGTGGTACCATCAATATCAAAACCCGTAAACCGCTCGATCTCGATGCAAACACACTGCAAGCATCTCTGGAATACCAATATTCTGAAAATGCTGATCGCTGGGATCCCGCTTTATCAGGCCTATTTAGTTGGAAATCTGACAATGAAAAATTTGGTTTCCTGGCTTCCATTTCTCATCAGGAACGTTTTACTACCTATGATGGTATGGAAAACTACATGGCATCAGACAAATCGGCGGCTTTTGCAGCCGGCGGGGATACGTCTGGGGCAACACACGCCACCTGGGGTGCTGGTCATGCTATCTTCCAGCAGGAGCGCGAACGAAATGCGTACAACTTAACATTTCAATATCAACCAACGGACTCTCTGGGTTTTACTCTGAATTACCTGGATTTTTCATTAGAGGCGAACAACGTTAACTCTAACTATTTGGTTGTACCAGGCCGGGCCGGAGTATTGCGCAACGCTAGCGCCAGTGATGTAGTTTCCTACGGTCTCGGTGACGCAGCGCTTAAACACGATGTTTATTTGAGTGATATTGATGGCAGCGCAGGTAATGATTATTGGTTTGGTCCAGACACGTTTTTCCGCAATACGGAACCAGATGCAAGTACGATTGACCTTGAAATCGAATATTCTCATGACCTGTTTGATTTGCATGCGCAAATTGGTCGTACCCAGGCGCAAGGGGATATCAAGGTTTACGGTTACTCTGGCAAAATCAATACCTCCAATATGGCTAAAGCCGGTCTTAGTGGAGACGAAATTCTCACCCTGGACTTAACAGGTAATGCCTTAGGGGTAAGTTTTAACGACTTTGACTATGCAAATCCAGCAAGTTATCCGTTAGAAATACGGGGTGACGGCAATGTCCATATCAGCGATGAAGATCAGGAAACTTATTATCAACTCGATTTGACATTTCCAATTGAGCTGGCATTCCTAACTTCGGTAAAAACGGGTGTGAAATATAAAGAACATGAAAATGAACGCTCATCACACTCCTTTGGACTGAAAAATTATGACAGCCTGAGCGCACAATATCAGACGATGGCAGACCTTGGCTTTGTCAGCACCAAATGTGATCGATTTGATGAAGCTGGAAAGGCCAATACCCTCGAGTGTTTACCACTCTTTAGTTTGAGTGGAGTAAAAGCATTTTCCCTTGAAAATACCGTCGATAATACACAATTACCTGAAAACGAATCTTTAAATGACTTTTATGAAATCAACGAAGATACCCTGGCGATATATGCAATGGCCGAATTTGAGGCGATTGATAGCCGTTTGAAAGGTAACTTTGGTATTCGATATGTCGACTATCAGCTTGACTCGATCGCCAACCAATTAAGAGATAATGTTTGGATCATGGGGGTGGTAACGGAAAATGACTATTCAGAAGTACTACCGAGCTTAAACGTAACGTTCGACATTACTGATGATTTATTGCTTCGTGGTGCGCTAGCTAAAGTTATGTCTTTGCCAAATTATCAGGATCTAAAGAATACTTTTAGTTACAACACCGATACTTTCACCGGTAATGCCGGAAATCCATATCTCGAACCATGGCGTGCAAACCAATTAGATATCGGTATTGAATGGTATTTTGATGAAGCTTCTCTGCTGAGTGCGACACTATTCCACAAGGATATCGATCAATTCCTGTTCCCGTTCTCTGCGCAGGAAACGATACCAGGCGAGGTTGGAGTTTTCGAAGTCAGTCGAACACGTAATGGTGGTGAAGGTAAACTGACAGGTATCGAGCTGCAATTCCAAACAGAGTTCGCTTATGGTTTTGGTCTGATCTCTAACTATACCTATACCGATGCTGAAGTTACCGATAACACCGGAGACTCAGGTCTAGCACTTCCTGGAAATTCTGAAGAAATGTGGAATGCTACTGGGTATTGGGAGAATGATACTTTCTCTGCTCGAATCATGGCTAACTACCGTGGTCCTTGGTTTGCTGGCTATCGTATTGGGTCGGCCGTGGAAGTCGAAGAGCAAACATCAATCGATGTGGCATTCTCTTACGATGTAACCGATAACCTGAAATTGAGCTTGCAGGGTATCAACCTGACTGGTGAGCTATATCGCACTAAAAATTCACCGGATAACTGGGGCGGTATCTTCCAGCTGATTAACGATAACGGTACCCGTTGGTTCCTTAATGCTTCAGTGAAGTTCTAACATGAACTGAGGCCGCTGGGTCGCAAGACCCAGTGAATACATCTCCCTGTAGCCCCGAGAGGGGCTTTTTTATTACATGGATGTATGTATGCCCGGTTATCGCCATGGATGGTGTGTATATCGAAAATGTCTGGAACGATTTTCGAATAGCAGGACGCGGGACGGGTGTTGTCCTGCACTTTTGTTCAGGACGAAAAAGGAGATGGAATCAAGGCGTTGCCTTGAAGGTTATGGCCATGGATTGGCCGGTATGCCGAAAATGCACAAGGACATGGATGTGCGCAGGTAGAATAACGCACTAATACATGGAAGTATGTAGGTAGAATAACGCAGGAGCAGTTATCGAGGAGCAGTTATCAAGGAGCATTATCGAGGAGCGATTTTCGGTGGAGTTGCGGCATAGCTGCAATGTTGGTTTTCAGGTATCCCAAAATACGAGGAATTCGAGTGTTTGGCTCCCTCATCGCTAGAATCCACCCTAAATACAACGCAAGGGAGTATTTACTCCACCTGGCGTAGCCCTCCACCTAACTCGCAACTCAGTGGAGCGATTTCTCCAACTGGCGAAGCCCTCCACCTGAAACGCGCCTCAGCGACGCGTTTAGGTCAGTCTTTCTGATTTACAAAATCCTTCACCGCCTTATTGGATTCTTCCACCGATTTACGGGCACCGCGAGATGCCTGGGTCAGGGCGATGAATAAGAGGTCGATAACAAACTCCTGGGAGGTGCGGGATATGATTGAAGATAGTCGAATCGAAGACTGTTCTGCAACGGTATAAAGCTTCACATCTGCGGATTTCATCAATTGGTTATCGCTGTAATTGGTAATGGTAATTACCTGGGCACCGCGCTTTTTGGCTAGCTTAGCAACAGCAACTACATCACTGGTATTCCCTGATTCACTGATACAGATTACCAAATCATCAGAAGAAAACGTCGATACATATGATAACTGAATATGGCCACTTGCTTCCGCCAGTGCCATTTTGCCAATTTTCTGCAGCTTATAACTGAAATCTTTGGCCACCAGAGCCGACGCACCAATACCACTAACCAGAATTCGTTTTGCAGATTTAATCTTTTGTACCGCCTGCTCGATACTCTGGTCGGCATTAAGACCCGACGTTTCTATCAATACTTTATGTTTACTGGCCAACAATTTTTTATTCAGTTGCTCAAAATCATCATTGACGGTAATTTTTCCATGTAATTGCACATCATCGGCTTCGGCATTAATTGCTTCAATTAGCGCAAATTTAAAATCCGGATAGCCTTTATAACCCAGCTTTTGTGTGAACTTAACGATTGACGACTGACTGACGCCTACCAGCATGGCTAACTTTTGCGATGATAAATCTTTGATAACATTCGGAGATTTTAGGGAGAAGTCGGCAATTTTAGCCTCATTTGAGGTAAGTGAGTCGCGGATCGCGCGAATCTTTACAAGTACTGACATTTTAATCGGCCAATATAATAAATTATTACCAAGATACTAGCATAAAGCCTTAAAGAAGCTCAATTAACAACTAATCAAACCAGCTAATAGACTGAATAGTATCAATAAAAGCAAAATGATCGAACTGGAATAATAGCCTCAATAAATATCTGATACATTATTCCTAATACAGAAAGATATAATGACAATCTTATTCATTAGCGAGTTTTCGATTAAAAGTATTATCTAAAACTGATAGCCAACCTGTAGCAGCAAACCAAACTCAATGTCGTCATTACCATTTCCAATGACAAAACTGGCCCCCAGATTGGTGCCGGGATTCTTTATACCATTTAAAAAATAGTGATAGCTTCCAGCCAGACCCCAGACGATCTCATTGTCGTAATCCGGGAAACGACGACTCGGCTCGCGGCTTTTTTCACTGCCCACGGCGCCAACATAGATACCTACACCATGCTTATCCGCATAAAACGGATCGACATCGAAAAGATCGGTACGAATCCAACCTACTCCGACACCACAGGCAAGCCCTCCTTCGGAGGAATGTCCCAAACAGCCCAATGAGGCGTATTTCATATCATTGGCTTTGGTAACGTTGACGTTTGCTCCCAACCCTGAGTACAAGATGCCAAAACCCAGACCATATCCAAAATCATCGTAGGCAAAGACGCTGTCCTCTTGCTTTTCTTTCGCCGTTGGAGGAGCTTGCTGTTGTTCTGACTGCTCTACCCCATCAGGTGTTTCGTTACCTGACATCTCTGTTTCTTGTTGGTCAGCCGTCATCGGTTCTGCCGGCGAGGCTTCAACGACGGGATCCTGTTGAGCAGGCTGTGTATCTGTCTGCGCCTGTACGACACCAACGCCCAATAGCATGGTCAGGGGGAGTATTAGCGATTTCAAGGCAAGTCCCTTCTCTTAATGAATAGTTGTTGTTTTACGTCACCAGTTTAAAGTCTATAAGATAGTTTCCAGTTTGCCAGTAAATCGTCAAACACTGGTTAACATTCAATAAGTTAATTCATGTTGATGAAACGTACCGGTTAGCAACCAGATTTTTAGGTCTAACCTCATCGGAGCAGATAATGGGCTGTTCTTATCAGGTAACCAGCTTGTAAACCAATCGATAACCCAAGGTCAATGCTACAAATACGTACAAAAAACCACACTTAAAGCATTGCAACTCAGATAAATATCGTTTAGATATGTGGTTAATTAATCACGCTATATGTCTCAGATAAGCGATAAATTATAACAATGAAGTACGCTATTCTATTCTCCGTTTTTCTCGCCAGCATCTTTATGTCCCCAATGTCTCTGGCGCAAAATAAAACTGAGCAAACTCTGGTTGAACCAGGGTCATTCGATTTCCGCCTGACAGCAGGGTTTGGTGGTATCGAAAACCCGTTACGGGAGCGCGATCACATTCGTTCACCCTTGTTACCTGAGTTTAGCTACTATGGCGACAAACTTTACATCGAAAACCTGGTTTTTGGTTATAGCCTGTATGAGTCGCCAATCTGGTTGGTTGATGCTTACGGTTACTTCAATAATGACGGCTATTTCTTTGCCGACTCCAATACTGCAAAAGTCATTTCTATCGCAGGTATCACCCAAAATACCTGGAAGGCAACCAGGGTTGAGTTAAACCTCGAAGATATAGAGCGTGATTTAAGCTATATGGCTGGCATTAACATCAGTCATATCAACACCTGGTATCGAACCAATTTATCTATCGCCAAAGACATCACCTCAGTACACCATGGTGAAGAAATTTCACTGACGTTTGCCAAACCAATGCAGTGGAACTCATTTACCGTAACGGTCCAGTTTGGCGCTACTTATAAATCGGCAGATATAAGCGATTATTATTACCGGTTGACAGACCAGGAAAATACTATAGCTATTCGACAGCAGGACATTGGTGACACCCTGTCACCATGGAGCAGTGTTAACTTGAGATATCATTTTAATCCCAGCTGGTCGGTCGGCTTGTCATTTAAAAAAACCTGGTTCGACAGTAAATTTAAACAAAGCATTTTAGTTGAAGAATCCAATTACTCTTCGGGATTTGTCGGAGTTTCTTACAGGTACTAGGATGACGTTTAAGCTGATGATAGTTCGACTTGGTAGTATGTTTATCTGCGCATTAAGTGGCGCTTTCGCACAGGCTCAGGAGGTTAGCGATGTCTCAACGCAAATTTCCGAAATCAATATCCTTCCCGAGATCTGTGTGCGTAACCAAAACAATGCCCAGTGCCAGTTTAAACTCGATGTCGATTTACAGCTGACCGCAAAAATGGATGTATGCCTGGTTATCGAAGCCCTACGCATACGTCAATGCCAGGCGCAGGTCGAAAAAGCCAGGTTTCAACGAGTCCTAACCATTAATGAAACCGTAACAATCGATATTGTCGAGGAACATACGAATCAGGTGCTGTATACATCAGTACTGAAACTCGCTGAATTTAAACCGGTAAACTTACGCCCGAGAAGAAACTTAGGCTGGATTTTCTAATGACTGCCAAAACCTACACAATTCTCCTTATTGAAGATGATCAGCCGCTCGCGGAGTTGGTTAGTGATTACCTCAATGATTTTGAGTTTCGGGTCACCTGGGCCGACAATGGACATGACGCGTTAACGCAAATTAAACGCCAGGCCTTTGACCTGATTTTATGCGATATTATGTTGCCGGATACCAATGGCTTTGATCTGTTACCTGAGTTGTCGACACAACCTCACGTGCCGATCTTATTCCTCACCGCAATGACCGATAGCTCGTCACAAGTTAAAGGGCTAAATGCGGGTGCCGCTGATTATATTTTAAAGCCAGTAGACCCGGAAGTTTTGCTTGCCAGGATTCGCGCCAATATCCGCGTGGTTGAGCGAAGGACTCAGGCAACCACATTAACTTTGGGCAATCTTTATCTCGATAAAGCAACAGCACAAGTCACCTATTACGGTAAAGCGTTGGATCTGACCGCACAGGAATTTGAAATTTTCTGGTATTTTGCCCAACGTGGTGATGACATTATAAACCGTGACAGCCTGTTCGAAGATGTGATTGGTCGCAGTTATGATGGTAAAGATCGCGCTGCAGACTTACGCATTAGTCGTCTGCGCAAGAAATTGATTAGCGTAGGACTTGAAGAATTAACAATAATATCGGTTCGTAATAAAGGCTATGTATTTAAGTACTGGGCACATCTGAATAATGCATAGTCACTTTATCCGTTTTTACCTGTTCATCTTATTGGCGGTATTTGCATTATTTTTCAGTTTTAGCCAACTCTATCAACAATTCTATGCACCGCCGGTGCAATATAATATTCCCGTAGAAGATGTGTTTGCAGCGCATAATAGCAGCAATCCAGCAGCGTTCAGGTTCATTAAAAAAGCCAATATTCAGTTATCCGATGACATACTCGCGCAAATAAATGCCGAGCAGACCATTGCCTTCGCGGTAAATGAGCAAATGTATTATCTTCGTAACCACGACAGCGAAAGATTCATTCAATGGGGGCCCATCGCCTTAACGCCGGAACCTGTCGATGATAACTTCATGGTCCTGTTTTTTTACAGTGCCCTGGCTGTAGTATTTCTGCTGTTAATGTGGCCGATGTTTCGTGATCTGGCCTATCTACAAAAATGTGCCAATGAATTTGGTGAAAACCAAAAGCCGCAGCCACTTACCATCAATAAAAAATCAACGGTCTACCCGTTAGCGCACGCCCTTTACACCATGAGTAGCCGCCTGGTTGAGTTTGTCGAATTACACCGGGATTTAGCAAAAATCATCGCTCATGAAGTTCGTACGCCGCTCGCACGCATGAAGTTTGTTCTCAAGCGCCTGGAAGGAAATATCGAGGATAAGCACTTGCAACGAATGCGAGCCGATATTGCCGAACTAGAAACCCTTGCCACAGACTATATGGAATTTAGTCGTTCGCAACAGCTTGATCAGGGGTATTTGCAACCTCTGCAGTTAAACACACTGCTTGAAGTGCTAAGCAATAAATATCAAAACCTCGAAATTCCGGTACAATTTCAGACCGTGGCTGACACCAAAGCCATCGCGGCTAATCGTGCCCAACTTGAACTTGCGCTATCGAACTTAATTAACAATTCCCTGCGCTATGCCAATACCCGGATTCAGTTAAGTGTCGAGTTTGACGAGCGACAAATATGGTTTCATATAGACGACGATGGCCCGGGCTTTAATGCTGCCAGGCAGCGGACCAACAACCAGGGAACAACCACAGGTTTCGGACTTGGTTTATACATTGTCGAGTCCATTATTAAGCGTCACGAAGGAAAACTCGTTAAAAGTCAAAGCCCCATAGGCGGTGCCCGGGCAAGCATTGTGTTGCCCTTGGGTTTGGTAAACTAGTAGCCCAGTAACAGCGCCCCTGCCTTAAACAGCTGCCTAATATTCATTCAACAAAAAACAACCAAAAGATTACACATTGTTAACAGCAGTTTTTATTCATCACGGTAAACTAATTGGAATTGGTATAAATTCCTTGAGCAATCCATTCACGGAGTGATGTGATATGAAAGATTTAATTGTGCTGACCGCGATTGCCTATCTTGTTCATCAAGTCGTTGGCGATCACTTTCAACTGGTAAAACTCGACGCCGAAAGTCGACAAGTTGCTGAAATAGGTACCTACACGACACTTGATGAATGTCGTCAGGAAGCAAAGCGCCTTAAAGAAAAAGCCCTGTTAATGGAGTTTCTGAGCAGCTCCTACCAATGCAATGAAATCGCCTGGTTTAAAGAAAAATAAGCCACAATTACACCCAAGTATCCGGTTGTTTTGATTTAACGGCAACAACAGCCGGATTCCCCCCCCTAACTTTTCCATTTCCACATTTCACGTCTAAGCTTAGTGAGGGGTGTTGCATTATCTGCAGATTCATAATCTGGATAAAACTTGGCAGCATTGTTGCCTGAGGACGACAGAAGTGCCCCTCAAGTAAGTCCATTGAATAACAAGCGATAATTACATCGCCAAAGGGTGAAATTATGGGGATATTACCTCTAAGGCTACCTCTTCTCTGCTTTATTTTATTCGTTTCTTTGCTGGGTTGTTCATCACAACCTGATGATTACTGCCCACCGCAATACAAGCTTTATCAGTGTGAGCAGGCGCAAGCCAACGATAATGACGTTATCAATAAGTATTATGATCAACGACGCTGGCGAAGTACCGATGAGCTAAAAGATAACCCTTTGCAGTTGGGAATTGATGCTGATATTCCAATTCTTGAAGGCCAGGTTAAGGTGATCGGCCCGACCATTAAAGATGGTGTGAATTCACTGGCTATGAAAATATGGCTTATTGAGAACGCTAAATACACGGTCGACGCAACCTATTACATCTTCGATAACGATTTAGCGGGTTATGCTATCCTTGGCGCACTTTGTAATGCCGTCAAGCGTGGGGTAGACGTCAGGCTGATGATTGACTCACTGGGATCGGCGGACATGCGACACGAGGAATTAAAAGGGCTTTTACGATGTGCCGATGAAGCAGGTTTTATTCGCGCCCCTGATGGTAACCTGACCAATAAGCGAGCCCGGGTTCAGGTTTTAATCTTTAATGCCGTATCGAAAATTTTTGTTAACATTAACCGCCGCTCTCACGACAAGCTGCTCGTGGTCGACGGAAACTCGCCAGAAAATGCCTATGTGATGACAGGCGGCAGAAATATATCCCTGCACTATTATGGAATCGATGAAAATGGTGAGGTTAATAAAGATACCTTCCAGGATTTGGAGATTCTGATCCGAAACCCGGATATGTCCCGTGAAGAACTATTGCAAACCCATAAAAAAGCAAAAGATGGCTCCCCCCTTACCATCTCCCGGGTATCAGAGTTGTACCTGACCGTACTCTACAGCCATGATGGCAACAAAAACCTAAGCGTCTGGTTACCTTACAAAGGACAACAGGAGAAGTTAATCGAATCTCTCGATGAGCTTAAAAAAGGGCCGATATTTGCGCCTGCATACGCGCAAATTGCCGAAGAGATAAACCGTGATTTTCACCCGTCTAAATTAAAGCTTGCCCATGAAATGGCTAACATTGTCAGCTGGGAGTTATTCGAAAGCTATGCCGAAGTGCAGGGCAGAAACCCTAACTCTATCGTTGAAATCCTTGATGAACTAGGCAGCACCAAGTACAACGTCAAGCACGTGAGAATTGTATCTCCCTACATTTTTCTCGCCAATGAAGAACCTGAAGAAAAAGATGGCCGCTACCAGGAAATGGAACGCATGCAGAAATGGCTGGCACAAGACCCCGAGCGAACCATAGAAGTAATCACCAACTCTGTGATGTCTTCCGATAACTTCATGACTCAGTCGATCATCGATATGGAAATGGTTCCTCGATTATTAATGCATGACCCCGCTATGATTGACCAGTGGCAGGATGACCTGGAGGTCAGTGAAGAGAATCCGGAATTTATTCAGTCAGACAAATTTCAAAATGCCATCAAAAACCCACGAATTAAAATCTATCAGCTTGGCCGATTGGACTCGGACCTGATAGGAGGTGATACGACCTACGGTAAGTTGCACGCTAAATTTATCGTCACCAATAATGTTTCTTTCGTCGGTACCACCAACCTCGACTACCGCTCTCGTTTTATTAACAATGAGATGGGATATTTCATGCTCGGCCCTGAGGTAAATACCGAATTAGATCAGATTTTTGAAGGTTTAAAAAAGCGCTGTTACCTATGGGGCGAACCTGACTGGTTTGCGATGCGTAAAAAAGTCCGGGACATGGAGGGTATGGAAGGATTTTCGGCGCGCAGCCAGCGTAGCGTATACAGCAAAATCATCTTCACCGGTATTAAGTGGCAGTTATAAAAGCATCCTGAAGAGCAGACAGCAATAGCTGTCTGCTCAACTACTTCCACCTTCCACCTTTCACTCTTATCTTACAATTAGTGAATCACCTGGCGACTAAAGTGTAAATGCTTACTGTCTTTCATCAGATCTTGGAAGTGAGCTTTATCGATTTTTATCAGGGTCTGATGGTCGCCAGCTTCGATATAGACATGTTCCATATCATCTAGAACTTGTTCACATACGGTATTCATATTGTAAGCAGCCCCTAGTGCCGGAATAGCGCCATGCTCACAATCGCTGAACATTTTATAAACTTCCTGCTCCCGGGCCAGCCGGTAAGTTGCCAGTAATTCGTCATTAAGCGCAGACAAGCTGATTTTAAAGCTTGCTGGCAATACCGCCAACAACCGACGTCCTTCGTGGTCTTTTAACACCACTGCTTTAGCAATATTTTGCAAGGGTACGTTCGCAGAAATTGCGGTAGATATTGAGCTACTACTGTGAGGGTGAACCACGCTTTGAAAAGGAATATGGTGGTCGTGTAAATAAGATTCCAGTGTTGATGCAATTGTCATAGCTACCTCCTGACACACATGGAACAGATCGGCGAGAAAAGCTTCCGAGCCATATGAGCATTGATGTTATCAGCAAGGGCCAGAAAGCTTATTCTGCCGTTCGAGTTTACTAGAGCGTGTTTATCTTTGAAGGTCAATTTTGCAGCGAGTTGTTTGGGATATGGGCAAGGGTTTTTCCCTTTAGCGTACTTATTGTACGGTAAAGAGAAAAAACGCAGGCCAGATTCAAAACAAACGCTGTTCGCAGAATTCAATGGTACATTTCATACAATAAGCTTTTTTGTAGACTCAATGATTGGAGCGACAATTAATCGTTATTGAACAAAGTTCGTCCAGCAAAGGTCAACACGCTCTATGATTATAGTTCATCAGGTGGCCTGAAGGATGGAATATGATCCAAATCAAAGCAAAGTCAAATTTATCATAAAGTTAACAATGAATGCTTTATGATGATTTTAACAGGTGATTGCCTATTGCAATTATCTACAACAATTATACTGATAGATACATACGCTTAGCTTGCGTCAAAACGGTTATTCAGAAATGACGAAACTGTCGATAATAATTAACAACCAAGAGGGTTAGTGATGGGCAGAGAAATATCCAGCCGTCCCGAAGATCAGGACCGGGGACTGTTCCGGCAACGATTACACCAACAACTCGACTTATTACAGGAGATTACTGAGCAGCCTGGGTTTGGAGACGGTCCATTAAGTATTGGCGCAGAGCTGGAAACCAATATTATCGATACCAGGGGTAAAGCAAGCTACACAAATCAACAACTACTTGAGCAGAGTCAGGACCCCCGACTTTCGCTAGAGTTAAACCGCTACAATCTTGAATTCAACTTAACGCCGCAACTCAGTCAGGGTAACCCGTTCACCAATCTCGCCGCAGAAATAAAATCGGCGATTCGAGACGTTAATGAATGCGCCAGACAACATAATACAGAACTGGTTAGCATCGGCATTCTGCCGACGTTGGATAAAGACGACCTTAATAACCAGGTGCTCTCCAATATGCAGCGTTACAAGCTTTTTTCAGCGAAATTACTTAAAAAACGCGGTGAACCATTTCAGTTAAATATTGACGGCGAAGACCCGTTAAATATCACCACTGAGTCCATTGCTTTTGAGGGTGCGGGAACCTCATTCCAGCTGCACCTTAGGGTTCCAACTCAGCAATTTTCCAACATTTATAATGCTGTACAACTCATCACTGCCCCCGTACTGGCCTATAGTGCGAACTCTCCGACATTACTCGGCCACCGATTGTGGGATGAAACCCGGATAGCCTTGTTTAAACAATCCATCGATACCAGGCGCGGTCATAAAGAGTGGCGATTTCCGCCCAGAGTTGTCTACGGACAAGAGTGGAACCGACATGGTATTTGGGAGTTATTCGCCAGTAATGTGCATTTGTACGAACCCATTTTTGCACAAATTTATGACACTCCGGATACCTCTGGGGAAAATACAGCAAAACTTGAAGAGTTGCAGTTGCATCAGGGAACGGTCTGGAGCTGGAACCGAGGAATTTATGATCACCATGAAAATGGCCATTTACGAATAGAATTGCGAACATTGCCAGCCGGCCCAACGATCTCTGACATGGTGGCAAATGCTGCGGTGATGGCTGGCCTCGCATTTGGCCTGGCAGAAAATATCGAACAATACCTGGTTAAATTACCATTTAAATATGCCGAGTATAATTTTTATCGAGCGGCGAAACACGGGATGAATGCGCGATTGATCTGGCCAAAATCCGATGGATTTGGCCTCAAAGAATGTTCGCCCAATGATATTCTCAGCCAATTGTGGCCGAGCGCAAAAGACGGCCTAAAAAAGCTTGGCGTGGATGATTTCGAAGCAACACGTTGGCTGACCATCTTTGAAAAACGCTGGCAGGCACAAACTTCAGGGGCGCACTGGCAACGAATGCAGCTCGCCAGAAATGTCGAAACTTTACCGCAGCATCAGGCATTACAGGCGATGCTGAAAACCTACCTGAACTATCAGCACCAGGATATTCCGGTTAGTGAATGGACTGTGACTGCGCCATGAACGACATCAAACATACAGCCACCGCTTTTCAAATTCTGCATGGATTTAAACTTTATCAGGCCAGGCAACTGTCTGCAGGAATAAACCTGGACGATTTTATTGCCCAGTTTGATGGTGAACCTTTTGTGGTTCGCTTTGCTGCAGATAAATCCGCAGCAAGCGGCAAGCCACAGATTTTCACTACCTTACTACATGGCAATGAAACGTCTGGGGTTGAAGCCTTACGACGTTTACTCGATACACAGCCAACCCCTTATTGTGATACCTATATCCTGGTTGCATCCGTTCGCGTTGCGACAACGCCACCAAAGTTTTATCATCGAATGCTGCCTAATGAAGCGGATCTGAACCGCTGTTTTAAAATCAGTAACCTGCAAACCTGGGCGGCGAATTACGCCCTTGCACAGAGCAACGCAAGTATTGATGGCCAATCGGGTGGATCGACTAAACTTATGCTTCCGGAATTATTGGCATTTAAAATATTTTACTTCGTAAATACCCTAAAACCGCGCTGGCTACTCGATTTACATAACACTTCCGGTGCCAGCCCGGCGTTTGCTGTAACCCGCCATTTAACGCACAATCACACCCTGCTTTGCCAGCAATTTAGTCCCTTTATTGTGCGCTCACAGCTAAATGTTGGTGCTCTGTTTGAGTTGGAGTTTGACTTTCCCTGTGTCACTATCGAATGTGGCGGTACCGGCGATGAATTAGCGAATCAAACCGCTTACACAGGTATTCATCGGTTGATGCACACACCACTGTCAGAACTTCGCATTGACAGTGAACCAGCGGTCATCCTCGACCAGCCAATTCGCCTCGAAGTGAGAAAAGATAAGGCTGTCCGGCTTGGATACAGCAACAGTAAACAGCCAAAAGACGATATTACCCTGATGGCAAATATCGATGCATACAATTTCGCTGACTGGCACCCTGGGCAATTACTCGGTTGGGCAAGTGAAGAGGGTTTTAACAGCCTGACAGCAACAGATGAGCATGGTCAGGAGCGCATCGATGAACTGTTTCACCTGCAACACGGTGAAATCCGATGCTCTACAAAGCTACACCTGTTTATGATCACCAACCGCACGGATATCGCCCTATCCGATTGCCTGCTCTATGCGGTGATACTGCCCCAGGCTTAGGCCTTCGCCATCCAGGCACTACACCAGCCGTCTTTGTTGACTAGTTTACCAGGGAACAAAGCACAGGGTTTCCATTGTGGATCATCACCGGCCTGCAAATGGGTGCAGTTTGCACAATTTTTCCCTTCAACCTCAGACTTGTGAACGTACTTAAGGGCTTTAGCGGTTGGGTCTTCGGGATCCACCTGCTCCGCTCCGTAACTTCTTAGTGATATCCCACCTAAGGTCACCCCAATTACCGAAGCTGACGACAACCTCAGAAAAGCACGACGATTAAACTTGGACATAACTACTTCCTCAAACTAATGATAATCACTGATCCATATCGGAGTGGGGTCATTATTCCTGCTCAATGGAATCTAATGACTCGCACATGGCATCGGTATAAGCATAGCCGCTGTAGCCGACTACACTTAATAAATACGAAGTTAATTGAACGGCAGATTGTTGTGGATGACCGACAAGAGCAGGTAGTGTTAGCAAATGAATCAGGTAAACCTGTCGGGCTAAAAGGCAAATTGCAGGCTCATCTTGATGGCGATTTACATTTGGCTTTTTCAGTCATGCTGTTCCGGCTCACCAATCAGGGGATTGAGTATTTATTACAACGACGGGCTCGCCATAAATACCATAGTGGTGGGTTGTGGAGTAACACCGTCTGTTCTCATCCTCGAGATGGTGAATCAATTACTCAGGCGGCGACGCGTCGTATCGATGAGGAACTGGGCATTGTGCAACCCCTCAATTTCACTGGTATTGGTCATATAATTTATAAAGCCAGACTCGATAATCACCTCACCGAGCACGAGTATGATCATATCCTGATCTGCGAGTGTCCAACTCTTGAATTTTCGGCCAACCCGGACGAAGTCATGGATTGTCGTTGGTGGAGCGAAACCCAAATTGACAATGCCCTAAACCAGTCTTCTAAACAATTTACCGCCTGGTTTAATGAGGTATATAACAAGACCCGGGAGGTAGTCGGCGAGTCTATTTATTGATGTTGCGTTTGTTGATGAATGAATTCAATCGAATAGCGATTAAACAGGCCAGCCTGATCGACATTGCAGACATGCCCGCAGTCAGCGATTTCCTGTAGCTGAACCTGATGTTGCAACGCAGATACTTCCCGTACCGGCTCAAGAAACATATGGTCATTTTCTCCCATCAGGTATAACAATGGAATGCTGGTAGGGCGCTGGCGATATAACTTCATCAGCGGGTTAACATCATTTGCCAATTTAAACCAACGTTTAAATTCTTTCTGACATAATTTTTTTGCGTCACGTATAAACAGGTTGCGCGACAGACTCTGCGATTTTTTCGGCATTAACACAAATGCAAATAAACGATAAAGCCACATATAGGGCAACAGATGCTTAAACATATCACCCAGCCTCACCAAAAAAGCACAACGAAAATTAAAACGGGTCACAGCGCCGCCGAGGATCATCGAAGAGATTCGTTCCGGTGCAAGCTCTTCAAGGTTGCGAATTAAAATGGTGCCTAAAGACATACCAACAAAGTGAGCTCGCTGAATCGCCAGGTGATCGAGTACATCGAGAATGTCCTTGCTTACCGCTTTAAACGTATAGCGACCGGTAAAGATGCCGGTTCGGGATATGGATGCAGAGCCACCATGTCCACGTAAATCGAGCAGCAATAGATTGAAGTGTTTTCTAAATGCTTTGATTTGTCGAAACCAGGTGCTGGAACTGCCACCGGCGCCATGAATAAAAACCACCCATTCATTACTGGTTGGATGCTTATACGTCTTGTGAAACAGTAGTGAGTCAGGCATAAAAACGGCAAGCCATACAGAGAATTACAACGCCGGATATTATTGGTTGTCGAGGGTTAAATTACAACCATTGGTTTTCAGATTATCGAAGGCCATCTCTATGAGCCCAAAAGGCATCCGCGAATGCGAGATTAATTTCATGGCCATAATGTTTCGAGCGATTTTAACGTTAAATCGGCTCATCCGCTAAAACTGTTTTGAGGTTAGCAGGCTCTCCAGTTTTTTCAGAGGGCGAATAAGTTGCCAGGTAAGACTGTCATACAAGGATTCAAACCGATTCCTAAAGTGCACTTCATCGGCTTTAACCTGTCGTAAATGTTCTTTAAGCACCGGATGTAAGCTGGATTGAAACACCTGATATTGTTTAAATAAGCATTCAACCTCATGGCGATCATTGCGATTAATCGCCCGATATAAATCCATCGCCATATTGGCCAGGATACCTTTGGCATTGCTATCTGCAGAGAGTTGGCGTTTTAAACTGCGATCGATAAAACAATTGTCGCTGTCATTAACAGGGGTAATCGCCAACTGTTCCATCAGCGGCCGTATCATTGCGTTCGGATTGTCGAGTAACGATTCAAAGTCAATGATCACTCGCCGACTTTGCAATGAATATAAGTAACTAAAAAAATTGTAATTTAACCAGAGCATTAATCCTTTATCACGGCTAAAACCGTCACGTTTTTGAAGTGATGCTGCAACCTCGAGAGGATGGCGGATCATCAGCACATAAACAGGTTCAATTGCACTGGCTAAAAAAACCTGATGCCAGAATGGCAACAACATGGAAACCCTGGGGTCTTTCATTCCCCATAGCGATGCGCTTTCGTATTCCTGACGCACAAAACGAATTGCTCTTCGCTTGAATGTTTCGCTAATTGATTCGGGCAAGGTAGGCGGTAATAATGGATGATCCCAACTTAAATGAACTCTATCCAGCAATTGCTCATTTAATTTAAGTAACCGGGCATTTTCATAAAAGCCTTTATCGTTTACTCCTTTTTGCGGTTTCAGCAGGTGTTTGCCCATAAACACCCCTAACCGAGAAAGTTCACCGGAAAGGGCCGAGGTTCCGCTGCGATGCATACCAATAACTATGATCGCCTGCGACTGAAGTTTTGAACGACTATTTTTATTTTTCTTTATCATATGGTTTTATGATTTATCCGTTTGAAGTTATATCAAATTCGGTTGATATGATGGGTTAGCCATTAACTTGTCGCGTGAGAAAACGTCTGCTCTTTTGACCAAGGCGAAGTAAGAAGTCCGGAACAAACTTCAGGATACGACCTAGCCATCGGTGCCTCGGAGAAGGTACCCATTGATCCGCTTGAATAAATGTCTCTCCTGCTAAATTATACAAGCCGCTGTAAACGAAAGACTTTCCATAACGAATACTGCTGGCGAATTTAATCTTACTCCATGGGATATTTTTATGCAGCCTCAACTCATCCAGGTACTTCTGAATTTTATCCAGACACTCCAGTTCTGCACGGTACATAAGCAAATCATTTTGTGAAAAATTGGTGCCATGAAATACATGAGTAGCCAGATGTTCCTCAACAAAATCAAATTCGCTAAACAATGAAATTTTTAGCCACAAATGCCAGTCATCGACCCCCATTAACTCCATTGACTCATCAAAACCACCAACATAATCAAACAAAGATTTGCGAACCACTGCGGTACAACAAGTCAACATATTCAGTCGTATCAAATGCTCAAAAACATCCCCGCGATGTTTATCTTCAAATGACGGCCTATGTACAGAGTTACGCTGAACATATTCACTTAAGGCTCCGCAATAAACCAGGCCGACTTTCGGATTACCAAACAGGGGAACCTGTTTAGACAGTTTAGTTTGATGCCAGATATCATCCTGATCACAAAAGGCCAGAAAATCACCACAAGCTTGAGATACCGCAAAATTTCTGGTGGCGCCAACCCCTGCATTCTCCTGGTGAAATACTTTAATGCGAGGGTCCTGATTCCGAAGAGACTCCAGTAACCGTGCAGATCCATCACTTGAGCCATCATTAACCAAAATTAGTTCAATATTTTCATAGTCCTGTCCAAGAAGGGAAGCAACGGTTTTAGGCAGGTACTCTTCACCGTTGTAGACTGGTGTAATAATTGATACTAACGGTTGGGTATTATTTTTATCCATTATCAAGCTCGCTGTTAAGCATCTTATTGTTAATCAAGAGCCAATCAGTACGACGAAACAGCAAAAAAGACATAAAATCGATTCTGGAATCACAAACGTTGCATCAATTGGCGATGGGAAACTTATAACAAGCCAGCAACGCTTTCCCTGTAGACTTGAATGCCTATTTAATTATTGGTTCTCTCCAGTCAATGATTATGGTTCAGATTCTAAAAATTTTCGAAATTTTTGCAGCCAAAACTCTTAATCGTAAATTTCTAGAAACCCTTATTTCAAAAAAACGTATAATGTGACCATTGTTTATAGAAAGTAAAAGGCCTGACTATGTACACTCAGGAAGAATACGAAAATAATCCACTCCATGGCACAAGCCTGGAACAGCTGTTAACCGAAATGGTTGAACATTATGGTTGGGAAATTTTAGCGGCTTACTTAAACCTTAACTGCTTCAAGAATAACCCCAGCATAAAAGCGAGCGTAAAATTCCTGAAAAAGACCGAATGGGCACAACACAAAGTGGAAAGTTTTTATCTGTATCAGTATAAAAACCTGCCGCGCGCCGATGATGCCATGTACGAACTGCCGCCTCGGGATCGCATTGTTCCATTGCACCAAAAACCAGGGGATCCAAAAGAGCTCAGCCTGGAAGATGCTGAGCGGTTGCGACTAAAAAAAGCGAAGGCTTCACGGGAGCGTGACAGTCGAGGTAAACAACGCGCAGACGGTAAATCCCCTTACCGACAACAGCGAGAAAAGCCGTCCGGGCGTCGTTCTAAGGAAGACAGTCCAGCCGACTTTAATCCCTATGCTAATTTCAAGAGCAAAGAATAACAGCGACACATCGCTAGTTCTGTTGGCGAAACTGCAGTTTCACCAGTCGCTGGTACAACTCACAGGAGTGCAGCAGTGACTGGTGATCACCAATATCAACGATAGCGCCCGCATCCATCACCGCAATATTATCCGCATGCTGGATGGTTGATAAGCGGTGAGCAATAATCAGCGTTGTGCGGTTTCGCATTAGCCCCTCTAATGCCTGTTGCACATGGTGCTCACTCTCACTATCCAGGGCACTGGTTGCCTCATCAAGTAATAGGATATCCGGATCTTTTAAGATCGCCCGGGCAATTGCTATACGTTGTCGTTGCCCTCCGGATAATCGTACGCCCTTCTCGCCCAGAAAACTGTGATAGCCCTCAGGCAGACTTTCAATAAATTGATGCGCATGCGCCTGTTTTGCGGCTAATATCACCTCATCATCTGTGGCATCGGGACGGCCATAGCGAATATTGTGCATCACATCACTACTAAACAGCGCCGGTTGTTGGGGAACCAGCGCCATCTTATTTCTGAGATCTTTGAGCGTGAGATGACGAATATCAACACCACCGAGACATATCTGGCCCTGCTGCGGGTCGTAAAAACGTTGCAGGAGTTCAAAAATTGTCGATTTTCCCGCGCCTGACGGCCCCACCAAAGCGAGCACCTTGCCTCTAGGTGCGGTTAATGACAGTTGCCTGATTGCCATTTGCTGTGGCCGGGATGGATAATGAAATGATACGTCAACAAAGCTAATTTCGGGAACCAGGTTGTGAATATCTGCCACCGGTGGTTTTACACTGTCAATTGGATTTTCCACATTCAGGAGTTCAATCAATCGCTCCGTAGCGCCAGCAGCGCGCTGCAATTCGCCAATCACTTCCGAGATAGTAGCCAGGCTGGACGCAACCAGGATAGCATAAAAAACGAAGGCCCCGAGGTCGCCACCAGTCATTTTTCCAGAAATCACGTCACTGCCCCCGACCCAGAGCATACCTGTGATAGCGCCAAATACGATGAGGATAACACCGGCGATTAAAATTGCCCGCTGCAATATTCGCTGCCGACCAATGGCAAACGCCTTTTCTACTTCTCTGAAAAACGCGCTTTGTTCTTGCTTCTCGCGGGTATAACTTTGCACGGTTTTGATATGTTCAATAGCCTCTCCCGCATAACTTCCGACATCCGCCATGGAATCCTGACTTTGGCGTGACAGTTTTCGCACTTTTCGGCCATAGAATAATATCGGCACCAGAATGAATGGCACCGAAACCAATACCACCAGGGTAAGTTTAAAATTGGTTGCAAACAGCATCACCATGGCACCAACACAAATCAAGGCACTGCGCAGTGCCATCGAAAATGAGGAGCCGATAATGCTTTGTAATAGCGTCGTATCGGTGGTAATACGGGACATGATATCGCCGCTACCTGTGGTTTCAAAGTAGCTCGGATGCAGGGTAATCACATGATTAAATACCGCTTGCCTGATGTCTGCACTAACCCGCTCGCCGAGCCAGGACACCAGATAAAAACGGCTGAAGGTGCCAATTGCAACCAATAACGTGACAATAAGAATATAGATAACCGCACTGCGAAGCTCGGACATTGACTGTTGGGCGAATCCCTGATCGATCAACATGCGAACTCCCTGGCCAACAAACAGCATAACCACCGCGGTAAACAGAAGAGCAATTAAAGCCGCAATGACTCGACGCCGATATGGCCGCACGAATTTTAACAATTGTGTCAATATGCCAAGCTGTTTGCGGACTGGGGCACGGGGCGACTGATTGTCTGGCTGAGAGATTCGTGAATTTAATGGTGCCGACATTTACCTGAACCAAGCCTGGGTGAATTCGACTTACATGGTATTGAGTCGAATTTAATTAGATGATGATATAGAGTAACGTTAATCACCAACTAAACCAATGTTATTGGTTTAATTAGATAAAATTAAGCTAATCTATAGAGGTTAGGTTAAAATCCGGATTCCTGGCAGAACAATATGCCACAAGTTCCGGCTCAACACGGATAACTGTATGCCGGATTTACTCACCTTAGGATTAATTGGATTATTAGGCTTCGCATGCCAGTGGCTGGCATGGCGCGTTAAACTACCGGCGATATTATTTTTGTTGCTTACCGGAATCCTCATCGGTCCTGGTTTTCAGCTCGTCGATGTCGACGCGCTGTTTGGCAACCTGTTGTTTCCCTTTATCTCGCTTAGCGTCGCTATTATTCTTTTTGAAGGTAGCCTGACCCTGAAGCTGCAGGAACTCAAAGATATCGGCACAACTGTCCGCAACATGGTGACCTATGGCGCTCTTATCAATGCGCTGGTGACCACAATCGCTACCCATTATTTTATCGGTTTAAGCTGGTCACTGTCGGCTTTGTTTGGTGCCATTATGGTAGTCACCGGACCTACGGTGATTATGCCGATGTTACGCTCGGTGAAGCCCAACAGCAAAATCGCCAAGGCATTGCGCTGGGAGGGCATCGTCATTGATCCGCTTGGTGCCCTGCTCGCGGTGCTGGTATTTGAGTGGATAGTTGCCCAACAAACCAGTGCCAGTGTTGGCCATGTGTTTATGGTATTTGGACAAACCATTATGCTTGGCGTTGCGCTTGGGGTCGCTGCCGGCTACTGCTTCGGATTGTTATTACGCAACCACTGGCTCCCGGACTATCTTCACAATTACGCAGCGATAGCCTTCGTCGGCGCAGCATTTGCCCTCTCTAATACCCTGATGCATGAATCGGGATTATTAACGGTTACGGTGATGGGGATCTGGCTGACAAACATGAAGAATGTTCATATTCGCGATATCTTAAACTTCAAAGAGACCCTGACCGTTATATTTGTCTCAGTCCTGTTCATCATTCTCGCTGCCAGGATTAATTTCGATACCTTGGTCCAGCTTGGCTGGGGCGCAGTGATAATTCTCATCGTCATGCAGTTTGTAGCCCGACCTCTTAAAGTGTTTGTCTCAACAATAGGCTCCAGATTTAGTGTGGCAGAGCGCACTTTGCTGGCATGGATCGGCCCCAGAGGGATAATTGCTGCCGCCGTATCTGCGGTTTTTGCCCTGCGCCTCGAGGAGCTGCAACTGGACAATGCCGAATTGCTGGTGCCCCTGGCGTTTAGTGTCATTATCGGTACCGTCGTCATTCAAAGCGCGACCGCCAGACCACTGGCAAGGTTGCTTGGCGTCAGCGAACCGGACAACGAAGGCTATTTAATCATTGGCGCTAATCCGGTAGCGGTTACCATCGCCAAAGCCCTGCAACAGGCAGGGGTTAAAACACTATTGTGTGATAGCCACTGGGAAAATATCGCCGATGCCCGGATGAATGAACTGCAAACGTATTTTGGTAACCCGTTCTCCGAGCATGCAGATATGTATCTGGATACATCCGGTCTGGGCGGTATGCTTGGGCTATCGCCATACCATAGTCAGAATACGGCGGCCGCACTTCGATTCAAGGAAGATTTTGGTATTCGCAATGTTTACACCCTGGCATCAGCCGAAGACGAGAAAACACACGCCAAACATCGTGCCAGCGGTTTTTACAAAGGCCAGGTATTGTTTGCTGAAAACATTCGCTACCGGGATTTACGACGCATGGTTCGCGCCAAACCACAGATTAAAACCACCCAACTCACCGAAAATTACCAGTTTAGCAACTGGCAAGCCGATCACGACCCGAATACTTCAGTATTGCTATTTGCGATAACTAAAGAGAAAAAAATCCGTTTTGTCACTACCGAGAAAAATTTAACCCCAAAACCAGGCTGGCAGTTATATTCACTTAAGGTTGATAGCGTATCAAGCTGATTCATTATTAACTGCATGGTGATAAACAACTGACACTATAATGGAATAAAAGACGATAATAACAGGAAAGCATGACGCCAGTATTAAACCCTCACAGCATCGCTGTTTTATTATTGATTGTCGTTGCACTGGTGCTCTTTGCTCAGGAGCGCGTTCGTCTTGAAACCTCAAGTTTATTGGTACTGATAGCCTTAGTACTGGGGTTTCAACTCTATCCCTATGCGACGGAAAGTGGCAAACCATTCAACCCTGCAGAATTTTTTATGGGCTTTGGTCATGAAGCATTACTGACCATCTGCGCGCTAATGATGCTGGGTCGTGGTATCGAAATCAGTGGCGCCCTCAAGCCATTAACCTCACTTATGGCGAAATACTGGGGACAATACCCTACCCTGAGCCTGGCCATGACCCTGGTTATCGGCGCCCTGCTCAGCGGCTTTCTTAACAATACCCCCATTGTGGTGATGTTGCTGCCCGTGCTCATCGGTGTCGCTTTGAGCAATAACAAATCGCCATCCAAAATTCTGATCCCGGTGGGCCTGGCGACACTCATTGGTGGCACTGCGACCACCATCGGTACGTCAACCAACCTGCTCATTGTTGCCATTGCCGAAGATTTAAATATTCACCGCTTTACCATGTTCGATTTTGCCATGCCGGTCGTTCTTGTCGGCGGCATCGGGTTATTGTACCTGGTTTTTATCGCCCCAATGTTATTACCGCAAAGAGCCCTGCCCTTACAGAACAAGGAAAACCGGGTTTTTCGAGCCTCCCTTATGGTTACCGAAGACAGTTCGTTGCATGGCAAAACCTTAGCCGATGTCCTGCGCCGTACCGATTATAAAATGGAGATATCACGAGTTGTCCGCGGTGATAATCAGCTGATTAAGTTACCTACGATTACCCTGAAATCTGGCGATGGCCTGATTATTAGCGGAACCGCAGAACAGCTTATCGATTACAGCCAACAGTTTAAAGCCGATTTATACAGCCTTAATGACCGCAATCTTCCAATCTCCAAAGATAACCCGTTTACCGAAGATGACCAGGTATTGGCAGAGATACTGGTTACCGAAGGCTCATTCCTGGCAAATAAAACCCTCAAAGAAACCCGTTTTGCGAAAGTCCACGAATTGGTGGTATTGGCTTTGCATCGTCTTAATAAACCTCAACAAATTGACAGCTCGATATCCGATGTCGCCTTGCATCGTGGTGATATTCTTCTGGTTCAGGGCAAACCTGAAAACCTGCAACGATTAAAGGACAACACGCGATTGCTGGTTTTAAATAATACCATTCATGTCACTTCATCGAAAAAAGCGCCAATAGCCATTTTTACCATGCTTGCCGTCATCGCCATTGCGGCTCTGCAATTACTGCCCATTTCCGTCAGTGCACTGACCGGGGTCGGTATTATGTTGTTAACCCGCTGCCTTAACTGGCGGGAAATCAGCCATGCGCTGAATCCATCGATCATCATGATTATTGTAGTTTCACTGGCATTGGGTAAAGCGATGCAAATAACCAGTGCCGATCAGTTTCTCAGCCACCAGTTTATCGTGATGATGCAGGGTCTGCCCCCGGTGGTGATTCTGGCGGCATTGATATTTCTGATGTCGCTGTTAACCAATGTGGTTTCAAATACCGCTGCGGCAGTGATTGGCACCCCGGTAGCGATTAATATTGCACAAGAATTAGGGTCATCGCCAGAAGCTTTTATTCTAGCGGTATTGTTCGGGGTGAATATGAGTTACGCCACCCCGATTGGCTATCAGACCAACTTAATGATTTTCAGTGCCGGTGGTTATAAATTTTCAGATTTTCTCAGAGCCGGGATTCCCCTGACTATCATCATGGGCCTGGGATTTACCTTGTATCTGGCGGCCTACTACCAAATTTAACGTAATGGGATTAACTTAATGTGGACGTTCAACCTTGATTGGCCGGTGATCCTGACCCACAGCTTCAACCTGGGATTGGCATTTTTACTGGCACTACCGATAGCCATTAACCGGGAAACAAAAACCCGAACAGCAGGCCTGCGTACCTTTCCTATCGTCAGCGTGGCCGCCTGCGGATTTGTGCTGATTTCCACTCATGTATTTGTCGATGTCAATGCCCAGGCTCGGGTGGTGCAAGGTGTGATAACCGGTATCGGTTTTATCGGCGGCGGCGCGATCTTAAAAACCGACGATAACGTCAGCGGCCTGGCGACTGCCGCCAGCATATGGACAACCGGCGCTATCGGCATCGCCGTCGCCTGGGGGCGTTACGAAATAGCGATTGTTTTGTCAGTTATCACCTTTATTACCTTAAAGGTCGGCAGCACAGTAAAACAGGCGGTAAAATGAGGAAGACGTTGATGGGCATAACGCCCATCAGCAAAAAACGTTCAATCGTGAGAGATTTTGTCATTGGTAAACAGATAGTCTTTTAGCTCTTTGTCGAAAGTCGGATCTTTTCGACGTATCCATTCCAGCACCATCGCAGCATGCTCCTTCTCTTCATCACGATTGTGAATTAAAATTTTTCGTAGCTCTTCATCTTTGCAGGCATCCACACGCTGATTGTACCAGTCCACCGCTTCCAGCTCTTCCATTAAAGACGTGATGGCCCGATGCATATCCCGGGTCTCGTCACTCAGTTCGCTTATCGGTTCATGGTAACCTTCATTAGCCATAGTTTACTCCTTCAGTTTGTGAAAAGAGTTTTTACCATTGCAATAAGTGTCTCAATGATAAAAACGGTTACAGTCAATATTCCTGTCATTCTGTCGCGGAAGCCGGCTTGGCTTTGTTACTGCGTTTACCGTTAGCAAACAGGAAGAGAGCGCCTAAAAATGCAGCAACTACAGAGCCAAGCATAATAGACATTTTTGCAATTAACAGGTTTTCCGGTTGATTCTCAAAGCCAAGGGTGGCGATAAAGGTCGACATAGTAAAGCCAATGCCGGCAATGAATGACACGCCAATGATGTGTTGAAAGTTCATTCCCACCGGCAGCTGGCCAATATTTAGTCGAGTCGCCAGATAACTGGCACCTGAAATCCCGATAAACTTACCCAGGACCAGGCCTAAGATAATTCCCAGTCCGGTTGGTGCCAAAACACTTTCTTCAATAGCGGCAATATTGATTGGAATACCTGCATTAATCAATGCAAATAACGGCACAATAATCAATGCAACCGGTAATTCCAACGCATCCTCCCAGCGCCGCAGCGGCGTACTTGCTCGCTCGGCCACCTCACCAAGGGCTGTTACTTTTTGATGGTGACGTTTATTACTCAGAACATCGATTTCAGGCTTATCTTGCCTAATCTCTTCGATAACATCTTTGGCTTTATTAATAATTTTTTCCGGCGCGTCTTTCGGTCGTGCTGGCACCGTCAGGGCGATAAGTACACCGGCTAACGTCGCATGAACTCCCGATTTCAGCATAAACCACCAGACGAAAAGGCCAACCAGAATATAAAACATGGGTTTGCGGATACCAGCAAGATTCGCCATCGTTAACAACAACACCAGTCCCACCGCTGAGAAAAAGTGTAATAGAGATATCTGATCCGTGTAAAACACCGCGATAACCAGTAACGCACCGATATCATCGACAATGGCGAGGCCGACAATAAATGCCAACAAACTGGTGGGTATGTATTTTCTGACCAACATTAATACCCCCAGGGCAAAGGCAGTATCGGTGGCCATCGGGATCCCCCAACCCACTACCGAGGGCTGCGACCAATTCAATGCCGCGTAAATTAGTGCAGGAAACGCCATACCCCCAAGCGCACACAGGACCAGCATCCGCCTGCTTTGCGAATCTGCTAAGTCGCCAGCAATTAATTCACGTTTGATTTCCAATCCCAGCATGAAAAAGAATATCACCATTAGCCCATCATTAATCACGTGCTTTAGTGAGGCCTGGAGATTAGTGTCACCAAGAATTATGCCAATCGGCTTATGAACCAAATGCTGGTAGGTGCTGGCATAACCGGAGTTGGCCCACCAAAGGGCGACAAGAGTCGCCAGCAACAGCATTGCACTCGCCGTTGTCTGAGCGCGAATAAACTGAGAAACGGGGTAGTGAATAGATTTGAAATGTTTTTCGATAGGATTCGGTGAGTTATCCTGCATAAAAATAGTCCCTCCTTCTAAATAGGTATTGGGACATAAGCAAAGATTTCAACCGACAGCATCGAAAATGCAATACACGGTCCCACCAGGGCAGTGCTGCGGGTTGATTCAGGTATTGCCCAACTCACGTCTCAGGGCAGAGGCCAAGGCCGCTCCCCGACAATTTCGGGGAGAACGAATGACCTGACGCTTATTCAGATTTTTTGGTTTTGACCTGCTTTCCATCTAAAGACACAGGCACCATGATGTGGGCATAATCGGTGTCTCCCCACATCACATAAGGGCCGCCAACATTGGGATCGTCGGTCATCCCTTCAAGCAGGTTTTTGGGCACAATAATCATCAAATGTGGGCCAGTTTCTACATAATCATCGGAATTTTTATGATCCGGGTGATATGGGGTTGAATTGCTGACACCTGAGCCAGAAGGTTCACCCTGTAGCATGTAGGAGATGCCAATTTTATCTGCGACAAACGGCTCTTTTTTGCCGACCGCGCCCATCATTTTCATCCAGGTTGCATCGTTGCACATGGGGGCTTTGTCGCCTGGCATAGTATCCGGCATACAAGTCCAGCCATTGTCACCTTCAACCAGAACGCTGCCATCGGTATCGATGACCGTGGCATTATCACTGACACTGGCTGGTGCGGCAGATTTAGCGCGGGCAATCTTATCTTCTTTTGATTCTTCAGCCATTACCGCTGCAGAACAAAAGCCGGCAACAGCCAGAACCAGTAATTTTAATTTTGTATTCATCATTTGTTTCCTAATTTATCGATTAAAAAACCACAATGATCGGTTACCCGCATAAACTACTGGATACCGCAACGATCGACTCATGGATAAGTTCAAGAATAACAGACAATTAGCAATTATCCAGCCGATACCCAGATATCATTGCTACGATAACTTCAGGTGATTCAAACCGCCTGCAACAAGCCGTTATACATTTTCATTTGGCAATGGAATGGGTGGTCGCCGCGGGGGATATCTTCAATCGTAACCTCTGTTATTTGATCAAGGTTCAGTTGCTGAGAATAATTCAGGGATGGAATTTGCAGTATTTCTGAACAGGGCGATGGATCGGTGCGCAAAAACTTAAGTTTCACCGTACTGTTTGCCTTTACCTGAATGACATCAGGGTGATAAACACCATCCGCAAGGTCAATGGTAACCTCTGTTGTTGGCGACATATAGGTGTGACGCTGGTAAAGCCAGAACCACCAGACAATCAATGCAATCAGGGCAAGCCCCAGCAAGTTAACCATAATCATAGAATCATCTCATTAATCCATTGGTTTAAATAAGCGCAGTCGGTTGGCATTGCTAACCACAGTCAGGGAAGAAAATGCCATTGCCGCACCAGCAATAACCGGGCTTAACAATATGCCGGAGAACGGATACAGCAACCCTGCTGCGACTGGGATCCCCGCTATGTTGTAGATAAAGGCGGCGAATAAATTCTGTTTAATATTCCTGAGCGTCGCCTTACTGATCGCGATCGCATCCGCTAAACCATGCAGTGAGCTTCGCATTAAGGTTACATCGGCGCTTTCCATCGCGATATCCGTTCCACTACCTATCGCAAATCCGACATCGGCAAGGGCCAGGGCTGGGGCATCATTAATACCATCCCCCGTCATGCCAACCACCTCGCCTTGCGCTTGCAACATTCTCACCTTGTCCGCTTTATCTTCGGGTAATACTTCAGCAAGGTATTCACTAATACCAACACTATCGGCAACCGCTTTGGCAGTTTGTGGATTATCGCCCGTTAACATTACGATGCGAATGCCATCCCCCTGCAAACGACTTAAGGCCGATTTCGAGTCGTCTTTGACCGGGTCGGCAACGGCAATTAACGCTGCCATTTCCCCGTTTATCGCGAAATACATGACTGTTTTCGCCTGCGACGCTAACGCCTGAACGGTTTCCTGGTGGGCGCTTACATCAATCTGCTGTTCACTCATCAGCCTATGGTTGCCAAGCAGCAGTTTTTTATCGTCGCAGCCCCCTTTAACCCCTAAGCCTGTTATCGATGTGAAACCATTAATGTCGACAAGCTTGATACCCTGGGCCTTCGCAGTTGTTACTATCGCCTCCGCCAGTGGATGCTCAGATGAGCTTTCAAGACTGGCGGCTAATTGCAATGCCATTTCCCTGGCCATACCATTAACAACAATAAAATCCGTCATTTTTGGCATGCCCTCGGTGATGGTACCGGTTTTATCTACTACCATAGTGGTAATTTTTGATGACGTTTGCAGTGCTTCACCATTTCGTATCAACACCCCAGACTCGGCCGCCTTGCCAACACCCACCATCACCGACATCGGCGTCGCCAGACCCAGCGCGCAAGGGCAGGCAATAATTAACACGGTTGTTGCAGAAATAACTGCGTAAACAACGACAGGCTCCGGGCCAAAATTGAGCCATAATAAGGCGCTCAAAATTGCGATGATCATTACCGTTGGTACAAAATACGAAGAAATCACATCGGCCAGGCGTCCGATAGAGGGTTTCGAGTTCTGAGCCTGTTTCACCAGTTCGATTATACGAGCCAAAGCTGTGTCTTTACCGACTCGTAACGCTTTGAATATAATCATTCCCGACTTATTGATTGTACCGGCAACGACCTCATCATCGACTTCTTTATTGATCGGTATCGGTTCTCCCGTTAACATCGATTCATCGACAAAAGAACTCCCTTCAACAACAATACCATCAACGGCAACTTTTTCACCCGGCCTTACTTTTACCCGGTCGCCCGCAACCACGTCTTCAATATTAATTTCTAACGACTCATTATGCCTGATGACCGTGGCGGTTTTAGGTTGTAAGCCAATCAGGCGTTTAATCGCTTGAGAAGTTTTGCCCCTGGCTCTGAGTTCAAGGGCAAGGCCAAGGTTTAGTAACCCGAGAATCATCGCGGTTGCTTCAAAATACACATGCTTTGCCATCTCAGGAAAAATCGTCGGAGCAATAACAATGGCCATGGAATAAAGCCAGGAGGTGCCAGTACCCAAAGCAATTAAGGTATCCATATTAGCCGAGTGATGCACAAATGACTTCCAAGCACCTAGGTAAAAATGTCGACCGGAATATACCATTACCATTAATGTCAGCAAGCCAATGACCAACCAGACGATACGGTCAAGGTCAGTCGAAACTTGCATATTGCCACCTAAAACTCCATAGAGCATCAACGGCACGCCCAGCGCCAGGGCAATATAGGTTTTGCGGATCAGCAAGTTATAATACTTCTGGTCTTGTTGTTCCTGCTCGAATAGGTGATTGGATTGCGCGGCATTTAGAGAGGCCTTATAGCCTATCGCTTCGATAGCCTTAATGAGTGATTCAGGGCTGGCTACTCCCTCTACCGATACGGTGCGATCGGCAAAGTTCATTTGTGCTGAAGATACGCCATTGGTGTTTATCAAAGCCGTTTCAATTTTCTTCACGCAGCTGGCACAACTGGCTCCCTTAACGCTCAGTTGCATTGATTTCATCTCATCACCTCGGATTTACATCACTAACAGGTCCAGTGTATTACTGACTATAGTCCATGCTGATTAACCGCTCTTAGTGCAAAGGTTTTAGAAAACGGGCGCATATTTATTGCTAATAACCGTGCCTTGTGGCTGGGCGTGTTAGCTAAAGTCATCAAATGAAATGCGTTTTTCGGTTACCCCCCGGCGTTTTAACAAATCGATGGTTGCCTCCATCATGCCTTGTGGTCCGCACAGGTAAAAGTCTAAATTAGACAGTTCCCCCAAAGTTGAGAAATTCATCTCCAGCACATCCTGAGCATATCCTTGTGCGCCGAGCCAGTCAGTTCCGGGGCGGGAAAGTGTCGGCAGGTACGTAAACGCTTTATTGGTTTTCGCGAGTTGATAAAACTCCTGCTGGTAAATCAAATCATCCTCGCTGCGGGCACCATAAATAAATACAATATTTTTTTCCGGCTGGGTCGCAAGTTGCTCATCAATAATGGCTTTTAACGGCGCCATTCCCGAACCAGCACCAACTAGCACCAGAGTTTGCCCACTTTCTGGCCTGACGAAGAAGTCCTCAAATGGTCCCAACGCTTCAATGGTTTGTCCCGGTAACATATTACCGATGAAATTTGAACCAATCCCGGGCAAATGCTCACTATGACTTGCACGTTGCATTTTAACCGTGAAAGTAAGTTCACCATTGTTGCCATGGGCATTGGCAATAGAGTAACTGCGCGAGCAGGCAGGATGTTGATAATCAAGCTTTTCAACATCTTGCCAGAATTGCTGGTATTGATCAGGAATGTTATTCGCCAGGTAGTTTCCGCGACCAGCCGGAATTAAAAAGCGCATGAACGCCCCGGCTTTATAATCCACGCAGCCGTCCTGAGCCTTGAATTTCAACTCCTTAATATCTGGACTAAGAAATTTATTGTCCAGTAGCTGCAGAGTCACTTTTTTGCATTCGGTCACGTCCATTAACGTCATATGCTCTGCATCATCAGCGAAATGCTGGCAGGCCAGGCGATAGCCTTCATCTAACTCTTCAACATCAAACTGCTGTTCATCGGCTGAAGTAATTTTTGCATTTGGGCTGATTAACACCCGGCATTTACCACAGGTACCGCCACCACCACAGCTAGATGGCAAGATAATGTTTTGCTGTTCCAACTCATGCAGTAAATTACGATGGTTTGAAAGAGTCACCTCACCAATACTTTGTTGATGCTTATCAAATAGCTTAACCTTGCGCTCAGTTGCGAACCATTGAAATTTATACTGCCCTTTTAACGCCAGATCTACGGTCCATATAACGCCCGTTGCCGCTAACCAAAAAGTAAAAAATGCAAACACGATGATTTGCATATTGTTAAATGATCCTTCATTGCCATAATCCATGAAGTGCAACATGAAAAAAATGTCGGCAAAGCGTTTGTCATCATCACTGTGACCAACAATACGACCGGATCCAGCCTCCACATAGACACTGGTATTAACATCGTCGTTAAAATTCACCTGCCAGCTAGGATTTTTTTGCTTCGGGAAATCCTCGAGTTTTTCAGCCAGGTAACGGACCGAAGTAATTTCACCCGGTCCGTTATAAGATTCCATCGCAATAGCCGACGCCAGAGTTTCATCTACGATTACCGGTTCGCCACTGTACGCGTCATATAAGCTGTAACGATTTTTAAAGTTCGCGTACAGGCCCTTTTCGTGATTAACCAGGTAATAATGGTCCCCCAGCAAATTGCTTAACCGGAGTGACGTTGCCGCATCAGCCTTCGCTAAAATGACACCGGGTTCGATAAGGCGGCTTCGATCAATATTATCTGGATGATGAACGTGGGCCCGATACTGATGGCCACCAGCCTTATGGTGGTCCATAAGGTTGAAGAAGATCCCTGAGCTCAACCAGATCAAAAACTGCAGACCGACAATCAGGGAAGCCCACTTATGAATTTTTTTAAGCCAATCCATTAGATATTCCCTCCAGCCTGTTCTGACGATGGAGAGCTTTGGTTACTTTTAAAAATACGAAAGAAGGTTAGTAACAAGCCAGCGACTGCGGCGAAAATAGCAAACAGGGTGAACCAGAATAACAACTGATTATCGATTTCGCTGTCCTCATAATCCATGACGTGAAACCTGAACATCCAGTCAAAGATTCGCCACCACTCATGGCGCTTGGCCAATAATGCTCCAGAACGAGCCGAAATATAAATTGATGGGCTGCCAAAGTCGTCAAAGTTGACCCGCCAGGCCGGCAATGCATCATGCACCGGACGACTCAACTCAAATGGTGGATTTTCCTCAATAAACTCAATACTGGCCACATCGCCGGAGCCTGTATATTCATGTCTCGCCGCCCGCACTGCGATATTTTCAGTTAACGGCGATAATAATTCTCCGTTGCTGGCATTTACCAGGTAATGCGTGCCATCCTGGACAAAACGATATACATCCAGGTCAATAAATTTAGTGAGCTGAACCTGCTCTGCCTGCGGGTAAGCCTGATACAGCGACTGTTGTGAATATTGAATATTATTAACGTCCAGCTTAGTCTGATGGTTGTGTACTAAGGTATCGCCATGCACGTAATCAATATCAAAAAAGACCATATAGGCCCCGGTAGCGGACCAAATCATAAACTGAGCCCCTAAAAAGGCCATCAACCATTTATGATATTTACGACTGGTCTTAACCAGGCTAAATGGCGTTTTCCCCGCTTGATTCAGCGAGTACCCCTTCCACAATAAATATACGGCCGGCAATACTAATAACGTCAGGATGACCGCACTGGCCATGCCGCCAACCATAGGTGCGGCAATACGACTCATCACCTCAGAACCGGTTCCACTGCCATATAGAATTGGCATTAAGCCGATAATAATGGTTGCCACCGTCATCATTACCGGACGGACCCGAAGACCCGCTCCCTGCATAATTGCCTGTACCAGCGCCGGATGATCAAGTTCGCGTCCTCGTTCAGCCGCCCTTTCCAGCGCTTCCTGATAGGCCTGATTCAGGTAGACCAGCATGATCACCCCAATTTCGACCGCTACCCCGGCCAGGGCGATAAAGCCGACCCCGACAGCGACTGAAAAATTAAAGCCTTCCAGGTACATCAGCCAAACGCCACCAATCATCGCCAGTGGTAATGTCCCCATAATAATGAAGACCTCGGCAAAGTTGCGGAAATTTAAGTACAACAACACAATGATAATTGCCAACGTCAGGGGCAGGACATAACTTAATTTATCTTTGGCGCGTTCCATATATTCATACTGACCGGCCCAGTTTATGGAATATCCAGGCGGTAGGCTGATTTCATTGGCAACCTTAGCCTTCGCGCCTTCAACGTAACTGCCAATATCGACACCTTCGATATCAATAAACGTCCAGCCGTTGATCCGGGCATTCTCACTCTTGATTCCCGGTGGCCCTTCTTCCACATAAACATGGGCAACGTCCGCCAGGGCGATTCGTTGTCCATTAGGCGTCACCACCGGCAAGTTTTGTAATTGCTCGGGAGAGTTACGATAATCCTGGGGATAACGCAGGTTTACCGGGTAGCGTTCCAGTCCCTCAACGGTTTTCGCGACATTCATGCCACCAATCGCGGTCGCAACAACCTGTTGAACATCAGCAATGTTCAGGCCATAGCGAGCAGCTTTTACTCGATCAATATCAACTTTGATATAGCGACCACCTGCCACCCGTTCAGAATACACTGACGCCGTGCCCGGATAATCCTTTAACACGGTTTCCAGCTGCTGACCGATGTCTTGTATTACCGACAGATCTGCGCCGGCAACTTTAATACCCACGGGGGTTTTAATCCCCGTTGCCAGCATGTCAATGCGCGTTTTAATTGGCATCACCCAGGCATTGGTCAAACCCGGAAATTGTACCAGCTTGTCAAACTCCTGTTTCAGGCTCTCGGTGGTCACCCCGTCACGCCACAGATGGCGTGGTTTCAATTGAATAAAGGTTTCGATCATCGTCAATGGCGCAGGATCCGTTGCCGTTTCTGCGCGGCCAACTTTACCAAATACGTTTTCGACTTCCGGTACGGTGCGAATTAATTTATCGGTCTGTTGCAACAACTCCCTAGCCTTACCGATTGAGATACCAGGATAGGTGGTCGGCATATACATCAGATCGCCCTCGTCCAGAGGCGGGATAAATTCACTACCAATTTTATCCACTGGCCAGAAACCCACCCAGGTTATTAGCAAAGCCGCAACTAAGGTCGCTTTAGGATGTTTTAACACCTGAGTCAGAATCGGACGGTAAGCAGCAATCAACGCCCGGTTAACCGGGTTTTTATGTTCTGAAATCACCTTGCCGCGAATAAAGTAACCCATTAATACCGGGATCAGGGTAATTGCCAATCCAGCGGAGGCTGCCATCGCATAGGTTTTGGTATAAGCCAGCGGCGCAAACATGCGTCCTTCCTGGGCTTCCAATATGAACACTGGCAAAAAGCTAACGGTGATAATTAACAGGCTGAAAAATAACGCAGGACCGACTTCCGAGGCCGATTTGGCAACTATCTGCCAGCGATTTTCATCGGTAAGTGGTGTTTTCTCCATATGCTTATGCATGTTCTCAATCATCACGATGGCGCCATCAGTCATTGCCCCAATAGCGATGGCGATACCACCTAACGACATGATGTTGGCGTTAATGCCCTGAAAATACATGATGATGAACGACACCAGGATCCCCAGCGGCAGGCTGACGATAGCAACCACGGAAGAACGAATATGGAACAGGAATACCACACAGACAAGGGCAACGACGGCAAGCTCTTCGACCAGTTTTGACCAAAGATTGTCAACCGCTCGCTCGATCAATCCTGAGCGGTCATACACGGTGACGATTTCAACACCGTCAGGCAGGCCTCGTTTTAACTGCTTAAGCTTTGCTTTAACGCCAGCTATGGTCTTTTGCGCATTTTCACCAAACCGCATGACCACCACACCGCCAACGGTTTCACCTTCACCATTAAGCTCTGCGACACCACGACGCATTTGTGGACCGAGCGTAACCTGTGCAATGTCGCCCAGTAATAGCGGCGTACCATTTACATTCAGGCCCAATGGAATCGCTTCAAGATCGGCAATCGACTGTACATATCCGGATGCAGTGACCATATACTCGGCTTCGGCCATCTCCACCACCGATGCACCAACTTCCTGATTTCCCTGCTTGATCGCGGTTTGAATCAAACTCAGGGGGATATCATAAGCGCGCAACTTATCGGGGTTAACCACAACCTGGTACTGTTTGACCATACCGCCTATCGCCGCAACTTCTGAAACCCCAGGTACGGTTTGTAGTTCATATTTTAAAAACCAGTCCTGATAACTGCGCAATTCGCTGATATCGTGTTTACCGGTTTTATCAACTAACGCATACAGATAGACCCAACCAACGCCGGTTGCGTCGGGTCCCAGCTGCGGCTTCGCGGACGCGGGTAAGTCCGGGGCGACTTGTGACAGGTATTCGAGCACGCGCGAGCGGGCCCAATAGAGATCAGTATCATCATCAAAGATGATATAAACATACGAATCGCCAAAGAAGGAATAACCACGCACCGTTTGTGCTCCAGGCACAGATAGCATCGCCGTGGTAAGCGGATAGGTAACCTGATCCTCCACCACCTGCGGCGCTTGCCCGGGATAGGAGGTTTTTATAATCACCTGTACATCCGATAAATCAGGAATAGCGTCGACCGGTGTGTTCTTAAAGGCGAAAAGCCCGGCTCCGATAATAATCAAGGTAGTCAGCAACACAAAAAAGCGATTAAAGACCGACCAATGAATAATACGTTCAATCATTGCAGGCTCACCTAATTATGCTGGTTATGATTCATGGGCTCTGCCGGTTCGCCAGAGCTCATGGTTACAGGTTGCATCTCGACGATGATGAAATCGTCATGGATTTCAAAGGTAAATGTCACCTGTTGGCCAATGCTAAATGCGGATAAATCAATATCATCGGCAACGACAAAATCCATTGTCGCCGCAGGGCGATCCCATTTTTCAATGGCATCACGGCTAATATTCACGACTCTGCTATCGGCATTGATGCTGTTGATCAAGCCATTTACCGTTGCTGATGACACGGTTGGCTCGGACATAATATGAATACCGGTTACCTGGTAACCACCATCGTCGGTTTTCGACACTTCAAAATGCAGGGTTTGTCCCGCTGCCATTGCATCAATATCGACACTGTCGGCAACCATGAAATCCATGGTCATTTCCGGCCAGCCCCATTCCTCTGCAGGCCCATGGGTAATATTAACCATTCTATGGCCGGCCATAACGCTGTTGATCTCACCTTCCATCCAAAGCGAATTCGGCTCATCATTGGCTGCCATTCGCTTGAAATCTGAATTTTTGCTGGATTCTGAATCGATCAGGAATTGCGCGGAGGTCACAATACTGTCGCCTTCTACCAGTCCATCCAGTACTTCAACCTTATCTCGTTCCACGGCCCCCAGTTGCACGGCAATGGATTTAAATTGACCATCACCAAGCGCTAACACCACACGGTCTTGTTTACCGGTACGAATAACCGCTTGCTTCGGCACTAAAATCGACTGTCCACGCGGTTTGGCTTCGATGGCAACCTGAGCATACATATTAGGCTTTAACGTGAAATTCGGGTTATCAAACCTTAACCTGACGCGGAGCGTGCGGTTTTTTGCATTAAGGCTGGGATAGACATAATCGACTTCACCTTGCCATTCTTTTCCGGGAAGGTAATCCAATGTCATGGTCACTGGCAGGCCTTCGCTGACAAAGGCGGAATCGCGCTCAAAGACTTCGGCTTCTACCCATACCTGTTGTAATTGACCAATGCTCATCAGGGTTGTACCCGGCTGTACATAGAATCCTTCGCGAATTTTCAGACCATCCAAAACGCCGGATTGCGACGCATAAAAGGTGATGTTTTGCTGAACTTGTCCACTCTTTTGTAACTCTTCGATAAATTTTGCGGAAAGCTGTAACGCCAACATGCGTTCTTTGGCAGCTTTTACCAGGGAGCTACTATTACGTTTTAAGGCGATTAATAACTCCTCCTGGGCGTTCACCAACTCGGGCGAATAAAGGGTGTAAAGCGGTTGGCCCTTTTTGACCGGATCCCCCTCAGCTTTAACAAATAACTTATCAACCCAACCCGATACGCGGGGGTGAATATGTACCAGTTTATCTTCATCATATTGAACAAAGCCAACCGTGGATATGGTTTTAGTGAGCGAACCAAGCTCTACCTCTGCAGTCTTAACGCCAAGATTGTTTACCACATTGGGGGCAATCGAAACGGCGCCCGGCCCAAAGTCATCCGCACTGTTGTCTTCTTCATATACCGGGACTAAATCCATCCCCATTGGCGATTTACCTGGTTTGTCACGTCGATAGTTCGAGTCCATCGGCGCCACCCAATATAGGGGTTTTTTCTCTTTTGATTTTTCTGAGCTCGCTCCATCGCCATTATCACCCGGCGCAAACATCGCATAAGTTGCCGCGCCAATGGCGGCGCCAATAGCCAGGGCAATCACCGTTTGTCGATTAATGAACATGAGTCGTCTCCTTGAATTCGTTCTGAAGTGGCTCGGCCTTGCTAAAAAAGTAATTTAACCGGGCAATGGTTTTTAGGGTATCTACATCAATCTGAACTTTGGCGATTGTGGTATTCAGCTCGGCAATTCTTGCCCTGACAACTTCGGCAAAGTCGCCAGTATCATTGGTATAGGCGGTGAGCGCAGCTTCCGCCTGTTCATGGGTCTGGGTAATGAGTTGCTGTTGAAACAGGCTCTGGCGTTGCGATAATCGCATTAGATTTCGTATTTCTTTTTCCACTTCTGCGATTAAATTTCTCAACAGCAGTAGTTTCTCAGTTTTGACCGCTTCTGACTCGGCAATCGATGCCGATACTTGTTGGTCTTGTCGTTTTTCAGTAAACAAAGGCAAGTCGAAGGTTACTCCAACCGAGAAAAAGCCGGCGCGTTCCATGCCATTCGGAGCATCGTCCCGGTATCCATAGCTGGCATTCAACCCCCACTGCGGTTGATACTGCTGATTTGCCAGGTCAATTTCCTTGCTTGCTACCTGTTGCTTCACATCAATCGCTAACACAGCGGGGTGACTACTGAGTAGTTGGGCGAGTTCAGTCCTGGAAAGATCATCCGTACTCGCATAGTCATAAACGGGGGATAGTTCAGGTAGTTGCCTACTTAATTGAAAAACTCGCTGTCCCATGGAAGCAAAGACATCGGTATTTTCATAAGCAGATTGATACAACCACTGAGACAGCATCGCCATTGCCGCATCGTATCTCTGTTGCTCGACAACGAGTCGATCATCGAGTCTTATCAATTCTAATTGTGCCCGAATCACGTCTTGTTGCCTGGTATTGCCCACTGCGCTCGAATAGCTCGCCTTGGTGATTTCAACCATTTGTTCAAACAACGCTTTATCACGATTGATAAGTTCAATCGTCTCCCGGGCAAGATACGCGTCCAGCCAAAGTTGGCTCACCTGGCTGGCCACCCTGGCATTGCGATCTGCGCGCTGAAAAGGAAATTTAGTGGCATCAGTTTTTAATTGCGCATTTTTTATTGCCCGGGTATCGCCACGAGGAAACATTTGGCTGACACCAACTTTTAACTGGGTCATTGGCTCCTGATTGAAATGCCAACTATCCGTTGGTAAGTTCATAGCACTGACCGATACAACCGGATCCGGCAGCGTCAAAGCCGCATTGCTTCGGGCTTCTACTGCCGACTGTTGCAGCCTGTTTCCCTGCAACCAGGGGTCATTGCCCTGAGCCAAAGATACCGCTTGAGGTAAACTCAACCCCTCACTGGCCGTGGTCTGCAAACTGAGCAGCGCAACCAAAGGTAATAGGCAAGTTCTTAGCCCTTTTACTGTTACCGAAGACATTAAAACTGTTCCTCATAATGACTGACTTGAGCGTAAACTTCACTGCTCCCGTCTTTATACAAAATCAAAATTTGATATGGCATAAAATGTTCTGCCATCTCCATGCCGGGAGAACCGACTGGCATCGCCGGCACTGACAGGCCAATCGCTTCAGGGTGATTTTCCGTTAAAAACTGACGAATATATTTGCCGGGTACATGCCCCTCAAAGGCAAAACCATCATGAGTTACCGCCGTATGGCAAGAGCGATGGTTAGGTCGAATGTTCAACTCTTGTTTGATAAAACTGATGTCGCGATAATCACGACTCTGAGTAGCCATTCCCTGGTCATTGATGTGGTCTATCCATTTTTTACAGCAACCACAAGTTGGCGTTTTATAAACAATTAACTCTATGGTGTTTTGCTCCGCATCGGATAAATGCTGGTGGGTTTGATGTTCCGTGTTTGCGAACACATGATTACTGGCAATTGTCACAGCAACTGCAAAAAAAGTTCTGATTTTCATTGAATTCCGCCAAATAGCCTATCTTTTTTTAAAACCGAAAAAACGCTTAACGAGTGCACAAACTTGCTGTTCAGCAAATTTTGGACACACTAATCCCGGGTTAGGCAGATATGGGTGGGCGAAACAAAGAAATGTGGGTTAATGACGCAAAGAAAGGAGGAGCAGGAGAATATTTTTCATGCGTTTCAGGCCGTTGCGACTGCGCGGCTGCAAAGACAAGAAAAACAACATTATTACAACCCGTTGCAGGGCATAAACATTCATCCATGCAACAGTCGCTATGTGCACTATCTGTCGTCACATCCGCTTGTTTGGATTCAGAATGATGACTGGCATGCATATCGCCATGCATGGCGTGCTTTTCAGATTCCATCTGGGCATGGGAATCGTGCCGGGACATATCACAGGCCATCGCCGCATAGGCAAACCCCTGCCCTAAAAGAGCAAGCATCAGCAAAACAGTAACAACGATTGATGATATTTTCGGCAAAACCAGCACTTGTTTAATTTTTATCAGGTAAGCGATATTAGCAAACTTCGAAGTATTATCAAGCAGATTTAGTAGAGAGTAAGTTTCGGTTCAGTCGGAAAAGTTGAACAGAGAAGGTTGCCTCAAAGATAACAATTTCGACAAATATCCAGACGATTAGAGCCCGATTTACGACGTTCTGTTGTGCAAATAGAAGCTGATCGAAATTCAATGATGTTTCGGTAAATAATTGTAGGATTTAGTAATTGGTGCAGATGGGGAGACTTGAACTCCCACGGCCGTTAGGCCACTAGCACCTGAAGCTAGCGTGTCTACCAATTCCACCACATCTGCAAGTAGATCTCGTATTGATTGTTAATTTGAAAGCCAGGGTAGCCTTCACCAATTCGAGTGGCGCTGATTCTGAATCAATTAAACGGCATTTGCAAGCGAATATTTCGTTATATTTTCGGCTAAGTGAGAGATCGCTGTTATTTTGTGCAGTTTTGTTTTGGTGGGGAGAATATATAAAGGGATTTATGGTATGTCGTGATATCAGGGACGACAATATCACGACGAAGCACTTCCATGTACACCTATGCATTCACCATGTACACCCATGCATCATTCCGTCCCTGTGATGCAGGGTACCTACTTCAATTTTTCGTTCGTATGTGCCCATACATTCACCATGTACATCCATCTCGGCAACCCTCCCTTGCTACCATCCATGGTACGGGAGGATAAGTACATCCTTGTACAAAAAAAAAGGCGCGATAAACATCGCGCCGGAATCTTAAGGAAAGTCGTCCAGGGAATAAACGCTTTCAATTTATAAGAGTGATCAAATAGGAAAAAGTTCATTGTGAAATAAAAAAAACTGTATATTTATTGCTCAATTTAAAGTTCATCTTCACCTGGCTAGCTTACTGATTGAAATATATAGAAAAAATATCACGACGATATGCGCTCGCCCGGCGCCGTATATCTACAGAACCGTAAATTGATGTTAAAATCGTCATTCACATCGCAAAGCCTTGCCGTGCAATTGTTCAAGGGGTATATTCCTCAAAAAAAAACTTCATTCATTATGGCCAAGCCTACTTCAACCTTAACCGATCAACCCGAAATTGATAACGCCGACTCTGAGGCAAACAGATTAATCGAACTCGAACAACAAATGATTTGGGTTCAGATGCGTAAAACCGTTCCGGGTTTTTGGTTTATCATAGCCACAACCATTTGGCTGACTTCCTGTTGTGCATACCTGTGGGAAACCGTCGTCCTTTCGACACGTCCGATAGATATGAATGGGCTGTGGTTATTGTCAGGGTCTATGCTGCCAATGCTGCACTATGCAATTACCGGCGTGGTACCATTTAATGCTTCTCGTTATAGTCGTAACCTGCTACAACCGACGGAAACCATTCGTGTCAACTGGCGGTTTTACGCCTGGATGCTGTTGGCGGCAATCCTTTATATGGCAATCTGTTATGGGGCATGGCTGTTTGCACCAGATGCAGAGTTATACATACCAGCGTACAGCTTGCTCGCTTTGATAATCCTGTGGTTTACAATGCTGTACCGTCAGCATTATCAGCGCAGCATCCAGCCGGGTTATTGACGTGAACCGCCAACCAGATCGTAGGCGGATTACTCGAGGTGGTGACGACTTTATGCTTCATCATTGACGGGATCAAAATATGTTCCCCGGCAGCTAGTTGCACATCGTCCTCGGTTTCAAAACCTAAACTTGCACTCCCTTGCAACACAATTACCCATTCATCGTGAGATTGTTGATACCAGCCCTGTTCGGGTGACGACTGGCCGTTTGAAACAATACGCTCAATGGTCACCCCGTGTTTTTGATATAGAATATCAAAAACCTCGACCGTTAAATCTGCCGGTATTTGCCCGAAAAGGTTTTGTTTTTTGAGCATCGGATTCCTATTCGCAGGTCAGGCCAGACGCGAACCATTAGGAACATCCTTATCCGGAACGGCCAGGCACACCTGCCCTTTTTCGTTATAAAAGCCAGTTACCAGGCACTGCGACATAAATGGCCCAATTTGCTTTTCTGGAAAGTTAATGACTGCGACCACCTGCTTCCCTACCAGGGTTTCGGGAGTATATAAATCGGTAATTTGGGCACTGGATTTGCGGATACCGTGCTCACCAAAATCGACGGTCAGTTTATACGCAGGTTTGCGTGCTTCAGGAAATACTTCGGCACTGAGTACGGTGCCCACACACAATTGTACTTTACTAAAATCCTGCCATTCTATTTGTTCCATGCGCCTCACCCGTTTTTATTTTGCAAAATAATCCGCTAAAAACTGGTCAAAATCAACCTGGTCCGAAGCTTCAATTGCCGCTTGCTCTGCCAGGGATTCCGACGCAAGCTTTTGTAAATAGGCTTGGTCAAATACCTGATATTGCCATTGATTTAACTCTTCCTGATAACGCTTGGCATGCTGTAATGACCAGCCAATAATACCTCGCCCGCCGGTTAATAAATCATTCAGGATCCGGCCGGATGGTGTCAGCTCAGGATTGCTTAACTTTTCCTGCTCCCTGGCAACCGCGATGCTATATTGGTCGGTCTGATACGCCTGATCGAGCAGTTTAGCTATTGCTGTTAATTCGGAAAATATCTCCTGCCCCCATACCGGGATGGTTTTTTCGACACCCTGGTCATTGAGGTTTAGGCCGGGAGCACGCCCCTGGATAACTACCTTATCGGTATTTTCAGAGGCAAGCTTAAACTCTTCCGGCGTCATCGCCGCAGATTCGTGGAAGTAAAAGAACGTAAGCAACACATCCATAAAATACATTTGCTCACGACTGATACCTGTACTAATGTACGGATTGACGTCCATGGCTCTGACTTCAACATACTGAACACCGCCGTGTGCCAGCGCTTCGGAAGGTTTTTGACCGGACTTAGCCACCCGCTTTGGACGAATCGGCGCATATAACTCATTCTCAATCTGGAGAATATTACTGTTCAGTTGTTGATATTGACCGTTTTCTTTAACCCCAATTGAGGCAAACTTTTCGGAGGGTAAATTAATCGCATTCTGGACGCTGGCGACATAACTATCGACATCGTTATAACAGATATTCAGAGTCGACTGCTCGGAGTTCGTATATCCCAAATCGCTCATTCGCAATGAGGTTGCATGTTCGAGATACAGGCAACCACTGGGCGCTTTTTTAAAGTCAAAATTATGCTGGCGGCTTTGCAAAAATGTAGGACACAGCGCCGGCGAGCTGCCGAACAGGTAAGGAATTAGCCAGCCAAAACGTTTGTAATTGCGTATCAGGGCAAAATAACGATCAGAGATAAAATCCTGCAGTGGTCTGTTGTCACCTAACAACGACTGCGCGGTCTGATGAAATTTCTCACTAAAGCTAAAATTAAAGTGGATCCCGGCAATAACCTGCATCATCGAGCCGTAACGGTTCTTCAGGCCCTGGCGATACACGCTCTTCATTGTTCCGATATTGGAAGACCCATAGCGGGCGATTTTAATATCGTCTTCGTGCTCGACAATACATGGCATACTCATCGGCCAGAACAAATCACCATTAACATTATCAAGGGTAAATTTCTGAATATCTTTTAGCTGAGCAATTGACTCATCAATGGACTCACTAACCGGAGTGATAAACTCCAATAGACTTTCCGAATAGTCGGTCGTGATCAGTGGATTCGTTAACGCTGAACCTAATGCCTGGTTATGACCCTGCTCGGATAAGTGCCCATTGGCTTTGATTCTCAGGGTCTCCCGCTCAATTCCACGGTTGATGCCCGTCAGTGCAGATAAATTAGAAGGTTTTGAAAATTCGGCAATAAAATCGGATGTAGATAAAGTCAATTTTGCTCCAAAACTCGCATCACTGGCGAACCTAGTTGTGCACCACAAAATGGCAATAAACATATTATGTGGGGGAAGATACTGATTTTACAATGGCATTTAAGACAAAGGTACTGAAATACAGATATTTTCCTCCCACAAAAATAGACCAACTTTGTTGTTTAACCAATAAAGCCATTGGGTAGCGCGCAAAATCGATTTATAATTTTCACAATCTCATTACCAATGATCAGTATGAACCTCGAACCGTTACCAGCCCCTTTATTTGAGCACCCGGACTTTATCGTGGTGAATAAACCCTCCGGCGTAAATTTCCATGACGAAGATGCGTTAGGGCAGGGTTTTTTCAATCGCTATAAAGCCATCTATGATGAGCTTTACCCGCTACACAGACTGGATAAAATGACGTCCGGCGTGATGTTGATGGCAAGAAATAGCGCGTCAGTGCAACATCTGTCGAGGCTCTTTGCTGAGCGTAAGGTAGACAAGACTTACATAGCCTTGGCTCGCGGTAAGCCGAAAAAAAAGCAGGGCTGGATCAAAGGCGATATGGCGAAATCCAGACGTGGTAGTTTCAAATTACTGCGTTCGATGGACAACCCTGCCATTACTCAATTTGAGTCATATTCCCTTGGCGACGGAGTCAGGTTCTTTAAGTTAATGCCTAAAACCGGCAAAACCCACCAGCTACGAGTGGCGATGAATAGTCTTGGTACGGCGATTATCGGCGACCCCATTTACGGTTCAGACTCAGCCGCAGATCGAGGCTACCTGCATGCTTTTCAAATCCGCTTTGAGTTAAACGATATCGCCTATAAATTTGTCGCCGATGTCCCAACCAAGGACGGCGAGTTGTTCGCCAAATACCAACAACAGATTCGTGAATTGTTAAACTCCGACAAGTAGCGCCTGGCGTATATCCAGCTAAGACCGACAAATAGCCACAAAAAAAGCGCTGCAGAACTAACCGCAGCGCTTTCATAGTTACATTCTCATGGGTTACAGCGAGTTAATAAATACCGCTGCAATAGCCACCGGACAGATAAACTTGGTATACCAGGGCCAGATCTTCCAGAACAGGGAGTGCTCAACACTGTCATTGCCCTGTTTTAGCTCTTTAAGAATCGAGCTACGGTGCCATATCCAACCGACAAAAATACAACACAACATGGCAATTATCGGTTGTCCGTATTGGGTAGATAAGGTCGCCACAAAATCGAGGCCAGTTTCAATATTCGCGACAATCGCGACACTGATACACAGGATAACAAACCCTATCAGGGTGGTTGCTTTTGCTCGCGGTACATTATGACGTTCCACCGTATAAGATACCGGTCCTTCTAGCATGGAAATAGACGAAGTCAGTGCGGCAATGCTCATTAAGATAAAAAACGCCAGGCCAACAAAGGTACCGATCATTCCCATATCTTCGAATAATTTAGGCAATACATCGAAAACCATGCCAGGTCCGGAAATCAGGCTTCCATCTTCAGCAAAAATCGCCACGCCCTGAGCCTGGGCGACATACATAGCAGGAATAATAAGCAAACCAGCAAGGAAAGCGATACTAACATCAATCAGGGTAACCTGGGCGCCTAAGCTCACCAGGTTTTCTTTCTTGGCGATGTAGGAGCCATAGATGACCATTACGCTGGTCCCCAGGGATAGTGAAAAGAAGGCTTGTCCTAACGCACTAACAATCAATGACGGGTCTTTTAACCGTTCGATATCAGGGTTCAGGTAGGCGTTTAATCCTTCTGCTGCACCGTCCAAGGTCATTACATAAATGATCAGCAATACAAGCAGGCCTATCAACATTGGCATTAAACGTTTTGACCACTTCTCTATGCCGTCTTCTACGCCTTTGCGAATAATAAATACGGTTAATACCATAAAGGCGATAGTAAACAGTAAATTACGCTCAACACTGTTGCCGATTACCCACTCAGCAACGGAATTGAGGCCAAACAAACTGGCAGCGCTTTCAATGGCATAAGACATCATCCAGCCGGCTATGATGCCATAAAAACTTAAAATCAATGCCGCACAAATAATACCGCCGAAGCCGACCAGAAAAGCAAAATGCTTTTGCCAGGAACGAGACGACATTTTTTGTAGCGAGGTAACAGCATTGGCCTGGCCATAGCGGCCGATCAAAAGTTCTGCCATAAATGCCGGATATGCCAGGCAGAAAGCCAGGACTAAATACACCAGAACAAAGGCCGCACCACCATTGGATGCGGTTTGGGTTGGAAAACCCCAGATATTACCGAGACCGACAGCAGAACCAGCTGCTGCCATAATAAAACCGAGTCGTGAACTAAATTCACCGCGAGAGGATGCCATAGGAATTCTTCTTACTTGTTGTTATAAATTATTGTCAGCACCACTTAAATGGTGATTGTGGTCTGGCAATATAAAACGCTGTGGCCACCGATTGCAAGCACCACGGAGCAAAAAAGCCTCATCGATTACCGAGTCTGATAATTAATCGATCACTGTGTACCGTTGCAGTGACAAATGAAATTGGCAAATGGGTAGAGGGTATCGACCTTCAAAGATAAACGCGCCCTGGAATGAATGGTTCGGAATACCATTAATGGTATCCCGAACCGGTAGGATTAATCGCGAAAGTTGGTAAACTGGAACGACTGCTCTAATTCGGCTTCTCGAATAAGGCGCATTACGCTTTGCAGGTCATCCCGCTTCTTACCGGTTACCCGGATTTGTTCGCCCTGGATACTGGCCTGGACCTTTAATTTGCTGTCCTTGATCATTTTAATGACCTTCTTCGCCATTGGTTGTTCTATCCCCTCTTTAAAGGTCAGGGTTTGCTGGTAGGTCTTGCCGGTATGCTCTTCTGCGCCTACTGTCATGGCTTTGGCATCAACATCGCGTTTCGATAATTGCACCCGCAACATATCGCGCATTTGCTTTAGCTGGAAATCACCTTCTGCTTTAATTTTCACATTAGGTTTAATAAACTCAAAAGATGCTTCGACACCACGAAAATCAAAACGGGTGCTGAGCTCGCGACTGGCGTTGTCGACAGCATTACGAACTTCTTCGATATTAATTTCTGATACGATGTCCATAGATGGCATAGCAGACTCTCTTTTCTATAATGTTTGCAATGGCATGTAGACTACCAAACTGGCTTATGGCAATCCAATAAATTCTCTTTAAACCTGAGTTTTGCTAGGATTCGTTGCAATCCAGATCAATATTGTAATGATGATGAAAACCCTAAATACGATCATTAAGGAACAACAACAATGAACATAGTAATGATCGGCGCCGGTGCTATGGGATCCCTGCTACACCAGCAATTAGATGCTTATCATCAAGTACATTTTTTACCCAAACCTGGTCAGCAGGAATTCGGCTTTACCGAGACTTATCAATTCACTCACCTTAATGGCAACACCGAGCAGCTGGTAAGGCGCTACATCAAGGTCGAGCAGATTGGACAGGCGGATATGGTTATTTGTGCGTTAAAAGCCTATCAGGTAAAAGGTGCTGTCGAGTACATCGCTCCTTTTCTGTCGCCTGATTGTCCACTGGTGCTTCAGCACAATGGCATGGGTGTTTTTCAGCAGGTACGTCAGGCTCTTGGTGATAATTACAAACTGGGGCTGTTACTTAGCACTCAGGGCGCACGTCGTGTAGAAGATGAACAAGTGCTGCACACGGGCAAAGGCAACTGGCAACTGGGGAGCTACCAGGCATTCGATGTCCGGGATAATCCTGCAGCAGCGTTGCTGAACCACCTTCAGGACTGCAGTTGGTATCCAAGCATCCGCGAAATCCAATGGACCAAACTTGCCGTTAACTGTGTCATTAATCCTCTTACCGCCATCTATGATGTATTAAATGGCGAACTGAACAACGACCGCTTTACCGACATCATTGACGCATTAATTAATGAAGTCGTAGTTCAGGCTAAGGTAGAAAAAATCAACCTTGAGCCAGAGCGTCTGCGCAATACCATTTATCAGGTCATCCGGCAGACGGCGGGTAACAGTTCATCGATGCGCGAGGATATTTTGGCACACCGACAAAGCGAAATTGAGTTTATCAATGGCTACATCGTCAATTGCGCTCAACATTCTGGCCGGGCGGCACCACAAAATCAGTGGTGCGTGACCCAAATCAACCAGTTACAGAAAAAATAATTACTGCGCCATTATCTCGGCCAATTTCGCCGATAATGATGTCTGAATTCGATCGATTTCACCTTGCGGATAAGGCTTGAGGGGTAATTGTCCCCAGATGGGTTTTGGCCATACCGGATCATCTTTAAAACGCACGATATGATGAATATGCAGCTGCGGCGTCACATTACCCAGAGCCGCAACGTTCATTTTATCGCCCTGAAATTCCTGCATCAGTAACTCACTGACCATGCTTGATTCATTGATAAATTGCTGTAAGTCCTGCCAATCCAGCTGATGCAAGTCACTGACGTCGTTACGCCTCGGTACCATAATAAACCAGCGGTACTGACTGTCGTTACACAGCAACAACTCACACAAGGGCAAAGACGCAACTAGCACACAGTCGCGTTGCAAATCCGAATGTAAGGTAAACTCATTATTCTCACTCATACTCATTCCATTATTTACGTTTATTTTTTCGGCCTCTGCCTCTGGCAGCCTTGCGAGCCTCGCGCTCAGCTTCACGTTGCTGTTGCAATTCGGCAAAATAAACCTGTTCTTTTTCGACCATCTGTGGCGTTTCAAAGGTAATAGGCCCTAAGGTTTTATCGCGAATTTCATTGACCAGTATCTGTGATGCTTTGTGAAAATCCACATGACCACCCGCGCGGACCGCTCCGCGTTTACGCCCCATCTCCTCAAGAAATTCCACTTCCTGCTGCGGTAATGGATCGAGTTGATAGCGATCAATAAGTCGCTGCGGATAAGCCTCAAGCAGATACTCGGCAGCGAAACAGGCAATCTCATCATGATCAAAGGCGGTATCTTTCACCGCCCCGGAAACCGCCAGGCGATAACCACTGTTTTCATTGGCAATTTTGGGCCATAACATACCGGGCGTATCAAACAGATATAAGCCATCTTCAAGACGGATACGTTGCTGGGCCTTAGTTACCGCCGGTTCATTACCGACTTTCGCCTTTACTTTTCCAACCAGGGTATTGAGTAAGGTTGACTTACCGACATTAGGAATGCCCATGATCATCGCATTGATCTGCTTCCCGGTTTCGTCTTTATTAGGCACCAGCTTGCGAATTAAACCGGCAATTTGTTTGGCCCCAGATGGCTCTTCTGTGGTTAATGCCAGTGCCCGGACATTGTGTTGGGATTGAAAATAGTCGAGCCACACCTGGGTTAATTCAGGATCTGCAAGGTCGGCTTTATTGAGGATTTTAATCAGCGGCTTTTCACCACGAATGCTGGTGATCATCGGATTTTCACTGCTAAACGGCAATCGCGCATCGCAAACTTCGATCACTACATCAATTTGATGAATGATTTCCTTGATCTCTTTTTGGGCCTTGTGCATATGCCCGGGGAACCAGTTTATTGCCATAAAAAATCAATTATCAGAAAAATCGGAAGTTTAGCAGAGTTTACCACGCAGAGTAACTGCTAGCAGAAAACGCGACGAGCCCTATGTCTGAAGATACCGCTAGTAATCGATTCAACGACCAACTATGGCGCGAGCGAAACCAAACACCGCCATCAGCACTCCGCCCCCGACGGCTCCACTGGCGACACTACCAATAATGCCGGACAAATCTAAATTGCCACCCGGCGCCAGGGTTATACCTAGCATTGATATTAAATAAGCACCCAGTCCGCCACCTAAGATTCCGAGTAAGGAATTGCCCATGGTACCCAGCGACAACCGATGAAAAATCGCACCGGCTAAATTTCCGCCCAATGCTCCACTAAGTAGCTGAATGATTAAAGGTAACAACCCTTCCATACTTGCCTCGCCAGATCGTCGCTATATTCCGTGGTTAAGTATATATCAATGCTGGATTTTGGCTTTATCCAAGCCAGCACCAAAAAAAACGGGAGCCAACTGGCTCCCGTTTCCATTTTCGTTTACAAATTATTCCGCCAGCGGTCGCATATGCGGAAATAAAATCACGTCTTTGATGCTGGGTGAGTCAGTAAACAGCATCACCAGGCGATCGATACCAATGCCTTCACCAGCTGTTGGTGGCAGGCCATATTCCAGTGCGGTAATGTAATCTTCATCAAAGTGCATGGCTTCATCATCGCCCGCGTCTTTCTCTTCCACTTGCTTTTTAAAGCGAGCCGCCTGATCTTCGGCATCATTAAGCTCAGAGAAGCCGTTAGCCAGCTCGCGGCCTCCGACAAAAAATTCAAAGCGATCGGTAATGAACGGATTATCATCATTGCGTCGTGCCAGTGGTGATACTTCCCACGGGTATTCCGTAATAAAGGTCGGCTGATCCAGTTTATGTTCAGCGACTTCCTCAAAAATCTCACACAGATACTTACCAGCACCCCAGACGTTTTCACCAGTAGGCTCTTTCACACCAACTTTTTTGGCAATGGCTTTAAGCTCATCAAATCGCTGTTCTGGATTGCGGATAACCGCTTCGTCCAGCTCTGGCGCATGGGTCATAATGGCATCCATCATCGACAGGCGCACAAATGGCTTACCAAAGTCGTAGAACTTTTCTTCTACCACTTCACCTTCGCCATTCTTCACCGTATTGCGGATCACCGTTGTGCCCATCACATCCTGTGCCAGGGTACGCAGCATTTCCTCGGTAATATTCATTAGATCTTCGTAGGTCGCATAGGCCTGGTAGAATTCGATCATAGTAAATTCCGGATTGTGACGAGTCGACAATCCTTCATTGCGGAAATTACGGTTGATTTCAAATACCCGTTCAAAGCCACCAACAACCAGGCGTTTCAGGTAAAGCTCTGGGGCTATACGCAAGAACATCTCGATATCCAGGGCATTATGGTAGGTTTCAAACGGTTTCGCCGACGCACCACCAGGAATGGTCTGCAACATTGGCGTTTCCACTTCCATAAAGTTACGCTCGGTCAGAAACTTGCGAATACCATTAACGATTTTAGAACGAACCTGGAAGGTATCACGAGTTTCCTGATTGATGATCAGATCTACATAACGTTGACGATATTTGGTTTCCTGATCCGATAAACCATGGAACTTCTCTGGCAATGGACGCAAGGATTTAGTCAACAGCGCATACTCTTCCATGTTGACATACAAATCACCCTTACCGGATTTGTGCAATTTTCCTTTCACCCCGACGATATCGCCGATATCCAGCATGCCCCAGCGCTGCTTAATGTCTTTCTGGACATTTTTATCTGCATACGCCTGAATGCGTCCGGACATATCCTGCAATACCAGGAATGGCCCACGCTTGGCCATAATCCGTCCTGCAACCGCGTAAGTTAAATCCGCCTGTTCCAACGCTTCTTTATCCATATCACCATGGGCAGCCTGGATATCGGCAGCATAGTGCTCACGTTCAAAGTCGTTGGGATGTCCATTAGCTGGACAGTTTTCACGAATCGCCGCTAGCTTGGCACGACGTTCTGCAATCAATTTGTTTTCGTCTTTGGCAATTTCAGTCATTGTCACTTCTCGGTTACAGGCCAGACTTTAAGCTGGCTTCAATAAATTGGTCTAAACCACCGTCCAGAACCGCCTGGGTATTGCGACTCTCTACACCGGTGCGTAAGTCTTTGATTCGGCTGTCATCAAGCACGTAGGAGCGAATTTGACTGCCCCAGCCGATATCGGATTTGCCCTCTTCCAGGGCTTGCTTGTCTTCGTTCTGCTTTTGAATTTCCAGCTCATACAATTTTGCTTTCAACAGCTTCATTGCCTGCGCTTTATTCTTATGTTGCGAGCGATCATTTTGGCACTGGACCACGGTTCCGGTTGGCTCGTGGGTAATACGAATCGCCGAATCCGTTTTGTTAACGTGCTGACCACCGGCCCCGGACGCTCTGAACGTATCAATACGCAAGTCCGCAGGATTGATATCAATCTCGATACTGTCGTCAATTTCCGGATAAATAAAGGCCGAGGCGAATGACGTATGACGACGGGCATTCGAATCAAACGGGGATTTTCGCACCAGACGATGAACACCGGTTTCTGTGCGTAACCAGCCATAGGCATATTCACCGGAAAACTTCAGGGTACAGCCTTTAATACCCGCAACATCACCATCCGTCTCTTCAATCACGTCAACTTTGAAACCATGCGCATCGCCCCAGCGTAAATACATACGCATCAGCATACTGGCCCAGTCCTGAGCTTCGGTACCGCCGGAACCGGCCTGAATATCCAGGTAACAGTCATTACCATCCTGTGGGCCAGAAAACATGCGTCGAAATTCGAGTTTGGCTAATTGCTTCTCTAACTCATCCACTTCGGATTGAGCGTCATCAAAGGTTTCCTGGTCGTTTTCCTCAACCGCTAACTCTAAAAGACCTTCAACATCCTCACAGCCGGTAACCATATCGTCGATGGTTTTTACGACTAACTCTAAGGATGAACGTTCTTTGCCAAGAGCCTGCGCCCGTTCAGGTTCATTCCAGACGTCTGGCAACTCCAGTTCGCGATTAACTTCTATCAGGCGCTCAGATTTATGATCGTAGTCAAAGGTACCCCCGAAGCAAATCAGTGCGTTCGCGAATATCTTTCAATTTGTTCAATATCGGATTGGTTTCAAACATTGCTCGTTAAAAATTCTCGTGTTGTTCACTTATACCAATCACATTAAGTTTGTGCACAACTCAGAGTTAGCAATAATTTAATGTGATTGGTATTAAAAAGCAAAATAGCCCGGCATTGTAGCGCATCCCAATGGTGGAATATAGCGCAAACGCAGGTTATTCGAGGAAAAAACGTCGAAATATTTATCCGCACGTGGGTGCAGCTTAAAGCGGCTCCAAATGTTCAACCATCAGCTGCAGATTACGTTGTCCGCGAAACTCATTAATATCAAGTTTGTAGGCAAGGTGTACATTATCAACCTGCTCGTTTGGCCAGATACTGGTATCGACGTTAAATGCAATTGCATCAAACACTTGCTGCTCAAAGCGAACCACCATTTTCAGGTGTTTTTCGCCAAGAAGTCGTTGCTGCACGAGTTCAAACTGATTATCAAATACAGGTTCCGGGAAATTCTGCCCCCAGGGGCCACCATTTTCAATCAACTCACACTGTTGTTCAGTCATTTGCGACAAGGTTAATGGTCCGTCACTTAACACACTGTTCTCTAGCATCTCCCGCGTCAGCCATTGCCCGGCAAGTTGCTCGAAGAGTTGTTGAAAGCGGGCAAACTGACTTTCCGCAAGTGACAGACCCGCCGCCATAGCGTGGCCACCAAACTTTATAATCAAGCCCGGGTTCTGCGAGTCAAGATGTTCAAGCAAGTCACGTATATGCAGACCAGGAATGGAACGCGCCGAACCTTTTAACTCGCCTTCACTGCCGGCAGCGAACACCACAGTCGGGCGATGATACTTTTCTTTTATCCTGCCAGCGACAATACCAATTACGCCCTGGTGCCAGTCTTGTTGATACAGGGCGATACCGTTAGGTAGTGACTGTTGATTAAAATCCAGCTTTTGTAGTACCTGTTCCGCTTCCTGTTGCATGCCCTGTTCAATTTCTCGCCGGGCTTTATTGAGATGATCCAATTGCATTGCAATCACCCGCGCCTGATTAAGCTCCGGTGCCAGCAGGCATTGAATTCCCAGGGCCATATCATCGAGACGGCCAGCGGCATTTAAACGGGGCCCCAGGGCAAAACCAAAATCACTGGCTCGCAAGCGCTGTGGGTTTTTCTTGGCAATTTCCAGTAATGCGGTGATACCCGGACGAGTATAACCGCTGCGGATTCGCTTGATTCCCTGCGCCACCAAAACGCGGTTATTTTGATCGAGACTGACCACATCAGCGACCGTTCCAAGGGCTACCAGATCCAGTAACTGAGCCAGGTTCGCCTCCGCCAGGCCTCGTTGCTGGAACCAATGCTGCTCGCGCATAACCTGACGCAACGCCAACAACAGATAAAACGCCACACCGACGCCAGCTATGGCTTTACTCGGAAATTGACAGTCCACCTGGTTGGGATTGACAATAGCATCCGCGTCCGGCAATTGTTCAGCAGGTAAGTGGTGATCGGTAACAATCACGCTGGCGCCACTGGCTTTGGCTCTGGCAACACCTGCGATACAGCTGATACCATTATCGACCGTGATCAATAATTCAGCGCCTTTGGCAATAGCAAGGTCGGCAATTTCTGGCGTCAAACCATAACCATACTCAAAGCGGTTCGGTACCAGAAAATCGTGATTATCACTACCCAACAAAGCTAAGCCCTGCATCATCAAGGCCGTACTGGTTGCTCCATCAGCATCGAAATCACCAACGACAATAATCCTTTTGCCCTGGCCAATTGCCGCAAACAGAATGTCTGCAGCTTTGCGCAAATCTTTCATTAATGCTGGCGAATGTAACGCTTTTAATTCGGTATCCAATTCACCTGGAGCACGAATGCCACGGTTGGCATAAAGCAGCTTTAATAGCGGGTCTAACGGCATATTCAACGCTTCACAATCACTTGGAGAACGTCGACGAATAGTTTTTGACATGCGGTTTCAGAGGGTTTTTCTGCAATTGATTGAAGCAGAATAACACGGAACGTACCGTTAGCTATACCAATCACACTAAGTGAGCAATAATTTAATGTGATTGGTATTATCGGACGCTCCGATAAAGGTCTGCGACGACCTAAACTTGATTAGATTAACCAGCGTTGGTCGCAGCGACACTCTTAAGAATTTGTTGTAACTGTTCCGGTGACTTATAGCCCGGAAGCATCAGACCATCTTCTAACATGATAGCCGGGGTCCCATTAACACCGATTTTGCGTCCGAACTGGTATTGTTCAGCAACCGGTTGCGCACACATTTTTTGCGGTACTTCGGCACCACCTTTAGCTTCAGTCATCGCTTTTTGTTGATCGTCACTACACCACACTGAGCGGATATCTACAAAAGACTGGCTACCTAAACCTCCGCGAGGAAACGCCAGATAGCGTACGGTAATGCCAAGATCGTTATATTCTTCAATCTGACGGTGTAATTTACGGCAATAACCACAAGTTAAGTCGGTAAAAACCGTAATCTGATACTGCTCTTTATCTGCGGGAAATACAATCATCGAATTCTCGAACTCATGCATACCGTCAACACGGACTTTAGCCAAGGATTTCTCAGTAAGGCTGGAAATTTGTTCACCGGAAAGGTCATAGACTGTGCCTTGAATCAGATAACTACCGTCAACGCTGGTGTAAAACAAACCCTGATCAGTAAAGATTTCAACCAATCCCTGCATTTCTGAAGGCTGCACCGACTCGGCGTTTAATCCCAGCTTAGTGAGCTTAGATTTTATGGTATCGACCTGCTCGGCAGATAGAGGTTCAGCAGCGATAGCGCTACTCATATTTAGTGCGGACAGAGCAAGGACACACAGGGCCATCAATTGCCCGATGCGCTGTTTTGTAGACTTATAAAGATTCACGATAACGTTTCCTAAACTAACTTTCGGTATCCGAATTAGGGATAACTAACTTACTGGCTATACCCCTAAATTACAACCCTTTTGGATGCTGGTCTTAGCACCATTGTTTTTTAATGCCGATTAATATTGCTTTAAGCATAGACCTAAATGAATTCAAAGGTATTAACGATGGCGTCTGGCCGTTGAACTTGTTAAAATTCGCGGCGAAATTTCTCCCAACCCAGCGACCAACATGAAAATTGGCTTATTTTACGGATCAACAACCTGCTATACCGAGATGGCTGCCGAAAAAATTCAGGCCACTATCGGTCCAGAATTGGTTGAACTATTCAATATCAAAGACGTACCGCTGGCCAATTGTGAAGATTACGACATTATTATTTTCGGTATTTCTACCTGGGATTTCGGCGAATTACAGGAAGACTGGGAATCACACTGGGATGACATCGCCACCTTAAATTTAAACAATAAAATCGTCGCCTTATTTGGTATGGGCGATCAACAGGGTTATGGCGAATGGTTTCAGGATGCGCTCGGTATGCTCCATGACCAGGTTATTCTTCGCGATGCCAACATCATCGGCTACTGGCCGAATCAGGGATATGAATTTGTTGCTTCCAAAGCCCTGAGTGAAGATCAACAGTATTTCGTTGGACTCGCCCTGGACGATGAATGCCAATACGACCTGAGCGACGACAGAATCGATCAGTGGTGTCAACAAATCCTGCAGGAAATTATTGATCTGCAAGCATAAATAACCATCCATAATTGGATATTAAGGCTTGGCGCGGTTTGGATTAACCGCCCCGAGCGCCTATACTTTGTCCTCGCCGGGCTTTGAATAAAAAGTGAATTCTAAGGTACTCTCTAGCATGTTCGAACAGTTTGATCTTGACGATAAACTCGTTGCCGCCACCAAATCCGTTGGCTACAAAAAACCAACTTCTATCCAGGAATTGGTACTTCCCGAAGCGATGGCCGGTAAAGACGTGCTCGCCAGCGCACCAACGGGCACTGGCAAAACCGCGGCATTTTTGCTTCCCTGCCTGCAACATCTGTTAGATTATCCTCGCACCAAACCTGGCTTTCCAAGGGTATTAATACTCGCTCCGACCCGTGAACTAGCGACGCAAATTTATCAACACGCAGAGCAACTTAGCGAACATACCAATATTAAAAGTGGTTTGATCACTGGTGGGGTTAATTATGGGTCTCATAAGGAAATATTAACCAGCACCACAGATGTGCTGATCGCCACTCCTGGACGTCTGCTCGAATATATCGACAATGAACAATTTGATGCCAGGGAAATCGAAATCCTGGTCCTCGATGAAGCCGATCGTATGCTAGACATGGGCTTTGCTGACAACATTAATCGTATTGCCGGTGAAGCAAGATGGCGCAAACAAACACTGTTATTCAGTGCCACCCTGGCGGGCGCGGGAATTATTCGCTTTTCCAAAGATATCCTTAACGAGCCAGTGTTTGTCGAGTCTCATCCTTCTCGTAAAGAAAAGGCCAAGACACATCAATGGATCCATCTTGCCGATAGTAAAGAGCATAAAATCCAATTGTTGTTAAACATCTTGCAGCAAGAGGACGTTAAACGTGCGGTCGTGTTCGCCAATAAGCGCGAAACGGTGCAGTTCCTGGCAGGTAAATTACAAAGTCATGATCTTGCGAATGTCTGGCTGGAAGGTGAAATGCCTCAGGACAAACGCAATGCCGCTGTTGCCCGAGTAAAAAATAACCGGGTGAATATCCTGGTGGCTACCGATGTTGCCGCCCGTGGCCTGGATATTGATGAAATCACCCATGTGATCAATTTTGATATGCCGCGTAAGGCAGATATCTATGTGCATCGCATTGGCCGTACCGGTCGGGCTGGCAAGAAAGGTACCGCTATTTCACTGGTTGAAGCCCATGATATGGTTTCACTAGGCAAAATTGAGCGTTATATCGATGAGCGCTTAAGCCGCCGAATCATTGAAGAGCTTCGCCCTCAACACAAAGAGGCCCGGGTTCCGCAGAAAAAACCGAAAACCAAAGTGAAAAAAAATGCCGGGCTGAGCAAAAAACAAAAAGCGATAAAGAAGGCGAAAAAAGCCAAAAAGGCAGCGAAAAAGAAATAAAGGCGGGAGTTGAGACTGTCAACTCCCTTAGCACGTGACGGAAAACGTCACTCCGAGCACACAATCGGGGATTGTTTCTAGCACGTGGCGGAAAACGCCACTCCGAGCACGCGACAAACAACGTCGCTCCGAGTTAAAAGCAAATCAACATCGTCATACCGTGATACTACACGGTATCTTGATCCAAGTCCGAGTGTCTCTAAAGTACCAGTAACGGGAGTTAAAACTCCCAGAGCACGTATCGCGAACGATACTCCGAGCACGTGGCGGAAAACGCCACTTCGAATACACAATCAAAGATTGTTCCTAGTACGGGACTAAAAACGTCCCTCCGAGTGAGGAGAGCTTCGCTGGTGGAAGAAAAAGCAAAATCCCTTGAGTCATTCCCTGCCACGACAGGGAATCTTAGCCGAGCCTAGGGGCAGCTATGCGCCAATAGCCGCCCGTTAGCAATTGCTAATATACGATGATTTCTAGGTGTTACGGGCACTATCCATTCTAGCTATTAATTCTTTATAAATTGGATTTTTTGCTAGAGGATTAAACCTTGTTGGTGGATTAAAAGACACTTCATTACCAATAGCACCTGTTTCCCTTGTATGGATAGTGATCTTTTCGGGTGAACTCATTTGGTGATTAATGTTGATCATATCTTTAAAATAAACCCTTTGTTCTTTAGAGCCTTTTTTAAATAATAAATGATCGCCCAGATCAATTACCTCATCGGCTAAATCCCAAACTAGCTTTTTAAACAAAATAAAACCAAAACCAGCCATAAAAATAGGCATTATGAGAAACATTAATGATTCTTGAGAAGCTCCCGAAGAAAGAGATGTAATAAAAAAGATAAATAAAAAGCCAAACCATACTGTTGGAAATAGCTTTTTAAAATAGAATGTTGAACCTGATATTTTTTTCATGACTTATGTAACACCTAACAGTTTATTCTTATGACAGTAGCTGAGTGACTGCTGCTCGCTCGTTACAGCCTCTGACTACTTGATACCTGAAAGTTAAAATTGGTAGCCAAGTTGAAACATCCCACCCAAATCAAATCCATCTTTCGAGTCGGCTCCAGTAGCAGTGAATCCCAGATTTACTCCTGATTTATCTATACCACTGAAGAAATAGTGATAGCCAACCCCAGCCCCGTAAACGGCATCGCGATCAAAATAATCGTATTGGTCACCTACGATACCTACGTATATGCCCAGGCCATGGTTTGGCGTTTGAAAGTTAAATATATCGGTATGAACCCAGCCTGCTCCGACTCCACATGTTGCTCCATACATTGAAGAATAAGAGACGCAACCAACAGCAAGGTACTTAATATCTTTTTTAGTTTGTATCCCAACATTGGCACCCAAGCCACTGTATAAACTTCCTGCCCCTAAGCCGAAAGTGAAGGTATCTTCTGCAGCCGACTCGGCCACTAATGAAAGGTTAAGAGAGATTAATAGTGTTAACGCGAATTTATTCAAAAGTGTTCCTTACTTTTTAAAATGTGCTTTATATTTTCGGCTTTTAGTCTCTGCCAGAGCATTGCTTCTCTTCAGTCGTTTCAAACTGAGTATATAACTGCTAATCGCTCTTCTCGGTCGCTGGCCGGTTTATTAAATTACCGGATAGTGCTAAGCAACGCAAACGAGCATGTGACCTACTACGCTGCCTGTTTTAATTGAGCCGTCGCAGATAGAAAGTATTCATCCATGAAGCCAATTGCATTAGTACGTCCTGTACATTATCCAACAGGCGACATGAGAACTGGGTCAAAAAAGTGGAAAGACGGTGTATCTATAAGAAAGTGGTAAATTAACTGGCTTGAGCTTGCGCACTGGCGGCAAACAGAAAACCTGAACTCGACAGGTTTTCTGACTGAACGTCAGTCTGCTACCGACAACAGAGGCAAACGCAGTTTGGTTGTGAACTTTATTGCTTACGAGTAAAGACCGGCGTTGCATCCGTAGACATAGCCTCATTGTACTGATAGCCGTCAAGATCAAAGCCTTTTAGCTGTTCCACCTCGGTTAACTGGTTTTGGATGATATACCTGGCCATTAAACCGCGGGCTTTTTTGGCGAAAAAGCTAATCATTTTGTACTCACCATTCTTCCAGTCTTTAAATGCTGGGGTGATCACCGTTGCATCGAGTTTTTTCTTCTTAACCACTTTGAAGTATTCATTCGATGCGAGATTAATCAGAACCGAATCGTCCTCATGAGCTAATGTTTCATTAAGCTTATTAGTGACGATATCACCCCAGAACTGGTAAAGATTCGCGCCCCGGTTATTATCCAACTTAGTGCCCATCTCCAGGCGGTAAGCCTGCATTAAATCCAGTGGTTTCAGCACCCCGTAAAGGCCGGATAGAATTCTCAGATTCTGCTGCGCAAACTCAAAATCAACTTCGCTGAATGTTTTCGCATCCAATCCTGTGTATACATCTCCGTTAAACGCCAATACGGCAGGTCGGGCGTTGTCCGGTGTGAATGGCAGGTGCCACTCGCCAAACCTCGCTGCATTCAGGCCAGCAAGTTTATCGCTAATTGACATAAGTGACGATAATTCTGCCGGGGTTAACTGACGACAACGTTCGATTAATTCCTGACTGTCATCGAGTAATTCTGGCTGGCTGAAGTGTTCGGTGGTAAGCGGCGATTCATAATCCAGGTTCTTTGCCGGAGATACAACAATAAGCATTATCTAACTTCCAATGATTTAACGACTGTAAATTTTGTCAGACTATAACATGATATCAATGAAAAGTTATCTGCGACCGGTGACCCAGGTTCATCAATGTTGAATTGTGGCAATCTTCCCCAATAATAATAATCATAATATATTCGATTATTTACTCTATTATCTCTTGTAAAGCTCACCAATATTGGTTTCAATGGATGCAGCGACACTCTTTAAGGACAGGACAATGACCGATCAGTTATCTCAATTAAAAGCAATGACCACCGTCGTAGCCGATACTGGCGACGTGGATGCGATCGCCCGTTTTCAACCCGAGGATGCAACGACCAACCCTTCACTACTGCTTAAAGCTTCTGACTTAGAGAGCTATCAGGTGTTACTGGAAAAAGCGATTGCCTATGGCAAGGAAAACGCTGATGATGCCGATGCTCAGATTATTGAAGCCGCGGATATGTTTTCGGTATTAACCGGCGTTGAAATTTTAAAAATTGTCCCTGGCCGCATTTCCACCGAAGTCGATTCACGTTTGTCTTTTGATACCGAGGCTACGGTCGCGAAAGCACAAAAACTCATTGCCCTGTACGAACAACACGGAGTCAGTAAAGATAAAATTCTGATCAAAATTGCTTCGACCTGGGAAGGCATTCGTGCCGCAGAGCAACTTGAACAACAGGGGATTAATTGTAACCTGACCTTATTATTTAGCTTTGCTCAGGCACAGGCCTGCGCCGAAGCCGGCGTTTATCTGATTTCGCCATTTGTAGGTCGAATTCTCGACTGGTATAAAAAATCCACCGGCAAGGAAAGTTATCCAGCAGCAGAGGATCCTGGCGTTGTATCGGTTACTCAAATATACAATTACTACAAACAGCACGGTTATCGCACCATTGTGATGGGTGCAAGCTTTCGCAACAAAGACGAGATACTGGAATTGGCCGGGTGCGATCGCCTGACCATAAGTCCTGCACTTCTGGCGGAACTGGCGCAGTCTGGTGACACCGTTGAACAAAAGCTTTACCCGGCTAATACAACGGTACCCGCTGAAGACAAACTAAGCGAGCAACAATTTCGCTGGATGATGAATGAAGATGCGATGGCGACGGAAAAATTAGCAGAAGGCATTCGCGGCTTCACCGTTGATCAAATCAAACTTGAGCAAAAATTACGCAAACTGTTATAAACGCTATAGTGAAAAATGTAAGTTTACGACTCACTAAGATATCGACAGACCCTGCATCCTGCCTAATAATCCAACAAAAAAAGCGGTTTTTAACCGCTTTTTTTGTGCATTTTTTTGGCGAAAAAATGGTTTTATAAAAATTTTTTTTGTGATATTAAAAAAGTGTCATTGTAATCAATTGTAATGCAGGAGCTAGTTTATTATGGATCCAATTGATAGCTTAATGGAAATTGTCGAAGGCAAAACTAAAACAAAAACAAACTCGAGCAAAAAGCGAAAATGGCGTGAGATAGAACAATTTAAGGAAAAACTCGCTCTCGAAAAAGAACTACACAGTTACGATAACTCACTGGAATATTTACTGGAAGAAAGTTAAGACTGGTAAGTTCTGCTACCAAAACACAACGTTGGGTTTCCGGAAATGAGTGACTTTCACCAGGCCGGTTACCCTTCTTTAAACCTCAATCCTCTGCACTTCCCCATTTGAAATCCCCTTGGCTTCAGCGCATAATCTGATTTTATCTTCATCGATTTCAGGGGCGTTTATGACCACCCACTCGCTACAGGAAAATCTCCGTCACGGTTACTCGCTTATTGAAGAGCTGGTTAATTCCATCACCCATGGTATTGGTGCTTTACTCAGCGTTGCCGCTTTAACATTAATGATCATGGTGGCAACCAACGCTACCCAGCTAACCAGTGCCATTATATATGGCAGTTCGATGATAGCGCTGTTTCTGGCATCCACCCTGTATCACAGCATTACTCATCAATCGACTAAATCGGTGCTCAAGCTCGTCGATCATTGTGCCATATATCTACTAATCGCTGGCACTTACACCCCGTTTATGCTGATTTCGCTAGAGGGCGCCTGGGGCTACGCCATTCTTTCCGTGGTCTGGACCCTGGCAATTGCCGGTATTTTATTTAAAGTGGCTTTTCGCCAGCGATTCCCAAAACTTTCTCTGGCTACCTATTTATTGATGGGATGGCTGGTGGTGATTGCCATGCCACAGATGATCGCCAATGTCGCGACCGGGGGATTAATTTTACTGGCCAGTGGCGGTGCGGCTTATACCCTGGGAGCCGTATTTTACGCGTTTAAAAAAATTCCATTTAATCACGCCATCTGGCACGTTTTTGTGTTGGCCGGCAGTTGCTGCCACTTTTTGGCAGTCTACCTGTATCTGATGGGATAATCGCTCATCGGTCTTCAACGACTTGCGATAGTGGCCGAGATTCCTTGATTTGACAGGATTCGGCTGCGCAGGGATTACAAGTATTTCCTTTAACTTGTCGGCAATTGTCATTAAACTAACCCATTATTCGAAGTTTTCTGCCCTGTTTAGTCAATTGACTTAGCGGGTGATATTAGGTGTTCTTATGCAATATGCTGAAATTACGGGTTGGGGGAAGTACACTCCACCGGCCATCTTAACCAATGACGATCTGGCAACCTTTATCGAAACCTCAGATGAGTGGATTCGCACCCGCACGGGCATTAAGGAACGTCGCATTTCACATATTAATACCGCAGAAATGTCAGCATTGGCGGCAAAACACGCCCTGGCCAGCGCCGGCATTGATGCCAGTGAGCTGGACTTAATTATTGTTGCGACTTCCTGTCCTGACACTCTGGTTCCCAATACTGCTTCACGGGTTCAGCAGTTATTGGGCAGTAACAACGCTGCCTGTTTTGATTTAAGCTCGGCCTGTACCGGCTTTCTCTACGCATTACAAAATGCTACCGCGCAAATTCGTTTTGGAGCGGCAAAAAAAGCACTGGTAATTGGTGCTGAGCGGATGAGCTGGTTTATTAACTGGGCGAAACGCGATACGGCGGTATTATTTGGCGATGGCGCCGGTGCGGTGATCCTTGAAGCAACGGATAAACCTTGTGGGTTATTGAATGCAAAACTGGGGTGCGACTCAAACGCCCGAGATATTCTGTCAATTACTAACTTTGGTACCGATATGGATCGTTATGTCAATCCGCCATCGGCACTGGACATCGCATTTCAGGGGCAGGATATTTTCAAGCGCGCCGTGCGTGGCATGGGTCAGGCAACCGAAAATGTTATGCAACAAGCCGGTTTGAGTGTTGAAGACGTTGATCTACTGGTGCCTCATCAGGCCAACGTACGAATTATTGAGACCCTGCAAAGCAAATTAAAATTGCGCGATGATCAGGTCATGGTCAATATCCAGAATTATGGAAACACCTCCGCGGCAACAGTGCCAATTGCCCTGTGTGAAGCGCTGGAGCAAGGCAAAGTGAAACCCGGTGATAATATTATGAGTGCTGCATTCGGTGCTGGTTTAACCTGGGGTGCTGCGTACATAAAATGGGGCGATAAAGTTACCGCCAGTCAGGAATATGTACAACAGGAACAAGAGCCACAAAATGCCAAACAGTTGCTGTCAGTATCGATTGAGCATTGCTTAGCGAAAGCAGAATAATCCCGGGCCATTAAGGCTATGATGGTGACCGTTAACGGTCACCATCCCAGCTAAATAACCAGGCACTTAGCAGTAAAAATACTGCCGTCATTGCTACCAGCACTGACAACTCCCACTGAATATCACTCAAACTTGCCCCTTCGGTAATGATCTTGCGTCCTGCTGACACCAAATGCGTTAGCGGAAACACGGCGGCGATGGTTTTCACAATTTGTGGTGCACCTTCCAGAGAAAACCAGACCCCAGACAACAACATCATCGGCCAGGTCGCCATATTTAACAGGCCGCCCACCAACTCTTCACTTTTACTACGGGTCGAGATCACCAGGCCAAGGGAAATCAGACTCATGGCACCAATCAGAGCAACGATAAACAAGTCGAAGTAACTGCCGAGCATGTAGAAGTCAAATACCAGGTCACAACCCACATAAACCACGGTTGCCATAAACAGTACAATGAATAACCTTGATGCCAATTGCGCTGAGACAAATTCCAGCGCCGACAAAGGCGTAGCTTTCAGCCGTTTTAGTACCGAATTTTTGCGATACCTGACAATCACATAACCCACTCCAAACAGACAGGAAAACATAATATTCATGCCCAGAATGCCCGGTAAAACCCAGTCGATGTAACGAATCGCTCGCCCCTGCGTAGTTTTTCGGACATAGGCGAGCTGCTCACTAAGGAACATCTTTTCCACCAGGTATCCTTTTGGAGACTCCTCATTCACCCAATACTCACTGCGCCCCTGATCGATAATCAAATCAATTTCATGTTGCTGCAATTTAATTTTTGCCTTATCAATTTGTTGATAATCAATAAAGTCGATATAACGAGTATTAAGAAAGGTTAACGATTGCGGATCTTTGTCCAGCACCCCAACTTTATAGACGCTGCGGCCATCACCTGAAAACACCAGGGCAAAAATCGCCAGCAATAATACTGGGAACAGCAGGTTCCAGCCCAGCGACGATTTATCGCGAAAAAATTCGAGATTGCGTGCTTTCACTACCGCCCAAAATCGCTTGCCACTAAACATCATTATCCTCGCAAACTATGGCCGGTCAGTTTTAAAAATAAATCGTCTAGATTTGCCGACTTTACGTGCAGGCCTGTCAATGGCACGTTCGCCTGAATCAGGCTTTTCACCGTATCTTCCACATGCTCGGTGGCAATCTCCACCCGTTCTTTGATAATCTGCCATTGCCCTGGTTGAAATAAATCCGACAGGATGCGGGTATCCAGTCCCTGCGTTGGCAAAGTCAGAAACACCTGATCAAAGTGACGCTCGAGCAAGGCTTTCGGAGAGCCCTGCTCTATGATTTTTCCGTGGTCCATAATCACAATCTGATCACACAATTGCTGCGCTTCATCCATGTAATGGGTGGTGAGAATGACGGTTTTGTGTTGCTCCTTGATGTTTTCAATCAGTTGCCAGAAATGGCGACGCGACTGCGGATCCAGTCCTGTGGTGGGTTCATCCAGAAATACAATTTGCGGGTCATTAATCAACGCCAATGCCAGTAGCAAGCGCTGCCGTTGACCGCCGGATAACAAACGATTATCGCGGTCGATAATATCCTGCAGATCACACCATTGCACCAGAGTTTCGATATCAACAGAACGTTGGTAAAAAGATTTAAACAGGTTAAGGGTCTCTTTCACACTCAGGTAGTCTTGCAGTGCCGTATGCTGAAACTGAATGCCAATATGCTGGCTCACTTCCTGTGCATTAACGCCGGCAAATTCAACGGTTCCATGAGTTGGAGTCAGGATCCCTTCCATAATTTCAATGGTCGTTGTCTTACCGGCACCATTGGGCCCCAATAAACCAAAACAATGTCCCTGGACTACCGTAAAGCTGATGTCATCAACCGCAATTACGTCTCTGTAATGTTTTGATAACTTATTAACTTCAATCACCGGATAACCATTTTATTGTCAATATGTCTGTTGTGATAATAATGCCCGGGTGGCATCTTTGAGCTGTTGTAGCAATGCTTTTTGTCCGCTGACGCCGCCGCGCTTAACCAGTTCTGTCACACTTACCTTTTGCAATACCTTAGCGAGCAACAGGGAATGTGGATGGCGCTCGGGTTCATCCTGGCTGGCAATATTTTTAACATAACTATAGTCATTTTTTGCCAGCGACATTAATAATTTATGCAATGCCGGTACACAGTAACTGTACTGCCGGCTACCATCGATAAACCTTTGCAGTTGCTGCAGATTATCGGCGTCAATGTCTCTTTCACCGGCCACACCCAGGTTTTGTTGATCAGAACTGGCGCTAAGCATCATCGCCATCAACGATGCCGGCAACGTTTTAAATTCGTCACTTAAATAACCGGGAAGGTTTTCACGCCACTGTTGTTGTAATCTTTTCGCCTGGCTTCGCAACCCAGGCGTTAACGCCTTGAGCATTAGTACCGAGTGCTCGCCACTGGCTTTATCACGACTAAAGCCAAGCCGGGCAATCTGAAAACCAGCCTGATACCAGAAGTTGAAGAGAGTGGAGTTAACCCCAAAACTGGTCGACAAGCCATTGATGTCTCTTTCTATGGCATATTGCTCACTCGCTGACAGCAACTGCTGGCCAAGTCCTTGATTCTGTAAATCAGGATGCACCGCAATCCTGACAATACGACCATATGTATAAGCAAACGCCCAGTCAGCATTTGCCTGGGTAAGCAATGATTGCGGGGTGAAATGCCCTGGAATACGACGCTCTCCACGACTAATTTTCTCCACCAGTTCAGGTGCCAGGCCACCTTCGAACAACAGTAAAACAACACCCACCAATAGGTGATTATTGCCAGTGGTATCCGAGCGCTCCGCTTGTTGCTCGGCCGTCGAAAGCTCACTAAACTGCAGGCCAAGAACAAGGTTTGGATCATCAAGTATTAATTTTAAATCCGAGGGCTTGGTTTGATAGTGAGCACTGACCAGCAAGGCAATTACCTGGGAAAAAAGTTGCTCATCGTCTAATAAATCCCGGCCATGACCCCAGCGATAACGCAATTGCTGCGCCGTTATAGGCAACGATGCCACAGACGGTAACTCAGCCAGCGAGGCATTGAGAAAAAAGCGTTCAAATAACAGCTGTTCGAGCTCATCATTGACCGACCAGCGCACCGGTTCACGCAATTGTGCTAGTCGGGTGCCCGGGTAAGTCGCTCGCAGATAGGGCAAAAACTTATGAGTGAAGCCGCGTCCCGCGCCTTCATACCCATGTACCGTAGATGCAAAAACCAGGCGATGATATTGCTTCGATAATGACAACAGCTGCGGTATTGGGATACCAGCGGCTTCATCGACCAATAATAAATGGCAATCCTGTTTTTCCTCGATAAGTTGTTCCAGCGGCATGAATTTTACCTGGTGCCCGGCAAACTGGGCGGCTAGTCCATTAACCTGCCAGCCTTCGCTATCCTGCAAATGCCTAAAGTACGTCGCCACCGCCTGAGGTGTAGGCGCCGTGATCACGATTTTTATCAATTGTGCTGAGGTAGAGTGCTGTTGTAGGTAATATCTGCTAGCAAGTGCCAGCGCCGTGGTTTTGCCACGTCCTCGATCGGCTGTCAGCACCATGGGGCGATCACGCTTACCGGAGGCAACTTTTACAATACCTGCAACGACTTCCTGTTGAGCCTGATTAACAGCACCATCGGATAAATCAGGTAGCGATCGCAGATCTGAGGCTACATCATGAAAGGTCAGCATCCTGGTTAACGGTGCCAGCCATTCTGATTTTTCGTTGGCACTCGTCAGATTCAGGGCAAGACAGTTGCTCCGGTTTTCGATGCCACCGATAAAATGCGTTAATGAAATGGAGTCAGCCGTTATTTGTGTATCTATGATAACAACCACTACCCCGCCGCCGATAATGGTGCCAGACAATGCTGCAATGGCATCGGGGTTAAAGCCCTGCCGCGCGTCAATCACCAGCAAACGATTTTCCTGTCCCAACTGTGAGCGGTACTGTTGAGCGTTTATCACCCGAATTCGGAATTCATCGCCGTTTAATTCACCGCCGGCAAGCGTTGGCGTTTGCCTATCCTTGCTTAGCAATTTTCGTTCGAGGAGGGTAAGGACATCGTCGGGTAATGACGTTACGGATTTGTCGGCCAGCAGCGGACTGTTTTGCCAGAATACAGCATGGACGGGTGCAGGTGCTTGTGAGGATAATTGCGCAAAGCTATCATTTTGCGATTGAAAATAGCCAAATAACACCTGTGCCAATTCGGTCGCTAAACGTTCACTGCCTGTCTGATTTGCTTGCAGACAGATAAATTTTCGCGGTTGTTGTCGCGACCAGTGCAACCATTGGTAGGGGACATCGACCATCAATTTATTAGCTAACCTGTTAATTATAAAGCTTAAGTTTAACAGAACCATTAGCGCTAAACGACTGCTATCTAACACCTTAACATGCAGTGTCCATGCGATTGGCGAGCGCACAATAAACTGGCTTTATTTTTACCAATTCTCGCCTTGTCTGCTAACTTTAATGATAGGCCTTGCAAGCGCTTTCGATAAAGTCACTCGTCGTAAATGAAACGTTTAGTTTTTTACCGACCATTGCGAAGACGCACGATGTAAGAAGTTCAAATATAGTTGTGTGAACGATATGTCCAATCCTGAATCAGTAGACAATAATGACACTGTTGCCATGGATGCTGGTAAACAGAAGTCCAGGGAACGCAATACATTCTTGTTTTTAACCGTCGTTCTGGCGCCAGTATTGGCGGTGGTTATTGTCGGTAGTTATGGCTTTATTGTCTGGATCAGCCAAATGATATACGGTCCTCCCGGAGGACACTAATGGCAAAGGTCGAAAGTCTCAACCTGTCACGACGTAGATTCCTGCGCGCTAAAACTCACCAGCAGTCGACACAATTTCGCCTTCCCTGGAGCATTAGCGAAAATCATTTCTCCAGCCATTGCAGTCGCTGTGAGCAATGTGTGAGCAGCTGTGAAACCGGCATCATTGCCATTGACTCCGACGGCCTGCCATTCCTTGATTTCAAAAAAGGCGAATGTACCTTTTGTGGAGCCTGTGTGGAGGCTTGTCCAGAGCCACTGTTCGACAACGTCCGGCAACAACCACTGCAAGGCTACCTCAACATCAAAGAGACCTGCCTGGCCAAACAACAAATCTTTTGTCAAAGCTGTGCCGATAGTTGTGATACACAGGCAATCGGCTTTTTCTATAACACCGCCATACCGGAACCCGTGGTAGAGCAATCAGATTGCACGCATTGTGGCGCCTGCATCAGTGTCTGCCCCACAGGAGCTACTGAATTGATTCAACGACAGGAGCCCAGTTGATGCAATCCGTTGACGAGTATCATGTTGCCAGTTTTGTCGCTCAGGTAGTACCTGCTGCGATTGACCAGGTCTGTGAGAAAATAGCCGCGTTACCTGGCGGCGAGGTCCATATCCAGTCACACCAGGGCAAACTGGTATTCACCCTCGAAGCGTCTTCTGACAAACAAATCGCTCAACAAATGGATTTGCTCAAAGATATAGCCGGGGTGCTGTCTCTGGCTCCCGTGTACCATCAATATACCAGCGAGTAGTGGAGAATTCTGATGAAACTAGATCGCCGAGCATTTATCAAAGCGAATGCCATCGCCGCAGCGGCTACCGCTGCAGGCTTAAGTATTCCAGCCAGCGCATCAAATTTAATTACTTCAAGGGAAATCACTAAATTAAAATGGGATAAAGCCCCGTGTCGTTTTTGTGGCACAGGCTGCAGTGTCAATGTTGCGACTCTGGATGGCAAAGTCGTTGCCACTCATGGCGACATAAAATCACCCGTAAACAAAGGCCTAAACTGCGTCAAAGGTTACTTCCTGTCAAAAATCATGTACGGCAAAGATCGCCTGCGTAAACCGTTGCTGCGGATGAGCAATGGCCAATACGATAAAAATGGCGATTTCACGGAAGTTAGCTGGGATCAGGCTTTCGATATCATGGCCGAAAAAGCCAAGCAGGCGCTTAACGATAAAGGCCCGGAAGCGGTTGGCATGTTTGGTTCCGGACAATGGACTGTGCATGAGGGTTATGCTGCGGTAAAACTCTATAAGGCCGGATTTCGCAGTAACAATATCGACCCCAACGCCCGCCATTGCATGGCATCGGCAGTCGTTGGCTTTATGCGCACTTTCGGCATTGATGAACCCATGGGGTGCTATGACGATATCGAAGCGGCTGATGCCTTCGTATTATGGGGCTCGAACATGGCAGAAATGCACCCGATCCTCTGGACTCGGGTAACCGATCGACGCCTGAGCGCCCCACATGTAAAAGTTGCGGTGTTATCCACCTTCACTCACCGCAGTTTCGACTTAGCCGATAATGGCATGATCTTTACGCCACAGACAGATCTCGCCATCCTTAATTACATTGCCCATTACATCATTGAAAATGACAAGGTAAACCGCGACTTTGTCAACAAGCATACCAATTTCCGCATGGGCACTACCGACATAGGCTATGGTTTACGCCCCGAACACGAGCTTGAAAAGGCGGCCAAACATAATGATGAAACCTCCGGCGATTCGGTCGAAATTGATTTTGAGCAGTACGCCAAATTTGTCAGTAAATACACCTTAGACTATGTTTCTGAGTTATCCGGCGTCGCCAAAGACAAACTGGTTGCGCTGGCAAAACTCTACGCCGATCCCGATACCAAAGTCACATCATTCTGGACCATGGGCTTTAACCAGCACACCCGCGGCGTTTGGGCCAACAACCTGGTCTATAACATTCACCTGCTTACCGGCAAGATTTCCACCCCGGGTAATTCCCCGTTTTCATTAACCGGTCAGCCGTCGGCCTGTGGCACTGCCCGCGAAGTGGGAACCTTTGCGCATCGACTACCTGCCGATATGGTGGTGAAAAATCCGGAACACCGGGCGATGGCAGAAAAAATATGGAAGTTGCCAAAAGGAACCATTAACCCGGTACCTGGCTATCATGCGGTATTGCAAAACCGCATGCTTAAAGACGGCAAGCTCAATTTTTACTGGGTGCAGTGCAATAACAATATGCAGGCAGCTGCTAACATCAATGAGGAAGGCTTTCCGGGATATCGAAATCCGGACAATTTTATCGTTGTCTCAGATGTCTATCCAACGGTCACCGCCCAGGCGGCAGATTTGATTTTACCAACCGCGATGTGGGTCGAAAAAGAAGGGGTCTACGGTAATGCGGAACGTCGCACCCAGTCATGGTATCAACAGGTGCCGCCACCAGAAGGCTGTCACTCCGATTTATGGCAACTGGTAGAGTTCAGTAAGCGTTTTAAGGTCGAGGACGTGTGGAGCAAGGAGCTTATTTCCCAGGGTAAGTATCAGGGTAAAACCTTATATGACGTGCTCTTTAAAAACGGCAATGTCGACAGATATCCGTTATCGGAAGTGGCCGAAGATCAGCTGAACGATGATGCCCGCCATTTCGGTTTTTATCTGCAAAAAGGCCTGTTTGAAGAGTACGCTGAGTTTGGTCGCGGCCACGGCCACGATCTGGCGCCATACGATGTTTATCATCAGGAACGCGGACTGCGCTGGCCGGTAGTCGATGGCAAAGAAACCCTGCGTCGATTTAAAGAAGGCGAAGACCCTTACGTCGAGGAAGGTAAGGACTGGCAGTTTTATGGTCAACCGGATGATCGTGCGATTATTTTTGCCCTCCCCTATGAGCCACCTGCTGAATCCCCAGACGATGAGTACGATATGTGGCTATCCACCGGTCGGGTTCTTGAGCACTGGCACAGCGGTTCGATGACCCAACGGGTGCCGGAATTATACCGCTCTATCCCGGATGCACTGCTGTATATGCACCCTGACGATGCAAAAAAACGAAATATGCGCCGCGGAGAGCAGGTCAAGGTGATATCAAGGCGAGGAGAAATGTTGACCCGACTAGAAACCCGGGGCCGTAATAAGCCACCCAAAGGGCTGGTTTTCGTGCCCTGGTTTGATGCAAGTCGCCTGATAAACAAGGTCACTCTCGATGCAACGGATCCGCTTTCCAAGCAAACGGATTTTAAAAAGTGTGCCGTCAAAGTTGTAAAAGCGTGAGGAGTTGAGTCATGAAATCCTTTTTAACGTTATTCAGTTCCGCCCTCCTGCTGCTGACGGCCTTTGCATTTGCCGATGAAATCGCCACCATGCGTGACAAGGTCGCGATTGATCAGGATGTTAACCCCCAGTACATTCCGAAAGTCACTAATGATGACATTAAGCAAGCTCGCAATTATCCAATGCAACCGCCGGTCATCCCTCATACTGACCGCAATTACGAAGTTAACCTAAACGTTAATAAATGTATGTCATGTCACGCCAGAAATCGCACTGGTGATTCTCAGGCACCTATGGTCAGTGTCACTCATTACATGGACAGGGATGGCAATTTTCTCGCGGAAATCTCACCACGTCGTTATTTCTGCAATCAGTGCCACGTACCGCAGTTAGATACACAACCGAAAGTTGATAACGAGTTTGTCGACATGCATAAAATAATGGCCGAAAAGGCAGCGAAGCCAGAAGGCCAGTAAAGCAGGAGTCATTATGAAAGCATTTTTTCTCCGCGTCTGGCACACCCTGACCAAGCCGAGCGTACATTACTCTCTTGGCTTTCTGACCCTGGGTGGTTTTATCGCCGGGATCATTTTCTGGGGTGGGTTTAATACCGCACTCGAGCTTACCAACACGGAAAAGTTTTGTATTTCCTGCCACGAAATGAATGACAATCCATATGACGAATTAAAGACAACCATTCACTTCAGTAATCGATCCGGGGTTCGGGCTACTTGTCCCGATTGTCATGTACCACACGAGTGGACCGATAAAATTGCCCGTAAAATGCAGGCATCAAAAGAAGTGTGGGGCAAGGTGTTTGGCACCATCAGTACCCGGGAAAAGTTTTTGGAAAAGCGTAAAGAGCTGGCTGAGCACGAATGGGCACGATTGAAAGCTAATGATTCTCTAGAATGTCGCAACTGCCACAACTTTGACTACATGGATTTTACTTCACAAAGCATTCGCGCCGCCAAACAACACAGCACCTCCCTGGCATCCGGGGAGAAAACCTGTATCGATTGTCATAAAGGTATTGCCCATCATCTACCAGATATGGAAGGAGTAAGGGGGTGGTAGAAAAACTGGCCTTGCGGCCAGTTTTTGTTATGAAGGAGACTGCGTCGGTGAGGAATGAATAAATTCATTCGCTGAGGACGCTGTCGGTGAGGACTGCGTCTTAAAAGCATTAGGCTATTGCTCAAGTTCCCACCGGCGTCAGCCTGTCACCCAAAATGTGACAACGAGAGTATTTTCTCCACCAGCGCAGCTTACCTCCAAAAACAGATATCTTTCTTGTTCAAGTTCCCACCGGCGTCAGCCTGTCACCGACAACCTGACAACGAGATGGTTGTCTCCCTCGACGCAGTCTCCCTCCTATCAGAAGAGTTGCTCCTACTTCGTTACTTAAACTTCACCGCCCTGTCACTGCGTACATATTTGCGCACCTGAGGTTCGGTCCATTCACCATTTTTCAAATAACTGGTAGAAATAGTAATTTCGTTTTCCGATAACTCACTCGTCGACTTAACCTGGGTAATTCCCTGCTCTGATCCGGTGACGTCCTCAAAGGCGGTAAACTGATTATCGCCGGTAATTTCCATCCAACCTGAGGTGTAGAAGCTTGCGGTAGTAAAATAATAAAATTTAATTTTTTGCTCCGACTCATCCCAGAATATCAATGATTCGCCGCCATAAGCGCCGTCATTAATGGAATGTAACGTGCGCACCGCATTACCATTCAAAGCACGTTGCCATACCGAGACATCAATCATCTCCTCGCCCTGTTGGTTTTTACCCATATTCGCTTGCCAACCGCCAAAATACGGCTGAAACATGGCAAGTTTCGGATGTAACTCGCCCTGCTGATGGCTATCGGGAATGTAGACTTCGCCAGCACTTCTTGCCTGGGTCGACACCAATATTGCCAGCAGACACAATAACATCTGCCCTATTCGCGCTTTATTAAAAATCATAATCATTATCAGCTCCAGTTTCCTTCAATATTTACAGGGGTCAGGTCTTGAATTTTGCACTTGTTGCACAATTCAAGACCTGACCCCATTCTAATCCAGCCAGGCCGGGAAAGGCTCAACCCAAACCGAGTCACCTGCTTTAACGCTACCCTGTTCTGCCGCCAGGACAATAAAACAATTAGCTTTTGCCAGACTGGTCAAAATACCTGAGCCCTGTGCACCGGTAGAGGTTACGCCTGGCATTCCCGACTCATTGAATTGATAAACGCCGCGCTGAAAATCGCGACGACCAATGGTTTTTCTTAGATCGCATGCGGCAGTTGCCCAGAAGCCTGGGCGAGATTGCTTTGCTTTACCTTGCATCGCTTCGATACCCGGCACCGCCAATTGCATAAAGGTAACCAATGCCGACACTGGATTTCCAGGCAGGCCAAAGAAAACACTGTCTGATAACTTGCCACAGGCGAACGGTTTACCCGGTTTCATGGCAATTTTATAAAAATCAATCTCGCCAATTTCAGCCAATACATGCTTGGTATAATCGGCTTCTCCGACGGATACACCGCCGGAAGAAATCACCACATCACATTCCCGGTTGGCTTTTGCAAATGCCGCCTTCAAAGCATCCGGATCATCGGCGATGATGCCTAAATCTAATACTTCGCAGCCTAGCCTTGTTAACATGGAGGCAATCGAAATTCGGTTGCTTTCATAGATTTCACCGCTATTTAATGGCTCACCTGGCGATTTCAGTTCATCGCCACTGGCTAAAATAGCCACTTTTACCTGGCGGCTTACCTCAACAGTACTGATCCCCAGTGACGACAATAAGCCGATACCGACAGCACTGATGACCTGGCCTTTACTGATAACCTCACTGCCGAAGTCGATATCCTCACCTCGACGGCGAATACTGTTACCCGGTTTAGGCAAACGCTTTAACCTGACTCTGCCGTTATCAAAGTCACAATCTTCCTGCATTAATACCGTATCGCAGCCTTGAGGCACTAAACCACCGGTCATAATGCGCACACATTGCCCTGGCGCCACGTTTCCGGCGAAGGGGTGTCCGGCAAAGCTTTCGCCAACCAGTTCAAAGGCCAGCTCATCTGGGTTTACCTCGCCCGGATGCACAAACGCATAACCATCCATTGCAGAATTATCTGCTGGCGGCACATATACCGGAGAGCACACAGGCTTGCCACAAACTCGCCCCATCGCCTGCCCAATAGCGACTTTTTCGGTTTGTAAAACCTCTGAGACCAGAGAATCGATGCGCTCCAGCGCTTGTTCAAACGATAATAATTGGGGAGAGGCACAGACATCAGCGGTCATTATTTAAATTTCCAGTCAGGATTTTTAGCAGACAGGTTAATGCACTAATAATAAGAGGGTTTTAAATCGAAAACAAATAGCCAGATTTAAATGGGGTCAGGTCTTGAATTGTGCAACAAGTGCAAAATTCAAGACCTGACCCCACTTTTTGGCCCAACATATTTCGCCACAAACATTGGTTGTTTGTTGCCTAAGTGTTAATCTTAAAGGTATAACTAAATTATCGCCGAGCTATGTATTCTAAGGGCCTGACCTATGAATGCTCAGCCGTGGCCACGGCCACCAGGGTTAACCGGGAAACGGGTTAGCCTCCCGACTTTGGAAAGGTGAACATGCTTGAAGATTCGTTTGGTCGTAGATTTTATTATTTGCGGCTTTCCATAACCGATGTTTGCAACTTCCGTTGCAACTATTGCCTGCCTGATGGTTACCGATGTGATCATGATCGGGATTTCCTGTCACTGGCGGAGATCAGCCGCCTGGCCAATGGTTTTGCCCGACTTGGCACCGAAAAGATTCGCATCACTGGTGGTGAACCGGCACTTCGTAAAGATTTACCCGAAATAATTCAGACGGTGAAAAACACCGATGGCATTGAGCATGTGGCGATGACCAGTAATGGCTTTAATCTGAAACAAAAAGCCCAAGACTGGATTGATGCCGGCTTGGATAGTTTGAATATCAGTATTGATTCCTTCGACCCGCGCCAGTTTGAAGCCATCACCGGCAAAAATAAGCTGGATGATATTCTCAGTGGTATCGACACGTGTTTAACCTATGGGCTGAATAAACTCAAAATTAACACGGTATTATTGCGCGAGTTCAATGACCATGATCTCAGCCAGTTTTTTGATTTCGTCAAACATACGCCGGTGACACTGCGATTTATTGAGCTCATGCAAACCGGTACAAACCTCGAGTTTTACCGACAGCAACATGTCAGCGGCCAGATTATCGAAAACGCTTTATTACAACAGGGTTGGCGCCTGACTACTCGTCCGAAAACTGCCGGACCGGCGCTGGAGTATCAGCACCATGACTTTGCCGGCAGGATTGGCCTGATACGACCGTACAGCAAAGATTTTTGCAGTACCTGTAACCGGCTTAGGGTCAGCGCCCTGGGCAATCTGCATTTATGCCTGTTTGCCGACCAGGGGTTTTCATTACGTGAACACCTGAATAGTGATGACCCACAAGCTTTGCAGGCAGCGATTCGAAACCTGCTGACTGAGAAAAAACCGACCCACTATCTGCAACAGGGGCACACCGGAGCCACAACGCAATTGTCGATGCTGGGAGGCTGATTAATATGAATACGCGATTCTCTTCCTCTATATTGGGCGTAGTCTTAGCCGGTGGCCGTTCACAGCGGATGGGCAGGGACAAAGCACTGTTACCCGCTCTTCAGCAAACCAAACCGTCTCTTGCTGGTGATAGCCAGGCTGATATCTCCATGTTGCAGTTTTGTCAGTCATTGCTAACTCAGGTCGGCATCGTTGATGTCGTCATTAGTGGCAAGCAAGGACAACACGGCATTGTCGATGATATCACTCATGCCGGCCCTTTGATGGGACTGTATTCGGTCATCCAGTCAACGCGTCCGAAGGCCATATTGGCACTCCCTGTGGATATGCCGCTACTTGGCAGTAACGAGTTAAATCAAATCAAATTAAGTGGCGAACTCAGCGGGCAGGTCACCTGCTACAAAGACCACCCATTACCCTTATATTTGCCGGTTAATGCCATGGTTGAAGGGTTTCTTAAGAGCGAGTTCCTTCGCTTGCGGGCGAATCCTGAAGGTAGAGGCCCTTCTTTTAAACAGATGTTTCAACAAACTGGTGTCAACCTGCTCGACTGCAGAACACCAGAGAGGCTGCACAACACCAATACGCCGGAACAATGGCAACGAGCAAGGCAAAGAGCTCGCCAGATAGAACAACAACGAGGTTTTCACTGTTATGTCAACTAAACAAGCGCGGCCATTCACACCGTTAAATATTGCCGTTTTAACCGTATCGGACACCCGAAATATGCAAACGGATACCTCTGGTCAGGTGCTGGTGGAACGATTAACCCAGGCCGGCCATAACCTGGCGGCGCGGGATATCTGCAAAGACGACATTTACCAGTTACGCAGTCAGGTCTCGCAGTGGATTGCCAACGATAACATACATGCCATCCTACTCACTGGCGGTACCGGGTTTTCCGGCCGGGATAATACGCCACAGGCCATTGCACCGTTATTCGATAAAGAAATTGAAGGTTTTGGTGAGTTATTCCGCGCCATATCCTATGAAGAAATTGGCACCTCGACGGTTCAGTCCAGGGCGATTGGCGGCATGGCAAACCATACGGTTATTTTTTGTCTTCCGGGTTCGACCAATGCCTGTAAAACCGGTTGGGATAAAATCATAAAAGAACAACTGGATGCCACCCATAAACCCTGTAATTTCATCTGTCACCTGCAAGCGACCACGGCGTGCGAGTCACGGGGCTAAGGATGGGATTTAGTCATATTAACCAATCCGGTGAAGCCAATATGGTGGATGTCAGTAGCAAACCGGTAACGGCAAGAGAAGCCCGGGCTCAGGGCTATGTGATTATGCAACCTGAGACGTTGCAACACATTATCGACGGAAAACACCATAAAGGGGATGTTTTTTCCGTGGCACGCATCGCCGGTATTCAGGCCGCCAAAAAGTGTAGTGATCTGATTCCCTTATGCCACCCGTTAATGTTATCGAAAGTACAGGTCGATTTTGACATCGATAAAACCAACAATCAGGTAAAGATTACCAGCCTCTGTAAACTGGCAGGCCAGACTGGCGTTGAGATGGAAGCCCTGACCGCCGTATCGGTGGCAGCCCTGACCCTGTTCGACATGTGTAAGGCCCTGGATCCTGGGATGATAATCAGTGATATCCAGGTATTAGAAAAGCAAGGAGGAAAACATGGCCACTGGCGCAGCTAAACAGGACATCCGGGTTCTTTTTTTCGCCCAGTTTCGCGAACAACTCGGTTGTGACCAGCTGGCACTGGCATCAACAGACGTGACGGATATTGCCAGCATCAAACACACCCTGGCCAAGCGTGGCGACATGTGGCAACAGGTATTTACCAATTCCAGTTTGCTAGTGGCGGTAAATCAGCAGATGGTGCAAGACAATATCGTCATTAAACCCGGTGATGAAATCGCATTCTTTCCGCCGGTTACCGGTGGCTGATACGATGGACATTAAAATAACCGTGCAAGCGCAGGACTTTGACCCTGGCGCTGAAATTAAATGGCTGGAACGGGATACCTCCGAAGATGGGGCCCTGGTGACCTTTATTGGTAAAGTTCGCGACCACAACCAGGGAGAACAAGTTGCCCACTTGTACCTGGAACATTATGCTGGCATGGCTGAGCGCAGCCTGCAGCAAATAGCCGAACAGGCGAAGCAACGCTGGCAAATCGGCAAAATCCGCATCATTCATCGCGTTGGCGAATTGCATGTCGATGATAATATTGTTTTTGTCGGCGTAACCAGTGCACACCGCCAGGACGCTTTCTATGCTAGTCAGATGATTATGGATTACCTGAAAACCGAAGCCCCCTTTTGGAAAAAAGAGCAGACCGCCGCTGGAAGCCGCTGGGTTACTGCCAATCAAAACGATCAAAATGAGGCCCAAAAGTGGTAAAAACATTTTTCCCTGTATTACTGACTTGTGCAACCCTGCTGCTCAGCGCGACAACAAAAGCCGAACAAAGCTTAAAAATCGGCGTATCGGCGAACTTCACCGAACCACTCAAGCAATTAGTGGATACCTATAATGAGAAGTTTGAGCCTGACATTGACGTTAAATTATCTGTTGCCGCTACCGGCGTGCTTTACCAACAAGTGCGTCATGGCGCGCCGTTTGATATGGTATTTGCCGCCGATATAAAGCGCCCACAATTGATTGAAGAGGAAGGCCTGGCGCTGGAAAATAGCCGCTTTACCTATGCCACCGGGCAGCTGGCACTGTGGTCTACCACCCGTGATCAGGTCGCCCTGGACGATCTCACACCCTATCAAGGTAGGATTGCTATCGCTGCACCGCACCTGGCTCCTTACGGTAAGGCCTCCAAAGAAGCGCTGTTATCCCTGGACTTGTGGCGAAAATTTCATGATAAAGTGATCACCGGCAATAATATCAGTCAGACCTATCAGCAAACCCGCACTGGCGCAGTCGATTTTGGCATCATTTCCTATTCGCAATTTCTGTTATCTGATACCGGTAGCGGCGTACTTATCGACAGTCAATTACATGAGCCCATTGAACAGCAAATGCTGATCTTAAAATCCACATTAAATGAAGATCTAGCAAGAAAATTTCAGCAATTTATTCTCAGTGATAGTAGTCAGGAATTAATCATCAGCATGGGGTATGCGGACACAAGGAAGACCGGACATGAGCAGCAGTGACGAATGGTTAGCCCTATACACCACGATCAAACTCGCCGGCCTGACGACCCTGATCCTATTACTTTTGGGCACACCGCTTGCCTGGTATATGAGCAAAATCCAGAGTCGCTATAAAGTATTCTTAGAAGCCATTGTCGCATTACCCCTGGTGCTTCCCCCAACCGTACTCGGATTCTACTTACTGGTAATATTTTCACCTACCAGCACGCCTGGCAAGTGGTGGTTAGATACGACAGGCTACTCCCTGGCATTTAGTTTTACGGGAATTTTAATCGGTTCCGTTATTTACTCGCTACCGTTTGTCGTGCAACCGTTGCAAAAGGCTTTTGAACAGCTCGGCGATCATGTTCTAGAGGCCGGCGCCATGCTTTCCGCCAATAGCATGGATCGTTTTTTCACCCTGGTGCTCCCCATGACCAAAGCCAGCTTTATCACTGCGGCCAGCCTTGGCTTCGCCCATACAGTAGGAGAGTTTGGTGTGGTACTAATGATAGGTGGCAATATTCCCGGCGAAACACGTGTCCTGTCAATTGCCCTGTTTGATCATGTCGAAGCCTTGAATTACAGCACCGCACACTGGCTTGCAGCCTGCCTGTTAATCGGCTCAATGGTATTGCTTGCACTGATATACCTGCTCAATTTCAATCATGAACGCAACATAAAATACCGGATGGAACCATGAGCACGCTAGCCGTATCTGAGGCCCCACAAGCCATTCAACGCGACCTTAGCGTCGACGTTAATTTAAGTTTCGACAGTTTCCAGTTAAGTTGTGATATTCGCTTTGACCTTAATGGTATCACCGGTATTTTAGGCCACTCAGGATCGGGAAAAACCAGTTTACTGCGAGTAATTGCCGGTTTAAATCGGGATGCCGCGGGGACGGTAATACTCAAGCAACGAACGCTGCAAAGTGATACCCAGTTTATCAAACCTGAACATCGCAAGATTGGTTTCGTGTTTCAGGATGCCCGCCTGTTTCCGCATTTATCCGTAGCTGGGAACCTCGAATATGCTCGCAAGCGATGCAAACCAAATAGCCTGGATGCCAATGAAATTATTCAAATGACGCAAATCGGTGCGCTGCTAAAGCGTGATGTCGTTAAATTATCGGCGGGTGAAAAACAACGGGTAGCCATCGCCCGGGCGCTGTTAGCCGAGCCTGAATTATTATTGATGGATGAACCGTTATCGAACCTGGATAACCGGGCACGCAGGGATATGGTCCATTTATTACGCCTGATCCATCAACGCCTGAATTTGCCTATCCTCTACGTCAGCCACAATATTATTGAAATCCAGCAGCTTGCCGATGAGGTACTGGTGATGGAAAATGGCCGGATCATCCAGGTTGGGCATGTGCATCAGGTTCTCAATAACCTCAATGAACGAATGTCGACCGAGTTTAGTAGCCCTACTTCGTTAACCCTGAAAGTAAAGCAACACCTGGTGAACTTTGGCCTGACGCAACTGGATTTTATGGCGCCAAGCCATAATCAGGTAAAACTGTTCGCGCCACTGATGAACCAACCTCTGGGGCAACAATTACGCTGCTATATTTTAGCGGATGATTTAAGTATTAGCCTGAACAAACCCGAGGCGAGCTCGATCATCAACTGCCTGCCCGGTAGAATCAGCCAGTTACATCGTCTAAGCCGAAACGGCATGCTAATCAAAGTTCAGGTGATGGAGCACACCTTTGCCATTAACACGTCCAGATATGCTGTGGAATTGTTGCGCCTTAGCCATGGAACCGAAGTTTTTATCCAGTTCCAGGCCGACGCAATCCGCTGTTATTGATGCCAATCACATTAAATTATTGCTCACTCAGTGAGAATTTAAAGGCATTTAGGCAAGGCTTTGATTACAGAGAATGGTTACTCCATTGTCAAAATCAGTAACGCAGGATAAATGCCTTTAAAACTCACCCGGAGGGTGTTTATCAGAGGTCCATTTCCGGCCCTATATTTCAGTAATATAGAATGGCTATATCAATGAAATTTATGTTGCAAATGAACCTCTGCCCTAACTCTGAGTTGTGCACAAACTTAATGTGATTGGTATAACACTATTTAAATAACCCCATACTCCTGTCAGACATTGCTTCACGCCAACCGCCCAGCCACTGGGATTTTGCATCGAGGTTTTGATAGGGACACTCTTCTTTATTTTTGCCGTGCAGGCCGGCCTGGTAACCATGGGAATGTGCTCGTTGCAGACGATCGCGTTTTTGTCTTTTCATTGATAACTCCTGGCTAATCAACACGTCTTATGGAAGGCGGGTAGTTAATGCTATTCGCACCGGGAAAAGGAGTGAATTCAACTAACCCTAACGTTTAATTTAAGTTCACAAATAACACTCTGGCAACCCGAAAACCCTAGGATATGACATTTTTTTGTCGGTTTTATGACAGCGTAAATGAAACGGCAATCGACAAATCCCAACTTACTTTGCTGGGCCCTGCGGCGAATGCGGTCAATATGGCAATTGGTTGAAGCAAACCTGACTTGACCTGGTAAACCATAACAGCCAGCCCAGGTAGCCATTATTTTTATCTGCCAAAGTCGAGAATTGCATATCAAACCGGGGCGTACGAGAAGAACCCGGATACCGAGAATCATAGTAACCAGCCACACCATTAGATGTTTGCAATGAATTATCGTTACGGCGCAGTCGAGGTGATATGAGCTATGAACCGAACCGGTTATGCACACTTTATGCGGACGCAGAGTAACGAAAAGCAACTTTAGCAATCGTGTAACTTTAACCCCCTACAACATTAAATGAGAATGATTGTTATTTACATTCGCATATTTAACGATATAATGCGCCTGATTTTTAATAACTTTAACAGGGAATAACAATGTCCAAAAAAGTGTTATTGGGCTCTACTGCTTTATTCGGTGCATTATCTGTGAGCATGACATCGGCCTATGCCGATGACTCCGCAACTAAAGAACGTAAAGCTAAAGACAAAGAAATTGAGCTGATTGAAATTCATGGTGTACGAGATTCCATTTATAACGTTAAGAAGTCGGGTGATACTCGCCGCCTTGCTGATCTAATCGATACGCCAGCCACGATTACCGTTTTAACCAAAGATCAAATTGAAGAATCAGGACGCTCTGACTTAAAAGAAGTATTGTCGACTCAGGCGGGTGTTACCTTAGGTACGGGTGAAAACGGTAATGCCTTTGGCGACCGCTATATTATTCGTGGTCATGAGGCACGGTCTGATGTATTCGTAGATGGCTTGCGAGATCCTGGGATGAATACCCGGGAGAGTTTTTCGGTTGAACAAATTGAAATAACTAAAGGACCAAGCTCTACGTTTGCCGGGCGTGGCTCCTCGGGAGGTGCCATTAATAGTATTACCAAAAAAGCTTCTCTTGGTTACGATTTTGGTCGGGTAGATGTCGGTGTTGGCAGCGATAATTACTATCGTGCATCCGTAGATGTCAATAAACCACTTACTGACGATATCGCCACTCGCATTAATATTATGAAGGCGAGCGAAGATGCTCCAAAACGCCAGGGAGCTGAGCGTAACCGTGAAGGGGCCTTGCTTTCTGGTTTATACGATGATGGCCGAAAAAGTCGGGTTTGGGCCGATTTTTATTACCTGAATGCGGAAGATGTTCCTGACTTAGGCTCGACCGTCATTAACGATAAAATAGTCGAAGATATTCCCGTATATGCTCAGCAAGGCGACTTTATGAACTCTGAAGCCTGGTCATCAACCTTGCGGGTTGAGCATGAAATTAACAATAGCTGGAAGATTTATAATATTACCCGCTACGGCGAAACCGAAAATGGCTATATTGCCACCAGCGCCGGCGGTACTACGGGTTACCTGACCGAACAAGATGCCATTAATGAGACCAATGGATTTGGTACCTTCACCTTCGGTACACACTCAAACTATCAGGATATTCAACACTTCGCGACACAATTCAATCTATTCGCCGACATTCAGTCAGGGTCTGTCGAACACAAATTTTTAATCAGCGCAGAATATGCCGACTATTCGGTACTAAATGGACGTTATACCAATACGGGTAACGCACTCACTAATTGCTGGAGTGCCGGGCGCGGAGGCATAAGCGAAAACTTCTGTGGGTTAGACAATGATGGCAATCCGGTTGCCGATTTAAATAATATCATTGATCGTTCAGCGGCAATGAAAGGTGATTTCAGTTCCGATTACAACTACGAGGTAGTTGCCATATCGTTAATGGACACGATACAAGTTACAGATGATTTCATGATATTTGCCGGTGTTCGATTCGATAGTTACGATTACAGCAACCTGGCAAATGGTTTTAATGGTGAAAACCTTTATGAATTTTCGGATACTTTGACTAATGGCCATTTCGGAGTCGTATACGAGGTAGTAGATGATGTTAACCTGTATGCGTCATACGGCACGGCAACCAATATCAACGGGGGTGAATCTGACGTTGGTGGCAATTGCGGATATGGTGGTGTTTGTACCGATTCTGAAGGCAGTGCCGACGCAGAGCCGGAAACGGTGAGCAATTTTGAAGTTGGTACAAAAATGTCACTTAATGATGAATCGTTATTTGTGCAGTTAGCGGCGTTCCGCCTGGTCAAAGACGACATCATGGAAGGTGCCGGTCGCGGTTATGACGTAACCGGTGCCTTAAATACCGGTAAGCATGAAGTAACCGGTATTGAAGTGGCAATGAATGGTCAGCTTAGTGATGAACTAAGTATTCAGCTGAGCGCCGCAAAGATGGACTCCGAAATTTTGGAGTCGGCATCCAACCCCGACAGCGTCGGCTTACCATTAGCGCTTTTTGCTGAAAACAGCTTCTTTGCCCAGGCTCGTTATCAGCTAACCGATGACTTTGCCTTTGGTGGTGATTTTACCTATAAAAGCAGCATGACCGGTGGGCAACCCGATACCGGTTCTTCCGGCCCGGAAGTGCCCGCATATCGCGTTGTTAATATGTTTGCCAGTTATAATTTTAGCGAAGACATTACCGCCCGAATAAATCTTGGTAACGTATTTGACACGGAATATTACACCTCAACGTATCGCGCACCTAAGTTCATGTACATCGGTGATCGCCAGTCACTTCGCGCAACGTTAACCTACCAGTTCTAGGAGAAAACAGATGGTCTTGATCGAGCAATTGCTAACCAAACAAGAAGTTAACCTGATGCGTCAGCACCTCGATCAAGTGCCGTGGTTAGATGGTAAAGGCACCGCCATGGGCATGGCGGCTGCCGTTAAAGATAATGTTCAGGCCGATGCCAGTTTTAAAACCGTTCAGCAACTTGCTAACTCCTTACTGGCGAAATATGGAGAAACGGAGAAACTCGTTTCCGCAGTACTGCCACACAAAATATTTCCTCCCTGCTTCAACCGCTACAGTTCGGGAGAAACCTACGGGTATCACGTTGACGCGGCGGTTATGCGCATCCCAAATTCCGCCGAAGTACTGCGTTCCGATATGTCGATGACATTATTTTTGTCAGAGCCAGAAGAATACGAGGGGGGAGAACTAGTCATTCAAACCGAGTTTGGCGAGCAGAGAATTAAACCCAAGGCGGGCGATGCAGTGACCTACCCTTCCAGCAGCTTGCATAAAGTAACACCGGTGACCTCAGGGGTTCGTTTTGCCGCTATTACCTGGATGCAAAGCATGGTACAAGACACTCACATTCGCGAGCTATTATTCGAGCTTGATCAAAACATTCAACAACTGTCCAGTAACGAATCTGTTGCTAGGGAGCAATTGGACAGCCTGCACCATGTGTATCACAACTTAATTCGCAAACACTCAACCCTCTGATCTACAGATAATCAATCGTAGCCGGTTAGTAGGCGCTGGACGAATACTAGTGCCAATTCAATAATGCACCGTCTTGTCCTTCCAGGCCAGGCGCTGTCGATTACCTGGCCGGCAACTTACTTTTTAAGAAAATCATCAAGGTGTTGCGACTCAGCGATTTTCTTCCTGTAACAGCGGCATCAGCATGCTTTCTAAGCCATTTAATTTTACTTCATAAATTAACGCCAGCTGCCGTCCCAATTTAGACTCAGGAAAGCCCTTGCTTTTAAACCACACCAGGTAGGGTTCTGGAAGCTTTAATAATGGCCTGCCTTGATATTTTCCAAACGGCATAATCTGATTTACCGCGTCAATTAATTCTTGTTGATCCATAATAACAATAATGCCTGTATCGAGATTCAATGTTACCTTTTCCCGATATGACTTAACAGGGTGATAACGATGATTCAATGGAGACCGGCCCATGTCTACCTCTGAAAATATGGAAATGGCTACCTTAGCCGGTGGCTGCTTTTGGTGTCTTGAGGCACCCTTTCAGCGTGTTCCCGGTGTCGTTAAGGTGATCAGCGGCTATATGGGCGGCGATGTCGAGAATCCAACCTATGCACAAATATGTTCAGGAACAACCGGCCATGCGGAAGTGGTGCAAATCCAGTTTATTGCAGAGCAACTAAGTTTCGATGAAATACTGGATATCTTTTTTATTCTCCACGATCCAACCCAGTTAGATCGCCAGGGCAATGACATTGGTAGTCAGTATCGAAGCGCGATTTTTCCCCATAACGAAGAGCAAAAGCGACGAGCAATAGAAAAAATCAGGACGCTTAACGAACATGGAGGATATGCTGAAAAGATAGTGACCAATATTGAACCACTGGCCCACTTCTATCGGGCCGAGGATTATCATCAGGATTACTACGATTCCAATCCGTACCAACCCTACTGCCAGATAATCGTCGCCCCAAAACTGGAAAAGTTAAAGCGCTACTTAAAAAAGTAGGCGGGTCTCAGGTTTCAGGCCTCAGAAGCTTAGTTATATTTTTAAACTACTTGTCGCTTACAGCTTACAGCTTGTAGCTCTAATACATTAACGTATACAGTTTCCTGCGATACTTGCCTGCCAATGCATCACCTGCTGGTAGTGCAGCGAGAATATCGAGTAATATCTTCCGAGATTCACTGTCATCCATATCCTTTTGCAACAGCTTAAACAGCATATCTAATGCTTCTTCCTGACGATTATTCTGGCTGTACTGCGCCGCTAGCTGACGCTGAATATCGATATTGTCAGGATCCGCCTGTAATTTTTGTTCCAACGCCTGGATTTCTGGTGACTGACTGGCTTCCCGCGCCAATTCCAGTTTCGACACCAGCGATTGAAAGTAGCTGTCCTGGTCAACCATCTTAATGGTTGCAAGCAGGGTTTCGGCATCATCAAGCTTACCCAATTGGATATAACAGTCTGCCAGTGCCAGGGCGATATCCGCTCGCTCGGCATCGAAACCGTGAGCCTGTTGCAAGGCATTCATTGCATCGCCAGGCTGATTCTGAGCCAACGCTGCCTGCCCTAGTTGCAACAGTTCATCTTCGGGTCTAGGTAAGTGTTTATCGACAAACTGACTAAGGGATTCGTCCGTCTGCGGTCCGGCAATACCATCTATCGGCTGACCATCCTTTACCACAACCGCCGTCGGCAGGCTTTGGATGCCAAATTGTGCAGCTATTTGCTGCTGTTGCTGACAGTCAACGCCGGCAAAGGTGATCGCCTGCTCTTTACCGGCCAGGCGAGCAGCCAGTGCATCGCGCATCTGCACACTCTCTGGAATTTGATCCGCCCAGAATACGACCAAAACCAGCTTTTGCTTTGAGTCTTCAAACATCAATTGTTGAAAGTTTTCAGGAGTAACGTGAATCATAGGACCTGCAATAACGTCTTAAATTAAACAATAATCTATGGGCAAATTGGTAAATAGCAAGCAGAAATCAGCAATAAGCCCTTAATATTCCTTATTTACATTCGCTGTAAACTTGTAATTACACAAATGACCAAACCTTACGGTTATACGAGTTTATATTAGTCATGATGCATTAATTCCAGAGATTTTTTGAGTTAGTATTTAATCTTAATGACCAAAGATAATAACTAATAGGAAGCCTTTATGTCGGTCGCCGATTCATTAACATATATGACTGGGTTTGGTAACGAGTTCGAAACCGAGGCCCTTGAGGGTGCGTTGCCTAAAGGACAGTTTAGTCCGCAACGTGTGAAATACGATTTGTACGCTGAACAATTCAGTTCCACGGCTTTTACTGCCCCGCGCGCCAGTAACCGCCGTACCTGGATGTATCGTATCCGCCCGAGCGCCGTACAGGGTAACTATCAGGCGATAGATAATGGTTTAATCAGAACCGCTCCCATTACCGAAGCCGTTACCCCACCGGATATGATGCGCTGGGATCCTATAGCCATTCCAGAGCAACGCACCGACTTTATCGATGGCCTGATCACCATGGCCGCTAATGGCAGTGCTGCGTCCCATACCGGGATTGCCATTCATCATTACGCCTGCAATGCGGATATGGAAGATCGTTACTTTTGTAATGCCGATGGTGAACTCTTGTTCGTCCCGCAACAGGGGGAGCTGTTACTGGCCACAGAATGCGGCAAGTTAACCGTTACTGCTGGTGAAATTGCGGTGATTCCCCGTGGTATGAAATTTACCGTAAATCTATTGGATAACAATGCCCGCGGTTACCTTTGTGAAAACTATGGCGACCTGCTGCATCTTCCTGAGCGCGGTCCTGTTGGTGCTAACGGGTATAGTAATGATCGTGATTTTCAGTATCCAGTCGCGGCTTTCGAAGATAAAGAAGGTAGCTTTGAACTGGTTACTAAATTCAACGGCAACCTGTTCCGCTGTGAACTTGGCCACTCGCCGTTGGATGTGGTTGCCTGGACCGGTAACTCGGCGCCGTATAAATACGATTTATCCCGATTTAATGTCATCAACACGGTCAGTTATGATCATCCGGATCCATCCATCTTTACCGTGTTAACCTCGCAATCGGGTACTCCTGGTGTCGCTAACCTGGATTTTGTGATCTTTCCACCTCGTTGGATGGTAGCCGAAAATACCTTCCGCCCGCCCTGGTATCACCGCAACCTGATGAGTGAATATATGGGCCTGATTGAAGGGGTTTATGATGCCAAAGAACATGGCTTCGTCCCTGGTGGTGCCAGTCTGCACAATTGCATGTCGCCACATGGGCCTGAAGCGGATGTTTTTGAAAAAGCCAGCACCGTTGAGCTACAGCCGCAACGTTATGAAAATACCCTGGCATTTATGTTTGAATCTCGTTATATCATTGCGCCAACGGCTTACGCATTGAACGGAAAAGAACGCCAGCAAAACTATATCGACTGCTGGCAATCGATCACCAAGAAATTTAACGCGGAATCTTAATTACCCCAGTTTCATTCAAGCCAGCCGCCAACGGCTGGCTTTTTTCGTTTTCCCGCGTTGTGCCCTATGCTTTAGTGCATGGCAAGATATCCGATACTTCCCCGCTTCGGCATGTTTATACTGGCGCTGACCATCAATACCCTGACAATGGCCCAAAGCGCAAGTTTGCAAGACAGCGACTACTTTACTTTCACCCGCATCTACCATGCCGAACGAGTACTGCACCATTTGCAAGCGGCTGGCCCTAATCAGTTCACACTGGCAGTGCCTTCAAGCCCAGTCGACTACTCAGCGCCGGGCATTCAGCATTTGCTGGCTATCGCAGATTTGCGCACCACCCCAGCCATCATTACCTTGCCTGAGCAGTTTGCCCCTTATCGAAGCATTCAGGTCATTGATTTAAACTATCAACAGATTTTTTACCAGGACACGACCGAGGGCCAGTTCAAATATATACTCAAGCAGCAGGACAAACCGTCCGGTCACTATACGGGTAAATTGATTACCACAAAGTCCCAGTATGTGATGGTGTTACTAAGAACCCTTTCCTGGTACCCCGAGGCCATCTATTCAGCAAAGCAAATTCGCCAACAAATAAACCTGTCTGGATTCAGTGAAGGGTTTATCGGCCACGGTAAAATACCAACAAAAGAGACAGATAAAGCATCCTCGCCAACGATACTGATTCAGTGGCTGTTAGCACATCATCAATATTCACCAATCGAAACACTGTGGTTGCAACATCAGCAAGAGCGCTTCAACGAAAACACGTGGCAACAAGTAGAACAGGTGTTACGCAGCCAATTTAAGCAAACCCACTTCTGGCATAACCTGGGAGCGATGAGCGCCAGTAATGACCCACAATACTTACCTCCTGATCAGCAGGCGTTAAGCTTAATGTTTAATTATCCTTCCGTCGCGGCCAGCAATCGCCTGGAAATAAGCCAACGGATGAATCAGGAAACTGCAACTCGCGGCCAGTTTGTGTCAGGTGTTATGGTTCAAAGTCAACAAATCCCAGCGTCGCTCTGGGCGATAGACAGTTTGCCGGTAGATTTGACCTATCGACAATTTCGCCACGGTTATCACAATTTCAACACCAGCATGGATTACCGTGGTATCACCCGGTTCAAATTACAATCAATACAGCCTAAAACAGATAGCAGACAACGGTCAGTGCCGTCTGCATACCCGCTTGTTATTGCGCCAGAATCCGGTTTTTTGCGCAGTTACTTTTATCAGCCCGGGTATTCATTAATGCAACAAGCACAGCGCACTGAATCTCCGGTCACTGCGATTCCCGCCCAGGTCAATACTGATGGACACTAAGCTCGGAAATAGCCGTTTGAAATTGTTTCGGCTTGCCTGGATCATCGGGTTGCGTGCCGCCGGGTATTCCAAGAATGCGAATGGCGCTGCTGGTTACCGGCCGAAAGCGAATCAGATGATCGATGACTTTACCCTGTAAGTATTTATTGTTGTGTAAACTCATGTGCGGTGTGATTATCAGATCTTCGACATCCTGCCATTGCTGCTCTGCGTTCAGGTATTGCACGTTAAATGTGGTATACCAGCCACTGTCTTCAAGTACGTATCCCGGGTTAAACAACAGGGCAGACATTCTCTGGGGCGTTGCGAAACGATAACCGTAGCTGTCTGGTGCTGCTGGCGCCCTGGTCTGAGGCTCTGAGTAAAATGTTTGTTGAGCCCCTAACCCCTGCTGCAGGTTGCGAATGCCATCACGTAATAAATCGATGCTGGCATCCTCTCTCGAATAATCCCGATCGTTGTGAATGATAGCGACTGCCGTACTCGCCAGGTTTTCACTGTGCACACTAAACTCGTATTGCTGCTGCATACTCATCCCCGGCGTCACGGCTTTAATGGTGACTTGATAGTGACCCGGTTTGGTTGCCACCCCTGCTATATGATTTTGTTCTAGTTTCAGGCCGCTGGGCAGCTCGCCATCAATAATCGAAAAACGCAAATAGTCCAGGGTCTGGTGATGCAACAACGGATAAAATTCAAAGTCTGTGGTTTTATTCACTTCGATAAACTGCACCGGCGCTCGTGGCAACTCCAGAGGCGCGGTAAAACGGGCATCTTTATTAATGTGATATAGGATTTCACCATCACGGCTAATTTTACTACCGCCATTGGCAATAATGACCTTCTCCCCCTGCTCGGCGATGCGCTTTGCCATCTCGACAATACTGGCATCCGGCAGGTCTTCCCGGGTTACATTGATGTATTTATCATTGAACGGTTTTGACCAGTGTTGTTTACCCAGCGGAAATAATAATGATTCCGGGATCGCATTAATGCCACCGATGATTCCAAGCAGTCCGCCCAGGGTGGCGGCCTGGTTGTCGGCATCAAACCCCATCGCCACTGACATGTCCATGGTACGCTGAAAATCTCCTTCGCCATAGAGCAAGGCGAGTATGGCACAGGCTCCATTGAGCGTCGCATCAATCGGATACCAGGAGTTTTGGTTATATTCAAACCGCTTGGCGTATTTACCTGCCATTTGCTGACGCGCCATTTGCCAATTGTTGGGATAGGTTCGATACAGGGCCAGCATTTCTTCGACAACGCCGGCAAAGCGGGAGCTTCTTGGCAGGGCCTGCAAGCCAATGTTAATCAGGTTTTCAATATCCGATTCGTAAAAGGCCGCACTGTACATGGCGGCATAATGCATCGCCGGCTCGACCCCGAAACTATCACTGGTAATTCGTGCCGCCCAATCGGTTTTCTGGACCGCATAGCGCACCATGCCCGGCGCCGTCACCGCCCAGATTTCATTGACTAATTGCGGGTCAATTTGAAACCATTCACTGTTAAAATGTTGATGGCCCGTAAGTGGGGGCGTGTAGCCCGCCCGCATCAGAGTCAAAGCTTGACGATTTGCTGCCCATACCCGCTCGCGAACCTGATGCTGCCAAGTCTCTGCCAGCTGATGATAATAAGGCGCGGTACCATAGTTTTCCATCGCCAGTAAGTACATGTACTCAATGTCGGTATCATCATCAGAAAACGCCCCACCTGCCTGTTTAAGCCGCTCCAGGCTTGAACCATAGCCATAGGGAAAGGTATCTGGTCCAGGTTGTTCAAGGAATTTAAACTCATACGGCAATCCATAAAAATTACCGACCATTTGCCCCAGCCAGGACGCATAGACTTTATCCCGGTAGTCATCCATAGCGATGATCAAGGTTGATGCACCGTCTTTTGCCTGCGCAGCGAACATTGTTGGCGGTATCACAAGAATCAGGGTGGAGAGAATAAAAACATCCATGAAGATTCGTTTGCATAAACTTTTCATATTATTCACCACACCCATTGTTTTCATTTTATCTGTGACGCTACTACCCACAAAGCTTGAATTTACCAGCAATTCTTCCTCATAGTTTAATGTACCACTTCAGATAATCCAGAACACAACAGTTCCCTTCGGGCCTTGCCTTGCCCGCATAAACAAGTTGCTATTGAGATAATCGTTAATCGAAGTAAACAGCATTACTCATATCACCTCTAAACAGGAAGTCCTGATAACACTAAAATAACTAAGTGATAACAATCTTGTTGACCTATCGCAGATATCGTATTAATTTATAAAAAGCCGCGTCCATTGCGAATCCAAAATAAAAAATGTAAGCGGTTACAAAAGAAAAACAACAGGGATTAATTCCCAGGGGAGAATCAGATGACGAACATGACGTTCCGAAAATCTAAGTTGGCTACAACACTGTCTTTAGTGTTAGGTGCCACAACCATGGCCAGTGCCGGTGCTGAAGAGAACACTGCTTCTGTTGAAGAAGAAGTCGAAGTTATTGAAGTTACTGGTATTCGCGGCAGTTTAACGAAATCAATGGATATCAAACGCAGCGCGAAAGGTATCGTTGAAGCCATCAATGCCGAAGATATCGGTAAATTTCCAGATACTAACCTTGCAGAATCTTTGCAACGTATTACCGGTGTCGCTATCGACCGCGATAACGGTGAAGGTAGCCGGGTAACGGTTCGTGGTTTTGGTCCTGACCGTAACCTTGTTTTATTAAACGGTCGTCAGATGCCAACTTCTACCGGTGGACGTTCGTTTGATTTTGATAACATCGCATCTGAGCTGGTTACTGGTGCAGAGATTTATAAATCCAGCGATGCAACCATCGCAACAGGTGGTATCGGTGCAACCATTAACATCCTTACTCATCGTCCTCTTAACACACCGGGTCTGAAAGCAACCGTTGGTGTAAAAGCAATGGATGATAGTTCAACCCTGGAAGGTGGCGTAACTCCTGAATTATCAGGTTTGTACTCAAACACTTTCATGGACGATAAATTTGGTATTTCAATTTCTGGTAGTTACGCCGAGCGTGAAAGTGGTAGCCAGCAAGCTGAAGTTGGTACCGGCTGGCGTTCATTCCCTGCAAGAATTAACCAGGACTGGAGTGGCAGTAACGCGGATTGGGGTGGGGTTCCTTATGAAAACCAAATCGATCGCCCATCACCTACTCTCGATGACAGCAATATCTACTCGGTTCCACAAACAACCGCGTACCGTTTTGAAGAACAACAACGTACCCGTATTAATGGTCAGTTAGTATTACAATATGAAATCACTGAAGATTTCGTAGCTACCGTTGATTACACTCACATGACTAACGAAATCGATCGTCAGTTTAACGATGTATCGGCCTGGTATCAGTTCTTCCCTTCAGAAAACGTTTGGACCGAAGCTGAACCTGGTGTGTTCTCACCTCTTTACTACTCAGAAGATTATGGTGATGCAATTCAGGATTTCTCAATGGGCGCAAGTGTTTCTGGAACAAAAGCAGAATCCAACTCTATTGGTCTTAATCTATCTTGGCAGGTAAATGATAATCTAAGCCTTGAGTTTGATTATCACTCCTCTGAAGCCGAAGAAACGCCAAACAGCCCATATGGTAGCTCAAACGTATTGTCGACTGCAGCATTCATTCGTGAAGCTTCAGCCACCGACTTTACTGGTACCATTCCAACATTAGCGGTTCGCGGCTCAGCGGGTATTACCCCTGCAGATATGCAATTAACCGGTGGTTTCTTCCGAAATGATGACAACCGTTCTGAAATCGATCAGGCGCAATTAAGCGGTACCTACGAGCTAGACGAGTTTGGTAGCATTGATTTTGGTATCAACATGATGACCGCTAATAAGACTAACTTAGCGGTTCAGGTACAGCGTGATGAGTGGGGTGGTGTTGGTAATGCCGGCGATATTCCTGCAGAATTCTTCCCTGAGCAAAGCATTCAGGATAAGTTCGATGACGTCAGTGGCGGCAATTTCGAAAACCACCCTACTATGTCTGCGGATGAGTTTGAAATTGTTGACAGCCTATTTATGTGGGACTTTGAGTCAGTCCTTCAATATGCGCGTGACAACTACGCAATGATGGTAGACCCTGCCCTTGCAGGTGACTGTGGCACTTTGTACTGCCCTTCAACCAATTATGCCCGTGATACCAACCGCTTCGTTGAAGAAGAAATCACGTCTTACTATGTACAGTGGAACTATGACGGTGAAATTGGCGACATGCCGTTTGACGTGCACATCGGTCTTCGTTACGAAGAAACGGAAATCTTCGCGGAATCTGCGGTACTGGATTACACTGGTGCGACAGCTAGATGGATCGGTTCGAATGAAACCGTTTTTGCTCAGCCTGAAGGTAATAGCCAGATATTCCTAAGTCAGGAAGGTGATTACGATCATTTACTTCCGAACTTTAACTTTAATATTGAAGTAACAGACGACATTATCTTACGTGCTGCTTATAGTGAAACTATCGGTCGTGCTGATTACTCGCAATTACAAGGTGGTACTACTGTTGCCACGCTTTATAGCGCCGCTGGTGCCGACGGTAATTCCGGTAACCCGGGTCTCCTACCTCTAGAGTCAACCAACTACGATTTATCAGCAGAATGGTACTACGATGAGTCCAGCTATGTTGCTTTAGGCTGGTTCCAGAAAGATGTGAAAAACTGGATAGGACAGGATCGTGGAACAGCTGAGCTATTCGGCATTTACGACCCGCGTAATGGTCCTAAAGTAGACGCTGCCCGCGCTGCCGGTGCTGGTGATGATGCGGCAATTCGTCAATATATCTTCGATAACTTTAGCGACAACCCAGAAGTTTACATGGAAGGTGGACAAATAGTCATTGAAGGTGTCCCTGGCGATGATCTGTTGAGCTTTAATACTACAACCCCGGGTAACAGTGATTTTGAAAACACCTTCGATGGTTGGGAATTCGCAATTCAGCACGTATTCTGGGATACCGGTTTCGGTGCGTTTGCTAACTTCACCGTTGTTGATGCCGGTGATGAGTACAACAACCGCATCCTAGTAAACCCTCCTTACGACAACACTGCTGTGGTTGGTGATACTAATGATGGTGTACAGGAAGGTATTTCTGATACTGCTAACTTTGTACTTTTCTATGAAAAATACGGCATTTCAGCACGTTTAGCCTATAACTGGCGTGATGACTACCTGGAAGCTACTGGTAACGGCGCGGGTGCTCACCCTGTATATGTTGAAGAATACGAGCAGTTCGACTTCAACGTAAGCTACACGTTCCAGGATCTTGAAGGTTTGTCTATCTTCGTAGAAGGTATCAACATTACTAACGAGTACCGTCGTAAGCACGGTCGTTCTGAGTACCAGGTACTTAATGTGTATCAACAAGGTGCGCGTTACAGCTTAGGTGCACGCTACGTATTCTAAACCAGCGTTTACTCCCCGTAGACGTAATAAAAAAGCCGCCTCGTGCGGCTTTTTATTTTGCATTTTCAGCTTGTTAAAAATTGACCGAAAATTAATTTTCAGATATCGAAATTTCCTGTAGATAGATGACGAAAACCCAGATATAGTAAGGGTTGTCGTCACATTTGCACTATCAAAAACAACATCGAAAAAAGTGCTTTGTAGACTTAAATAAAGATAAAAGTTTTACAACAATTCAAAGCCGAATGAATCAACCCGTTAGAAGAATAATTATCGTTGGCGGCGGTTCCGCAGGATGGCTCAGTGCCGGATTGATTGCCGCTGAACACGAAACCAAAAATTCCAATAGTATTGAAGTAGTACTTATTGAATCAGCCAATATACCAACCGTCGGTGTCGGTGAAGGTACCTGGCCATCTATGCGTGCCAGTCTGAAAAAAATGGGGATCAGTGAAACCCAGTTTTTAACGGAATGCGACGCCAGTTTCAAGCAAGGCTCAAAGTTTAGTAATTGGCTGCATGGTGGTGGTGACAGCTACTATCATCCATTTACGCCACCGGTCGGTTTTTTCGAAACCAATATCGCCCAACACTGGTATCCTCATCGTGACAAAGTATCCTTTGCCGATGCGGTCACTTGCCAGGGACAACTATGCGATAACAACCTGGCACCGAAACAAATCGCAACGCCGGAATATGCGTTCCACGCCAACTATGGTTATCATTTGGATGCTGCAAAATTCAGTAAACTTTTGCAGCAACACTGTACCCAAGAGCTTGGTGTTAAGCATATTCTTGACGATGTAACCGATATTAACTCTTGTCCTCATTCTAATGATATAGCCAGTGTATCGACACTAGAACATGGCGATATCCAAGGCGATTTATTCATCGACTGTACCGGTAGCAAATCTTTGTTACTTGGCGGCTATTATGGCGTTGAGTTTATCGATCAATCTTCAGTGTTATTCAATGATTCAGCACTTGCAGTGCACGTATCGTATCAAACGCCTGATGCTGAAATTGCCTCGCACACCCTGTCGACGGCACAAACGAGTGGCTGGATTTGGGATATAGGCCTTCCCTCTCGCCGGGGCGTCGGCCACGTATATGCCAGCGATTACATTAGTGACGAGCAGGCTGAGCAGCAATTAAGGGATTATATCCGTGCCGATATTGGCGATCAGGCCAACACCCTTGATATTCGCAAGATATCAATAAAACCAGGACACCGTAAAACCTTCTGGCATCAAAACTGCGTCGCCGTTGGCATGTCTGCAGGGTTCATAGAACCCCTTGAAGCATCTGCGCTGGCGCTCATTGAGCAATCGGCAAAAATGATAGCCGAACAGCTTCCGGCCAACCGTCAGATTATGGATATCACCGCGAAACGGTTTAACCAACGCTTCAGCCATCACTGGCAACGCATAATCGAATTTTTGAAATTACATTACGTACTATCAAAACGCAGCGAGCCTTATTGGCAAGATAACCGTGCTCAACATTCGATTCCTGAACCACTTCAGGAGTTGTTGACCCTATGGCAATACCAGACGCCATTCACGTTCGACAGTTCACGGACAGAAGAATTATTTCCAGCAGCAAGCTTTCAGTATGTCCTCTACGGGATGGGATTCGATACCGATTTAAGCTGGTTGCAAAAACGCCACGTTCCGATGCAATCGGTGCAACAGTACTTTAATGAAAACAACAAGAAAACGCAGCATTTACTGCGAACATTACCGACCAATCGGGAATTACTAAACAAGATAAGACAATTCGGATTGAGCAAAGTGTAGCGCTCACTGCCTACCGTATTGTCTATAAAACCGGAAAAGGGAGAACACCATGGCTAAACACGTCATCGTCAATAACGAAGAACATAAAGACATAAAGATCATTACCAAACGCAGTGCAGAGCTTGGCGATAACATTTGGTACGCGCAAACCTTTCCACAGGAATTTCGTGCGGTACAGGCCCACTATCCAATCTTTTTCAGCAAGAATCCGGAAACGGGTCAGTTCCTACCGGTTGCCCTATTCGGCTTTAAACATCAGGAAAACCTGTTTTTAGACGACCAGGGCTGGCACGCCAGTTACATTCCAGCGGCTGTAATGCGCCAGCCTTTCTTAATTGCTCAGCAAACCATCACTGAAAATGGTGAAGAAAAACAACAGCGTATGCTAAGCATGGATATGGATAATCCGCGCGTCAGCACCGAAGAAGGTGAACCTCTGTTCTTGCCTTATGGTGGCAACAGTGAATTTTTGGATAAAGTTGCCAACATGTTAGAAGCCCTGCACTTTGGGGTAAGTGATGGTACCCAGTTTTGTCAGGCATTAACTGACATGGAATTGTTAGAGCCTTTCACCCTGGATGTGCAGTTACAGACCGGTGAAAAACATCAAATGATTGGTTTTTACACCATTAATGAAGACAAGCTGGCAGCCCTTAGCAATGAACAGCTTGAGCGTTTGCACAAGGACAATTATTTACAAGCGATATATATGGCATTGGCTTCGCAAAGCAATGTTCGTACCTTGTTAAACAAGAAGAATGCCTTAGAAGCGGCGGCACAACCGGCTTAACGAGCAAATACTATGTTGGATATCAACTCGCAAGTAAAAGAAATTAAAGGTATCACCCTGGATGATATCCCAGAGGCAGTATTTGCCTCTGAACAGCCTTTAATTTTAAAAGGCGCCGCCCGCCACTGGCCGTTGGTAGAGGCGGGAATGCAGTCAGCGGCCCATGCTTGCGATTACCTGCGAACACTTTATACCGGCAATCCGGTGATAGCTTGTTATGGAGATCCGGAGATTAACGGTCGGGTGTTTTACAACGATACCTTTGACGGTTTTAACTATCGCGCCTCGAAAATCGATTTAAATCCGGTACTCGACAAACTGTTAAGCCATGCAGATGATTCTGAATCGCCCACTATGTATGTGGGCTCAACGGAAGTAACCCGTTTTCTGCCGGGGTTTAAAGAAGCACACAGTATCGATTTAGAAGGTCATCAGGCACTAACCAGTATCTGGATTGGTAATCAAAGCCGAATTGCCGCTCATTTTGATTTTCCGCATAATATTGCCGTTTCGGCAGTCGGCAGACGCCGCTTTACCTTGTTCCCACCGGATCAAATTCATAATTTGTACGTGGGGCCAATGGATTTTGCTCCGGGTGGCCAGGATATATCTCTGGTCGATTTCGCAGCGCCGGATCTACAAAAATATCCAAAGTTTGCAGATGCCATTGAAGCCGCGCAGATAGCCGAACTTGACGCTGGTGATGCGTTATATTTACCAAGCATGTGGTGGCACCATGTAGAAGCCCTTGATCCGGTAAATATGTTAGTTACTCATTGGTGGCGAGATAGTCCAGGGTTTATGGGGCGTCCCAACAATGCCTTGTTATTAGCAATTCTTTCGATAAGAAGCTTACCAAAAGCACAGCGAAAAGCCTGGCAGCAACTGTTCAATCACTATATTTTTGAACACGATGAGGTGGGTCCAGAGCATTTCCCAACCGAAAAACATGAACGGTTAGAATTACCGTTGCAGGAATCAACCGCAAGAAAAATCCGCGCAGAATTAATAGAGAAGCTGAAAAGATGACAGATAAAAAAATTCAAAATGTGGTTATTGCCGGTGGTGGCACCGCCGGCTGGATGGCAGCTGCTGCATTAACCAAACTACTTGGTAAAACCATTTCAGTCACTCTTGTGGAGTCCGATGAGATCCCAACCGTTGGCGTTGGCGAAGCCACGATCCCAACCCTGCATATATTCCATCGTATGCTCGGCATCAATGAAGCGGAAGTGATGGCGGCTACCAATGCCACCTTCAAGCTTGGTATCTCCTTTGAAAACTGGCGCGATGTTAACAAGGACTATGTCCACTCATTTGGTTTTCTAGGCCAGGATTGCTGGGCCTGCGGTTTCCATCACTTTTGGTTAAAAGGCCTGCAAAAAGGCTTAGTTGGTGACATCGGCGATTATTGTCCAGAGCATCTAGCTTCCAGAGAAGGCAAGTTCGCGGTGATGGCAAACCAGGATCTTAATCATGCTTATCACCTGGACGCCGGCCTGTACGCCAAATTCTTGCGCAATATCGCTGAGCAACATGGTTGCCAGCGAGTTGAAGGAAAAATTCAGAAAGTAGTGCTGAATTCCGATAACGGATACATCGAAAAATTACATCTGGCCAATGGTAAAACCGTAGAAGGTGATTTGTATCTCGACTGCACCGGTTTTCGGGGACTGCTTATCGAGCAGGCCTTGCATAGTGGCTACGACGACTGGAGTCATTATCTGCCTTGTGATAGTGCGATTGCCGTGCAGACCAAATCCACAGAACGTCCAGTTCCATATACCCGCTCTATCGCCCGCGATGCAGGTTGGCAGTGGCGCATCCCGTTGCAAAGCCGTACCGGTAATGGATTGGTTTTCTGCAGTAAATACATGAGTGATGAAGAGGCCAAGCAAACCCTGCTTGATAACATTGATGGCGAATTATTGAATGAGCCAAGAGTCATAAAATACAAAACTGGTGCCCGTCGCACTCACTGGAAAAAGAACTGTATTGCCGTGGGTCTTGCATCCGGTTTTATCGAGCCGCTGGAATCAACCGGTATCCACCTTTTCCAGAAAGCCATTGTGCGCCTGATGCAATTGTTCCCTCACCATGGCATTCAGCAGTCAGATGTGGATGAGTACAATGCTCAAACCCGCGAAGAGGCTAACAATATTCGCGATTTCATTATCCTCCATTACCATCTGACGGATCGCCGTGACACCCCATTCTGGCGTTATTGTGCAAACATGGATATTCCAGAGTCTTTGCAACACCGAATGAAGCTATTTAAAGAGTCAGGTCGCAATTTCAAAAAACAAGATGATTTATTTGGTGAATCATCCTGGGTGCAAGTGATGCTAGGTCAGGGATTGATGCCAGAACAGTATCACCCAATTGTCGACATGATGGGCGATAAGGAACTGGAAGCGTTTCTCAACAAGATAAAAAATGGGGTTCGCAAGAAGGTCGATAGCTGGCCAGATCACAATGATTTCATCCAGCACTATTGTCGGGCAGCAAATAGTTAACTGAGCAACAGATACGCGACTCTCTGATGGATAACGATAAATGCAACCGATAGCCGACATCAATGCTGATTTTACGCCAGAGGTGATTCGGGTAGGTAATGAGCAGACCCCGGTGATTATTATCGATGATTTTCTTTCATCATCGACCGCATTGGAGGAGCTTGCTCAGCAAATCAGCTTTGAACCAGATAAATTTTCGTTATACCCCGGGGTTCGGGCGAAAATTCCGCCCGAGTATTATGTGCCGCTGTTACAGGCGGTATATCAAGGTATATACAAGGTTTATCAGGTGCCTAGAACGCTTAGATTAAAACCTATGGATGCTTACCTGTCACTGTTAAGTACTGAGCAGGAAAACCTGCAACTTCTGCAGCGAATGCCACATTTTGATACTGAACGTCCCTTTTATTTCGCGGTATTGATTTACTTAAATAACGGTGTTCATGGCGATACAGGCCTGTTTCGTCACAAATCCAGTGGGTTCGAACGTATCCATCAAAACCGTTTCCAGACCTACCAAAACTATCGGCAACAACATTTACATCAATTTGGTGAGCCAGAAAGTCAGTACATTACCGCGAGCAATGACCAGTACGAGTTATATCAACGCCTCGAATACAAGCCGAATCGGTTAGTAATTTATCCGGGAAATTTATTACATTCTACGATCGTCGATATCGACAGGGATATTGACGCGAATCCACAAACTGGAAGACTCACCTGCAACCTGTTTGTAGAATTCGTATAAAGATTGCTGCCAGTGGTTAACCGCTGAACAGCAAGTGTTGGGAAAAGGTTAAGATGTTGGCGTTGTTACGATTGGCGCCTGCTCTGAAATTGCCTCACAACCCCGCCCTGATTGTTTATCGACCGAGCATTGATATACGCGAACAAAATCGACAATCAGCCGGGCCTCGGTTAAATCTTCAGCGATACCTTTTTCATTAGTGTTAGCAGCCCAATCCCCTCCAATCGCCAGATTCAGTAACAAGTGAAATTCCTGATCAAACGGCGCGCTACCCTGAGCTTCGGTATTATCACCATTTTCATTGCTTGGTTGGCTATACCAGCTATCCCGGGTCTGAGTTGCATAATGGACATCGTCCATATACCAGCGGATTTCCCCTTCTTGCCATTCAATCGCATAGGTGTGAAATGTTTCCCAGGGGCTAGCGTTATTTAAGACAAATTCCCGGCCGTTATAAACATTGTCCGGTGAGATTCCGCCATAGTGTAGAGTACCGTGTATGCGTTTTTCCAGATCTCCGGGTTTTGCCCATACGGCATCACTTTGAGTGCCAAGGTTTACCGCTTCCATGATATCGATTTCGCCGGATGCCGCCCAGCTACCGTAAACATTGCCTGTCGGTAACATCCAGATTGCCGGCCAGGTTCCCTGCCCCTGTGGTAGTTTTGCCCGGACTTCAACCCGGCCATAACGCCAGTCTTGTAAACCTTTGCTACGCAGTCTGGCTGAAGTAAAAGGCAAGGTCTTGGTACCGGCCGTCAAATAGTTGTCAGAATCGTCTTTTTCAGCAGGTCCGGTGAAGGACTCTTTGCGCGCAACGATATGTAAAAAACCTGCTTCTACAAACGCATTCTCTGCCCGGTTGGTATAACACTGCTGCTCATTGTTACCCCCACCCCAGCAATTTTGTTCAAACTGCCAGTTACGGCTATCTATAATGGCACCGTCAAATTCGTCCTGCCACAACAGCTGCCAGTGGGGACTTCTAGCCGTTACTTGGCTGGGAAATATCGGTGCCTCAGTATTTACCGAAGGTTCATCACTGCCACTTTCACTACTGCAACCTGCAAGTGTCAGAGTGATCAAAGGTACTGTCAAAATATCTTTATAGTTTAGGTTCGATGCATTCATTGCTTTATCCCTGAAATTTTTCCATAGGAGAAATAAAAAACTGACTACCAAAATGCACAGATTTCGATAGCCAGTTGATTGGATAGTGTCAGATTACTGACAGCTGATTAATGCGGTAGATGCTTTATTCGGTGCCAGTTTAATGTCGGCAAAAGATACGATACCGCTGCCGGATGTAGAAATACCGAATGGCAAAGTCGTACGGGCAATATTTAAGCCCTGATCAGTGAAACATTTAAGATCAACACTCAGCACCTGCCACTCATCGATAGTAAAACCGGCCATTTTTTCAGTAATATCGACGCGGGTTTGACAACCTTCCTCATCGCAGTGCATTTCCAGATAGACCTTATCGCTGAATTCCTGATCTTTGCGAACCAGTAAAGTAATCGCTGACTGATTTTCACTATAGCGACGCAAATCTTCAACAAAGTTACCACGCAAAGCGACCATTGCCTTATCGTTACCTGCAAACGTGATGGTTCGGGCATCTTCCTGAACGTCCTTATCCATGGTTTGCAATTTAATACTGCCCAACTCAACAACAGAGCTGTTCACCAGTGAAACTTCAGTTCCAGACATCATGGTTAATGCCCAAGGCGCTTTCGCGGCATGCTCAAACAACACTAACGGCTGATCGGCATCGGCTGACTTAGTCACCGTTTCGTCTAAATCATCGGCCAACACATTGTCATCGCCATATTGCAGGCCGAAACCGTAAGGCAGCAATGGGGCATAGTCTTCATCATTGCGATTCACTGTGGCCTGGTTTGCGGATTTGGGCCACGAAAAAGACAGTTTACCAACAAAGTCATGTTGTACTTTGCCTTTCTCATTAGTAAGTAGCACATCAGCAATCCCCTGCCCTTCACTGCCCGGTAACCAGGCGGCTACAAACGCATCAGAAGCATTTAACTCGGCATTTACCCACATCGGACGACCGGAAATGAACACCGATACGACCGGAATCCCTTCTGCCTTTAGTTTCTTTAACAAGGCCAAATCTTTTTTATTGCCCCGTTGATATTCAAGGTTGTCGATATCACCAATACCCTCGGCATAAGGTTCTTCACCAAATACCACCACAGCAACATCCGGTTTAACCTTGTAATTACCATCTGCGGCAAGTTCTATGTCCCCGCCAGCGGCCTTAACAGCCTTTTCAAATCCGGCGTAAATCGATGTACCGCCAGGGAAATCTTCATTGGTATTACCGGTACCTTGCCAGGTGATGGTCCAACCACCAGACTGCTTGCCAATGTTGTCAGCACCATCACCGGCCATTAAGATTTTTTGCGTCGGATTCAGCGGTAATACATTGCCTTTATTTTTCAACAGAACCAAAGATTCCCTGACCGCCTGGCGAGCAACCGCTCGATGTTCAGCAGCGCCGATTAATTCGAGTTTGCCGGAAACAGGACGATTCGCCGGGCTTGGTTTTTCAAACAAACCTGCTCGCAGTTTAACGCGCAGGATACGGGATACCGCGTCATCGATGCGAGACATGGGGATTTCGCCAGATTTCACCTGGGCAATGGTATTCTCATATAAAGGCTTCCAGGCGTCGGTTGGCACCATAAAGATATCCAGGCCGGCATTGATGGTCTGGCTACAGTTGTCATTCGTACAACCCGGAATCTGACCGTGACCATTCCAGTCACCAACGACAAAGCCATCAAAGCCCATTTTGTCTTTTAACACATCGGTTAACAGATATTTGTTACCGTGGTTTTTCTCACCATGCCAGCTGTTAAACGATGCCATTACACTTTGAGAACCTGCACTTAAACCGCCGACGTACCCTTGTGCGTGAATGTCATAAAGTTCCTGTTCGGATGCCAGGTTGTTACCCTGATCATCACCGTTTTCGGTACCACCGTCGCCAACAAAATGTTTTACCGTAGAGATAACCCGACTGTCACCAAGGAAGTCTTTTTCCGCTGCGCCTTGCAGACCACGAACGATGGCCGCGGAATATTCTCGCACAATTTCCGGATCTTCCGAGTAGCCCTCATACGTTCTGCCCCAGCGATCATCACGTACTACGGCTACCGTTGGCGCAAATACCCAGTCAATCCCGGTTACCATTACCTCGGTAGCAGTAATCGCAGCAATCTGCTCGAGCAACTCTGGATTGTTTGCAGCGCCAAGGCCAATGTTATGCGGAAATAACGTAGCGCCGATCACATTGTTATGACCATGTACCGCATCCGTGCCCCACATGGTAGGAATGGCAATACCATCTTCGCTGTCATCCATTGACGCCTGATACATGGCTTCCGCAAGATTAATCCAATCATCGGGAGTGGAATGCTTATCGTTATTAGGGAAGGAGCCGCCGCCATTAAGGTACGAGCCAAACCCGTATTTGCGCATGTCTGCAACCGTAATATCACGAATTTCTGGTTGGATCATTTGCGCGACTTTCTGCTCCAGGGTCATCTTTGCCAGATACTCAGAGATTTTTCGTTCTATCTCAGGATCCTTTTTCACTGGCAAATTCAGTTCCGGCCAAATGTCGATGTTGTGTTCCATTGCGACAGGTTTTGATTGCGGAACTTCCTGCTCCGCAACGGCTTGGTTATCAGCCTGATTACAACCGACCATTAAGGTAGACGTGGCGCCAAGTACTAACAAAGACGCTAGCCGAGATTTATTCTCATGTTTTTTCAATGTAGTCATAATATTTCTCAATTAAACGTTTGCCTGAGCAGGCTTTGAACCCTTCAGGCCGTAGTAACAAATATAGGCATAGCAAATAATCGGTAAAACGAATGACAATTGAATGCCAATGCTGTCGGCAAGCATGCCCTGCAACAGAGGCACGATAGCACCACCAACAATTGCCAGGCATAAAATGCCTGAACCTTGTGCGGTATGAGGGCCCAGGCCGTTTAATGCCAGGGAGAAGATAGTCGGGAACATAATTGAATTAAACAGCCCTACCAAAAGGATCGCCCACATTGCCAGTTCACCGGAACTCATAACCGTTACCAGAATTAACAAGCAAGCCATCAGCGCATTAAAAGCCAGAACCTTACCAGCGGCGATTTTTTGCATCACAGCTGCGCCAATGAAACGACCCACCATGGCGCCACCCCAGTAGTAACCCAGGTATTTCGCCGCTTCCGCTTCTTCGAGTCCGGCAATATTTGCTTCGCCGAAGAAGTTAACCATAAAGCTTCCAATAGCAACTTCCGCTCCCACATAAACGAAAATTCCGAGTGCCCCAAAAACTAAGTGAGAATATTGTAAAGCACTACCTGAAATAGCTTCTGATGTTTCATTATGTTTTTCAATTTTTGGTAGCTTTAACCAGGCAAAGATCGCCGCCAGTACTAACAGAGACGTTGCCAGCATCACATACGGCATTTGTACCGAAGCCGCTTTTTCAGCCGCGGTTGCCATTGAAGAGGCGACGTTGTCCAGGATAAGGTAGGCACCAAAATATGGCGCAATGGTGGTACCAAAAGAATTAAAGGCCTGGGTCAGGGTTAAACGAGATGATGCGGTTTCCGATTTACCTAACAAGGTTACGTAGGGGTTTGCTGAAACCTGTAATAAGGTGATGCCTGATGCCAGGATAAATAATGCCAGTAAGAATACCGGGTAACTGTGCATCGCAGCGGCAGGATAAAACCCCAGACAACCAATCGCGGCGACGATTAACCCCGCCACAATCCCCTTTTGGTAACCGATTTTTTTAACCAATGAACCACTTGGAATTGAACAAATAAAGTAGGCGCCGAAAAAGCAAAACTGGATTAACATCGCCTGGGTGTAAGTCAGGTCAAAGACCGCTTTTAAATGAGGGATCAGTATGTCATTCAGACAGGTAATAAACCCCCACATAAAAAACAGTGTTGTTAACGACGTAAGTGCAAATGTATAGTTACCGCTCGTTTGCGCGGCTTGCACCGGTGGATTGACCGTACTCGATGAAGTCATGTTGATTCCCCAGATGTTATTTTTCCTGTAAGGCTATGATTTGGTGGCCCGCTAACAGGTTATTTTTTATTGATATTTGTCGCAAAGAGTATTGACCTTTGGAAACGAAAGCCCTAACCTTTGTGAAAATGTAAGCGGTTTCATTTATAGCATAAATTGGAAATTGCGAGCAATGCTTTTATCATGCTCAGGCAAAAATTACCCTTAACTGGTTAAATTACGACCGCAGTTATCACTTACTATCGTCAAACCCTGAGCCTTTACTGTATTAAGAGACACTATGAAATTATCCCTACCCAGCAATTCCAGGATGCTTACCAAAGACTTTACCTATGGCGTTGCGACTGCATCCTTTCAAATCGAGGGGGGCATCGACAAACGTCAGGCCTGTATCTGGGATACTTTTTGTGCACAACCTGGCACCATTGCCGATGGTTCCGATGGAAGCGTTGCCTGTGACCATTATCACCGCTGGGCAAACGATATAAACCTAATTGCAGATATTGGTGTTGATGCCTATCGCTTATCCCTGGCCTGGGGACGCGTGCTCAATGAAGACGGAACTGCGAATCGTGAAGGCATCGACTTTTACCGACAGTTACTGTCGGCACTGAAAGATAAAAACATCAAAACCTTTGTTACCCTATATCATTGGGATTTACCTCAGCACCTTGAGGACAATGGCGGATGGCTGAATCGTCAAACTGCCTATGAGTTCAGGAATTACGCGGATATCGCGAGTCGCGAACTTGGTGACTTGGTGGACTCCTGGGCCACTCTGAACGAGCCCTTCTGTAGCTCTTACCTGGGTTATGAAGTTGGTGTTCACGCGCCAGGAAAATCCAGTCAGGCCGATGGTCGCCAGGCGGCACACCACTTGTTACTCGCGCACGGGCTGGCGATGCAGGTGTTGCATTCGAACTGCCCCGCTAGCATGAATGGTATCGTACTTAATTTTACGCCTGGTTTTCCGGCAACTGACAACAGCGATGATATCAAGGCAACCGCGTATGCAAACGATTATTTCAACTGGTGGTATAGCCGTCCGATCTTCGAGGGCAAATACCCGGACATTATTGACGACTTTGCGGCTGATATTAAACCGGATATTGCTCCGGGTGACATGGCTATTATTAATACCCCAATCGACTTTCTTGGTGTCAACTTTTATACCCGCGCGGTTTATAAGGCTCACCCCACAGACATTTTTGAAGAACTTGAACCCACTAATGCGCCGGTAACCGATATGGGCTGGGAGATATACCCTGAAGCATTTACCGCTTTATTACAGGAGTTGCATAACCGCTATCAGTTACCCCCAATTTATATTACCGAAAACGGTGCTGCTGTGCGCGACGAATTGAGTCATGCACAGGTTCATGATCTGGATCGGATTCATTACTATCAGGATCATCTCAATGCCGTCCATTGCGCCATCGAAAGTGGCGTGAATGTCCAGGGTTATTTCGCCTGGAGCCTGATGGACAATTTTGAATGGGCTCTTGGATATACCAAGCGCTTCGGACTGGTTTATGTAGACTACGAAACGCAAACTCGTTACCTCAAAGATAGCGGCGTTGCGTATTCGGCATTGATTAAAAGCCGAGTCTAGCGACAAGAATCCATGCTCCAGACTGTCGATACCTGGCCATTAAAGTTGCTGAAGGTTAACCGTTTTTTATGATAAGTTAGCTAAATATTTTTAACCCCTGAGCAAATCCATGAGTACCATCTACGAAGTATCAAAGTTGGCCGGCGTATCTTCGGCTACCGTATCCCGGGTAATGAACAAAAGCTCTCGCGTCAGCCCGAAAACCCGTGAAAAGGTACTCAATGCCATGGAAGAATTAGGCTACCGGCCAAATTCGATTGCTCAGTCACTGGCGTCCAAACGTTCTAATTCCATTGGCGTGGTTATCTCCGAATTACAGGGGTCGTATTACGGTATGCTCCTGAATGAAATCGAACTCACCCTGCGAAATGCCAAAAAACATGTCATGATCGCAGCCGGTCATGCCGATGCCGCTATTGAAGAAGATTCCATCGAGTTCCTGTTGCAACGAAATTGCGATGCACTGATCTTATTTGTGGAAGCGGTCAGTGACCAATATTTGCGAGACCTGTACAGTCGAGGCGTGCGGTTTACGCTAATCAATCGCCAGGTAGATGGCCTTGAGGATCAGTGTCTGTCTATTGATAATTACCAGGGTGGTTACCTGGCTTGTCAGAAAATGATTGAAGCCGGGCACACCAGCATAGCCTATATTTCAGGTCCTGACTGGAAACTGGATGCGATGGAGCGATTGCGAGGTCATCGTCAGGCCCTTGACGATAACGGCTTAACCTTTTCCGATGAATTGTTCTATCTGGGCGACTATAGTGAGCAAAGTGGAGAACAGGGTTTAGCAAAAATTCTAAAATCTAAAGTACCGTTTACCGGGTTGATATGTGGCAATGATGAAATGGCCGCGGGTGCTATCGTAACCGCAAGAAGTTTTGGCTTTTCCATGCCGCAACAACTTTCCATTATCGGATTTGATGATGCGTATTTTTCTCGATTTATTTATCCGCGCCTGACGACAATTAAGAACCCGATAAAAGAAATTGGTGCCGTCTCTGCTAACCGCGTACTGAACTCCACCTACGGGCTTAAATCAAAAAACCTGAAATATGATAGCCAGCCAGTATTGATTGAGCGCGATTCACTCACCGCACCGTCCCTTCACCCCTATACTTAAAACCGGTAGCTTACCTGCTCGAGATTAACGGAATCAGATAACTTGTGCGCCATGATCACATAGCGGATTTCGCTGGCTTCCTGCTCATAAGGGCTATGCAAAATTAACCATCTTGGCTTGCTCTTCGATGACGACTGCTGTTGCTCAGCAAGCCATTCGTTTAACGCCGCGTCACTCATCAGCAAGATGGTGAGAATTTGATACTTTCCCGGACCATACAAGTCATCCTGCAAAAGCACAGTCTCAGACGGATTTAAATAGCGTAGGTTTTGCTGGTAGGCGACAGAGTTAAACCTCAGCGACACGCCACCTTGCCAGGACATGGCTTTAGATTCATCCCCATCGGCGGTTAGCCGCTTGGTATCATCCGAAAACACCGGCTCGGATATTGCCATGCTGTTCATGCCAGTAATATCACCAACATATATATCCGGGTTGGTATAAAAATACGCCGCTATATTTTCGCCGATTAAGGTGTTGGGCTGTGTTGATGACAGCTTTTTCGCTATTCGATTTTCAACGTCCTGGTTGTGGTTTAAATGTAATGACGAATTCCCCAGTTCAGGAAGACTATCCGTTGCAATACTGGCACCTGCCACCCAGTGCACCAGGATCCCCGTTCCGGCAAATAGATACATCCCCCACCAGCAGCACTGTGCGATGAATCTGGATATGTGTTGAAGTTTCATCTGGTCTTCTCTTGTTTAATGAACATAAGCCCATTAAACAAGAGAAATCTGACATTCGGATCGGCAAAAAAGGAGCAATTACTTACGATTGTGATCAAATATGACAACCGGGACCATTAGCGGGTATTTTCAATCAGGATCATCACATAGCCAACAACGACAACCGGCAAGGTGGCTAATAATAGTGTCGACCTGGATATTCCCGCTACCAGCGTCTGCGAGCTGAGCACTTGCACTAATGGTTCAAGGGGAAAGAACAACAATAATGACAAAATCGCCACCACAGAGCATATGCCCAACACCCACATTCGTTGCCGGGATTTACGCTGCATGCGAAGTACGGTTTGTTGTATAAAACGTTTCTGCTGTTCCGGTGAGTCGGCAACAAAACCTCGTTGTAATTGCGATAAAATAAAATCTTCGGACGGTTTCATTACGCGGCTCCTCGCTGTTGTCTGTGGGAAAAGGCGATGAGTTTATCTTTACCTCGCTTCGCATGGGACTTTACCGTGCCCAGCGGCATATCTAACAACGAGGCTATTTGTTGATGAGAATACTCAAGGGTATGATTTAAGGTGATCACCGCCCGCTCCTCATGAGTCAGGAGTGCCATATATTGCAACACCAGACGTTCATCCTCACAGGCTTGTTGTTCGCTGCCACAACCAGTTTCCTGCTGTAACGCAAATTCAAGCTCTTGCTCGGTCATCGACTTCCAGCGATTTTGCTTTGCCTGGATGTGTAAAAAATGCCGATAGGCTATCCGGTAAAGCCAGGATTTAAATGCATCAAGATTTTGCAGTTGCCCGACCTGTTGATAAACACTGATCAGGGTTTCCTGAGCGATATCATCAGCCATAGCCATATCGCCCGCGGTTAAACGTCGACAATACCCTTGCAATGGTGTCTGACATTGAGCGACAACCTGTGCAAATGATTGGCTATCCCGTTGTTGTTGAAAACGATTTAACCAGTCCTTTAATATCGACACGATCTATTCCTAAAACCTATAGCCAAAACGGTAATGTTGAGGGCAATATCATCTACCACCCTGAACCCAATTATGGCTGTTGCTGGTCAAACTTCCAAACCAGCAGATAACCCGCACCGAGCGCTAATGGGAACATACTCAAACCGATAATGGTGCTATCATAGCCATCAAGCAAGCCATACGCTGCCGTCGCTAATGCCAGGCAGACCAATAAAATACCGCGTTTAAAATCTTTTTGCGGCGCTGCCTGACTCTGCAGTATCTGTTCAATGCTCTCTGGCGACAAATTCTGCCCTTTGTCCATCGCCAGGCGGATAGTTTCCTGAAGCGCCATTTTATTGCGATGGCCAAAATACAAAAATGAGAAAGCCACGGCAACTACTGAAGTAAACATAATTCCTACAATAATACTGTCATGCATAATCGTTTCCTTGCTAATAAAAGGTAATACCAACTCCATTAAGTTTTTGCACAACTCAGAGTTAGGGCCGAGGTTCATTTACAACATAGATTTCATTGATATAGTCATTCTATATATATGAAATATAGGGCAGTAAATGGGCCTCTGACAAACTCCCTACGGGTGAGTTTTAAAGGCGTTTATCCTGCG